>JASGJM010000038.1:0-30027 GCA_049840755.1 Luteolibacter sp. | reverse complement strand
TGTCGAAATCGAAAGTCACGCCGGGGGATGTAGCCCGCCGGAGCCCTCGGGCAAATGATTTTGCGAAAGGTTTTTCAAGGGTGGCTCGGATTCATGGGTGCACTGCCAAAGTTGATTGGGTTTGACGGAGTCCAACAAATCCGCTTCCGTGACGCTGTTCCGTCCAATGATCCGCGGCTTTCGCGCGATGCTGGAATGGAAAAAACGACCGACTGACCGGAATACCGGAGGGAGGCCGCGGTTCAAGAAACACGCGCAACCCCATCCCTCCTTTCCCCATTCATTCCGTGAAGTCCATTTCCGCCTGGTCCCTCGTAGCGAGGTCGTGGGGCTGTTGTTGCCGCTTCTGACGGCTGTCCGTGCGGCTTCCGTTCGCCGGGTTTTCACGCCCGTTTGTTTATCCTCCGCGTGGCTCCGTGCCCGCATGTCTCCACCCCATTGATTGCATTTTCTCTATGAGTCCACAGCCCCAATCCTCCGCTCCTTTGAGCCTGAGTGCCCAATCCGCCCGCAACCTCGCCACCGCCACCGTCACCCCGCCGCAGTGGGATGAGATCACACCACGGTGGTTGCTGAAGCTGCTACCCTATGTCGATGTCGATGGCGGTGTCTATCGCGTGAATCGTGTGAAGCAGAAGGAGGGCGCGCCGACGCTCGACCTGCTCACCGTCGATGATGGCGAGCCGAAGCTTCCCGCGACCTTCGTCGACTATGAGGAGGATCCCCGCGAGCACCACCTGAGTACCGATCCAGACCGTACTTCACACGCACACCCGCATCACCGATCTCTACAGCAATGCCATCGACCAGCTCCGCGAGCAGGTGCGCCTTACGGTGGAAGCCGTGAAGGAACGCGAGGAATGGGAACTTCTGAATCATCCGCAGTTCGGACTGCTTCATGAGGTAGCTCCCGAACAGGTGATCAAGACCCGTGGTGGCCCGCCGACGCCGGATGACCTCGACGAGCTGCTGGCGAAGGTGTGGAAGAAGCCCGCTTTCTTCCTTGCCAATCCGAAGGCGATTGCAGCCTTTGGTCGGGAGGCCACCCGCCGCGGCGTGCCGCCGCCAACCGTGACCCTCTTCGGCTCGCCCTTCATTACTTGGCGCGGTATTCCGCTCATTCCGACCAGCAAGATCGCGGTCGATGAATCCGGAAAGACCAGCTTCCTCTTGGTCCGTGTCGGCGAAAACCAGCGCGGTGTCGTCGGCCTGCAGAAGGCCGGTGTGACCGGCGAGATCGAGCCCGGTCTCTCCGTGCGCTACATGGGCACCGACGAGCGCTCGCTGGCCTCGCATCTGGTGACGCGCTACTTCTCCGTGGCCGTGCTGGGCGAGGATGCGATCGCGCGTCTGGATGATGTCTTCATCGGGAACTATCACGAGTATGTCTATCCCAAGGCTTGATCTGCCGGGTTTCGGCAGTCCCGTGCCGGGAGATCCCTTCGGTACGGAACTGATCGGTCGTCTGGCCAATGAGTTGTTCCGCGAAGACTTTCAACCTCCGGTGCAGGCTCCGGAGCTGCCTTCGGTTTCCCGCACGACGGTGGTGGAGAAGCCGGATGCAGGATTGTCCGGAGGCTTTCCAACGGCTGCCTCATCGACCGCGCCGCCGGTACATCCTACTGTGGTGGGCGCTGCTCCTGAGGAAGCGGATGACTATGCGGATTCCGGCGGTCACGAGAGCGGCTCGGCGGATTCGTATGAGTTCGGAGAACCTCGATCGTATGCGGACGGCCTGCACGGTCACGTGGCGGAATCGCGTGGACGCGATCTGCCCGCGGAACGGAATTGGCGGCCCGAGCCGGAATTGCCGGTGGCTATTCCCGGTGCCAATGAATCGCGGTCCTACTTCCTGCAAGGCGTCCGGGATCTCTCGGCTCCGGTGCCGGAGGAACTCGCAGCTTCTGGTGTCGCGGGATTGAGCCCCTTCGATGTCAGCGCCATCCGCAAGGACTTTCCGGCGCTGCATCAGCGGGTTAACGGGCGGCCCCTGGTGTGGCTGGACAATGCCGCCACCACGCACAAGCCGAATGCGGTGATCGATGCGACCTCGTCGTTCTACTCGCGGGACAATTCGAACATCCACCGCGCGGCGCATCAGCTCGCGGAACGTTCGACAGCGCTATTCGAAGCGGGTCGTGAGAAGGTGCAGCGTTTTCTGGGAGCCGCGGACAAGCACGAGATCGTGTTCCTGCGCGGCACGACGGAAGCGATCAACCTGATCGCGAACAGCTACGGCCGCCAGAACATCGGAGAGGGTGATGAGATCATTCTGACGACACTGGAGCACCACGCGAACATCGTGCCATGGCAGCTGCTCGCGCAGCAGACCGGTGCGATGATCCGGGTGGTGCCCATCAATGACCGCGGGGAACTGATTCTCGAAGAGTTCGTCCGGCTGCTGAATCCTCGGACGAAGATAGTCTCCGTCACCCACGTTTCGAACGCGCTGGGAACGGTGAATCCGGTGGAGCAGATCATCCAGATCGCGCACGCCCATGGTGTGCCGGTGGTGGTGGATGGCGCGCAATCGACGCCGCACATCCCGATCAACGTCACCGCGCTGGATGCCGATTTCTTCGTCTTCTCCGCGCACAAGATCTTCGGGCCTACCGGCATTGGCGCGTTGTATGCGAAGCGGCATCTGCTGGAGGCCATGCCGCCATGGCAGGGCGGGGGACACATGATCAAGGATGTCACCTTCGAGCGCACGATCTACCAGAGCGTGCCGGAGAAATTCGAAGCGGGCACTCCTGACATCGCGGGTGTGGTGGGGCTCGGCGCGGCCGTCGATTACCTGATGACCTTGGGAATTCCGGCATTGGCGGCCTATGAGCACTCGTTGCTCGAATATGCCACCGAGGCACTGTCAACGGTTCCCGGCCTGCGCCCGATCGGGTCCTGCGGCCAACAAGGCCAGCGTGCTGTCCTTCGTGATCCCGGGCATTCCGAACGACAAGATCGCCCAACATCTCGATCAGCACGGTATCGCGGTAAGGGCGGGGCATCATTGCGCATTGCCTGCGCAACGCCACTTCGGCCTTGAGACCACCGTCCGTCCATCGCTCGCGTTTTACAACACGCACGATGAGGTCGATCTCCTCGTCGATGTCCTGAAGAAACTCCCGACCCGTTGATCCCCATGTCCACCATTTCCCCAACCGGTCTCAAGCGTCTGTTGGACGACCAACCTGATGCCCTTGTCCTGGACGTGAGGACCCCTCTGGAATACGCCCAGATCCACGTGCGCGAGGCGCGCTTGGAGCCTCTGGATAAATTCGAATCCGCGGAGTCGATCGAACGTCTTGCTCTGCCAAAGAAGGAGCCCATCTACTTGCTATGCCGGTCGGGCACCCGTGCGGCAAGAGCTGCGGAGGCTTTGAAGAAGGCGGGGTATGAGCAACCTGTGGTCGTGGAAGGTGGCACCCTCGGCTGGATCCAGGCGGGGCTGCCGATCGAGCGGAGCGAACGGAACATCATCAGCTTGGAACGGCAGGTCCGCATCGGTGCCGGTGCCATGGTCCTGCTGGGAGTGATCCTGTCCTTTGCGGTTCATCCGGCATTCGTCGGGCTGTCCGCATTTGTTGGAGGTGGCTTGGTGTTCGCTGGTATCACCGACTGGTGCGGCATGGGCTTGCTCCTTGCGAAAGCCCCATGGAACCAACACCACGAGCCATGATGAGCGATACCCATGGTCATCCGGAAGGCCGGGTCGAACCCGATGAGCAGACTTTGGCGATCTTGGATCATTCGTTCGATCCGTATGTGGTGAGCTTGCTCGCTTCCTATGAAAAGATGGGCGGATTGAACATCACCGACTCGCTCAACACACCCTCGAAGCGGGCCGTAGGGGAGATCTGCCGCGACCTGCTGCAGATCCTGTTTCCCGGCTTTCACGACAACGATTCGGTTGCGGTCGGTTCGTTGGAAATGGTGACGCGTGCCCGGCTCACCAGTGTGATCGAGCGGCTGGCGGATCAGGTTCGGAAGAGCGTTCGCATCGGGAATCCGAATGTGCCTACCGGCCGCACGCCGCCGATCATGCAGCGGTTCTGCAAAGCGCTTTCGGTGGTTCGCGAGCTGTTGCGCACGGACATCGAGGCCGCGTATGCCGCGGACCCGGCGGCATCCGGATACGATGAGATCATCCTCGCTTACCCGTACATCGAGGCCATCGCCATCCAGCGTCTGGCACATCGGCTCTATCGATTGGGTGCGCCGATCATTCCGCGGATGATGACGGAGTGGGCTCATTCGCGTACCGGCATCGACATTCATCCGGGTGCACGTATCGGCCTTGGCTTCTTCATCGATCACGGCACCGGAGTGGTGATCGGGGAGACCTGCGTGATCGGAAACCACGTGAAGCTCTATCACGGAGTAACACTCGGGGCTCGCAGCTTCGCCAAGGATGATTCCGGGAATGTCGTGCGTGGCACACGCCGGCACCCGCACGTGGAGGACAACGTGACCATCTTTCCGAATTCCACGATCCTCGGTGGCGACACCCGGATCGGAGCGAACTCGACCATCGGAGCGAACGTCTTTCTCATGAAAAGCGTGCCGCCGAACACGCTGGTGATTTACGAGGAGAAGCAATTGAGCTTTTACGACAAACTTGCGAAGAAGGTCCGTAGCAACGGCCTCGATTTCTCCATCTGATCATGAGTTCCTCTTCCTATCACGGCGTGGATGGTCACGTCGGCAATACTCCGCTCATTCGCCTGCGAAAGCTCTCTGAGCTGACCGGTTGTGAAATCCTCGGTAAGGCGGAGTTCATGAATCCCGGTGGTTCGGTGAAGGATCGGGCGGCGCTCGGCATCATTCTGGATGCGGAGAAGAAGGGTTTGCTCAAGCCGGGCATGACCATCGTGGAAGGAACCGCGGGCAATACCGGCATCGGTCTCACGGTGATCGGTGCGGCGCGTGGTTATCGCACGGTGATCATCATTCCTGAGACGCAAGCTCCCGAGAAAATCACGCTTCTACGCACGCTGGGTGCGGATGTGCGGACGGTCCCGGCGAAGCCCTACAGCGATCCGGGCAACTACAATCACATCGCCCGCCGATTGGCTGAGGAGAACGGTTGGTTCTGGGCGAACCAGTTCGATAACACCGCCAACCGTCTCGGTCACTATCAGACGACCGGTCCGGAGATCTGGAGCCAGACGGACGGTCAGGTGAGCTCGTTTTGTGCTTCGATTGGAACGGGCGGCACGCTGGGTGGCACCGCGCTCTATTTGAAGGAGAGGAATCCCGACATTACGACCGTCTGTGCTGATCCCTATGGCGCGGCGATGTGGTCGTGGTTCACGAACGGACACACCGATGAGGACGATGGCGACTCGGTGGCGGAAGGCATCGGCCAAGGCCGTGTCACCGCGAATGTCGCGGACATCCCCGTGGACAAGGCCTTTCGCGTGGATGACCAGACGGCGCTCACGATTCTCATGCAGTTGCTGAGGGAGGAGGGATTGTTCCTCGGTCTCTCCAGCGGGATCAATATCGGTGGTGCGTTGAGACAGGCTCTGGAAGGTGGCCCAGGCCAGACCATCGTCACGATTCTATGCGACAGCGGCCACAAGTACCAGTCGAAGCTCTACAATCCGTCATGGCTGGCGGAGCAGGGACTCGATCCGCAGAGGCTGCTTGAATCGTTGTTCTGACGGATAGGCTCTCAGGCACCTTCTCCTGCGGATCGCTCGAGCGCCTTCAACCGGTGGTCGATCAGGAATGGGCCGAAGGGGATGAAGGAAGCAATGAATGCCATCGCAGCCAGACGTCCTGATACCTGTCGTTCCGCCCATGCCTGGACGATGGCGAGCAGTAGCAGGACGAACAACAGCCCATGGCACCACCCGCCGTATTTCACGAACTCCGGCTTGCGGGCCACATACTTCAGGGGCATCGCTACACCCAGAAGAAACAGGAACGAAACGCCCTCGGCCATGCCGATGAGACGCAGGCGACCGATGGGACCGCTGAAACCGGAAGAACTCATGCCCGAAGAACGAAGCGAGGGCCGTGCCTTTGTCGAAGAAAATTCGGGAAAAGGCATCGAACTCGTCGTCAGTCCCTTTTGAGATCCGCCAGCCTTTGTTCCAGAAGCTCGATGCGTTTCCTCTGGTCGCTCAGAATCCGGGCTGTGCTGATGCCGATAGCAAACAAGATGAATAACGCCCACGAGATCGGAACGCCATAGTCCGGATTGGGGCGGGGGCCTTCGTGGTCCTTCAATACGGTGAACAGCACGAGCATGCCGAATAGCATCGAGAGTGAGGCTGCCCCGTAGAGAATCCGGATGGGGGTTTTTCCTAAATCGTTGTTGGGAGTCATGGGCTCCTTCTAACGAAAACGGCAGTCCCGGACAAGGGACTGCCGCTTTTGAAAGCTCTGCGGATGAAATGAACCTTACCGCGTCTTCGCGTCGTCCTCGATCCACTTCCACAGCGAATCAAGACCGGCCGCGACCTTGGCCTTGGCTTCGGCGAGATCGCCGCCCGGAGCGGCCTTGCCGAAGAGGTAGAACTTGATCTTCGGCTCGGTGCCGGAGGGGCGCACGGCGAAGCTGCGGCCGTCTTCCAGATCGACGAAGATCATCTTCTCCTTCGGCAGCGCGTCGCCTTCCTGATCGAAGAGATCGTGCGTGGCGAAGTCGCGGACCTTGGCGACCTTCACGCCGTCCGCGGTCTGCGGCGGGTTGGTGGAGTAGGAAGTGGCGAGAGCCTGAATCTTCGCCGCACCATCGGCACCTTCCATGACGAGCGACTTGCCGCGCTCGAGGTGGTAGCCGTATTGGGTGTAGATCTCATCGAGCAGCGCGACGATCGACTTGCCGACGGACTTCGCATAGGCAGCGACTTCCGCGAACATCACGGCCGCGCCGTTCGCGTCCTTGTCGCGCACGGAATCCGAGCCGAGGTAGCCGTAGCTTTCCTCGCCGCCGAAGATGAAGAAGCGCGAGTATTCCAGACGCAGCGCGCGGGTCTCGGCCTCGGAGAGGGAACGGTAGTCGCCGCCCTTCTTGTCCGCCGGGATGGCGTTCTCATACTTGCGGAGCTTTTCGGCGATGTATTTGAAACCGGTGAGGGTATCGACCAGACCGATGCCGAAGCCGGTGGCGATCTCCGCCTGGAGCTCGGTGGTGACGTAGGTCTTGATGAGCACCGCGCGATTGCGGGTGGTGTCGTTCAGCCAGCCGAGATCGAAGGCGGTCTTCACGCGATACCATGCCATCAGCGAGCCGATCTGGTTGCCGGTGAGAAGCTGCATCTTGCCCGCATCATCGCGCACGGCCACGCCCATGCGATCGCAGTCCGGGTCGGTGGCGATCACGATGGAGGCGTGCTCTTTTTCCGCGAGATCGATGGCCATTTTCAGCGCCGAGGCGTTCTCCGGGTTCGGCGAATCCACGGTCGGGAAACGGCCGTCCTGGATGTCCTGCTCAGGAACGGTGACGAGGTCGAAGCCGAGGTCCCGCAGCATCGGCTCGATGATGTGGCCGCCGGTGCCGTGGAGGTTCGAGTAGACGACCTTGGTGGCGGTGCCCTGTAGAAGCTGCGGCTGCATCAGCAGCGTCTTGAGTCGGGCGTGATAGAGGGCGTCGAACTCCGCGCCGAGGATGGTGAGCTTGCCGCGCTCGGATTCCGGCAGCGCGTCGTAACGCTCGCTGGCGATGGCGTTCACCTCGGTGATGATCGCAGTGGCGTGCGGCTCCACGATCTGGGCGCCATCGTTGAAGTAGGCCTTGAAGCCATTGTCGGTGGAACGGGTTGTGGCTGGCGGTCAGCACCACGCCCGCATCGGCGCGCAGTTCGCGGATGGCGAAGGACAGCTCGGGGGTGGAGCGGGGACCTTCGAAGAGATAGGCGTCACAGCCGAAGTCGTTCGACACCTTCGCGCAGAACTCGGCGAAATCGCGGGAGAAGTGGCGGGTGTCGTGGGCGAAGACGAGCACCGGCTTGCGGTCCGCACCGGCGAAGCGCTTGGCGTAGGTGATCAGCCCGCGGACGGCGCGGCCGACGTTGAAGAAGTTCATCGTGGCGGTGCCGGTGCAGGGATGCTCCGGGCGGTCGTTCGGGCCACCCTTGCCCTGCTCGGCGGTGGTCACCACCTTGCCGATCGTCCGGCCGCGCAGGCCGCCGGTGCCGAAGGCGAGGGTTTTGAAAAAGCGGTCGTTGAGTTCCGTCCACTCACCCTTTTCCACCAGTTCCGTCACGGAGCGCAGGGCCACGTCACCGGTCGCGCCGGCAAGGAGGGCTTCGATGTTCGTTTTCGCAGCGGCGAGAAGGTCGCCAGCGGCCACGGCCGATTCCAATTGTGCGGTGAGAGCGCTCATTCGCGCCCAGCATAGGACGGCGGAAATGATTCTGGCAATCGTTGGCCGAAAAACCGTGCTGCCACCCATCGAACCACGAAAGGCACGAAATATCACGAAATGGGAAAGACAAACTTCCAGCGGGGATTTCTGGCTGGATACCCGGCTTCCGGCGGTTCATGGCAATGCCGCCCATGCGAGACCTCCTCCACGCCTCCCTGAAGCGCCGCGCGCCGCTGCTCACTCCAGACACCGATGCGGTCCGGCTGGTGGATGCGGAAGGAGATGGTTTCCCGGATGTCTACCTGGAGACCTTCGCGGACCGGTGGCTGGTGTCCACGACCCATGGCGGCTTCCCGCGCGGGTTCGAGCGTCCGGACAAGGCGGTGTATTGGAAGCGGCTCGACCAGCATCAGAAGGAGGCCCCGGTTCACATGTCCGGTCCGTCCGTGGACGAGCCGTTCCTGATCCGGGAAAACGGGGCGGCTTTTGAGATCTCGTTCCAATCCGGCTATTCGCAGGGGATCTTCCTCGACCAGCGTGACAATCGCGCGGAGGTCCGCCGCCGCATGCGGCCCGGCCTGCGGTTGTTGAATACCTTCGCCTACACCGGGGCCTTCTCGGTGACCGCGGCGCTCGGTGGTGCGGAAACGACCACTCTGGACCTGTCCCAGCCGTATCTCGATTGGGCGAAGCGGAACTTCACCCACAACGGTCTCGATCCCGCCGCTCATCATTTCTGCAAGGGCGATACCTTCCATTGGCTGAAACGCTTCGCCAAACAGGGGCGTCAATTCGATGCCATCGTGCTCGATCCGCCGACCTTCTCCCGCGATGAAAAGGGTAAGGTCTTCCGCGTGGAAACCGACTACGGCGAACTCGCGGGACTCGCGATGGCCTGCCTCGCGCCGGGTGGCTGGCTGCTATGCTGCACCAACTGCCGGAAGCTGGATGACTACGAGTTCGACCGGCAGATCCTCGCCGCTTCACCCAAGCGCCTGAAACTCCGGCACAGCGGAATGCCTGCGGATTTCACCGGCGATCCGTATTTGAAATCGGTGTGGGTGACGACGTGAATGGAAGCAGGAATCACCATCAGCTCCTGATGGGTCGTCCGTGAGATCTAATAGACGATGACCACGGCGGTGGCGGCCAGAACGAGATAGCCAAGTGCGAGCACGGTCAGCACCCTGGTAACCGGCCATCGGCGGATCGCCCATAAATATCCCATCGCGAGAAGCGGAAATTGAACGAACGACAGGACGACTGTGTCGAGTTCGTGAGCGCCCGTGACTACGATCAACGGGAACCGAAAGGGCCGTGGGGAGCAATGGAGTATCCTTGTACATCAGGCTCTGTGACCAGCCGACGATGGTCGCAGCGATCGAAAAGACCACGGCAAGGATGATGTGGATTCTGCGCGACAAGGCTCTTGTGCTCGGATCATGACGGGAGCGGTCGGCCATGTCGAGTGGCCGAGCAAGGAGTTGAGCCTTCAGGCGAGGAGGGTCTTCAGAGGGTGGCGGGGTCTGGAGAGGTTTGCCGCAAGAAGGTGCAAGAAGAGCGCAAAAGAAAACGGCCGGGAGCCCGTGAGGAGTCCCGGCCGTTTGAAAGGGCTCGTGTTACGCGAAGTAAGCCACGCCCGCCTTGAACAGCGGCTGGTGCTTGTCGCCCGGGATATTGCGGGCGACTTCGATGCCGCGGCGCTCGGTATGGCCCATCTTGCCGAAGACCCGGCCGCAGGGGCTGGTGATGCCTTCGATGGCACACATGGAGCCGTTCGGAGTCACCGTGATGTCCATCGAGGGATTGCCGTGCTCGTCGCAGTATTGGGTGGCGATCTGGCCGTTCTTCGCCAGTGCGGCGATCACTTCCGGCGTGGCGAGGAACTTGCCCTCGCCGTGGGACACCGGGATGGTGTGGAGATCGCCGACCTGCGTGTTCGCGAGCCACGGCGACAGCGTGCTGCTGATGCGGGTGTGGACGTAGCAGGAGATGTGGCGGCCGATGTCGTTGAAGGTGAGCGTCGGTGCATCCGCCTCCAGATCGCGGATCTCGCCGTAGGGGACGAGACCGGTCTTGATGATCGCCTGGAAGCCGTTGCAGATGCCGAGGATCAGACCGTCGCGGTTCTTGATGAGATCCATCACCGCATCCGCCACCCGCGGGTTGCGCAGCACGGTGGCGATGAACTTGCCGGAACCATCGGGCTCGTCACCGGCGCTGAAGCCGCCGGGGAACATGAGGATGTTCGACTCGCGGATCTTGTCGGCGAAGGCCTTCAATGATTCCTCGACGTGGCGGGAGGTGAGATTGCGGAAGACGAGGATCTCCGAGTCGCCGCCGGCCTGATTGAAGGCGCGGGCGGAGTCGTATTCGCTGTTGGTGCCGGGGAAGGCGGGGATGAGCACTTTCGGCTTCGCGGCGGAGTGCACCGAGTGGACGGCGACCGGACGCGCGGCGGAGAAGAAGGTTTCCACCTCCGGGTGGGCCGGTTCGCAGGCGGTGGTGTAGATGGGCTCCAGCGTGCCGGTCCAGGCGGACAGCAGTTCATCGAGCGGATAGGACTCACCCGGCAGGGCGAGCGCGGCGGCCTCGGTGGTGCGGCCGATTTCCTGGGCTTCCAGTTCGGCGGGCAGCGGCTGGCGGTGCTCGATGAGGAAGGAGATGAAGCGCTCGCGCAGCACGTCCTCTACCGTGCCTTCGAAACCGATGCGGTTGCCGAAGCTCATCTTCGCCAGCGCGACCGCCAGACCGGCGTGGCCCGGCGCGTGGAGCGAGAGTATCTTGCCGTCCGCGTTCAGCGTGTGGAGTAGTTCGGCGACCGCCTTGAGCTTTTCGAAGTCCGGTAGGTTGTCGGTATCGCGCGGGATTTCTACGAGGGATACCGTAGATCCGATCTCCTTGAACTCCGGCGACAGCGCGCGGCTGGCCTTACCCGGCGCGAGCGCGAAGGAAACCAGCGTCGGCGGAACGTCGAGCTCGTTGAAGGAACCGGACATCGAGTCCTTTCCGCCGATCGCGGCGAGACGCAGCTTGTTCTGCGCGTGGAAGGCACCGAGCAGCGCGGCGAAGGGCAGTCCCCAGCGGGTGGCGTCATTGCCGAGCTTCGGGAAGTATTCCTGGAGCGTCAGGCGGATGTCGGACAGGCGCGCGCCTGCGGCCACCGCCTTACAGACGGATTCGGTCACGGCATAGACCGCGCCGTGGAAGGGAGACCATGAGGAGAGGTGGGGATTGAAGCCCCAGCTCATGAAGGTGGCGGTGTCGCTTTCGCCATGGATCAGCGGCAGCTTCGCAGCCATCGCATCCGGCGGAGTAAGCTGGTGCTTGCCGCCGAACGGCCACAGCACGGTGGCCGCACCGACGGAGGAGTCGAAGCGCTCGCCGAGGCCTTTCTGCGAGCAGGCATTGAGGTCGGCCAGCGCGTCCTGGATCGTGGTGAAACGCGGCACGGCGTCATCGAATTCACCCTGCGGTGCGTTCACATGCACCTTCGCGCTTTGCTGGACGCCGTTGGTATCGAGGAACGCGCGGGAGAGATCGACGATGGTCTTGCCACGCCACGTCATGCGCAGGCGGCCGTGATCGCCGACGATGGCGACCTGTACGCACTCGAGGTTCTCCTTGTCCGCCTCGGCGATGAAGTAGGCGACCTCGGACGGATCGACGCAGACGGCCATGCGCTCCTGCGATTCGGAAATCGCGAGCTCGGTGCCATCGAGGCCGTCGTATTTCTTTGGCACGGCATCGAGATTGATGTCGAGCGAGGGAGCGATCTCACCGATCGCCACCGAGACGCCGCCGGCACCGAAGTCGTTGCAGATTTTGATCTTCTTCGTCAGCTCAGCGTTGCGGAACAGTCGCTGGATTTTGCGCTCGGTCGGGGCATCGCCCTTCTGGACCTCGGCGGAATTTTCCAGCGCGGTATCGGTGTGCTCCTTGGAGGAACCGGTGGCACCGCCCACGCCATCGCGTCCGGTGCGGCCGCCGATGAGGAGGATTGCATCGCCCGGAGCTGGGGAACCGCGGAAGACCTGCGAGCGCGGAGCGGCGGAAACGACCGCGCCGATTTCCATGCGCTTCGCCACGTAGCCGGGGTGGTAAACCTCCGCTACCTGGCCGGTCGCGAGGCCGATCTGATTGCCGTAGGACGAGTAACCGTGCGCGGCCACCTGGCAGATCTTTTTCTGCGGCAGCTTGCCCGGGAGGGTATCGGCGAAAGGTGTGAGCGGATCGGCAGCACCGGTCACGCGCATGGCCTGATAGACGAACGAGCGACCGGAGAGCGGATCGCGGATCGCACCGCCGAGGCAGGTCGCAGCACCGCCGAAGGGTTCGATCTCGGTCGGGTGGTTGTGAGTCTCGTTCTTGAACATCACCAGCCACTCCTCTTCCTCGCCATCGATCTCGACCGGCACGACGATGGAGGCGGCGTTGACTTCCTCGGAGACTTCCAGGTTGTCTAGTTCACCGGACTTCCGCAGCTCCTTCATCCCCATCAGCGCGATGTCCATCAGCGTGACGGCACGGGTGGAGGCGGGGCCGTAGACCTTCTCGCGGCTGGCGAAGTAGCTCTGCCACGCACGCTCGACCACGGACGCGCCTTCATCGAAGGTGGCCTCGTCGATGCGGGTGAGGAAGGTGGTGTGACGGCAGTGGTCAGACCAGTAGGTGTCCAACATCTTGATCTCCGTCAGGCTTGGATCGCGCTTTTCCTCGTCGCGGAAATAGGTCTGGCAGAAGGCGATGTCCGCCTCGGACATGGCGAGGCCGAGCTCCTTGCGGAAGGCGGCGAGTTCCTCGGCGGTCTTCGAGGTGAAACCGGTGAGCACCGCCACATCGGCGGGCACGTTGATTTTCGGCTGGAGCGTTTCCGGTTTTTCCAGCGAGGCCTCGTGGGAATCGACGGCGTTGATGACGAAGCCCTTGATCCGCGCCAGATCGTCATCGGAGATCGAACCTTGCAGCACGATCACTTTGGCGGAGGCTACCAGCGGGCGCTCGCCGCCGGTCAGGATTTGAACGCATTGGGCGGCGGAATCGGCGCGCTGGTCGAACTGTCCGGGTAGGAACTCCACGGCGAAAGCGATCTCATCGTCCGCGAGTGCGAGAGCGGGGGAGACCACGTCCACCTGCGGCTCGGACAGGATCTGGCGGGTGGCGGTGGCAAATTCCGCGTCCGTGAGGCCATCGATGTCGTAGCGCTGGATGACGCGCACACCTTCAAGCTCATCCAGGGAGAGCGATTCACGCAGGTCGTGCAACAGGGTGCGGGCCTCGGCGTTGAATTCGGTCTTCTTTTCGACAAAAATGCGGTTCATGGGGCAGGAAAAGGCCGCACGGCCTTTGAAGGCGTCGTATGCTAGAAACCTGAGCCCGGAGGGCAAGGGGAATGAGTCCGGGGGCGGTTTTCCGGCAGAAAACGTGAAAAACTCGCCGCCATCTGTAATTCCCGGCAGCTTTTTCGTCAGGAAAGAATGTGAACCTGCAAACCTGCCCATCCTGTCACCAGCCCCTCCCTGAAAAGGCTCCCGCCGGGTTGTGCCCTGCCTGCGTGATGCGGGCGGCCCTCGCCTCCATGCCCGCTGCGGTGGGGCCCTCCGTGGAAGAACTTCAGGCTGCGTTTCCCCAGTTGGAGATCTTGGAGTACATCGGTCGGGGCGGCATGGGGATCGTTTACAAGGCCCGCCAACCCCACCTCGACAGGCTGGTGGCGCTCAAGATTCTGACTCCCGGATTGGCGGGCGATCCCGGTTTCGCGGAGCGATTCAACCGGGAAGCCCGGATTCTGGCGAAGCTGACCCATCCGAACTTGGTGGCGGTCCATGACTTCGGCGAGAGCGGCGGATTCTACTATCTGCTGATGGAATACGTCAACGGGGTGAACCTCCGTCAGGCGATGGCTGCGGCGCGATTCACACCGGAGCGGGCGCTTGGATTGATCCCGGACCTTTGCGGGGCTCTCCAATTCGCCCACGATCACGGAGTTCATCACCGTGACATCAAGCCGGAGAACATCCTGCTCGATACCAAGGGGCGGGTGAAAATCGCGGACTTCGGCATCGCCCGACTGGCTGCGGAGGATCCGCGGGATGTCACGCTCACGCTGACCGGCTCGGCCTTGGGATCGACCGCCTACATGGCCCCCGAGCAGATCGAGCATCCGGACGATGTGGACCACCGGGCGGACATCTACAGTCTGGGAGTGGTGTTCTACGAGATGCTCACCGGCGGTCTTCCACTCGGGCGGTTTCCTGCTCCGAGCGAGAAATCGAACTCCGACCCTCGCCTCGATGAGGTGATCTTCCGTGCTTTGGAGAAGGAGCGCGAGAGGCGATATCAGAGCGCCGGAGAGGTGAAGAGCGGCGTGGAGGGATACCGTGCGTCTCCGGCGCGTCCGGTGATCTCCGCTCCTATTGCCGCAACGGCAGCCAGCGGACTTCCCAAGCTGCCTCCAGCGGTCGTTTGGCCGCTGGGGTTGGTCGTGGCTGGGATCGTATCGTTCTTTCTGGTGCTGATGGTATTGCCTGACGGCTATCCAAGGGTGATCGGCCTCAAGTTGCTCGGGCTCTTCGGCGGGGAGTATTCCCTGCTGGCAGATCATCCGGTGCTAAAGTTCCTAATCGTTCTGTCGGGCTTTGCGCTTGGCACCGGCTGCCTGTGGGGGATCTGGAACCTGAATCTGATGAAGCGGGGGAAACTGCCCTCGGAGGGACGAAACTGGCTGAATGCCGCAGTCGTCTGGCTGCCGATCGTCCTTTTCAGTCTGGTGGTTTTCAGCCGGACCACGGGATGGGCGTTTTGGACGGGAACCCAAGGGGATGTCAGGCTCGGGAATGCGCCTCGTGAGTTGTATCTGTGGATTCCGTTTTTCTGCGTGTATGGAGTTACCCGGATACTCTCCGCGGTGACCGGAGTGAAGGCCCGGGTTTCGCGGCTCGGGTGGATCAGTGTGGTTCTGGCGACGGTGTCGCTGTTGGGAGCTCAGCTTCTGACCAGACAGTTCCGGAGCCACTGGAGCGAACGCGGCTTCCAGCCTTGCGATTATTCGGTGGTGGTGGGAGACACCGGACTTTTTCCCGAGCAAGTTCGGCAGAAGATCGAAGAGGCGGCGCGGACGGCGGCGGGCCCTTATTTCGACAAAATCAGACCGGCCTTCGATGGAACGATGCTGAGGGCCAGCTTCGTGGATGACCCGGCACTTCTGGAACTGGCCCCTCTTTTAGAGACATCCTCCGGGACCAACCAGATGCGGTCATCTTTCAGTATCGCCCACGTATTTGATCAACGTCTGCGTGCCACTCTGCCCTTTGCGATCTCCAGCAGGCTGCATGCGTCGAATTTTGGTCGGGATGAATGGTTCGAAGCCAAGAGAGGGATGGCCGCCCCTTATCTGGCGATGGTGGCTCTGGCCGTGGTAGCGGCAGCTCTGGCAGGACGGAGCCGGTTTGCCATCGGGCTGATCCCGCTTGTCTGTGGTCTGGGTGCGTTGGGGTTCTGCCGTTGGATCCCGCTCCCTGCACTTCCTGTGGATTTGGTCGGACGGATGATTTCGGGACCTCAGTTGGAAGAAATTGCCAAGGGCTTCTCCTCACCACGTGAAACCCTGAATACCTTGATCAGGGCGGCAGAAGAAAAGGACGTGAAGACTTTCAGGGATGGGTTCATGAAAACCTCCGAGACAGCAAAGAAGACGGACGAGGATTTGCTGGTGGGGATGAAGTCTTTCAAGGCTGCGGCTTTGGTGGAGCAGCGCGATATTGGAGGAGGTGTGGTGCTCAAAGTGCGTTTGTCGGACGGCGTCGTCGGAACGATGCTGGCAAAACAGGAGAACAGTTTTTGGAAGTTCTTCGATTAGATCGCCCCTGCACCCGTTCCATGGCTGAACTCCATTCATTTCAATCCACCCGCTGGACCCTGGTGCGACGCACCCGGGGCTCCAGCGAGGAGGCGAAGGCGGCGCTGTCCGAATTGTGCGCGATCTACTATGAGCCCGTATTTGCCTTCGTGACGCGCTGGACCGGTGGCGGTGCCGATGCGCGGGATCTGGTGCACGGGTTCTTTGAAGACGTGCTGGCCCGCGAGGTCATCGGTGAAACAGCCGATCCCTCACGGGGGCGGTTCCGCGGGTATCTGCTGGGAGCAGTGAAGCATTTTCTGATGAAGCACCGCAGCCGTGAACAGGCTGCGAAGCGGGGTGGTGGAGTGATGCCGGTTTCTCTGGAAGACTCGGAACCAGGAGCATGGGAAGATGCTGCAGCAGAGCTGGCCTTTGATCGTGACTGGGCCTCCTCCCTGATCGGTCGGGCAGTGGAAAATCTGCGGGCAGAAATGTCGGAGTCGGGAAAGTCGAAGCAGTTCGAAACCCTCAAGCCATGGCTGGACGGCGGCTCGCCCGGCTCCTTGGAGGCAGCAGGGCTGGAATTGGGGATGAACGCCAACGCCCTGAATGTCGCGATCCACCGTTTCCGCCAGCGCTTCCTCAAGCTCGTCCGATACGAGGTGGAGTCCACAGTGGCCGACCCGGGAGAGGCCACCGAGGAATTTCGCCATCTGGTGAATGTGCTGGTTGCGGCACGATAGCCTTACTTCTCCTTCGGATCGGTGTAGTGGTGGTCGCCAGGGATGTCCTGTCCGGCCCAGATCCGTTTCTGCGTCCATGGTTCGGCGGGCGAGGTCCAGAAGGGATCGTTTGCGGGCAGGCCGAGGTGGAGCAGGCCCGCTGTACACATGTAGAGACTGCCGGTGGAGACGTAGCCGTCCCGGATGCCGGGTTGGTAACCGACCGCTCCGACCCGCAGCCATCCTTTGGCATCGAAGGTGCCGGGGGCTTCCAGCGTCCGGCGGATCACTGCGGTGAGAGCGCAACGGGCTGCGGCGGGGGAGACTTCCTTCGGCAATTCGTGGCGCAGGGCCATCAGGGAAAGCACTTGGAAGGCACCGAACCGATAGGCGCTGGATCGGCCGATCACCGGATAGGTGCCTTCGGGGGATATCATCCGCTCCTGGACCTCGGCATAGCGTCGGGCGCGTCCCACGATCGCAGGCAGCAGTTTGGCATTCGGATCATTCTTCGCCTTGCACTCCTCCAGCACGGCGATCAGCGCAGGCTGGATCACGTAGCTGTTGTAGTAGTCCCAGTGGAGCTGCGGGCCATCGCCATAGGTGCCGTCGCCGAGATACCACTGTTCGTGTTTTTCGATCGCATAGGTGATCGGGCGCATCTCGCATTCACCGGTGAAGTGCCAGATGGCGGTCTCCACCAGCGCGGAGAACAGCAACCAGTTGCTTTCGCCCGGTTTAATCTTCCGGGTTTCCTTGAGCGCGGCGATGATGTTGGCCTGCTGCTGCGGGGTGAGCGGCTTCCAGAGTTGATCCGGAGCTCGGAGCAGGGCGAGGGACAGGAAGGCGGTATCGACCAGCGGCTGGCCGGGACTGGAGAAATCCAAACGGTCGGGCGAAGCCGGGTCGGTGGCATTCACCAGCGCCTTCCGGGACAGGGTGATGAATTCCGTGCGCAATCTGCCCTCCGGGGTGTTGTCCGGGCCGAGTGCCAGCCATGGGGCGATTCCAACCAGGGTGCGGCCGAATGCCTCGAGGTGGGTGAATTTCCGGCGGTCCTCCTCGCCGGGGCCGAGGGGCAGGGTCTTCTTCAGTTCACCAGCTGCCAGTGCGGACAGGACGGGGCGGGCGATGCGGTCGAGCGCCTTGACCGTGTAAATCCGGTCCTGCTGGCCGCTTTGCTGGGCTCGGATGGGGCTGATGAGGGAGAGGAACAGCAGGAAAAAAAGTGGGCCGCGCATCTTGAATATTCATACCACGGATGGGCGGATTCTTACGCACGAAAAAGGAAGAGCGGTGGACGGATTGTTAAGAGAATCTAAGGATTTTCGTAATTTAATAGCATTCTCCTTGACCGGAGGCGTTCCGCTGGCTACTTCCGCGCCCCCACGAACGACCCACGTCCTTCATTATGGCCAACGCTCAAGTCATTCTCCGCGAAAAAATCGAAGGCCTCGGCAGCGAAGCCGATGTCGTCAAGGTGCGTGCCGGTTACGCCCGCAACTTCCTCATTCCCCAAGGCAAGGCCTACGAAGCGAACAAGTCGAACCTTCGCCACGTGGAGAACCTGAAGGCCGCCCGCGCCCAGCGCGAAGCCGCCGAGCTGGTCGAAGCCCAGGAGCTCGCCAACAAGATTTCCAAGGTGAAGCCGAAGTTTACCCTCTCCACCGGCCAAGGTGGCAAGGCTTTCGGTTCCGTCACCAACATCGACATCCACAAGGAACTCGAAGCCGCAGGTATCAAGATCGACCGCCACGCGATCGAGCTCGAGAAGCCGGTCAAGAAGTCCGGCAAGACCGAAGTGACCGTCCGCGTGCACCCGCAGGTCACCGCCACCCTCACCATCACGGTCGAAGCCGGCGAAGAGGAAGAAGCTGCCGAAGCTTGATTTCCTGCCGATTCTGAATTTTTCGAAAGCCCCGTCTGTGCAAGCAGATGGGGTTTTTCGTTTCATGGGCGTGCGCGCACCGTGCCAGTAGATGGCGGGTGCGTTTCGACTCGTCATTTCCATGCAGCATGGCCAATCTGGATGCATGAAACGGGTGTTTTACGCGCTGGTAGCCGTGCTACTGGCTGGTCCGTCCCTTGCGACCACGATCAACATGGTGCCGGTCTACCAACCGCTGAGCCTTCACGGCACGGACAGCGATGGGGTGATCTCGGACATCGGAGAAGCGCTCCAGGCGACCGTGATGTCCACCCCCATGGTGTTGACGGGCTCCTTTCCGGAAACACTGGTCGAATTCATCAGCCAGCCGCACAAGGTTCCCACCAACAATCCCAACTACAAAACGCCGGAGGCGAACCTGATGGTGCTCTGCCATCTGGGAATCGCTGCGGAGATGTCCGAAGGGGGAGGGTCACTGCGGGTGCGCTTGGATGTCTCGAAACTGAGCATCCCGCCGGAGATCGATCTCACCAGCCGCCAGGTGCTGAAGCTGACCCTGGTGGCGATCCGCAAGACGCTGGAGGAATACCAGAAGCAGCAGACATCCGTCCTGGATGTTGCGATCCAGATCGAGGGTGCGGAGAGCGGCAAGGAGCCGCTGCGTGATCTCGCGGCGAAGATTCAGCTCGCGGCAGGGATCGACAACTGATTTCCCGTCATTTCACTTTTCAAAGGGTGGGGCGATTGGCTTTGATCGGCGAGACCTAACCGCATGAGCGCAACCAGCCAATCTCCCGTCCAATTCAAGCGTGCTATTCTGAAATTGAGCGGTGAGGCCCTGCGTGAACCGGGCTCCACGGACAATATCTCTCCGGAAATCGTCGCCCGTATCGCTTCTGAAATCCGCGATGCGGTCAAAGGTGGCCTCCAGCTCGGTGTGGTGGTCGGTGGTGGAAACTTCTGGCGCGGTGCTTCGGCTTCCGCCCGTGGCATGGACCGTGCGACGGCCGACTACGTGGGCATGCTGGCCACCGTCATGAACGCCCTGGCCGTCCAAAGCGCGCTGGAGCACGAGGGCGTACGCTGTATCGTCCAGTCCGCGATCGAGATGCAGAACGTCGCGGAACCGTTCATCCGCCGCAAGGCCGAGCGCCATCTGGAGGAAGGCTTCGTGGTCATCTTCGCCGCCGGCACCGGCAATCCATTCTTCTCCACCGATACCACCGCCGCGCTGCGTGCCAGCGAAATGCGCGCCGACGTGATCTTCAAGGCCACCATGGTGGATGGCGTTTACGATTCCGATCCGAAGAAGAACCCGGATGCGAAGCGCTACGAGACCGTTTCGTTCCAGGAGTGCCTGTCCAAGCAGCTCAAGGTGATGGATGCCACCGCCTTCAGCCTGTGCATGGACAACCACATTCCGATCATCGTGTTCGACATGGCTCCGAATGGCAATGTCACCCGCGCGCTGAACGGCGAGCGGATCGGCACCGTGGTCAACGGCGGCTGAGCATTTCGGACCTCTTTTTCACAACACCGTTTCCAATTCCCATGAGCGCTGAAGACACCTTGCTTGAAACCGACGATGCCATGCAGAAGGCCGTCGAATATCTCCTCCACGAATTCTCCGCCGTCCGGACCGGAAAAGCGACTCCGGCCCTGATCGAGAACATCGACGTGTTCGTGCGCGCCTACAACAGCGTGATGAAGCTCAAGGGCCTCGCCATCATCACCACGCCGGATGCCCGCATGCTGGAAGTGAAGGCATTCGATCCCTCCACCACGCAGGACATCGAGCGCGCGATCCGCGAATCGAAGCTGGGTCTCAATCCTGCCGCAGCCGGTTCCTCGCTGCGTATTCCCATTCCGGAACTCTCGGAAGAACGCCGCCGCGATATGGTGAAGCTGGTCAAGCAGCTCGCCGAGGAGGCCAAGGTCCGCATCCGTGCCGCCCGCAAGGAAGGCATCGACTCCGGCAAGAAGCTCAAGGCTGGCAACCTTCTCACCGAAGACGGCCAGAAAGACCTCGAGGATGAGATCCAGGAGTACACGAACAAGTACGTGAAGGAGATCGATTCCCACACCGCCCACAAGGAGGCGGAACTGATGAAGGTCTGATCCATTTCCAACAAAAAGGCGGCCCCGGTCATTCCACCGGAGGCCGCCTTTTTGTTGGGCTGGGATGCTTCAGCTATCCAGCGCTTTCAGGATCTCCTTGCGCAGTTCCACGGCATCGACTTCGCCGCTGTGCTTCCAGACGATCTTGCCGCCGGGAGCGACCAGGATCGAGTGAGGCAGGGCGCCGGTCCATTCGGAGTCGATGGCTTCCGCGCACTTGTCGGGATTGCCGCCGGTCCAGTGGTAGTTGCCGGTGGAGCGGCCCTCTTCCTGCAAGGCTTTTTCATTCTCCTTCACCACTGCCGCGTGGCGGCTGGTGAGGAAATTCTCAACCTTCTTGCGATCTTCCTTGGGATCGAAGCTTACGGATACGAACTCGAACCCGCGGGTCTCGAATCGACGGGCGGTGTCGACGAGCGTCGGAAACTCGGCCACGCACGGACCGCAGGTGGTCGACCAGAAGTTGATCAGCCGGAGGTTCTTCGAGGCGTTCGCGCGGAGCTTCTTCGCGATTTCCGCATCGAGATCGGCCACGGTCACCGGGCGCTTTTCCCACGCTGCCTGATCGGCGGCCACGGCGTCTTTTTTGGTGAGCCACTTTGTGGAGCAGCCGAGCGAGCGGGTGGTCGGCTCTTTTACTTCTTCTCCTGCGAGAAGGGAGTTGATGGCATCGATCACGTAGCTCTTCTCCACAGGGGCCTTCGAGCGACCGGCATCGTCCATGCGGCCGGTGTACCGGAGTTTGCGCTCCGCATCGAAAACGAAGACATGCGGAGTCGATTGGGCACCGCAGGCGATCGCGAAGCCCTGCGTGGCACCGTCATAGAGATAGGGGAGTGTCCAGCCGTGCTCCTTCGCGAAGGGCGTCATTTCCGCTTGGGAATCACCGAAGGGTGAATAGCCGAGCTCATCCGGGCGCAGGCCGATTTCGCTGTTGGCGTTGACCGCCACCACGGCCACTCCCTTGTCCTTGTAGGTTTGGTAGAGGCTCTCGATGCGACCGGCTGCGGCTACGGCATCCGGGCAATGGTTGCAGGTGAAGATGATGGTCAGCACCTTGGAGGAGCCGTATTCGGACAGCGTGTGGGTCTTGCCATCGATCCCCGGCAACGAGAAGTCGGGAGCAGGGGAGCCGATCGGCAGGACCTTGGGGGCGTCGGCGGCCGAGAGGCTCAGCGTGGCAGCCACCCACAGGCAGGAAACAGGGCGAAGGAGGTTCATGCGCCAGTCACCCAATCGTGCGGATGGCAGTGGGGCAAATCGAAATCATAAAAACAACCGGCAGGCGTTTTTGTGAAAGATTCCGCCTGAAAATGGCGGCGCAACGAGGTTGCAAGTGGCGGTCCCGGGTGGAATCGAACCACCACCTACGGCTTCGGAGACCATCGTCCTATCCATTGGACTACGGGACCTCTCCAGTTCGCACCAGCGTTGCGGTGCGGGCGGAAGTGTTAGCGGCGGCTCCCCGGCTTGGCAAGGAGAAGTCACGGCAATCGCGAGAGCCAAAACGCCCGGTTCAGCGCGATCGCCGGGCCTCCAGCGAGGCGGTGATGCGACGCTCGATGTCGTCCACCACTGGCCCGGCGCGGGTCATCAGCGGGTGGGCCAGCACCGGGACTTCGATGTTTTCAGCGCGGTCCCAGATGCAGCTGTCGTGGGGTAGGATCACCAGATCGTAAGGGCTGCGGTAGGACACCACCGGCATCTTTCCAAGGCGATCCTGACTTTGATCGAGGGTCTTGAGGAAATCGCTGCCGGGCAGCAATTCATTCGAGCCCTTGCCGCCATAGAACCTTGCGGTCTGCGTGCCATGATGTGGCGAGGCAACGGTGTAGAGGGCGTCGCAGCGGCTGGCTCCGCCAAGCTCCTGAAGATAGTAGCGGGCAACCAATCCTCCCATGCTGAAGCCGACGATGGTGATCCGCTCCTTCGGGCCGAACTGGCGGTCGATGCCTTCCTTCAATTGCTGTGCGAGCTTCTCCATGCCCTCGTGGGCGTCGGCGGGTTTCAGCGACGGCGCGTAGCAGGCGATGCCCTTGTCCTCCAGACGATGGCGCAGCAGTCCGAAGCTGAGATTGCCGTTCTGAAAGATACCGTGCACGAACACGACGCGGGTGCGGCCATCTTTGAGAGTGCCCGTTTCAGATGCCGGAAGGCTGGGCACGCAGGATGCCAGGAGCAGCCCGCAGGCAACGGCGAGGATAGTGAAGAACCGGTTCATGGGGTTCAGCCCGGTGGCCAGTCGAGTTTGCGGCCTGCGAGGATATGAACGTGAAGGTGGGGAACCGCTTCTCCGGCATCAGGGCCATTGTTGATCACCACGCGGAAGCCTGCGTCAGCGAAACCTTCGCGGCGGGCGATTTCTCCAGCAGTCAGCAGCAGATGACCGAGCAAGGCTTGATCGTCCGGAGTGGCCAAGCCGACGCGTGGAATCGGTTTCCGGGGAACCAGCAGCAGGTGGACCGGCGCCTGTGGGGCGATGTCCCGGAAGGCGATGCAAAGGTCATCCTCATGGACGATGTCCGCCGGGATTTCCTTGTCGCAGATTTTCTCGAAGAGGGTCTTGTCGGCCATCGGAGGGGAGTCTGGCATCGGACCGGAAAGGAGGCAAGGGAGCGGGTCGGGCGGAGCACGCTTTTGTCACGAACACAAATGAGTCCCGGATTGTGCCGGTATGGCAGGTCGGGCAGCTTGGTCCCATGGATCTCAAATCCCCGAAGTTCCGTCGCTGGAATTGCCTCGTCACCTGGGTGCTGGGGGCGCTGATCGGTTGCAGTTCGGCCGGATTGTCCCGGGCTGAGGAACCAGCGGAAGGTGGCAGTCCGTTTTTCCAGGAAGTGGTTCATGAATTCAAAACCATGACGGCCACGCGGTATCAGCATAAGACCGCAGTCGATCCCGCGAAGGGTGTCTATTGCTACGATTGCGTCGGCTTCGTCTCCTACGCCCTCCGGCACTCCGCTCCTCAAGCCTGGGCCTCCGCAGTTGCGGGGTGTGGCATCCGTAAGGGGTATTTTCCAAGTCCGCCGGCGTATCAGAAATTCTTCGCCGGGCTGGTCGAAGCCCCACAACCGGGCTGGCAGTCGGTTTCAAAGGTTTCCGAACTGCGTCCCGGAGACGTGATTTCCTGGGATCACAAGACGGCAACCGCGGTCGGTCATGCGGTGGTGGTCGCTGGCAAGCCTTCGAACCAAGGGGACGGAGTTTGGATCGTGGAGGTCTATGACTCGACAGGATCCCCGCATCAGGAGGACTCCCGGGCCGGAGACGCCCGCGCCCAGCCTTTGGAAGACGGTGGCGCGCGCAGTGGACTGGGCCATGGAGTGATCGCCTTGGTCGCTGATGAAACCAGTGGCGCTCTCACAGGCTATCGCTGGAGCCCGAAGGCCAAGACCATCGTCGCTCCGATCGCTGCGGCCCGACCGACTTCGTAGGAAATACGTGCTCGCCTCAAAGCGAGGATTTCCCTGAAAGCAAAAAGCGCCCGTAGGGTGAATCCCCACGGACGCTTTCTTTTAAAAGAGGCTGCTCAGTTCTGCTCGATCGCACGATCCGTGGTCGCATCGATGATCGCGAAGCGTTCGCGGTGCAGCGACGGATCCGAACGGAAGATCAGGCGGCCGGAGTGCTGGCGCTCGATATCGACAAGCAGGTGGCTGTCCTCGGTCTTGAAGCGGTTGAGAACATCGGCATTCACCACCACCACGATGTCTCCGAGGGACTCGCGGTGCTTCTGGATCACCGAGTTCAGCTTGCGCTGGATTTCCACGGACATGGTCATGGTGGTCTTCACGCGGCCGCGGCCCTGGCAATAGGGGCAGGGCTCGAACATCGTCTCGCGCAGCGACTCGTTGAGGCGCTGGCGGGTCATTTCCATGAGGCCGATCGGGGAAATCTGCAGGACCTGGGTCTTCGCCTTGTCCTTCTTCAGGCGGTCCTTCATCGCCTTGTAAACCGCCTGCTGGTCCTTGCGGTGGCGCATGTCGATGAAGTCGACCACCACCAGGCCGCCGATGTTGCGGAGGCGGAGCTGGCGGGCCACTTCGACGGCGGCTTCGACGTTGGTCTCCAGGATCATCTTGTCCACGTCCTTCGAGCCACGGTTGCGGCCGGTGTTGACGTCGATGGAGATGAGGGCCTCGGTTTCATCGATCACGATGTAGCCGCCGCAGGGCAGCCAGACCTGGCGGGAGAAGGCCTCGTCGATCTGCTTCTGGATGCCGACTTTTTCGAAGATCGGCACCGGCGCGGATGGCAGGTGATGGATGCGGCGCTTGGCGCGGCGGGAAATCTTGCCAGCGATCTCGCGGATCTTCTCGGTGGTGGCCAGATCATCGCAGAGGACCTGCTCGACCTCATCGGTGAGGAAGTCACGGGCGGTGCTCTCGATCAAGCCGGGCTCCTGGTAGGTGCAGACCGGAGCGGGGTGGTTGTCCCGCTTGTCCTCCACTTCCTGCCATTGCTCGAGGAGCATGGCGAGGTCGCGGACGAAGTGGCGTGCGCGGGTGCCTTGGGCAACCGTGCGCATGATGATGCCCATGCCTTCCGGCACGGACAGCTTTTGCACGATCTTCCGCAGGCGCTGGCGCTCCTTCGGATCCTCGATCTTGCGGGAGATACCGAACTGCTCGGTGTAGGGCATGAGCACCAAGTAGCGTCCGGCCAGCGAGATGTTGGTGGTGACGCGCGGGCCCTTGGTGCCGATCGGTCCCTTGGAGACCTGGATCATGATCTCGGAGCCCACCGGGTAGATGTCCGGGATGTCCTTCGAGGTGATCTTTTTCTGCTGCTTCTTCGTGCGGCCTTCGCGCTCGATCTCTTCGAGACCGGCGTCGAGTGCGGCGGGGATGGCGTCCCAGAAGTGAAGGAAGGCGTTCTTGTCCTGGCCGATATCGACGAACATGGCCTTGAGGCCCGGTTCGATGTTTTTGACGCGGCCTTTGAAGATACTGCCAACGATGTTCTGATCGCCCTCGCGCTCCACGGTGTATTCCTCGAGGACGCCGTTTTCGAGAAGCGCCACGCGCCGTTCAAGGCGCTCGATGTTGATGATAAGGCTGTTTCCCTGCGTCGGATCGGGCTTGCCGATTCCTAGCATTCGTTTGATGCGTTGAATCATTTGGGTGTGGATGGAAAAGAGAGACTTCATAGGTACACCCACCGGTTGAGCGAACCGGGATGGCTTTGGGGATGGTGCCTTCCGCATCGATGCCGGGATGCTGGATGGTTGGTACGGGGGCGGGAGTAGTTTTTTCCAGTTCGGGCGCGGGCGGCGGGGCATCATCGCCCATGACTTTCATCACCCGTATCCTCACCGGCGGTGTCATTGGGGTCCGCCGGTGGCACATCTTCCAAGGCGGCGATGTTGCCGACCTGCCGCATGTGGCCACCGTATTCCCTCTGAACCTGGAGAGGGAGTTTCACGCCGCGATCCTTGTTGATGAGGCCGCGGATCAGATGCTGGACCAGAGGTCCGGCGCTGTGGCCGCCGGAGTCGCCGTCCTGCACGAGCACGCAGACGGCGTACTTCGGGGCTTCAAAGGGGGCGAAGGCGACCGTCCAGCAGTCGTGCGTTTTGAGAAGGATGTTGACCTGGGCGGTGCCGGTTTGCACCGATCTGGATGTCCGGCAGCTTCACCGCGCTGGCGGTACCGCCTTCGTTGACGGCCATCCACATACCCTTGCGGATGGTGGTGAGGTCGGACTCCTTCACCCCTTCCTTGAGCAGGTCCACTTCCAGCTTCGGCTTGTCGGCGACGAGCACGGTGCCATCGGAAGCGACGACCTTCTTTACGATACGAGGTTGGTAGTACTTCCCGCCATTGGCGATGGAGGTGACCATCGAGCAGAGTTGCAAAGGTGTGGCGAGCACGCTCTGGCCGATCGAGAACAGGGCGATGTCATGCGGTGTCAGAGAGGCACCCGGGTGCTTGGCGCGCCAGGCGCGGTTGCCCAGGACGACACCGGCCGCCTCGTTCGGAAGCGGGATGCCGGTGGGCCGGCCGAAGCCGAGGAGCGTGAAACCGTCCGTCATCGCCTTACCACCGATGGTGTTGGCGAGCTTGTTGAAATACGGGTTGCAGGAATTCTTGATCGCCACCGGCAGGGCTTCGGAGCCGTGGCTGCCGCGGCTCTTGTTCCAGATCCAGCAACCCACCTTGGCGCTGCCGTAGGCGACGTAGCCTTCACAACTGAACACGCGGTTGGCCTGACCCACCAAGGCTCCGCTGATGGCGGTGCCCAGCTTGAAGGTCGAACCCGGCGTGAAGTTCGAAATGCACCGGTTCATCAACGGCTGGGCTTCATTGCCGGACTTCACCGTGGTCATCTTCCCGTCCGGGCCCTTTTTCGGGACCAGGCGGTAGTCGTAGTTCGTCCACTGCTGGGGATCGATTTTCGGTACGAAATTGTTCGGGTCGAAATCGGGGACCGATGCCATGGCCAGCACTTCACCGGTCTCCACGTCCATGATCACGGCGGCGGCGCGACCGGCGTGGCGGAGCGTGTCCTCGGCGAGATACTGGATGCGGGCATCCAGCGTGAGCTCGACTTTCGCCCCGATACCAGGACGGACGTAGCCGACCATGCCGCGGATCGCGCCCTTTTCATCCTTGAGCATTTCCCGCGTGCCTTCGGGGCCGCGCAGGTAGTCGTCCATGGTCCGCTCGATACCGGCGATCCCCTTGGCATCACCGACGTAGTGATTGTATTTGCGATTGGCCTCCTCCGGGATATCCGCCTTGTCCCAACCCTTCATGTAGCCGAGTACATGGGAGGCAAGGGAGCCGTATGGATATTTGCGCTGGGAATTGAGCCCCAGATACACACCGGGAAGCTCGAGATTGTGTTCGGCGAATTTGGCGAACTCCTCGTAGCTGAGATCGGTGCGATAGGAAAAGGGCACCAAGCCACGGTGGGTGACATAGTGGGTGCGGAGCGCGCCAGCGTTGAAGTTCCGGGCTAGCCCAAGGTTCTGGAGCGGAGGAATCACCGTTTCCAGAACGATGCCCACGATGTCGCGTTCCGTGACCGGACGCTGCATCCCGTGGGTGAGGGTAATGCGCTTGATTTCAGGCCGGTCGGAGTGCTGCCTGCCGTAGGCGGTATCGATCTCGGCGAGATTGAAGGTGACCTCGTAGTCGCGGATGTTGGTGGCGAGGACGATGCCGTTGCGGTCGGTGATGTCACCGCGGGTGCCGGGCTCGCGGATGGTGACCTTGGTATCGCCAGGGACCATCCCGAGGTATTTGTCGCGCCTCAGGATCTGGAAGTCATGCAGGCGCATGAGCAGGGCTCCGAATCCCGCGAGGATGCCCGCGGTCAGGAGATAGAGCCGGAATCGGTAACGGGGTTCCATGGCCGGTCAGGAGTAGCGTTTGCGGTTGCGGCGCTTGATGCCATCGAAGCGGATCGTGTGTTGGCACCAGTTCGCGATGTGGAACAGGAGCCAGAATACCAGAGGGGAGAAGAGCATCGTCAGCAAGGCGCTGAATGCCATGCTCATGAGGGTGGCATGGGTGAGTACGGGGCCACCGCGCACGAAGGTGATCAGCGAGATACTCCGCTGCGAGATAGAAGAAGATGGCGATGCCGGAGAGCAGAGCCGAGAACTGCCACTTGCCCTGCCGGAAAAGCGGCTGGATGCCCTGCATCGAGGAATCCCATCGCGCCGAACAGAACGATGGAGTAGCCGAAACGGAGGGCCTCGACCGGTTGGCTGTAGATCTCCGGATCGCCGCCGGCCGGACCCAGTGTGTTCTGAGCGTCCCAGAGGAAGCCGCCGATGAAGGCGAGCAACAGCATGGTCGGCGTGCCTACCGTGACCGCAGCGCAGAGGAATACGAGCTGGACCAGCAGGATGCGGGCATTGTGCAGGCCCGTGAGTGCAGGCAGGAACTGCTGCGCCGCGAAGGCTGCCAGAACCAGGAGAATGGTGATGAGGGTGTAGCGGATCACTGTTTTTGTCGCCTTTGAGCAGCACGACGAAGACTGTTTCCAGATCCGCGAAGTTCACCGAGGGACGGACGAGAGCTTCGGAATCCAAAGAGCCTTTTCGACGGACTCGACGGTTCCCAAAAGGATATTGGTCGGGAACAAACCGCCCCGGCCGGTGGTGAAGACGCGCTGGCCCTTCTTGACCGTGGCGTCTTTTGACAAAAAGCGGAGTCGTAGCAACGGAGTGCCTTCGAATTGGCCGCGTTGACCGCTGAGGATGCCCACTTCCGGAGTGCCTTCCACCTTTGCAGAAACTTGGCACTTCTCGTCGGTGAGCAGGACCACGCTGAGACGCGGTCCTTGCGCACGAGGTCAACCTTGCCGACCAAGCCTTCGTTGGAAAGCACCGGGCAGTTGCGGGCCGATCTTGGCATCCTCGCCACGATCGATCTCCACCGTCTGCCACCAGGTCGTCGGCTGGCGGCGGGCGATCCGCGCCGCCACCACGTCGAACTTGGTGGTTTCTGTGAACTTCACCGCATCCGGCGCAGACTGGCATTTTCTTTTTCCAATTCGGGAATCGGACTTCGATGATCTCCAGACGATCGAACTTCTTCTCGGCTTCCTGCAGGCGGATCTCCAGTTCCTTGGAATGCTGTGTCTCATGCGCCATCGCGCGAGCCTTGGTTTCCAAGGTCGAGCCAGAGTTCAAGAACGGAGCAATGCCATGTAGTAGCGGCTTTGGATCTCGCGTCCGGCACTTCGTTCCGGGTAAGGGCCCACACGGCTCCTCCCAGGAACAGCAGCAATGCGATCAGATTTTGCGGCTTCATGGCTCAGGCAGCCTGCGTCGGCTGGATTAGCGATCCGTGTTGGTCACCCGCTTCAGGAACGAAAGCTCCTGCAGCGCCTTGCCCGTGCCTTCGGCCACCGCACTGAGGGGATCCTCGGCGATGTGGACCGGCAGACCGGTTTCCTCGCGCAGCAGACGGTCCAGCCCCTTGAGAAGAGCTCCACCGCCAGCCAGCACGATGCCGCGGTCCACGAGGTCCGCGGCAGTCCGGGGGCAACGTTCCAAAGTGGTGCGGACGGCGTCGACGATCGTGTTGAGAGGATCGGACATGGCCTCGCGGATTTCCTGCGAGGTGATGGTGATGGTTTTCGGCAGACCGGCGACGAGGTCGCGGCCCTTGACCTCCATGGT
>JASGJM010000037.1:0-86140 GCA_049840755.1 Luteolibacter sp. | reverse complement strand
AAGGTTAATAGGGAAACACGATAGAATCCGAACAGCACCTACACGCCGCCGCCCGAGATCTTCGATAGCGGCGAATGGCTGGAAACGGGCGTGCCTTCCTACCTCGCCAGCCCCGTGAACCGGAGTCCGGAGCTGACCGTGGAGGAAACCTCGCTGGAGCCCGATCCCCGGCGCGACGAGCAACGGATGTTGCAGGACCGTTTTTGAGGGGGTAACGAAAGCCCTGGGGGCAACCTCTTCGTCCCAACGGGACGACCCATACCAGCCCCGGGGTCCACGACCCCGGGTCAGGTCCGGGGAGTGAGATGCACCCAGAATGGGTGCCCCATGTGGGGAGCGGCTTCGGATGGAGATGAAACGTTCCCCCTGCATGGGGCATGCCTTCAGCATGCGGAGAATCTGAGAGGCGCCCACCTAGGGTCTGTACGGCCTAGGCTGGTATGGGTCGTCCCGTTGGGGACGAAGACGTTTTGGCATGCCCTCTGAGAGCAACCCTGTCCCCGGGGATCAGTATTTGTAGGTGAGCTGGAGGTAGGCGGTCTTGGCGGTGTCGTCCGTGCCGGTGTCGTCCAGATAGTCTCCGGCGAAGAGTGCGCCCACACCGGTGAGCAGCTCGAGGTTCTTGGTGAGATTCGCCTGCACGTAGAGGTCGAGTTCCGTGCCGATGGAGAACCGGTCACCATGATAGCCTGCGGGAGTGCGGACCGGGGTGGAGCCGTTCGCCCGATAGACGAAGTCGCCGGTTTCCGCGCGGAAAAAGGTGTGGGCTTGCAGGCCCACCTTCCAATCCTTCGCCGGGGTCACGGTGAATTCCAGATAGGGATCATGAAGGTTCGCCCAGCCGATGGCGTCGAGCTGGCCGTTCATGTTGTGCGTGGAGGGGTAGACCGGCTGGAGGCGGTGCTGGTCGCCATCGGTGCGGTCGTCATCGCCGCTAGCGTAGCTGTAGTTCACGCTCACACGCGGAGCCCAGGTGCAATCGCCGAAGGTGTAGCCGAGCGTGGCCTGCCCACCGAAGGCGAGCAGATCGAGCTCTTTCACTCCCGAAAGGACCGTGCCGGTCTGGAGCACGGTTTCCAGCTCCCAATCCCACGGTGAGTTCTTGCCGGGTTTCTTGAAGAGTCGGGAGCCCAGCGTCCAGAAGTCGCCCTTCACCGCTGCCATGATGGAGTGGGCGCTGTCCAGATGGACGGCGTAGAGGTCGAGCGTTTGATCCCAAGGCAGCTTGCCGGTGGCATAGAGCCCGGCCAGATCGGCGTTTGTGGTCGGAGTCATTGAAGCGGTCTTCCTCGATCGTGACCACGTTCCCGGCGAAGGCGTCCACGCTCCGGGACAAGTACGGTTGATCTGCCAGGTCGAGGCGGGCGGCATCGAAGGTCCGGCCGAAGTTTCCCCAGACGGAATCCGCCAGAATGCGCTTCGACCCGTAGTCCAGAGGTTGCCGCCCTAGGGTGAGCTGGAGCGGCCATTCCTTCAGATCGCCGAGCTGGAGATAAGCCTGGCGCAGGTCGAAGGTGTCATCGCCATTGGCACCGCCCAGCGTGTCGTGCGGTCGGCCGGAGAAAAATTCGCGGGTGTCCTGACCTTGGGCATAGAGTTGAGCCACTTCTCGGAGTCCATCCCGGCCGAGGCGGAAACGGGTGGCCAGCCAGCCGTCGTCATCGCTGGCGTGTGCATCGCTGTTGAAATCACGTAAGTTGTCCGTCCACTCGGCACGGCCTCTCAGCTCGGCATCGAGCTTGAAGTCATCGAGCCAACTTCCGGAGGAAACGGGGGCGTCGGTCTGCGGGGCAGATCCGGAGAATGCAGGGGCGGCGGTCGGCGGCGGGCGGTGGCTTTCATCGAGGTACCGTCAGCAGAGCGTGCGCTTTGCCAACCGGAGCCTTCCGGAGCGGTCGAACGGTGAATCCTGATCGTGCCGGGGATGCGGCAGGCTCATGCGTGCCCCGGTGATACCGATCCGGGCCGGGAAGCGGTGTGTCGCAAATTGCATTTCGCCTCCTTATCCCGCTGGCGTAGGGCGGTGGATTTTTTCCATGGCAATCCACCGATAAATGTCGGGAGATGTGGCGTTTTCCATGTGCACGGCAGACCTTGCGGGCTGCTCCATACTTATCGTTTTCCCATGAAATCCATTTTTGTCACCACTGCGGGCCTTCTGGTTGCGGTTGCTCCGGCCGTTCACGCGGATACTGCTCCTCAGATCGGTGTGCGATCTCCGATCTCCCTCCAGTCCACCATCTACGCGGATGGCGCGGCGGGTGTGCGTTTCACCAACAAGGAGATCCTCGATGGAATGAACACGTTGAATCTTCTGGATGGCGCGATCAAAGGCTGGGCGATCTCCCGCTTCACCGATGACGAGGATGCCGGTGATATCTACGCCTTCAAGCCGGGCAAGGAAGCCGTGCCGGTGCCCGCGACCCTGCTGACCCAGCCGATCGTGAAGGGCCGTGCCAAGAAGCCCACGACCACCAGCACGACCACCAGCAATGTCGTGTCGAGCTACGTCAGCGGCGTCATGAGCGTGAAAAGCGGCGTTGGGACGTTCACCGGCCAGCAGGCGAAGAAAAGCACCGGCATGAAGCTGGGCGAGGTGGCCTATCCGATCATCGTCCGCACCGAGACCTACAATCTCTGCGGCTACATCGGCTACGTGGCTCCCGACGATAAGGGCACCGAGGTCACCACCGATGACGTGGCGGAAGTCATCGGCACCAGCGTCTACAACGGCACCTACAAGATCTCCGATGGGATCGGCATGCGCTTGGAAACTTACTTCCCGGACGGCACTCCCGCCGATCCGGATGCGAACGTGGTGACTCCTGATCCGGACACGGATACGGACACCGACACGGATACTGATACGAACACCGATCCGTGATGAAGAAGCCAGCCGCCATCGCCGCTGCGGTGGCGGTTTTGCTGGTTGGGTTGGCGCTGGGCTGGCTCCGTCATGGAGAAAGCTCTGCTGAGCCCAAGCATGCGGAGTCCAATGCGGTTCCTTCGCTGAAGACGGAGCGCGCCCGGTCGGTGACCACGGAGGAGCCGTTGATCGGTGCGGTGAAGCCCGCCCAGCCGATGACACCGGAGCAGCGGACGAACATCCCGATTGGAGATCGAGCAAGCGGTCACGACTTACGAACCGGCTGCGGTCAAGACGATCGCGGCATTCCTTCAAGACCCGGATGCCGAGGTGCGGATCGCGGCCCGGGACGGTCTCATCCAACTCGGGGAGCAGGACGCCATTCCGGTGTTGCGTCTGGCCGCCACGCGGATGAGCGATCCGCAGGAGGCCGCCGCCTGCCGCGATGCTGCGGACTATCTGGAGATGCCCTCGTGGTCGGACACGCCGCAGGCTCGCGAGATCCTCGCGCGGATGAAGGCGGCCCGTCAGAAATAAAGAGCGACGGACATCATGCCGTGCATGCTCAGGCCAACGACGGCGCATTTCCCAAGGTCCCGGATCGCGGCTATCCTCGCCGCATGAACCTTCGTGATCTCGAAAGCGCCGTGGATCTGACCCCCAGGACCGGGCGCCAACCGGCGATCTTCATCGGCCACGGCAGCCCGATGAACATCATCCGTGACAATGCCTTCACCCGCTCTCTGCGGGAACTGGGGGAGCGCCATGGCAGGCCTGCGGCCGTGCTGGTGATTTCCGCCCACTGGTTGACCCGCGGCGAGACCCGTGTGTCCGTGAACCCGGCTCCGCCGACGATCCACGATTTCGGAGGATTTCCCGAAGAGCTGTATCGTCTCCGCTATCCCGCTCCTGGGCAGCCTTTGCTCGCCCATGGTGTGATGGAGGAGGTGAAGTCGATCCAGCTGCATGAAGACCATGAGATGGGACTCGATCATGGCGCGTGGGGCATTCTCCATCACATCTGGCCGGATGCCGGGGTGCCGGTGTTCCAGATGTCGATCGACTACGACAAGCCTCCGGGGTGGCATCATGAGCTGGGCAAGCAGCTCCGCCGTCTTCGCGAGCGCGGGGTGTTGATCCTGGGCAGTGGCAATGTCGTCCACAATCTGCGGCGCATTTCCTGGGACGAGAGTGATCCCGGCGTCCCCTCGTGGGCACTGGTATTCGACGCCTGGGTGAAGGACCGGCTGGAGCAGGGCGATCACACCGCTTTGTTCGACTACGCGAAACTCGGTGAGACCGCCCGCCTCGCGGTGCCCACCAACGACCACTACCTGCCGATGCTCTACACGCTGGGTGCGATGCTGCCGGGAGAGGAAGTGAAGTTCACGCACGAGAGCTTTCAGAATGGCAGCATTTCCATGCGCTGCTTCGAGGCTGCGTGATTTGCACGGTCTGCCTCCAAGGGGTTGCCTTTGTTGGAAACGGGCGGACGTTTTCCCGTTATGAAGGCAACCTCGAAAAAGCAGCAGATGGCCGCGGGAGCCGCGCTCGCCGCGAAGGAAAAGGAAACGCCGAAATCCAAGCTCAAGGGCGCGTCCAAGGAAATGTATGAGAGCATGAGCAAGAAACAGCTCAAGGAGATGGCCTCCACGAAAAGGAAGCAATTGCCGTTGAAAGCGAAGCATTCCTGATAGGAGACTGCGGCACCATGACGGTCCTCGCAGAATCCCACGTCGATCTCAACACCAGCCGCGGCCCGATGCGAGTGCATCTCTTCCTCCCGCAGGGCGGAGGCGCACGGCCGGCGCTGATCTTTTACTCGGAGATTTTCCAAGTCACGGGGCCGATCCGGCGCATGGCGGCGGCGCTGGCGGGCGAGGGATACGTCGTGGCGGTGCCGGAGGTGTATCACGAGTTCGAGCCCTTGGGCACCGTGCTGGCGTATGACCAGGCGGGATCGGATCGCGGCAATGAGCTGAAGTTCACCAAGGAGATCGCCTCCTACGATGAAGACACGGCGGTGGTGGCGGCCTTCTTGAAAAACCACGAGGCCTGCACCGGCCGGATCGGTAGCTTCGGTGTCTGTCTCGGCGGGCATCTGGCGGTGCGTGCCGGATTCCATGCGGATGTGACGGCGGTGGGCGCGTTTTATCCGACGGACATCCACAGCCACACGCTGGGTGCGGGGAAAAACGATGACACGCTGGAGAGACTGAAGAGTGCTAGTGCTTCGTTTCTATTCGCGTGGGGGCGGCAGGACCCGCATGTGCCGGTGGAGGGACGCAGGTTGATCCATCAGACGCTTGAGGACAATGGAGTCGACTTCGAATGGCATGAGTTCAATGCGGCTCATGCATTCCTGCGCGATGAAGGTCCGCGCTACAATCCGGCGGTCGGGCGCGTGGGAATGGCGATGCTGCTGCGGTTCTTCGCGGAAAAGCTGGGGTGAGTTTCTACTGGGGGTGGCTGCTTTCGAGCAGCCATGAAAAGGGGTGGGCGGATGCATTTGCTCCTGCCCATTCATCCTTCCTTCACCTTCCATCCCGCGCCAGCGTAGGCAGCTCGATCCTCCTTGCCATGGCTGCTCGAAAGCAGCCACCCCCAGTCACGGGCGTGCAGCCATCATTTCGAGCACATCCGCAAGATAGCGGTATTCGTCCGGAGAGTTGTGCAGGTGGGAGGAGATGCGGAACCAGCGTCTGCCCTCGAAGGCGAACACCTGCAGCTCGATGTGGAATTCATCGAACAGGCGCTTGTAGACCGGATCGGGTCCGGGGCCTTCGTGCGGAACATCGAGGCCCGCGGGCATCGGCAGCGTGGCCATGGAGCCGATCATCGAGTCCGGGCACGGCGCTGTGATGCCGAGCCGCTCACAGAGCAGGTTGCGGCCTTCGATCACCATCCGGTGGTTCCGCTCGCGGATCTCCGGCCAGCCGCCGGGAACAAGTGCTTCCAGCCAGCGGATCGTATCCGGCGCGCAGAGTGGCGCGGTGGTATCGTGGGTGCCTGCCCAATCGAAGCGGTCCTGGAACGCGGAGTGACCGGGGCGTGGCGTGTTGTTGCCATGGCTGATGACGGCCGGTTGGAGGTCCTCCTGCCGATCCGGCCGGACCCAGAGGATGGCGGCTCCTTTCGGTGCGCAGACCCATTTGTGAAGGTTCGCGGTGTAGTAGGAAGGACGCAGGGCTTCCAGGTCCAGCGGCAGCATGCCCGGCGCATGGGCTCCATCGACCAGTGTCTCGACCCCTCGTTCCTCCAAGGAGCGGACGATTTCCAACAGCGGGAAGATGAGCCCGGTCGCGCTGGTGACATGGTCGATCAGGGCCAGCCGTGTGCGCGGGGTGACGGCGGCGAGGACGGCCTCCGTAGCCTGCTCCGGCCGCTCGATGGGAAATGGGATCTTCGCCATCACGACCACCGCACCACTGCGGCGGGCGACTTCCGCGACCACGTTGTTGCAGGCGTTGTAGCCGTGGCTGGTGATGAGGATTTCATCGCCGGGGGAGAATTCCAGCGAGCGCATCACCGCATTCACGCCAGTGGTGCTGTTGGTCACGAAGACGAGATTGGCCGGATCCGCACCCACGAAGGAAGCCACCTGTTCCCGGGCCAGATCCAGCTTTCCAGCATGATCGTGATGGAGAAATTGCAGCGGAGAAGCGTCCAACTCCCACCGCTGTTGGATCTGCTTTTCGATCACGGCAGACGGGCAGGCTCCGAATGATCCGTGATTGAGGAACACCATGCCGGGCGTGAGGGGCCAGTGGTGTCGCAGCGGGGAGGGATGGGGGAGGGCCGGGATCATGGGAGTGGCGGACGCGATGAACGTAGGGCTGTTGGATAGCAGTCCGGAGGCAGCGTCCAACTTTGATACATCTTCGCGACAAAATTGTTTGAATACGAACAGGGGATTCGGAGTTCCATCCACATGACCAGAATCCTTTGCTTCATCGTCGTGGTCTTCAGTCTGGTGGCGGCAGCAGCCTGGGCCGGTCCTCCTACCAATGAGCTGGATCCCAATGTCGCGGCCCGTCTGGTGGCGATGCGGACCGGCGCCCAACCCGGACAGATCGAGATCGCCTACATCGTGGACGGCAGCACGCGGGAGAAGGACGGCTTTGCCGCCACTTACGTCCGCCGGGTGGCGGCGATCCACCCGGTGCTGGAAAGCGGATCCCAGGTCCGGCGGGTCGTTTACTACGATCTGGTTTGGAACGATTCGCTCGGCTGGTTCATGAGCCAGAACCGCACCGAGCGTGGCGGGGATGCGGTCTATCGCTGGAGCGAGCGCGGCGGCGCGACGGTGGTGAAGTGATTTTCCCGTTCCCGCCTGCGAACGGGTGCGGGGAAGGGTCTGCCATCCGCGATGGATAGCAAGCGCCTGACGGCCCGGCTCCGCATCCGTTCACAGGTGGGAGAGGTAGTCGCACAAGTTTCCAACTTGTGACCGGGCAATAGCCGTCATCGGGATCGAGCTGCGAACGATCTGGTTGGTGCGGGCGCGCTTCTGTTGCGCAGCGGGCCGCTCACCCTCACAAGTTGAAAACTTGTGCTACTGCTTAAGAGCGTCCTCGATCATTGCTTTCCGCGTTCCAGCGGGAGCGGCCAGATAGTCGCGGACGAAGGCGTCCCGTTGGGCCGGGTCTTCCGGTTCGAGGGCTGGGAGCAGATAGGCCGGAGGCGTGGGCGAGCAGCCGTGCGATTCGAACAGGGTGGTGCGTGAAGTGTGACTGAGCTGCTTCCACTCCGGATGATAAGGGATGCCGAGTTCCCGCGCACGCTCGGCGAGCCAGGTGGTCTTGGTTTTCCATCCGCCGTCGTATGCTCCGAGAACCACATGGCGCGATCTGGATGAGCCTGTAGCCATGTCCAGCTCCAGGTAGTCGTCGGAGAGCGGCATCCAGTAGGCGGCCACTCCCAAGGTGCAGGTGATTCCTGCAATCCACAGCCAATGCCGATCGTTCATGGACCAACCATCCGTTGTCTTTGCACAAAAGGGGTGAAGGAGGGGTGAAATGTAAGTGAAAGGGTGAGTAGCACAAGTTTTCAACTTGTGACCGGGAAAGGGCTGTCATCGGGATAGGAACCCACCTAACAACGATGAGTTGACTTGGAGAAGGTTTAGTGTTCTTTTGAACATGTTTCCGGCAGAAGGCTGGCACATCCTCCTCCCCTCATGAAAACATCCATCGTCTGCGCCGCCGCGATCGCCTTGTTTCTCGGCTCCTGTAAGAAAGAGCAGGAAGTCCAATCCCTGCAGCAATCTTCGCCCCGGCCTGCGAAAGAGGCTCCGCAACCGGATTCGCGGGAGGTGCAGCGGTTGAAGAGCCGGATCGCCAGTTTGGAGAGCGAGAATTCAGATTTGGAAGCCCGTTTGACGAAAAAGACCTCCGATTATGATCAGCTGATGAAGGCATCAACCGACTTGACCCGCTCGATTGAGAAGTCAGGTCTCTTGGCCGAAGGGTGGAGGCGCTTGAGCGAGTATGAAACAGCTCCGTCTCGAATTGAGCCGACTCCCTCCTACTCCTCTTATACCCCCCAATACACTACCCGTGAGGCCCCGGCGAAAGAAGCGCCTCCGGCTCCGCCTGCTCCACCTAAGTGGTGGGTTCCGGCGAACCCGACCACTGCGGCAAGAGAGGCGAAAGCTGCGGCCGTGCAGAAATGGCCGAATGACTATCAGATGGCGGAATACGAAATCAACCAACAGGCGGAGGCTTATAATGAGTTGGTAGGGATAAACAAGACTGCCAACAAAATCACCAAGGATATCCTCGCCCGAGCCTATGAGAGCTGGGGGACGGATTATTCCATGATGCTGTATGAGACTAAATCGCAGCTGGAGTCCTACCAGAATTTGCAGTCGCGGTGATTGCCGCCGGTTACTTCAGTGCCGCCACGTGCGCGAGTGCGGCGGCGGCGAGGCCGGGTGGATCGTAGCCGCCTTCCAGGGAGGAAACCATCCGCCCGCCGCACCATTTCTCTGCGATCGCCACGCAGCGTTCGGTCAGGGCGATGAAGGTGTCATCGTCCCAACGCAGGCCGCCGATGGGATCTGAGGCCAGCGCGTCGAAGCCTGCGGAGACGAGCAGGAATTCCGGTTGGAAAGCATCGAGCGCCGGAGCCGCGAACTCGTCCCATGCGGCCAGGGCGGTCGCACCGTTGGTGCCGAAGGGGAGCGGAAGATTCAATGTGGCTCCCTTGCCCGGGCCTTGGCCATGTTCGGTGGCGGGGCCGGTGTAGGGATAGAGCCCTTGTTCGTGAAGGGAGACGTAGAAGACATCCGGGTCCTCCAGGAAGATAGCCTCGGTGCCATTGCCATGATGGACATCCCAGTCCGCGATGGCGATGCGTCGCAGGCCGTGATGGGACTGGAGATAGCGTGCGGCCACCGCGACGTGATTGAAGATGCAGAAGCCCAGGCCACGGGCGGAGGTGGCATGGTGGCCGGGAGGGCGCACTGCGCAGAAGGCACGCCGGACTTCGCCACGCATCACCGCATCCACGGCCGCGAGCACGGCTCCGGTCGCTTCCAGTGCCACCTCGTAGCTCTCCTCACAGATGGCGGTGTCTCCGGTGCGCAGGCAGTCGGAAAACGTCTCCGCATCCCGATAGACGAGGTCGTGGTAGTAGTGCTCGTGAGCGAGCAGGATCTCCGAGACGGTGGCGCGGCGGCGCGGTAGCCGGACGATGTCATCCGGCAGTTCCTCCAGGGCGGAGCGCAGCACGCGGTAGCGCTCCGGTGACTCCGGATGACAGAAGCCGGTGTCATGGCGTTCGTAGCAGGCATCGTAGTGGACGCCGATGGGAGGAGTGCCGCTCATCGTTCGAGGCGGTGGATGTGTTTGCGTTCGAGATACGGTTTCCGCTCCTTGGCGAGGCGATCGACCTTCATGTGGAAAATCCGGTCCTCATCGCCCGGAGAGAAGGTCTCCTTCGCTCCTGCGGAAAGGAAGAGCCCGGCCATGGCGTGGTTGTTGGGAAGCACGGAGGCCCAGAGGGTTTCGATGCCACGGCGCTTCGCCACGACCGCCAGTTCACCCAGCAGGAAGCCAGCCATGCCATTGCGGCGGGTGGCCTCATGAACCACGAAGGCGACCTCGGCGCTCTTGCCATCGTCATCGAGATAGTAACGGCCGATCGCACGGAGTTCCTCCTGGCTGCCATCGCGGGTGAAGAGGCCGATCGCCACATCGCGCGTCTGATCCACGGCGGCGAGCTTGTAGGCGGACTCACCGGTCATGCGGTCGCGGTGGTAGCCGTAGCGGAGGCGCACGGTTTCCTCATCGTGCGAATAGAAAAAGCGCTGGAGCACGCGCATGTCGCTGGGGTGGAGCGGCCGGTAGTAGAAGCGCCCGGTGGGGAACTGGATCCAACCACGCTCGACCCCGGAGGAGGTGGCGGGGCGGGTATAGAACTTCGGCAGCCAGCCGCGCTGCTGGGCTCCGGCGAGCAGTGCCTCGCGATGGTCCGGGTGGGCGATCTCGACGAGGCGGGCGACCCGCTCGCGGATGCTGCATCCGTAGATACTGGCCACGCCGTACTCGGTGACCACGTGATGGACGTCGCCACGGCTGGTGCAGACGCCGCTGCCGGGTTCCAGTCCGGTGACGATGCGGGAGCGTTTCCCATCGTCCGAGGTCGAGGTCAGCACGATGATGGGGCGTCCCCCCTTGCTGCGGCCCGCGCCTCGGACGAAATCCTGGAGCGCGCCGATGCCGCCATAGAAGCGGTGGCCGCTGGAATCGCGCACCACCTGACCGGTGAGATCGATCTCCCGCGCGCCGTTGATCGCCACCATGTGATCGTTGCGTGCGATGCGGTGGGGATCATTGACCCAATCGCTGGGATGCAGTTCCACATCCGGATTGCCATCCACGAACTTGTAGAGCTTGCGGCTGCCGAGCACGTGGCTGGCGATGATCTTGCCGGTCTTGTAGTTCTTCCGTGAATGATCGGCCGCTCCGCAGCGGACCAGTTCCATGAGCGCGTCATTGAACATGCCGGAGTGGATGCCGAGATGCTTGTGCTTCACCAAAGCGCGGACGACCGCCTCCGGGCTGTTGCCGAGGCCGACCTGAATGGCGGAGCCGTCCTCGATGAGCTGCGCGGCGTAGTGGCCGAGTTTTTCATGGCGCGGATCAAGCGTCTCTCGATCCGCCTCGGGCAGAGGCGATGAGTGTTCAACGTAGCGGTCGATGCGGGAAACGGGGATGAGCGAGTCACCGCCGGTGCGGGGCATCTTCGGATTGATCTGGGCGATGACCACGCGGGCGGATCGCACGGCGGCCTTCACCACGTCCACGCTGACGCCGAGCGAGCACATGCCGTTTTCATCCGGTGGCGTGACCTGGATCAGGGCGACATCCAGCGGCATCTGGCCGTTTTGGAAAAGCCACGCAACCTCGGAGAGGGCGCAGGGAGTGTAGTCCGCCTGTCCACGCTCCACCGCGGCTCGCAGGCCGGGTGTGAGGAAAAAGGAATTGGTGCGCAGGACGTTCTCGTAGCGCGGTTCGATCCATGGGGTTTCGCCGAGGCCGTGGATGTGGACCAGCTCGATGTCCTTGAGCTGATCCGCATGGGCGAGCATGGAGCCGACCAAGGCGAAAGGCACCGACGCACCACCCGCAAGGAACACGCGGCTGCCCGGAAGGACGAGGCGCGGCCATTCGGCGGGATCGAGCGGTTTCATGGGCCCCCAGCGTGATACGAGAAAGGGGAGAATGCCATGGGTTTTTTGGTGGGTGGTGGTGGTTTGCTTTCTCTGATGTGGAGTGCGGCGAGGCATCGCCGCTTTTGGCGCAGGAGAGAAATCGACGAGGCCTGCGGCACGGTTGTGTGGAAAATACCTGAACCTGCGGGGGGATGATTCTGGAACGTGGGAGCCGATCCTTGGATACGGGTGTTCTTTCCGGCGATATCTCGCCTCCGCTCAAAGCGGCGATGTCTCGCCGCACTCCAAATCCAGACCGTTCTTCGGATTTTTCCATCCAAAGCAAAATGAATGTCGATTCAACCCAAGCTGGTATAGGACGGGCCTTTGGCCGTGAAGAGGGAAAGGCTGTTAGAGCGGAAACGCTCGTGAGACTCCGCCTCCCTCTGAAGACCCTCCTCGCCTGAAGGCTCAACTCCTTTCAGACTCACCCTTCCAGATCCACGCCTTGGACCCACGGCGTGAACTCGGGGGGATCGGTGCCTTGAATGCGATCCGCTTGCCGGTGCGTGGGTGATCGAATTCCAACTTCCACGCGTGCAGCATGAGGCGTCCGGTATGGCCGCTCTGCTTCACCGGCTTCGCGTAAATCGGATCGCCTAACAGCGGAGTGCCCTTGTGGAGCATGTGGACGCGGATCTGGTGCGTGCGGCCGGTATGCAGGTGCACTTTGACCAGCGCGGTGAGCGTGGAAGGATCGATGTAACGGATCTCGTAGTCCGTAATGGCGGGTTTGCCACCGGGCGGATTGACCACGGCCATCTTCTGGCGGTTCACCGGGTGGCGGCCGATGTGGGTGAAGATGGTGTCCTTCTCCGGCTTCGGGATGCCCTGGGTGACCGCCAGATAAATCTTCTCCATGGTGCGGCCGGAGAACTGGTTGGTCAGCGATTGGTGGGCGTGGTCGGTCTTGGCCACCACCAGGCAGCCGGAGGTGTCCTTGTCCAGGCGGTGGACGATGCCGGGCCGCTCGACCCCGCCGATGCCGGAGAGCTGCCCCTTGCAATGATGCAGCAGGGCATTGACCAAGGTGCCATCCGGATTGCCGGCGGCGGGGTGGACGACGATGCCGGACTCCTTGTCGAGCACCACAAGGTCATCATCCTCAAAGAGGATCGAAAGCGGAATGTCCTGTGGCGCGGCCACGTCCGGGACGGCTTCCGGGATGGCGATGGAGATGAGAGCACCGGGCTTCACAGCATCGCGCGGTTTGGCGGGCTGGCCGTTGACGATGATGAACTGCTCACGGATGAGCGCCTGGATGCGCGAGCGCGAGAGGTCCGGCAGCCGGGCGGCCAGCCAGGCATCAAGGCGGTCTCCGCCGGAGTCATCGACACGCAGTTCCATGCGGGGGATTTGGCGGCTGTTGGAAAAAGTTTCAAGTTTCCATAAGGACGGATCGTAACCTAGTTTTCCTGCCATGCCGGACGACGAGACGACCATCGCTTACTGCCACTCATGCGGAGGGCCGATGGATGTGTCTCAAGTCGCTCCCTTTTCAAACGTGGAGTGCCCGCAGTGCGGGAAACACACGCGGGTGAAGCGGGAATTCGGCCCCTACACGCTGCTGCGCCGCCATGCGATCGGCGGGATGAGCGTGGTCTTCGTGGCGCATGACAACACGCTGGACCGCGAGGTGGCGCTGAAGATTCTCAACGAGGACTATTCCGCGGACGAACGGCGGATCGAGGCCTTCGAGGAAGAAGCCCGGACCACGGCGTCCATCAGCCATCCGCACGTGGTGCGGCTGCTGACCACGGGCCGCGCCTTCGGGCGCTTCTATCTGGCCATGGAGCTGGTGTCCGGCGGGCATTTCGAGCACCAGATCCGAGAGCGCGGTGCCCTCCCGGAGACGGAAGTGCTGCCGCTGGCCATCCAGGTGGCGGAAGGTCTCCGCGCCGCCCATGCCGCAGGCCTGATCCACCGCGATATCAAGCCGGGCAACATCCTGCTGGATGCCGCAGGGAACGCGAAGATCGTGGACTTCGGCCTCGCTCTGGTGACCAAGGGCGGCAAGGCCCAGGCCACCGAGATCTGGGCCACGCCGTACTACGTGCCGCCCGAGACCATCGAGGGCTTGGAAGAGGATTTCCGCTCCGACGTCTACGCCTTCGGGGCCACCCTCTACCATGCGCTGGCGGGAGTGCCATCCTGTGCGGAGGAAACGATGGACACGCTGAAGCTGCGCGAGGCGAAGCAGAATGTCCGGCCGCTGGCACAGGCTGCTCCCGGACTGACTCCCGAAACGTGCGCGGTGGTGGATCGGGCGATGGCCTATGATCCGGCCAACCGTTTCACGTCCTACGATGAGATGCTGGCGGCCCTGCGCTATGCCCAGCAGCGGGCATTGGCCGGTCCGTCCGATCTGCCTCAGGATACCACTTCACAGCGGCGGCGGAAGGCTGCGGCCAAGGAACGCGAGCGGACCCTCATCATCGTGGCCGCAGTGGTGCTGTTGGGGGCGACCGGGCTGACCATTCATCTGCTAAATCGCAAGAACTCCCGCAAGGGCGCCGCGATGCCGCCCCCTGCGGCCGGTCTCGAGGCGATTCCGCAGGCCGATCCGGGCAAGATCCAGGATCCGGCGGTCGCTGCGAAGATCGGCATGCGCTATCGGGCCGCCCGGGAGGCGATGGAGAAGGGTGATTTCGATCGCGCTACAAAGGAATTCAGCGAGTTGCGGGACGATCCCCAGGTTCAGGAGCCCACCGGCACCTGGGCGGGTGTGGAGACCGTGATTGCCGCCTATCTGGATGGCAAACCGGAGCGGGCCCGTGAGGAGGCGGATGCTTCCGCGAAGCATGCCTCAGCCGCCGGGTTGCCTGCGCCGAACGTGGCCGGTGAGCTGGTTCCAGCGCTGGGCCGGATCCGCAAGCTGCCTGCCATCGTTCCGAAGGCGCTGGATGCCAGCAAGGCGGATGCACCGCAGGTGCTGGCCTGGCTGCTGTATGGCTTGAAGGATTGGGAGCAGGGTCGCTTGGAGGACGCAGCCGGTTTCTTCAAGCCGATCACCGAGGCCAAGCTGGCCGACTCGGATTCCTGGGCCCGCCATTACCAATCCGTCGCGGGCCGTTACCTCGCCGACTATCAGCGGTTGGCGGATGCGGAGCCGAAGAGCTTCACCGGTGACAAGGCCGAGTGCCAGAAGGCGGTGGATGATCTGGACAAGGTGTTGGCCTCTCTGCAGACGCGTGGCCGGGCACGCTTCAATCTCCGCGAGTGGCAGATGAACCTGAAGCGGCGCATCCACGAACTGGATCACCCCAAGGCCAAGCCGACGGAATCGAAAACTCCGATGACGCTGGCGGAGGCCCGCCCGGACTTGGACCGGATGTTCAAGGACTGCCTGTTCGCCGATGCCGCGACGAAGCTGAAGGACCTGCAACCGACCGAGAATGAGAAGATCGCGCGTGAGGCATTGCTGGCATTGACCGAGTCCGCTGCCTCCTTGCTCACGGATCTGGAAGGAGATCTGGGCCACGGCGAGGTGTCGATTGATCTCAAGTCGGGCGATGGTGCTGTGACTTATTCCAAGATCGCTGCCGGAGAAGGTGGCAAGCTGAAGGCCACGGACGCCGCCGGCGTCTCCCATGACATCATGTGGAAGGATCTTTCCCCGGATTCGGTGGTCGATCTCCACCGGGCCCTTGTCCGGAACGCCAAGCCGGAAGATGTGTCACGCCGCCACGAATCCGCCGTGGCCTTCGACTGGCTCGCCGGTGATCGCGCCCGCGCCACCGCCGCCGGCGACCGGCTTGCCGTGGACAACGCGGCATTCAAGCGCCGCTGGGAGGCGATCACGAACAGCCTGAAGTGAAGCGGGAAAGGGGATTCCACCCGGGAGTCAGGGCGGGGTTCCTCTCTTTTTGCTGGGATCGCCTGCGGGTCGTCCTTTGAAAATGAATTTGTTAGCTGGGGTGGGCGCGTGTTCCGAGCCCCCGCGCTTGCACCGGCCGCGCCGGTCCGGTACTCCTCCCGGCCAGACATGGCAGCCGAATACACCGAAGCCGACATCAAGTCCCTCGACTGGCGCGAACACATCCGCCTCCGCCCGGGCATGTACATCGGAAAACTCGGAGACGGTTCCTCGCCCGATGACGGCCTCTACATTCTGCTCAAGGAGGTCATCGACAACTCGATCGACGAGTTCATCATGGGCAACGGCAAGGAGATCCGCGTCACCATCGACGAGGAAGGCCGCGTGGAGGTCCGCGACTTCGGCCGTGGCATCCCGCTCGGCAAGCTCTACGACTGCGCCGCCCAGATCAACACCGGTGCCAAGTACGACAGCGAGGCCTTCAAGAAAACCGTGGGCCTCAACGGTGTCGGCATCAAGGCGGTGAACGCGCTTTCCGGTTTCTTCGAGATCCAGGCGTGGCGTGATGGCGAGACCAAGGCCATCGAGTTCTCCAAGGGCCAGGTGGCGGTGGACATGAAGCACACCCGCCGCGAGGAAGCACCGAACGGCACGCGCCTCGCCTTCGAGGTAGACCGCACGATTTTCCCGGCCAAGTCGAAGTTCAAGGACGCCTTCGTCGAGAAGATGTGCCGCTACTATTCCTACCTGAACCCCGGCCTGACGCTGGTGCTCAACGGGAAGAAGTTCAAATCCAAGGACGGTCTGCTCGACCTGCTCCGCGAGGAGATGGAGAGCGAGGCGCTCTACGATCCGATCCATCTTTCCGGCAAGGACATCGAGATCGCCTTCACCCACACGCCGGAGAGCGGTGAGGAATACTACACGTTCGTCAACGGCCAGAACACCACGCAGGGCGGCACGCACTTGCAGGCATTTCGCGAGGGCCTGGTGAATGCGGTCCGAGGCTTCTACAAGAAGCAGTATGAGCCGTCCGACATCCGCGCGGGCATCGAGGCCGCCATCGTGGTGCGCATCGAGGAGCCGGTGTTCGAATCGCAGACGAAGACGAAGCTGGGTTCCGCCGGGGTTTCCCCGAATGGTGAATCGCTGCGCACGTTCGTGGGCAACTTCCTCAAGGAGCACCTCGACAATTACCTGCACAAGCACCCGAAGGTCGCCGAGGCGATCCAGAAGCGCATCCTCGCCGCCGAGCGCGAGCGCAAGGATCTGAAGGGCGTGCAGAAGCTGGCTCGTGACCGCGCCCGTCAGGCGAAGGTGCACAACAAGAAGCTGCGCGACTGCCGCGCCCATCTCGACTCGAAGCACAAGGAGCGCGAGCGCAGCACGCTTTTCATCACCGAGGGTGACTCCGCCTCCGGCTCGATCACGAAGAGCCGCGATGTGGAGACGCAGGCGGTGTTCTCGCTGCGCGGCAAGCCGCTGAACACGTTCGGCCTCGCGAAGAAGATCGTGTATGAGAACGAGGAGTTCGCGCTGCTCCAGGCTGCGCTCGGCATCGAGGATGGCATTGCGGAACTGCGTTACAACAAGGTCATCGTCGCCACCGATGCCGATGTCGATGGCATGCACATCCGCCTGCTGCTGCTCACGTTCTTCCTCCAGTTCTTCCCGGAGGTGATCCGCGAGGGCCATCTCTACATCCTCCAAACGCCGCTGTTCCGCGTGCGCAACAAGAAGGAAACGATCTATTGCTACGATGAGGAGGCGAAGACGAAGGCGCTGGCCAAGCTCGGCAAGTCCTCCGAGATCACGCGCTTCAAGGGTCTCGGTGAAATCTCGCCGGACGAGTTCAAGTTCATGATCGGCCCGGACATGCGTCTCGATCCCGTGACCTTCGAGGAAGGCAAGGGCGTGAAGGAGCTGCTGGCCTTCTATATGGGCAAGAACACTCCGGAGCGACAGGACTACATCATCGAGAACCTCCGCGAGGACGTGGACCGTCAGGTGGCGTGAGGCGGTGAAAGGTAACCGGTGGCGGAAGCCACCGGAGAGCCTATCCTTGATGGGCCTCCAGCTTTGCGATTTCCGGGTCCTCCGGGAACAGGCTTTTGACGATCGTCACCAGCTTTCCGTAACCGGGTTGGACGAAGATTCCGGTCCCCAGTTCTTCGCTGTTGCGATAGGTGGCAAGCTGGCCGCAGTGGAAGCAAAGGTTGATCGCGATGGCATCCGCTCCGTTGCCGAAGGTGAACCGCACTCCATAGTCGGGCAGGCACGCCATATCCCGATCTTCCGGCGATGTCTTCGGGTCGGCGAAGATGGCTTTCAGTTCGGCGATCTGGGCGGCGGAGAGGGTTACGCTCCCCCGCTCGCGGCAGATGAGGGGATTGCTCCGGGAGGGATACCGTGGATCGGCATCCGCGGCGGGGTCCAGAAGGCAGGCGGTGACCTCCGTGCTGTCCTGGATCGTCTTGAAATGAGAGGGGCCGCCATAGGCGCGATATCCATAGGCAGGCGGGGGAATCACGACCTTCTTCCCGCACTGCATCAGGAGGATGGAGGCGAGTGACATGGCAACCGCGAGAGCGACGGACCTCATTCCGGGAGGATGGAGGTTGTTGCTCCCGGCTCAAGATCGAATCCGGAGACCATACGTCTATCGACGCGGCATTTCAGGCGCCGCGCCTTGTTTAACCATGGTCTAATGGTGGCGGATGTTCCTTCCTGCTCTGATGGAGATCGCCAAACCAAACGAAGAGACGAAGGGGGACGACGTGCTCTCGGGCAGTCCGTTCACGCAGGGAAGCAATGTCTCGACGAAGATTCGTTTTTGGCCTTGGATTGTCATCAAAAACCAGAGGAATGGATATCATGAAGAACGCGCTCGCGAAGCCTGTTGCGGCTGCTGCCTTCAGTGTGCTTTTGCTTGGAGGTGCGGCATACGCCGTGGAGCCGAAGCCGAAGATGGCCACGGAAATCCCGCCCGAGATCACGACGCCGGATTCCGTTGAAACCTCGCTGGGAGCGTTGCGATTCTCCGACGGCCTGCCGGACAAGGCGACAGTCACGAAGGTCTATGACAATCTGGATCGGATGCGTGGCGTGGAGGTGTTCCTCAACACGATGTCCGCCGCATCCACTCTAGCCAACATCGAGGGGCTCAAGAGCGCGGGCTGCAAGGATCACACCTTCGCCGTCATCCATACCAATCGCGTGGATGCGAAGACCCTGCTGCTCACGCCGAACACGCAGACCGCGACGCTGTGGGCCCAGATGAATCTGAAGGATGGTCCGCTTGTCGTGGAGGTGCCGCCGGGGGTGCTCGGTCTGGCGGATGACATGTGGATGCGCTACATCGTCGATATCGGTTTGGTCGGGCCGGACAAGGGCAAGGGCGGCAAATACCTGTTCCTGCCGCCCGGCTACGAGGGCAAGGTGCCGGAAGGATATTTCGTGGTGCGTCCGCGCACCTACAACGTGTGGTTCGGCGCGCGCGGCTTCACGGTCCGCGGCGATACGGGCCCGGCGGTGACCGCCTTCAGGGAACACTGGAAGGTTTACCGGCTGGATGAAGCGGCGAATCCGCCGAAGATGACCTTCATCGATGGCTCCGGCCTGTACTTCAACACGATCCATGCGACCAATTTCGACTTCTACCGCGAGGTGGACAAGGTGGTCCAGGAAGAGCCCGCCGCCGCGGTGGATCCGGAGACCTTGGGACTCCTCGCTTCCATCGGGATTGTGAAGGGCAAGGCTTTCGCACCGGACGAACGGATGAAGGCGATCCTCACCGATGCTGCGGCAATCGGCAATGCAACCGCTCGCGCCGTTTCCTTCCGACCGCGTGACAACGCGTTCTATTTTTATCCCGGTGAGTCGGCGTGGTTCACGCCGTTCGTCGGCGGCAGCCATGAGTTCATGGAGAACGGCGCGCGTCTGCTCGATGCGCGGACCTGTTTCTTCTTCATGGCCACCGGCATCACTCCGGCGATGTCCGCCAAGATCGTCGGCAGTGGATCGCAGTATGCGGTGGTCACGGTGGACAAGAACCGGAACTACTTCGATGGCGGAAAGAACTACCGGCTTCGCCTGCCGCCGAAGGTGCCGGTGGCGACGTTCTGGTCGCTGATCCCCTACGACACCCAGACCCGGTCGGTCCTGCAGACCGATCAGCGCGATACGGCGCTGACCAGCGAGACCGGCACGGTGAAGCAGAACGCGGACGGCTCGACGGACATTTATTTCGGCCCGAAGTCTCCTCCGGGCAAGGAAAGCAACTGGATCCAGACGTGGCCTGGCAAAAGCTGGTTCACGATGCTCCGTCTCTATGGTGCCCTTGAGCCATGGTTCGACAAGACCTGGCGGCCGGGCGAGGTGGAGCTGGTTGAATAGTGTGGTCCCAATGACTGGGAGTGGCTCCTTTCGAGGAGCCATGGATGGGGATGGGGAGGGGGAACCATGGCTCGTGAATGAGAGCGTTTCCTTCAACGTCCATCGTGCGCCAGCGTAAGACGTCCACACCCCTTGTCATGGCGGCTCGAAAGCCGCCACTCCAAGTGAGTAGATTCACTCTCCCGTGTCCTTCACCGGGTCCGTTTTCCTGCGGATGCCGCGGTGGAAGAGGACGGTGATAAGGAGTGCGATGGCGCAGCCGGCGAGGACGGAGAGCAGGCGCTTGAGCACATTGTCCCAGAGGTGGAGCTGGGCGTCGTGCTGGAGCATGATGATCGTGACCGCAGCAAGAGCGGTGCGGCAACTTGCCATGAGCTTGAAGCGGTCGCAGAGGAGGATGGCCAGGGCATAGGCCACGCAGAAGGTGATGATTCCGGGGCCGCCGAAGAGAAGCGGGATCAGACTGCATCCCACGCCGATGAGATTCGCGCCGATGCGGTTGAGCGCGAAGGGGACCGAATCCTTGTGATCGGGGGCGAGCACCAGCATCACCGAGATCAGGCACCAGCCGATGTCCTGATAGTTCAGCAGTCGGGAAAGCAGGAAGGTCACCGTGGTGGCGGTGAGGCACTTCACGATGTAGAGTACCAAGTTGCGGCGGCTTTCGGTGTCGGGTAGCACGTTGGTAATTTTGGGTTATTTCCCAGCGGATGTCAGCCATGGTCCGGGCTGGGAATCGGTGAAAGTCGGATTAGGCTCGGAGGGTATTGGCATGATCGTTTGCATGCATTTCATTCAACGTATTCATAAATCCTTGAAAGTGAAACACGTCCACTTCCTGAAGTCTGCTCCTGCCTGCTGCTTGATGGCCTCCGTGGCGGCCGCCGCTCCGGAAAGCCAACAGTTGGCCGATGGCCTGACGCGCACGCTGGTCGCGCGTGAGCCATTGCTGAAAAACCCGGTGGTGGTGAGCGTGGATGTGGATGGCTCGATCTACGTGGCGGAGACCGCGCGCCGGCTGGCGGCGGACCTGGATATCCGCGAGTTCAAGCAGTGGATCCCGCAGACATTGGCGTTGAAGTCGGTGGACGACCGGTTGGCGCTTTATCGCAAGGAACTGGTGCCCGGCAAGACGTGGCCGAAGACTTCGCTCAAGGATCGCAATGGCGATGGCGTGGTGGACATCAAGGATCTCACGATGATCTCCGAAAAGATCCATCGTCTCACCGACACGGATGGAGATGGCGTGATGGACAAATCCACCGTGTTTGCGGAGGGCTTCAATACCGAGGTCACCGGCATCGCCGCCGGGGTGATGGCGTGGCGAGGTGATGTGTATGCCTCGATCATCCCGGACCTGTGGAAACTGCGGGATACGAAGGGGACGGGTGTGGCAGACCAGCGCGAGAAGCTGCTCACCGGCTTCGGCGTGCATGTGGCGTACGCGGGCCATGACATGCACGGGCTGCTGCGCGGGCCGGACGGGCGGATCTATTGGACGATCGGCGACAAGGGCGTGAACGTGATGACGAAGGAAGGAAAGCGCGTGGCGGCGCCGGACACCGGCTCGCTGATGCGCTGCTATCCGGATGGCTCGGGCTTCGAGATCTACGCACGCGGCATCCGCAACGTGCAGCAGGTGGCCTTCGACGATTACGGCAACTTCTTCGGAGTCGACAACGACTCGGACGCGAAGGGCGAGAAGGAACGCTTCGTCTACATCGCGGAGGACTCGGACACCGGCTGGCGCTGCTACTATCAATACCGTGGCAACAGCTACAATCCGTGGATGGCGGAGTCGATGTCGGTGCCGTCCGGTCCGGACCAGCCTGCGTTCATTACGCCGCCGCTGTGCAATTACTTCGATGGTCCGTCCGGGTTCGCCCGCGATCCGGGCACGGCGTTGAACGCGCGGTATCGTGGCGCGTTTTTCATGACCAGCTTCCCGGCGGGCAAGCTCTACTCCTTCAAGGCGGAGCCACAGGGCGCGGGTTTCAAGATGACGGACAGCCACCAGGTGGACCAGGGCCCGGCGTATGTCGGCTGCAATTTCGGTCCGGATGGCGCGCTGTATCTGGCCGATTGGGCGGGTGGCTATCCGCTGAAGGAAAAGGGCGCGGTGTGGAAGCTGGACGATCCCTCGAAGAAGGACGATCCGCTGCGCCGCGAGACCACTGCGTGGCTGAAGGAAGGACCGGCGAAGGTGTCCGATGCTGATCTGATCAAGCGCCTGAAGCACGCCGACCAACGCATCCGTTGCGATGCGCAGGCCGAGCTTTCGCATCGTCCGAGCGGCGTGAAGCTTCTCGCGACCGCGGCGGTGGAGTGGAAGGACGAGCCGCTGGCGTGCACGCATGCGCTGTGGGGCCTGGCGGAGGCGAAACAATTTTCCCCGGAGATCTTCACCACGCTGGCTGCGGCGAAGCCGGAACAGACGCGCGCTCAGGCGGCGAAGTGGGCGGGCGAGACGGCGGGCAAGGCCGTGCCGGGATTGATCCCGCTGCTGAAGGATTCTTCCGCCGTGGTGCGCTATCGAGCCTCCGTGGCGATCGGCAAGCTTCACATGGATGAGGCGGCGGACGTGGTGATCGCGATGCTGGCGGAGAATGCGAACCGCGATGTGTATCTGCGTCACGCGGGCGTGTTGGCTTTGGTCGGGATGAAGCCGGAAGCGGTGGAAAAAGCGGCGAAGCATGCATCGCCTGCCGTTCGATTGGCCGCAGCGGTGGTGTTCCGTCGCACGGCGTCCCCACAGGTAACTGCGCTGCTGGCGGACAAGGATGCGGCGGTGGTGGCGGAGGCCGCCCGCTCGATCTACGATGATGCCAGTATCAAGGACGCACTGCCGGAGCTGGCGGCGCTGCTGGAGAAATCCCCGAAGGCCCCGGGACCGGCGGTCCGTCGTGCCATTGCGGCGAACCGCATGATGGTGGATGAGGCGGCGGCGAAACGACTCTCGGTCTTTGCGGCGGATGACACCCTTTCCTCTGAACTGCGGGTGGCGGCTTTGGATGCGCTGGCGTCCTGGCCGGTGAAACTGGAGCTCGATCCGGTGGATGGCCGCTGGCATCCCGGTCCGGCAGCGGATGCGGCCGTGGCGCGGAAGGTTTTCGCAGGGGTCTCCGCGAAGCTGGAGCATGATGCGAATCCTGTGATTTCCAAGGCCGCCGGGGCCGCCGCGAAGGCGCTCGGCGTGGTGGCCGATCCGGCGCAGCTGGTGAAGGACGCAGGGGATGCGAAGCTGTCCGCGGACGTGCGCTTGCAGGCTTTGGAAGCCCTCCGCTCAACAGCTGGAGATCGTTTTGCCGCAATCGGGAAATCCATGCTGAAGGAGCCGTCTGCGGAAATCCGGATGGGCGCTGCGAACCTGCTGCCGGAAGGTCCCGAGTTGCTGGATTACGCCATCGAAGCTGCCCGGAAATCAAAAGACCTGAAGGAACGTCAGAACGCCATCCGGGTTCTGGGCAGGTCAAAAGATCCGAAGGTGGGCGTGGCGCTGCAATCGCTCTTCAAGGAGGCCGTTGGCTCGGTTCCTGAAATCGTTCTCGATCTCATCGAAGTTGCCGATTCGCATCCCGAATTGAAACCCTTGGTGGAGAGCTATCGTTCGACGATGAAGCTGAAGACCACGGAGGAGATCGGACCTTATATGCCCGCCATCGCCGGTGGTGATGCGAAGCGCGGCAAGGAGGTGTTCGAGGCGAATCTCGCCGCGCAGTGCACGGCTTGCCATCGCATTGGCGAGGAGGGCAGCAATGTCGGCCCTCCGCTCACGCATGTCGCTGCGAAGGGCCGCGACTACATTCTCGAATCGCTCGTGCTGCCGCAGGCGAAGATCGCCCCCGGCTATGGCGCGATGACCGTGACGAGGAAGGACGGCACCGTGCTCGCCGGTGCGCCGAAGTCGGACACCGCGCAGGGCGTGGTGCTGCTGATGCCGGATGGCAAGGACCTCACGGTTCCCGCCGCGGACATCGCCAGCAAGACCGCCGCGGTCAGCCCGATGCCGCCGATGGGCGTGATCCTCAAGCCCACCGAACTGCGCGACCTCGTCGAGTATCTCTCCTCTCTGAAATAACCATCATCCCCCACAAGCTGCCGATTTGGACAGGATTCACAGGATTATTCAGGATTTACGGGAAGGTGGTGTGTGACCCTTCCGATCGGAATGCCGTCATTTTAGCCATCCTGTTAATCCCGTTAATCCTGTCTGAATCAGCCCGGATTTTCCCAAGAGCGGTTTCCCCATTCAACCCTCACCTCTATTGCAAACCATGAAGAATACCATCCGTTGCTCCGCCCTGTTGTTGGCCTGCGTTTCCTGCGCTTCCGCCGATCCGCTCGTCACCAAGGACAATCTCGACAACTTCGAGATCAAGGGTCCGAAGGAATGCTGGTCGGTGAAGGACGGAGTGATCACCGGCCAGAACGTGCCGGAAAAGAAAGGCTCCAACCTGTGGACGAAGACCACCTACAAGGACTTCACCATTGAAGGCGAGGTTCGTTACAAGAACCCGATCGACTCGGGCGTGTTCATCCGCCAGGAGGGCGACCAGATCCAGATGGGCATCTCCGGCTCGCTGAAGCGGGACATGACCTGCTCGCCGTACATCGCGAAGACCGGCAAGTATCCGGTGGAGGCGGATGTGAAGGGCATCTTCAAGGACGGCGAGTGGAACAAGTTCGTCATCACCGCGAAGGGCAGCCACTACATTGTGACATTGAATGGCAAGCAGGTGCTGGATTACACCTCGGAGACTTCGATCGCAGAGGGGCCGATCGGCTTCCAGGTGCATCCGGGTGTGGAAATGAAGGTTGAATTCCGCAATCTCGATGTGAAGGTGGAAACCGCCTCGAAATGAAATACGCGATCTGCAACGAGACGTTCTGGGACGGCGACTTCACGGCCACCTGCGAGGCGGCGGCGCGTCACGGCTACACCGGGCTCGAGATCGCGCCCTTCACGTTGGACAACGTGGCGGAGATGACGCTGGCGGATGCCGCGAAGCTCGGCAAACACGTGCGCGATCACGGGCTGGTGCCGGTGGGCTTCCACTGGCTGCTGGCGAAGACGACCGGCTTCCACCTCACCGATCCCGATCCGGAGATCGCGGCCCGCACGTTCCGTCATGCACGGCACCTCGCCGAGCTGTGCGGGGCGATGGGTGGCAACATCATGGTGTGGGGCAGCCCGCTCCAGCGTTCGCTCGCACCGGAGTGGGATCGCGCGGCGGCGGAGGAGCGGTTCGTTTCGTTCTTCCAGAAGCTGTCGCCGCATCTCGCGGACGCGGGCGTGACGATCGCCTTCGAGTTCCTCGGGCCGCAGGAGACGAATTTCATCAACACCGCGGCGGAGACCATCGGGTTCCTGGAGCGGATCGGTTCACCGAACGTGAAGCTGCATCTCGACGTGAAAGCGATGTCGAGCGACGGCAAGCCGATCCAGCAGATCGTGACGGACTCGCTGCCGTGGACGGTGCATTTCCACGCGAACGATCCGAACCTGCTGGGACCGGGGATGGGCGAGGTGGATTTCCCGCCGATCGCGCGTGCCTTGCAGGACGGTGGTTACGATGGATGGGTTTCCGTGGAGGTGTTCGATCTCTCGATGGGCCCGGATGAAATCGCCGCGCAGAGTCTGCACAATATGCGGCAGGCTTTTGCTCCGGTGGGAGTTTAGGCGCTTTTAGGGAATCCCGTGACCCTGCTTCAGCGGGGTTCGGGAGTCTCCTCCGGATCCTGCGGGGCGGGATCTTGTCCGTCGGCATCCCTTGCTTCGATCGTTTCCTCGATATTTTCGCGGGTGATGACGCTGGCGTCGCGGGGGAAGGTGTTGGACACCGATTGCGACAGTCCATTTCCGATCGAGGATGTTCCGGAGACTTTCCAGCCCTGGGAGCGGATGTGGGTGAGCAGAGCATCCTTCTCGCCATCCCGGAACTTGCCGATGAACTCCACCTTGGCGGACCGGCCCATGCCACGTGATTCCGGGAAGGAGATGTTCGGACCGGATGGCCCGGCGGTGACCGTGATATTGTAGTTCTTCGGCTTCTCCGCACAGGCAGCGGTGAGGAGGCTGGCGGAAAAGGCGGTCCATCGCAGCAGACGGTTCATGTACCGAGTGCTCTATCGAAGCCGCCACGCTCCGGCAAGACAGGGATGACCGGACGCTCCCGGTAGTGATGGGAAGGTCTTATCACGCGATCGCGGGGAATTTTAGCCTTGGGGGATTGAGATGATTTCCCAACGGTTGTTGGTATATCTATATGAAGGCTACCCTACTTCTCTTGTTCGCCACGGCCCTGTCCGCGGCTGGTGCTGTTTCCGTCTCATTCTCCGGCGGTGAGGATCTGCCTCTTTCGGTCACGCTCGATGGTCCGGTGACCTATGTCGCCGATCAGGCCAGCAGCTATGTGATCTTCGTTTTGGAAGACGTTGCAACCGAGCCGACCACTTTCTCGGGCGCTGTGTCCGGGACGCTGACCTACTCGGTGAATGGGGGTTCTTCCATGACGGTCAGCCTCATCAACATCGGCACCGGTTTCGGTTCGGTGGGTATCTCGGACCTGTATTTCTACGCGTCGATTCCATTGGGAACCGCGCTGGCTCCGGGAGATGAGATCACGCTTACATCGGGGACTCTTGTGAGCTCGCAGAACTACAACGGAGCGATACCGGTCTCGGGCAGCTATGAGACATTCATTGCCGGTGGCTCCTTGGAGCACATCGGTTCCGCAGTGCCTGAGCCGTCGTCGCTGCTCTTGGGCGGGCTTGGATCTTTTGCCCTGTTGCGCCGCCGTCGCGCGTGATGCATCCGGGAGGGAATCAACCCTCCTTGAACAGCAAGGGCGTGAAGGCGGCCAGATTCCGCCGCCACACGCCCCAACGGTGGGCACCATCCGTTTCAGTCCACGAGTGCTTCACCTGCTTTTTCTCCAACCAGGCGTGCAGGGAGCGGTTCGCACCGATCAATCCATCCTCTCTGCCACAGGCGACCCAGAAGAGCTTGAAGGGCGTTTTGCCCGCTTCCGGGTAGGCGGCATCCAGGTCGGCGGGCATGCCGCCGCTGCTGAAAGCTCCCACCCAGCCAAAGGTGTCCGGGTGCAGGAGTCCGGCTTGCAGGGACTCCGAGCCACCCATGGACAGCCCTGCCACCGCGCGGCCGTCACGGTCCTTGCGGATCTTGTAATTCGATTCCGCCAGCGGAATGACTTCCTCGATCAATGTCCGATCGAACGCCGTGAGGTTCTTCTGCCAGGCACCGTCCTTGTTGCGGCCCTCCCAGCCGTTCGCGACCACGGACATGTCACCATAGCCAAGCGGCATGACGACGATCATCGGAGTGACTTTTCCATCGGCGATGAGGTTGTCCAAAATCACCGGAGCCCGGCCGATGGTGGACCAGGCGTTTGCGAGGTCGCTGAAGCCGTGGAGCAAATACAACACGGGGAGTGGCTTCTCCGTTTTCGCACTATAGCCGGGTGGCGTGTAGACGAAGAGCTCCCGATCGTGGGAGGCGATGTTGGAGCGATAGGCGTGGCGGTGGATCTGGCCGCGGGGAACTTCATCGCGCGATTCCCATGGTGCCTCTTTGCCGCCGCCCGCCACGCTGATGAGGCTTTCATTGCCGAATGCACCTTCCTTGCGATCGGGGTTTGCCGGATCGGTCACGTGCTTGCCATCCACGGTGAAGGAGTAGCTGTAGACATCCGGAGCGAGTGGCTGGGAGGTGAACGACCACATATCCTGGCCCTTTTCCAACGGTTTGCTGCCGAATGCCTCGCATTGCACGCTCACGGATTTGGCGTCCCCCGCTTGGATCGAGAAGGTGACGGTCCGGTCCGGATGGACCACCGGGACGGCAGGATCCGCTGCGGATGCAGCGAGCGGAATGGCGATCATGGCGGCGAGGATGCGCATGGCAGGCATTCTAACACCTCCGGCATCCCTGACCAGAGGGGGAGGGAAAGATCGTCGCCGTGAGCGGGGGCGTCCCTGGCAGGGCTATGATAAAGTGGAGTTGAAATCCGGAGTTGATGAATAATAATGCGGTCCGAGGTCCAGCCTTCACCGTCCCGATCCGATGAGACCACCCACTCCGCCGAACAACGAAGCCCGCTTGGATGCCCTGGCCAGCTACGGGATCCTTGATACCCCGGTGGAGGCGGATTTCGATGAGTTCACCACGCTGGCCGCCCGGGTATGCGGCACTCCGGTTTCGGTCATCACTTTCATCGACCGGGACCGCCAATGGTTCAAATCCGAGGTGGGGCAGAGCGAGGGCGAGACGCCGCTGGAGACCTCCTTCTGCGCCCATGCGATTCTGGAGGATGACTTCTGTCTGGTGCCGGATGCACGGCTGGACCGCCGTTTTCAGGACAATCCGCTGGTGATGCAAGAGGGCGGCCTGCGTTTCTACGCCGGAGCCGTGCTGCGTGATCCGGATGGCTTCGCGCTCGGGACCCTGTGCGTGGCGGATCTCCGGCCGCGCATGCTCGAGGAGTTCCAGCTCCAGGCGCTACGGCTGATGGCCAAGAACATCGTCCAGATGCTGGAGATCCGCCGCCAGGCGGAGCAATACCGCCAGCTCAGCCGCCAGCTGAATGCCGAGCTTGGCATCCGCAAGGAGATCCTCGGTTTGGTTTCCCACGATCTCCGCGCGCCTCTCGCGGCCATCCAACTGGTGAACAACGTAGCCACCCGCGAAGCCGCGAAGGGAACCACACCGCCGCAGGAAATGCTGGCGGACCTGGTGGAGGTGCTCAAGGACACGGTGGGGGACATGAACCGCTTGATCGGGGACCTCACCGACTACTCCATGTGCGAGCAGGGACGGCTGCCAATGAACTTCGGAGACTGCCACCCGGGTGCGGTCGTGGAGGGAGTGCACCGCCGCTACAAGCTCGCTTCCGAGGACGCTGGCGTGACCCTCGAGCTGATGGATCAGACGGAGGGCGTGAACGGGCTCAAGGCCGATTCACAGCGTCTGGCACAGGCGCTCGGCAATCTCGTTGGCAACGCCCTCAAATACACCTCCACGGGCGGCCGGATCACGATCGCGGCGAAGCTGCATGCGAATGCCGTAGAATTCTACGTCAGCGATACCGGCTGTGGCATTGCGCCGGATCACCTCGGACGTATTTTCGATCCCTATTGGACGACCGGGGAATTCATTGGCAGCCGTGGACTGGGGCTTGAGATCACGCGCGGCATCGTGGCGGCGCACCGGGGACTTTGTCCGTGGAAAGCAAGCCGGGCGAAGGCTCGCTCTTTACCATCTACCTGCCGGTTGCTAAGGATTCCGCAGCATGAATATCGCGATCGGTTCCGACCACGCAGGCTTCCGCTACAAGCAGGCCATCATCGCCCACCTCCGCAAGGCAGGGCATGAGGTGACGGACTTCGGCACTCACTCGGAGGAGTCAGTGGATTACCCGCTTTTCATTCGTCCGGTGGCGGAGGCCGTGGCGGCGGGTCGCTTCGAGCGTGGGATCGTTCTCGGCGGCTCGGGGAATGGAGAAGCCATCGCCGCGAACCGGGTCCGGGGTGTTCGTTGTGGGCTGTGCTGGAATCTCGAATCCGCCCGCCTGACCCGGCTCCACAATGATGCGAACGTTCTTTCGCTGGGCGAACGCATGATGGACGAGACGACGGCCTTGGCGATGGTGGACGTTTCTCAGCACGGGCTTCGAGGGCGGTCGTCATCTCCAGCGCATCCGCGAGTTGGACGCGTAAGCAGGAGAGGTGACGGAAGCGGGCGATTAAACCAGTTGATTTCCAGTGCTTCGGGAGCGAATCTGTTGGAGTCGGGAGAACCCCGTCCCATTGCCATGAAGAAGCCGCTGCAAACTCTCCTGCGCCTTATCGCCCTCGCCCTGGCTGCCCAAGCCCTTTCGTCCTGCATGCTGGTCCGGCAGGTGCCGGACTTCTCCGTGGATGGTGCCTTGGCGGGACGATAACGTGGAGGGAGGAAGCTTCCGGAGGATTCCAAACCTCAACGTGGCGTGATGTGAGAGCCCAAGGCAACGCTTTGGGTTGCAGGCGGGAAAGGGCCAAGCCCTGAAGGGGCGTCATATCGGGAGGAGTCTGTTCCCTCTTTCATCCCCCGCTTACAGGGCTTGTTGCGATTGACCTCCATTCCCAGAGCGTTGCCCCGGGCTATCCGATGACCCCACTCGCCGACGCCATGCCGGACACGCTCTTTGAGAGCCAAAAAACTCCGGCGCCATCACAATCGATGACGCCGGAGGTGGGGGGGAATCCCAGTATTCCGCGCACGCCTCAGCGACGGCGGCGGACAACCAGAAGAGTGGTGGCGATCAGGCCCAGTGCCGCAGCGGAGGGCTCAGGGACCGGCGTGATGAGGAGCATGTCCTGGTATTCGTCTCCCCGCACATCATCCGCGAAGTTCACCAGGAACTGGGAAGAGCGATAGTTGGTGGGGACATCTCCATAGAGCGAGAAGTTGATGGAGCTCGGGCCCATGGTCGTGCTCGCGAGCAGTTCATCAATGGTATGGTTGCGCAGGTCCCACATCGCTCTTTCGAAATCAAAGCGCAGGTCCGCAGTCCCGGTCGGCTTGACGAAGGCATCGGCGTAGTAGGTATCAACGAGCCAGTTGACGACATCCACGGTGCGGGAGCCGTCTTCGAAGATCGAAGCACCATCCGAGAGCACGAGGTAATTGACCGTCTCGGTCTCCCCGGGACCCCTGGCGCCCGACTGGATGCACAGCATGTAACCCTCACCCCCGAGCACCGGGGCACCGGAGTCCGGATCATTCATGGTCACACCATAGTAATAGTAGGGGGTGCTGCCGGTTTCTTCAAAGATACGGGTGGCGGTGCCGGTGAAGTTCTGAGCCTGACCTGGCAAAGCAGCGCCGAGGAGCAGCACGGCTGCCCCGAATAGGGATCTCATTTTCATAGGGGATGGGGGTGAAAGCAACGAGACCCTATCCCTTCTCCCGGCATTTCCCTACCTGCTGAATGTCCATCAGTGTGAACATATTGCGCGTCATGTGCTGATAATTAAGCAATGCGTAATAATTGTCAGAGCCCCTTGGAAGGGTGGACAAATTCAAGTGATTGAATTTCGCGGTTACGACAGCGACAAGCTGCGGGGACAAATCAGGGAGTCGGGAGGTGTGGCAATCATCCCGGGAAAAAGCAACTACACCACGCCCGCGTTCTATCTCCCGGAAATCGGCAGGCATCGCCGGGTAGTTGAAAACCACTTCGCACGTATCAATTGCCGTCGCCGAGCCGATACCCGTTGTGACCGGCACACAACAACCTACAGGGCGTTCATAGGTCTTGCTGCAATAGCGGATTGGATCAGATTTTGAATTTGTCCACTTTGCCTAATCTTCCTTTTTCTCCTTCTCCTTCACCTTGATGTCCATGGCCTGCTGCCAGGTGGCGAGCTGCTTGGCGAGTTGATCCCGGATCTCGGGATGAGCGGCCGCCACGTCGGTGGTTTCACGGGGGTCCTTGTCGAGATCGTAGAGCTTGCCCGCGTTCAGCTTCCATTGGCCGGAGCGGATGGTTTCCTTCGGGAAGCAGATCGGCCGGTCGGCGATCTTCCCGCCACCGGTGAAGGCGGACCAGATGTTGATGCCATCGAAGACAGGCTTCGGGGCATCCGGGGGCTGGGCGAGCGACAGCAGGGTGGGGGCGAGGTCCATCACATGCACCACATCCGCACGGGTGGAGTCGGCCGGGATGACACCCGGCCAGCGGGCGACCCACGGCACACGGATGCCACCTTCCTTGTTGTTGTGCTTGCCGCCGGAAAGCGCGCCATTGGAGCCGGAGGCTTCCGCGCCGTTGTCGCTGACGAAGATCACGAGCGTCTTTTCATCCAGCTTGTTGGCCGTGAGTTCGGCGAGCACCCGGCCGATGCCATCGTCCATGCAGTTGACCATGGCCGCGTAGCCACCGCGGGTATTGTCCGGGCTGCCTTCGACGTGGAATTTCTTCAAATAGGCTTCCGGGGCCTGATAGACTCCCTTTTCGGTGGAGTAGTGCGGCGCGTTGTAGGAGAGCTCCAGGTAAAACGGCTGCTTGGCGTGATCGCGGATGAACTGGACCGCGCGCTCGGAGAAGAGGTCGGTGGTGTAGCCGGTGCGGAAGACCTCCTTCTCACCTTCCCACAGGTCGTGCTTGCCCTCGGGCGTGCCGTTCTTCTGGGTCGAGTCGGTGTGCTTGAAGTAGTCGAGCTTGCCACCGTGGAAGCCGAAGAACTCATCGTAGCCCATGCGGGTGGGGACTACGTCTCCGGAGTATCCGAGGTGCCACTTGCCCACGAGTCCGGTGGCATAGCCTGCTTCATGCAGCTTCGAGGCGAGGGTGGTCGCCTTGGCGAATCCCGGCACGTTTCCACCCATGAGCACCGTGCGGACCCCGTTGCGCTCGGCGTAGCAGCCGGTGCGCAACGAGGCCCTTGTGGGGGAGCAGACATTGTAGGCGTGGGCGTCCGTGAATTTCACGCCCTGGTGCGCCAGTCCGTCGATGTGGGGGGTGGGAATGTCCTTGCTGCCGAAGCAGCCGAGATCGCCGTAACCGAGGTCGTCTGCGACGATGAGGAGAATGTTGGGCTTCGGTGGAGCCGCCGCTTCGGCCGTGACCATCAGGGCGGCGGAGACCAACGGGAGTGCGAGACCTTTGAAGATGCTCATGAGTGGATGCGTTACTTGGATTCAACCGGCGGCTTGTCGGATTTCTGCTCCTCTTGCTTCGCGGCTTTGAGAGCGGCTTTCTCCGCCTTCTTCTCCTTCCTGGTCTTTTGGGGTTCCGCAGGCTTGGCGTCCGCAGGCTCCGTGATGGCAGGATCTTCATCGTCCTTCTCATCCTTGAGACCGCGTCCCCAGGGTGTGGGCTGAACCTGGGCGGCCCAGGTGTCATAGAGTGCGTGAAGACGTTTCACCTCCTCCGGGCGTGAAGTGGCGAGATCCTTGGACTCCGAGATGTCCGTGGAGAGGTCGAACAGCCCGGGCTGCCCGGACGGCTGATCGGTGTTTCCGCCGACGAGCTTGAGATCGCCATCGCGCACCGACCAGGCGGGACCGTGCTTCCAGTAGAGCGTCTGGTGCGGGCGTCCCGGATTCTTGCCGGTGAGGAAAGGAATGAGGTTCACGCCATCGAGCGGCTTGCCCGGAGACTTCTCGATCCCGGCGGTGGCGATGAAGGTGGCGAAGAGATCCAGCGAGATCACCGGATGACGATACGTCTGTCCTGCGGGGATGACGCCCGGCCACTGCATCGCGAAGGGAACACGGATACCTCCGTCCCATGACGAGCCCTTGTGGCCGTGCAGCGGTGTATTGTCGTGGCCGGTCGCGCCACCATTGTCATTGAGAAAAACCACCAGGGTCTTGTCGGTGAGACCGTTGTCCTTGAGGCAATCGAGCACGGTGCCCACTCCGCGATCCAGTGCCATCGTCATGGCCTTGATCTTGTTGCCACCGGCGGCGGCCAGATCCTCCTTTGTGCAATCCATCGGTGCATGGGTGGCGTTGAAGGCGAGGTAGAGGAAGAACGGTTGATCCTTGGACTTCACGATGTAGTCGCAGGCGCCCTTGGCGAGCTCATCGGTCATATAGGTGAAGTTCTCCGGCGTGATCGGCTCGCGATCGCGGAGGAACTGGTTCAGGCGGCTCGGCTTCGCCAGCGGGAAGTAGCTGCGCTGGCCTTGGAGGAAGCCGTAGTAGTCGGAGAAGCCACGTTCCATGGGATGGAACTTCGGCGCGTAGCCGAGGTGCCACTTGCCGAGGGCGATCGTGCGATAACCGGCGGGCTTCAGCGCGGCGGGCAGCAGCGTTTCCGTCAGCGGCAGACCATTGGTCTCGCTGTAGCCGGGAGGGACATTGAACTCGTGGCCGAAGTGTTCTTGATAGCGGCCCGCCAACAGACCGGCGCGGGATGGACTGCATACTGAGCCGGACACATAGCCATCGGTGAAGCGGACGCCGTGCTCCGCGATCGAGTCGATGCGTGGGGTGCGGATGGTTTTGGACCCGGTGAGGGAGAACTCGTTGTAGCCGGCGTCATCGCTGAGGATGATGACGAGATTGGGCTTAGGGGTCGGCTCCGCAGCGAGCAGCGGAGCCACCAAGAAGGGCAGCAGGAGACAGATGGCTTTCATGAAAAAAGAGTGAGGCTTATTCGGCTGCTTTCACGGCGATGCCGTACATCGCGTGTTGGCTCGGAGTATTGTTCCCCCGTGGTGGACCAAGAGTGACGCGGCCCGGAGAGGTGATCTTACGGCTCCAGACGGCATATCCCACGAAGTAACGGCCGTGTGCATCCGGCTGGAGCTTCGAGGCGATCGCGGAGTCCGGACCCCAAGGGCCGGAACGGAGGCGCAATCCGGAATCCCGGAAATCGCGAGTCAACCACTCCGGCGGCGGCGTGCGCGTGTCCGCCATGATGTAGACGGTGCAGGGCTTCGCGACCTCCAGGGTGATCTGGTGATTCGAATCACGGCGGTCTGCGGCGAAGGTGGCGATCAGATCGGCACCGGTCAGTTCCGCCGGAAAGGATTTGCCGGGCAATGGCTGCCACCTTGGCTTGTAGGCGGCCACATAGGGGCGTGCACCTTCCCGCATGCCACCCGGCAGGATGCCGTAGAAGCGGCGGTCACCGGCTTCGATGATATTGTCGGTGACGCCGGTGACGATGAGATCGCGGGCCGCATCGGGCGAGAGCATGGCGCGCGAATCCTCACGCAGTGGGATCGCGCTCAGTCGCTTGGCGGTCTGGCGGGCATCCACCTGGATGGCTTCGCCCTCATTGAGATCCGCGATCTGTCGATCGCTCGATTCGGTGGGAGGGGGATGGACTTCCACCTCGCCCTCGAACACCACCACATCGGTATCACCCTTCGGGTTGATGGAGACTCCGAAACGCGTGCCGAGATCGACCACGCGCGCGCTGTTGGTCGTGACGGCAAAGCCCTTCGCATCCTCACCCACATCCGCCGTCACACTGCCGGAGACCACGTGCATCAGCAGCGGACTGAGCAGGCTGATCGAGGCCGGCCCTTCCACATCCACCACGGCTCCGGAGGACAGCCGGAAGCGCAGGGCTTCCCGTCCGAGTTCGATCTCCTTGCGGACGAGATGTTGCCCCGGCTTGAACAAGCCCGAGGTGGAGGAGACGATTTCAAGGGCGACTCCGGCCCGGCCTCCGGACCATGGCCGCCACAGCGTGAGACCGGCCGTGGCGATGAGAGCCGCAGCCATGCCCACCAGCCCGCGCCGGTGCCGAACCCAGAATGGCACCGGGGCGGCTACGGATTCACTTTGCATCTCCGCGGCGTGGAAGCGCAGGCTGGCGGACAAATCCATCAGGCGGACGTAGTGGCGGCGCGCTTCCTCGGAAGCCAGCAGGATGCCTTCCAGCTCCTGCTTCTGGCCGGAGGTGATCGTGCCATCCACCAGCGAGTCGCAGAGCGCGGACAATTTCAAAAGCTCGGCATCATTCATGACCGTGCGCGGGTTCGGGATTCAACTGGAGGGTCACACAATCAAACAGCAGCTTGCGGATTCTTCCGAGGGCTTTGTAGGCGGCCGCCATGGATCTGCCGGAGCGGAGGGCGGCTTCCTTTACGCCGCCTTCCGGTTCGTAGCACCCCATGATGAGTTCGCGATCCCGGGGATGGAGTTTGTGAAGACAATGTTCCAGGGCATCGTGGCGGAAGTCGAGTTCGGCGGACATGGAGATCGCGGTGCGGGAAACCGCTTCCAGCACCCGTTCATCAAAGGTCACCTTCGAGCGTGCGAACTTCTGTCGGGCGGCGCGCACCCGCCACCAGGCGATCTGACAGGCCCACGCGACGAAGTCCGTTCCGGGTTCGAACTCCTCGAACTTGCGGCAGATCACGGAGCTGGTGTCCTGGAGGATGTCCTCCGCATCGTGACGATTCGGCACCAGCGCGTGAATATAAGAGAAGATCCTCCGGTGATGCCGGGTGAGCAACTGGATCAACTGGTGGTTCGGACTTTCGTAGCTCATCCCGTTTCTCTTGTAGTGAAGTACCCCGGTTGTTCACGTCAGGCAAGATGCCGTTGCCTCGCAAGTCACGGTGTGCCCTGTCGGGCGAGAACACGGACGAAGAGCTTCGCGGTGGGGCCTCCCACGATCTGCATCTCGGCTCCCGCCTCGCCCACACCCGGGGAGAGTGGCGTGACAAAGACCTCCGTGCCCTGCGTGTTGGTGCCGCTGCCTAGGATCCATTCGCTGAGGTCGGTGGACCATTCGTAGCCATAGGTGATGTCACTGGCGATATTGGCACTCAGCGGATGCTTGAAGGAGACGGATGTCGGAGTGGTTGCGGTGATCTCCAGGCCGGGAGTGGGGGCGTTCGGGGCAGTGCCGAACACGTGTTCCACGAGGTTCGTGACTCCATCCTGATCGGCGTCTGCCGTGGCGGAAAGATCGGCGCCGGGATAGGCGGAGTAATCGAAACCGCTGATCCAGGATGTGTAGGTGTATCCTGTGGAGAGCGTGAGGGTTCCTGTGGTTTCGTTGAAGAGGTAGGTCTTCTCACCCACGGTTTTGGTCCAGGTGTTTCCGCCCGCGTCGTTGAAGCCGATGACGCTGAACGTCGCCCCATAGGTGCTCGGCACACTCTCAAGCACCCATGATCCCGAGGTGAGCGCGCTCGCGTCCGCCAGGGTGGTATCGATGTTGAAGTCGCCATCCACTTCCAGGGAACCGGCACCGGTGATGTGGTTCGAGACTCCGTTGGTGGCGCTGATGATGAACTTCAACTGTGCGTTGTCCTGCAGCTTCAGGGTTCCGGCGTTGATGGTGGTGTTGCCTTCGTAGGTATTGACCCCGGCGAGCACCCAGGTCGAGTTGCCGCTTTTGACCAGGCTGGTGGTGGCACCGCCGATCGGCTGGGCGAAGGTGTTGGAGCCACCGGTGAAGGAACCGTCCAAGGTGAAGACGGCATTGGGAGCAATGGCGGTGGTGCCGAGGAACTGCACGGTTCCCGTGCCGTTGTTGACGAGCGTGATGCCCGGCGTGCCTCCGGAGCCGTAGGTGATGGCGCGGTTGGTGCTTCCGCCCGCGCCCACGTTGGTGAGGACGGTGGAGTTGTTGGTGATGGTGGTGAGGTTCGACAAGGTGGACCCGCCATCCCCGAAGGATGAAGCGGTGCCATTGTCGGCGAGGGTCTGGTAGTTGATCCTGCCGTTGGTGCGGATGTCGATCACCCCATCGAAGGTGTTGGAGGGACCGAGTGTGACGGTGTCGTTGTTGCGGACCTGCAGGCAACCGGGGCCTGAGATCACGGCCTTCGTGAGATCGTAAGTCCTGCCATTGCCGTTGAAGACGACCGCAGCGGAGTTGCCGCTGCCCGAGGCATTCAGGACCAGCAGAAGGCCGCCCGTATTCACACCGGAGCCGATTGTCACGTTCGCACCGTTGAAGGAAAGCTGGCGGCCCGATCCGATCGTCCATGTCTGGTCGGTGGACAGCCGCCACGTGGGGGTGCTGGTGCCTCCCACCGTGAGGTTCTGGCTCGCGATATTGACTCCGGAAGAGCCGATATCGAGCAACTGGGAGGCGGCTCCGCCATCAATCACCAGGGCCGCTGTGGCTCCCTGGATATTGATGCCTTGCCAGGAAAGGGTGGTGGAGGCGGTGGAGCCCAGAGTGAGCGTTCCGCCGAGCGATCCGGTATTCCATCTGGCCACATCGGTGGAAGACGGTGCGGGACCGGTGCCGCCGGTCCAGGAGGCGGCGGCCGAGAGATTCGTCCCGGAAGAGTGCTTGATGACGTCGGCCGCCCGGCAGAAGCCGCCGGAAAGCACGATGGCGATGAGGGTGCCGGGGAGTAAGGTTCTTGAATGCCAGGCAACGGTGGGAGTCCGTAAAGCGTTCATGATGGAGGGGGAGGGAGGCGGATTGGGGTTTGTCAGGACTGCAAGAGGTCATCGGGTAATAGCGGGTGGGTTCTGATTTTGGACATGAGGTGGAAAAAATTTCCGTGCACCGGCATCCTCTTGCTCCACCGCCGATATCCATTGACATCCCACCCACAATCGGATGTTGGGAAGTCGCCATGAGCCCCCATCGGCACGTGCATTCCATGGCTGCCAATCTGAAGACATGAGCTGGATCACGACGGTTTGGACAATGACAGCGGCGGTCGCCCTGACGCTGGGTGCCATTCATGCCTTGGTCTGGATCCGGCATCCGAAGTCGCGGGCCAACGTCGTGGTTTCGATCCTCGCATTGGCCACCGCGGTATCCTCGGTGCTCGACTTGTGGATGATGCATGTGGAAACCGTCGCCAGCCTCGTCACTCTCCGCGGCTGGGCCCAGGTGCCGTTGACGATCTCCTTCGTGACGCTGGCGGTGTTCATCCAATGGTATTTCCGTCCACAGCGCAGGTGGCCGTTGAAGGCGCTCCTCGGGTTGCTGCTGGTGGTGGCGGTCCTGGATCTGTCCGCGTGGGGTGGCTGGCGCGGTGGATTGCTCAGTGAGCTCCCGGTCGCCCGCCTCTGGGGTGAGGACTTCCGCGTGCCGCTGGGCACCGCAGGCATCCGTGCGCTGCTGGATCAGGTGGATGTTTTTGCGGTGGCGGTCTTTGTTGCAACAGCGGCGCTGGGTTTGTGGCGGAGGGCTGAAGGAGAGGACCAGAGGAAAGCACTCGTGATCGGCGGCAGCGTGGTGATGTGCCTGCTTTTCATGATGGTGAACGGTGTTCTGATCCACACCGGCATGATTCGGATGCCCTACATCATCGGGCCTCCCTTTATGTTGGTGCTGACCGCGGTAGGTTCCGAAATGAGCCGCGATGTGATCCGGGCCTCCCGTTTGTCGAACGAACTCCGGAGAAACTCGGAAAGCATGAGCCTCGCGGCGGAGGCCGCCGGACTCGCCCTCTGGCGCTACGACATGGACGGTGACCAACTGTGGATCAGTGCGGGCGGAAGCCAGCTCTATGGATTGCCTGAAAATCCGACGGTGAATCCAGGACGTGTCTTCCACGCGATCCATCCGGATGACCGGGAGAACTCGCGTCACGCGGTGACCCGGGCTTTGGCAGGCGGAGGGGCATTCCAGGTCGAACACCGGGTGGACCTCCCGGCCAACGGGAGCCGTTGGTTGGGGGTGAGAGGAGAGATCGAGTTTCAGGAGGATCAGCTGGCGACATGCATCCGCGGGGTTTCCATCGATATCACGGAGCGGAAGAACGCGGAGGCGGAGGCGGCCCGGCATCGTGCGGAGTTGGCGCATCTTTCGAGGGTCAGCACCTTGAGCGAACTGTCCGGCTCGCTCGCCCATGAGTTGAACCAGCCGCTGGCGATCATTCTGAGCAATTCGCAGGCGGCCCAGCGGATGCTGGGACAGAAGGAGCCCGATCTGGCCGAGGTGAAGGAAATCCTGACGGATATCATCCGTGAAGACCGGCGTGCGGGCATGGTGATCAAGCGGCTGCGGACCCTGATGAAACGCGGGGAAACCGAGTTCGTGCTGCTTTCCCTGAACGAGGTGATCGTGGAAATCATGCAGCTCACCCATGCCGATCTCCTCAGCCGTGGAGTGACCGTGATCCGGGATCTTCCGGAGGGCGTGGCCGCGGTGTGGGGGGATCGGGTCCAGCTCCAGCAGATCATCCTCAATTTGATTCTGAACGGAGCGGATGCGATGGCGGGGAATGCTCCGGGAACCCGGCATCTGCATGTTTCGACCGCCATGGAGGGTTCCTCGGTCCGCTTGTCGGTGAGGGATGCGGGACATGGTCTGGCGGAGGATGTGGAGCAGCTTTTCGCACCCTTCCACACCACCAAGCCCCACGGTCTGGGGATGGGGCTGGCGATCTGCCGCTCCATCGCCGCCGCGCACCGCGGTTCTCTGATTGCGTCCAGTCCGCCGGAAGGTGGGGCGCTTTTCGTTCTGGAGCTGCCGACAGTCCCGGTGGACGGCCAGGTGACCCGCGCCGCGGATGTGGAGTTCGGGTTTGGAAACGTGCCTTGACTCGGCTTGCGGAGGAATGGTTGAGATCGTGGCCGTGGCTCAGGAGATTGTTTATGTCGTCGATGATGACGAGGGAATGCGCAAAGCCTTGAGCCGCTTGCTGCGGCTGGAGGGATACGAGGTGCGTCCCTTCGCCTCGGCCGCAGCGTTCATCGAAGGCTATCGTGGCGGGGATGCCGCGTGCGTCCTTCTGGACGTGTCCATGCCGGACACGACCGGACTGGAATTGCAGAAGCAGCTCACCCGTGCCGGGATTCACATTTCAATCGTTTTCCTGACGGGGGAGGGGGATATCGCGATGTCTGTGCAGGCCATCAAGTCAGGAGCCGTGGATTTCCTGACAAAGCCGGTGGATGACACCAGGCTGCTCCAGACGGTGAGGAGTGCGCTGGATCATGCCACCTCCCGCCGTGAGGAACGGGCCGTGGTCGAGGCGCTTGTGCGCCGTCATGCCACCCTCACTCCGCGTGAGAAGGAGGTCATGGAGCATGTGGTCGCGGGGGCGCTGAACAAGCAGATCGCCGCCACCTTGGGAACCGGCGAACAGAACATCAAAATCCACCGGGGGCGGGTGATGGAAAAGATGGGCGTGGAATCCCTGCCTGACCTGGTGCGTGCGGCGGAGAAGCTGGGCCTTGCCCGGCAAGGCGGCTGACCGTCTTCTTTTACCAAGGTGCAATAGCTTCGGTGCGGAGACTTTGGCAGGATGAGTGGCATTGTGCCCATGAAACGCCTGTTGATCGCCCTCCGTGCAGGGTTGTTCCTGTGGATCGTCTGTCTGCCGTTTCTGGCCTCAGCCGGTGAAGCCCGATCCAGTGTCCGTCCCGGGTTGGAAAGCGGTCCTACGCGGATTGGCTACCGGATCTGGATCGGGGACATCGCGAAGATCGACAGCGTGGAGCAGACCTTCCGGATGAATTTTCTCCTGATCCTGCATTGGCAGGATCCGTCCATGAAGCATGACGGGCCGGGGGTGAAGAAGCTTCCGCTGGATTCCATCTGGCACCCTAACCTTCTCTTCACCAACGAGGCCGGTAGTATTTCCAAGACCCTGCCGGAGACTGCGGAAGTGACTCCGGAGGGGGAGGTGATCTACCGCCAGCGGGTGGTGGGGAACTTCACCCAACCTCTGGACCTGCGCGCCTTTCCTTTTGATCATGCGGAGTTCGGTGTGAGTCTGGTGGCGATCGGGTATGGTCTGGAGGAGCTCCGGTTCGAGCCGGACAAGGGCCTGCTTCCGCTGGATGTGAAGGAAGGCATCGGCCTGGAGGATCATGTGACCCTCCAGGATTGGACGATTACGGGAATCATGGCCCGGCCCGGGATCTACCAGGCGACTCCGGATTTCTCGGTGCCGGATCTGGTGTTCGGTTTCTCCGCATCGCGGAACTACCAGCACTTTGTCCTCAAGGTGCTGCTGCCCCTGCTTCTCATCGTGATGATGTCGTGGGCGGTCTTCTGGATCGATCCCAGCGACACGAGTCCGCAGTTCAGTATCTCGGTCACCTCCATGCTGACATTGATCGCTTATCGTTTCACGATCGAGGCGAATGTTCCGAAGCTTCCGTATCTCACCCGGATGGATGCCTTCATTCTCACCAGCTCGCTGCTCATCTTCCTTTCCCTCATCGAGGTGACGACCGTTTCGAAACTCTCGAAGGGCGGACGGCTGGAACTCGGCAAGGCCATCGACAGACACTGCCGGTGGATCTTTCCCGTGCTCTTCATCATCTGTGCCGTGCTCACGTTGTTCCATTGAGCGGATCCGGATGTGCGGATCGTTTAACCATGGTCTAATGGCGGACCCGCGGCTTTCAGGTTTGAATGCGCGGCGATGGATCGAACCCCGCCAGTCATCGCCGTTCTGGATGATGAACCGCACATGCGAAAGGCCCTGCGCCGCCTGCTGGTGACGCATGGCTTCGTGGTGGAGGAATACGAACATGCCGCCGGCTTCCTGGAGGCGGAGCGTGTGCGGCCGGTGGACTGCCTGATCCTGGATCTCCACATGCCGGAGTTCGGAGGATTTGACGTTTTGGAAGAGCTCGTTGCCCGGTCGGCATGCATTCCAGTCGTGATCCTCACCGGGCACGATGAGCCCGGAGCGGCTGAGAGAGCCTTTGCTCTGAGCGCGTCCCAATACCTGAAAAAGCCGGTGGATGAAGGCGCGCTTCTGGCTGCGATCGCTTTGGCCGGGTTCTCCGCCGGCAAGCCGATCCTCCCCCGCAATCCGGACATCCGATGAAACGTTTTCCAAGTCTTCCGCATGTCCCGTTGCGCGGACGGGCGGTCTTTCGAAACATGAAAACAGCATACGCTTCATTGCTTCTGACCCTGGCGCTGGCTGTGCCCGTGTCAGCCCAGACGAAGAACAAGGCCACGGAGAGCACTCCTCCTGCTGCCGCCGTTCCCGATCCGGGGTGGCCGCGCGAGTTGAGCCGTGAAGGAGCCAAGCTCATTTACAACCAGCCGCAGATCGAAGCCTGGGACAACTACCGGCAATTGAAGGCGAAGGTCGCTTTCGCGCTGACTCCGCAGGGAGGAAAGTCGGTTGTCGGTGTGGCGGAGCTGGAGGGAGGCACGATTGCCAATCTGGAAGCACGCACCGTCTTCATCGAGGAATTGAAACTCTCCGCAGTGCGCTTTCCCGCGTTGGACCCAGCGGATGCGGCGTCCATGGAGATGGTGCTGCGCCGCGTGTTTCCGGGGAAGTCGCTGACTCTTTCGCTGGACCGGATCTTGTCCGGATTGGATGAGCAGGAGGCTTCTGAGAAGCCGGTGGATGTGAAGATGGATCCGCCGCCGATCTTTGTGAGCGAACGCCCCGCAGCTCTTCTGATCGTGGATGGCAAGCCCGTGCATGCGCCTCTCGGTGACACCGGTCTGGAGTTCGTGGTGAACACCAGCTGGGATGTATTCTTCGATCCGGCGGGGAAGAGATACTTTCTTCTCAATGACAAGATCTGGCTTTCCTCCACCGACATCCGCGGGGGCTGGGCCCTCGCCACCAACGTTCCCGCTGCCCTTTCCAAAGTGCCGGAGGATTGGGACTATGTGAAGAAGACCCTGCCGGTGAAGGTTACGAAGGGAACGCGGGTCCCGGATATCCTCTCCAGCGACAAGCCCGCGGAGCTCATCGCCTTCGATGGTGCGCCGGTGTTTCAAAAGGTATCCGGCACCACCGGCCTGATGTGGGCGGTCAATACCGAGAGCTGGGTGTTCCAGAACAAGGAGGACTCGCAATACTACTACCTCGTCAGCGGCCGCTGGTTCCGTACGGCCAGCCTCTCCGCAGGACCCTGGACGTATGCGGGCAATGATCTGCCGGAAGACTTCAAGCGGATCCCGCGCGGTCATCCTTGTGATGATGTCCTTTCCTCGGTGCCAGGGACGGTGGAGGCACGGGATGCGGTGATGCTCGCCCAGGTCCCGGTGGAGGCCAGCGTGAATGTCGCGGAGGCGGAGTCCAAGGCCGTGGCGGCCTATGATGGAGCTCCGGAGTTCACCACCATCGAGGGAACCGGCATGTCCTACGCGAAGAACAGCGGTTCCTCGGTGATCCAGGTGCAGGGCAGCTACTACCTTTGCCAGGATGCGGTTTGGTTCATCTCCTCCGCTCCTTCAGGCCCGTGGAAGATCTGCACGAATGTGCCGGGAGTGATCTACACCATCCCCGCCTCCTCGCCGGTCCACAATGTGACCTATGTGAAGGTGCAGGCGGCTCCTCCTGCCGCGACCACCGTCACGTGCAGCTACACGGCGGGCTATTACGGGGCATTCATCGCGGGCGTGATGCTGAAGTCCGTGCTGGTCTACGGCTCCGGCTGGTACTATCCGCCCTATATTTACTACGGCTATCCGGGCAGGCCGATCTACCGTCCGGTCTGCTACCCCAGCTATGGAGTGGCGGCCGCCTACAATCCCTGGACCGGCGGCTACGCCATCGGGCAGCGCTGGTACGGTCCCTATGCCAGCGCGGGCCGGGCTGCCTGGTACAATCCGGCCACGGGTCGATACGGCCGGGTCTCCACTGTGCAAACGCCGTATGGCGGCCGCACCGCAGCCGCGGGCTATAATCCACGCACGGATACCGCATGGGTCACCCGGCAGGGAAGCAATGGCTACGCCCAGTGGGGAAATTCCGTTGTCACCCGTGGCAATGACTATCTCCGTGTGGGCCATGTGATCACCGACGAAGGCGGTGCCGTCCGTTGGAAAGGCAGCGATGGTGGCGGCAAGGTCAAGTGGTCGGACGACGGAGCTTCCGGCGTGGCCTATCGGGATGGCAATCTCTACGTGGGCAAGGATGGAAACCTCTATCATCGCGACAAGAGCGGCGACTGGGATCGCTATGGTGACGGTGGCTCATGGGGGCAGGCGAACGTGCCCAACCATCCGGAAGCCGGTGGCCGTCCTTCCACGCTGCCTGCTCCTCCTGAGAGAAAGCCGGATCGGACGCCAAGCCAACCCGCACCGCGTCCCACGCAACCGGATCGGAAACCGGTCCAGCCCACACCCCGGCCGACTCCCTACACTCCTCCTGCGGATGTATCGGACTCCCTGAATCGGGATGCGATCTCCCGCCGCCGTGGAGAGGATCAGGTCATCCGCCGTCAGGAGGTTTCTCCCCGCGGTGCTCCATCTCCCTCCACCACGTCCCGTTCATTCAACCGGACCCTTCCCACGAAGGACAGCGGTGTCCGCCGTCGTCCGTGATTCATTCTCCCCAATCCATATTCATGAAAGCATCCATCCCCAAAATTGCAGCCACGGCTGCTCTTGCCGTCCTCGCCAGCTGCGCCAATAACAACAATACCGCCAGCAACCGGACGCGCGCCAAGTTCCTTGATGAAGTCCGGGTGTCACCGGCCCTGAAGGACAAGGCCGTCTCCGATGTCTACAGCCGGGTTTACTTCGCGCCGGTCGGCGTGAGTCATCTGAAGGAGCAAGGCTGGTGGGCATCCCAGAGTGCCAAAACCCAGGGCCAACTGGCGGTGGACGCCAAGCGGCTGGCCGCCTACACCAACCGTTCCCTTCGCAAGGCCGCCACCAATTATCCGGCCAAGCGCATGCAGGTCGTGGATCATCCGGGGCCGGGCACGCTGGTGGTGGAGACCTCCATCGTGGAACTCGTTCCTGCGAAGGCCTACTGGAATACGGCGGCGACGGCAGCGGGGTTCGCGGTTCCGGGAGCCGGGCTTCTTGGTACCTTTGGAAAGGGAGCGATCACCTTCGAAGGCCGGCTCCGTGATGGCGGTACCGGTGCCTCGCTGGCGACCTTCCGCGAGCGTAGCGAAGACAAGACCGCAGCCGTCAACCTGAACTCCTACACTTGGTATCAGGGCAGCGAGGCGAACATCGACGAGCTCGCCGCCAAGGCCGCCCAGACCCTCAACACTCCGAAGAGCTTCACGGTGAAGGCTTCCAGCCCGATCAAGCTCATCGCCTACTGAGGCCATTTCCATCCCCGTCATGAAGACCAACAAGACCTTCATCCGGCAGGCGATTCCCGCCCTTCTCGGGCTGGGATCGGTGCTGCCGGTTGCCTTCGCCGGAACTCCTGCGGATATCGTAGCCGCACCCGCGCCGGCTCCGTCCGGATGGGAGTTCCGCCTGGAGCCTTACGGTTGGCTGACAGCCACGGAAGGCACCGCTGGTGTGGGATACAGAACCAGCGAAGTGGACTCCAGCTTCGGTGATATCTTCGATCACATCGAAATGGTCGGAGCCCTCCAGTTCGAGGCCCGGAATGGCCGCTGGGGGATCATCGCGGATGGATTCTACGCGCGTCTTGCCGCCTCGGGCTCACCTCCCGGGCCGCTGCTGGCCAGCGCCAGCATCGAGTACGAGCAGTTCTTCGGAGAACTCTACGGGGCCTACCGTATCACGGAATGCTCCGGCAGCTTCCTCGATCTGTACGCGGGTATCCGCTACAATGATATCTCGATGGAGCTGACCGGCATCGGCACCATTCCGCTGACCTCCTTCCGGGTTTCCCAGTCGGAGAATTGGACGGATCCGGTGATCGGCGTGCGCGGCCAATGGAGCCTCAATGACAAGGTCTACCTGGCAGCCAAGGCGGATGTCGGAGGGTTTGGAACAGGGTCCGACATCGCCTGGTCGATCCAGGGGACCCTCGGCTACAACTTCACCCGGAGTGTCTCGGCTGAAATCGGCTACCGCTATTTCAAGACCGAGTATGCCAACCGTGGTTTCACCTATGATATTGCCCAATCGGGAATCTACACGGGTGTGAACGTGAAGTTCTGATTGAACATCCGGCGCGGTCCGGACGGAGTCTAACAGATAAAATGCTGCAAATACTCCGTCCGGTTCGTGGACCGGATTGACCTGTGTGCAGGAATCGGGAATATCAGGCATGAACTGGATGACCATCGCCTGGCCGATGGTGACGGCGGCTTGCCTGACCCTGGCTCTGATCAACCTGCGGGTCGCCCTCGGGGATGGCAGGCGCGCGCCCCATTTGTTGTTCTCGCTCGCGGCGGTGTCGATTGCCGCGATCAGCGTGTTCGAGCTGGCGCTGATGCGGACGGATGATCTGGCGAGTTATGAAGTCATCCTGCGGTGGGCGGCCCTGCCGATCACCATCATGACGGGGTCTGTCGCGGGCTTCGTGTGGACGTTCTTCCGGACCGGCCGGTGGTGGATCGGTTTGTCAGGAGTGGTGCTCAATGTCCTGGCCAATGTGGTGAACCTGATTTCCACAGTACCCGCGATCCGTCATGCGGTGGCGCTTCACCGGACGGAGACCTTCGGTGGTGTGGAGTTCGTGGTGCCGAAGATCGTGAACGGACCCTGGGATGTGGTGGAGGCGGTGAGCGTCGCCCTGGTGATCCTGTTCGTCCTGGATGCCTCGGTGCGGCTGTGGAGACAGGGAAGAAGGCGCCGGGCGGTGATCGTGGGAGGGAGCGTGGTGGTCTTCTTCATTCTGGCGAAGGGACAGGCCACGCTGGTGGAGAAGGGGATGGTGGAGACTCCGTATCTGGTGAGCTTTGCTTTCCTCGGCGTGATTGCAGCCATGGGATTGGAGCTGGCGGATGATGTGCTGCGCGCATCCGATCTCGCCCGGGAGCTCTATGAGAGCCAGCGGCGCATGGATCTGGCGGGGCGGGCAGCTTCGCTGGGATTCTGGGAGCTGGATATCTCCACGGGTGAAATCTGGGCGAATGAGACTTCGAGATCACTCTTTGGCATCGGCCCGGACCAGCCGGTGAATCTCACGACGTTTTTCACCACCCTGCACCAGGATGACCGGGAGGGTGTGGAGGCGGCGATTCGCGATGCCATCGCCGGAGGCCACGACTACGAGCGTGAATACCGGATTCTGCCGGAGGATGGAACGGTGCGTTGGATCACCGCGCGTGGCAGGGTCGTGGCTGGCAGCGACGGCAAAGCCAGGAAAATGCGGGGCGTGCTCCTGGATGAAACCGGGAGACGCATGTCCGAGACCGAGCTCGCGCACGTCCGTGGTCAGCTGGCGCACGCCGGGCGTGTGTCCATGATGGGGCAGCTGGCGGCGGCACTGGCCCACGAGCTGAACCAACCGCTCGGAGCCATCCTGCGGAATGCGGAGGCGGCGGGTTTGTTCCTGCAAGCGCCGGAGCCGGACCTGCGGGAGCTGAAGGCGATCATCCATGACATTGAAAAGGACGACAAGCGGGCGAGCGGTGTCATCGAGAGGCTGAGAGCCCTTTTGAAACGGAAGGATATCGAGATCCGCCCGGTGGCGCTGAAGGAACTTCTGGAAGAAGTGGAGGCACTCATCCGGGCAGAGGCTTCGGCCCGGAGTGTGCGGTTGGAGGTGGTGGCCGCCGGAGACCTGCCGTTCGTGCATGGAGACCGGGTGCACCTCCAGCAGGTGCTGATCAATCTGGTGATCAATGCCATGGACGCCATTGTTGGAGCGAATCAATCCGACCGGCGCGTGATGATCCATGCCCGCCGGGGAGAAGCCGGGTTTGTCGATGTGATCGTGAAGGACACGGGGCCGGGAATCGGTCAGGAGGAGCTGCGGCAGGTGTTCGATCCGTTTTTCACCACCAAGCCGGACGGCATGGGCATGGGGCTCTCGATCTGCCGCACGATCGTGGAGGCGCACGGCGGCGTAATTACCGCGAAGTCTGGAGCGGATGGTTCCTCCTTCGGATTCACTCTCCCTGTATGAACGGTCCGTGGGTCATCGCTTCCGAACCGGGGACAATGGGGGTGAACTGGATCACCGTCATCTGGCCCATGATGACGGCCGTGAGCGTGACCCTTGCGCTGATCAATCTGCGGATGGCCTTTGGGGATGGCCGGCGTGCACCCCATCTCCTGTTTTCATGCGCGGCGCTCGGCATTGCGATGATCAGCGTATTGGAGTTGATGTTGATGCTGACGGATGATCTGGCGCGCTACAATGCGATCCTCCGCTTGAGCGGCATTCCCATCGCGCTGGCACTGGCGTCCCTCGTGGGATTCGTCAGAACCTTCCTGGGCCCCGGGCCGATGTGGTTGGGGGTCTCAGGAGTCTTGCTCAATGCGGCGGCCCATGTGGTGAGCCTGGCATCCCATACGCCGGTGATCCGTTATGCCGTGGATCTGCGTCGGAAGGAGTCATTCGGATGCGTGGAGTGGACGATCCCCACCATTGTCAACGGTGCCTGGGACGGTGTGGCGATCCTCGGCCTGCTCCTGGTGATTTTGTTCATCCTGGATACCTCCAGACGGCTCTGGAAGAGAGGCGGGAAACGCCGGGCCCTCATCGTGGGGGGCAGCATGGTCGCCTTTTTGTTTTTGAACAGGACTCTGGCCATTCTCGTGGATAAGGGGTTTGTCGAGATGCCATACATGGTCACTTTCCCATTCATCTGCGTGATCTGCGCGATGGGATTGGAGCTGGCAGATGATGTCTTGCGGGCGTCCGATCTGGCCAGAGAACTGCAGGAGAGCCAGCGCAGGATGGATCTGGCGGGGCGGGCCGCCTCACTTGGGTTTTGGGAATTGGATATCCCCGGCGGAAAGATCTGGGCGAGTGAGACTTCGCGGGAACTTTTCGGAGTCGGAGTTTCAGAGGAAATCGATCTGAACACCTTTTTCGCCACGCTCCATCCGGACGACCGTGAAGGCGTGGCGGAAGCGCTCCGCGTGGCGATCGAGGGCGGCTCTGACTATGAACGCGAGTACCGTGTGATGCTTGGAGATGGCGGCATGCGCTGGATCTCGGCCCGTGGCCGCGGGGTCATCGGATGCGATGGCAAGATGACGAAAATGCGAGGAGTCCTCCTTGATGAGACGGAGCGGCGCAGATCCGAGACCGAACTGGCTCAGATACGCGGTCAACTCGCCCATGCCGGACGCATCTCCATGATGGGACAACTGGCGGCGGCGCTGGCGCACGAGCTGAACCAGCCGCTCGGAGCGATTCTCCGCAATGCGGAGGCGGCGGCTTTGTTCCTGAAGACTCCGGAACCCGACTTGGAAGAACTGAGGGCGATTCTCCATGACATCGAGAAGGACGACAAGAGGGCGGGAGGAGTGATCGAAAGGCTGAGGGCTCTGTTGAAGCGGAAGGACATCGAGATCCGGCCGGTGGCGTTGAAGGAGCTGTTGGACGAGGTGGGTGTATTGATCCGGGCGGAGGCTTCGGTCCGCGGTGTCAGGGTGATGGTGGTGGCACCGGAGGACCTGCCACCGGTGCGGGGGGACCGCGTCCATCTCCAGCAGGTGCTGATCAATCTGGTCATCAACGGGATGGATGCCCTCGCCGGGATGGGGCGGGAAGAGCGGCGGGTGACGATCTCGGCCAGGCATGGCGAGCCGGGTCTTGTCGAGGTGAGGGTCGAAGACACCGGTCCCGGGATCGAGGAGAAGGTGCTGCCCCAGGTTTTCGATCCCTTCTTCACCACGAAGCCGAATGGCATGGGCATGGGGCTTCCCATCTGCCGCACGATCGTGGAGGCGCACGACGGCGTGATTACCGCGGAGTCCGGACCCGGCGGGGCATCGGTCCGCTTTACCCTTCCTGTTTGAACCGATGTACGGCGGACTCGAAAATGCTGGTGGCCGTGGGGCCGGAAAGGTTGAATCGACTGCCACCATGTCGAGGCCGACGGTCCACGTCATTGATGATGACGATTCATTTCTGCTCTCCGCCACCCGGCTGTTCCGCGCGAGCGGATTCCAGGTAAAGGCATTCACCTCGGCGGGGGATTTCCTGGAGCGCCTCCCGGGCGACGCGCGCGGGTGCGTGGTCTCCGATCTCCAGATGCCAGGCATGAGCGGTCTGGAGCTCCAGGAGGCGATGAAGCGGGAGGGATATGTCCTGCCGGTGGTTTTCCTAACAGGAATGGGGGATATCCCGAGCACGGTCACGGCCATGCGCCATGGAGCCGTGGACTTTCTGGAGAAGGACGCTCCCAAGGAGAGGCTGATCGATGCGGTCAACCGGGCGCTGGCCCGGGATGCCGCGGAGCAGGACCTCCTGCGACACCGTCAGGAAATGCGGGACAGGCTCTCGAAGCTCTCCGACCGGGAGCGGGAGGTCATGTCCCATGTGGTGCGTGGGCTCATGAACAAGGAGATCGCCGCAGAGCTCGGCATCCATGAACGGACGGTGAAGCTGCACCGCACCGCCATCACCTCCAAGCTGGGTTTGCAATCGGTGGCGGAGTTGACCCGGCTGTGGCTGGAGGCAACGGATGAAGTCTGAGAGGGTGTAACGAAACCCCTGGGCTTCTCTTCAGTCCGGCAGGGCGGCGCTCTTCCAGCCGGGGTGCGCAAGCCCCCGGAGAACGATATCCGGATATTCCCAAGTCCCGGATGGGACGACGCTACCTACGCTCATCGACCTCAATCAATCGAGGCAGCTATTTGGAATCGAACGGAACTCTTCCAACGCGGGTGAATCTTCCGCCAGGACGCATCATCCAGCCTCCGCTGCGTCGTCCCTCCGGGACTTCATTCTGATCGCCCGTCCTTTCCGGGGGCTTGCGCACCCCGGCTGGAAGAGCGCCGCCCCAAACGGGGCTGGAATAAGATCTGCACGTCTGAGGAGTCGAGCCTTCAGGCGAGGAGGGTCTTCAGAGGGGGGCGGAGTCTCCAGAGATTTCAGAAGGTGTCACGCCCCCCTTCGGATGGAATGAAACGTCCCCTCCATGGGGCATGCCTTCAGCATTCGGAGAATCTGAGAAGCGCCCAACCTAGGGTCTGCGACCCCAGGCTGAATCGACATTCAGAGCAGCCCTGAAGGGGCGTCATGGGATAGCCCGGGGCAACGCCCCGGGGAGTGAGGTCTATCGTAACGAGCCCTGTAAGGGCGGAATGAAAAGGGGCGCTTGCCACCCCGACATTCCGCCCCTTCGGGGCTTGGTCCTTTTCCCACCTGCAACCCAAGGCGTTGCCTTGGGCTATCCCATGCCGCCCCGTTGGGGCTTGGAATTCTCCGGAAGTGGCCGGGGAGCGGACCTTCCCCTAAGGGCAGTTGTGGGAAAAGCGTGCGGAGTCCTAGCGTGCCACCAAGCGGATGGCCGGACCCAATCACATCCAGATCGCGATCATTGACGATGACGAAAGTCTCTGCCGTTCGATGGGCAGGCTTTTGCGCGCCGTAAGCTTCGAGTCGAAGGCCTATACCTCGGCCGAGCAGTTTCTCGCGGATCCGGACAGGCCGCGCTTCGATTGCATCCTTCTCGATATCCAGCTGGAAGGCATCTCCGGATTGGAATTGCACGAGAAGCTGGTCCGGGAGGGGGATCGCACACCAGTCGTCTTCATCACCGCCCATGATGCTCCCGAGGTCCGCCACCACGCGGAGACCACGGGATGTGCCGGTTACTTTCACAAGTCGGACTCCGGCTTGGATGTGGTCTCCGCGATCCTCCGGGTCGTGGGCGGCCCGAGCTCCTCCACCGCCACCGGTGGAGCTGACGAAACCCCCTCATGGATATGAAAACGCGCCAGCGCCTCGCCCGCTTCTGCTTGTTCCTCGCCGTTCCCATCGTGCTTCCGGGCTGCACGTCTTATTCGGAGGTCCGCGAGATCGCGCCCGTCTTCAAGCGGGTCGCCGTGGTGGATGACACCTTCTCGGTCATCGAGTCGAACATCACCAATGCCGCAAACGTGGTTCGCAAGGACCCCGTGGCGGCACTCGGGAACTACGTGGCCTCGGCCAAGGCCGCATCGGAGATTCTCGCCCGGAATCCCGGCGATGAGCGCACCAGGAGCGACTACAATTTCGCCGTGGCCCGCATCCTCTCGACGATCCGTGAGGCGAAGCTCGATCCATGGAACCAGCCGATGGCCATTCCCGGAGGATTCGAGCTGGCGGCCAAGCCGGACCCGAGGCCCAACTGGAAACCCGCTCTCTACGATTTCACTCCTGCGGACCAGTTCGATCTGGGCGGGAGCTACGTGAAGGAGCGTACCACCCGTGATGGATTGGGAGCGCCTGCGGTGGCCGTGGGTAAAGGGGACAATCAGGACGCCGCACGGAACTTCACCATGCAGCGGGTCTACTACGGGGTCACGGCCATCGCCCGCTTCAAGGGGAACCGCTGCGAGATTGGATTCGAAGACCCCCTGGCCACGGATACGGTCCAGGCACTCGGGCATACATTCCCGCTGGCCGCCGATTACACGGTGCCGCTCGCCGTCATGCTGGCGGCCAATGATCCGCAGAAGCTGGAGCTCATGCGGGTATTCCGCCCTGCGGAGTATGCGGAGACCGCGAAGGTCATCAGCCTCCAGCCCTACGATCCGAACAAGACCGTCGTGCTCTGCATCCATGGCCTGAAGGATTCGCAGGCCACCTGGACACCGCTCATCAATACCCTGCGTGGAGATCCGGAGATCCGGAAGCATTACCAGTTCTGGTTCTACACCTATCCGAGTGGCTATCCCTATCCCTACTCCGCCGCCATCCTGAGGGAGAAACTGGATGCGATCGAAAAGCGCTATCCGGTGAAGAAGCCGATGGTGGTGATCGGTCACAGCATGGGCGGCTGCATCAGCCGGCTGCTGATCACGGACACCGGTGACAAGCTGTGGAAGGGGATCTTCAAGTCTTCCCCGCAGGAGTCGAAGTTCTCTCCGCACAACAAGCGCCTGCTGGAGGAGTCCCTCATCTTCAAGCACCGCCCGGATGTGGGCCGCGTGATCTTCATCGCCGCTCCGCTGCGTGGCAGCGATCTCGCCACGAACTGGATCGGCCGCCTCGGATCGAGACTCGTCAAGGCTCCCACCACATTGCTGGAAGTCGGGAAGGAAGTCAGCAGTGTGATGACCTGGGAGCCCGGTGATCTCCAGATCAAGCAGATCCCGAACAGCATCGATACGCTTTCTCCGAACAACAAGATGGTGAAGGCCATCAACACCATCCCGATCACGCCGGGCATCCCCTACCACACCATCGTGGGCGATCGTGGGAAGGGGAATGGAGCCCGGGCCAGCGATGGCGTGGTTCCTTACTGGAGTTCCCACCTCGATGGCGCGCGGTCCGAGCTGGTCGTCCCATCCGGACATGGAGCCCATCAGAACCCGCAGGCGATCGCGGAAGTCCGCCGCATCCTCAAGGAGAACCTCCGCCACACCACTCTGTAACGCACGAACGAACCCCATCCCCAATCGATCCATGAAACACCACCTCCTGTTCACGGCCCTCTCCGCCGTGCTGCTTGCCATCGGCCTCGCGCCGGTGGCTCCGGCAGCGGAGAAGCCGAATATCGTCCACATCGTCGCCGATGACCTCGGTTGGAACGATGTCGGATTCAACGGCTGCAAGGACATCAAGACTCCGAATCTGGACAAGCTCGCCGCTGAAGGCGCGAAGCTCTCACAGTTCTACGTGCAGCCGATGTGCACGCCCACCCGCGCCGCGCTGATGACCGGCCGCTATCCATTCCGCTACGGTCTCCAGACCGCGGTGATTCCCTCCGTCTCGGCCTATGGCCTTGATACCACCGAGTGGCTCATGCCCCAGTGCCTCAAGGAGGCTGGCTACAAGACGGCCATCATCGGCAAGTGGCACCTCGGCCACGCGGACAAGAAGTATTGGCCCCGCCAGCGCGGCTTCGACTACCAGTATGGCGCGATGATCGGTGAACTCGATTACTTCACCCATGAGGAGCACGGCGTCCTCGACTGGTACCGCGATAACAAGCCGGTCCGTGAAAAGGGCTACACCACCCAGCTCCTCGGCGGGGATGCGGTGAAGTACATCAACCAGCAGAGCACCGACAAGCCGTTCTACCTCTACCTCACCTTCAACGCGCCCCACACCCCCTACCAGGCGCCGAAGGACTACATCGACCGCTACAAGGACATCGCCGATCCCACCCGCCGCACCTACGCCGGGATGATCTCCTGCCTGGATGATGAGATCGGCAAGGTGGTGGCCGCGCTTGAGAAGAAGGGCCTGCGTGGCAATACCCTGATCCTGTTCCATAGCGACAACGGCGGCACGAAGAGCGCCATGTTCGCCGGAGTCATGGCCGACATGTCCAAGGTGAAGATCCCCTGCGACAATGGTCCCTACCGCGATGGCAAGGGCACCTTGTTCGAAGGTGGCAACCGCGTCTGCGCCTTCGCCAACTGGCCGGGCAAGATCAAGCCGCAGGCCGTGGATGGCATGATCCATGCGGTGGACCTCTATCCCACGCTGGCCACCCTCGCAGGTGCCTCCACCGCGAAGTGCAAGCCGCTGGACGGCGTGGATGTCTGGAGCACGATCGCCTCCGGCAGCCCATCGCCACGCACGGAGATCGTCTACAACGTGGAGCCCTTCCGTGGTGCCATCCGCGTGGGGAACATGAAACTGATCTGGCGGACGATGCTGCCCTCCAGCGTCGATCTCTACGATCTGTCGAAGGACCCCTACGAGCAGAACAACCTCGCCGCCAGCCAGCCGGAGAAGGTGATCGAGATGCAGAAGCGCCTCGATGCCCTCGCCAAGGAGGCGGGCAAGCCGTTGTTCCTCGTCGATCAGTTCAAGGCGCTCATGAAGAACATGAGCGGCGAGCCGGTCCTGCCTCTTGAAGAAGGCTATGGTGATTGATGTCCAGCCGTGACGAGCCGGGAGCATTCCTCCCATCGTCATGTCCCTCCCACCGCCACGCTCCCCACCGGGCGTGGCGGTTTTTTGTAGAGTGGCTACAGCAGAACAAGGGCAAAAAACAAAGGGCTTAGAATTGCTTCTAAGCCCTTTATTCTGAAAGTGGTACCCCGTCTAGGACTCGAACCTAGGACCAATTGATTAAGAGTCAACTGCTCTACCAACTGAGCTAACGAGGCGTTGGTAATCCGCTTGCGGCGGGCCGCAAAAATGGTGAGTTTGCGGAAAAACGCAAGCGGTTTCTGGAATTATTTTCGCCCCATGGCGAAGAGGATGCAGATCGGATTGGGGCAAGCGATTGGCGTGCCGGGAGTTCCGAGTTTGCCGGTGGCCGGGTCCAGCGGGAGAGCGGTGACGGTGTTGCCAGCCTGGTGGGCGCAGAGGAGCCATTTGCCACCGGGTGCGATCTTGAAGTGGCGTGGGAGCTTGCCGCCGCAGGGAGCGTGCTGGACGAGGGTGAGCCTGCCGCTGTCCGTGTCCCGCGAGAAGACGGCGATGGAGTCGTGGCCACGGTTCGAGCCATAGATGAAGCGGCCGTCCGGGGAGATCTCGATCTCGGCGGTGGTGTTTTCACCGCTCCAGCCATCTGGCAGGGTGGGGATCTGTTGGATGGGCTCGAGCTTGCCCGCGTCGTTGCGGCAGACGGTGATGGTGTTGGTGAGTTCGTTGATGACGTAGGCGTGGCGCTCGTCCGCGGTGAAGGTCATGTGGCGCGGTCCGGCTCCGGGCTCGCTGGCGGTGAAGGTGGGCTCGCCGAGCTTGGAGGTGGTGGCGTCGAAGGCGTGGTTCCAGACCTTGTCGAGGCCGAGGTCCGGGATGTAGAGGCGGTTGTTGGCCTTGGTGAAGTAGACGCCGTGGGCGTGGGGCTTGTCCTGGCGGACCTTGTTCGGGCCGGTGCCGGTGTTGGTGATGACGGAGGCGATGCTTTCCGGCAGTCCTTCCGCATCCAGATGAAGGGTGGAAATACGACCATCACCGTAGTTCGCGACGGCGATGGTGCGGGCGGTGCCATCGAGCGCGAGGTGGCAGGCTCCGCGGCCGCCGGTGGAGAGCTCCTTGAGGAAGGTGAGCTTGCCATCGGACTCGATGCGGAAGGCGGCGACGGAGTCGGTGTTGTCCTCGAACGGGGTGAGGGGCGTGCCGGTGCAGTAGAGGAGGGGCTTGCCGGGGTGGAGGGCGAGGAAGCCGGGCTGGGAATACTTCGCGGCGAGGGTCACGGGGCCGAAGCTGCCGTTGTCCGGATCGAAGGTGGTGGTGTAGATGCCCTCGCTCTTTCCCTTCGGGCCGGTCTGGGTGCCCAGATAGACCGGGATGGGAGCGGCGGAAAGCGAGGCCGCGAGAAGGAGGGTGAGGGCAATGGGTTTGATCATGTGGGGAGTGTATTCGGGGCCGGGGAAGTGGATCTTTCGTCAGGATGGGCGGACGTGGCCGACCCGCAGGGAGAGCGGCCAGCGGACGAGGCGCAGGGTATCGGGATCGCCCCAATGCGGGCGGAGCTTTTCCGCAAAGGTGGGCATCACGTCCGGGCCGAGCTCTTTTTCCGCGGCTTTCACGGCGGACCAGGTGCCGAGATAGGCGATGAGATCCTCGAAGCGCCAGTGGAGCTGGATGGCGAGCGGCGGCACGCTGGTTTCATCAAAGGGGAAGTCCAGCGTGCGGTAGCCGGACTCGACCAGGCGGCGCTCGGGCGGCCAGTAGGAGCCGATGGTGCCATCGTAGAATTCATCGATCACGGCATCCACGGCGGCATCGATGTGGAGCTTGCCGTAGGTGATGAGGGCGATGACGGCATCGGCGCGCGCGATGCGGCGGACCTCGGTATAGAACTTGTCGAGATCCAGCCAATGGGCGGCTTGGGCGACGGTGATGAGATCCGCGCTGTGATCCGGCAGGCCGGTTTCCTCGGCGAGCGCGGTGCGGTAGGTGATGCGCTCGTGCGGCGTGGCCGAGGCGATCTGGGTGGCACTCGCATCGGTGCCGGTCACGTTTTGGAAACGGGCAGCGAGCAGGGTGGTCAATTGGCCGGAGCCGCAGGCGCAGTCGACCGCGAGATCATGGCCGGGTGCGATGGCGGCGAGTGCATCGACCAATGCGGGGGGATAGGTGGGACGGTGGGCCGCATAGCCCGCCGAGTCCGTGGAGAAGTGGTCTTTGAAGGCGGGCGTGGTCATGGTGAATGGGATCGGGCAAACAAGACCACGGATTACACGGATTCAACGGATTTGAGGAGAGTCTTCTCCAATCCGTTTGAGCCGTTCCGTGGTGGGAGGCGTCCCCGGTTCCGAGGTTGTTTGGAAAAGCGAACGTTGAAAGCGGAAGGAAGAATTTGAACCGCAGATGGACGTGAAAAACGCAGATGAAAGAAGGGGTTTTCTGGGATCGGGGGTTCCTCCATGTCGTTCGTCTTCGTCTCGGATCTGAGCGGCTCTTGAGACTCCGCCCCCCCGGGAAGACCTTCCTCGCCTGAAGGCTCGACTCCTCAGAGGTGCAGATCTTATTCCTGCCCCGTTAGGGGCGGCGCTCTTCCAGCCGGGGTGCGCAAGCCCCCGGGAAGGACGAGCGATCAGAATGAAGTCCCGGAGGGACGACGCATCGGCGCGCCGCCCTGTCGGGCTGGAGAGAAGGATGGTCCTTCATGTCGACGGCTCCGGAGCCTCCGCCCCCGGGAAGACCTTCCTCGCCTGAAAGCTCGACTCCTCAGACGTGCAGATCGAAATGCCGGTTGGCATTGCCGAAGCAGACATCGCGGATGAGGCCGGAGAGGGCTGCGAAATCGTCCGGGAGTTCGCCACGGTCGGCCTCGCTGCCGATGAGATTGCAGAGGATGCGGCGGAAGTATTCGTGGCGCGGGAAGGACAGGAAGGAACGCGAGTCCGTGAGCATGCCGACGAAGCGCGAGAGCAGGCCGGTGGAGGAGAGCGCATCGAGCTGGAGCTCCATGCCGTTCTTCTGGTCCGCGAACCACCAGCCGGAGCCGAACTGGATCTTGCCCGGCACGGTGCCGTCCTGGAAGGCACCTGTTAGAGCGGCGAAGAGGTAGTTGTCGGACGGATTGATGTTGTAGAGGACGACCTTCGGCAGGGCACCTTGTGAAGCAAGCGCATCGAGGTAGGTGACGAGGGCTGAGCCCTGGCGGGTATCGCCGATGGTGTCGAAGCCGCTGTCCGGGCCGAGGCGGGAGGCCATGGCGGAGTTCGTATTGCGGAAGGGACCGAGGTGGAGCTGCTTGGTCCACCCACGGGCGGCATCGAGCTGGCCGAAGAAGACCATCAGGTAGAACGAGAACTTTTCCTTCTCCTCCGCGGTGACGGGCTTGCCGGTGCGGGCCTTGTCGAAGACGAGCGAGGCTTTCGTATCGGAGCAGGCGAGGGCGGGGCAGCGGTCGAGGCCATGATCGGAGAGGCGTGCGCCCGCGGCGTGGAAGTCATCGTGGCGCTTCTGGAGCGCGGCGAGGAGATCGGAGAAGGTGGCGATGTCCGCATCGGCGGTGCCTTCGAGGCGGCTGATCCAGGAGTTGAAGAACTCGGGGCGATCGACCTGGAAGACCTTGTCCGGGCGGAAGGTGGGCAGGACCTTGGTGGAGAGGCCGGAGGCGGCGATGGCCTCGTGATGCTCCAGAGTGTCCGCCGGATCATCGGTGGTGCCGACCATGCGGACATCGAATTTCTTCAGGATGCCGCGGGTGGAGAAATCCGCCTCGGCGAGGCGGGCATTGGCCTTGTCCCAGATCTCATCCGCGGTGGCCGGGGAGAGAATGGTCTCGATGCCGAAGTAGCGGCGCAGCTCGAGGTGCGTCCAGTGGTGGATCGGGTTGCGCAGGGTGTAGGGCACGGTCTCGGCCCAAGCCTGGAACTTTTCGCGCGGGGAGGCATCGCCGGTGATCAGTTCCTCATCGATGCCGTTGGCGCGCAGCAGCCGCCACTTGTAGTGGTCACCGCCCAGCCAGATGTCCGCGAGGTTTTCCCAACGGTGGTCGGTGGCGATTTCCTGCGGCGAGAGGTGGCAATGGTAGTCGAGGATCGGCTGGTCCTTCGCCACTTCATGGAAGAGGCGGCGGGCGGTGGGAGAGTGAAGGAGAAAGTCGTCGTCCAGGTAGGCCATGGTGCGCGGAGGATGGCAGCCGGGCTCGATCACGCAAGGATCATTGGGAAATTGGTTGCAATTTATCGGGCTGGATTTGAAGGGCGGCTAACAAGGTGAAGAATGGCTGTTAGGAGCAAAAACGGCCACTCAAGCGATATGTAAAACATTTCTAACCGACTTGATTTACGGGATCTATGATGGTTTGCTTTTCCGTGGCATAGGTCCCCGACGGATTCCCCATCCGATTCCGATGCCATGGTTCCTTCCTCGGTTGTGCTGTCCCACTATGAAACTCTCCAGTCACTTTCGTGTCTGGCTGTCCGGTCTTGTGGTCCTTGCGGGCGCAGGTCTGGCGGTCTGGCAATTCACGCGTGAGCCGGATTCTCCGGTTGCTCCGCAGTCCGTCCTATCGGATGGACGGTCTGCCGGTTCCTCCCGGAATGAGAGCTCGGCGATGCCCGCGCCCGGCGAGGCTCCTGCGCGTCCGGTTCGCGAACGAGGCTCTGCTTCGGCGGAGGAGTCGGAGACTAGCTGGCGGAACGGACCGCTATGGAAGGCCGAGGCCGCCCGTGAGGGAGATCGTCTACCCGTTCAGCGTACGGTGTCTGCCTCTCCGGTGACGGGTGGCCAAGGAGTCGCCGTATGGCAACCTGGGCAGCAGGTTTCACTCGACCTGGGCAAGGGGATCGCTCCGATTTCAGGTGAGGTGACGATGAATGTCCTTCGCGAAGATGGCAGCCGCTCGGTGCGTCTTGATCTGGGGACCGACGAAGAGTCCGGCCAATCGACGGGCGAATTTTTTGGCAATCTGGATCGCGATGGCGCGTTCCAGGGCTACATCCGCTATCGCGAGGATGCGGGTGTCTATCGGCTCAGCAAGGCGGCCGGTGAGCAGGAGTTGATCGTGCGCCGCATGCCGGTGGAGAATCTGATCTGCTCATTCGATGCGCATCGGCCGGATGGGATGCTGACTCCGGAAGAAGCCCTCGCTCCAGCGGCGGCGGTGCCTCCCACACAGGTGACTCCTCCGGTGGTGACAGCGGGAGAGGCGGTGATCTCCGTGGGCGATGTCCGCATGGCGGAAGGCCAGACGAAGGGGAACGTGATGCAGTTTCCCGTGATCAGCGGTGTGGCGTCCGGTTCGGGCAAGACGGCGATCACCGTGCAGTGGACGTTGGTGGGCGAGTCCGCCACCAGCGGTACCGATTTCAAGAAGGCGAGTGGCAAACTCACCCTGGCGAAGGGCAAGACCCAGGGAACGATCTCCGTGACCACCGTGCCGGATCGTGCGAACGAGGGCGATGAGACCTTCAAGGTGGTCCTTTCCAGCCCGACGAACGCCACTCTTGGCAAGGCGGAAGGCATCGGCACCATTCTCGATGACGAGTGGAGCTCCACCGTGACTCCGACCTCGCCGCCAGTGCTCCAGGAGCCGGTCGGGGACGTGGCCAAGCAGAAGGCCGCCTACAGCGTGCCGTTCACGGTTTCGCCACCGGTCCAGGAGGCCGTGACCTTTTCATGGGCGCTCAGTGGTGGCACGGCCACCGCCGGAAAGGATTTCACCACGGCTTCCGGAACGGTGAAGCTGGCGGCCGGCCAAGGGACCTTCACCATTCCCGTGACGGTTCTCGGGGACGGGTTCACCGAACCGGAAGAGGCGTTCTCGGTCCAGTTTTCCAAGCTGCCCGCCATGATCACGGCTCCCGCTGCAGAGGTGAAGATCGCCGGTGCGGCACCGGTGGTGTCCACGCCCTCGCCCGTGCCTGCGCTGCAGAGCAGACCGGGGGCCACCAAGGTGATCTACCTGGAACTGAATGGCGCGACCCTTACCGGAACGGCTTGGAACAAGACGAATGCTCCGATCACCACGGCATCGGTTTACTCGAAGTTCGGGGACCAGGGTTGCCATGACATCTGGATCACGGTGGCGGAAGCCTACCGGGCCTTTGATGTGAATGTCACGACGGACAAGACGGTGTTCGACTCCACTCCGGCCGGAAACCGCACGTGGTGCCTTTTCAACTCCGAGCCCTCGAAGTTCAATTCCAGCGCTGCGGGCGTGGGCTATGTGGGCGTCTTCGGCCAGCCGACCTACCAACCGGCACTGGCATTCACGACGGGCGATTACACGATCGACTCCTACGGGACGATCGCCATCCACGAGTTGGGTCACAACCTCGGCCTGAACCACGATGGCAAGGGCACGCAGGAATACTACGATGGCCATCAGGGCGCGCGTTTTTCGTGGGGCCCATGGATGGGCACTCCGTACTACAAGTTCTACCGTCAGTTCTCGATCGGTGACTATGCAGGTGCCACCAACCACGAGGATGATCTGGCGCTGATCGGTAATTATCTGCCGGTGGTCGCGGATGAAGCGGGAAACACGCTGAATACAGCCGCGGACCTGCCGCTCCAATCGGCGGGGGACACTCCGACGATGACGGGGATCATCACCTCCCGCACGGATGTGGACAGCTACCGGTTGGTGCTTGGCGCGACCCAGGCGGTGACCATCACGCTGGATGCGGATCAGGATGGCTCCTACTCGCTGGCACCGGGAATGAAGATCTACGATGCTTCTGGTAACATTGCGGTGCCTTCCAGCAGTGGCTGGACGGACACCGGCGGCGTTGTGACATGGACCGGCACGCTGGCGGCAGGAACGTATCGCGTGGATGTCGATGGTATCGGCGATCCTTCCGATCCCGGCTACAGCGACTACGGTGCCATCGGTGCCTACTCCGTGCAGGCGACGGCTCCTTGAGAGGGCTCTTGATTTGGAGTGCGGCGAGGCATCGCCGCTTTGGGTGCCGGAGAGAATCGACGGGATTTGCAGCGGAACCATGAACGAGGAGGCGGAACCCGGGAGGAGGTCATTCAGGAACGAGGGAGCGGATCGGCGAATGCAGGGGTTGCCCCCGGCGATGTCTCGCCTCCGCACAAAGCGGCGATGCCTCGCCGCACTCCAAATCAGAGGCACCCATCGTCCTTTTTGAATGTCGGTTCGACCCAGGGACGAAGGCTTGCTTCGGGCGGCTTCCGGGGCTCTCTGTAGACCATGACCGATTGGGAAGCCCGCTACCGCGAACAGGATACTCCTTGGGACAAGGGCGAGGCCGCTCCACCGCTGATCGAGCTGATGGAGCGCTGGTCCGCCACGCCGCCTTGGGGCGGGGGGACGGTGCTCGCGCCGGGATGTGGCTTCGGACATGACGTGCGGGCGATCGCGGCCACGGGCGTGCCGGTGCTGGGGCTGGATCTCTCGGAATCGGCGGTCGAGGGCGCGCGGAAATTCCCATCCGTGGGGACCGAGCGCTATTTGCTCGCGGATCTCTTCGATCGCGCGTGGTGGCCGGCGGAAGGGTTCACGGGATGGTGGGAGCATACGTGCTTTTGTGCCATCGATCCGTCCGATCGTCCCCGCTATGCGGAGGCGGCTGGCGGGCTGGTGCGGTCCGGCGGGTGGTTGTGCGGCGTTTTCTACCTGACTCCGAATGATCCCGGGGAGGCGGATTGCGGCCCACCTTTCAATGCCTCCATCGCGGAGATCGACGGGCTGCTGGCCCCGTGGTTCGACCGGATCGACGGCTGGGTGCCGGAAAGGGCCTACCCGGGCCGGGAGGGGCGCGAATGGGTGGCCATTTACCGACGGAGATGACCTTTGCGCTCCCTCATCGGGACGGTTGCGGGATCGGGGCAGCCGCGATAGTATGAACTCCCGCTCCTCCATGATCCGTCCGCTCTCCCTGCTTGCCTGTCTGTCACTCGTGGCCATCGCCGCGCCGGACCGGCCTTATTTCAATGACAAGAAGGCCCCGGACAGCCGCAAGGATCTGGATGCGATCCAGAAAGCGCTGGCGGCCGCCCTGCCGAAGGCCCGCGAAGCCACCGTCTGCATCGAGATGGACGAGGGCAGTGGCAGCGGTGTGATCGTCTCGGCGGATGGGCTGGTGCTCACCGCCGCCCACGTGGCGGGCGGCACCAACAAGGAAATGACGGTGGTGCTGGAGGACGGGAAACGCCTCAAGGCGGAGTCCCTCGGGCTGGTTTCCACCACGGACTGCGCGATGGTGAAGATCACCGAAAAGGGCACCTATCCGCATGTGGAGATCGACCGGGATGACTCCACGCGCCTCGGCGACTGGGTGTTCGCGCTCGGCCACTCCGGCGGCTTCGACAAGGACCGTGGTTCCGTGGTCCGACTCGGGCGTCTCGTCCGTACGGCGGATGCCACCATTCAATCGGACTGCACGCTCATCGGCGGTGATTCCGGTGGTCCGCTCTTTGACATGCAGGGCCGCCTCATCGGCATCCACTCCCGCGTGGGGGAGGTGCTGGCCCAGAACATGCACGTGCCGACCAAGGAGTTCCTCGCCCATTGGGATGAAATGCTCGGAGGCAATTTCGTCGGTGAAGGCCCCTTCGCCAAAGCCCCTGAAAAGGGCAAGGGCTTCCTCGGGCTCGCCACCGAGGCCCGTGCGGAGGGCGGGGTGCGCATTTCCAAGGTCGGTCGTGAAAGCCCGGCGGAGAAGGCGGGCATCGTGGAAGGCGACGTGATTTTGAAACTCAACGGCAAGCCGCTCGCCACCCGCGACGATCTCCAGTCCATGCTCAAGGAAATGGCCGCCGGAGACAAGCTGGCGCTGGAGATGCTCCGCAACGGCAAGCCTGAAACCCTCGTCCTCAGACTCGGTGAACGTTAAGCTCATTTCCCTCATGCTCGGCCTCGGTGCCGTGGTTCCCGTCCTGCACGCCGCCCAGAATCTGGAGACGGACCTGCGGAAGAACGGGGATGTCGTTGTCGCGGCTTTCGAGCCTGCGCGCCAGGCACTCCAGACCGGGAGCGCGGTGATGCGGGATGGTCGCAAGGACATCGCCTACGGCACCGTGATTTCCGCGGATGGCTATATTTTGACGAAGGCGAGCGAGATCCAGGGCGTCAGCTCACTGGGGGTCATCATTGATACGGCCAAGTATGAAGGCCGGGTCGTCTCCGTGGATCCGGTGTGGGATGTGGCTTTGGTCAAGGTGGAGGCCCAGGGCCTCCAGCCGGTGAGCTATTCTTCCGCCACCGATGTACCGCAAGGGACCTGGGTGGTGGCGAATGGAGCCACCAGCCTGACGCGCCGCCGTGCCCTGCCCGGCATCATCAGCGCGAAGACCCGCGAGATTCCGGCCAATGGCGGGGCCGCGCTCGGAGTGGTCATGAAGGAGAAGTCGAAGGCGGCCGAAGTGGAATCGGTGAGCGACCGCAGCGGAGCTCATGAGGCAGGCATCCAGAAGGGCGATGTGCTGGTGGCGATCGATGGCAAGAAGGTGGCCAAGAGCGAGGAGATCGCCGCCGCTCTCAAGGACAAGAAGGCCGGCTCCGTCGTGAAGGTCACTTACCGCCGCAATGGCAAGGACGAGACGGTGGATGTGCGGCTCGCCGTGCGCAGCGAAATGTATGACGAGGAGAAGAGCCGCAATGACCAGATGAGCGGCGAGTATTCCCGCCGCCGCACCGGTTTTCCTCGGGTCATCCAGCATGACATTCTGGGGCGCAAGGATTCCGTCGGCGGTCCCTTGCTGGATCTGGATGGCAAGTGCGTGGGAATGAACATCGCCCGCGCGGACCGTGCCCAGAGCTTTGCGATTCCGGCTGCGGATCTGAAGACGCTCGCCGAGAAGATGATGAAGGATGCGGGGAAGTGATGCGAATCCTCGTGACCGGCAATGCGGGTGCGGGCAAGACGACGCTTGCCCGGCGCATCGCTGCAGAACTCGGCATCCCTTGTCATGGGCTCGATTCGATCGTGTGGCAATCCGGTTGGAGGAAGACTCCCGCTGATGAGAAGGCCCGGCGCATTGCGGAGTTGGTGGCTCCGGATGCTTGGGTGATCGATGGCGTTTCCGGGCAGGTGCTCACGCAGGCCGAGGTGGTGGTGTTTCTGGATGTGCCGAGGCGGCTTTGTTTCTGGCGGGTGGCGAAGCGGAACTGGAGATACCTGTTTCATTCGCGTCCCGATCTGCCACCGGGTTGCCCGGAGATCCGGATCATTCCCACATTGATCCGAATCATCTGGGATTTCCCGGCGAAGATCCGGCCGGGAATCCTTGATCGAGCGGAACCAGCTATCAACGGACAGCGTTTCCTCCATGTGCGGACGAGCGCCGAACTGACTGCGCTTTTGGGCGCTGATTTGAAGGAGCTCGCCGAGAAGATGATGAAGGATGCGGGGAAGTAGGAGTTGAGGCTTCAGCCGAGGAAGGTCTTTAGAGGGGGCGGAGTCTCCGGAGATTTCAGAAGGTGTCACGCCCCCCTTTGGATGGAATGAAACGTTTCCCCTGCATGAGGCATGCCTTCAGCATGCGGAGAATCTGAGAAGCGCCCACCTAAGGTCTGCGACCCTAGGCTGGTATGAGTCGTCCCTTCAGGACGAAGAAGGTCAGCCCCGCCTTCCGTTTTTCTTCCTGATAAAGGAGCCCTGAAACCGAACGAACTTCCAAGGCCTCCGCCCCCCTCTAAAGACCTTCCTCGGCTGAAGCCTCAACTCCTTCCGCTGCGCCGCTCCTTGTGCTTCTTGAAGATCGCCAAGGTACGGTCGCGCTCGGTCTGGTGGTCCACGATCGGAAGCGGGTAGCCCGGTGCGATCGGCTGGCCATTCTTCGGAGGCTCCATGAATTTCTCCGCAGGCACCTGCTTCAATTCCGGCACCCACCGGCGGATGTAGGTTCCCTTTGGATCGTAACGCTTCGTTTGCGACCACGGATTCTGGATGCGGAAGTAGGGGGCTGCATCAGCACCGGTGCCGGCGGACCATTGCCAGCCGCCGTTGTTGGAGGCGATCTCGCCATCGATGAGGTTCTGGAGGAACCATGATTCGCCCTGCTTCCAATCGATGTGCAGATCCTTGGTGAGAAACATCGCGGTGATCATGCGGACGCGGTTGTGCATGAAGCCGGTGGCCGCGAGCTGGCGCATTCCCGCATCCACGATCGGGAAACCGGTGCGGCCTTCCTTCCATGCTTCGAACCGCTCGCCGGGCTCGTCCCAAGGCAGGCCACGCCAGTCGGGATTGAACTCGTGATCGAGCACGTCCGGGTAGTGATGAAGGATGGCGAAGTAGAATTCCCGCCAGGCCAGCTCCTTGATGAAGGTCTCGATGCCGGTGCGCGAGGCACCGCGGGCGTCCTTCATCGCCTCCATGCACTTCGCATAGACGGTGCGGATGGAAATAAGCCCATGACGAAGATCCTGGGAGAGGCGTGAGGTGGCCTCCTCGCCGGGGAGATCCCGCAGGCTTTCGTAGGGGCGGATCTTCGCTTCGATGGCTTGTTGCAAACGCTTCCGTGCGGCAGGCTCTCCGGCTTCCACAAAATCCCCGTGAGGCTCTTCCAGTCCCCAGACCTTGACGGTGGGAAGGGGGAGTGACTTCAAGCGGGCGGGAGTCGTCAGGGACTTCACCGCTGGCACGGGAACCGGCTTTTCGCGGTTCGTCCAATTCCGGCTATAGGGGGTGAAGACGCGGTAAGGACCGCCGCTGCCGGTGAGGACTTCATCCGGAGCGTGAAGCGAATGATCGTGGAACGAGCGGCACTCGACACCGAGTTGTTCACAAAGTTTCCGCACCTTGTTCTCAATCGCCCGGCCGAAGAGATCGGGGTCTTCATTGAAGTCCAAAGCTCCCGCCTTGGACTCCTGGAGCACCTTCTTCAGCTCCGCCACGGCATCGCCCTGACGGATGATCAAACGCCCGCCTGCGGCTCCCAGGTTTTTTGCCAGGGAGCCCAGTGACAGGCACAGGAAGTGCTGTCTTTTCGGCCCCGTCCAATGGTGCCGATGCTTCCAATTGCTGAGAATGAAGACCGGAACTACCGGCAGTCCGGCGGTCGCCGCAGCGTGCAGCGCGCGATTGTCCGCCATGCGGAGATCGCGCCTGAACCAGTGTACGACCGGGGGATTGTCGGAAGCCATGGCCTCCAACAAAGCGAAACCGCTCCTACGCGCAACTGTTCATGGAGCACCTCAGTGCTCCATCAGCAGTTTTTCGGCTTTGCGGATGGTGGACGGCATCAATTTGCCGTTCACCTTCTTGGAGCCTTCCAACAAGGTTTTCAGTCCTTCGAGGGCGGCTTCGGCTGCATCAAGAGCCTTCCGTCCGCCTCCGTAGTGCTTGTCGGAGAAGTAGCGTGTGAACGTGGTCCCGCCACGGCTGAGGCACAGACGCCATCCTTGGAAGGCGGTATGCTCATAGGTGAAACGGGTGAGATTTCGCTTCGATCTCATCGTGTTTAGTACGTGAGTCTTCACTCCTAACTGTTGCTCTGTTTTCGAAGAAATTCCATCCCTAAATTGATTCCGTTCTATCGGAATTTTTCCAACCGCTTGGATGGGAGGCGGGGGGCTGTCAAAATTGTAACGACACCGGGGCCATTCCTATTCGGTAACATTCACGATACACGTAGATCCCCGCATGGGGGAAATGACGCGGTCAAAATCATAGATCACAAATAAATCGGATCAATCGGTGGTTTTTATCCAAAGATGGGCGATTCTTTGCATTCCGGGGATCTTGTTCCCTTGCAGCGCCAAAAACGATTCTGGTGGGGCGTGGTGGTGTTGGTGGGGCTCATGGCTCTTTGGCTGGAGACTGGCACGAGGGAATGCCACGTCATCCGGTGGTCGCGTCCTGTTGGATTGAGGCCTCCCGTGACCGGCAATCTGATGATCTTGGAATATGGATGCCTCCGTTGGGGGCATATCGATATGACGTACACCACTCATGTGCCCGGAGACTGGTCGATCGGATCGAGCAGGAAATTCGGTTTGCGGATGTGGCCCGGTTCCAGTCTCCGTGAGCTTGATCCCGTCCCGGAGAAGGGAGCGTTGAGAATTCTGTGCGTCACGGGCTACACCGGCATTCCGCTATGGCTGCTGCCGGTGGGCTGGCTGGGGATCTGGGGGTGGCGGATGGCGAAGCATCCCCCCGTCCCGGATCGAGTCATGGAATCACCTTGACCGCTGTGCCCTTTGAAAAGGGTAATGATTGAAATGGCGGCAGATTCTTCACGGCTCCGATGGGTGGGTTGGCATGTGCTGGCCGGAGTGTGCGGCTGGGGCGTGGTCACACTCGCGGCAAGCCGCGGATGGGTTGCGGTCCGTGATCAGCCGGCCCGGCAGACGGCGAGGTCGTTGCGACCGGCCGCGCAATCGGGTGGGGAGGAGATTCTGGGTAGGCTCATCGCGAAGGATCGGAAGATCTGGGAGCACGACTCCGGGGGCCGCATCAAGTCCTACTTGCAGTATAGGGATCGTGTCGCCGCTTTGCGGACGACGCTGAAACCTGCGGCCGATCGAGCAGCCGCCGCATTGGAGGCCGTGGCGGTGGTGCCGAAGGAGATGGGTTTGGAATACCGGCTCGACCATGCGGAGGAGCTGGCGATTGCGGACGTCCGGCTGCTCCAATGGTTGGAAGCCGATCCCGGTGCCGCGATGGCATGGTTCAAGTCTGGCGGCAGCAGTGAAGCGGCATTGACGACGTGGGCCTCCGAAGCCTCCCGGGAAGACGTGATCTCCCAACTGGAGTTGGGAAAAGAGCCTGAGGAGCCGAAGGGGGATGACCCGTTTGGTGGAGGATCGTTCAAACCCTGGCAGCGCGGATTGGTCATGGGGATGGCCTCCGGTGCTGCCGGGAAGGGGGATTGGGCGGCGGTGCTGGAAATGCGGGACAAGCTGCCTGCTTCCATGAGAGCCCAGATACTCGCCACGGGTGTATCCGGGTGGCCGGAAGAGCGGCTGGGGGAGTTGGTCACGTGGGCGAAGTCCAACAATCAGGGAGCCATCCTGCGGGATATATTTCACCGTCTGCCCGCGGAACAGGTTTGCACGGAATTGGAGTCCATCCTCGCGATGGACAATCCTGAAGAGCTGAGGAAGGGACTGGTCAGCAATCTCACCGAGGATCAGATCATCCAATCGGATCTCCCGTTCGAGCGCCGGGAGGCTTTGCTGAAGGAGCTGCGCAAGGGATCGGGTGAAGGGCCGGAAATGGAAGCGCTGTGGGTGCGGCAGACCATGGCCAACAGCGAGCAGCGCAAGGTTCGGGAAGAAGGACTGCAGGAGCCGATCAGAAGCGCCTTTGAAGAGGGTGCGGTGGGTGCGGAGGAAACCCTCCAGTCCCTCATGGCCTTGACTCCGGACGCTCCGCGTCTGGAACCGGAGGCGCTGAAAACGCAGTTCACCTGGGAACTGATCGAGCAGAATCCGGAGCAGGGGCTGGCTTTGCTCAATCCACAGGAGCGCGCGCAGAAAGTGACGGATTGGGTTTCGAGCCGGGAGACTTTCGCCATTGATCCCCGGAAGCTGGCGCGGATTTTCCAGACTCTTTCTTCCGATGCCACTCCGGTGGACCCGAAGGTCCGGGCTCAGGCCTGGCGCAGTTCGATGAGCTCCGGCTACGGACGCTATGGGGATGAACTGGTGGGCTGGGTGCAGACCCTGCCCGCAGGAGCGGATCGGGACATGGCGATTTCTTCATTGGCCGGTGAGGTGAATTCCTTGGACCCGGTACAGGCGAAAGCCCTGCGGGGAATGGCATCAAAGGCGGGGAAATGAGCATGATCTTTCCATGGAAACGGTGCATCGGCCTTGCGCTGGCTGGAGTGGCGGGAGCCTGTATCGCCTGGGAGGGCACAGGGCATGATGGGCACCAGCGGGTTTCCGGGGATGCATCCGGCCAAGGACTTGTAACTGGAGAAAGTAACGGGAAGCGGGGGAACCGTCCGGCGGTAGCCACCACGCGGGGGCGTTCCCAAGCCTACGGTGAGGCGTGGGCGGCCCTGTGCAAACGGCAGATACCCCTTGAAGAAAAGGCCCGCTTGCAGAGCCGGTTGCTATTGGAGTGGGCGGAGGTGGATCTGGAGGGTGCTTTGATGGCGGCAGCCTCCACGCCCCGGGTCACCAAATACAATCGCTACAGTGAAACGTTTCTGGACGTGTTCGCTCCGCTGATGGCCAAGGACCCGGAGCGGTTCTGGCCGGTATTGCAGGGCGGCAAGCTCGGCTTGGAGACCGGGCAGTTGCGGGCGATCTGGATCAAGGAGTTGGGGAAAAGCCAGCCCTTGGCGCTGCTGGGCCACTTTTCGGAGCTGGAGGTCTACGGCAAGTCCGCGGCGATCCGGGCCTGTGTCGGAGTCTCCAAAACCAATCCCGAGGTGCGGGATGCCTTGGTGCGCTCCCTGGCCGGGCTGCCCGACAACCCGCAATCCCGCCAACTCTGGCAGAGGGGAGGCGAGCTTCTCGCAAGCCTGCCTCCCGATGCGCTTTCGCAACGGCTGGCCGCTGCGGCTTCGGTGGGCGAGGAGCGGATGCTTCTGGACGGACTCGGCCGCAGCCTCGGCCAAAAGGGCGTGGAGGGAGAGGATGTGAGTCGGAGCCTTGCAGCGCTGCCGGACGCCACGGCCGTGGAGGTGGCCAGTGCGGTGCTCCGCACCAGTAAGACCGAATCCGGATTCTTTGCCGCAGCGGATGACCTGATGAGCCGGGGGCAGTGGGAGGTGCTCCGTGACCGGAGCTCCAACCTACGGGGACTGTTGGCCTTCGGAGAGGACGTGGATATGGCCAGGCAGTGGGCCTTGAAGCTCCCGGACAGACCGGAGGTGGAAGAAGTCTTCCGCTCCGCGGTGTCCGGGTGGGTCCAGAGCAATATGGACGGCGCACAGGAATGGATTGCCGGGCTTCCGGCGGGCTTCCAGCAGGACAATGCACTGGTGACCTATGTGGAGGCCGCCGCCGGGCGTCGGGATTCCGAGGCTGTCGGGTGGGCGATGGAGCAGATCCGCGGAGAAAGCCAGCGGGCGGCTGCGGAGCGCATCCGGAAGGCCTACGAACGGCCGGGGCGGTGATTTGCCCGCCATTTGTGGATCCCAGCGTGGATGAGCGCCGAGAAACCGGGAAAAAAAGCTTTGCAAGCGGGATTTGATCCGATTTAGTCCCGCCCCCGCGAGCCTTGAAACCGCCGTTGGTCCTCCTGTCGTTTCCGCATGGAAAGGACACCGCTCGCAAGGAGGGCAACCCGGCAACCTACTGATACCATGTCCGTTAAACTGTCTCGTTTCGAGATCCCCAACCGCCTCGTCCGCAACGAGGATACCGCCACCGACGTCTACGCCCAGTTCAGCGCCGAACCTTTCGAGCGCGGCTACGGCCACACCCTCGGCAACTCCCTGCGCCGCGTCCTTCTCTCCTCCCTTGAAGGCGCCGCCATCACCTCCGTCCGCATCGCGGGCGTGCAGCACGAGTTCTCCAGCCTCCCGGGCGTGGTGGAAGATGTCACGGACATCATTCTCAATCTCAAGAAGGTAAAGTTCCTTCACCACGACAAGGACTCCCGCATCCTCTCGATCAAGGTCGAGAAGGAAGGCGTCGTCACCGCCGGTGACATCCAGGGCGACCACGTTTTCGAAGTCGTCAACAAGGACCAGGTCATCTGCACCCTCGACAAGAAGGTGAAGTTCGACTGCGAGTTCGAAGTCCGCGTCGGCCGTGGTTTCTCCACTGGTGACGAGAACAAGCGCAAGGACCAGCCGATCGGCGTGATCGCCATCGACTCGATCTTCTCCCCGGTGACCCGCGTGAAGTACGCGGTCGACACCACCCGCGTCGGCCAGATGACCGACTACGACAAGCTGGTGCTCGACATCTGGACGGACGGCCGCATCACCCCGCAGGACGCTCTTCTGCAGGCTTCCGCCATCCTTCGCCACCACCTCGACGTGTTCGTCAACTACGACGAGAACGCCGTCGACTTCGAAGAAGCTCCGATGGAGTCCAGCGAGGAGAACGCCGCGCTGAAGAAGCTCCTGAACATGTCGGTCAACGAGATCGAGCTTTCGGTCCGCGCCGCCAACTGCCTCAACAACGCCAACATCACGTCCGTGGGCCAGCTCGCGATGAAGACGGAGGCGGAAATGCTCAAGTATCGCAACTTCGGCAAGAAGTCGCTCAACGAGATCAAGGACAAGCTTGTCGAACTCGGCCTTGGCCTCGGCATGTCCTTCGATCCGTCGCTCCTCACCGGCCCGAGCGCCTCGTCGCGTGCTCCGCGCCTTGGCGTGGAAGAAGAGGCCCCGGTGGGTCTTGCCGACCTGATCGCCCAGAACCTCGACGACTGAACAACGCTTTTTAAATAGAAAGGGACGCACCCGATGAGACATCGCCGCAACACCACCAAGCTCAAGCGCACCGCCGCACACCGCCGCTCGCTCCTCGCGAACCTCGCGTGCAGCCTGATCGAGCATGGCCGCATCAAGACCACCCTCGGCAAGGCCAAGGCCCTGCGCCCGGTGGCCGAGAAAATGATCACCCTTGGCAAGCGTGGAGACCTCCACGCCCGCCGCGTCGCCCTGGCCTTCCTGCGCCAGAAGGACGCCGTGAAGAAGCTGTTCGATGAAGTCGCTCCGGCTTCCAAGGACCGCCAGGGTGGCTACACCCGCATCACCAAGCTGGGTGTCCGTCCGTCCGACGCCGCTCCGATGGGCTACATCGAGTGGGTGGACGCCGCCGTGACCGCGGAAGCTGAAGCCGAGCCGGCGGAAGCCGCCAAGGCCGAGTAAGCCCTCCGGGGCCCCGCGTCCCGATTCCGATTCAAAAAGAGCCGCCCGCGTCCGCGTGGGCGGCTCTTTTGTCGTGTCTGGATCTCAGAGGGGGACCGCAACCCTTGGGGGCGACCTCTTCGTCCTGAAGGGACGATTCATCAAAGCCTGGGGTGAAACCCCAGGTCTCATGCCCGAGGGTATTCGTGTCCTGAAGGGACACCTCATGTGGGGTGGAGCCTGAGAATGACTCGAGCGCCAACGGATGGTCCGACGCGTTCCCAGCATGATGCGTCCCTACAGGACGCGGATCTCCCGATCGTCCCCAACCTGGGGTTTCACCCCAGGCTCTTATGAATCGTCCCTTCAGGACGAAGAAGGTCAGCCGCGCTTCTCGGGTCAAATGGGCTCAAGTTCTGGAACGCGTCTCCCCATTTCGGTACGCCCTCTCAGACTGGGTAAAGCCGTGGTGACAAGGCGGAGGATGGGCGGAGTTAGGAAGAATCGACATTCAAAGCAGCCCTGAAGGGGCGTCATGGGATAGCCCGGGGCAACGCCCCGGGGAGTGGAGGTCTATCGTAACGAGCCCTGTAAGGGCGGAATGAAAGAAGCTCACTCCTCCCGACATGACGCCTCTTCAGGGCTTGGTCCTTTTCCCATCTGCAACCCAAGGCGTTGCCTTGGGCTATCCCATGCTGCCCCGTTGGGGCATGAAATACTCCGGAAGTGACGTCCCACTCGCTATGATCGCTGAATGTCGATTCAGCCTAGAAAGGACCAAACTCGCTAACAAGGAATTGCGAGCCTCGTAGAATCGACATTCAAAAACGAAGATGCCGCACTCCAAATCAAGAGATCCCTCTGGATGCCCCGTATAGTGGTTGCCTGCTACGGCTGCTTCCTCAGACGGTCGAGCAGACCGTTGATCAGGATCAGCGTGGGGATACCGAGGGCGGCAAGTTCGAGGTAGAAGGCAGGGAGTGCCTTCGTCTCGACATCGAGCATCGCGGCGGAGGCGAAGCCGGGATTGAGCCCGGCCGAGCCATCGAAGCGGGTCTGCTCGGAGGCTGCGCTGGAGAGGGATTCAGAGAGTTTCTTCGGGCCGGGAAGCCGACGGCCATCTGCAGGCCGATGAGCGCCAGTGCCATCGCGCAGAGGATTCCAGCTATCAGCTCGGAGCGCTTTGATCCGCTGCGGAGGGCGAGGAAGGAAAGGATCACCGCGCCCACGACATAGGCGGCTGCAACTCCCACCAGCGGTGCGGTGCCGAGCGAATCCTTGCTCTTGTCTTCCTTCAACTCGGCCCGAACCTGGGAGCTCCTCGGCTTCAATTGTTCGGAAGGCGTGGAGCCGCCGTAGATGGTCTGGATGCCGGTCTGGGTGGCGATGCTCTGGTTGCTGCAGCGGATGTCGATCCACGGCAGGAAGAACAGGACGAGGGCGGCGAGCGCTGTTAGAAAATTGATCTTCCCGAGCATGGTAGGACGCCATGAGAAGGCATGCGGCCTTCCATCGCAATTCCAAACGGGACCGCAGCTTCTACTTCGCGGTGATATGCACTTTCATCACGGTCTCGAGCGCCTTCGGTGCCTCCACGGAAAGAATGCGGAAACCGGTGTTCTGCTTTTCCTTCTCGGTGGGCGGTTTGGCATCTGAGATCTTCCACACGGCACCGTCATTGGCAGCACTGAGGACGATCTGGTGTCCTTCCTTTTCCAATGTGGCGGTGTGGCCATCGAGGGTGATCTTGGCATCCGTCACGACCTGCCAGCGGACCGGGCCGGTGGGGTCCTTTACGGCATCGGTGAAGTCGATTTCATGTGCTTTGCCATTGAAGGCGATCTTGCGCAGCGCCTCCTTGCACTGGTCGGTGTAGGCCGGACTGAGATCGATGGTGAAGGTGGTCACACCCTCGCGATCCTGGAAGGGATTCACCGGGCAGGATGCGGCCTTCGGGTTCTGCAAGCCGTCACCAATGACGAGAGTGTTGTGGGAGAGATTCTGAAGACGGAAGTAGGAGAAGCGCTGGCCGCCGAAGTAACCGGGCATGTTGTAATCGTCCGAGCCGAGATCGTGGAACCAGCGGGTGCCTGCCCAATCCAGCACGAAGGAACCGCTGTCCATGTGGCCGTGTGAGGCGGCGGGAGTGCCGCCCTTGATGCCCAACCAGAGTGCACCGGGTGACCAATCGCTGCGGAGGAAAGCGAGGGATTGTTCGCCGCGGAAAATGGCCTTGGTGTCGGGAACTGCGGCTTCCTTGGCGGCGGGCAGCCAGAGGAGGGTCAGAGGCTGGAAGCGGTCGGATGGGGCTTTCTTCCCGGCATAGCGGCGGGCGATGAGCGCGCGGATATCCTTGATGGCGAGTGGACCCGCCGTGCGGCTGGCAAGCCAGGTCTGGGCTGGCGACGTTTCCGCTTGGCCGGGATTGGCATCCGCGTAGTTGAAGGGGATGCCGCTCGGGCCGGTGGCGTGGATGAGGAAGCGGCTGGTCTCCTGCCATAGAGGCTCCAGCTTGAGCGGGGCATCCCGTTCCATCACGGCCATGGCGAGGACGTGGTAGGTGGTGCCATAGTGCCAGTAGGCCGGACCTTCCGGATAGGCTCCGTCCGGTTTGTAGAAGCTCTCGCAGGCTTTGATGACTTCGCGGGTGTGGGTGAGGATCGGGGCGGCTTGTTCCGGCTTCACGTCCTGGATCGCATCCGCGGCGATCATGAGGCCTCCGTTGCAAACCTGTGCCCAGTTGTTGGTGGCGCGGTTCCACCAGCCGGGAGGCTTCTCCGGGAGCGCGGCGATGCCTTTGACTGAGAGAGCTTCCTCGTAGCGCTTGCGCTGGTCCGGAGTGAGATCCGGATAGAGCCAGTCGTAGCCGATCGCAACGGCGGTGGACATCTCGCCGACATCCAGGAAGTGCTTCGGGTTCCAATCCTTGAAGGCGCAGACGGCATCGAGCTCCTTCACGCAGCGGTCGAAGTACTTGCGCTCACCGGTGATGCGCCATGCGTAGGCGGTGTGGATGACGTGGGCGATGGCATTGCGGGAGGAGCTGAGCAGCCGCAGACCATCCGGGATCTCATAGCGCACCGGTTCCTCCGTGAGCATACTGTCCGCGCGCTTCAGCGTATTCTCGTGGAGTTGTTTGGCCAGCGGATCGGACTGGATGCGTTCCTTCAGCGGGCCGATGGCGCTCGCGGGCATGAACAGCCGTGGGTGGGCAGGCACGGCCGCCGACAAGGGCAGGATCGAAAGCAGGAGGAGTGGCAGGAAACGCACGCAATTGGAACGGGGCGGTGAGTGCAGATGTTTCAAGGGTGAGGTTTTGAGAGCAAAGGAGGTCTGCCGAATCAAAGAGGGATGACCACAGATTACGCAGATTCCGCTGATGAAAGAGGAAGAGCGGGAACTGGTTGGATTTACCGGCGGGCGAGTTCGGGATTGTGTCACCGGCTGGCGGCGACAAGGCTCCGCCGGTGCTTTCCACGAAAGAGATCGTCTGGTCCGTCCTGCCGCCGTATCTGCTGCTGCTGATCGGCGTGATCCTGCGGCGCGTGGGCGTGCTCAAGCGGGAGCATGATGAGGCGACCATGCACGTGGCCTTCCACGTGATGTATCCGTGCTTCCTGTTGGACAAGATCCTCGGTTCCACGGCGGTCCGCAATCTCTCCGCTGTCACCTGGCCGATCGCGATCGGGTTCCTGCTGCCGGTGGGCGGCATCGCCATCGGCTGGTTGTTCGGGAAATTCATCGGGCTGGAGAAGGGCACCGGTCGACGCACCTTCGCGCTTTCTTCAGGCCTCCAGAACTTCGGCTACACGGCGATCCCGGTGGTGGAGAAGCTATGGCCCGCAGGAGCCGTGGCGGTATTGGCCGTGCACAATCTCGGCGTGGAGCTGGCGGTGTGGTCGGTGGGAGTGATGCTGCTCAGCGGCTCGAATACGGTCCAATGGCGAAGGCTGTTGAATGGTCCGGTGTTCGCGGTGGTGACCGGGTTGATCCTGGTGGCGACGGGGGTCGACAAATGGATCATGGGCCCGCCGCGTGAGGCGATTCACATGCTGGGTTCGGGGGCCTTTCCGGTGGCGATCATGTTGACCGGCGCGATCCTGCTCGATCTGGCCAAGCACGAGCGTCCCTCGTGGAAAGTGGTGCTCGGCGGCGCGCTGGTGCGGCTGGTCCTTTCCCCGCTGCTGATCCTGTGTGCGGCCAAGTTCCTCCCCATCGCGGTGGAGCTGAAGCAGGTGCTGGTGGTGCAGGCCGCCATGCCGGCCGCGATGACGCCGATCCTGCTGGCCCGCCTATATGGTGGCCGCGCGGGGATCGCGGTGCAGGTCGTGGTGGCCACCACCCTGCTGAGCCTGTTGACGATTCCGTGGATCATCACCTGGGGCTGCCAGTGGATTGGATTGAAACCGGGGTTGAACTGAGGGCCTTGTTAGGCGAACGATGGACGTATGAAAGCCATCGGCGCCACTTCCCCGGATCGTTCCAGCCTCACCTATGTCGATCTCGCCGAGCCGGTGCCCGGCCCGCATGATCTGCTGGTGAAGGTGGCGGCGGTGGCGGTGAACCCGGTCGATACCAAGATCCGCAAGACACTGGGCGGCTCCACCGAGCCACGCATTCTCGGTTGGGATGCCGCTGGCACCGTGGTGGCGGTGGGTTCCGAGGTGACGGACTTCCGCGTGGATGACGAGGTGTTTTACGCCGGTGATGTGACTCGTCCGGGCTCGAACTCCGAGCTTCAACTGGTGGATTCACGGATCGTGGCCCACAAGCCTACCACGCTGGGATTCGCGGAGGCTGCGGCGTGGCCGCTGGTTTCGCTGACGGCGTGGGAGCTGCTTTTCGAGCGCATGGGGGTGGACGAGCACGGTGGTGATGCGGGGAAGGCACTGCTCATCATCAATGGCGCGGGCGGTGTGGGATCTGCATTGATCCAGCTGGCGAAGCACGCAGGCCTGGAAGTGATCGCCACGGCCTCGCGCGAGAATACGGAAAAGTGGTGCCGCGACCTCGGTGCGGATCATGTGGTGAGCCACCGCGAGCCGCTGGCACCGCAGCTTTCCGCACTCGGATTTTCCGAGGTGCCCTTCATCGTGAACCTGCACGAGCCGTCCGCGTATTGGGAGCAGATGGGCGAGCTGATCGCGCCGCTGGGGGCGATCGGAATGATCGTGGAGCCGCTGGAGGCGCTGCGAATCGGTGATCCCTTCAAGGCGAAGTGCGCGCGGATCGCGTGGGAGTTCATGTTCGCCCGCTCGAAATTCCAGACGCATGACATGGCGCGGCAGGGTGAGATTTTGGAAGAGATCGCCTGCCGGATCGAAGCTGGACAGCTCAAGCCGCTGATGACGCGGAATCTCGGCACCATCACTCCGGATCACCTGCGCGAAGTGCACGAAGCTCTGGAAGGCGGCACCGTGTATGGGAAATGGGTGCTTGAAGGGTGGGCTTGATGGTTGGGAGAAGGCGTTCTTGGACAGGATTGACAGGATTTTTCAGGATTTACGAATAGGCTCCGGTGATGCGTTGAAGACGCTTTTTTGTTTCTGATTCAATCCTGCCAAATCCTGTTAATCCCGTCTCGAAAAAGCCGATATGTCCGCACACGCCGAATCGTTCGAAGTCCGCTCCCGTGGGAAGGGTACCTACGAGATTACCGATGAGGTGGCTGGTATCGTTTCGCGGTCGGGTATCGCGACGGGAACGGTGACGGTATTCGTGCGCCATACAAGCGCCAGTCTGGTGATCATGGAGAATGCGGATCCGAGCGCGCGGCGGGATCTGGAGGTGTTTTTCGACAAGCTGGTGCCGGAGGATACGCCGTGGTTCATCCACACATTGGAGGGGCCGGATGACATGCCGAGCCACATCCGCATGGCGCTCACGCGCACCAGCGAGGTGATTCCCGTGATGCGGGGCCGCATGACCCTCGGCACCTGGCAGGGGATTTTCTTTTTCGAACACCGGCGCGCGCCTCATCGGCGGGAAATCGTGGTGAGCGTGGTGGGGGAGTGACCTACGGGAAGAGGGGAGGATTGTCGGTTATTTAAGAAGACTTGGATCTCAAGATGTCCTCGATTTGCCCCGTCATGCGGGGAGCGAGGGTGCATGGATGCATCGGGAAGCCACCGCTTGCGCGCGGCGAATTCCCCGTTAGATTTCCGCCGTGGAAGCCTCCGCCCGCGTTCTGATCGGACAAGCCCTCGCTGAAGACATCGGTCTCGGCGACGTCACTGCCAAGTACTTCGTTCCCGGCGAACGCCAGGCCCGCGCCATGATTGTGGCTCGTGGCGAAGGTGTGATCTCCGGCGTGGATATCGCGCAGATGGTGTTCAAGGAAGTGGACGTGGCTCTGGAGGTGGAGGCGTTGCTGCCGAATGGCAGCCGGGTGGGTGCGGGCGCGGTGCTGATGTGCATCACCGGATCGGCGCGCTCGATTCTGACTGCGGAGCGCACGGCCCTGAATTTCCTCCAACGCCTCAGCGGTGTCGCCACTGCCACCGCCCGCTATGTGGAGCTGGTGAAAGGCACGAATGCCCGCATCCTGGACACGCGCAAGACCACTCCGGGCTACCGGAAGCTGGAAAAGCGCGCTGTTTTGCACGGTGGCGGCACCAACCACCGCATGGGCCTCTACGACCGGGCGATGGTGAAGGACAATCATCTGGTGGCGGAAGGCGGTCTCGATGAAATCCAGCAGTCGATCCTGAGACTGAAGGCGGATCATCCGAATGTGGAAGTCGAGATGGAGGCGGACCGGCTCGATCAGGTGGAGGCTTTCCTGAAGCTGGAGGGTGTGGATCACATCCTGCTCGATAACATGGCTCCGGAGCTGATGCGGAAAGCCGTGGCGATGCGCGGTGACCGGGCGAAGCCCTATCTGGAGGCCAGCGGCAATGTGAACCTCGCCACCGTGCGGATGATCGCGGAGACCGGTGTCGATTTCATTTCCATCGGCTCGATCACGCACTCGGCTCCGGCGTTGGATCTCGGCATGGATTTCGTCCCCGGGCGGCCATGAATGCGGTGGAGGAGTTCGCAGCCGTCGGGCCGCTGCTGCCGGACGACATGCGTTTGTTCATCCGGGAGGAAATCGATTCCACCAATGACGAGGTGCGTCGTCTCGCGGATGCGGGAGCAGCCGATGGCACGGTGGTGATCGCGAACCGCCAGACCTCCGGACGGGGGCGGCGAGGAGCGGCGTGGGTTTGCCCGCCGGGGGAAGCACTGGCGTTCTCCGTGCTGGCACGTCCGAAGGAACCGATCGGGCTCTGGCCGAGGTTGGCTCTGGCCGCAGGCGTGGCGGTGGCGGAAGCCCTCGAGCATCACGGGGTGACGGCGGGCATCAAATGGCCGAACGACGTATGGGTCGCCGGGCGGAAGATTTGCGGCGTGCTGGTGGAATCAGGCGGTGACCATGTGGTCATCGGCATCGGCGTGAATGTGAACGTCGGTGAGTTTCCCGCCGAGCTTGTCGATAGCGCGACCTCTTTGAGATTGGAGACCGGAGAGCCGGTGGAGCGCGCCGGGGTCTTCGCGGAGATCCTGCGCAGGCTGGATGTGCGGCGTCATCAGATCGGAGCGGATTTTCTCCTGCTGCTGGATGCGGTGCGCAGCCGTTGTGTGCTGACAGGCAACCGGATCCGGCTGGTGTCTGCAGATGGTCCCAAGGAGGGTTTTTGCGAGGGCATCGGTGCGGGTGGAGAACTGCTGCTTTCCGTGGATGGGAAGCTTGAGCGCATCCTTCAGGCGGATGAAGTACGGGTGGTGGAGTAGATGGTGAAAAGGTGCGCATCCTAAATGGATGAAATGCTTGGAGAATTGCACCGAATCACCTCTTCAAGCCCGGAGGGCGACGCTCTTCCAGCCGGGGTGCGCAAGCCCCCGGAAAGGATGCCCGGAAAAATCTTCCAAGCCCCGTAGGGGCGACGCAACGTAGGCTCTCGTCATGCCATCCTCCTTTACCGCTCTCCATGTCCACGTGATTTTCTCCACGAAGGAGCGCTTTCCGTGGATCAAAAGCGCGTGGCGGGAACGCCTCTACGGATTCCTAACAACCATTCTCCTGGAGCGAGGTGTTACGCCACTGGCCATTGGCGGAATGCCGGATCACATTCATCTATTGTTGAAACTGAAACCCATCCACGCCCCCGCGGATGTGGTCAGGGAATTGAAATCAGTTTCATCGAAATGGATTCGAGATGAACGCCTCGAACCCATCTTCGGATGGCAGGATGGTTATGGCGCATTCAGTGTGAGCCCTTCGAATCTCGAAACGGTATGCCGCTACATTGAAAACCAGGAAGAACACCACCGCATCCATTCGGCGGAGGAAGAGTTCCGAAATTTCCTTAAAAAGGCGGGAATCACTGATTCGCCGTAAGAGCGCACCCCTCCGGGGCTTGGAATTCAAATCCGCCGTTTCCCGGGGGCTTGCGCGCCCCGGCTGGAAGAGCGTCGCCCTGACGGGCTGAAGAGAAGGGGGATGGGGGTGAGATATGCGGGAGTTTGTCGTCTGGGAGCCTGCCGTCTGGGGGGCGAGCGGTGGAGATGAGTTTGTTTGGGTAGGGGCTCGGCGCAGTGAGCGCATCGCAGATCGCGAGACTCCGCCTCCCACTGAAGACCCTCCTCGCCTGAAGGCTCAACTCCTTGCATCGTCACCGGAAAGGGCCTGACAGGTGGGACACGTGTGCGTATTGTGTCATTGGGTGTCCATTGACGATTCAACTGCCGCGTTGAAGGGGGAAGTGGTGTTTTTCCACGCCTTCGATGTGGCGTATGAATTGAAGCGCGGGGATCTCAATACGTTGCTCGGCAAGCCGCTGGTGCCGCACCAGGTTGGAGTATCGAAGGGTTCGCCACGGCAGCAGCTTTTCTATCTGCCGCGCATGGCGCAGCTCGACCCGGTGACGATGGATACACCGATGGGCGAGGCAACGGTGCAGCGGATCGTGAAGGTGCTGCCGATCGGTGCGGTGAGCATCACGCTGCGGGTGCCGTTTGTGGTGACGGAGTTGGAGGAGTTGATTCCGTTTCATCATTCGTCGTTCGCGGAGGGAATGATCAAGACCCATGCTCTGATGCTGGCCGAGCAGTTGCGGAAAGAACTGGCATCTTCAGCCGTGAGGCCTGCGGCGGAACTGCCGGAAGGCGAGGACTACCAAGTCTATTGCCTGGAGACGCCGGACGAGTCCTTCAACAGCGAGGAATGGTTCCGTGCGCATCGTAGGACGATTGCCGCGCTGGTGACGCAGGAGAGCGACCCGCAGCGGCTTTCGCATCAGGAGGCACGCGAATCGACCTCGCGGTACCTGACGTATTACCAGAGCGACCTCGTGGTGGCTGACTGGGATGCAGCGCTGGTGGTCAACCGGCCCGGAGATTTTGAGGAAACGCTCTACGCGATGGAGCTGGCGAACCTGCAACTGGAGGAACTGATCGCTTACGATCGGATTATCGATGCGGCACTGGAGAAATCGTATGCCGATCTGTTGAACCCGCCGAAATCCTTCCGTCGCAAGGACCTGCTGCCCCATCTCCGGGAAGTGAGGATCGATCTCGCGCGCTTCAGCGATGAGATCTCGAACATCACCAAGTTTTTCGGCGACTGGCACCTCGCGCGGCTCTACGACACGGTGTCGAAGCGCTTCCACCTCGCCGACTGGCATCGTACGATCGACGACAAACTCAAGACGCTCGATGACCTGTATGAGATGCTCAAGCAGGAGCACAACCACCGCGTGATGCTGGTGCTGGAGGCATCGATCGTGCTGATGTTTGTGATCGACATTGTCCTGTTGCTCACGGAGCTGGGGAAACGCTGGCATTGACCACAGGGCAGGGCGGGGAGCAACGTTCCCGCATGTCGGATGCCGCCATCGCCACCGTGCGCGAGGTTTACGCCGCCCTAGCCGCGAGGCCGGTGGCGCGGAACTGCACGGGTGTGTCGCAGTGCTGCCGCTTCCGGCTCAATGGGCGCACGCCTTTCCTCACGAAGGGCGAGGCGCTGGTGGCGGCACGGGCATGGCGCGCGGCGGGACGGAAGGAAGTGGTGCTGCCTGCGGATGGATCATGTCCGTTCCTCGGGAAAAACGGCATGTGCCAGATCTATGAAGGCAGGCCCTTTGGATGCCGCACGCACTTCTGTGAGGCGGCGGGAGGTCCGTATGGACGGCATGAGGTGCGGGATCTGATCCAACGGCTGGAAGATGTGGACCGCCAACTCGGTGGGAATGGTGGAGTCAATCTGCCGGTAGCGGTCGCGGAGGCGATGGAGTCACTGCCCGCGAAGCGGCGGAAGAGATAGAGAAAGAGCCCTGCCCGTTGGCTTGGTTAAATCCGGTGGTGAAAGGCGACCGGATTCACAACTCGGGGCGGGAGTGGGCTGCCATACGTATTTGTCTTCTTCTAAATTTCCGTTCCGATACCAAGATCATCAGGCCCCATAGGACCACCGGGAGCCATGTGGGCAGCTCCATCGCGTTCTGGCCATTCTCCACGATCCGCCACTTAGGAGAACGGAGCATGAAGGGATGCGGGTTCATCGCCAGACACAGCACCGGAGGATTGAGTCGTGAAGTTCCGGGTAGCGGGATGGTGTGGGCTCGCGATTCGATGACGTTGATGAGCCCAATCCGCAGGTTTCCTTCCACGAACTGGATGGCAGGGGTTGGCGGCCAAGGAGCGTAAAAGACTTTGATTCCGCTGGAGCCGCTCTTTCTGAGAGATCTGCTCCGATAATAGGCCTCCGTGGTATACGCCATCGACCCCAGCCACAATGCGATCAGGAATACCGTTCCACCGCAAAAGAAGATGCGGCGGCGTTTCAGCAGCGCGACCTCCACGGTGGAATCACTGGGCGGCATGCCTGCATGTGGCAAACCCGGCGTTCGCCCACAAGACGATTGTGACTGTTCGTCACCACGCCTATCGACCCACGCGGAAATACTTGTCCTACTTCTTTCCTCGGCGGTTGCGCAGGTAATCCACCACTCCCACCCAGCAAACGATGGCGGTGATGAGTATGAGGATCAGGCCTAGCAGTGGTCCGCCATAGGTGATGCCACGACCAAGGCCCAGGGAGTCCGGCTGCGGAGTGGATGCAGTGCCGGGAAAGGACCAGCCATCGTGCAGGAAACGGGCGATCTGGATGGCGAGAAAGGCTGTGGAGGCAATGGCAACGAACAGACAGCCGATGAAGCGGTATCGATCGTGTCTGGAGTCGTTCCGTTTCACTGTGGCTGATCCGAGCTGCGGAGCTGGATGTCCCCGATCTCGACGTGCGTGGGGGCTTCCAGGATGGAGAGGATGCAGTAGGCCACGTCAACCGGGGTGAGCATCTTCATGTGCGCGCGGGTGCCTTTCAGCGTGTCCTCGCGGCCGCGGAAGTATTGGTTTCCAGCAGCGGGGTGTCGACGAAGCCGGGCGAGACACTGGAGACCTGGACCAGAGGAACCGGCGGCCTTGAGTTCATTGCGGAGCGAATCCGTCACGGCGCGCACGGCGAACTTGGTGGGGAGTAGAAACCACCGGTGGGCGGCACGCGATGGCCGCTCATGGAGGAGACATTGACGATGCGGCCGCCCTGCTTCGGGGAAGTGGCGCAGCGAGAGCTGGCAGCAGAGGGTGAGGGCCATGACGTTGACGCGCCACATTTCCTCCCAATCGGCCGGATTGCCGTCGGTGATGCGGGCGAGGTAGGCGATGCCGGCGCAGTTCACGAGCGCATTGATGCGGCCGAGGTGATTGAAGATGCTCGAGGACTTCATCGCGCTTGGTGAGGTCGGCCTCGATGGGGGCTGACGTCCTGCGGGCAGGGCGATGGCCGGCGGGTGACGCCGAGCACGTTCGCGCCGCGGTCCGAGCAGGATTCGCACAGGGCGCGGCCGATGCCGCTGGATGCTCCGGTGACGAGGATGGTCTTGCCTTGGAGGGGTGACATGGGGTCGGGGACTTCTACGGCGCGTCGGGACAAAATCGTGCTCGCACCGAACAAAACGAGCGTGCCGCCGAATGCAATCGGGAAGATGGTGGGAAAGAGGGGATATGATGGGGGATGAAGCGAAGGCCCTGCCAGCTCCTATGATCGGGATGCGCCTTTCTTTGACCTCGGAGAGGTCACGGAAAGTAGTCGGAGTGTCGCAAAGCGACCTCCGGATAGCGGCCTTTTTAAAATCCACGCCCATGCGCCAGCGGGGTGTGGGAGGGCGGAAAGGGCGGGACTCTCCAGGACTTGCGATGGAGGTCAAAATCAGCTCTCCCCTTTGCGACCCGCTCCGGGGTCGAAGATAGAATGGAAGGGCTCTGTCCGGGAGGATCACTGTGCGACGCTCCGGACGCTGTTTCCGCGACCTCTCCGAGGTCGGGTAACAAGGCCGGTCCCTTGAGGACAGGCTGTCGAGGCCGGCGAGCATGGCTTGGTCGGCGATGCCGCGCATTTCCTCCACCGTGGTGCCGCTGGAGGCCTGCACGGACATGCCCTGCGTCGACGGTGGCGATGTAGCGCGCAAGCCGGGCGGTATCGGTGCCCTTTGGGAATTCGCCGGCGTCTTCGCCCTCTGGAATCGGTCTTCCAGAGCCACCAGCGTGGAGCAGCGCGGAGACGAGTTCGTCGCGGACCGGCGCGGCCTCGTCACCGCATGCCAGCGCGCTCTGAATCACGAGGCAGCCGCGCGGGTTTTCGGATTTGCCGATCATCTCGATCGATCCCCTCAACAGCTGCTCGGCGATTTCGCGGGCGGTGGGCATCGCCAGCGCGGTTTTCACATAGGAGGCGGGGCCTTCAGCGTAGCGGTCCAGGGCCTTGCGGAAGAGGGCTTCCTTGTTTCCGAAAGCCGCGTAGAGGCTGGGGCGGTTGATGCCCATGGCGTTGGTGAGATCGGCTCAGTGAGGCGCCTTCGTAGCCCTTTTCCCAAAACACTCTCATCGCCTGCTCCAAGAGCTTCATCCACATCAATACCTCGCGGGCGACCCGACGGATCGGAGAAGAAATAGTGACTTGATTCATACCTTTCGGTAAAAAATACCCCTTGACCGGCGTGTCCAGCGGGTAATTGTGTATCGTTTGATACAGAACAGAACTAGCAATATTCGAAATGAGTACGATCTCATGAAACTTGACAGTAAAACCGCCATCGTCACCGGAGCCTCCAAGGGCATCGGAGCCTCCATCGCCCAAGCACCTCGCCGCGGAGGGCGCCGCGTCATCGTAAACTATGCCTCCAGCAGCGAGGCGCGGACAAGGTCGTCGCAGCCATCACCGGCGGGGGTGGAAAGGCGCTCGCGGTGCAGGCCGACGTTTCCAAGCAGGCGGACATCGATCGCCTCTTCGTGGAAACGAAGCGTGCCTTCGGCAAGATCGACATCCTGGTGAACAACGCGGGCGTTTATGAATTCGCTCCGCTGGAAGCGGTCACCGACGAGCACTTCCACCGGCAGTTCGACCTGAACGTGCTCGGCCTGCTGCTGACCACACAGGAAGCGGTGAAGCAGATCGGTCCCGACGGTGGCAGCGTAATCAACATCAGCTAGGTGCTGTTCGGATTCTATAAGTGTTTCCCTATTAACCTTAGCAATACGT
>JASGJM010000036.1:0-465850 GCA_049840755.1 Luteolibacter sp. | reverse complement strand
AAAATGTAAGACAGGCATAAGAGACAGCAAAATCAGAGAGGTGGACCTCCAGTGCGTGCTGGACTCCATCGACGGTGGGGCGGACGCCGAGGTTGGCCACGCCCTCGAGCTTCTCATCATCCAGCGCGGCGCGCACGGCCCACACGCCATCCGGCGGGAGCTGCACATCTCCGGTGGCGATGTTCGCAGTGGGGAATCCAAGCTGGCGGCCGAGCTTCCTGCCTTCCATCACACGGCCTTCCATGCTGTAGGGGCGGCCGAGCATGGCGGCGGCGGCATCCAAATTGCCATCGCGGATCGCCTGGCGGATGCGGGTGCTGCTGATGCGCTCGCCATCTCCCATCACCGGTCGCACGGCCTCGAGGCGGAAGCCACGCTCGGCGGCGCAGCCGCGCAGCATCGGCACATCGCCACGGCGGGCGTGACCGAACTTCCAGTCCTCACCGATGGAGATGGTTTTCACCGGAGCCCTGCACAGACGGTCGATGAAGGTCTCCGCCTCCATCGTCGCGAAGGCGTCATCAAAATGAATCGCGAAGAGAAGATCGACGCCCAGCTCGGCAAGCAGGTGGGCCTTGTGATCGAGCGTGGCCAGCAGCGCGCGCGGAGCCTTGTCCGGCGCGAGCACGCGGATGGGGTGGGGATCGAAGGTGACCACACCGGCCTTGCCACCCTCGCGGGCCGCAGCTTCCAGGGCGCGGCCGATCACCGCGCGATGGCCGAGGTGGACGCCATCGAACACACCCAGCGCGAGATGCAGCGGGCCATCGATGGCGGCGAGTTCCTCGAATCGGGTCAGGCGGAGCACCCCGCTAGAGTCCGCCCATGGCAGGCATTGGTCAACGGGAAGATTCTCCAAGGTAGCACTACTGGGAGTGGCTCCTTTCGAGGAGCCATGAAAGGGATTGGTGCAGTCTTTTGTGATGCAATCACCGTCCTCCTTCTGAACTCCGGTGGTGCGCGAGCGCAAGCGGATCGATCCCCTTGCCATGGCTGCTGGAAAGCAGCCACCCCCAGTGATGCACCAGAGACTCCGCCTCCCTCTGAAGACCCGGCGCTCTCGGCGAGAGCGCCCTACCTTTCAAGCACCCCGCATCAGGGAGATCTCGGCCAGAGTGACCATGGCCTTCATCAGGTCCTCGCGCGGACCGTGCTTGAGGGCATCCACGGTCACGGCACGCTCGAGCGTGAACTTGCCGGAGCGGGTGCGGCGCAGGGCGCTGAGGTGAGCGCCGCAGCCGAGCACCTGGCCGATGTCATGGGCGTAGGTGCGGACGTAGAAGCCCTTCGAGCAGTTCACGGTGAAGTCGATCTCCGGCAGCTCGGTACGATGAACCTGGTAGCTGGTGACGTGGACCGGGCGCGGCTCGCGCTCGACCTCCTGGCCCTTGCGGGCGAGCTTGTAGAGCGGCACGCCGTCCTTCTTGATCGCGGACACCATCGGTGGGATCTGCTCGAAGGCACCCGTGAACTTGCCGAAGGCGGCATCGATCTCCGCCGCGCTGAGAGCGGGCACGGGCTTCTCCTCAAGCGTCTCACCCTGGCGGTCCTGGGTGGAGGTGGTGGAGCCGAGCGTGAGAGTGCCTTCATACTCCTTGTCCTCGCTCATGAGCAGGTCCTGGATCTTGGTGGCACGGCCGATGACGAGCATCAGCAGGCCGGTGGCCATGGGATCGAGGGTGCCGCAGTGGCCGATCTTTTTCGTATTGAGCGCGCGGCGGGCGATGGCGACCACGTCGTGGGACGTCATGTCCGGTGCCTTGTCGATAAGCAGGACGCCGCTGGGGCCGAGGGGTTCGAATTCGTGTTTAGGCATTTGGGAAAAGGAGTGGAGGCTTCAGCTGGGGAAGGTCTTCCGAGGGGGGGCGGAGGCTCCGGATTTTTCAGCCGCAAGAATCGCAAAAGGAAAGAAGAGGGCGGGGGCCCGAAGAAGAGGACGAGCCTTCTTCCTCTTCCGTTTAGGATTTAGTGCTTTGAATTGAGTGCTTCGCCAACCGCCCGATGAATCGCGGCGAGCACCTTCTGCTTCGCTTCCTCCAGCGGTCCGGCCATGCGGATGCCGGCGGCGAGAGCATGGCCACCGCCACCGAATTCCAGCGCGATCTTGCAGACATCGATGGCGCGGTCCTTCGAGCGCATCGAGACGCGGATCTTGCCGTCTGGGAGTTCCTCGAAGAAGACGGCGACCTGCACGCCACGGATGGCGCGGATGATATCGATCAGGCCCTCGCTGTCCTCCGGGAAGAGGGCGAGCTTGCGGCGGGTGTCATCGAGCAGGTCCCAGTGGGCGACGATGCCGTTGTCGGAAAGCTGGAGCGTATTGAGCAGGGCGCGCATCAGCTCCACGCGGCGGAAGGGGTGGCTGTCGTAGGTCAGCTCGTTGATCTTGCCCACGTCCAGGCCGCGGCGGATCAGATCGGCGGCCATTTCGTAGGTCCTCGCCGTGGTATTGGGATACTGGAAGGAACCGGTATCCGTGGAGACGGCCACGTAGATGGCGTCCCGGCTCTCATCGGGGAGGGGGAGATCCAGCTCGGTGATGAGATTGTAGAGGATCTGGCCGGTGGCCGGGCTGGTGGCGTCGATCAGATTGATATCGCCATAGCGCGGGTTGGAAATGTGGTGGTCGATGTTGATCCAGATGTCCGCGGCGGAGGCGGCATGGAGCGCGGCATCGCCAAGGCGCGGCTTGGTGGCGGTATCGAGCGCGATCGCGACCTCGGCATCCACCGGATCGGCGGGCGGCACCTCGATGCGGTGGGAGCCGGGGAGGAAGGTCAGGTTGTCCGGCAGACCGTCCTCATTGATGAGGCGCACGCGCTTGCCTGCTGCCTCCAGCGCGAATCCGAGCGCGATCTGTGAGCCGATGGCATCGCCGTCCGGGCGCACGTGGCTGAGGATGACGAAGGACTCGTGGCGACGAAGGATGTCACCGATTTCTTGGAAAGTGGCGTTCTCGCTCATGGGATGGAACCGCGGCGCGGGGCGCGGATTCTGCAAACGCCCCCCTCCGGCGCAAGGACGAAAACGGTAGGGCAAAATTCGCTCAAAAGAGGGGAGAACCACGAAGGACACGAAATTTCACGAAAGGGTGAACGTCCGGAAGTCCTCCTGCAAAGGAGTCTGAAAGCAGAGAGAACCACGAATGGTCACGAATCGGAGAGAACTTTTGCCAACCCCCTTCGTGTTCATTCGTGAGCATTCGTGGTGTTGCACCCGTGCCAGCCCTTTCGCTGGATAGCCTCCCGGACGCTCATCCTTTCGTGGAATTTCGTGCCTTTGGTGGTTCCCATTCCCGGCGGCCCGGCGGTCCCTGCGAGTACAAGAATGCCATCGCTTTTCCATTTACCCTAACGGGTCTGCGGGGCAACATGCACGGCGTGAGTTCCGATGAAACGACGTTGTGGAAGGGCAGCCCCTCGCAGTGGCTGAACCTGGGTCCGTTTGCGATCACCCTCCTGCTTTTCGGGGGCGTGGTGGCTCTGGCGATTCCCTTTCCGCTGGCATGGGCCCTGGCCGTGATCCCGGTGCTCTATGCCGTGTGGCGCTTCCTGCTGGTGAAGAGCCGCAGCTTCGAACTCACCACCGAGCGCCTGCGCGTGACGGAGGGTGTGCTCAACCAGAAGATCGATGAGATCGAGCTCTACCGCGTGAAGGATATCGCCATGGAGCGTCCGTTGTGGATGCGCATGACCGGCCTGGCTTCGGTGAATCTCCAGACCTCGGACCGTTCGCTGCCGTTCCTCACCATTCCCGCCATTCCGAATGGAGTGGAGCTGCGTGAAAAGCTCCGCAAGCAGGTGGAAATCATCCGCGATAGCAAGCGCGTGCGCGAGCTGGACATGGACGACCACCACGAACCCGGCGACCTCGATCACGCGCTGGATATCAACTCACCGTAAGGTGGGGAGTTGAGCCTTCAGGCGAGGAGGGTCTTTAGAGGGAGGCGGAGTCTCTGGTGCATCACTGGGGGTGGCTGCTTTCCAGCAGCCATGGCAAGGGGATCGATCCGCTTGCGCTCCCGCACCACCGGAGTTCAAGAGAAGGACGGTGATTGCATTTCAAAAGCTCTCGCATCCCTCTCTCATGGCTCCTCGAAAGGAGCCACTCCCAGTGGCCCCGCCCTACCTCTGCGTGCTCACTTCACCTCCACGGACAGATCCGGGCCGAGCTTCTCGATCGCCGTCACGATCGCTTCCACGGCCGCGCCTTCCGGCAGGGCTACGGTGCCGCTCGCGCGGAAAATCGGGTGACCGCTCATGGCGGCGCTTTCCAGACCGGTGACCAGCTCCTCCACATTGCCACCCGCACCACTGATGGCGGCGGCGAGCTGGCGGACGATGCCGGGGCGGTCATTGCCGACCACATCCAAGGACACGATCTTGAGAACCGGTGCGTCCGATGCCTGTTCGCGGGCGAATTGGATCGAGAGGCCGTCTTTTTCGAGAGTCTTCAGCGCGGCGGCGAGACCCTCGGCCTCGGCTTCCGGGCACTCCACGCGCAGGATACCGGCGAACTGGCCCGCGAGGCGCGCCATCCGGCTTTCCAACCAGTTTCCGCCATGATCCGCCACCACCGCCGAGAGGGATTGAACGAGACCCTGCCGGTCCGGGCCGAGGACGGTCATTACTAGATAGCTTTTCATAAAGCCCTACCTCACACCCGATCCCAACCGGTTTCACGTCTTTTCCAACCATGGGACGGAAAAATCACGCTGTCATGGGGAAGGGGAGGCTTCCGGGTGGGAAGCACGAAAGGCACGAAATTTCACGAAACGGGGAGCGTCCGGGAGGTTCACGAGCGCAAGGGGTTGATAGGGAGGGGATACCACGAATGGCCACGGACGAACACGAATGGGGATGAGCAAGAGTTCTCTCCCATCCGGGGAGATTCGTGATCATTCGTGGTTCTCTCCGCCTCCGGACTTCCTTTGCGGGATGGCATCCGGAGTCCCTCCTTTTCGTGAAATTTCGTGTCCTTCGTGGTTTGAAAGGGGCAGCCACTCCGCCCTTGCGCTGAGGGGCTATCCGGCCATGCTCCGGGCGCAGTGAATTCCATTCCGGTCGAGCCATCTTTCGAGTCCTTTGCCCAGCTGGCGAAACAGGGGAACGTGATCCCCGTTTACACCCAGCTCGCGGCTGATTTCGAAACCCCGCTGTCCGCCTATCTCAAGATTCGCGACAGCCGGCACGCATTCCTTCTGGAAAGTGCCGAAAGCACCGACAAGAGCGGACGATGGTCGATCCTCGGCTCGAATCCGCGCCGTGTCTTCGAAGCCCGCGGAAAGGAAATCACCGTGCGCCAGGGTCTGAACGTCCGCAGCTTCACCGCGGAGGACGATGTGCTGGCCGCACTGGAGCGTGAGATGGCCCCCTTCAAGCCGGTGAGGCATGGCAACCTGCCTCCGTTCTGCGGCGGTATGCTCGGTTATCTTTCCTACGATGCCGTCCGTCAGTTCGAGCCCACCATCGGCACCGCGCCGAAGGATGAGCTCGGCGTGCCGGATGCGGTCTTCATGTTGGCGGACACGCTCATCGTTTTCGACCAGCGCCTGCGCCGACTCCAGATCGTGGCGAATGCCTTCCCGGAGGAACACCTCTCACTGGAGGAAGCCTACACCGAGGCCAGCGGCCGCATCGCCGCGATGGTGGAGATGTTGAATCGTCCGCTCCATGTCCCGGCCCTCAATGGCCTGGCGGGAGTGGAGGCCCCGCAGGCGGAGAGCAATACCACCCGCGAGGAATACGAGGGCATGGTGCTCGCCGGTAAGGAATACATCGCCGCCGGAGACATCTTCCAGTTCGTGCCCAGCCAGCGGTTCCAGACGCCGTTCCATCGCTCGCCGGTGGATCTCTACCGCGCGCTGCGCCACGTGAATCCCTCTCCCTACATGTTCATCCTGGAGCTGGGGGACTTCGCGCTCGTCGGCAGCTCGCCGGAGGTGCATGTCCGCTCCATCGCGGGTCGCATCGACATCCGTCCGATCGCCGGCACGCGCCGTCGTGGTGCCACTCCGGAGGAGGATGATGCGCTGGCCGCCGAGCTGATGGCGGACCCGAAGGAGCGCGCCGAGCACCTCATGCTCGTCGATCTCGCCCGCAATGATGTCGGCCGCATCGCGAAGCACGGCAGCGTGCACGTGGATGACTTCATGATCGTGGAGAAATACAGCCACGTCATGCACATCGTCTCGAATGTGACCGGCCAGCTCGATCCCGGCCACAGCGCCTATGACGTGCTCCGCGCCACCTTCCCGGCAGGCACGGTGAGCGGCGCGCCGAAGATCCGCGCCATGCAGATCATCAATGAACTGGAGAAGAGCAAGCGCTGCGCCTACGCCGGTGCCGTCGGCTACTTCGGCTTCGATGGCAGCCACGATGGCTGCATCACCCTGCGGACCTGCCTCCTCAAGGACGGCATGGCCTACGTCCAGGCCGGTGCCGGTGTCGTCGCCGATTCCGTGCCTGCCTCGGAATACGAGGAAACCGTGAACAAGGCGAAGGCCGTGCTCCGCGCGGTGGCGCTCGCCCGCACTCTGGAAGAGAACTAACTCCCCGCCACCATGCTTCTCATCATCGATAACTACGATTCCTTCACCTACAATCTTGTCCAATACTTCGGCGAGCTCGGGGCGGAGATGAAGATCGTGCGCAATGACGCGATGACCGTGGACGAGGTGAAGGCGCTCGCTCCTTCCCGCATCTGCATCTCGCCGGGACCGTGCACGCCCACCGAGGCGGGCATCTCCTGCGAGTTGATCGCGGCCATGGGGCAGACCACGCCGATCCTCGGTGTGTGCCTCGGCCACCAATCGATCGGCCAGGTCTATGGCGGGGATGTGATCCGCGCGCCGCGCCTCATGCACGGCAAGACCTCTCCCATCTTCCACAACAACAGCAGCGTGTTCGAGGGGCTGCCCAGCCCGTTCGAGGCCACGCGCTACCACTCGCTGATCGTGAAGAAGGAGACGCTCCCGGATTGCCTGGAGATCACCGCCTGGACCGCCGAGGACGAGATCATGGGCCTGCGCCACAAGGAGTTTCCCGTGCACGGCGTCCAGTTCCACCCGGAGTCCATCCTCACGCAGGATGGAAAGAAGATCCTGGAGACCTTCCTGCGGCTCTGAGCAGGAATTCTTTGCCCCGGCAGGGGCATCGGATGTTAGCCGGTGGCAAGTCGCGCAGCGACGCCCCCACCGGTCAACGTCCGCCATGATGTTCGCATCCCGGTAGGGATGCGGGAAAGTCCCGTTTGCTTGGAGGACGACCGGGTCATCTGCCTCCCGCACGTCTCCCGCATACCTCCGGCATGCGAGTTCTCCTTCCATCCTGTCCGGTGGGGTCGTCGCCTGGGCTCCTCCGCCACCGGCTACCATCCGATGCCCCTCCGGGGCAAAGAGGGCGGGCAGTTCGATTCTCCTGAAAGATGCGTATCAAGAATCGGATCGCGCATGAATTGCTCCGTGTTCCGGATCAATTTCGGACATATCTAACGAGTTGTGTGAAAATCGTGTGAAGGTTGTGTTATATCTGGATCGGGTGATGGGATGACTCCTAGTGTGCCATCGTATCCCCATGATCAAACCAACTCCCTTGCGACCGCTTGCGGCGCTGTTCTCACTAGGCCTTTGTGGCGCTCCCTTTCTCTCCCCCGTGGCCCGCGCCACGCCCACCTTCGAGGCGATCAACGCGTTCGCCCTCGGGCCCCAGCAGCCGGTGACCCCGGTCCTGCGCGATTCCTCCGGAAACATCTACGGCACCGCCACGGGCGGAGCCAGGGGGGCCGGATCGGTCTACAAGATCGCCACGGATGGAACGATCACCACGCTCTACAACTTCTCCGATGCGGAGGGCTATGGTGACGTGGGCCTCGTCGCCGGGGATGACGGCAATTTCTACGGCGCGGCCCGTATGGGTGGCATCGGCGGCAATGGCATGATCTACCGCATCACGCCCGCCGGTGTGTTCACGAAGCTGTATGCCTTCACCGGAGACTCGAACGGCGGACGGCCCTCGGGCCTTGCGAAGGGCAGCGATGGCTATCTCTACGGCACCACCACCGAGGGCGGTGCCAACAGTCGCGGCACCGTGTTCAAGATCAGCACCAGCGGCGTGCTCACCACCTTGAACGATTGGGCCGATGATGCGATCGGCTGGCAGCCGGACGGTCCGATGTTCCAAGCGGCGGACGGGAACTTCTATGGCACGAACCGCCAGAGCAATGATCCCTCGGACCCGAATGCGGGCACGCTGTTCTGCATGACTCCGGCGGGCAGCCTCTCACTCGTGACCTCGTTCGCCAGTGCGGGCCCCCGCTCGCCCCACGGCGTGATCCAGGCCTCGGATGGGAATTTCTACGGGTCGAGCCGGTACGGCGGCCCGCACGGAGCCGGTACGGTCTATCAGGTGACTCCTGCCGGGGCGACCACCGTGCTCGCGTCCTTCGATACGGACGAGAACGACGAGCCTCTCGGCTTGCTGACGGAGGGTGCGGACGGTGCTCTCTACGGCACCAGCTACTATGGTGGGGCTGCCAACCAAGGTTCGGTGTTCAAGGTCACCAAGGCGGGTGTCGTCACCACCCTCGTGAGCATGGTGTATGACACCAACCGGCTCGTTTCTCCGGTAGCGGGTTTGATCCTGGGATCGGACGGCAACTTCTACGGCACGGTCCAGAGCGGCGGTGATCTGGATGGGGGCGTGGTCTTCCAAATGACACCGGGCGGGACCATGACCAACCTCGCCAGCTTCGATGCCTGCCCGCTCCAGCGCCCGGATACGAAGCTCCTTCCGAGGACGGACGGCAGCTTCTACGGCACCACTTTCTCGGGAAGATACAGCTCGTTCTCCAAGTTCCAGCTGACCACTGCCGGTGAGATCGTGTCGCTGGGTGACATGCCTCTGGACTACAATCCCAACACCGACTCCACCTGCTACGATGGGCTCCTTGCCGGTATCGGTGGCGACATGGTCGGCACCTCGGTTTCGGGTGGGGATGAGGGCGTGGGATACGCCTTCAAACTGGAGACCGATGGCACGGTGGACCTGCTCCATGGCTTCGGTGAGGGGACCGGTTTCTTCCCGACCTCGCTCGCGGTCGGCAGCGACGGCAACTACTACGGAACTACGAGCGGCGGCGATGTGGATGGGAACGGCACGTTCTTCACCATGACCTCATCGGGGGATGTCACCTCCCTGGCTCAATTCGACTGGTCGGTGACGGGGGGGATGCCCACCGGCGGACTGTTCCAGGCCAGCGATGGCAATTTCTACGGCACCACCATGTATGGCGGGCCGAATGAGACGGGCGTGATCTACAAGGCGACTTCCGGAGGCACCCTCACGGCGCTCGCCACCTTCGGAGACGGTTCGGATGGTCTCTACTATCCGCAGGCCGGTCTTATCGAAGGCAGTGATGGGAGTCTCTACGGCCTCTGCCGGTACGGTGGCCCGGAGGGATACGGATCCGCCTACAAGGTGGAGCTGGATGGGACCCTGACATCGCTCGCGGAATTCGATGATCTCACGGGTGGAGAACCGATCGGTGAGCTCGTGGAGGGACCGGACGGCGCATTCTACGGCGTGACCTATGGCGCGGGTGCTTATGGGCAGGGAACGGTATTCCGCCTGACCGCGGCGGGTGTTCTCACCTCCGTGCATGACTTCAACTACGAGGACGGCGCGTATCCGATCGCCTCTCTGGTGAAGGGACTCGATGGCGATCTGTATGGCACCACCTCGGAGGGCGGCACGCTTTCCAGCGGCGTCTTCGGCGGTGGTGGCCAGGTCTTCCGCATCCACTTCGGTGCGGAGGTGACCACGGAGGCGGCGAGCGCTCTCACGGCGGCCACAGCCACGACGAATGCCACGGTGAATCCCGGCGGCTATGCCACGACGGTGACCTTCGAGTACGGCACGAGCCCGACTCTGGCGGGAGCCTCCACCGTGAGCGGTGGCGTGATCCCGGCGGGGACCTCGGACGTGGCGGTGACCGGTGCGCTCACGGGGCTCGCTCCAGGGACCACCTATTACTTCCGTGCGCTGGCCACCAATGCGGAGACACCGGTGGTGCAGAAGGGGGAGATCCTCAGCTTCACCACGGCGGAGGCGGCGCACATCGGCGTCTCGGCCTCCGGCCACGCGGTGGCGGATGGTGGCAAGGTGATCGCCGGATGGGCGGTCACGGGTCACTCGAAGGATGTCACGCTGACGATCCAGAACACCAGCACCAGCGGCACGCTGACCGGCATCGCGGCCTCGATCAGCGGCGGGGATGCCAGCCAGTTCACCGTGCTCACGGCTCCGGCGGCCACGCTCGCTCCGGGCGCGACCACCACGGCGGTGATCCGGTTCACCCCGGCCTCCAGTGGCATCAAGGGCACCACGCTGGCCATCACCAGCAGTGATCCCGATGATGCCTCCCATGAGGTGCTGCTGCGCGGAGCCGGACTCACGCCCGCCGAGGCGCGGGTGGCGGCGCTGATCCGCTGGATCCTCAGCCAGCTGTGAAGTAGGGCGCCTGGAGCGCTTGTGATTCACTTGTCCAAAGCATCCGGAGCCGATGGTTCCGGATGCTTTTCTTTTGCCCGGATGGCTGGTAGAAGGGCCGGTGAATCCTCCGGAGCCACGTCGTGAGGAGAGGGTTCTTTCAACTAATTTCCCGAAATGTGTCAGCATCCCCTCATTTTTGGACTTAGGTAATATGGTACCTTTTTCCCCGGTCCTGTCGAAGCGTCGCCGCGGCTTCAGCCTGCTCGTCACCTTGATGATGATGATGCTGCTGACCCTGCTGGCGCTGGGGCTGCTTTCGCTCTCCACGATCACGCTACGGGGCTCGGCGCTGGAGGCTTCCCGGATGAAGGCCCGCTCCAATGCGCGCTGCGCGCTGATGCTGGCGATCGGGCAACTGCAGAAGAACCTCGGACCGGACAAGCGCATCAGCGCGCCCTCCACGCTGGCGGCGGGGAAGGTGGCTCCCGCTCATGAGGGCTGGCACGGCGCGTGGATGTCGGACACGGACACCACCACCTCGTTCCCGCAGGGGCGGCAGGATCGTTTCGCGGGTTGGCTGGTTTCCACGCCTCCGGATCAGGAGAAGGACATCAGCACAGTGGCCGCGCAGGCCAGCCGCTCGGTGGTGCTGGAGCGGCTCTCGGACGGGCGGGAGACGAGCGTGCCGCTGCTGGATGCGCCGGAAGGCAGGCTCGCCTGGTGGACGGCGGACGAGGCGCAGAAGGCGACGGTGGATCTGGCGGAGGCCACCGTGACCACGGACAACTCGCAGATCGCCGCCCGCCACGCGCCTGCGCGGTTTTCCCCCGAGACGATCGCCACCGTGGGGACCTTCCCGAAGGATGCCAATACGGTGAACCGGCTGGTGACCACCGGGCAGGTGGAGCTGGCAGGCATTCCCAACGTCCCGGACCTGAACCGCATCTGCACGGTGGGCGCTCGCTCGGTGCTGGCGGACGTGCGGAAGGGCGGCCTGAAGCGCGATTTCTCCTGCCTCTTCGAGATGCCGGAGACCGATATCACCGGCTACGGACAATGGACCGGCACGAACTCGATCAATGACGCCCAGGCCTACATCTACGGCACGCCCGGTGTGGCCATCGGCGCGCGTTGGAACCACCTCTACGCCTACTACAATCTCTACAAGGACGTCAGCCAGGTGAGCAATGAGCCGCGCATCCAGCTGGCGTCGAAGCCGGTGATCGACTGGCGGCTGGCTGACCAGCAGAAGGACTACGGGGACAAGCAGGGCGGCTTCCGCTACCCGCGCATCTCGCGGTTGCTCTACGTCTTTTCCTACTCCGCCGTCCCGCCCACGGGCACCAGCACCCAGTATACGCTGCGTCTCGGCGTGGATGTGTATGTGCTGCTGTGGAACCCCTTCGACGTCCGGATCACCTGGCCTGCGAACACCACTTTCCTCAGCAAGTTCAGCAGCGGCCTGCCATTCAAGTTCAACTGGTTCCTCAATGGCACCCAGAAGGGCGGCGCGACCCGCCTCGCGGACATCATCGGTGTGCCGCTGTTTCTCCGGTCCCAGTTCCAGATGCCCGGTGAGACCACCTTCAACATGGCTCCGGGCGAGACACGGCTGTTCTCGCTGGCGAAGACCACCAGCACCTTCGATGGGGCCTCCTACCCGGACTTCAGCCCGGGTCTCTATTACAACGACCTGCTGTTCTACAACAACGTGCTCGGCAGCTCCGGCGGCGTGACCGGCGTGGGCACGGACCGGATCTCCGTGGGCATGGAGCCCTACAACGAAACGGCGGGCTACAACAACAAGGCGCAGTACCTGGACTTCTGGATCTACGACAAGAGCCGTGGCTGGCCCTACTATGAACATCGTGGCGAGATCATCGCGGAGGGGAACACCCAGTTCACCCAGCAGCTCAAGCCGCTCACGAAGGACGTGCTGCCCTCCGTGACCATGATCGATGCCGCCACGAAGAAGCGGCCCTTCGCCGCCTTCGTCATGGAGATGAAGTCCGCGGGCGATTCCACGCTCGGCACGCCGTCCTTCCTTTTCAGCGGGGCCTCGCGCCTGTCCTCCCGCCTGAGCAACAGCAACGAGGACTTCTCGCTCGATCGCCTGGAATACAAGCTGGAGAAGATGGAGTCCTTCCAGAGCGACCTGCTCCAGTGCTCGCTGCCGGGGGATGCGAATGGGGAGAACCACGGCTACATCGGCTCCGGCCGCCTGCCGATGGACGGCCGCACGCACATGACCGCGCTCTCGATTCCCTCGATGCCGCCGATGTCCGTCGCGAACCTGCGGCACGCCAGCGTGGGGGATGGCGGAGCCTGTCTGCGCGCCACGCTGTGGGCCCCGCAGAATGTCTCCTGCACCCCGGCTCCCTCCTACACTGATCTGGCGGTGGGGAATGCCTACGCTCATCCGCGCATCGCCGCCGGATCGACCACCGCCACCAGCTCCGGCTCCACGCTCTACGATCATTCCTTCCTCGCGAATGAGGCGCTGTGGGACAGCTGGTTCTTCTCCTCGCTGGCCTCCCGCACGGCGGATGGCTCCACGGTGCTGCCGAAGACGATGTGGAGCGAGTTCGTCGAGGGGAGGAAGCCGCTGCTCAATCCGCGCTTCAGCCTCTGGAAGGGGACGGACACCACCGACAAGCTGCGCACGGATGTCTTCGACGGCGACAAGATCCGCCTGGAGGCCCACCGCACGATCGCCTCGCGGCTGCTGGTCAATGGCGGCTTCAACGTGAACTCGACCTCCGTGGATGCGTGGACGGCCTTCCTTTCCTCGACCCGCGTGAGATCGATCCGGAAGCTCGATCGCAATGGCGGCGGTGGCAAGCTGGTGCAGGCGAAGGGCACGCTCTTCTCACGCGGCGACTACGTGCTGGATGATGCGGTGGAAGACGGCAGCGGCGGAGACAGCCAATACTCCGGCTTCCGCGATCTGAGCGATGACCAGGTGCGCAAGCTGGCCGCGAAGGTGGTGGAGGAGGTGAAGAAGCGCGGGCCGTTCCTGAATGTCTCGGAGTTTGTGAATCGCAGGCTCGGCAATGATGCGGAGCTTTCGCTGCGTGGCACGCTGCAGGCCGCGATCGACGCCACCGATCTCAATGACAAGCTCAAGGCGCTGGGCAAGCCGGGCATCAGCTCGCCGCCGAGCGGTTCCTTCGCCAATACCAAGGCCGCCGAGCTGAATACCTCCACCGGTGCGCCCGGTTGGCTGATGCAGGGGGACATCCTCGATCCGCTGGGCCCGCTCATCACGGTGCGCGGGGACACGTTCCGCATCCGCGCCTACGGCGAGGCCACCGATACGCAGGGCACCGTGCTCGCGCGGGCCTGGTGCGAGGCGGTGGTGCAGCGCACGCCGGACTACCTCGATAGGGCGGAAGCCCCCGAGAAAAATACGCCCTCCCGCTCGGTGAACATGATGTTCGGACGTGAGTTCCGGATCGTGGGTTTCCGTTGGTTGGATGGCCCCGATGCCTGATGATTCTCATGACCTCCCGACGCCCTTTATCCGCCCTCGCACTCGCCTGCCTGCTGTTTGCCTCGCCCTCCGCATGGGCCCACAAGCTGCGCTTCGTTGCCTTCGACCTGCCGGTGGCGGCGGGCAATTGCCAACTCGTCCCGGCCTCCGATCCCAAGAAAGCCACCACGGTGGAGATCGGCATCAGCCGCTTCACGCCGGTGGTGGATCTGGCCGCCGGGACCTACAAGCTGGTGCTCCCGGATGGGAAGACCAGCGGCACCCTGGCGCTGGAGGGGGATGCGGGGCGCAAGCTGATCGTGATCGTGCTGCCCGGCCCGGAGGGGACGGTGAGCGTGCTCACGGCACCGGATGAGCCCGCGTCCTTCGCGGCGGGGGATCGGTTGTTCATCAATGCCACCCGCTCCGAGATACGCGTGCAGATCGGGGACAAGAATCTGGTGTGCAAGCCCTCCTCCACGCAGCTGGTGAAGCCGCCCGGCAAGAGCGTGGACGGTCGCTTCGCGGTGCGGATGGGGATTCAGAAGGAGGACAAGTGGGTGGTCTTCAACAGCACCTGGTGGCCGGATGACCCGACCTGCCGCTCGCTGATCCTGCTCTACCCGAACGCCACCACCGGAGTTCCGGGCGTGAAGACCATCGAAGAAACCCCGGCGAAGGAGTAGGGGGGGCGTGTGCTCCTGTTCATCGCGATAGCGAAGTAGCCGCCAAGGTCCCCCTTGGCGGGCATCTCGCGGAGCTTCTCAGGAGAGAGGCTGGCGTGATCTGCATCGCGCTCTTCCATGGACGCGAAGGAGGACCTTCGCGCTACTACGCTGCGCGTCGTAACTCTCTGATGGCGTGTGTTCCCTAAAACTAGTCCAGCCGATCGCATTCTCTATGCGCCACGGATGGGCAGAATAGGGACCTGTGAAGAGCAACAACACCCCCACCGCCCAAGAGCCCGAATACGTCAATTGCCACGTCATCGCCGCGCGCTTCAGCATGAGCTGGCGCCACGTCCTGCGTCTCGCCGCGCAGGGCCGCATTCCTTCCATGCGGCTCGGACGGAAGTGCGTCCGCTTCAACATCCCGGAGGTGGATGCCGCCCTCGCGAAATTCGTGAAGTGAGCCGAAGCCATGGCCTCCCAACCGGAAACAACCGCCGGGGAATCCAAGCCCGGGATCTTCATCCCTGCGGCCTTGGATGATCTGGGACTGAGCAGCCACGAGTTCCGAGTGTATTGCCACCTCTGCCGCCGTCATGGCAATGGCAGCGGCGGTGGCGCGTTCCCGTCCGTCAAACAGATCGCGAAGACCTGCCGCATTCACGCGGATACGATCTGGCACATCCTCGCCCGATTGGAGGAGAAGGGTCTCATCCGGCGTGAGATCCGCTTCAACGATCACGGTGGCCAGACCTCGAACCGCTACATCCCGGTGCCCCTACCGGAAACCAAGGGGTGCCCCCCACCCGAAAGCGGGGGGTGCCCTCCCTACGGAAACAAGGGCTACCCCCCACTGGAAAACGAGGGGTGCCCCCCACCCGGAAATGAGGGGTACGAAGGTATTCCCTCTAAGGATATCCCTCCTAAGGAAATACCCATAAGAGAAACCTCTGAAGGAGCCGCAACGATCGAGACGAGAACGGTGCGCATCGGAGGGCGCATCGGGACCATTCACATTCTCTCATGAGCATGATGACGGTCATCGGTGAAGGACCCGGAGAAGCGGATGAGCTGGAGGTGGCGCGCTTCACCTGCGGCTGTGGAAACATCTACTATACTTATGGTATCCCGGTGGCCGGCATCCTGATCCGGCTCCAGCGCAAATGCGATGCCTGTGAGGATCGTGAGAGAGAGGAGCGGCTGGCAGGGGAGGCGAGACAGGCCGCTCTTCTCCAGGAGCGCCTGCGTGGGGAACGCAGCGCGCTTTCACAGGCCGTCATCCCGGAGCGCTACCGGATGTCCGATGTCACGCATCCCACGTTCAACGTCCGGTTGTGGACGGGCCTGCAATCGTGGCAGCCGACGAAGGACAAGCCGTGGCTGGGCATCATCGGCGGGACCGGCATGTGCAAGACCCGCTGCGCCACACTGCTGCTGGACGCTGCGATTCTGGCAGGCACGAGCCGGCATCCCGCCTTCCTCACCAGCTACCAGCTCACGAGGGCCACGCAGAACCAGTTCAGCGAAAACAAGGGTGAGGCCGCAGCCGCCCGTGAGCAGCTCGCCAGTACCCGCGAATCGGACTGGCTGGTGCTGGATGACCTCGGGAAGGCCCGGCACACGCCCGCCGTGGCGGCCGCGCTCTTCGCGATCCTGGATGACCGCCATGCCCGCAACGCGGTGACGCTGTGGACGGCCAACAGCACGCCGGGGGAGTTCACGCGGGATATGTCCCCGGACATCGCCGGGCCCATCTGCGGCCGCCTGCTGGAGTGCAGCGAGGTGTTCAGGCTGAGGTAGGGAGACCTCGCCGAGGGCGAAGTAGCCGCGAAGCTCCTGCTTGGTGGAGCTCTGGCGGAGGTTTTGAGGAAAGGGCTGGCATGTAGTGCATCGCGCTCTTCCGTGGACGCGAAGGGGGACCTTCGCGCTACTACGCTCCGCGTCTACATCGGCACGCATCCAAAAAAAATCCCGGCAGCGACGGGCGCGGCCGGGATTTTGGAAAGAGGGGCTTTTGCCAGCCTGCTTCAGTACATCTGCGTGCGGCTGTAGCGATAGGAGGTCTCGAAGCCGAGTTCCGGCGGGAATTCAGAGAGGCCGTCCGCAACGTTCATCTCGATGCGGTTGTCCTCACCGCAGCGCTGATACGGGGGCTTGAAGGTGCCGCGATAGGTCGGGCAGGTGAAGGTGAAGACTTCGTAGAAGCCGTAGCCAAGGCGCTTCAGGGCACGGTTGGTGCCGTCCACCGCACCGTAGGACCAGGCAGCCTTGCGGCCGAAGTCGTCCTGCTTGCGGACCATTTGCTCCGGGATTTCAATCACTCCGTAGAGGATGTTGCTGAGACCGCGACCGAGCTTGCGGATCGAGGTGTACTGGGACTGCGGCGGCGCTTGGATGTCAGCGCTGGCCATGCCCGTAAGGACGGCAAGGGTAGCAAGGACGGCGAGTTTTTTCATGCTGCAGGGATGCTAAGGACGGAAGACGGGGGTTGGCAACGGATTTTTCCGCTAGAGGAAAGGGTTTTTCACAAGCCCGCCGCCCGGTTTCACCCATCGCGGAGGCACGAAAAAGCCAGCGCCCGTCTAGGACGCTGGCTTTCATGAACTTTCACGGTTTTTCCGGGGCCGATCAGAGGCCGAAGGAGAGCACCCGGAGGATGCCCGGCGTGGCGCGCAGGGTCTCCAACAGGGTGACCGGAGGCTCGGAGTCGACCTCGATCACGGTGACGGCGCGGGACAGGTCCTTGTTCCGGCTCAGCGACATGTTCGCGATGTTCACACCGGCGGTGCCGAGCGAGGAGCCGAGCAGGCCGACGACGCCGGGGCGGTCGTCATTTTCCACGAACAGGAACTGGCCGGAGGTGTTCGTCTCCACGTTGTGGCCGAGGATGTGGACGATGCGCGGGGCATTGCCGAAGAAGGTGCCGGCCACGGTGAAGACCTCGCCGCCCTTCACGGCGGAGACCTCGATCAGCTCGGTCCAGTTGGTGGCGATGGCCACGGTGGACTCGGTGATCTGGAGGCCCAGGGCCTTGGCGACGGCGGGGGCATTGACCAGGTTCACCTGCGCCTCGTGGTGCGCGCCGGAGAGATAGCCGGTGAGCACGGTGCGGGTGACGAGCTGGGTGTCCAGCTCGGAGACCGGGCCGAGGTAGGAGACGCGCAGGGCGTCCACCTGGGCCGGGCCGATCTTTGCGAGCAGCTTGCCCAGCGCGGTGGCGAGATTGAGGTAGGGGCCCACGCTCTCCAGCGTCTTGGCGTCCAGGTTCGGCATGTTCACCGCATTGCGGATCTCACCGCTCACGAGGAAGTCCTTGAGCTGGTAGGCGACCTCGATGCCCACGTTTTCCTGGGCTTCCGCCGTGGAGGCGCCGAGGTGCGGGGTGAAGACGGCCTTCTTCGCGGAGAAGAGGGGATGATCGGCGGGCGGCGGCTCCACCTCGTAAACATCGAGCGCGATCCCGGCGAGGTGGCCGGAGTCCAGCAGCTCCTTCGCGGCGGCTTCATCGACCAGGCCGCCACGGGCGCAGTTCACGATCAGCGCGCCGGGGTTCATGGAGGACAGGCGGGCCTTGTTCAGGATGTGCTTGGTCTCGTCCGTGAGCGGGATGTGGAGGGTCACCACGTCCGCACCGGCCAGTGCCTGATCCGCGGTCTCGGCCAGCTCCACCTTCAGCCCCTGGGCGCGGGCGGCGGTGAGGAAGGGATCATAGGCCACCACCTGCATGCCGAAGGCCTGCGCGCGCTTGGCGAACTCGGTGCCGATGCGTCCCATGCCGAGGATGGCGAGGCGCTTGCCGTTCATTTCCACGCCTTCGAAGGACTTCCGGTCCCATTTCCCGGCGATCATGGTGGCGTGGGCCTGCGGGATATTCCGGGCCAGCGAGAGCATCAGCGTGAAGGCGTGCTCGGCGGTGGAGATCGTGTTGCCGCTCGGGGTGTTCATCACCACCACGCCGTGGTCGGTGGCGGCATTGCGGTCGATGTTGTCCACGCCGACACCGGCGCGGCCGATCGCCTTGAGATTCTTCGCTGCGGCGAAGACTTCCGGGGTCACCTTGGTTTGGGATCGGACGACCAGACCGTGATAATCGCCGATGATGGCGAGCAGTTCATCGGGCTTCAGCCCGGTGTTCACATCAACCTGGATATCCGGGGCGGTGCGCAGGGCATCCACGCCTTTCTCCGAAATCGGATCCGAAACAAGCACTCGGTAAGTGGCCATGAGGCGGGGGAGAAAAGCGTAACCAACCCGCCATGGCAAGGGTCAGGGAGAGGTTTGTTTGTTTTGGTTCTGTTGGGTTCTGTGGGGATTCGTGGATTTTCGCCGGAGGATTCGCAGAAAGGGACGTGGGGCGGGGCCCTGAAGGTAGGGTGCCCTCGCCGGGGAGCGCAGGGGGAAGAAGGCTCACGTTCGCTCCCAATAGACCGCCCACGCTACGGGTGGGCTTTAACCACGGATGATACGGATTGATATCCCTTTTACAGCAAGTGGATGTTCCGGGCGGATTCATTGACTTCCGTGGAATGACAGGAAATCATCGATTCAGATCGGGAGCAGTGTATGAGGCATGGTTTCACCGGCACTGATCGAACAGATCGGCACGGGCTGCCGTGCTGAAGCTGGTGTTCGTCTTCAACGTCTTAAACCAATGAAAAAGTTCGTTCTGCTTGTTCTGGTGTTCCTGGCATTCGTGCCCGCGGTTTTTGCGGGCGGTGGCAGTGAAATTATCACTGCTGAATTGATGAATGGCTGGCGGTTGCAAATCTCGAGCGCAGACGGCTCGAAGGCCTATATCGAACGCAAGGTGGATGGGGTTTATTCTGGTGGCCGCATTCAGTTCGATCAATTCCCGGCTTATTACCTGATTTTGAGCAAATTGCCCCATAGCCCGAAGAACAAGCCGACTCAAATCAAGATCGTCGAAGGGGAGAAAGAAGAGACGACCTACCTTGTCGACAAGGATGCTCTCCCGATTTTCCATCTGTTGCTGCTGACTCACCTGCAGAAGATTACGAGCCTGGATCCGGAGAAGTTGGCGAAGGAACTGAATGCCCATTCTCCGCTGCCGCCGAACGTGATGCGTGAACCCCGGTTCACCGTGAAACCGATCGAGTGAGAATGAGGTGGTGCGGCTGGTCCGGGGAGGTAGGGCTGCTCTCGCCGGGAGTGCCGGGCGGTGGACTCCGCCATCACGGACGAGTCGGCCTTTTGAGGGGCTGGGCTGAACCGGAGTATTTCAAGCCCCAACGGGGTGGGATGGGATAGCCCAAGGCAACGCCTTGGGTTGCAGATGGGAAAAGGACCAAGCCCTGAAGGGGCGTCATGTCGGGAGGAGCCTGTTCCCCTCTTTCATTCCGCCCTTACAGGGCTCGTTACGATCGACCTTCACTCTCCCGGGGCGTTGCCCCGGGCTATCCCATGACGCCCCTTCAGGGCTGCTCTGAATGTCGATTCAGCCCAACCCCTCAAAGGCGGACTGGACCTTCACGTACCAGCGTGAGTCTTCTTCCCCTGCGCTTTCGGCAAGGCCGCTCTACCGCCCGGATATGGCTTTGAAGGGCTCACGCATGCCACTCCCAGCGATCGCATTCGAAACCATTGAGATACGTTTCCACGGAGGTGAGAACGGTTCTCCGCGAGCCATTCATGACGGCGTATACTTTGTATCGGCCGCTCGATTCGGTGGGGCCGTCGGAGTTGTGAATGGTGGGCGGTTGATCGTAGATGACTTCCACGGTCTGGAATGGAATCCGGCGGGTGCGGAGCGGCAGGCCGAAGACCTCCAGACGCTTCGTCAGGATGCCATCCTCCGTGGTGATCTGCAGGGAGTGGATGAGCGTGAATACAGCCATGGCAACCACTCCGAAAATGAGGATAAGGCACGGCCAGCCCGCATTCAGATTGAACAAAGGGAGCAACACGCAGACGAGGAACAACAGGACAAGCCCGAGCAAACCCAGAACCACGCACGTGAGAAGGCGGCGAATGAACAGCCGGAAGCCGAAGCGCGTGGAAAAGCGGAACCGGGTTCCCCAAGGATCATCATCGGTCATGGCGTGGATGAGAAATTTCGGGTCATGACATGGAAGTCAAGGGAAGGCTCCGGAGGCAGGGCTGCTCTCGCCGAGAGCGCCGGGCGGTGGAGTCCGCAAACATCATCCACTCCGCCTCTCCTCCTGCTGAACACCCCCCTTGGCAGCGCACGTGAGTCTTCTTCCCGTGCGCCCTCGGCGAGGTCGCCCTACCTTTGGCGAGGCCGCCCTTTGACTTTGCACGGGGGATTGTTCACTTTCCGCGAAATGGTGATGGATCCGGCGATGTTGGAATGTATGGCCACCTGAGGGCATATGCCTGAGATATGAAAAAATCATTCTGTGGTTGGTCGCTGTCGGTGGTGGTCGTTTCCTTCCTCGCCTCCGGAGCATTGGCGCACGCTGAGGATCGGGAGGTGATCCGGTGGACCAGTCCGGATGGCGGACACGCGCTGGTTTTGCGAGCCCGCGCGACGGACCGTTCTTCTCCGGACATGACGGTCCCGTATGCCGTGGCCGGTGGCAAGGAACTGCCCGTGACGGACTCGCCGTTGATCGAATCTCCCTTCCGGCGGGAATACGCCGGCACGGAGTGGTTGAAAGACCAGCCGGGTCCGCGCTGGCTCACGGGGCAGCTCGCCCTCTTTGAACACACCGGAGAAAGCGGCAACATGCTGGCCGTGGTGGATACGGACAAGGCGGTGTTGCTCTTGAACGAGAACTTCCTGGCGCTGTCCAAACGGCAGGGGGAAGGCGTGTGGGCGGCCCTCCGTGATCGTCCGGCAGGCAGACATCAGGAGCTGCTCGATCCCTCATTCAACGACACGCTCCTAATCATCCGGCCGGGAGAACTGGTGGAGGCGGCGGACAAGGCCATCGCCGTGCCGCAGCCGGAAGTATTCAGCCACCTCCGCTCCCTGAAGCTGCCCGGCATCGCCCTGACCGCTCCGGTGTGGCGTGATCGCACGAAGGGCGGACTGGTGCTGGCCATCTGGAATGGAAAGAGCGCCGAGGGATTGCTGGTGGATGACACGAGCCTGAAGATCATCGCGAAGAAGCCCCTGCCCGTGAAGGTCACGCGTGAGCAGGCGCTCAAACTGGATCTCTCCGAGGGCGAGAAGGCCGATTGGAGCGCCTTCGCCCGGGTCGCGCTCACGGACTCGGTGATCGCTCCGCCTTCCACGCCGCATGAGGCCGGGGAGGACCGCTAGCCGCGGAGGGATTTCCCCTTTCTCCCGCATGGACGTGAGCATGCTTCCCCTTCGCCCCCGGCGAGAGCGCCCTACCTGTGGGGCGCTCCATGGGAAAGGATCAGAAAGTCATTTCAAGATGGCGCGGCCAGGGGGCGGCGGCTAGTGAACTCCCGCGATGGCAAGGCTGGTCTCCATGGAATTCATAGGCACGTGGCAACAGGGCGGGGAACCGTTCCAACGGCTGCTGGACATGATATCTTCGGAAGGCGGCAGCGTGGAGTATGGGGGGGAACTGCTCGGCTTCAGGAAGGCGGAAGAAGATGAGGAGGAACCGGTGTCCTATGAATTGAGCGGAGGAGATCCGTTTGCTGCGGTTGCACGTCTTTTCTCGGAAGAGGGGTGGTGTGCGTTGTATGGCCGTTTCCTGATCGATGGGGAGACGCGCTATTACATGTTCCGCCCTTCGCAGAGAAGCTTGGACCTCGATATGCTGGCGAACCGGAAGGTGCTGGCGGATGGCACGGTCGACTTCAACTGGCACTACGCATACTGGAAGCCACGGATCGCCCGCATGTTGGAGATCGAGGCGGTGACTTTCACGGATGTCTTCTGAAGGTCGGGCTGCTCTCGCCGGGATCGCCGGGCCTTTTGGCGAGATAGTCCTGCCTTTCCGGCCAAATGGGGCATTTTGGCGGGGGATGTTCAGCCGGAGACGCTGGAATGCCGGTGGCGGAGGGCGTTTTCGGTGTGCGGATCACGCGGGATGAAGGCGTTTCTACCGAAACCCGAGCGTCTTGACGCGGGCGGGCGGAGCGGTAAGCATCCCGCCGATGTCCGATTCCACCCGCACGTTCTCCAGTTTGATGCTCGACGGCCCCGACCGCGCGCCCAGCCGCGCGATGCTCTATGCCGTGGGATTTGAAAAACAGGATTTCAAGAAGCCGATCATTGGCATCGCCTCCACCTGGAGCGAGGTCACCCCGTGCAACATCCACATCAACAAGCTCGCCGAGGAATCCTCCAAGGGCGCGGATGCGGCGGGTGGCAAGGCGATCATCTTCAACACCATCACCATCTCGGACGGCATCTCCATGGGCACCGAGGGGATGAAGGTACTCGCTCGTCTCCCGCGAGGTGATCGCGGACTCGATCGAGACCGTGGTCGGCTGCGAGGGCATGGACGGCTTCGTGGCGATCGGCGGCTGTGACAAGAACATGCCCGCCTGCGTGATGGCGATGGCCCGCCTGAACCGCCCGTCCGTGTTCGTCTACGGCGGCACCATTCTCCCCGGCTGCGCCACCATCAAGGGCGACAAGAAGAACCTCGACATCGTCTCCGTGTTCGAAGCCGTGGGCAAGCATGCCAACGGCGAATACTCCGATGAAGAGCTGGAAACGGTGGAGTCCTGCGCGATTCCCGGTCCGGGGTCCTGCGGTGGCATGTACACCGCGAACACCATGGCCTCCGCGATCGAGGCGCTCGGCATGTCGCTGCCGAACAGCTCCTCCCAGTCCGCCATCTCGGATGACAAGATGCGCGATTGCTTCGATGCCGGTGCCGCCGTGCTGCACCTGCTCAATGAGAACATCCGCCCGCGTGACATCATGACGAAGGAGGCGTTTGAGAACGCCATCACCGTCCTCATCTCGCTCGGCGGCTCCACCAATGCCGCGCTGCACCTGCCTGCCATGGCGCATGCCGCCGGGGTGGACATTTCGCTCGATGACTTCGAGCGCATCGGCAAGCGCGTGCCGCTGCTCGCGGACCTGAAGCCCTCCGGCAAGTACTCCATGGCGGAGCTGGTCGCCATCGGCGGCACCCTGCCACTGATGAAGATGCTGCTGGATGCCGGCCTGCTTCACGGCGATTGCCTCACCGTCACCGGTCGCACGCTGCGCGAGAACATCGAGAAGCTCGCGAAGCCCTATCCGGCAGGCCAGGAAATCATCCGCCCGCTTTCCAACCCGATCAAGAAGGACAGCCACCTGCGCATCCTCTACGGGAACCTCGCCGAAGGCGGCGCGGTGGCGAAGATCACCGGCAAGGAAGGCGAGCTCTTCACCGGCAAGGCCCGTGTCTTCAACTCCGAGGACGATGCCATGAAGGCGATCCTCGCCAAGCAGATCAAACCCGGCGATGTGATCGTCATCCGCATGGAAGGACCGAAGGGTGGTCCGGGCATGCGCGAGATGCTTGGGCCGACCAGCGCCATCATGGGCCTCGGCCTTGGCAAGACGGTCGCCCTCATCACGGACGGCCGCTTCTCCGGTGGCAGCCACGGTTTCGTGGTCGGCCACATCACTCCGGAAGCCTTCGTCGGCGGCACCATCGCCCTGCTCAAGGATGGCGATGAGATCACCATCGACGCGCAGAAGAACCGCCTCGATGTGAAACTCAGCGCCGAGGAGCTTGCCGAACGCAAGGCCGCCTGGGTGCAGCCGGAGCCGCGCTACCGCCGCGGTGTGCTGGCGAAGTATGCCAAGCTCGTCACCAGCGCCAGCGAAGGCGCCGTGACCGACAAGGGCCTCTGAGCCCTCCAAGCCGACCGCCTCACGCCATGGGAAAGGAACTTGATCCTCTTCCCGGTGGCGTGCGGGTGGCGGTGGTCCTGCTGCGTGTTTTCTCGTGGCCTTTGGTGGCGGGTGCGGTGGTGTGGTTGTCTCTGGCCGTGCTGTTGAGCTGGGCGCTGTGGATGGTGGAAAGCAGCTTCTTCTGGACTGTGGATCAGGCTGCGGTTCAAACCACCGTCCTGTTCGCCACCGGTCTGGCGATGAGAACTTTCGCGGATGGGATCGAGCAGGCCCATCGCCAGCGTGAGGGGCTGACCGATGCGGCGCGTTGGTTGGGATATGGGCTCGATCTTTGCCTGTGGTGCCGGATTGTCACCGGCTGGCTCGCGTTCTGGCACTTTGGAAATACCATCGCGATCGCCAACACCGTCTCCGAGCGTTCGCTGGAGATGGCGCTTGTGTTGCTCGGTCTGCATGTCGGCTTGTTCGTCGCGGTGGTGTTTGCAGGGAAGTGGTTGCAAAAGCGCAGCGAGGCAGAGGCTGATGCGGCGGTCAGATCCCAGTCCGTGAAGACCGATGAGTGAGGAATCGCCAAGGCAGGCAGACATCGGGCGGCTGCCGATGGGGATACGGGTGGCCCTGGTGGTGATCCGGCTCTTTGCCTGGGTCCTCATCGTCTTCACCAATTTGTGTGCCCTCGCGCCGTTGGTGATTTCGTTCTTCGCTCCGCTGGATGAGAACCGGCCGTGGTGGTTGCTGGATGCCGTGGTGGGTATCGTGCTGGTTCTGTTCCTGATCGGCTTCTCGATGCGGGTCTTTGCGGATGGGATCGAGCAGGCGCATCGCCATCGCGGAGGAGTCACGGATGCCGTGCGCTGGCTGAAGTTCGCCTCCACGGGAGCCCTGTGGATGAAATGGATTTCAGTGGGGTTGTTCGTGACCTCCGCACGTGTGGCGGTCGCGAGCATCGAGGGGGATTCGGTGACGTCGCTTCCCGTGGCGGTGGTCCTGCTGGTCCTCCACGCGGGTTTGCTCTTCGGCATGATTCATCTCAGCCGCGGGCTGAAGCGCCGCTTCCAAGAGGAGATCGCCTTGCGACCGTTTGCGGAGTAAGGTAGCTGAAGCCTCCGGCTTCAGAAGGTGGGTGCGCCGGTCCCCGGTGCTCCTCTTCCGTGTGTGGAACGGAATGCTTGCTCAGAGGGTGGTACCGAAACCCCGGAGCAACCACTTCGTCCCAAGGGGACAACCCATACCAGCCCGCGGTCCACGACCCCGGGTCGGGTTCGAGGAGTGAGGTGCACCCTGAATGAGTGCCCCATGTGGGGAGCAGCTTCGGATGGAATGAAACGTTTCCCCTGCATGAGGCATGCCTTCAGCATGCGGAGAATCTGAGAAGCGCCCACCTAGGGTCTGCGACCCTAGGCTGGTATGAGTCGTCCCTTCAGGACGAAGAAGGCTAGTTCCGACTTTCGGGTAGATGGGCTCAAGTTCTGGAACGCGTCTCTCCCTTTCGGTACATCCTCTCACAGAGCCATGGCCGGGACGTCCACGGCAACCTTCCGAAGCCGGAGGCTTCGGCTACTTTTCAGCGTGTGGGATTGCCTTGCATTTCTTCCCGCAGTCCACAGGGTGCATCCGATATGAGATGGGTCATGTTTTCTGCTATTCTGGTTCTGCCTCTGCATGCGCAGGAAAAGGCCGGCACAGGCTTGTCCGAGCAGAATGAGAAGCAGTTGGAGCGGGACAAGGTGCTGATCACGCAGAATCAATACAAACAGATCTACGGCGTCTATAGTGGAAGCGGCGGTGAATTCATCACCAGTGACACCGTGATCGCCGCGTGGAATGCCTTGTTGGGGAAATCGCTGGAGATGATCGATATGCATTGCGCGGCGGCCCTGCCCGGGGAGCTGGATGATGCCTTGAAGGTTCTGCCCTCGGAGCCGCCCGCTGGAATGTCCCGCGCGGATTTCGATGCGGCATCCCGCAAAGCCAAACTGATCCTGGGGGTGGCCTCCAGGCTGATGGACGGATCTTGGAAGGGTGGCCCGGAGCTCGATGGGTTGATCTCCGAGGAGGTGAAACGGATCGAGAGCGCGCAGGGGACCTCATTGCCGACGTGGCTTACATTGGGTGAAGCCAATCCCGTTCGTTCCTTCGATTATGCGATCTTCAAGCCGACGGCGGCTTATGTGGAATACGAACGGATGGCCCAATACTATCGGGCGGTGCGATGGTTGCAGTATGCGTCCATGGCACCCCAGCAACCGGTGAATCAGGCTGCCCACGGGATGATCATCGAAGCGGTGCGGAGGAAGGATACCTTTGCCGTGCTTTCCGAGATCACGGAGATGCTTTTTGGGCCCACCGAGGGAGAGGAAAAGGAGTTCAAGAGGCTTTCGGCGATTGAGCCGGGAAATGGGCTGGATGTGCGGCTCTTCGACCAAAGCACGACGATCAAGCGCCCGTGGCCGGATCCGGTGGAGGCGATGGCCTTGGCCGGGATGCCGATGGCGGTGAAGATGCTCTCTTCCGAGCCGACGGTCTCCAAGGGGATCGAGAACCTGAGCGCAAGCCAGGCATGGGCGCAGAGACCGCTGCATCTCTCTTATCTGAAAGCGATGGGTGCCTTGTCCGACACGGAGTCGGAGGATTTACCCGCCTTCATGAAGTCCGAGGCATGGCAAAGGAAATGCCTGAATACCGGCCTCGCGGGTTGGGCGCAGATCAGCCACGCGACGGCATTGACTCGGGGGAATGCCGGGATCGGTTTTGGAGGATATGAGCGTCCTCCGCGTTCCTTCGTGGAGCCGAACCCGGAGTTCTTCCATCGCTTCAGCCTGATGATCAGCGAAACCATCCAAGGCCTTGAGAGCGTTTACGCCCGCTTGCACGAAGGGTATGAAATGACGCTGATGACATCCAGCTGGCTGGAGCTGAAGGATCTCTGCTCGGATCTCGAGAATCTGGCTCACAAGCAGTTGAGAGGACTCGAACTGTCCGAGAGGGATCAGATGGTTTTCAATGGATTTGGAAAGCGGCTGGAGAGCTGCATGATCCAGACCCGGGAAACGAAGGATGATGCACCGCAGGTGGCGGTGGGATACAGTCGGCCGGGAGTGGGGGTGCTACTTGTCGGAACGGGAAGGCCGCAGGAGATCCTCGTGAAGTATCCTTGGAAGGGGGAGGAATACGTTTGTAGCGGAGCGGTGCTGCCATTCCGTTCCTTGCAGACGAATCGCGTGCTCAGTGATAAGGAATGGAAGGAGCTGTTGGACAGTCCGCAGGCACCCCCACCGCCGGAGTGGTTGCAGCCGATTCTGGCGAAGTAGCAACGCGTCTTTGATTCATGGCTCGTCGGTCTGATTCCGTGCCGCCTGGTACCCGCATGGCCCTCCGGTGGATGAGGGGCGTGGGCATGCTGCTGAATCTCATGGCCGTGGCGTGGATCATGGGCGGGATTCCGATCGTGGTCGTGACCGATCTTTTGGAAAAGATCGGCCTCTATTGGTTGGACGTGGTTGCGGGTGCCGCTGCCATTTGCTGGGGGATGGCGCAGTTCATCTACGTCACATCCGCAGGGATCGAGCGTGCGCACCGGCGGATGGCCCGTGGGTTGCCGGATCACGTTCCCGATCTGCGGTGGGAGCTGTTAGGCAAGAGAGCGCTGGCTCTGGCGGTGGATTATGGGCTGATACTGGCCCTGATCTTCGCGGCGGGAGCCATTTTTGAGGCCACCAAAGGGAGGGACTGGTGGTGGAACGCGGTCATGGCTGTCCTGCATTTTGCCGGAGTGGGGGCGCTGCACCGGAGATATCACGAGCTCTCGAAAAGGATCGATTCGTGATACAGTAGCTGAAGCCTCCGGCTTCAAAAGGTGGGGGTGCCGGTCCCCGGTGCTCCTCTTCCGTGTGTGGAACGGGTGCGGATGGACCGTCCGCCTTGGAGCCATGGCCGGGACGTTCACGGCAACTCTCCGAAGCCGGAGGCTCCGGCTACTTTGAAGCTACGAGAGCGATCGTAGTTGAAATTACTGCGGCAGTTCCAGGCCGGGCACGATGGCTCGCGGGGGCAGGACACCGGGGTCGCGCTCACGGGACTGGGAGATCGGACGATCGGCGGTGGGATCCCCGATGGAGTCGTCGTTCTTGATCTTCAGCGGACGGAATTCCTGCGAGTGGGTGTCGAGGCGGAACTGGACTTCCATCAGGTCGCGGTTGGTCTCGGCCACCTGGTCGCGGAGGTCCTTGTTTTCCTGCTGGAGGGCTTTCATCTGGTTGACCAGGCCTTGGAAGAACTCCTTCGCGGGAGCGGAGGTGGTGCTGGCGACGCCGGTGGGTGCGGGAGAAGGGGCGGCGGCCGGAGCTGGTGCCGGTGCGGGGCGGCTCTGCTGGGCGGCGATCTGGTTGGACGGGCCCTGGAGCTTGGGACTGTCCAAGGATGGAGCCGTGGCGGGTGCCGGGATGGAGTCCGGCGAGGAGACGGGGATTTGCAGGGCCGGGAGCTGATGGGTGGCCTGCCACGAGGCGACCTGCTGGCGGACTTGATACCAATGATTGCCGCCTACCGCCACCATGGCGGTGAGGGCGAGTCCACAAATGCCGGGTACAAGGGAGGATTTCATCGCTGCTTTTTGAGGATGCCGGGATCTTTGACGGGAGTGGCGACCGGGGGAGCTGGCTCGGGAGCGGGGGCCGGGGAGGGAAGGGAGGCGAGGAGTTGTTCGAGCTGGTCGATGGCGGTGCCGAGGTTCTTCGAGTCCTCGTCGAGCTGGGCGACCGATTTGGAGAGGATGGTGCCGACGGAGCCCGGTTGGTTGTAGCCAAGTGAAGGATCGAAACCGGGCTCGTTCACGCTGAAGGTGTCCTTTCCATCCGCGATCGGCACGAGCACGTGGGGAGTGATGTTCAGACCGATCTTGGTACCGGGCTCGAGTTCGACTTCCTTCCGGAACGCGGGAGCGCCGGCCTTGGGATCGTATGTCCAACCGGGCGGCGGAGGCGCGAGCGGCTTCGGCGTGAAGGGGAAGAGGAGCTGGATCTTGCTGACATCGATCGGGCCGCCGGTGCCGCCCTCGAGGTCCACCACTTTGACGGTCACGCCTTTCTCCGGCTTCTCCGCTGGAGGAGGCGGTTCTTCCGAAACCAGACGGGCGTCTTCCGGCGGCTTGCCGGTCACGAGCACGGGCGAGGCCTCGGCCGACTCGGTGGGAGCGGCGGCGGGTTTCTCCGGTGCGGCTGCGGGTGCGGGCGCAGGGGCTTTGTCCGCCGTCTCCGGTTCCGCAGGCTTCGCGGGTTTCACGGGAGGAGGCATGAGCGGGACGTCATCGAGGATGACGGTCACTTCATTGGGCTTGTTGGGACGCGTGGCGCCGCTATCGAGCCGCTGGAAGGTATCCACGGCGCGCTCGCGCTCGCGGTCCGCAGGCTTCGGCTTGATGTCCTGGGCGAGAGCGGTCCGACCGGCGAGGAGCAGCATGCCGAGGATGAGCAGGCGTGGTTTCATTTCCGGGTCGGTTGGATGTTGATCGGCTCCGCGCTGTTGGCGGGGATCATGTTGGCGCTGCCGGAGCGTTCCTGATTGGCGGGGAGCGAGGGGCTGTCCGCCTGGAGGCCTACGGTGGGCATGGATTGCTCCATGAGCCGGTTCCAGGCGTCTTCCAAGGCGATGCCCTCCGCACGCAGGGCGCGGGTCTTTTCCTGATAGTCGGCGAGCCGTCCGAGCAATTCACGAGCGGTGAGGACCTCCTTTTTCGTCCACAGCAGGTTGCGGCTGCGGTAGAGGACGGGGACCTTGAAATCGAGGCGCTTGACGACGCCATTCGGAGCCTTGGCGGTGACGACGTGCTGGACACTGAAATTGCTCTCCTCATAGGCCCCGCTGCCGGTGGAAGGCTTCCCGGAGGAGCGGGCCGGAGTCACTGCCGGATCACCGGGCAGGCGGTCGTTCGACGGGCCGATGGCGGGGAGGGGATTGCCGCCCGTATTGCCGGCGGCGAGCGAGTGGCTCTGAACGATCGCCGGGCTGATGGCGGGGACGGTGGGAGGAAGCTCCGGACCGGGGACGATCACGGGCTTGGTGACGTAGAGGTAGCAGAAGGCTCCGGCGACCAAGGTGCTTGCGGTGAGCATCCACGGATAGGCGCCACGCCCGGGAGAGGCGGTATTGCGGCGGTTCGAGTTCGAACGCGGGCCGCCAGTCTGGGAGAGAGGGGTGGGCAGGGGCGAGGGACCGGACGGACGACCGGCGGTGAGGCTGCCTTCTGCGGGAAGAGGTTTCATCGTGGCGTGGAATCGGAGCGGGCTGGCCCCACGGTGGCGGTGGAGCTTTCTGGGGCGGCTTGTCGGGCTTCCTTGGGTGGGGAGATGCTCTCCGGATTGGATTCCACACCGACCGCCGTGGTGACGATGGTTTGATCGGAAATGCCGGGGAACGAGGTGATGGTGAGGGTCTCGCGGGACAGCCGCAAGTGGCGAACCAATCCGCCGTTCTGGCTGAGGGCCTGCACGCCGGGGATCACTTCCAGGGCTCCGCCGGGCACGCGCTGGCGGCCGATGCCATCCGAGCGGTAGATTTCAAAGGTCGAGCGGGCGGAGGGATCGTCCTCGGCGTTCACGCGGATCTCCACGCCATCGGTATAGACGCGGAGCAGGATCGGCTTGATGGCGATCGGCACCGCCTTGTCTCCCGTCAATTTCATGCGGGATTTGAGCAGATAGTCCCCCACGTGGCGGAACTCTCCCGCGACTCCGAGGCCGCCGGAGAGGAACCACAGGCAGGCCAGCAGGGATGGGAACGCTCGTTTCATCATGGGCCGACGTCCCAGAGAAGATCGGTGGTGCTATCGGACGGATCGTAATAGCCACCGGAGCCGTTGTTGATTTTCGGCGGGGAAACGGTGATGGCGATGCTGAGGTTCTGCCCGGTGAGGGAGGTGACGGTCGGCATCGCGGTCGCTCCGTTCGGTAGGTAAGGGATCAGCTTGGCGCTGGTCAGGGAGGTGAGGGTGGCGGTGGGATTGTCCGCCAGATACATGCGCTGGGCAGCGTAGACGGTGCGGAGGGTCTCCGAGGCCGTGCGGCCCAGCTGCCAGTCCTTCGTCTTGGTATTGAAGAAGAAACCCACGCTCATGAGGGCGATCAGGACGCAGATGACCACGCTCAATTCCAACAGGGTAAAGCCGCTGGAATGGAGAGCACGGTTGCGGATGCCTCGGGAGTTCATTGCCTTGAACTTCCCTATGAAATTTCCGCCCTCCTGAAAAGAAGGAAATGTGAATGATTCACGGATTCCAAGCGTAGGGGCCTCTCGGGCTTAGTCCTTGAGAATCTTGAGGGACTCGCGCAGCCGGGCCTGCATTTCCGGGTCCTGCCACCAGTGGACGGCCACACCCAGAGCGGAGAGGAGGCAGACGCCGATGACGGAGGTGGTGATGATCCACCAGGTCACGGAGCTGTTGTTCTTCGGCGCGATGTAGGGCACGGTACCAGGCCTCCCGATCGATGATGCGGGTGGTGAACATCTGGCCGTTGTGCTTGAGGATGGCGATGAACTTGTCCGCATCCCGCGAGCGGCGGGCGATGTAGCGGTGCTTGAAGCGGCGGCCGGGCTGCTCCGGCAGCTCCTCATGCCGCATGCCACGGGGCAGCGGCTCGACCGCGCGCATCGTGTAGATCTGCGTCTGGAGGACGAAGGTCTCACGAAGCCACCGGTCGAGTCGGGTGAGTTGCATGGCTCGCCTGGAGGTTAGTGCCCGCCGTTCATCATCTTCGGACCCATGAGGAAGATGGGAAGGAAGGTGCCGATGAAGACCGCGGCGATGAGGCCGACGGCGATCAGGAGGACGAGGAAATTGACCGCTGCGGTGAAGGTGTTCATGCAGTTCTCCGCATCTTCCTCATACATGGCCACGAGCATTTCGAGCTGGCCGTCGAGGGAGGCGGACTTTTCACCGATGGCGAGCATGTGGACCACCTGGGAATCGACCGAGGTGTACTTCGAGAAGGCGGTGGAGAGCGGCACGCCGGAACCCTCGTACTTGTCCGCCGCTTCCAGCAGCTCGCGATAGAAGGGGGTGCCCTTCACGCTGTTCGCGGAGACGCGGATGGACTTTGCGAGGTTGATCCCGTTCGAGTGCAGGAGCTTGATCGTGGAGAGGAAGGTCATCTGGCGCAGGCTCATGATGAGCTGGCGGAGCAGACGCCACTTCGACATGACGAAGCCGAGGATCATGTTCCGGACCTTGTCCGACTTCAGGATGGTGAGGATGATCCCGACGATGATCCCGACCACCACCGGCCAGATCGCCTGGGTGGTGTGGGCGATGTTGAAGGAGATGGCGGTGAGGCCGTCCGGCTTTTGTCCCACGCCATTCAACATGCTCTCCACCTGGGGCACGATCTTGACCTGGGAAACGATGAACGCGCACGACAGCACCGTGATGACGATCGCGGGCATGGTGGTGGCCTTCTTGATCGCCTTCTTGAATTTCTCCTCGTTGGTCAATCGCACCGAGAGGGCGGAGAAGGCCTGGTGAAGCTGGCCGGCATCACCACCGGCCTGGATCAGACCGACGATCATGTCACTGAAGCGACCGGTGCGGCGGAAGGCCTCGTGGACATTGACCCCGGAGGCGATGTCATCGCGGATCTTAAAGAGCGTGTCCGCCATGCCCTTGTTGGGGAGTCCCTGGCCGTAGTACTTCAGTGCGTCCGCAGTGTTGATCTGGGCACGCAGCATCGAGCTGAGGCCGCGGAACATGTGGACGAGTTCCTTCTTCTTGAACTCCTTCGGCTTCAGTTCGGCCTGAAGGAAGGCAAGGGCCTTCGGCGGCACGACCTGTGCCTTGGCTCCGGTGCCGGGTTTGGCGGCTGCGGCGGGATTACTCATCGGTGTACGTCATGTCGATGACCTTGGAGACGGCATTGAGATCGGTCTTGCCCTCGCGGAGCAGCCTCAGGCCGCTGCGGCGGAGGTTCGGGAGCACGCCTTCCTGCTGGATCTTGAGTTCCAGTTCGTAGGGAGTGATTTCGCCCTTGGAGAGCTGGTCGGAGACCTTGGGCGTGATGGGGATGATTTCCAGGATGGCGGTACGGCCGCTGTAGCCGGAGTTGCGGCACTCGGCGCAGCCGCCGGACTTGGCGGCGAACACCGGCACGTCCGACCAGGAGTCATCAAGGCTGAAGGTGCGGCGGTCGAGATCGCTGATGCCGACCTGAGCTTCCTTGCAATACGGGCAGAGCAGCTTCACCAGACGCTGGGCGCAGGCGGCCTTGAGGGTCTGGGCGATCTTCCAGCGCTCGATCCCGAGCTGTTCGAAACGCTCGATGATCTGGGAGGCGCGGGGGGTGTGGATCGTGGTCAGCACCTTGTGACCGGTCACCGCGGCCTCGATCGCGAGTTCCGCGGACTCGGTGTCACGCACCTCACCCATGAGGATGATGTCCGGGTCGCTTCGCATGAAGGAGGCGATCATCGGCTTGAATTCCTTCGGGCTCTTCAAGTCGCAGTGGGTGATGCCGGCGACCTCGTCTTCCACCGGGTTTTCCAGCGTGAGGATGTTGACTTCCGGGCGGTTCAGCTCGCGGAGGATGGCATTGAGCGTGGTGGACTTGCCCGAACCCGTGGGACCGGACATGACGATGATCCCGGCGGGGATTTTCATCACGCGACCCAGTTCGAAGAGCGTCTCGTCATCGAAGGCGAGCGTGCCTTTGCCGAGCGTCACGTTGATGTGGCTCTTGTCGAGCAGACGCATCGTCACGTGGTAGCCGCGGTAAGTACGATGGCGCTCGTAGCGGATGTCGATGGGGCGGTGGAAATAGGAGATGGTGAAGCGTCCCGAGATGCCCGGCGTGGTGTTCCGGATTTCCGTCGGCAGCTTCATCAGGTTCAGCAGGAATGCGTCCAGCCGGTCCTTGAGCTTCATCGGGATCTCGACCTTGTCACCGAGGTCGCCGTCGACACGGAAGGTGTAGTAGAAGACTTCCTTCTCGACCTTGAAGTGGATGTCCGAGGCGCGGATCTTCACCGCGTCCGCCATGATGGTGGCCACCAGCTGCGCCATCGGCTCGCTGTAGTCGGTGGTGACATCGAAGTCGCGGATGCCATCGTCCACGTCCTCGACGTCGATGGCTTCCAGCTCGGAACGGCTCGGGCCGTTGTTGGTGCCGACCGATTCAATGGCGCGGCTGATTTCCGAGGCGAGGGTGACGATCTTGACGATCTCGAGATCCGGGAAGCGCGGGGCGAGGTATTCCTCCGCCAGCGGGCTCCAGGGATTGGCCACCGCGACGATCAGGCGGTTGCCGGGAGAAAGGCACAGCGGGGTGAAGAACCCGCGGGTCATCACCGTGGGATCGCAGTAGGTGTGCAGCGTGGCGTCGCAGAACTCCGCGACCTTCGGGAAGAACGGCAGGCCGTTGATCCGCGCGATGGCCGCCATGAAGCTGTAGCGGGTCACGCGGTTCGGCACCTGGTCGTGCGCCAGTTCCGCGTAGGAGGGATCGTGAATCCCCAGTGCGGCCATGATCCGCCGGCTGATCGATTCGTTGAAGGAGATGCCGTCGAAATCGATCATAAGCCGAAGTGCTTGCGGGTGAGGAAGGTCCAGCTCTCGTAGTCCATGCGGGCCACGGTCAGGAACGGGCTTGATGTCAAAGCGGCGGTCCACCGCATTGAGGATTTCCTCCGCCATCAGCAGGGCGGCGATGGGATTGATGGACGCCACGCCGATCGCGTCCGTGTCTTCCGCATAAATCACCGGAGCGAGCAGGACGCGGGCGAGTTTGTGCAGCGAGTCGAACGATTCGTAGAATGCGGACGGAGCGATGAGCTTGCCGGCGAAGGGGATGAGCGGCGGAGACGGGCTCAGGGTCGAGGCGACGGCCTCGGAGAGCGAGACGATGATGGGGCCGAGCTGCTCCTCCTCGTAGCCCTGGGCACGGGCCACGAATTCCAGCAATTCCACCGGCCGGTCTTCCGCCAGCGCCTTGTTGGCGTGGTTGAAAGCCATCGTGATCTGGGCATCGGAGGCCGCGCCGGTGGCGCGGAGCGCCTCGGCGGTCCGCTTGGCGCATTCCACCAACAGATCCTGCGGCGTCCGTGGACGGCGCTCTTCGCCATCGCGGACGCCTTCGAAGGCTGTCGAAGTCGATTGCATGGAGGATGGAGGGGTTACCGGCGTGCGCGGCTGAAGCGCGGAGACGAATCCGAGGACGGGGCGGAGGCCGGAGCCACCGTGGAGGACTTGGAGTCCACGGCCTGCGGAGCCGGGGCGGGTGCCGGAGCGGTTGCGCCGGTGTTGGTCGTCTCCGGATAGTAGGGGGCCTGGTAGGGCTGGAAGTCACGGACGCCGCGGCGGATGTTCGGCTCGTGGGCCGGGCCGGGGTTCAGATCGTCCACCCAATCGGTATCCACGCCGAGCTGCACCTGGCTCTTGATCTTGGTGTTACGGCGGCTGGTCGCGGAGCGGCTACGGGGATCGTAGGAGGTCGGCGTGACGATGAAGACCAGGCTGGTCTGTTCCTTGGTCTGTTCCTTGCTCTTGAAGAAGAAGTTGAAGACGGGGATGTCACCCAGCAACGGGACCTTGGTCTTGTCATCCTTTTTGCTTTCTCCGTAGAAGCCGCCCACGATGAGCGAGCTGCCATCCGGGACGCGTGCCAGCGATTCCACCATGGACTCCGTCACACGCGGATAGACGTTGCCGGAGAGGGCGCTCTTCACGTTCTCGGTGATCTGCGCGGAGCGCGGGCGGAGCTTCATCCGGATGGTGCCATCCGGCATCAGGGTGGGGGTGACCACGATCGAGATACCGATTTCGCGGTGATGCTCGGGGTCCTTGTCGATCGTCGCGTCACTGGCGTCGATCTTGTAGCGGACTTCTTCCGTCGCCGTGGTGGTGCCGGTGCCCGCGCTCTGGGTGGCGGTCACGATCGGGATACGGTCGATGATGGAGATGGTCGCCTGTTCGCTGTCCTCGGTGATGAGGGTCGGATTGGAGATCTGGGAGGCGAGGTTGCCCTCCGCCAGGGCGTGGAGCACGCCGCTGAGCTGGATGGGGGAGAGGACGATGTTGTTGGTGGCGCTGGGGATGTCTCCAGCGGTGATGGAGTTGCCTGCGGTGGACGCGATCGTCTTGGTGTCCCACGTGGAAGGCAGTCCGAATACGCTGTTGAGCGAGCGCACGGCCTCGATGGGCACGCCCTTCTCGCCGAGGCTGGCACGCCAATCGACCCCTTCACGCTGGGCGGCGCTGGTGTTGATGCGCAGGATCTTGGTTTCCACCACCACCTGGCCGCGCGGCTGGTCGATCTGATGGAGGAGCTCCCGCGCCTTTTCGATCTTCTGCGCGTTGTCGATGATGATGACCGTGCTGGTCTTCGGCTCGAAGCTGACGACACCGGCGGGGCTGAGGGTGGACTTGATGATTTCCTTCAGGTTGCCGAGGTCGGTCGGGCGGAGGTAGCGGAGCTGGTATTCGAACTCCGCGCTGGGAAGCTGGGAAAGCTGTGCCTGGGTCAGTGCATAGACCGTGTTGCCCTTGGTGTAGAGCGTGAGGCCGTACATGAACGAGAGCTCCTCCATCTGCTGGATCGGATTGCCGTCGTTGAGATGGCCCGTGACGCGGTAGTCCGGTGTGGCGATCTTCGCATTGTGGAAGTACTGGCGTCCTGCCTTCTTCGCGAGGAATTGGAAGATGTCGTTCAGGTTGGCATCCTTGATGAGGTAGGCCTCATCGGATTGTTCCATGTCCTTCTTCTGCTGTTCCAGCGGGGCGAAATTGCCACCGGTGGGCTGGCCGGTGGAGCCCGGCACGGCAGCGGGGTCGACAGGTACGATGTCCACCGGAGCTCCCGGGACGGTGGAAGGAGGGCCTTCACCGGGGATGGTCTTGGCGGTGGGCGGAGCCGAGAAGTTTGGAGGAGTACCGTTGTCCACCGGAGGGACCTGCTCGATGAGCGGGTCACCTGCGGGAGCCTGGCCGCGCGCGGAAATCGCACAGGCGGTAGCTGCGAGCAGAACAAGGGAGAGGCGTTTCGGTTTCATGGCTGGCAAGGGAAAGAGGAACAGCAGGATTCAAAGCGGGGGACTCAGCGGTTGACGGGAAAACCGTCCGCAGGGGGGAGGCCTCCAGCCTGGGGAGGAGGGGGAGGATTCGATTTCCAGGGGGGTATCGGCACGGGAGGGTTGGACACCAGGGATGCCACCGGGCTTGCCGCCCTTCGTCATGCCGGAGGGCAGCATGTCGAGCTTGATGGCGCCGGATTCACCGGTCTCCTGGTTCTTCATGACGATGCGTTCGGCGGTCACTTCCACGATTTCCGTGGGGTAATTCCGTCCGCGGAATAGAATAGGGAAGCGGTCGCCTTTCTTGAAGGCTCGGTTGCCGGAGAGGAAGCGCTCCTCTCCCGGGATCACGGTCGTTACCTGGATTTGGGAAACGATCTCCGAGTAGGGAGTGGGCGGGATGGCGGCCTGGCGGACCGTCGGCGCGTGAGTCACCTTCGGCTTGATCGGTTTTGCATCGATGTCCTGCGGTTGGCCGAAGGGATCGGTGGTGCGGCTCCGGATGGCGAAGACGGTGGCGAGGGACTCGACGTAGGCGGAAACATCCGGACCGGCATAGCGGGAACCCGTTTCATTCGCATGCAGGCCGCCGGTGGCGGGCTTGTCGGTGGGAGCCGGCTTCTTCGGATCGGTCGCCGCCGCAGGGGCCGGAGACGGCGAAGCGGCCGGGTCCATCGATTGGGCTCCGACCGTCACGGACAGGACCAGGGATGCTCCCAGGATATGGATCAGTTTTCCCATGCCGTGTAGGTCACTTCAAAGTTCAGGAGGGAGGTCTGGTTGGAGCTCGGGTCCATCTTCAGCTCGTTCAACTGGAGCTGGGGCATCCGGGTCTCCAACTCGAGGAACGCGCGTTGGACGGTGCGGAAGGTGCCGCGAAGGCCGAGGCGGAGTTGGGAAGACTTCTGGGACGAGACGCTGCCGAAGCCGCCTCGACCGTTCATCGGCTCGAACGCCGTGGACTGGAATTCCTTGCTGGGAAGGGTTTCCTGGATCTTGCGGAGATTGGCGGAGATGGCGCTTTTGGTTTCTTCCCCGAGCTTGGCTTTCCATTGCTCGGTGAACTGGCGCTTCCGTCCCAAGGTGGTTTCGGTGCCGATGGCCTCAATGCGGCTTTTCTCAGACATCGCGTACTTCTTCTCCTTCTGGGCGAAGTCCGCTTTCATGTCGCTGGCGATGTAGAACGCGACGCCGACAACGATGCCCGCCACCAGAAGCGGAAGCACGATGCCGAAGAGGGTGATGGACTGACGATAGAACATCGGGAAAATGTGAGGTGCCGGAGCGGACCGTTGATTTGGAGAGTCTGATGATCAACAATTAGGAATCAATCACAAGACGGGGGGCCTTGTCCAGCCGCCGGTGGAAGCTTTACTTGAGTTTGGTGACGTTGATGGCGATCGGGTCAGTGGACTCGAAGCGCTGGGTGATCGTGAGATCGAAGGTGAGCGGATAGGTGTTCGGATCATCGTCCGAGACCTCATCCGCAGCGCGCGGCTTGAAGCTGGAGTTTTCCTGCGTGCGCACGTTCGGCACGATGCTGCGGCTGGCGAGATCGGCGCGGAATGCCGGATTCTGGGTGATGCTCGCGATTTCCGCGAAGATCGCCGTAATGCCTTCACGGGTGTTGATCAGATTGAGGCGGTCCACCGCTTCATCACGGGCATAGCCGGTAATCTTCCATTCCTTCACGAAGCCCGCCTTGCTCTGGCCGGGGGCGAGCTCGGGCTTCACGACGTGGTTGAAGCCCTTGATGAGGAAGCCGCCGCGCTCCGGGAAGAGACGGCAGAGCAGCTCCATGGAGGTCCAGGCCTTCGAGCGGTCTTCCAACAGGTTGTCCCACATGTCGACCCGCTGGCTTTCACCGCTGAGGAGGGTCAGGCGCTGTTGGACGGACTGGGAGGCTTTTTGGTCGAATCCCCATTCCGGACGGCGGACCATCGAGAAGATCTGCAACAGGGACCAGGAAAGTCCGAGGATGGCGCAGACGGCGATACCGAGACGGATCATGCGGACCGCGCGCAGCAGGCGGATCTCCGAACGGGCGGGGTAGATCTCCGCGATCTCGCGCGGGGTGGCGAGGAAGTTCTGATAGGGCCAGCGCTCCTTCTGGAAATCGATGAAGGTTTGGCTCAGCGGAGTCTCTTCCGGATTCAGCGGCGTGGCCGTGGCGACCAGCGGTTCGATGGCGTACGGAGGGAGAGCTGGATTGGAGAGCGGCGTGACGGCCCAATCCACATCCTCCACGCGGCTGGATGGAAACACGACGCGCAGATCCGCCGTGAGGCCCGGCTCGGGCTGCGGGCTCAGGTTCAGCACGTACACTTCCGGATCGATCAGCTCGAGGGCCGCGGTCGTGGTGGAGGCGGCGTGACGAAGGTTGGAAGGGCGGCGCTGGCCGCGGTGCTGGAGCGTGCGGATCAGTTGGAGATCCGAGTGCGCATTGAAGAAGGCGAGGACCGTGCAGTTCGGGTAGTGGAGCACAGCCATGAACGGGCGCTCCTCCGCAGGCCGGATCACCCGTGGGATGGCCATCAGAGCCACCAGCGGTGCGCTCAGCGCATGGGTGATGAGAGGGAAATTGGCAGCCTCGCCTGCGACGCGCAGACGATCGAGAAAGGGGCCGTACTGGCGGCTCAGGGAGACGACCGTGGCGATGGATTCGCTGCCTGCAGCGAGGTACGGCAGGACCCGCCAGGACTGCTGGTCGGCGGGGAGGGACGTATCGTCCAGAATCGAAAGCGGATCGTCCACGGCAGCGGCCCGCAGATCGGCGACGGCACCCGGATTATCCAGGGTTGGTTTGAGCTCGGTGATGGCGAACTCATCCGCGATGTAGAGCACCAGGCCGAGGGAGGTCGCACCGGCGGCGCGGGCGAAGTTGATGAGCTCCACGGCGAACGCATCCGCTTGCTCGGGAATCCTCAGGGTCTCTTCATCCGGGATCGGGGCGGTCTGCCACTGGCCGGTCTTCCGGTCGTAGGAACGGGAAAGCACCCCGGTTCCATCGATCCGGAGGTGGATTTGAAAGTCGAGATCAAGCGCCTCGCGATACCAGGCTTCGTTACGGGCGCGGCTCGTCGAACCCAGGACGGCGCAGGCTTGCGAGTAACGTTGGAGCGGATTGAGGGCGCTCGGATGTTGGAGAATGGCCAAGGGACCGGGGAGTCAGGGATTTCACAGCAACCGGGGGGATCGGAGAGACAGAAAGGGGGAGGGAAAGAAGATCGGCCCGCCCACCGAAGCGGGCGGGCCGATATCTAAGGATGGCAGTTCCAACTCAATGGAACGCCGCCGGGATTACCAGCCGGTGGTGTCGGTGGTCGGCGGGACGTGGTTGTCCGGATCAGCGGCGAGGGAGCAGTTGGCCCAGACGGTGCCGACATCCGGCACGACTGCAGCCATGCCGCCGTAGGTGCCGCCACCTGGGCACTTGTTCGGGGTGCCGGTAACAGCGGACTCAACGAACAGGCCTGGTCCGATGACCTTGGAGGCAAGGCCGGTCACAGCGGTGGTCGGGATCAGGTTGTTCATGTTGGCATAGGAACGCACGCCCTGTGGAGGTTGCGGATGTTCATGATGCAGCCGGCACGGTCCGAGCCCTTCTTCCACGCCTTGGCGCCGATGAAGAGGATGGAGATAAGGGACAAGAGAACGAGGATGACGACGGTCAGCTCGAGCAGGGTCATGCCCTTCTTGTTCTTAACGATGGTGTTGGTTTTCATATGTGTGTTTGGGTGTGGCAGTTGTTGTTTTATTAGGGGAGATTCGTTTTATGGGTAGGGGAGAGGGTCACCAGTCGGCGTAGGCGCCGGGGATGTGGTCGGGCAGGGTGGCGATGTTCGGGCAGGCTGCGTAGAGCACGCCGAGATCGGGAACCGTGTTTTCGTCCGCGAAGGTATAGAGGCCGCCGCTGGGGCATTCCGGGTCTTTTTCCACGAACTGGTTCGGACCGATGACGCGGGCCTTCAGGCCGGCGACGGGCGTGTTCGGATTGTAGCCATACATGTTGGCGTAGCCGCGCACCCCGTGCTGGACGTTGCGGATATTCACGATGCACGCCGCCCGGTCCGCGCCACGCTTCCACGCACGGGCACCGATGAAGAGGATGCCGATGAGGGAAAGCAGCACCAGAATGACGACGGTCATCTCGAGGAGCGTCATGCCGGTTCTGCGGTTGGAGGTTCGGGTTTGCACAAGGTTCGCCAAGGAGGACGGTCAGAGGATATCCGCGTCGGATCGGTTCATGCGGGCGCTTTCGAAAGTCGCGTCGGTGATGAGTCCTTGTCGGCGGAGGCGGCGGAGGTTGCCGTCCCACTCGATGTTGCCGGCACGGCGGATCACATCCTCGAGGGAGCGGGCACCGCCGTCGTAGTTGGCGATCGCGCTGGCGACCGCATCGTCATTGTTCTGGAGGAACTCGTAGGTGAGCACACGGCGCTGGACGCCGTTGAGAAGTCCCTGCGAGTGGATGAAGATGAGAATCTCGGAGAGGCGGCTGAGCACCGCATTGTGGCTCTCGCGGGGATACATCTCGAGAATACGACCGAGGGTCTTGACCGCGCCGGTGGTGTGGAGGGTGGAGAGGACCAGGTGACCGGTCTGGGCGGCCTCCATGCAGGTCTCCATCGCTTCACGATCGCGGATTTCCCCCAGCAGGATCACGTGGGGAGCCTTGCGCAGCACGTCCTTGAGACCCTGGCGGTAGGAGTGGACGTCACGTCCGACTTCCTGCTGGGTGACGATGGACGGGGAGGGCATGCGGTGGCCGGCGTATTCCGGGTCCGGCATGTCATCCGGGTATTGATACTCGATCGGATCCTCCACCGTCACGATGTGCTTCGGATGGTTCCGGCGGAGCCAGTCGATGAGAGAGGCGAGGGTGGTGGACTTGCCCGAGCCGGTGGGGCCGGTCACGAGGCAGAGACCGGCGCGCTTCAGAACGCCCTGGCGGAGCGTTTCGGTGGTATCGAGATCGATGCCAAGGGATTCCAACTCGGGAATGAAATCGTTCAGGATACGGCAGGTGACGCCGAGTCCGGAGGAGCTGAGGTGGGCCTGGATACGGAGGCGTCCGGAACGCTCGCCGTGCTCGCCCATGGGGATGCCATCGCAGGAGAAGTCGGCGACTTTCGTCTCGGCGAATTCCTTCATGGCCTCGGCGATCTTGTCGCCCACGCGCTCGTGAACGTTATCGTGTTCGCCGAAGCCGTGGCTGGCGCTTTCGCGGTTGCTGATGAGTTCCTTCAGGATCTCATCCATGTTCAGCGCGGAGAGCACACCGAGGAAGTCGAGCTTCTCCATCCCCTTGTTGGTGTGGATGTAGACCGGACGCTCGGAGCGCATCTGGATGTCCGAGACGCGCAGCTCCTTGCAAACCCGGAAGATCGTTCCGAGCAGGCTCCGGCCATCCATGCCATTATGGAAACGCACCGACATGGCCGGATTCTGCATTCCGGGCAGGGGTGGGGGTGCGGGGATGGTGGCGGATACGGACATGGCGATCAATCAGTTGACGGCCTGGGGCTGGGATTTGCCTTCGAGACGGAGAATGGTGACTTCCGCGGCTTCGCGGGATTTGGTGGCGTAGTGGACGCGCTCCTGGATTTCCTGCCGGCGTTCGTCGGAAAGCTCCGTCCACAGGCCTGATTCTTCCCACGCGGCGCGGATCTCGGCATGGCGGGCGATGCTGATGTCCATCAGCGAGAGAATCTTCCTCATATCCTCCGTGGCGTAGCGCTCGGGGGTATTGAACATCACCATCAGCTCGTTGTAGCAGGCGGCGGCGGCGGTGAGGGGAGGGCGTGGATCGTCGTTCTTCGACAGGCAGTAACGGATCGTGTTCTCCGTCAGCTTGATCGCGCCTTGGGTCAGTTCCGGCCGGGTTCCGACCGATGGCTCGGTCAGGAAGAAGAAATAGGAATTGTAGTTCCCGTAGTGGGAGGGATCGAGATCGTAGGCGAAGCGGAGTTTGTCCTCCACTTCACGGCGCAGGTAGAATTTCTGGGCCGGGCTCGGTTCCTTGCGGTTGGTGCGGGTCTCCACGGCCTCGTCGAGCTCGGCGAGGAAATGGTCGAGGCGCGCTCCGAAAGTGGTGGGGACGACTTCCTTTTCCTCCTCGTGGTGCTCCGCTCCGCCATCGTGGTGATGGTGCTCGGGATTGGTGCAGTTCTCGTCGTGGCAATCCTCGCCACCATGCCAGTAGGTATCGATCGGTCCCTGCATCGCCATGGCGAAGACCTCGCCGTAGGGGCTGCACTTCACACCGAAGGGATTCGAAGGCATCTTCAGGGTGTCATCCTTCCCGAGCGGCCAGGTGGCCGCCAGCGCCACCGCGACGCCGCCGCCGAGGAGTGCCAGATTCAGGGAGTTGGATGCGACGGATGACATCAGGGATCAGGAAAGGGTCTTCACGCGGAAGCAGAGGCGGGAGATACCGCAGTAGGCGGCCAGGATGCCTGCGAAGTAAGCGGCGAGCTGCCAGAAGCGGGCGGTCTCGATGGCGCCGGACTTGAAGTAGAGGCGCTGGGTCAGGTCCGCCCAGCGGTACTGCGGGGAGAACTGCCAGATGGCGTGCAGGAGCGGATTCGGCTCCAGTCTCAGCATGCGGTCCAGATAGCCGACACCCCACAGGCCGTAGACGGCGATGCAAAGCGTGCCGGCGAATCCGACGATGCCACCGAAGCGGGAGGCCAGAGCGATCGCAAGACCGAGCAGAGGGGCCACCGCCAGACTGAACAGTGTCAGATACTGGAGGTTCATGGTCCACCACATGGCGCGTTCCTGACCATCACCAGGCATGGCGAAGAAGAGGCAGATCGCGGTGCCGAGCACGGCGAGAGGCAGGACGAAGGCCATCACCGCCAGCCAGATCTCAAGCCACTGGCGGGTGGCGGAAACGCCGGTGGTGAGGAAATATTCGCCGAGGCCGGACTTGGAATTCGCCTCACCCTGGCGGGCGGCGGAGTAGAGGCCCCACAGCAGGGTGCAGGTCCATACGGAAGCCCACGCCGCCTGGATGCGGGCGGGTTGCAGCATGGTGGGGCGCTCGCTGGCGATCGAGATCACGGGCAGCAGGAAAGGCAGGACCAGGACCGCGAAAGCGCAGACCGCCCACGCCTTGCGGCGGAAGATTGTCGATGCTGTAAGTCGGAAGAGGCGCATGGTTCTCAGTTCAGTCGGGCCTTCAGGCTGCTCCAGGTCTGGTCGGGACCGGTCAGATGAGAAATGTGGCCATGTTCGATCACGACGGCACTTGGCATCGGCATCGAATCATAGTCGGGATGGCAGCTCACCAGGCGGAGGACTTCCGCGCGGTTGGTGTCCCAGAGGGCTTCGAAAGTTTCGCGGGCGTAGGCATCGAGGCCGCTGAATGGCTCGTCGAGCAGGAGAATGTTCGCCTGGCCGGGAGTGATGGAATACTCGGCGAGGATCAGGCCGGCCTTGCGGCGGTTGCCGGTGGAGAGGCGGCCGTAGGGCTTGCTGGTGTCGAGCTCGATCTGCGAGGCGAGTTCCAAGGCGGGCTTGAGGGCGTCCTTTGGAAGCATCGCGCGGAAGATCGCGCTCACCGGCATTTCCGCGTCGAAGCGGAGGTCTTCCGGCAGATATTGCGTGAAACCGCTGGTTTCAAATTCCCCGCCGAGGCGCTTCAAAGTTTTTGCAAGCGTGCGCAGCAGGGTGGTCTTGCCGCGACCGTTGCGGGCGAGCAGGAAATGCGTGCCGCTGGAGAGGGCGATCTCCTTTTCACTCCGCGCAAGCGCTTGGGAATAACCGATCTCAAGACCGGCTCCCAAACGAATCAGGGGTGTGGAGGATTTTCGCACCATGCTTTTTGCAAGAATGAATCGCGTTCTAACGGGTGGGTCTAAATATTCAAGAAAAATTAAATATTTGTCGTCCAGAGTCGTTGAGACAGTAGAAATATTTAGCGAAACTGGCAATATTTTTTTGAACGGTTAGGGTTACCGATTGTCTGAATGCTTTGCGGCCATTCATTTCATGCGGTTTGCACGCTTGCCGGTTCCCTTTCCGCTGTCCCATTTCTAAGGGAGAATTGATTTTCGACCTAGTGCGTGATCGCGGAGGGTGGAGGCAACGCGATCGCGTGGGTGGAAATTTGCGCAGATTTTGTTCGAAGAGCCCGAAATCCCCGTAGTTGAGGGTTGGTTGCCGGTCCGGGTGAAAATAGAGGGTTTTTCCGCGTGACGGACGGGGGTGGGGTGTTAAACACCCGCCATCGGCAACATGGCGGGCAAGCTCACGTATCAACAGGCAGGGGTGGACACGCGTAAAGCGGCCGCTCTGGTAGGCGACATCAAGACCCACGTGGCTCGCACGCAAGCGAACCGCAAGCTCTTCGGTGCGTTCGGGCTCTTTGCAGCCTGTTATGATCTCAGCTCTTATAAAGAGCCGGTGATGATGACCGGGTGTGACGGAGTCGGCACCAAGCTGGAATTGCTGCTGGAGCACGATCTCCTCGAAACCGCAGGCAAGGATCTGGTGGCGATGAGCGTGAATGACATCCTCACCACCGGTGGCGATCCGTTGCTTTTCCTCGATTACATCGGCATCGCCGCTCTGAATGAGGAGAAGATCACGCGCCTGATCGGCGGCATGGCCGACTACCTTGCGGATTGCAATTGCATCCTGGCAGGCGGCGAAACCGCCGAGATGCCGGGTATCGTCCCCGTGGACGTGATCGAACTTTCCGGTTTCTGCATCGGCTGTGCGGAAAAATCCGACCTCATCGACCCGACCACCGTGAAGGTGGGGGACGTGCTGATCGGCTATGCTTCCAACAGCATCCACGCCAATGGCTGGTCGCTGGTGCGCCGGGTCCTGAAGGACCACGCGCCGGACGTGACGGAAGAAGAACTCGCGGCGTGGCTGCAGCCCACCCGCCTTTACCACGATGTGGTGAACGACCTGAAAGCCTCGGGCGTGAAGCCCAAGGCCATGTCCCACATCACCGGCGGTGGCCTGCCGGAAAACCTCGAGCGCCTCTTCGTGGGAATGGGCGCCGATCTGGAGATCCCGAAGTGGGAGCTCCCGGGCATCGACAAGCTCCTCGCACACGTGGACGCGGAAGACCGCTTCCACACTTTCAACATGGGCATCGGCTGGGTCGCCATTGTTGCCGAGTCCGACGTGGAATCCGCCCTCAAGGCGGGTCCCGGCGGAACAATTATCGGTCGCATGGTTGACGCGGAAGGAGTCCGTGTAAAGGTGCGGGGCGAGTGAGGCCGAGCCAAACTTCCGGTAAATGAGCGACTTCCTGAAACACGAGTGCGGGATCGCCGCTGTGCGACTCCGCAAACCCTTGGCGTATTATCTGGATCGTTACGGCACCTGCCTGTGGGGATTCAACAAGCTGTTCCTCCTCATGGAGAAGCAGCACAACCGTGGACAGGACGGCACCGGCATCGGCTGTGTCAAACTGGACATGCCGCTGGGCCAGCCTTACGTGCAGCGCCGCCGTGGAATTGAAAAGGATGCGCTTGCCCGCATTTTCCAGTAAGGAAGTGAAGAGCTTCCACAAGATGGCGCGGAAGGGCATCCTCGATCCGAAGAACCCGGCCAGCGTCAAGGAGCGCTACGATTTCGGCGGCGAGATCCTTGTGGGCACCTCCGCTACGGAACTTCCGGCGAACTCGACGAAGGCTCCTGCCATCCGTACCTGCGCCGCAGCAATTGGCCGACCCGCACCCTGATGGTGATGGGTAATTTCAACATGACCAATGCCGGGGAACTGAACCAGGTGCTCATTGAGCGCGGCCAGCATCCGGTCTTCGGCACCGATACCCAGACCGTTCTGGAGGAGATCGGCTACCATCTCGATGAGGCCCACACCCATCTCTACCGGAAGCTCCGGGACGCGGGTGTGGATGGCCCTGAGATGCCGGCCCGCATTTCCGCCGAGCTGGACATCCCGCGCATCGTGGGTGAATCCGCCCAACCGTGGGACGGCGGCTACGCCATCTGCGGCGTGGTGGGGAATGGTGACATGTTCGTGATGCGTGATCCGCGCGGCATCCGCCCGTGCCACATGCTGGTCACGGACGAGGTGATTGCCTTCGCGTCCGAGCGGGTGCCGCTCATGACCGTGTTCGAAGCCTCCGCCGATCAGGTGAAGGCGGTCGATCCGGGCTCCATCGTGACCATCAAGGCGGATGGTTCCTTCAGTGACAGCGCGTTCTCCCCGCCGTAGCGCTACACGCCGTGCTCCTTTGAGAAGATCTACTTCTCCCGTGGCAATGACCCGCAGATCTACCGCGAACGCAAGGCGATGGGTGCGGCCCTCGTTTCGCAGGTGGTGGATTCCATCGATAGCACCTTCGACAAGGCGGTGTTCTCGTTCATTCCGAACACGGCTGAGACGGCCTACTACGGTCTCATGGACGGCCTGCGGCTTTACCGCCGCCAGGAAGTCCGCTCGGAGATCCTGAAGGCCGCGGATGCGGGGAAACCTGACCGCCGAAATGGAGAGCTGATCCTGCGCAACTGGCCGTGCGGCGAGAAGCTCGCGCACAAGGACATCAAGATGCGCACCTTCATCTCCCAGGAGAAGGGGGCGACAACTGGTCTCCGACGTCTCAACGACATTACCTACGGCATCGTGAAGCCGAGATGACGTGCTGGTGGCGCTGGATGACTCGATCGTCCGCGGCACCACGCTTAAGAAATCGATTCTCAAATCCTGGCGCGCACCAAGCCGCGCAAGATCGTCATCTGCTCGACCGCTCCGCAGATCCGTTACCCGGACTGCTACGGCATCGACATGGCAGAATCGGCCAGTTCATCGCCTTCCAGGCCGCCGTGGCGCTGCATCGAAGGCGGGCCGTCAGTCGCTGCTCGACCGCGTGTACGAGGAGTGCCGCGAGGAGATGAAGAAGCCCGCCGCCGAGCGCCGCAACCGCGTGCAAGGCGTCTATGCGGACTTCACCGATGAAGAAGTCTCCGCCGAGATCAGCCGCATGGTGTATCCGGAGAGCATCGATTGGAAAGGCGAGGTCCAGGTGATCTTCCAGACCATCGAGAACCTCCGCGCTTCCATCAAGGGCGACTGCGGCGACTGGTATTTCACCGGCGACTACCCGACCGCGGGTGGCTACGCGATGGGGAACAATCGCCTACATCCGCTGGTACGAAGGTGTCGGCGGCCGCAGGTACGATCTGCCGCTTCTGATCGACGGTATCCGGGAGGTTCGCGATTTGGCGGACCTCCCGGCTTCCATTTCACCGATGAACGAAGTGTCTGCCAAACGGGATCCAGTCCCCATCGGGCGGCTCCTTCGACAAAGAGCCCGAGCAGCAATCCCTGGGCAAGCCGTGACCACCACTCCCGGAAGAAGGTGAAGGGAACCAGCGTCGCCCCGATCAAGTAGTGGTGGTAGTGCAGGTAGTGGGTCTTCCGGAGGGCGAAGGTGATCGCGGCGATCACGAGTTGCGGAACAAGGAAGGCCGCAAGGTAGCGCTTCAGAAAACCTGCGGATGCCGCGTTCCGGAGATGGAGGACAATCATGGTGCCCGCGCGACGCGGCCGCTGTGAAGAACAGCGATCCGGCCAGTGAGATGTTAGGGCGATGCGTGGTCAGCGCGAAGTCGATGCCGGATCGGTTCACCCAGATCTGCCAGTGGAGGGAGATGAGAAATCCGGCGAGGAAGGGCGGATCCAATCCCCGGGTGGAACGAACCTTCGGACCGCCGATACATGGGAGCAGTCGCCAGAAGGCAAGGACAGCCGGCAGTGAAAAGCAGACGGCGGAAAAGTCCGCGAAGTGTCCGGTGCCATCCACGGCAGCCGGTGGCGACCGCACAGCACGCCATTCACATACAGGAATCCACCTGCGACCAGCAGTAGATAAACCACAGGGGAGGGAGAGACACAGGTAGTCTGGCGAGAGCGATCCAACAGGTGAAGGCGAGGTTCGCCGCGCTTCATGGCGAGATGCTCCGGTTCGTGCAATCCCGCACTTCCACCCAGGCGTGACCCAAACAAGACCGTGCTTTGTAATACCCGGCGAACTCCGGAAGCCGCATCATCGCGGCTGTATGAGAAAGTTCATCCGCAGGGTGATCGAGACGGGGGCGGTGTTCTGGTTCGCCATGGCGGGGTTGATGCTCCTGGGCTCTGGGATGGCGTGGAGCATGCATGGTGTGATCATCGGTGGCGGCAAAATGGGGCAGCGCGATGACGGTGGTGCGTCGCTGACCATCCACCAGGCTGCCGTGTTCTGGTTGGGGATCGCGGTGATGACCTCGGTCATCGGCATCCGTATCTTCCGGGAGATAGGCTCCAAACGTTGAGCCGGACGGCGGCTCAGGCTTGGAGCGCGCTGAGGATGTAGATCATCCCCACACAACCGGTCACCCAGCGCGTGCCTTTGCTCTCCTTCATGACGGACCGGGTGATCGCCAGATTCAACAGGATGATCCCCCCGACGCCGGCGAGGGCGATCATGAGTTCCACGGTTGCTGCGGAAGCATGATGGCGCAGGAGCCAGGACTTGTAGCCCAGCTCCATCTTCTGCGGAGGCATGATCGAGCTGTCGTGGATGGCGGCCACATTTTGCGCCCAGAACGCCTGCATGGCCTCCTGATGCATTCCCACGAACGGAGCATTGTATCGAGCCAGGACCCACCTCGCCAACAACACGATGAGCACTCCCGCCGCGCCCATGATCCAGACACGGGCGGGATTGCTTTTCAGTCGTTCAAGAGCGGAGGGCATGAAGGGATGGCGTGCGATCAGGCGATCTTCCACTTGAAGTCCGTGGTCTTCTCAAAGGCGTGCAGCAGCTTGCCGTTCGCGTCGATGTGACGGAGCAGCAGCTTGTCCGCGGTGACGGAGAGGTGGGAGAAGCCGAACACCGCCTGTGCGAACTTGGAAGGATGGTTGTCGTGGATATCGGTGAGGCGGCGGCCACCGCCACCGGAGATGACGAAGCTGGTCTTGCGGCCTTCCAGCTCCAGGTGCTGGAGATCGTGATCGTGTCCGCCGAGGTAGAGGTGCACACCGTATTTCTCCAACAGCGGCGCGATCTCATCGACGAGTTCCTTGGTGTCGTTGTGCGGTCCGTTGGAGAACACCGGATGATGACCGATCACGGCGGTGAAGGGCGCGCGCTTCGATTGCAGTTCCTTTTCCAGCCAGACCATCTGGGCTTTCTTCTCCTCATCGCTCATCCAGATCGGGCGTTGCTCGGCGAGCTTGCCATGGATCGGGCGGTTGATTGGCTCCCAGTCGGTATCGATGAAGAGCAGGGTGAGGACCGGTTTTTCCTTCGGCAGGTCGACGCGGTAGTATTTGCCGGGCATGGTCCAGCGGGTGCCCTCCGGGCGCTTCGCGTAAGCGAGCTCGGCCTTTTCCTGACCGGCGGTCTCCGCGTAGTCGTGGTTGCCGAGAATGGCCCAGCACGGACCGGGGAAAACGTCCTTCGGATAGCAATCCTCGAAGCCCTTTTTCCAGCGCGGGGAATTCACCCCATCCATGCCGCCGCCGTAGAAATTGTCTCCGAGCATCAGCATGCCCACCGGTGGGGCGGGGAGTGCCTTGGTGTAGCGGGTCATGCCGCGGGCGACCGCCCACTGGGATTCCTCGGCGCTGCCGAAGTCGCCGATGGCGAGCAATTCGAGGCTGCCGGCTCCGGCCGCCGGAGCGGCTTCCGAGCGGCGCAGATTCAGGCCGAGGGCCAGACTGGAGCAGAAAGCGGTCTTGAGCAGGCGGCGACGGTTCATGGTGATTCTAGCAGATCACTGCAACGGTGGTCCGGACATGGAAATTTCGCCAAAGTTCCTGTGGTTCTGTTGGAGAAAGTAGTTTGAAGAAGCATTCGCTCATTTCTGGTAATTTCCACAGGAGTCGTTCATGCTGCACGAAACCATGGGGCAGGCACGGAAACGGCATGAGGTGAAGGCGGACGAGACGCGGAGCGGAGGCATGGGCGTTTGGATCGTCGTCGGCATGGCGATGGTCGCGGTCGTGGCCGGGATCTGGTGGTTGCTCCCACGCAAACCGGAACCTGCGGCTCCTGCTGCGGTGGTGGACGCGAAGCTGAAGCCCGGCCCGGTGATCCTGCCGGATGACAAGGTTCACGCCGGATACGCCGGGTCCGCCTCGTGCAAGGACTGCCACCAAGCGGCCTACGAGAAGTGGATGCAGTCGAACCATCACTTCGCGGAGCGGATGCCGGACCCGAAGATGGATGGCCCGGCCTTCGAGCCCGCGCACACCATTCCCCACGGCCGCCAGAGCTCGGAGGCGAAGCTGGATGAGAAGGGGCTGATGCAGCTCATCACGCAGGGGCTCGACAAATCGCAGCCGAAGCAGTCGTTCACAGTGCGGCGTGTGATCGGTCATGATCCGCTGCGCCAGTTCATGATCGAGGGGCCGGGAGGCCGGATGCAGGCGGCGGAGCTGGCATGGGACCCGCATAAGTCGCAGTGGTTCGATGTCTATGGCAACGAGGACCGCCAACCCGGCGAGTGGGGGCACTGGACCGGCCGCGGCATGAACTGGAACGCCCAGTGCGCGAACTGCCACAACACCCGCCTGCGAAGAATACGAACCGGGAGACGGACAGCTATCACACCCGCATGGCGGAGATGAGCGTGAGCTGCGAGTCGTGCCATGGTCCGATGAAGTCGCACGTCGATTGGCAGGCGAAGAAGCCCGCGAATGAGACGAAGGACCCGACCTTGAAGCCCTTCAGCCGCGATCAGATGCTCGAGACCTGCGCGGCCTGCCATGCACGTCGTGGCGAGGTCACGGGGGACATGGTGCCCGGCGAGTCGTTCTACGATCACTTCAATCTCACCGTTCCGGACGGCAGCGATCTCTTCTATGCGGATGGCCAGGTGCACGAGGAGGATTACGAATTCACCGCCTTCCTCGGCAGCAAGATGCATGCGGCGGGAGTCCGTTGTGTGGATTGCCATGATCCGCACACGGGCAAGCGGGTGCTGGTGGGGAACGCTCTCTGCATGCAGTGCCACTCCGGCGGCGCGCCGCGTCCGGGCATCACCAAGCCTGCACCGGTGATCGATCCGGTTGCGCACAGCCATCACGGCGAGGCCAGCACCGGCAATCTCTGCACGTCCTGCCACATGCCGGTGACGGACTACATGCAGCGCCATCCCCGTCATGACCATGGCTACACGATTCCCGATCCGGTGATGACGAAGGAATACGGCATCCCGAACGCCTGCAGCCGCTGCCACACGGACAAGGACGTGAAGTGGGCGATGGATGCCACGGAGAAATGGTACGGCGAGAAGATGAACCGCCCGACGCGTACGCGCACCGATCTATTCTCCCGTGCGAAGCTGGGTGATCCGGCCTCACGCCAGCAGCTCATTGATTTCCTGAAGCAGCCCAACGAGCCGCTGTGGCAAACCTCGGCCGTGCATTTGCTGGGGACGTGGGCGGGGGAACCCGCGGCGACTGCGGCATTGCTCGCCCAGTTCAAGCATCCGAGCCCGTTGGTGCGCGAGGCGGCGGTGCGGTCGGGCGGATCGCTCGCGCTTGAGGGCGATGAGTCGACCAAGGCCGCGCTGAAGCCTTTGCTGGAAGATCCCGCACGCAGCGTGAGGGTGGCGGCGGCATGGATGCTGCGGGACACTCTTGATCCGGAATCGCGTGCGGGCACGGAGCTGCTGCACATGCTTCGCATCGGTGCCGATCAACCGATCGGACAGATGCAGCTCGGCCAGTATGAATTCGCGCGGAAGAACCCCACGGTGGCGCTCGGGCATTTCCGCAAGGCCGTGGAGTGGGACCCGAACTCGGCTCCTTTCCATCACGATCTGGCGGTCGCGCTCAGCGCCAGCGGAGATACCAGCGGGGCGATCCGTGAGCTCCAACAAGCGGTGAAGCTCGCGCCGGAGATGGCGGAGTATCATTACAAGCTGGCGCTGGCATGGAATGAAGCGGGTTCGCTGCCGAATGCCATCGCCTCGCTGGAGGAGACCGTCAGTCGTGATCCTGACATGGGGCGTGCGTGGTACCATGTCGCCGTCGCCTATGCCCAGGCGGGCCGCAAACAGCAGGCGATGGAAGCCGCACAACGGGCGCTCTCGCTCAATCCCCAGGACCCACGGGTGCTCCAGTTAATGAAGTCGCTGAGGTAGGAACAGGCTTCTTCATTTGGAGTGCGGCGAGCCATCGCCGCTTTGAGCGGAGGCGAGTGATCGCCGGGAGGAGGGTCTGCTATTGTGACCCGATACCCACGCTCCCAAATCCGCTCCTCACAGGCTCTTTTCCGCAGCCTGATGCTTTTCCCGTCGATGACTCTCCGGCACCGAAAGCGGCGATGGCTCGCCGCACTCCGAAATTCAGAAATTGTCGTCGATATTGAGCCGGTCGATGGGGAACGATTTCACCGTCTTCTGGAAGGCTGCTGTCGCGTGCCGTTCGAACCAACCTGCTGAACACCATGGATATTGGTTCGCGCAGAGGTACGAGTCCGTGATGCACCGGGTTATTCATCACATAGTGCAACCTTGCGTAGTAGGAATTTTCGAAAGTCAGAGAGCTTTCGCGGTAGTTGTGCCAAACCTTCCGCCCGGGAGTGTTGTCCAAACGGTTCAGCCACGTTGCGGTTTGACGGTGAAGATCTCCGAGAAAATGCCGAAGGTTCTCGGCTCCGTTATCGGGAGCCTTTCCAACAAAATGATAGTGATTGGCCATGACGGCCCATGCTTCGAGCTGCCAGTTATGGGTGTCGGCGGCTTCGATCAATGCTTCCGTCAGGTGCCGGAGCCGTAGGCGTGAATCGAAAGAGCGGCTCCCTTTGGTAGGTCGCTGCGGTCACCATGTAAGTTCCGCTTGCTGCAAGAAAATGAGGAGGTGCGTGCGGCCAGCGGAATGGGCGTGCCTCGGTTTCATTTTCATCCATGTGGGTAGCCTTTAGATTGTGATCGGAGGCGCAACTCATTTGGTCCTCCCCGCGCCACTACCACATTTGGCACCGGGGATTTTCTTGCGGCGGTTTGCCGTGCCCTTCGTAATGGAGGGCACTCGATTGCAAACGTCCACTGCCCGGATCCCATGAAAGCCACTTTGCCGCTGCTGCTTCTTGCCACCTTCTCCGCCCATGCCCAGGAAACCCGTCGTGCCGACTTCCGTGATGGCACGCCGCCCACGTGGTCGATTGCGGTGCCGGAGGGGAACTACGATGTCACTCTGACATTCGGCGGCAAGGTAGCGACCGATACCACCGTGCGTGCCGAAGCCCGGCGGTTGATGTTGGCCAACTTCAAGACCGAGCCGGGCAAGACGATGACTCGGACCTTCACCGTGAATGTCCGCACGCCTGCGCTCCCCGATGGCAAGCAGGTGAAGACGAACGCCCGCGAGAAGGAACATCTGGATTGGAATACCACGCTGGATCTCTCCTTCACCGGAAGTCATCCCGGTGTGACTGCGGTGGAGGTGAAACCGCGCACGGACGCGCTCACCGTTTTCATCGCCGGGGACTCCACGGTTACGGACCAGCAGAGCGAGCCGTATTCCGCGTGGGGCCAGGTGCTGCCGATGTTCTTCCAGCCGGGCACCGCGATCGCGAACATCGCCGAGTCTGGTCTCGCGCTGCGGAGCTTCCGCGCGCAGCTCCGCTTGGAAAAGATCCTGACCCAGATCAAGAAAGGCGACTATGTCCTGATCCAGTTCGCTCACAACGACGAGAAGGAGAAAGGCGAAGGCGTGGGCGCGCTCACCACCTACAAGGCGGATCTTGAGGACTACGTGGCGAAGATCCGTGAGAAGGGTGGCCAGCTGGTGCTGGTGACGCCGATGTATCGCCGTCGTTTCGACAAGGAGAATCACCTGCAGGACACGCATGGTGATTATCCCGTGGCGGTGCGGAAAGTGGCGGAAGAGAAGCAGGTGCCGCTCATCGATCTACACCGCTACAGTGAAGCGATGTTCAGCGCGCTAGGGCCTGATGCCACCACCCGGGTTTTCGCCCACTATCCCGCGAACACCTATCCAGGTCAGACGCAGGCGCTCAGTGATGACACGCACTTCAACACCTTCGGCGCATGGCTGCTGGCGAAGTGCGTGGTGGAAGGCATCCGCAAGGAGGTGCCGGAACTCGCGAAGCATCTCACGCCCGGCCTGCCGGTGTTCGATCCCGCGAAGCCGGATCAGCCGGGTTCGTGGTCGGTGCCGCCGTCTCCACCGCCTGCTTCCGTGGAAGTGCCGGCGGGGAATTGAACAGGGTTGGATCCACCGAAACCGGGCGACACGGCACGCGGTTCTTCGTGCTGTAGGCACGGCTTATCAAAGCCCAGGACGGAGTCCTGGGTGTGCTCCGTTGGGAATTTGTGTTCTGAAGGAACACCTCATGCTGGATCGATGCCGAATGTTTCGGTGACGCTCATCCCGCATGAGGCGTGCTTACATCACGCGGATGCGATGAGACAGCCAACCCGGGACTTTGTCCCGGGCTATTATGAGAGGTCCCTTCAGGACCAAGGGAAGGCTCACGGCAGCTTCCAGTCCGCGCGCTTCGCCTGATACTCGGCTGCGGGCAGGAGGACATAGACCGGATTGCGGGCCGGATCGATGTTCGAGATCATCCAGCGCAGCTTTTCCTCCGGCATGGTGGTGCAGCCGGCGGTCGGCTTGGCGCCATCGGCGCGCCAGATGTGGAAGAAGATGGAGCTGCCAGCACCGGGCACGACCCGCGGCGGGGCATTGTGGGCGATGAAGAGCTTCAGCCTGTGGGCGGGGTCATCCTGCTTCATCTGCTGCTTTTTCTCCCAAGCAGTGGTGGGCTCGTGATTGAGGGTGACGTTCTTGTTGTAGTCCTTGGAGGTCGGGTCTTCCACCCAGAGATCGCGGCTGGTCACCTGGTGATAGAACAGGGCGGGCTTCTTTTTGATCGAGGCATCGTTTCCCCAGGCGCCGCCGATCGAGAAGACTCCGGCAGGTGCGCGCCAGTCGCCCTCGTTTTTCAAACGAGCTCCGGATGGTGCGGGGCTCATGCCACGACCCCACACCAGACCGTCACGGCCGAGACGGCCGCTCCAGGTCGCGCCGACCTGTTTCCACGGTCCGCTGCCATCGCGCTGCCACAGGGCGAGGGTCACGTAGGAGGTGTTCCAATCCTTGGCGGTGCCGACCACGCATTGGGTCGAGGAGGCCGGGATCTGGAAGGCGGAGGCGGTGGCCAGTGAGACCAAGCCGACGGCGAGAAAACGGAGCAGTCGCTGCATGGACCTATGAGACTCCAGATCCGCCGATTTTCAATCATTAGAACCTGCCACGAAGTTCATGTAGCCGAGGATTTTTTGGAAGAATGGAGTGGTTTCCATTCCAGCCCCGTCAGGGGCGGCGCTCTTCCAGCCGGGGTGCGCAAGCCCCCGGAATGACGGTGGTCCGATTTTCCAAGTCCCGGATGGGACGACGCTGCCTGCGCTCATGGAGCTCAACCGATGGGAGGACCGGTTTGGAAATCGAATGGAACTCTTCCAATGGAGGCAATCGCTCAGTCATGGGTCATCCACCCGCCTCCGATGCGTCGTCCCTGACGGGACTTCAATTTCATGGTCGGCCTTTCCCCGGGGGCTTGCGCGCCCTGGCTGGAAGAGCGCCGCCCTACCGGGCTGAAGAGGCGGCCCCTTTTCGGCCTCTCCTAGACCTTGATCACACGCAGCACTTTGAAAGCCGAGCCCGCGCCGTTCGGATCGACCAGCGCGGCGTCCGCCGGATTCTGCGGATCGATGTGCGGCAGCAGGAAATCCCGCTGGGTCATGAGGCGGGTGTGGTGGACTCCGGGTGCCACGGCGGTTTCGAGATCGGTGAAGTTTACGTCCGCAGTGAGATCCTGCCTGCCCGCGTTCTGGTAAACAGCCGATCCCTCGATCCGCTGCTGCATCAGATAACCCCGCAGCGTGCCATGCGGACGCCGGTGATAGAGTGTCTCCGTCTCCTCGCCGTAATCGATGACCAGCATTTGGCCGGAGCCCCAGTTCATCATCGTCCACTGCCGGATCCAATCGTGTGCGGATTCATGGACCTCGATGATTTGTCCCACCCGATGTGGTTGCTTGAAGGAGGATGAGCACGGCAGTTCTCCGGCGGGTTGCCAACTTTCTGTCGGGCCATCGGGCTGGAGAAACAGTTCGTCCCAGCCGCTTTCCGTCTTGCGGAAACGCCGCACTGGAAAGGCGTCGATGAGTTCGTTCGAGTAGATGGCGGCGGATTGCCCGCAGGCCTCGAGCGCTTCTTCCATCGTGTCATGCCATCGGACGTTTTTTCCGAGGAGAGCCTGTTGTTTTTCACGCAGCGGCACGGAGCGTTCCACCAGATGGAGCTTCGTCCGGAGCCGCGTCCACCAAGGCAAGGCCTTCATCACGTCCGCCGCCAGCCGTCCTTCACCGGGGCCGATCTCGATCACATGCCGCTCGCCGGTCTTCACGATCCATGCGGCGATCGCCCGTGCGAGCGCGCCGGACATCATCGGCGTGGTGGTGAAATCGCCGCCACGTCCCACACCACGAATGCGCCGCGCATAATAGCCGCGCTGCGGATCGTGGAGCGCACGGTCCATGAAGCGGTCGAAGCGCAGGGCTCCGGTGTCAGTCCATGGCCAGGGCGGGGCGGGGGATTCGGGCATTCGCGGCGACGCTAACGGGGAAGGCGGGAGGATTCAACCGCCTGACCCGATGGGTTTTACTCCGGAGAATCAGGCGGCAGCTTGACGATCCAAGCCTTCCAGCGGAGTATGGGACGATGAAGGAGTTGTTAGTCGGGTGCATCGGGCTACTGGGTCTGGTGTCTTGCAAGGAGGACAAGGCCGCTGCCACGGGTGGAGCGGAGCGGAAAGCCACGGCGAAGCCGGTGGCGGGAGTGGTCGAGCCAGGAGAGAAGGCCACGGAAGAACGCCGGCAGGCGGCTCCGCGTCCGAAGCAGGAGAAGAAGCCGGAAAACCCGGTGGCCACGGTGGTGGAAGGCCAACCCGGTTTCGTGGTCAGCCCCTTCAACAAAAAGATCGTGGATGTCCGCAATATCCCTGCCGGGACATTGGTGCGGGACCCGACCTATCCCGTCGAGGAGCGGCGTTTTTTCCAGATCCCCGAGTCATCAGCCAATCCCAAACCATCCCAATCCAAATGAAAGCCATCCTGTTGCTTCCGCTGGCCCTGATGGGCGCGCTGTCTTCCTGCGTGCCGAGCGGGGATATCGGTACTCGTGCCGGATAACGTGCCGCGCTTGTTCCGCAACCGTTCGGTGCAGGCCGTTTCATTCGCCGCGCAGTATCCCGAAGCCACGCCCGTGCGCTGCTGCCCGTGTCTGGTGCGCAGCCCCTACACCGGGGAACTGGTGCGCGTGAAATCGGTGAAGCCGGGTTACCTTGCGCAGGACCCGACGGTGGATTGCGCGATCCGTTACTTCCGGGTGCCGCTCGATCCCCGGCTCGATTTGATGCAGGAAGAGGACAGCTTCAATACCAAGTGAAACTCCGTGCCTTCTTCTCAGGGCTGGCAGCCGTATCCGTGCTGCTGGCCTCCTGTGGTCCCGCGCCGGATGCCGTCCAGTCCCATGTGACGGATCGCACGGTTTCCAATCGCGTCTATGCGCGTGAGGCGAAGGGGCAGCCGCTCCCCGGCAAGCACTATCCGGTGGCGGAGACCGCTCCGGGACGGCCGGATATTTTGATCAGTCCCTACACGCAGCAGGCGATCCCGAAGAGCCGCTTGAAAGTGAAGCAGGGACCGCTGGTGGAAGATCCGACGGTGCGTTTCGCGACGCGTTATTTCCTGCTTCCGCGCTAGCCGGTGCGGTTGGCAGGGCCCCGCTGGAAAGCAGGCCGACCAGCCGGATCAGGTCGTCCTCGGTGATATCGACGAAGGAGTCGAGACTCCGCAGCGCGGCGACCACGGCCTCGTGACTGGGCTCCGGCGTGGCAGGGACAGCCGCGTTCTTGCGCTGCTTCGCCACAAAGGCGGGATAGCGCCGCCAGGCGAAGAAGGAATTGAAGACCACCGCGATGGCCACCATGACCAGCGCATTGGCCAGTACCGGCTGGAACACGAACTCGAATCCGAGATCGTGGATGGCCTGCCCGCCGAGCACGGCGGTGAGGCCGGTGGCTCCGCCGGGCGGGTGGATGCATTTGAACTGATGCATGGCTCCGATCGAGAGCGCCACCGCACAGGCCGCGGCGATTTCCGGGGAGGGAATCCATTTGGCGCACGCCACGCCGATCAGGGCGGAAAAGCAGTGGCCCGCGATTACCGGCCACGGCTGGGAGAGCTGGCCGTGCGGCACCGCGAACAGCAGCACCGCGCTCGCACCCATGGAGGCGATCACCGCCGCCGCCCCGGAGAGATGCAGGACGCTGCGGCTGATCAAGACCAGTGCGAGCAGGGAAACCAAGCCACCCAGCATCGAAAGCAGCTTTTCCTTCGTGCTGACGGCACTCAGTTCGATACCGAGCCATTTTCGCCAAAGTTCCATGCGCGGGCGGCGCAATGAATCGTGATGCGATATAAATCAAGCCTTTCATGGGCGGCATGGATTCCGCTCATGGGAGGGCTGGAAAGGGCGGTTCAGTTTTTCCGCAGGTTCTCGGCGAAGGCGCGCTCGGTCAGCTCGGCGAAAAGCGTGGCGTAGGAGGGCAGCAGGCGCTTGTGAATGATCTCGACCCGTTCGTGATGCGGTGCGAAGGCGCTTTTCATCGCGTTCATGGTGATCTTCTCCAGATCGACCAGATCGAGCCCGAAGGTGGTGGTGGCGGTCTCCGAATTCCTTGGTCATCGAGGTGTCGCTCATCAGTCGGTCGTCCGTATTCAGACAGGCGCGGAATCCGGCGCGGTGGAAGAGTGGGAAGGGATGCTCCTCCAGGCTCGGGGGTCGCGCCGGTGTGGACGTTGCTCAGGAGGCACATTTCGATGGGGATGCGGCGGTCGAGCACGAACTGGGCGAGCGGCCCGAGTTTCAATGAACCGTCCGGCAGCACCTCGATGTCATTGCGCAGGCGGGTGCCATGGCCGAGCCGGTGCGCGCCGCACCATTGGATTGCCTGCCAGATGGACTCCAATCCGAATGCCTCGCCCGCGTGGATGGTGATGTGGAAATTGGCGCGGCGGATCGCCTCGAAGGCGGCCATGTGTTTCTTCGGCGGATGACCGGCCTCGCTCGCCCGCGAGGTCGAAGCCGACCACACCCTTGTCGCGCCAGCGGATCGCCAGTTCGGCGAGCTCCATGAAGTCGGTCCGATTCTGCATGGCGCAGAGGATGAGCCCCCACTTCACGCCGTATTCGTCGGCCTCCACGTTCCAGACCATCGAGCACTGCCACCACCACCTCGTCCTGGGCTGGAGACCTTGGCCGGTGTGGGATCCGGGGCGAAACGGACCTCTGCATAGATCACGCCGTCGCGGTGCATGTCCTCGATGAATTCAGAACGTCACCCGTTCCAAGGCATCACGGGTTCTTGCATCACGCCGATGGTGTGGGCGAAACCTTCCACATACTTGGTAGGTTTCCGCGCTGGGCGCCACGGTGGAACCACGTGGCGAGCTCGCCCGCGTCCTCCGTCGGCAGCGCGGTGTAGTGGTGGTTCTTCGCCAGCTCGACGATAGTCTCCGGCCTCAGCCCGCCATCGAGGTGCTCATGCAGCAGCACTTTCGGGATGCGTGTGAAATCGAGGGCTTCCACCAGCGCCTGGCCGGATGGCATGGGCGCGGTGGGAAACAGCTCGGGATAACGATGTTCGATCATGACGCAGTCTACAGCAGATGGCCCCAGCTTCATCCAACCGCCAAAGGAAGAAATCGCATCGTGATCCTTGCCCGGATGAAGGTCCGGGCGTAGTCTATCAGCGGTCTTTCCCATCCCTGTTCACCATGAAATGTCCGCGCTGCGTGCAACGAATCCATCGCGCGGCCGCGGGGTGTCCGCACTGCGGATTTACGCTCGATGACGCGGATGCGATCTTCGGTGCGGATGAGGTCCGCCTGAGGTCTCTGACGGATGCGGCCGGGCTGATGAGGCGTGATGAACAGCGGCGCGTGGAGCTCGCGATGATCGAGTTCAACCGCCGGTTTCCGCAGCTTTTCATCGCGGTTCACACGGGTGCCTTCAGTGGTGTGGCGAACCTGCGGCAGTTCGGGTTCTGGTTGCTCAATCGCGGTGCGTTCGAGGACGTGGAAGTCGATCGTCCCAACGAGGCCGGGGTGCTGATCGCCATCGATGCCGAGTCGAAGGCGGCCGGCATCACCTTCGGCTACCTGCTCGATCCATTCCTGGATGAGGAGGATACCTTTCTGTGTCTTTCGCGGGCGCATTCCTATTGGTTGGAAGGCCGGTTCGCGGATGGTATGGTGAAGGCGATCGAGCAGCTTGAGATCCTGCTCAAAAAGCGCTGCCGCCAAGCCCGGCGGAATCCTTCCAAGTTCGAACGCCGGGTGTCCCGGCCACCGCAGGTCGATCATCTCGTGCAGAAGATCCGTCGCGGCCGTCAGCAGGAGCCGGTGCAAAACGGGAATGAGAACGAGGAGGTGCCACGATGAACCTTCGTCTTCTCACCGTGCTGCTGCTTCTGACTGCGATCGCTCCGGCCCGCACCACCAAGACGCCGGAGAAGTCCGGCAAGAGCTCCCGGTCTGAAAAGACCGCCGTGGAGGAACGCCCGCGTCCGGCGAAACCCGCGCCCGCGCAGGTCGATGCGCCACCGGATGTCACGGTGCCGCGTTTCCCGGCGACACCGACTTTGGGACCGGAGGGCGTGCCGGATGCAGCGCTGCCGAAGTGGGTGGACGCCGATCTGGCCCTGCTCAAATCCGGCAAGGCTCAGCCGGGGGCGTTCCTGCTCACGGATGAAATGCCGCCGGATGAGTCCGCCGAGCCGAAGACCCAGCAGCCGAAAGTCTCCGCTCCGACCGCAGAGGAACTGGCCGGGGATCTCACGCCTTCCACCGCGATTCCGGAGAAGTATCTGGCGGCGTATTTCAACGAGCGCCCGAAGGAGTATCTCGTCGATCCGCAGAAGCTGCTGACTCCGACCCAATATCGGGATCGGCTGGCGTTCCTGAATTATCACGCCACGGACTCGACGATCGATCTCTACGTTTACGTCTTCGGTGCCACCCAGGAGATTCCTGGCGAGGTGCGGGCGGAAGAGATGGCGGAGCGCATGTTCTCCACTGGTCGTCCGGCGGCATTCGTCTACTACTTCCTCGGTGCGCCCCAGCGCTCGGTGCTCTACATGAGCCCGTCCGTGACGGATGCGATTTCCGGTGCGGAGCAGCGTCGTGCGCTCCAGAGCTCCGTGATCCGCGCGCTGGACAAGGCGGATTCGGTGGAACAGCTCGATGCCTTCTCGGTCCAGATGGCGATCCGCCTGTATTGGATGGAGCGCATGATTTCCGGTACGGCCCTGCCCGAGGCCAGCGCCTATGCCGGGACCACAGCTCCCAAGGCGGCGGAGAAGGAAAGCAAGCTGGTGGCGCTGTATCACAAGCTGCCGCCGCGATGGTGGCTGCCGGTGAGCGTGCTCATCGGGGCGGTGGTGGCGGGGTTCGGTATGCGGATGTGGATGCAGTTCCGGGCGCGCTACCGGTTTCCGGAATTCGATGTGGAGGCGCGGCTGGGAGGCGAGCACGCTGCCGGGATCGGAGCGGTGATTTCCTTCGCCAGCGCGTCCCTGCCACCGGCGGTGCAGCGAGAGCAGGTGCCGGACTACCTGAGGCGGGCCTGATCGTACGGCGGCTGTCGTCTGCTGGCGATGGCGCGGCTGAAGGAGATGACCAGCCATCCGACAATCAGGAAGGTTGCTGTCATGCTCACGATCGCCAGTGCCACCCGGCCCACACCCAGTGCCTTCACATCAAGGAACGGATAAGGGTAGTGCCCGGTGATGGTTCCGTAGATCAAGGCCCAGATTAAATAGAGGGCGGGATAGATCAGCCACCCAAAGGGGTTGCTCCATGGCTGTCTGACCTTCGGCACGAAGGTGATCCAGTAGGCCGCCCACAGCAGGGGAGTCGCGTAGTGGAGGATGCCATCCGCCCACCATTGCAATCCCTGCGGATGCCACAATCCGGCGAGGACAAGGACGTAGACGATGCCGACGATGGAGATGTAAACGAGCAGCGCGGATGCGGTGGCTGGCTTATGGACGAAGGTGCCGGCACGGCTTTCGGGAGCGATGGCTCCGATCAGCGAAGAGGCTGCGAGCAGGATATTCGTGAGCAGGGTGAAGTAGCTGAGATACTTCGCCACCGTGGCGGCGGCGGACCAGCCGCGTGAAACTCCGAGATGCCAGGTGACATGGGCTTGAATGAGAAGTCCGGCAAGTCCGACGAGCCCGGCCATCAGCAGAAAGGCACGGCGTGCGGACGTGACATGAGGCGCGGCGGCATCTGGCATTGCGGAATGCGATAGCCGGTTTTGCCCAACGTGGCGATGCGGAAGACGGATCGGGAAGAGGGATGAAACGTCCTCGGGAGCGATGATTGGCGAAAGAGCCTATCATTTATGGGGTTTGTCCAATGATGGCCTCCGTATGTGTTGACTAAAACACGATCCGTTTTCGTTCGTCTCCCATTCAATCCATGTACCTTCCCGATTGCTGCCGCTGGGTGTTTCTTCTTCCTTGGCTCGTCTCTGTGGGGATGGCGTCACCGGTGGCGATCACCAATCCTGACATGGAGGCCGCTCCCACGGCGCAGACGGATGGCAGCATCGTCTCCACTATCGCCACGGGTTGGACAAGCTCGGGCGGCTCGTCCTACACCTTCAACACGAACGTCGGCGAGCGTTACTACAATGCGCCCGCGTTCGTGGACACGGGTGCCACGGGCGGTGCGTCCGGGACGATGGCGGGCCCGAATTTCACCGGTGTTTATGCCGCGGGCAGTTCCCGCACGATCCAGCAGACGCTGTCCGCCACGCTGGCGGCGAACATGGTCTACACGTTGAAGGGATCTCTGGGGCACCGTACGGTCGACAGCGGAGCCGCGGCCACGCCTTCACAGGTGACGGTGGAGCTGCTGTCGGGCGGTGAGGTGATCGCCAGCGCCACGGTGGATCCGGGCAAGGGCATTTGGAATGGAACGGACGTGTGGGCGGATGCCACCGCGAGCGGGACGAGCAGTGCCGCTCCGGCGCAACTCGGGCAGCCGTTGGTGATCCGCTTCACGAAGGCGGCGGCGGGGGATTACATGGATCTGGACAACGTGCGGCTGGATGCAACGCCGGTGAATGATCTCAGCGCGGGAATGATCGGCTACTTCCCCTTCGACTCGGATTTCTCGAACCGCCGTGGACTGGTGGATGGCACGCCGGTGGCAGGTGCGTTGGCCGGACAGGCGGGCGGGATTTCCGGAAACGCGATGCGGTTGCGGTCCGCAGGTGGAACGGCGAACGAGCACCTGAACGTGGCGATCGGCTACGGCGCGGTCACGGGCAGCGATGTGAATCTGGGCCGGAATTTCACGATCAGCGCGTGGTACAAGCTCGACCAACCACCCGCGGGGAGCGGCTCCGGCCGTTACTTCGTCTACGAGGGGGATGCGAGCGGCGGGGATGGCTATGAGGTGTCCTATGGCATCCGCGATTTGTCGCTGGGCACGACCGGAGTGAACGACGGCCAGGTGTTCACGGAAGGCAGCAGCAGCGGGAACGTGCTGAACATCGCGGACGCGGCGGTGGCGGGCTGGCATCACATCCTGCAGACGTATGCCAGCGATGGCACCACGACGACGATCACGACCTACATCGATGGCGTGAATGCGGGGACGCTTTCACCGGCCACCGCGGCTCTGGTGGATGCGGGATTGAACATCGGCTCGGCGCGCAATGGCGTGACGGACCGTGGCTTTGATGGATGGATCGACGAGGTGGGATTGTGGAACCGCGTGTTGGGAGCGGATGAGATCCAGACGGTGAGAAGCCACGGGCTTTCCGGCACGGCGTTGGTGCAGCCGCCGGTGATCGCTTCCTTCACGAGTTCCGCCGCGGTGGTGGCGGGAGGCGGGCAGGCGACGCTGTCGTGGAATGTCAGCGGAGCCTCTCAGGTATCCATTTCACCGGGCCCGGGCACGGTGTCCGCGAGCGGGACGGCGTTGGTCACGCCGGGCAACTCGACCACGTATGTGCTCACCGCGACCGGACCGGGCGGGATGACCGATCAGTCCCGCGTGTCCATCCAGGTGGATCGCGGAGTGGTGCATGTGTTCCGACGAGGCGGGCAGTCGAACATGCAGGGCGTGGGGCAGAAGTCGAAGCTGCCCGCGCTGGGACTGCAGACGATTCCGGAGGTGATGCTGTATCATTCCAGCGGCGTGACGAGCAGCGGCGGGGCGGGGCATTTGATCCCGGTGCAGGCGTGCGGGTTCGACTCGAACACCTTCGGCCCGGAGATCGGATTCGCGGATGCGATGCGCGACCTGTGCCGCGGGGATTCCATCTGCCTGATCAAGCATGCGGTGGGCGGCACCAGCCTGCAGGTGAAGTGGAAGCCGGGTGCGAACAATGCGGACACGGCGAACTTCGGGCCGGAGTACAAGACCTTCGTGAGCACGGTGCAGGCAGGATTGGCGGCGCTGCGGGCCGAGAGCTACCAGCCGGTGATCGATGGGATGCTGTGGCAGCAGGGCGAGCAGGATTCCAAGGCGGGGCTGAACACGGGAGGGGATGGGAATGCGACGAGCGCGGCGGACTATGGCACGAACCTGCGGAGCTTCGTGGCACGGGTGCGCTCGCAATTCGCGGCGGACATTGGTCCGGGTGGATTGCGGTTCGTGCTGGGGCAGGTGTTGCCGTACGCCCCGCCGGGCGGCGAGGTGCAGAGCGCGAATCCCGGTCGCGATGTGGTGCGGCAGGCGGAGCTGGATGCGGATGAGAACTCCGGCGCGGCGCTCTCGATTTCCAACACCGCCACGGTGCCGACGGACAGTGTGAACTACCCCACGCACATGCAGGAGGTGGACGGCTACCGCGATACGGACGAGGTGCATCTGAACTGGACGGCGCAGCTTCTGCTGGGACGGTCGATGGCCTACAGGATGCTGCGGCTGTCTCCGGTGAACTATGCGGCGTGGGCGGCGGCACGCGGGGTGACCGGCGGACCGGGGAATGATGACGATCATGACGGGCTGACGAACTTCCAGGAGTTCGCCTTCGGCAGCCATCCGGAGAATGCTTCGCAAACGGCTGCGCCGACCACGGCGGTGCAGGCGATCGGCGGGGTGTCCTATCTGACACTGACGCACCGTCGCGATCTCAATGCGCTGGGCGTGACCTACCGGGCGTCCATTTCCACGGACCTCCAGACCTGGCAAGACACGGCGGTTTTCGTCGACTCCGTGCGCCAGCCGGATGGGATGGCGGTGGTGAGATACCGCCTGCCGTGGACGGCGCAGGATGCGACACATTCGAAGGGGTTCCTGCGCATCACGGTGCAGTAAATCCGCCAGTGGAATAAGATCACTTCGTCACGCGGTAGAAGCGGGCGGCCGGAACACCTGCGACGAGTGCGCCGAGGTCCTCGGTGGCGGAGGTGGTGGTCCCGCCGGAGGGGATATTGTCCCGGACGAGGCTCCAATTGACGAGGTCCGAGGAGGAGTAGAGCTTGTAGACCAGACCGGGTTGGGAGTCCCAGGTGACGGTGCAGAGGTTTTCCGCGCAGGAGAAGGTGCGGGTGGTCAGCGGAAGGACCGGATCACTGCTGATGGTGAAGTAGATGGGGCCCTGCTCGACGATGTAGCCACCGTCCACGAAGAGCACCGCATAGTAGTCGCCGGGGTCGAGGCCGGTGAAGGTATTCGAGCCGGTGGCCCCGCCATGTCCGCTGATATACTGCCACTGCACGGAATACTGATCGGTGATCATGTCGGTCTTCCGATAGATGCCGACCCAGGAGCCGGTGGCGTTGCCGGAGTTGTTCCAGGAGAGGGTGGGATTGTCGCCCTGGTAGATGACGGGCTGGTTGATGGAGAACTTGGCCGGGTTCGAGGGCATGGCACGCAGGACGCGCCGCGTTTTGGTGACACTGCCGCTGTTCAGACTCAGGACGAAGCTCGTCGAACCATTGGGCACGGTGAAGGTGCGGGAGCCGGAACCGCTGAGGGTGTCTGCGGTGACATCGTAGGTGTCGATGCCATCGGAGATGGTGATGCCGCTGAAATTGCCGGGATCGATGTTCCAATTGAGGGTGGCTTGGTAGTCCGGACCGAGGGCGATGATGGTGTCCGAGGTGAAGCTGTTGATGCGGCCGTTGTAGATGGTCAGCGTGCGGACGATGGAGCCATTCGCGGCGAGGGTGTAGACGGTGTTCTGACTGGGGGTGACGGCGGAGGTGCCGTGGCCGGTGGTGGGATTGGTGATGGGCAGTACATCGACCGGACCGCTGCCATCATCGAGCGTGAGGGTGGTGAGGCTGCCGGGGTCGGCGATGTCCCAGGAGAGATTGATGGAGGAGCCGGTGACGATGTCGCTGTCTCCACTGAAGGCGGTGATGGTGGGGGCTCCGGTGACAGCGAAGGTGACGGTGTCCATCATGCCGTAGTAGTCATTCGGCGTGGGTGCGCCGGAGGCGAGCGTGTAGCGGCTCTGGGCATCCCCACCGAGGCGGATGCCGATGACTTTCCCCGCATCCGCAGCGGTGGCGACGTAGGTGAGGGTGACGGTCTTCAGTCCCGTGCTGCCGCTGGCGATGGTGGTGATGTGGTCGTTGGGGATGGTGCCGCCATTTCCCGCGCCGACGGTGGAGGCGGAGAATTCGTCCGAGAACCAATGGTCGATGGCGACGACATCTCCATTCCCGGTGAGGCCGAGGCTCCACATGACAGGGGAGGTGGTGGCATAGGTGCTGGAGCCGAAGATGGCCATGGTGACGGTGTAGGTGGCACCCTCGATGAAGGTGTTCCCCGAGCCGCTGAGGTCCTGTCGGACAGGACCGTTGATGGTGGAGGCGAAAGTGCTGTTGGTGGGGTAGCTGCCACCGAAGTAGCTGGCGTCCCAGCCGTAACCGCCCTGGCTGCCGCCACGGACGGTGCCGGAGAGGGCACCGGCGGGAGTGGTTCCGGAGGACCAGTAATTGGCATTCGAGCCGGTGACGGTGTCGAAGCCGCCATTGAAGAGATCGGCTGCGTGGAGGAGCGGGCCGGTGGCCAGCGTGGCGAGACCGAGCACCGTGGTGCGGAGGAATTTCAGAAAGGTTGGGACGTTCATGGGATTCCGGGCAATGAGTAAGGAAGGCGTGGAAAGGGGCGGCATGGCTCTACCCCGACCATGGAATTGTGCGGACCACGCCACGATGGCGTCCATGGGCGAAACGGACGCGCGGAGAGGCAAAATCGGCGGATTGCAGGACGGGCGTGTGACACATCCCGAAAGGGACTCCCAGGGAGAGGGATGGAATTGGTGCTTTCCCGGCGGGCGGCGGGCGCGCAGCTTCGGCGCGTGGTCAGCCCCTCTGGAACGAAACTCGGAATGGTCCTGTTCGGCGTGCTCGCGCTGTTCTTCGTGGGCTATCTGATGTGGGCCCTGATGTTTCCGCCGCTGACGCCGCCGGAAGAACTGCCGCCGATCATCCGGCCGAAGATGCACCTGGCTCCTTCGAAACCGAAACCTCGTGAAGAGGTGGAGGCATCTCCGACCTCCACACCCGCCGCACCTCCGATAAAGCCGCAGTTGCCCTCTCAGACGCTGGACATGCCGGCGAGGTGAGCCACGGAGCCGGGCCAAAGGCGCCGGATTTCAGCCATCGCGGCGGTGAGGTAGGGGAGCTAGGTTTTCGTGCGGAATGACATGAAGGGTGGAAGATTTTTCCGTCTGCTGAATACGGAATGGTAAACTCCATACGTGCTGGATCTGCCGGAGGTAGGAGACGGCTTCCTTGTCAGCGGGCGTGAAATCTGTTAGCCCGATGTTTATGTCCCTTTCTCCCGATGGCATCCTGCAGACCGGCATGGCATTCTGGGCGTCGAAGACGCTGCTGAGCGCTGTGGAGCTGGAAGTCTTCACCGGGCTGGCGAAGGAGCCTGCCGGACTTGAGGCCCTGGTGCTGCGGCACGGTCTGCATCCACGAGGTGCGCGTGATTTTTTCGATACCTTGGTCGCGCTGGGTTTCCTGCGGCGGGAGGATGGCGTGTATGCGAATGCTCCGGAGACGGATGCGTTTCTGGACAAGGCGAAGCCGTCCTACATCGGGGGAATTCTGGAAATGGCGAACCACCGGCTGTATCCCTTCTGGGGAGAGTTGACGACAGCGCTGCGCACGGGTGAACCGCAGAACGAGGTGAAAGGGGGAGTGGATCCTTTCACAGTTCTCTACTCGGATCCGGGCAAGCTCCGCGAATTCCTGTGGGCGATGACGGGCGTGAGCCGTGGATCGAACATGGCGATCGCACGGCAGTTTCCCTGGGCCCGCTATCAATCGTGTGCGGACGTGGGCACGGCACAAGGGGATCTGGTGACGCAGATCGCAATGGTAAATCCCCACTTGAAGGGGATCGGCTATGACCTGCCGGAGGTGGGGCCGATCTTCACGGAGTATGTGGCGGCAAATGGATTGGCGGACCGCGTGACTTTCCAAGGTGCCAGCTTTTTCACCGACGAAATGCCGCAAGTGGATGTGATCCTGATGGGGCACATTCTCCATGACTGGGACCTGCCGACGAAACGGATGCTTCTGGAGAAGGCATATCGCGCCCTGCCATCGGGCGGGGCGGTGGTGGTGTATGACGCGATCATTGATGACGATCGCAAGCAGAATGCCTTCGGACTCATGATGAGCCTGAACATGCTGATCGAGACGCCGGGTGGCTACGATTACACCGGGGCGGACTGCATCGGCTGGATGACGGAGGCGGGATTCACGGACTGTCGCGTGGAACCGTTGGTGGGGCCGGACTCCATGGTGGTCGGGATCAAGCCGTGAAGAGAATCCGTTCGCCGCGACATGGCTCCTCGAAAGGAGCCACTCCCGGTTAAAAAAATTCCATTCCGCGTGTCACGTTTCGGCGGGCTGTCTCGTCTTTCCCTATGAACGCCGCTGAATGGCGAACCTGACTACGATCATGCAACCTCGATTCGACTACTCGAAGGCCGATCCGGCCGGATACCAGGCTGTGCTGAAGCTGGAGATGCACATCCGCAACTCCGGCATCGATCCCACGCTGTGGGAGCTGGTGAAGCTCCGTGCCTCCCAGATCAATGGCTGTGCCTACTGCATCGACATGCACTCCAAGGAGGCCCGTGGCAAGGGCGAGACCGAGCAGCGCATCTATCTGCTCAACGCCTGGCGCGAGTCCCCCCTCTACACGGATGCGGAGCGTGCGGTTCTGGCTTGGACGGAAGCGGTGACGCTGATTTCCCAGACGCACGCACCGGATGAGGTGTATGAAGAGCTGGCCCGCCATTTCTCCGAGGAGCAGATCACGCAGATCACGATCGCGATCGGGATGATCAATCTCTGGAATCGGCTGGCGATCTCCTTCCGTGCGATCCATCCTGTGGCGCACGCTTGAGCGTGGGTGATGATGGATGCCACCGCCGTTTTTGAAGAACACCGGCCGTTCCTGCGGTCGCTCGCCTACCGCATGCTCGGCACGCTTAGCGATGCCGAGGATGTGGTACAGGATGCGTGGCTGCGATGGTCGGAGGCTGCCAAGGAAACGGTAGAGGCTCCCAAGGCATTCCTCGCGAAAATCGCCACCCGCCTGTGTCTGGATCATCTGAAGTCGGCGCGGGTAAGACGAGAAACCTACGTCGGTGAGTGGCTGCCGGAGCCGTTGCCGGATGACGCGTGGTCGGCGGTGCCTGCCGGGGAGTCCGGCGTGGACGTGGGCTATGCGGTGCTGCATGCGATGGAGCGTCTTTCCCCGCTGGAGCGCGCGGCTTTCCTGCTGCACGATGTGTTTGGTGAGAGCTTCACGCAGATCGCGGATTTTCTAGGCAAGCCGGAGGCGACCTGTCGTCAGCTTGCATCGCGGGCGCGGAATCACCTGAAAGAAGAGGCCCCACGTTTCAAGGTGGCGGCGGACGAAGGGCGGCGGCTTTCGAATGCCTTCCTGGCGGCGGCAAGAAGCGGCGATCTGGACGGGCTGAAAAAATTGTTGCGGCCTGAGGCGGTGCTCTATTCCGATGGCGGCCCGGTGAAGGCGGCACGCAAGCGCATCCTGGGTCACGACAAGATCGCCCGGATGATCGAGAGCCTCACGCGTCGCAAGGCACTCCCGGAAGAAGTGCGGAATGTGGTGATGAACGGCTTGCCGGGATATGTGTATTTCACCGGCGGCCGACCCACGGATGTCGTGCTATTCGGCATCGAGGACGGGACGATCCAGGCACTGTATATCGTGAGGAATCCCGAGAAATTGGAACGGCTGTCGTCGTCGTAGCCGGGGTGGCTTGATGTTGGGGCGAATGAGGTGTCACCGCTTTGCGTGCGCGGACGAGGTTTACGGTTTGGGCACCATTTGTCCCGTGGCCGGGTCTTCGACGATCATACCGTGTTCGATCTCGTATCGGACATGGCCTTCCGGATCTATGCAATCGACGTTGTAAGACTCCAGGAAACGTTTCACTTTCCTCTCCACCTCGGGGTCACGCTTCGGAGGTTGGGTGTCGGAGAGCAGCGAGACTAGCCGGGGCACGGGCTGAGCGGAGTGGTGGCATGGCGGGGCCAGGATGCAGGGGATTTGAGATTTGGGATCTCAAGTCTCAAAGTGAATTACGCTGACTGCAGGAGATGATGCTTCGCGGCGTTCGGAATGAGGAACAGGGCGGTGATTTCCAATACGAGTGCGACGAGGGTGAGCCAGTAGCCCGCACCGACGGTATCGAAGAATGGATCGATGCCTTCGAATGCGATCGTGAAGTTTCTCAAAAGCCAGACGCACATGGAAAGGGCGAAGAAGCGGACGAACCATAGAATGGGCCTCGCCCGTGACAGGGGCTCCGCGTAGAGAGCGACAACCAGCATGGAGAGGAACGTCAACGGCCAGGCGACGAGGGCCACCAACGCCCATGAGAGAGGAACGTGAGAAGGTCTCAAAGCGGGAAGGGTGCTCGCCCAGCGGGACAGTTCCTTCAACTGATAGATGCGGATCTCCTTTGGAAACTCGGCGACCACTGGCTCGCTGCGGATGGAGACAGGTTCATCCACCCACACCATTTCCGTAGGTTGGAGGCTGGGATTTGGGGCGCTGGGGAAATGACTGAAAGTCCAGGAATGGGGGATCTGACTGAAACTGGTATTGGCCGTGGCGAAGGTGTCGTGCGGGTATACCGGCACGATTTCCCACGGAAGGAATTGCGCGGAGGCGATAAGAAGAAACGCCAGCCAGAAGAGAATCCCGGCCACCCTGCTGCGGCATTGGTAGTTGGAAGTCGTTGGCAAAGGGGAGATCGGGTCAAGGTTTGGAGTTGAAAAGAAAATGGCGGCCGGGAAGCCGCCATCTTCAGGGAATTACGGTAGAAACCGTAGATAGGCCGGAATCAATGCAAGGTGGGCTTGCCGCTGACGGGGGCGGCCTCGGCCTGGAGCAGATCGAGGATGATCACCTCGTTCTTGCCCGCCTTCAGCCAGGGAGCCGGGCAGTAGAGGCGCTTCTGCGGTCCGATTTCCCAGAAGCGGCCGAGGTTGTGGCCGTTGACCCAGACGACGCCCTTCTTGTAGCCGGAGAGGTCGATGAAGGTATCGGTCGGCTTGTCGAGGGTGAAGCTGCCTTTGAAGAAGACACCCTTGTCATCCGCACCGGGTTTGCCGGGCTTGAGCTTGGTGATGTCCGCATCCGCGAGAGGGATGGCGCGGGCGTGCCAGCTGGCAAGGGTGGTCTCGCCGAGCTTCACTGGACCGAGGAGACCCTTGCGGTCGTCCGACATGCGGCGTCCGAAGTTGATGTGTCCCATGGCCTCGACGAGGATGGTGAGCATCGGCTTGGCCGCAGCGGTGGTGGCCGGGAGATCGATGGAGGTCTCACCGAGGTTGCGGTCGAGTTTGCCGATGAACTTGCCATCGAGGAAGACGAGGCCGTAGTCACGGACGCCGGTCGCACCGAAGTCGAGCTTGCCGCCCTGGTTGTTCGGCAGTGTGGTGGTGTAGAGCATGAGCCCCTGGTGATACTGGCCGAGTTCCTCGAAGGACTTCGGCTGGTCGAGCGATACCGGCTTGCCGGGCATGTTGTCCCGCAGCAGGGCGAAGGGCTCGGGCTTGAACTCGGGCACCTCGATGGCCGGGATCGGCTCGGGGACGGGTGGGAGCTTCAGGTCGGGGAGGGCGGCGGAGATGGTGCTGCGGATACCATCGAACTTGGCGGTCGGGCGGCCCTGTTCGGTGATGATCGCATCGTAGTCGTAGCTGGTGATATCGGCCTGGAACTTGCCCTTGCCACCGTCATTGGCACCGGCGGTGAAGCCGAAGTTGGTGCCGCCGTGGAAGACGTAGAAGTTGAAGGACTTCTTGTTCTCCATGTACCACTTCGTGTTCTTGATCACGCCGGGAGCGCCGACGTTCTGCCACTTCTCGCCCCAGTGGGTGAGCCAGCCCGGGTAGGTCTCGCTGCTGAAGACGGGCACGCCGGGGTTGTACTTGCGGGCGATGTCCCAGTGCTTGTCCTCGGTGCCGGAGTCGAGGCCGACGGCGCAGCCGGGGACGGTGCCGTTCTTCATCATCTTGTCGCTGGGGCCGTCCGCGGTGTAGAAGGGGACGTCGATGCCGTTCTTCTTCCACTGCTCGTGGAGGAATTCGAGGTATTTACGGTCTTCACCGTAGCTGCCGAATTCGTTCTCCACCTGCACCATCACGATCGGGCCGCCCTGGGTGACGAGGAAAGGCTTCACCACCGGCACGAGGTGCTCGATGTAGCGCTGGACCGCCTTGAGGTAGTTCTGATCCGCGGACGAGCGGAGCTGCACCTTCGGGTCGCGCATGAGGTAGGCGGGGATGCCGCCGAGATCCCACTCGCCGCAGACATACGGACCGGGACGCAGCATGACCCAGAGGCCTTCCTCCTGGGCCATCTTGATGAAGGCGGCGATGTCTCGTTCGCCGGTTTTGAAATCGAACTTGCCTTCTTCTTCCTCGAACTGGTTCCAGAACAGGTAGATGGCCACGGTGTTCATGCCGGAGGCCTTCACCATCTGGAGGCGATGGCGCCAGTATTCCTTCGGGATACGGCCGGGGTGGAGCTCGCCGCTGCGGATCTGGACGGGCTGGCCATCGAGCAGGAAGTCCTCGCCGCCGAAGGCGAAGGTGTGCTTGCCGGAAACGGGCGACGGCTCCTCCGCGTGGAGGGGCGCGCAGGCAGCGAGACCGCAGAGGGCTGCGGCGAGAACATGGCCGCGACGGCCACGGGCGGAAGAGCGAGGTGAGACAAACATACGCCAGAGAGTCGAGACGGACGCGGGCGCGGCGGCAAGAAGGAATGAGGGGAGGGAAAAGGAGACCGGTGGAGGATGCGGGGGATTTGAAATCTGAAATTTGAGATCTCAGAGGCAGAAGAACGAACAGGTAGCGGGGAAGAAGTGGGACCGACCTCGCGGGGATTCAAGAAAGCTGGTGATACCCGCCGATATGTGGGAGTGGAATGGTATGCAGAGGTCCGTTTTCAGCCAATCGAAGGCGCTCTGGATCGCGGGATGTTTGAGCTTGGCTAGTTGGTGGCTGCCGGATCGGACGATGGCTTCTCCTCCGGATTCAATGGCCTGTTTGGAAGGCAGGAAGGTGAAGAGTTTCTCGGTGAATGACGCCGATGCATCCGACGTTATCGATGAGCTGGCCAAAGCCTGCAGTGATCCGATGCGGGCGGACGATGTGAAGGTTACGTCTTGCTACATGTTCGCGCTCGTTTCCTCCAAGGAGCCGAAACTCCATTCCCTGACCCGGTCGGAGTCATCTATCAAGGATCTGGTGGAGTTGATCGCAAAGACCTATGACCTGACTGTGGAATACGGCAACTTCGTGGTCGTTTTCCATGACAAGGAGATCGGGATCAAGGATTGCGACAAGCTGGGATCCTATCCGCAAGGCGGCTCCCTGCGGGTGGCCTTCGACCGTTGCATTCGTTGGGACACCGTGGATTTCGGAGACGAGGAGCTCCAGCGGTTTCTGGCGCTCCGCATGGCGTATCACGAGAAGTTCAAGGATTTCACAATCCGGGCTCCCCGCCTGCCGGAAGACAGGAAGGTGAAATTCGGCATCTATGGGAAGTGGGTGCTGGAGGATGTGATGAGAATCTATTGCCAGCTGTACGGGATGAAGTTCAGCGTGAAGGACGGCACGGAGCTTGTTGTGGAGAAGGAAGAGAGGAAGACCCGGTCCCACCTTTCGGAATGACATCAAGGAGCTCAGGGGATTGTCACGACCTGGTCGTTGCTCCACCGGAAGGGGTGCGTAGGTTCATTTCCGTTGCATGTAAATTGCATGCACCATATGGATGGGCGTCTTTCGGTCATGCATTTTTGACTCATGGCAAAGAAGCGCCCCACCATTCTCTACGGCACCTACGTCTACGATGAGCGTGTCCACCGGGGTATTCTGCGCTTCGGTCGCCAGCGGGGATGGAAGGTCCGCTTGTTGCAGCCGCATTCATGGCAGCATGCCGAGATGCTGGCGGCGGATGGCATCATTTCGATGATGGAGCCGGAGGATGATAGCGGCAGCGGCATGACCGAGCATCTGATCTCGCGCAAGCTGCCCACGGTGGAACTGAGTCTGAACCGGCTTGAAGTGCCCTCGCTCCGGTTGCTGCCGGATGCTCGCCAGGCCGGTCGATTGGCGGCGGAGTATCTGGGTGGATTCCGGTTCGAGCACCGGCTGCATGTTTGCTGGGGCCGCACCTGGCATGACGACCTGCGGATCGCCGGATTCCGGGAGGCGATGGAGGAAAAAGGACTGCCATGGGAGCTGCTGGAGCTCCGGGATCTGGGTGCCGACCGGATGCCGGAGATCCGCCGTCGTTTGGAAGCCCTGCCGAAGCCACTCAGCGTCTTTTGTTCCTTCGACCATTATGCGGAGCAGGTGTTGGAGGTTTGCATGGATGCGGGCTGGGAGGTGCCGCAGGACGTGGCAATCCTGGGCTGCTACAATCATGAGGTGCACTCGGTGTTCTCGGAGATCCCGCTTTCCAGCATCGACATGGGCTTGGAAGAGCGTGGTTATCAGGCGGCGTCGTTGCTGGCGGAGATCATGTCCGGAATGCCGGTTCCGGAAGAGCCGCTCTATTCCCCGGCCAAGGCGGTGATCGAGCGTGCCAGCACGCGGCAGGAATCGTCACGGGACCCGGTGGTCGCGCAGGCGCTGCACTTCGTGGAGAAGCAGATCCACCGGTCGCTGGGAGTCGAGGAATTGGCGGCGGCGGTCGGTGTCTCGCGGGCTTCGCTGCAACGGCGGTTTGAGAAGGCCTGCGGGCAGGGAGTGGGGCGCGAGATCCTGCGGCTCAGGATGGAGCGTGCGGCGAAGCTATTGCGGGAGGGTGACCACAGTGCTGCCACGGTGGCGGGACTGGTGGGCTTCCCGGATGTGCTGCATTTTTACCGGGTCTTCAAACGCCATACCGGCTTTACCACGAAGGAATACCGGGCTCGACAAGAGAGGACACCGGACAAAGTGTGAGTCGTTCTCTGGATGACAACGATCGTAAAACTGGTGGCTGTCTTGATGGCAGGCTGCTGTGTGGTGGGATGCTCGAATGATCCGCAGGCACCCTCTCCACAAGGACCTGCTCCGAAATCCGGTTCTACAGCGAAATCCGTGTCCGTGCTGGGCCATTTCGAAGGTGGGGATCGGATTCGCGTGACCGTCATCAACCAGGGCCCGACCTCGGTCTGGGTGGACCGGCCGGAGCCGGTGATCCTGCATCGGGTGGATGGCAGGATGGAACGGTGGGTGACCCGGTCGCGGTTCCGTTTGAGCATGATGGCTTCGTGGTCTCCCTTGAGAGCAGAGCTGCCGCCGGCCGGTCGGAAGGAATTTGTCATCCGACCGGTGGACTATGTGGTGGCCACCACCGGGAGGCCGGTCCATTACGAGCCCGGAAAGGGCCGCTATTTCGCTGAAATCGTGGTCGATGGAGACGCACGGCGTTGTCCCATCGAGGCGGTAATCGCCAATCCGAAGGCTTCCGGCAAGGTGTCGACCGAGTCTTTGGACGTCTACTTGGAGAAGACGGGTCAAGTGCGGCGGAAAAATACCGATTTCATTTACTGAGGGCGGGGTTGGATGCGACCGGCCCGGACTGAGGTCTGTGATTGATTTTCCGTGAAAATACCGAACCTTCCCACGAGATGACAGCCTCCCGGAATTTGGTGGTCCTCGCGGCTCTGGCCCTCGCGGTCGGACCTGCGGGCGCCGCGCCTTCGCCGCAGGGCATGCCTTCGGGTGATCCGGTGACCGATGAGATCAGCCGCCTGGGGGATGACAATTTCCGGGTTCGCGAGGAGGCGACCAAGAAGCTGTGGAACATGGGGCCGGCGATCATGCCGCGCCTTCAGGAAGCGGCGAAGAGCTCTGATCCGGAAGTGGTCAAGCGCGCCAGCTACCTGCTGCGCCGGATTGACTACGATATTTCCCCGGACACACCGCAGGAAATCACCGATCTGGTGGACAAGTTTTCCAAGGCCCAGCGGGATCAGAAGCTGCGGTTGATTTATGAGCTCCGGCAGCAGCGGGCGTGGCGCCAGATTCTCAAACTCTATGCCCGCGAGGCCGACTCCGAGATCCGCAGCCAGATCCGCCCGGCCGTGGACGGCGCGGCGGTCAATGCGGCCCGTGAGTCGCTCGTGGCCGGGCGGACGGCCGAGGCCCGCGCGCTGCTGGAATTGAATCCTGCGGACAGCCAGGGGCTTTTGGCTTTGGCGGATTTCCACCGCAGCCAAGGCACTCTGAAGGCGGAGCTGGCGAAGGATCATGCTCCTGCCGGGGCTTCCCGGGCCCTGTGGGAACTGGCTCTCTACCGGGTCTCGGGGGATCTGCCGATGGCTCGTGCGGCCGCCGCCGCTTCGAAGGAAGATCGGATTGAGGCGGTCTGTGCCCTGCTGGATGGGGATCCGCTTCCTTGGCTGGATGCCGCGGAGTCCACGGAAGGTCCGGCTTCCTTGCGGGACATCTATCGGAACCTCGCGGAAAAGCGCTGGCGGGGTGGCATTCTCACGGCCCAGGATCTGGAAGTATTCGAACCCTACGCGCGTGGGGGAGACGAAGGCAGCCGCACCATGGCGGCGAACTGTCTGTTCCTGCTCGGTCAGGCCCAGCTTGCGGAAGGGATATTCAGCAAAATTTCTCCGATCCGGGCGTTCCGCTATTACGACTCCTTGGAGCGTCTGGCGGATGCCTACAAGGTGCTCGGTCTCGACCCCAAGAAGCCTGATCTCATCGGTTGGGTGACCCGGAATTTCCAGACCCTCGGTGAGGATGGAGATCAGCCGGAGGAGAAACAGGGGGATCTCGTCACGGTCGCAGCATTTCTGGAGCATCGCGGGATGATGAAGGAGCTGGCGGCCTATGATGCGCCATTGGCGAAGCTCGCGGAGAACGATCCGGATACCTACATGCGCTTCCTCTCCCAGTTGCTCACCGGACCGGATCCAGAGGAGGGAGGTGGCCAAGGGGCGGTTTCCTTGGTGAAGCGTTCCGCAGTGGCCTACGCGAAGGATGATGATGGGAAGTGGAGCGAGATTCTCGGCCATCTTTTCAGCGAGGCCAGCGATGTGGAGCCTTGGTGGGAATGGCTGGGGCATCTCGATGCGAAAGCCAGCCGGGCCGATCGCCTGGATGCCTTGTTCGCTCTTTTCCGCACCGGCAATGATCCGAAAAATCTCCGCGACCGCTGGTTGAAGCTGGCATGGGCGGACATCGGAGGCCTGCCGAAAATGGCAGCAGATGAAAAGGTCCGCATGCTCGCGGAGCTGGCGATGGTTTCACATGACCTCCCCACCGGACTGAAGGCATGGGAAGCAAGTGCTCCGGAAGAAGATCCGGATGGCCCCTACCTCGCCTATCTCTGGTATCTGAGCGCCGCCGGGCAGTGGGAGAAGTGCGCGGATGCGTGGATGAAGATCGTGGCGAAGCAACCCGGCCGAGCGGAATTCCGTGCCTACGCCGCGGCTTCGCTGCGCCACGTGGGCCGGAATTCGGAAGCCGCAGCCCAGGATGCATGGGCGGAGAAGCTGACGCTGGCGGACGCCATCACCTGTGTCCGGGTGGGGCATGGCTATGCTTTCGGAGGGGATTTTTCCCGTGCCGCGCAGTGGTGGGAGCGTGCGTATCTCGTCGCCCAGCCGGGTAGCGAGGCGTGGTCCCTCACCGTGCAGCTGAATGCGGTGGACGCTCTCGACAAGGGCGATTGGAAACGCGCGGCGGCTCTTCACGAAGTCATCGCACTTTCCCAGAATGGCTATGAGAGTCTCCAGAGGCAGCCGGGATTGAAGCTCCGGGTCCGCATCACCGCAGACTATTGCCGCGCCTTCAGCCGGTTGAAAACCGAGCGGGAAGCCTCGATCGCCATTCTCCAGCAGTGCCACCGCACGTTGGGACCGGATGGCGCGTTGGCGGACTATTTCTTCCCCGGCTTGCGCAAGGCCGGACTCATCGAGCAGCACGATGCATGGTTTGACGAGTCCTGGCAGGCGCTCATGCCCATCATCAAGGCCTACCCTGCCTGCGACAATACCCGCAATACCGCCGCATGGCTGGCTGCCCGCGCCACCCGGCACCTGGATGAGGCTGCGGAGATCGAGGATGCAGCTCTTGCCTCGAATCCCCAGCAGGCGGCCTACCTCGATACCCGTGCGGAAATCCAGTTCGCACGGAAGGATCGCAAGGGGGCGCTGGAATGGTCTGCCAAGACACTTTCCGCCGATCCGCTCCAGGGCGCGACCAATCCGCTGTTCCTCGATCTGCGTCGCCAGGTCGAGCGATTCCGCAGCGCGCCTTTTCCGTGACGTGACCTTTCCCCTCGGAAAAGGGGAAGGGTGCCGCCGTCGCTCAAGGGACGGATGAATCGCAATCAAGCGCGTCATTCGGCCCGCGCGTGGTGTCCACACTGGGTGGAACCTTTGTCAATGAGCACGGGAGCGGCGGCAGCACCACCCGACAGATTAGCACTCTATCAGACCCATGCACGGTATTAATGGCCGATTTTGAGGCCCGGTGATTGGTAGGACCTGCTTATTTTCAAGGGCGTTGACCATCGCGCGCTGCCAAGGAACTTGCGGTCTGGTGCGGATTTTGCTTTGATGTGGCCAGTGGAGTATCGAGCGAGGATCCGCGCCGCCGTGGGCTGGCTGGAACTCGGCCTGCCCGACGAGGCTCTCGTCGAGCTCGCGCCGCTGCCATGGCGCATCCAGATCCGGCGTCCGATTCTGGAACTGCGGTTGTCAGCGGAAATGGCACATCAGGCTTGGAACAAGGCCTCGGAGACCGCGCGGCTGCTCTGCCTGCGTTTCCCCACGGAGGGTCGCTATTTCCTGAATGCGGCATTCTGCCTGCATGAAACGGGGGACACGATCGAGGCGTGCCGTTGGCTGTTGAGAGGACCGAAGGCGCTCTTCGGTGAGGCGGTTTTCCATTACAATCTCGCCTGCTACCTGAATGTGATGGGCCAGCACACACGGGCACGCGGCCATCTGGAGACCGCCATCCATCTCGATCCGGGCCTGCGCCAGGAGGCGGAGCAGGATGAGGATCTGGAGGGATTGGAAGTGGAGTGCTGATGGCAGCTGTCGCGAGGCGGAGGCTTCAGAAAAAAATCGGTGCCAATGTCGAAAGCGGGGATTGCCGTTCGACCAAAGAGGAAGTGGTCATTGCGACCGCACCCGAAGCGAACTGGAAAAACAAAAATCAATCAGGACCTATGAAATTTCTCATGATGATGATTCCCCGTGTCTATCAGCCCTCGACTCCGCCTGAGGAGAGGGCTGGTGAAGGGTTTGTGCCGCCTGCTGACGCGATCGAAAGAATGGGGGAATACAACGAGGAGCTCGCGAAAGCCGGAGCCCTCGTGGCACTGGAAGGGCTGCATCCCATCTTCAAGGGCGCGCGGGTCAGCTTCGATGGAGCGGGCAATACCGTCACCGATGGTCCGTTCATCGAGTCGAAGGAAGTGATCGGTGGTTTCTGGATCATCAAGGTGGCATCGAAGGAGGACGCGGTCGCGTGGGCACGGCGCGTTCCGGCGGAGGCGGGGGATGTTATCGAGGTGCGTCCGATCTTCGGGATGGAGGACTTTCCCGGATCGACCGGAGGGGAACAACCCTGAGGGGGCGCTGAATCAGCGTGGAATCAACCCGCCACCGGGAGGCGGGGATGGGATTGGCTTGCGTGGCGGGGCGGGATGTTCCGAATCTCCGCCCGTGTCCGTCTCTCCCGCCCAACTCGGCCAGCTGCTGTCCGCCTTTGAACGCAATTTCAGCGAACGCGGAGAGCTGGGCGCTTCGGTTTCCGTGTGGTGGCAGGGTGAGGAAATCTTGTCTGCCGCCCAAGGCTTCATGGACCGTGCGAAGTCGCGGGAGTGGACGGCATCCACGTTGGTGCCGGTGTATTCCGCGACCAAGGGGCCTGCTTCGGCAACCTTGCTGATGGCTTTGGAGACAAAGGGGCTGGGTCCGGAGACGGCGGTGCGCGAGGTATGGCCCGAGTTTCCCGTGGCGGAAGCGACCTTCGCTCATCTGCTGTCCCACCAATGCGGTCTGGCAGCGCTGGACCGCCGGGCGAGCGTGTGGGACCACGCGGAAGTGGTGGCGGCGATCGAGGCTCAGACGCCTGCATGGCGTCCGGGAGAGGGGCAGGGGTATCATCCGCGGACCTTCGGGGCGCTGGTGGATGAGCCGGTGCGGCGCTTGACCGGGCGAACGCTGGGAGAGCATTTCCGCGAGGTCATCGGAGAGCCGTTGGGGTTGGAGTTCTGGATCGGCCTACCAGAGAGCGAGCATCATCGGGTGGCGACGCTGTACCCCGGGAAAGCGGACAAGTCGGATCTGGAGGAGGGCTTCTACAGCGAGTTTCACAAAGAGGGATCGCTGGTGCGCCGGGCGTTTTCTTCACCGCGCGGACTGCATTCCGTGCAGGAAATGAACGATCCGAAAGCGTGGTCGGCGGGATTTCCGGCGATGGGTGGAGTGGGCACCGCAAGCGCGCTGGCGAAGTTCTACCAAGCGGTGATCGGAGCGATCGACAGCCCGCTTTCAGCTTCCGTGCGCGCTGCACTGGCGGAGACCCGGATTCAAGGAGATGATCGGATTCTGATGCGCGAGACGGTATTCACCTGCGGTTGCCAGAAGGACCCGCTGGATGTGCAGGGGAACAAGAAGCGGCAGTTGTATGGGGCATCGCCAGGAGCGTTCGGTCATCCGGGAGCGGGTGGCAGCCATGCCTTTGGAGATCCGGAGACGGGACTGTCGTTCGCCTACGTGATGAACCAGATGGAACTGAGCGTCTTCCCGGGGCCGAAGAGCACGGAGATGATCGATGCCTTGTTCGCAGAGTGAGCCAGTGCCTTGTGGAATTCGGGGGCGTTTGATAGGTGGATGGGATGCGTGCTGCCGGACTCTTATTGGCTCTTGGCTGGATCGCCGTGGCGGCAGGTGAACCCCAGCCGGTCCGCGCGAAGCCTCCGGTCTGTGAGGACAAGCTGATTGCCAATGTAACCTCCGATTCGCTGATTGATTCGGAGTTCTTCCATTCCAAGGAGGCGTCTTATCCGTGGTATGTCGTGCAAGGCGACGATGGTAAACTCCACAGCTCGCTGGACACTCCGCTCACCAAGGAGGATCGGATCAAGAAGGAGCACACCTCCAACTGCGTGTCATCCCACATGGGTGAGCATCGCATGGATTTCTGCGAGGCGGAAATGGATGGCGGCAAACTGGTGCTGACGATTGACGGAGGATTGCCCGCGTATGCCAGCAGTCTGACGATCACTCTGGATGGGAACCGGTATGATTGCCGGTTCTCTGCGAGCTATCCGGGACCTGTGACGGTGCTGGGATGGAAGATCACGAAAAAGGAGCTGCGGGCGCGGAGCTTGGAACGGGTGCCGGGAAAGCGCTGGTATGCCTGGATCTCCGTGGAGGTCGATGAAGAGTGTTTGGAGAACGGGAAGGTGACCGTGCAGCACCACAAGATCGAAGGCTATCTCAAGCCGGTGATCCCGAAATCGAAGTGAGAGCCGGATCAGGACAAAACATCATGAATCAGGAAACGCAGTATCTGAGCCGGGCGATCGAGCTGGCGTATGCGAATGCCAGCCAGGGCGGTCGACCTTTTGGAGCCCTTGTGGTAAAACATGACGAGATCATCGCGACCGGCGTGAATGAGATCCTCAGCACCAACGATCCGACCGCCCACGCGGAGATGCTGGCCGTGCGCCATGCCAGCCGGAAGCTGGGCTCGCCGAATCTCCAGGGATGTGCCGTCTATGCCAGTGGGCATCCTTGTCCGATGTGCATGGCGGCCATGCGGATCTCCGGCGTCAGCGAGGTCTTCTATGCCTACTCCAATGAAGATGCAGCCCCATTCGGCATGTCTACGGCCGCCGTGTATGAGGATCTGGCCAAGCCATTCGCCGAGCAGTCGATGAAGATCCGTTACGTTCCGGTTCGTCTGGAAACGAGGCCGGATCTTTATGCGGAGTGGCAGCGCCTGCAGAGCCGGTAGTTCCGGTGGTGCGGGCCGCTACTTCAGCCGGAACCGGTAGCCGACGCCGCGGACGGTCTCGATGAGAGGGCGGGTGGAATCGAGTTCGATCCGCTTGCGCAGCTTCGCGATGTGCTGATCGAGCGTGCGCGACTCGGGGAAGTAGTCCAACCCCCAGCACTTGTTCAGGATCGTATCGCGGTCGACCACCTGGCCGGCACGTTCGTGGAGAAGGGCTAAGATGCCGGTCTCGCGTGGCGAGAGGTCGATGGAGATACCGTTGCGCTCGGCACGGAGTTCGGCGGGCCACACGGTGAGATCGTGCATCGTGAAACTGCCGGAACGGCCGGGCGCGGCATTGGCGCGACGCAGCACCGCGCGGATGCGTGCGATGAGCTCGTGCTTGCCGAAGGGCTTGCGGACAAAGTCATCCGCTCCGAGCTGGAGGCCGACGACCACGTCGATCTCCTCATTTTTAGCGGAAAGAAAGAGGATCGGCACCGCTGGGTCGATGGCGCGGACGCGGCGGCAGACTTCGTAGCCATCCAGCAGCGGCATCATGATGTCCAGGCACAGGAGATCCGGGCGGTGCTGGTCCCAGAGCGCGAAGGCGTCCTCGCCGTTGGTGGCAAGCAAAGGCTCGAACCCTTCGGTGGCCACGCAGAGGCGGAGGGTGTCGAGGATGATCGGATCGTCTTCGGCGAGAAGGATTTTCATGCAGATGGGGCGGGCAGCCGGAGTTCGAAACGGCAGCCGGTGCCGGGTGAGGCGGGGAGCAGGATGAGAGTGCCTCCAAGGCGGGTGGCCAGATCGCGGGCGATGGCGAGACCGAGGCCGGTGCCGGTGGCGCCTTCGTTCACGTGGGAATGGATGCGCTCGAAGGGACGAAAGATCCGCTCCGCGGCCTCGGGCGGAATGCCGGGACCCTCGTCGCAGACGTGTATGACCAGTTCCCCACTGCGGATGCGGGTGGTAATAAGGACGGTACCGCCGGGGACGTATTTTTCGATGTTGGAAAGCAGATTGCCCAGGATCTGGGCCAGAGCGTCCGCATCGCACAAGTAGGGGTGGTCCGAGTTCTCATCCTCGCGCCGGACTTCCAATGAAAGGCGCTGGAAGCCGGGCCGGAAGGTTTCGAGGACTGAGGACACGACCTCCGCCGGGATACAGCGGCGGATTTTCATCTCCAGCCGGCTTTCCCCCGCGCGGGAAAAAGTGAGCACGTTTTCGATCAGGCGGCCGAGCCGTCCGGCCTCGGCGCGCACAAGATCGAGACGGCGGCCGGATTCCTCCGGATCGTCTTCCGCCAGCTCGTCGGCGAGGTCGATGTTGAGAAGGATGTTCGTGAGCGGAGTCCTGAGCTCGTGTGAGACGCGGTTGACGAACGAGACCCGCTGCAGGGCGGCGGCTTGTTCCCGCCGCTGCACGAGAAAGATCACGAAGCCGAATATCCCGATGATGCCCGCCAACGCGGCGGCCACGGCCAAGGTGGTGCCATGGTAGGTGACCACGGTGATCCGCGGGTCCCACGAGACCAGTTCGAATGAGCCGAAGCGGCTGCGCAACGGCAGGATGAGATCCGGTGATGTGCCTACTTCCGGTGTCCCGTTGGCGGCGATGACCTCCGCGTTCGTGCGCAGTTGGTCCGGGCCGCCGGTGGTCCGGACGGGCGCGAAGGAGGTCTCCGTCCAGGCGCGAAGCCATCCCGTAATGGCCTCCGCCACGCTCCCGCGGGAGATGGTGAGCACCGCGGCTTCCCCGCTGCTACGGGTGACGTAGTACATGAGGGGCTTTCCGGTGCCGTCGATCCAGCCCTTGTCGCGGCTGAGGACGCGCTCTTCGTCCACAGCCACTTCTCCGCCCGGGCCGGGGGTAAAGGAAGGCGGAGGCGGCCCGCCGGGGCCGGCCTCCGCCGGGACGAAATGGGTGTCCGGAATACCGCTGGCAGAGGGATGCAGCAGGGACACACGGAGGATGCCGGTGATGTTTCCCATGCTGCCGGTCATTTCCGCGAGCGGCTTTCCGCCAACCTCGGACAGGTGGTCCTCATAAATGTCCTCCAGCCGCTGGAGGCGGGCCTGGGCGGCGGAGGAGAACTCCAGAAGCGCCGTGTGATCCCGGTCCGCGTGGACCCGCCGGGTCTGGCGGGCCAGCAGGATGCCGCCCACCAGAACCACCGTAGCGAGAGCCCACAGCAACAGCAGTGTCGTGCGCGGACCGGAAACGTGCATCAGATCAGATAAGGCGGAGGTGGCGCGGGGAGGCGGAGTTCAATTGTCCTCCGGCTCGAGTGGAGCCAGCGTGACCGCGTTGCCGTCGATTTTGAAGGTCCGGCGGGTGGCGTCGCAAATATACTTCAGGGCGATCTGAAGGGGGACATTGCTGAGCCGGAGCGCTTTGATCGTGTCATTTTTAGAGGTGGTGGAGGAGCCATTGCCGGGTGCCTTCTGGATGACGAAGTTCACTCCCTTCTTGGTGGGGTCGGTTTCCTTGGTATCGAGGTCGATGCTGCGTGCCCGGAGGTAGGCCACGGCTTCATCGAGAGTGGTGTCTTCGAAGTTGATGGAAGGAACCGTGAAGGTCCTGAGCTTGCGGGCAATGGCCTCGGCAGGCACCTTGCCCTCGTATTGGGACAGGCTCTGGGAATAGCTCTGCAAGGTTTCAGTGGCTTTGGTAACGGCCTGCCGCTGGAGCATGATGGCCTTGTCGAAGTCCCCTTGGTTGAAGGCGGCGTGGGCCTGGAGGTCGAGAGCCTCGGCGGTCGGTTCCTTCGCGCGATTCTGTGGCGGGGAGGCCGCCTTGTCCTTGGTGAAGGGATCGGCGGTCTCGATGGCCGATGCGGCGTTTTTTTCCGGTTCCTCGGCGTGGAGGGAGGCGGCTCCCAGGAAAAGGAAGAGGACTGCGGGGAGGACCGGATGTTGGAATGATGGGATGTGTTTCATAACAACGCCAACATCGCATGATGGTCACATCCACGGGTGAATGCGATGCAATAGATTCGTAAAAGTTCTGTAAAAGGGGACGGATTCCGCGAGAAAGGGAATTACCAGATTCATGGTAATTCAGCTCCTGAACGCAGGAGCGCGAGATGCCGGTCCACCGATTTGTTGGGCGCGTCATCCAGCCTGCGGGACTCCGTGTTGCGGAAGTTCACCAACAGCTCCGCGCCGCGGAGCTTGAGTGAAGTGAGAGCCAGCTCATGCTCGCGATCGAAGTAGGAAGTGATCGCCAGCACGCCGCCGGGCTTGAGCGCGGTGAGGGCGTTTTCCAGCAGGCGATCCCAGACGGGTGCATCGTGCCAGTAATTCTGGTGGCGGATGAAGACGAGATCGAAGGGTGGCAGCTCGCGCATGCGATCCGTGCGGGAGGCATCCCCGGCGCGGAATTCGATCCGCGTATCGGGCGTCTCCGGTTGCCAGCGCTTGGTGGCTTCCGCGATGTCACCGGGCAGGAGATCGATGCCGAGGTAGTAGCCGATGCGCGAGGGAGCGAGGGCGGCGAAGAGGGTGCCGGTTTCATCGGCACGGCCGCAAGCGAGGTTCAACACGCTGGCCGGAGAATCAGCCGCGAATCCGATGAGTGTGAGCCCTTCCTTCAGCTTCACCCGCAGCCGTTCCACATCCGCGGCGATACCGGGGAAGCGGAAAGGAAGACGGGGCTGCATGCGGTCCGGCTAACCGTTCGGCAGCCAAGGATCAAGCACGGGTGGGATGGCAGCTTTTTTTGGCTGGGAGTGACTCCTTTCAAGGAGCCATGGCGTGGGGATGGAGATTTTGTTTCAGATGGAACTGTGGGATACCTTGGGAGTGGTCCGGTTGTCCGTCGCCACGGCTGCTCCAAAACCACTGCTGCAAGGAATTTTTCAGGAAATCAACGCACGAGAAGAGCGGGCGCGAAGATGCGCCTTGGCGATTTGCGGCGTGCGATGTCGGAAGATTACGTCGAAATTGACGCATGGAATAAAAACCCTTTGTTTCCTACTGGTCCGCGGTCCATGGATTGCTAGACTGGCCGGACATGGTTCCATTCACTTCTCCGGTCCGCGAAATCGACCCGATCGTCCAGGAAGCCGTCAGTGCGATCGGCAGCCAGTTCGCGATCGGCGGTGAATTCGTCTTCGGGGAGGAGATCCAGAGCGGCCACATCAATTCCACCTACCGGGCGACCTACGAACTGCCGGACGGTTCCCGCCAGCGTTATATCCTGCAGAGGATCAACGACAGCGTCTTCAAGGACCCTCACGCGGTGATGCGGAACATCGAGTGCGTGACCCGGCACATCAACTGGAAGGTGCTGCGGGTGAAGAAGGACCTGGGTGGACAGACGTTGAACCTTTATCCAGCACGCGGTGGTCACTTCTGGGCGGAAGCCCAGCACGGCGGACTGTGGCGCTGCTACAATTTCATCGAGGGCTGCCTGACCTATGACGTGGTGGAGAACACCCGCCAAGCCTATCAGGCTGCCCGTGCCTTTGCCTCGTTCCAGGACCTGGTGAGCGATCTCGCTCCGTCCGAGATCGTCGAGACGATCCCGAATTTCCACGATACGCGGAAGCGCTACCAGCGGCTGCTGGAAGTGGCGGCAGCCGATCCGCTGGGCCGCTTGGAATCGGTGCGTGCGGAGTATGATTTCGTCCGTGCCCGTGGCGAGGTCACGGGCCGTCTGCTGGACCTCCGCGATGCGGGGGCCATTCCGGTGCGCATCACTCACAACGATACGAAGATCAACAACGTGATGATCGACGCGGACAGTGACGAGGCGGTGTGCGTGATCGATCTGGATACCGTCATGCCCGGCCTGTCACTCTACGACTTCGGAGATCTGGTCCGATCCGCCACCAGTCCGGCGGCGGAAGACGAGACGGACCTCTCGAAAGTGCAGATGCAGATGCCGATGTTCGAGGCACTCACCGAAGGTTTCCTGGATGCGGCGGGCGGTTTCTTGAACGAGACGGAGATCGATCATATGGTCTTCGCCGGGAAGCTGATGACGCTGGAGGTGGGCATCCGCTTCCTGACCGACCACCTGGAAGGTGACGTGTATTTCAAGACCCATCGGCCGAACCACAATCTCGACCGGTGCCGTACCCAGCTCAAGCTGGTGGAGCGCATCGAGGAGCAGGAGGAGGCGATGGAGAAATTCGTGCGCAAGGTGCGGCGGGGGAAACGGTGAGTGATTCGAGGAAGATGCTGTAGTAGCTTGGGCTGTTGGTCTATTTAAGGACAAGCATTCAGTAGGAAAGGCTCCACTCGGATCAGGGGGTTCTTGCCGTCCTGATAGGCTTGGGCATAGGATTCGAGTTCTGATTTGGCCCCTTCAAAGGTTTTGTGAGTAAGGGCGATCTTTGGGCGTCTCCATCTCGGGCAAAGAAACCAACCTACGAGGTAAATTCCACATCGAAGATTGTGGTCTTTTAGATAGCTATCCACCAATTGGCTTTTAAGCGAGGTGCGAATCCCCGGGTTCCAGCATCCCTTGACTTCAATTACGACGGTTGCTTTGGGTGAAGAAAGCGATCCGGTACCAATAAGGGTCTGGATCAGGATGTCAACACGCCGTCCGGTTCGGGGCTGGGGTTCACGTGTAACCGATAGTCCGAATTTTTCCCCGATGTCGTCATCAAGGAATGCGGCGATGAAATTGGAAAGCTGTTCTTCCTTCTTGGGAGTCCGGCGATTCCAGAGTCCTTCCGCAATAGGATGGACGCTTTTGTTTGTCCGCAACTGCAAGCGATCCAGGGATTCAAGAACAAGCTCAAGAAGGTCATCGGAATTGCGCAGCCATCGTGTCTCCGGATTGAGCAATATTTCCGATACCGTTTTGGCTTTAGGCGGAATCCAGTTGTTTCGACGGATGCCGATCGCCGCATTGTGCATGTGCCAGTGCAATTCGGTGGAACGTTCCGGCATTTTGTCGGCGAGGTGAGACAGTTCGACGTAGGCTTCTTCGCACGCACGGTTGGCCATGATAGCCGGGATCTGATCACGATTCCGGAGGGCTTCTTCCCTTGGGACAACAAAGCCAGCGCCTGTGGGCGGTTCATGAGCTTCCGGAAAGATCTGCCAGAAGAATTCAAAGAGCAGTGAAAGATCCACCACATCGAGTCTTCCTAGAATTCTCCCGGCACCGGAAGACCTGCCGTAAAGAGCATCGATCCAAACACAGCGTGCTAGGTCATGGTCGATGGCCATCCATCGCATTGCCTGATGAAAGGATTCACGCGGAGCGACTCGGAGTGCTGCGATCAAAGCTTTAGATAGTCCCAGAGGATAGGAGCCGGCTTGGGGCGCTTCAGCGTCCAAATATCGCAGGGCTTCGGTGGAGGCGAGTTCTTCGTCCACATCGGACAATGCCTCAAGTGCGCGAGCTTTAATTTTGGGGTCCTCGATTTTTTTCAGAGCTTCTTTCGATTGACTGACTAGAAGAGGACTCCAAAATGGCTTTAGGCGTTTCAGTGGGCGCGAGTCGCCCTCCGCAACCAACTTGGAGAGCGCGGAATTGGCGGCAGTCGAGATCGTGATTTCAGGAGAGACTTTATGAAGGCGGGCTATCTGTTGATCGATATTGTCTCCGTCTTGTTCACAAGCGTGGTGGACCAATGCTTCCACTACCGCGTCAGGTAGTGAGGCCGTTGCGGTAGAAGATTGGAGATCTTCGTCTGGTATCGTCATGAAGGCGGAGAATGTTGCGTAACGGCCCAAAGTATTCGGTAGATATCGATCAGGATGGTTGCCAATTTCAGCCAGATCCGATTGTGCAATTTCCAAACAAAGCTTCTTTTCATTCTCGGAGAGTTCCCGCCAGTGGCTGGACTGGCGGATGTCGTCCGGGATTTGATAGTAGCCGGTGGAGAGCCAATTCCATAGATGAAACCAGCGTTCGCTCGTTCCAGAGGAATTGTCAGACAGGATCTTTCTGATCTGCGATGAAGGTTCTGGCGGCGTATTCTCCTCCGGTGGTTCTGGTTTCTGAGACCATTGGGAGCGTTTTTCCCAGTTGGATTTCGCTTCAAGGGAGCGTGGCTCATCCAAACCCCATGACTTCAATCCATCGAATTCCTCGTATAGTGCTGGAATATTGTTCATCATCCGGATGAAGTTGTCCCAAGCTGGCACAAAGCCTTGATAGCGGATCAATTGTCCGATGGCGTATGCCCAGATCGCCTGCCGATTCTCGGGTGTTTCCTGAAGTGCTTTGAAAATCCACTCCGAATCCGAGGCCGATAGATTCGTGATGCCCATGCGGAGAAATTCTATTCCGTCTTCGCGTTTGAATCCAGGGTGGTCGAGATAGGTCTTCAAAAATACTGCACGACTTTCAAGCCCATGTTGGTCATCGAAGATTGGGTGCTGGCCGAAAGCCCTGATCAGCCGGTAGTGGTCTCTCGCCCGGATGAAGATCGAAGCCACCGCCTCGGCGATCTCAGGAGAATCGATCAGATCGATTGCCCGCTGAATGGTCTTTTGAATGAGTTCTCCAGCGTCATAGGCTCTTTCTAGGAAAGGTTGGTTTTCATTCAACCATTTCAGCACGGAGACAATGTCCTCATCCGTGAGACGGGACGGCGCCCCGTAGTTTAGAAAATGGCGGTAGGAGCCCAGAAAATGCCGTTCTCCAGGCTTTTTGAGATAAGGAAGCGCTTGCCGGAGAGACCATTTGGCCCCAACAAGTCGTCCGAGGGCGCATCCTTGAATAGTTTGATCCGGATCGGGCTGCAATTCGCCCCGGCCGAGAGGCTCTAGGAGTTCTAGCAGTTCATCTGGGATAATCGCAGCTATCACATAAGCGGCATGGTCGCGAAGGCTTTGCTATCCTGACGGATCATTGATCAGCGATAGCACTTCTGCGGAAAGTGAGGCCATTCCGGTTTCTTTCGCGATGGAAAGGGCGATCCTGCGTGCTATGTGATGCAATTTCTCCCCGGCGATCCATGGCTTCAATTGTTCGGTCAAGCCTGGATGGCTCAAGCCACCAAGGAATCTGTTGAATCCCCAATCGTCGAAAATTTCGTTCTGATGGGCCTTTTCCAATAGAGCCCCCACGAGTTCTTCCTTGTGAAGAGGGCTCAGTTCTCCGACGTGATTTCTCAGCAAGATCTCAGGTTCGATCTTCAAGAGGTGCTTGCAAAAATCTTCATGGTAGGTGGCTGTCCATGCTGCAAGATCGGATAGTTGCGGGACGACATGTTCTCCTCTGATGTCGCGAATGCAAAGGAGGCGGCGTACCTGTAACAGGGGTAGTTTCCCCAAGATTTGAGCTGTCAGGCATTCCGCGAAGGTCTGCTGTCCAAATCCAAAACGACGGTTGCCTAGCGAGGTGAACAGAGCCGATTGAATCACCTCCTCTGCAGCTTCAATGCTGATGCCGTTACCTGTGGCCTGTTCGAGCAAGACATCGTTCTCGGGGGCTTCTTCAAAAGCTACTCCTGTGGGAAGCCAAAAACCAGATCTTCCACCGAGAAGGAATAATGCTGACAAGCGTCGAGCTGCCTCGATTCTCTCTTTTCCCGAACAGCGGTTCCGGCGATGGCCCATCTCACCGAGAATTGTCATGCGCTCTTTGCTGACCTCTTGGGCGAGGTTGTAAGTTCCGCGCTCGAAGAGCTCCCGCCGAGACGTAGGCAACTGCCCTCCTCTGGAGAATTCATCGATCAAAAACATTAGTGTTACCGGCCGCGACGCCAGCTCCACGACGCCGCGATCCCATACTTGATCAAAGAATCGGTCAGAATCATGGCCCCGGCATCGAGCTGCTGCCTTTACGTCCTCTCTCCTTAGAGGACAGAGTTCGAAGAGAGGGATTGCTTCCTTGGGTGGGCGATTCGGCCACAGGGAAAGCAACCCGACTACAGCGTCGTCGACTCCATCGAACCAGCGTGAAACCAGAATCAATCCAAGCCTTTCAAGAGGTTGGGTGGTCAATAATCCGAGTAAATCACTCACCAAGCTACTGACTCGTAGAATTCCTTCATCCAAGCCATCGATGACAAGGGTTAGTCGCGTATTGGAAGATTCCCAAGACTGCCACGCGGGGGAATGGACTGTTTTTACGAGAAAATCATTCCAATTTCTGACAGATCGAAACGTAATCAAGATCAATTGTGATCCCTCTTCAGAGGTGGCTTGTTGGAGTTGTGACACGACCTGACGCAACTCGGTTGACTTCCCCATCCCAGGATCACCAAGTAGAAAAAGTAGTGCCGTTTCAGTTTCGATTAGTTCCAGCAGCGTTTTGTGACCGGGATTCAAGCTTCTGTATGGTCCTTCGTGGTGTATGAGGAGCCCTCCTGTTTCGCAGGAAATTGCCTCTCCATGGCGGCACCAGAATCTCTGCCAAGGTATCATTCCATCGTTTGATTGGCTGCCGGACGTCATGAGGTTGTCGTTCCTGAGAAATTGTTTCCCTTGCTTCGATATCGAAGGACTCGGAATTGAGTTTCATGTGAGTGTAGGGAGGCAATTTAGTCCCCGCAATGATGACCTCCGAGTGCTCGGGAACGAGAATCGTAGAAGGAGGCCCCAAGTGGGCGGAACATTGGGCAGACTGTTGTCTGTTTCACCCGTTCACTAAACAATCCGCGAGCAACACGCGCGCCTTGGCGTTGTCATTGGTGGAGAGGATGACAGTGGCCCAGCCCTGGTCGCGGCGGAGGAAGCGGATGGCGTTGATGTTGATCTGCGGTTCACGGAAACGCGCGGCCACCCGGGCGATGGCTCCGGGTTCATCCTGGATGCGGATGACCAGGACCTCCTCGCTCATGGCGTGATAGCCGGCTGCGGTGAGGACGCGCAGCGCTTCATCATACGGCTCGGCTTCGAGACGGAGGACGGCGTGCTCGTGATCGTCCGTGCCGTCGATTTGCAGGATGTTCACACCACGCTCCGCGAGGAGGCCGGTGATGTCCGCGAGGATACCGGGACGGGTGGTGGGAACGAGGATGAGAATCTCTTTCATGGAGTGATCAGTGGACCGTGAGCAGTGATCAGAGAAGAGGGAGGGAAAGAGGATCGGAAATTGGCAAGGGGGTGGATGAATGGGGACTGCGAAGCGATTCGGCGATCTCCGCGACGACCTGATCAATGGTTTCGCGGGTGACGTGTGGCATGGTGATGAGATGGGCGATGCGTTCGTGAGGGGCGATCTGCCAACGGCGGATCACTTCGTCTCCGGGGCGTGGAAACACCACCGTGATGGAGTTTTCGTGCCGCCATGCGGGGATCCCGGCGGCGTGGAAGCGGGCGATGGCGTGGTCTGCGACTTCCAGGCAGGAGGCGACACGTGTGCGCATGCCTTCCTCGCCCCAGCGTTGAAAAGCACTCCATAGCACGAGGGGGCCGAGGGCGCTGCGGCTGCCGAGGATGGTGGTGTCCATGACCCCCACATACTCCACGCTGCGGGCGACGCGTTCGGTGTGGGAGCGGCGGGCAAGCACCACGCCACATGGCACCGGACTGCCGACGAACTTGTGACCTGAGACCGCGATGGAATCGATCCCGGCATCGAAGCCGAAGGGCTGCGGATTGGCGACCCATGGCAGGATCATGCCGGAGAGAGCGGCGTCCGCGTGAATGTAGAAGCGGGTGATGGCGAGTTCCTTGAGGATGCCCCGGATCTTCGTGAGATTGTCCACCGCTCCGTGCATGGTGGTGCCGATATTGGCGAAGAGAATGGGAGGCACATCGCGGTGGAGTCGCAGCGTCTCCCGGAGGTCATCGTAGTCGATCTCTCCATTGTCCTGGCCGCGAATCATGATGCTGCGGGCACCGAGCACGCGGACGATCTTGGCGGCGGAGTAGTGGGTGTGTTCCGAGAAGTAGACCACGCCGTCCGGGAACAATTCCCGGGCAAGGTAAAGGCCGTAGAGATTGCCCTCGGTGCCGCCGGAGGTGACGTAGCCCCACGTTTGATCGACCGGGGCGCGGAGATGCTTCTGGAAGATGCCGATGACTTCCCGTTCGAAGGGGAAGGAGTTTTCGCGGTAGATGGAGTCCGCGAAGGGATCCCCGCAGTTGTTCAGTGGATAGCGGAGAAAAGGGGCGAGTTCCGGGTAGTTGAAATCCTGGCTGCACGGGTAGCCGACCAGGGAAGGGGAGACATCCCGGATGTGCTGGTGAAAGGCGTCCAGCCGCGCCTGCGCCTCCGCCGGGAGCGGCGGCATCGGCAGGGGGCCGGATGCATGATCCATCAATCATGATTATGCACCCGGATGTGCCGGATGGAAATCCGGAAAGAGATTCGGAAGCGTCCGCACGGAACGTTTCTCAAGGGGAAGCGGTGGCCTTCAGGCCGATCACCGATCCCACCAGCATGACGAGGAACAGCAGACGCATGAGCGGGAGCGGCTCCTGGTAGAGGAGGACGGAAATGACGGCGGTGCCGACTGCTCCGATCCCCACCCATACGGCGTAGGCGGTGCCCATCGGCAGATGTTTCACGGCGGCACCCAGCAGAACCATGCTGCCGATCAGGGTGACGGCGAAAAACATCGTGGGCTCCAGACGCGTGAAGCCTTCGGTTTTCTTCAAGCTGAGAGCCCAGCAGGTTTCAAGCAAGCCGGCGAGAATCAGGGTAATCCATGGAGACATGACGACATAGGTGTTCGTGGTGATCGAACGTCGTCTTGTCTTAACCGGGTACGGCGTGCCTCGTCCGGACGGAAAAACGCTTCCGCACCGCCCCTATCGCCCAGTTCGTAGCTCCTGTCAAGCCGGTGCGGCTTCAGGTGCCACGCTACCCCGGGCACTGCCCGTCAGGAGGATGTTGGCGGCGGCTACGAAGCTTTCCGCGCCCATCTTGTGGGTTTGGAGCACCTCCACCTCGAAGGCGCAGGGATCGGTAGTGGGATAGCTTTCCACCGCCTTCAGGTGCTTGGCGCGGAAGCGCAGCTTGCTGGCGGAGATCCAATGATGGCGCAGCTCGATGGCGGCGATCTCAGAAAAGGGTAGAAGCTTGGAAACCGAGCCCTTGGGCGTCGGAGCCACGCTTTCGGTCATGGCATATTCAAAACGGATGCCATCGGCTTCGATCGAGGCGATACCCTCGATGCGGGCGAAGCGTTGGAAGGGTTCTTCGCAGAAGAACCGGAGGGTGGGTGATGATGCAACGGGATTCACGACGACAAGGGGAACGTTGTCAGGGATGAATGGCGATCCAGTCGCATGGCGATGAAGTCATGAAACGTCTGAATCGTTATGGGGTAGATGATAGGGGGTAGATATGCGTGTTGGGAAGCTGGGAATTGACGTTGCGGATTGCGAAATCGCGTAGGTTTTGAGTTGCATCGTGTTGAGAGTGCGTGCTTTACATAAATTTTACAAATGCGTGGTATCGGCTGCGTAAGATTGCGTATGTGTCATCTAGCAGAATTTGATGGTATCAATTTCGGCCATAACTTCACAAAACCCGGAGTTTCATCGTGTAACGATACGAAATGCGCGGGTATCTTAACGGGGAGCAGCGGTACGGGCGGCTCATACGGTTAAGGCTATTCTCAATAAGCACATCCACCGACGACAAGGTTATCCACCTACAATACTTTGAGTCCTCCGGTTAATGCCAGAAGCTCAGCCAGTCCGGAAACGTGATGGGTCGCTGCCTCCGTCCTCGGGACTCCTGGGCGGAGTGTTTGAACGGTGGGAATCCCCAGTGCGAGTCCAGCGGCGATTTCCGAGTCCGGGTTGTCACCGACGACAAGGGCTTCATCGGCGGAAATGCCGTGGCGGCTCAGAATGTCCTGAAACAGGCCCTTTTTTCCGATCCGGCCTGGAACATCCACCGCGTCGATGTGGGTCTCCTTGAAGTGCCGGGCGAAGCCGAGTGCCTCGATTTTGCTTTGTTGCAGGCCTTGGAATCCGGCGGTCACCAGAAACAAGGGAACGGCGAATTCCTCTAACAGATGTAGATCGCCGTAGCCTTTCATCGGCGAGGTGACACGAATCTCGCGATTCGCATTCCACGCTGCTGATCTCATCGCCTCGGGAAAGCCGTATTTCTCAAAGACGTGGTCCAGAGGATGCCGCCAGCAATCGAACTCGATGAACCGCAATTCTTCCTCGGAAAAGTGCCCGTGGTTGGTTGCGTGGATCGCATGGAACAAGGGAACCAGCAGGTCCTTTCCCGGCTCGTCCGCAGCGGCTAGGCAGTTATCGAGGTCGAAGAGGATGGCTTTCAACATGGCGTCCGCCCCCAGCATCGCCCGGATCGGTCGTGATGCCAGAGGGAAGGTGCGTCGTGTGAAATCTTTGGCTGGAGCTATTTCAGCGGGATCGGGGTGACGGGGATGTCGTCGTTGGTGCCGCGCAGGTAGTGACTGAGGAAGGCCATCAGGCGTTTGGTCAGGATATCGCTGGAGAAGCCGTGGCCGCCGCCTTCCATCTTTTCCAGATAGGAGGGCACCATGGCTTTCTTCAGGTGCTCGTCGAGCAGCTCCGCTTGCGAGAACGGCACCAGTGGATCCTTGGTGCCGTGCGCGATGAAGACGGGCGGATCGCAGGGGGTGATGTAGGTCAAAGGCGAGGCTTCGCGTTGCAACTCCAGTCGCTTTTCCTTCGATTGGCCGAAGAGCTGATCCTGTGGATCGATCGCGTCCGCTCCCTTGAACATGGCGGATGGCCAGGTCATCGTCTCCAGTTGCACGGGGCCGAACCATTCCGCCACGCATACGACGGAGCTGCTTTCCTTGGTGAAGGCGCCGAGATCGCCCTCGAGCTTGCGGCTGTCCACGTCCAATCCGATGAGCAGCGCCAGATGCGCGCCTGCGGAAACACCCGTGGCAGCGAACCGGTTCTCATCCAGTCCATACTCCTTCGCATGCCCACGGAGGTAACGCACGGCGGCCTTGCAATCGTGGATCTGCGCCGGCCACGGTTGCTCGCTGGTGAAGCGATATTCGATTGAAGCCGCCGCATAGTCGCCGCTTGCGACCATGCCGGTCAGCAAGCCCTTCGCATCGGCTTTCGTTCCGGCGCGCCACGCTCCGCCATGGATGTAGATCACCAGCGGCAACGGCTTGTCCTCCTCCTTGCGCTTCTCCGGAAGGTACAGGTCCAGCATCTGGTGCGGATTGTCGGTGCCAGCATAGGGCAGATCTTTTTTCACCACCACTCCGGCTGGCTCGCTGAAGCATGGCAGCACCAAGGCCAGCCACGAGGAGGCACACAAGATCCGAAGCATGCCTGCCATGCTTGGAGGATCCCAGATATTCCGCAAGCTCCGACTTCTCTCCTCCCATGCACGGTGGCGGGTCTTCTCATGATGCCTTTTCACCCGGTAATGCGGCGATTTCGCTCCGCCCGGACCGCGGGGTGCGGCTAGACTGCTCCGCCGCATGACTGCCGCCGATGGCCAACTCGTCCTCTTCACCCTGAACACGGCCCTGCTGGCAGTGGTGCTCTCGCTGCCTGCGGGCGTGGCCATGGGCTGGTGGCTGGCGCGGCGGCAGTGGCCGGGGAAGGTCTGGGTGGAGACCCTGCTGACCCTGCCCTTGGTCATGCCGCCGGTCGCCACCGGTCTGGTGCTGCTGAAGCTCTTCGGCCGCCGTGGGCCGGTGGGCGGGTGGCTTCACCGGACGTTTGATGTCGAGGTGGTCTTTACCTGGAAAGCGGTGGTTCTGGCTCTGGCCGTGATGTCCTTTCCGCTGCTGGTCCGCTGCATCCGCACGGCTTTCGAGGAAATTCCTCGCTCACTGGAGGAGGCTGCCCTAACCCTCGGGAAGACCCCGTGGCAGGTTTTTTCCCGTGTCAGTCTGCCGCTGGCCCGCCGTGGGATCATTGGCGGGCTCGTGCTCGCTTTCGCCCGTGCATTGGGCGAGTTCGGAGCCACGGTGATGGTGGCGGGGCTCATTCCGGGTGTCACGGAGACCCTGCCGCTGGCCATTTACCGGAGTTTCCAGACCGGGGACGATTCCCGCGCATGGATGCTGGCGGGCCTTTCCGCGACCCTGGCCTTCGCCGCCGTGTGGGTCTCGAACCGGCTGCTGAAAGGCCGCGGATTGGCGTGACCTCGCCGCCGCCGACATTCCTTGTTGTCAACCGCCCGCGCCGTTCCTAGGTTCCCGTCCCGTTCCTGATCGCGATGCGCGCCTTTCTCCTTCTCCCCTGCCTGCTGGTGACCTCCTGTTCCTTGTTCAAGAAGGATAAGGATAAGGAGACTGCCGCCAAACCGGGCTTCACGATCTTCGAAGCCCCGGAAAAGTCCCGCACCAAGGAGAACATGCTGGTGCAGAACGACGGAACTCCTGCCCAAGGCGGTCAGAATACCTCTCCGACACCCTTGCCAACCGATCTCAAGCAGGGAAGCAAACCTTTGTCCGGACAGGACACCACCGGCTACCGCATGCCGTCCATGCTCGAAAAAATGCCGGAGGACAGCGATTTCCGCGGCAGCTCTCCCAAATCGAGCGCGAACCAAGGGGTGATCGCCACTCCGCCGAAGCAGTAGGCCCGCAGCTGGCCTTCTCCCGCCGTCCGATTCCAAGGCTGGCGTTTCGTCCGGTAGCCGGTTACGGCGGGTGCTGCCTTTTCCACTCTTCCACGCGTCATGCTCCGACCGCCGAAAAAATTCGTCCCCACGCCCTTCGAGTATCATCAGGAGATCGAGCTCAATATCGACGCGTTGACGAATCTCGGCCAAGGCCTCGGGCGCATCGATGGCTGGGTCGTCTTCGTGCCTTTCTGCCTCCCCGGCGAGCGGGTGAAGGCGCGCGTCTATCGCAATGACAAGAACTGCTCCCATGCGGATCTGGTCGAGGTGCTGGATCGGGCTCCTGAACGCGCCGACCCGGCCTGTCCGCTCTTCGGCACCTGCGGAGGCTGCCAGTATCAGCATCTCACGTACGAGGCGCAGCTTGCGTGGAAGACCCGCCAGGTGGGCGAGTTGATGCAGCACATGGCCGGTGTGGTTTTCCCGGTGAATCCCTGCCACGGCTCGCCGAAGCTGTGGAATTACCGGTCCAAGATCACCCCGCACTTCGCGCCTCCACACGAAGGGGAGGTCCGGGAGATCGGCTTCCTTGCCGTCGGCCGTCGTTCGCAACTCGTGGACGTGCCCCAGTGCCCGATCGCGATGGACACCATCAACGAGGCGCTGCCGGCCCTGCGGGCGGACATTCGCTCTCAGGCGAAGTCCTTCAAACGTGGTGCCACGCTTCTGATCCGTGCCACCGAGGGGCATATCGAGACCAATCCCAAGGCGGTCGTTACGGAGCGGGTGGGGGAGGTGTCCTTCGATTTCCTCGCCGGAGATTTCTTCCAGAACAATCCCTACATCCTGCCGGAGTTCACCGGGCATGTGGCGGAGAAGGCCAAAGTCGGCGGCACCAAGTACCTCGTGGACGCCTACTGCGGTTCCGGTCTTTTCGCGCTGACGCTGGCCAAGCATTTCGAGCAGGTGGCAGGCGTGGAGGTGTCGGAGACTGCCGCCGAGTGGGCGCAGCGGAATGCCACCAAGAACGGCATCACCAATGCCAAGTTCCTCGCCGCCAGCGCCGAGGCGATTTTCAGCAAAATCGACTTCCCGGCACACGAAACCGCCGTGGTGATCGATCCGCCGCGGAAGGGCTGCACCCGCGAATTCCTCGATCAATTGGCCGCCTTCGGACCGGCGCGGGTCGTGTATGTCTCCTGTGATCCGGCGACCCAGGTCCGCGACCTCTCCATCATGCAGGAGCAGGGGTTCAAGCTGGAGGATGTCCAGCCCTTCGACCTCTTCCCGCACACCCGCCATCTGGAGTGCGTGATGACGTTTGTGCGGTGAGAAAAGGGGCTTGTCGTGGTCTATCTGGAATCCCTTCCCGATGGCTGCGTTCACTGCTAGCCTCTTCTCATGTCTCCGGTGCTGCGCGATCTGTATGGATTGAACACTGGGGGAGCGTTCGGTGTCTTTCTCCTGCTGAATACCGGGATCGTCGCCGGGTCTGCCCTGCTCTGCGTGGTCATCGCGCGCACCTTTCGCAGGCATCGCTTGTTCGATCGCTGGGAGCCCTTCAAGCCGATTGAGATGGCGGCGGTGGTGGTCACCGTGGTGCTGAACGCGCTGGTGTCCGTGGCGGGCTGGGCCTTGTGGAAACACGACGTGATCCATCTGGTGTCACGTCCTTGGTGGGGAGTGATTCGGGATACCGTGCTGATGGTCGCGGTGATGGACCTCGGCATGTATGTCCTGCACCGCGTCGCGCATCTACGCTGGATCTACAGGCTCTTCCACTTCTTCCATCACCGCCACGAGGTCACCAATCCACTCAGCCTTTTCGTGCTGCACCCGCTGGAGGTGATCGGATTCGGATCGATGATGATCGGCTTCCTCTGCGTGCATGCGATGGACCCGGTCGCTCTCACCGCTTACCTCGGGCTCAATGTCCTGTTTGGAACACTCGGACACTGTGGAGTGGAGCCGTTCCCGGATTGCCTACGGAAGATTCCGCTGCTGCGTCTCGTGGGCACCAGCACCTTCCATGCGGAGCATCACGAGAGGCCCGGGTACAACTTCGGCTTCTACACTCTGGTCTGGGACCAGCTCTTCGGCACTCTCGATCCGGACTATTGGAGCCGGTATCAAAAAGCTGCCGAAGAGAGAACGATCTGAGAGTGTCCGTGCCGCTGGTTCAACCTTCCACTGGCACGGCCTTCGGGACCGTGGGGGCGGGCGGCGCTGGTGCAGGGGCCGGAGCGGGAGGCGTGTCCGATACGGGAGCCCGCACCGCCTTGGGAATCTCATGATCCTGTGGCAGACGGCCGATCATCAGCGAGGACTCGTTCGGGCGCCAGCGGTAGCCCGCGCTGAACGGGAGTTCGATCGTAGGCTGGGATTTGAAAAGATCGTGGAGATCCGCCTGGTAGCGTTCCTTGAATAGATCGATCGGTCCCACGTAGTGACCAGCGGTGGTCACATTCCAACCCGCGTCCTTGAAGTTGCGGTAGGGAATGCCCGAATCATCCTGGATCATCGTCTTGGTGCGGGTCAGCAGGAAGTCCCGTGCCTTCGAGAACTCCGACATGTGCATCAGGTAGGAAGCGGCCTTGGCGAAGCCATTCCCCATGCCCTGCTTGTTGCAGAACGCCATGAAGCCGGGGCTGTTCTTGATGCCTTCGTTGGAAAGGTCGGACGAGAAGTAATACATCGTCTGGTTCTTCCCGTTCGGTGCCACGTAGTCGATCCGCACGCCGGGCGTCTTTGCCTGTGGCGATTGCTGCGTCTGGATGTCGCCAGCGGCATCCACCCACACCTTTTCAACGGTGGTAAGACGGCAGTTCGCGTGGGCGAGGAAGAGGTAGAGCACCGGCGTCGTGCCGTTCAGCGCGGTGTTCTGGAAGTCCTCCTTCATCGCCTTGGTGCGGAAGAAGCTGAAGTCGAGCGAGTCGCTGATCGACTTGCGGAGGTTCTGGAGCGAACCCGCCCGCTGCTCCGGAGTCAGAGCGCCCACATCCGGCAGCGATCCCACCGGCTCGATGCCGCACATGATGGTGGTGCTGGCGCTGGGGAAATACGCGTGGGCATAGAGGAAATCCGGACCGCTGAAGAGATAGAACAGGGGCGCGGTGTCATCGTAGGCGAAGGGGGCCACGCGTGGCATCCACTCGGCGATTTTCGAGAGCTGGCGCTTGTCGACATCCTGCCATGCCTTCGTGAACTCCCTCGCGTGCTGTTGCCACGAGGCTTCACTGGAAAGCGATTCAAGGGACGATCCGGTCACCGGGAGGCCGGCCAAAAAACGGGCCTGCGCATCCGGAGCCGCCGGTTCCGCCATCACGGATGGCGCGATCAAAAGGGCCACTGCGGCCGCGACTGATTTCATGGGCGGCGTTGTAACGCGTCCCCGCGAATTTAACAGCGCAGAGTGAAAATCCATTGCGGCAGAAAGCACGGACGATGCGGAGGACGGGGGATGAAGGCGGAAAAAGCGCAAACCAAGACAATAGGTGCAGTGAGATCGGAGAGCCGGGAGATTGCATTCCATATCAATAAGACGATCGCCGCGTTTCCGCCTTCCCTCGGAATCGGGGTCCGGGCATGCATGGGGGTGGGGGCGGACCACCGTACCCCGCTTGTTCTGCTCTGTTCCCCATGACCCGTTCCGCTTCTTCCGTCCGCATCCTCACGCCTGATGACGCGGCCAGCTACCGCGCCCTGCGCCTGCAATCGCTATGGGAGCAACCGCCCGCGTTCGGAGCCCAGCCGATGGATGAGCCGCCGCTGGAGATCATCGCCACCCGCTTGCGTGCCGATCGGGACGAATGTTTTTTCGGGTTTTCGACCAAAGGGAATTGGTCGGGACGCTGCGGTTCACCCGATATGCTGCGGAAAACGAGAAGCACCGCGCTTACATCGCCGGCCTCTACGTCACACCCCGGCTCCGCCGCCAGGGACTCGGGCGTGCCTTGGTCGCCGCGGCTCTGGAGCGGGCGAAATCCGATCCCGGTCTGCGGCGGGTGAATCTCGCGGTGGTCACCGCGCAGAAACCGGCCCGGCGGCTTTACGAGAGCTTTGGATTCCAGATTTGTGGGACGGAGTTGGAGGCGTTTTCCAATGCGGGTGTGTATTACGACGAGCACCTCATGACACTGGATCTCACCGGTGGTCGCGGTGGATTCCTTGCCACGGCGGATGCGTGGTGGGCTGCCTTCTTCGGGTGCCGGCCTTCGGAGCTGTTTGCAGAGACCCTTACTCTGATCCCGGATGAGAAGGCTGCGGAGGAGGTCACCATTCTGTTCAGGGATGGCGGGGCAGTGGCTCGGGCGACTCTGGACCGGCGCACGGAGCTGCGCCGCCTGTTGACCGCTGGTTCTCCGGCCAAGGTCGCGGCCGCTCTGACTGCTGCGGGTTGGCAGGTTTCCGGGCCGGATTTTCTGGGCTACACCAAGTCGGCCCCGCGTGCCCGGCACCGTGCCAGGATGCTCGATCACCACGATTGCGGCCGGGTCTTTTCCTTGAAACGGGCTTGTTATCAGGAGGAGTGGTTGCGCGGCGGTTGCGATGACGAGCACCTGCCCCGATCCGGAGTTTTCACCGATGGCATACTGGTGTCACTGGCGACAGCCGATCCGTCCGATGAAACCATCGCACCGCTGCGTCTGATCACGGATCCCGATTACCGGAGACGTGGTTATGGCCGCAGCGCGTTGGCGAATGCCGTGGGGCGTGTGCTCAAGGACGGCCAGCTACCACAGCTCCGCGTGCCGGACGGTGATCCAGCGATGAGGCGCATTGCTGAGACCTTGGGCTTCGCCCGCTACGCGACCGTTCTGACGGCCAAGCCGCCTTCTTCAGGCGCTGTATCCGAGTAGTTCATCCTCTTCGCAAGGTTGCACCCGGCTCGTTCCGTGGGATGATGGGGAGCACATGCCCGTCGATCCACTCCAGCCCTTTTTCTCCGCGCGGGGGTGGAAGGCGTTTCCGTTCCAGAAGGAGGCGTGGAAGGCGTATCGAGAGGGGAAATCCGGGCTTCTGCACGCACCCACCGGTCAGGGAAAAACGCTGGCGGTATGGCTGGGTCCGGTGGCGGAGGCTTTGCGCGAGGGCCGCACCGGCAAGAACGCGCCGTGCACGATCCTGTGGCTGGCTCCATTGCGCGCGCTGGCGCAGGACACGCTGCGGGCCTTGCGCGAACCGCTGGCCGTGCTCGCTCCCGAGCTGCAAGTGGAGGCCCGCACCGGTGACACTCCCGCAGCGGTGCGGGCGCGCTTGCGGAAGCGGCTGCCGTTTGGATTGGTGACCACGCCGGAGAGCCTGTCGCTGTTGCTGACGCATGCGGAGACGCGCGAGCGGTTGTCCGGCTTGAAAGCGGTGATCGTGGATGAGTGGCACGAGTTGCTGGGAACGAAGCGCGGAGTGCAGACGGAGCTATGCCTGGCGCGGTTGCGCGCGTGGTTTCCGGAACTGCGGATCTGGGGGCTGTCCGCCACCTTGGGAAATCTGGAGGAGGCGCGCGAGGTCTTGCTCGGCGATGCCGACAAGAACGCCGTCACCGTGTCCGCGGATCTGAAAAAGGAGATCGTGATCGAGACGCTGATCCCGCAGGAGATCGACCGCTTTCCATGGACCGGACATATCGGCACCAGCCTTGCCTCGCAGGTGATCTGGGAGATTGAGAAGGCGGAGACCACGCTGCTTTTCACCAACACGCGCTCGCAGACGGAGATCTGGCATCAGGCGCTGTTGGAACGAAGGCCGCAGTGGAAGGATGAGATCGCGGTGCATCATGGATCGGTGGACCGGGCGGAGCGCGAGCGGGTGGAGCAGGGGCTGCGCGAAGGCACGCTGCGCTGCGTGGTGTGCACGTCCTCGCTCGATCTCGGCGTGGATTTCTCGCCGGTGGATCAGGTGATCCAGGTGGGATCGCCGAAGGGCATCGCACGCCTGCTGCAACGCGCGGGGCGTTCCGGGCACCAGCCGGGAAAACGCTCGCGCATTCTCGGCGTGCCGGCGAACGCGCTGGAACTGGTAGAATTCGCCGCCGCACGTGATGCCGCGAAGGCGCGTCACATCGAGGCGCGCAAGCCGTTGAGGAAACCGCTCGATGTGCTGGTGCAGCATCTGGTGACGTGTGCGATCGGCGAGCCTTTTGAACCGGAGGCGATGCGGCGCGAGATTCAATCCGCGCACGCCTTCCGGGATCTAACAGACGTGGAGTGGGAGTGGTCGCTCGGATTCATCTCCACCGGTGGTCGGGCGCTGGGCGCGTATCCGCAGTATCGCAAGGCGCGTCTGGAAGAGGGCCGCTATGTGGTGGATGACACGCGGTTGATCCAGCAGCACCGGCTTTCCATCGGCACGATTTCCTCGGATGCGAATGTCACGGTGCGCTTCGCCAGCGGCAAGGTGCTCGGCACGGTGGAGGAGGGATTCATCGCGCAATTGAAGCCCGGATCGCCGCTCATTTTCGCGGGACGCCATCTGGAATTCGTGCGGCTGCACCAGCGGATCGCGACGGTGAAAGCCTCGACACCCGGCAAGGCGAAGGGCCGCATCGCGACGTGGGCGGGCAGCCGCATGCCGCTGTCCAATGAGCTCGCGCACGCGATGGCGGACCGGTTGCGCGGCGAAGGGAAGCCGGTGCCGGAAATGAAAGCCGTCGCACCGATCCTCGACATCCAGCGCAAGTGGTCGCGTATTCCGGATGACCGCACCCTGCTCATCGAACACGCGCGTTCGAAGGAAGGGGAGCACCTGTTCGTGTTTCCGCTCGCGGGGCGGCTGGTGCATGAGGGCCTCGGCACGCTCATTGTGTACCGGCTGCATTTGAAGGACGCGGTGACGGTGACGCAGAACGATTACGGCTTCTGCCTTACGGCGCGGCGTGGCTTGCATCTCGATGAGGGCACGCTGCGCGATGCGATGTCACCGGAGCACCTGCTCGATGATCTGATCGCGTGCATCAATACGGCGGAGCTGGCTCGAAGGCAGTTCCGCGAGATCGCGCGGGTGGCGGGATTGATTTTGCAGAACCTGCCGGGCCGCCCGCAGCGGTCGCAGCGCGAGGTTCAATCCAGCTCGCGGTTGCTCTTCGAGGTGCTGGAGCGTTACGATCCGGGCAACCTGCTGCTGCATCAGGCGCAGCGGGAGATTCTGGAGAAGCAATTGGAATACACCCGTCTCGCCCTCGCGCTGGAGGACATCCGGCATCGTCCGTTCCATCTGGTGGAGACCGAACATCTCAGCCCGATGGCGGTGCCGCTGTGGGCGGATCGCCTGCAGGCCACGCATACGCCCGGCGATGCCGCGGCGCGTTTGGAGGCGATGCTGACGGAACTGAATGAAGCCGCATCCGCCTGACATGAAGATCACGATCGGAGAGCGGACGGTGGAGCTGCTGCCCGCGAAGGCGGCGCTGCTGGAGGATCGCACGCTGGTGGTGGCGGACCTGCATCTGGGCAAGGCGACCGCGTTCCAGGTGCGCGGCCTGCCGGTACCGGAGGGCCACAGCGCGTCCGATCTGGCGCGGTTGGCTGGGCTTTGCCGGACGCATCGCGCAAGCCGCGTGGTGGTGAATGGAGATCTGTTTCATTCGCCCGCCGGGTTGTCCGTGGAAGTGGTGGCCTTGCTGGAGCGATGGATCGCGGAGCTGGGGATTCCCGTGGAACTGGTGACCGGGAATCACGATGCGAAGCTGAAGCGGCTGCCGGAGTTTCTAACAGCGGTGCCGCAGGCGGAGCATGCGGGCTTCCTGCTGGTGCACGATCCGGAGGACGCGCCCGCGGACCGGCCGAGCATCGCGGCGCATTGGCATCCGGTGGCGAGGATCGGGGAAAGCGGACGGAGGCCAATGTATCTGCCGTGCCATCTGCTGCGCGGCATGATGCTGGTGCTGCCGTCCTTCGGGGATTTTACGGGAGGTGCCGTAGTCAAAGGCCAGCCGGGTGATCGTTGTTTCGTCAGCCCGGCGGGGAAGGTGGTGGAAGTGCCCGCGGAGTGGTCGCGGTAGCGCGAGGAGGGTTTCCTCGCGCCACTCCAGAGGTGCTGGCTTGGGTTACGCGAGGAATCCCCGCGCCTTGAGGTTGTTCAGCCGGTGGGCGACGTCCACCAGACCGTCAATGACGACCTCGGTGTAGGTGCGGCCGTCCCGGGTATCGATGCCGTGGCCGGGATCGAGCGCGCGGAGCGGAGCGAGGCCGTCGTCCTCGTGGTGGAAGACTTCCACAAAGGCGTGGCGCAGCTCGCCGCTGGCGGCGGCGGTGGAGAGCAGGGCGGCGATCCAGCCGTCATCGGTGGAGAGGCAGCCGCGGGTGGTCTTGGAGGAGGCGTGGAAAATGCCCAGCTCGCCGGAGGCGGCGATTTTCTTGATGAGCTCCTGGTTCTCCGGGATGGAGAGGCCGGAGTCACCGCAGTGGGCGGCATCGGCGAGGATCTTGAAGAAGGTTTTTCCAAGTTCCTTGTTCACCGCCTGGACGAACTGCCAGACGCGGCCGATGTCCGTGAAGGTCTTGAATTCGCCGGGACGGAGGAACTCGAGGTGCCAGTTCTTGATGGCGGTGCCTTCCAACCCTGCCTCGCGAACGACACGGGCGTGGAGCTTGGCGGTCTGGGCCACGGCGGCGTCGAAGTCCGCGCCATCGCGGCGCTTGTCACCCTTCATCCATTCCTCGACGGAGGTGGAGGAGACGTGGCGGATGTCGTGCTGCTTGGCGATGGCCAAGCCGCCGAGGAGCTGGGCGGCCACGGCATCTTCATCGGCGGGATCCATCGGGTTCGCACCGCCGACCATCATGATCATGTGCGGCTCGAGGTCGAGAGCGCGCAGTCCGGCGAACATTTCCGCGATGTCCCCGGCATCCGTTCCGGCGAAATAGGTTACCTGGGCGCAGGTCGGGCGGACGGGAGATTGGCTGCAAATGCGGTCCATTTCCGCCACGATCATGATCCGGCCATCATCTTCGCGCGGAAGCCTGCCGGAGCCGTCCGGGGCGAGGCCGCCAGCGAACTTGATATGGGTGGGGACGACGCCGAGCTGGACGGCAGGTTGAAGTAGCAAGCGATGAGCCATGACGTTGAATTAGGGGGACTTGGTGCAATCGGGAAGTGCGGAGTGACGGTCGAAGAAAAAAACGGGATTTCTGTTATATCGGGCGGTTCGCCCCCGTAAGGCTTGCCTCGTAACCACGCCTCGCTAGCGTCAACAGCCATGCCCATGCTCATTACCCGCAATGTACTCGCCGCGTCTGCCTCTGCCGCGGCCTTTGTATTCTCCGCTTCCGCGGGCCTTGCCGACCAGGCAAAGCCGCTGAAAATCCTCCTCATCACCGGCGGCTGCTGCCACAGCTACGCCACCCAGAAGGACATCCTGAAAAAGGGTATCGAAGAGCGCATCAACGCCACCGTGGAGCAGATCCACGTGGACGACAAGGGCACCAAGCCGCCGCTTCCGATTCTGGGCAACCCGGACTACGCGAAAGGTTTCGACCTTGTCATTCACGACGAGTGCGGTGCCGACATCAGCGATTTGGAAACCATCAAGGGCGTGCTGAAGCCGCACCGTGAGGACGGCGTCCCGGGCGTGGTCCTGCACTGCGCGATGCACAGCTATCGCCAGAAGGACTTCCAGAAGCCGGTCACCAACTCCGAGGACCGCACCATCTGGTTCGACTTCCTTGGCCTCCAGTCCACCGGTCACGGCGCGCAGAAGCCGATCGAGATCAAGTTTGATGCCAGCGCCAAGAGCCCGATCACCGCGGGTATGGCCGACTGGACCACGGTCAACGAGGAACTCTACAACAACATCACCATCCTTCCGACCGCCACCAAGCTCGCCACCGGCAAGCAGGGCAATGACGAGAAGATGGTCATCTGGACGAACCTCTACACGGACAAGAAGGTGCGCGTGTTCGGCACCACGCTGGGCCACAACGACGCCACCGTGAGCGATCCGAAGTACCTCGATCTGGTCACCAAGGGCGTGCTCTGGGCTACCAGCAAGCTCGATGACAACGGTCGTCCGGTCGCCGGTTACGGCCGCGTGAGCAAGTAAGATTCCGCGAATCCAGTTCTGGGAGCGGGCCGGTGGAGACACCGGCCCGTTTTCGTGTCGGGATAGGGCGGCTTCTCCGTCAAACTGTTGGCACCCGGAACCGGTTCCAGCTATGGCTGGAAGCAAGCATGAACCCGAAGGTCGATTTTTTCTTCACCGAGGCTGAGAAGTGGCAGGAAGAGCTGGAGAAGCTGAGAGCCATCGCTCTAGGCAGTGGCTTGGATGAAGAACTGAAGTGGGGGGTGCCCTGCTACACGCTGGGAGGCCGCAACGTGGTGCTGATCCATGCGTTCAAGGACTACTGCGCCCTGCTGTTCTTCAAAGGAGCTCTGATGAAAGACCCGGCGGGGATTTTGATACGCCAGACGGAGAATGTACAGGCGGTCCGCCAGATCCGGTTCACCTCGGCCAAGGAGGTATCCAAGCTGAAGACGACGCTGAAGGCCTACATCCAGAACGCGGTGGAGGTGGAGAAGAGTGGCTCGAAGGTGGCGTTCAAGAAGGCTTCGGAATTTCCGGTTCCGGTTGAATTTCAAAGCCAGTTGGACGCGGATCGGGAACTCAAGGCCGCTTTCAAGGCGCTCACTCCCGGGCGGCAACGGGCTTATCTCCTGCACTTCGCCGCGCCCAAACAAGCGAAGACCCGCGAGTCGCGGGTCGAGAAGTGCGTGCCGCAGATCCTCGAGGGCAAGGGCCTGATGGACAAGTGACCGCCGCAGGCACTGGGAGCGGCTCCTCCATGGCTCCGCTCCCAGCGATTGTCATGGCTGCCGCTTCCTGCGGGAGATGAGGGCTAGGGTGCCGCCGAAGAAGGCCAGTATGGTTGAGGGTTCGGGTACGGCGGCGACGGAGTAGCTGAGCTGGAGATTGTTTCCCGAGACGACCAACGAGAAGTCGCCCGAGGCGGTGTTTTGGAATGCGCTGGTGTCCAGGGTCACGTTTTCCACTCCATTTACGCCACCGGTAGTAGTCGCGATGGTCCAGAGGTAGCTATTCAATGGATTGAAATTGGAGGCCTGGCCGGACACATTGTCTGTGGTAAGGCTGATGATATCCAGGGTGGCTCCCGGCTGGAAGGTGAGGGTGCCGGTGATGTTCGCAAGATCCCATCCGCCAGCCGTGGTGCCAGCAGTCCCGGAGGCGTTGTTCATCTCCCAGGCATAGGTGCCGGTCGCACCGATGGTGAGGCTGCCGGTATTGAGTTTTCCGACGGAATTGCCCGGGGCGAAGGTGCCGAGCATGGTGACTGCGCCGCTGATGGTGCCATTGCCCGCGAGGGTGGTGTTCGCCTGGGCGAGGACCGTGCCAGTGCCGGTGGCGCTGCCGGTGCTGTTGTTCGCCACCAGTTTGCCCGCGCTGACGATGGTGCCGCCGGTGTAGGTATTCGCGGCGGTGAGGGTGGTGGTGCCGCTGCCCTTCTGCTCCACGGCGATGTTGCCGTAGATGAACGGGGAGAAGGTGTAGGCGGATTCGTTGTGGTTGAAGTTGATCTTGCCGGTGGTGGTGCTGGAGCTGGAGACCTGGTAGGCGATCAGCGTGCCCGCAGCTCCGCCGGTGCCGATGTTGAGGATGCCGGTGCCGTTGGAATTGCCGAAGCCCAGGCCACCGTTCCCGGAGGAGCCGAGCTTCACGGTCGCTCCGTCCGAGATGGTCATGGTGCCGGTGCCTCCGAGGTAGCCGAGGGAGTTGATGCCGCCGTTGGCTTGCAGGATGGAGCCGGTGCCGGAGACATTGACGGAAGCGTTCCCGGTGGCGTTGTAGCCGACGAAGAGATAACCGCTGACGGTGACCGAGGCTCCCTGGCTGATGTTCATGGCGACCGTTCCGGAGCCGTTGGACATGCCGAGGTAGAGCTGGGAGCTGGCGGTCAGGGAGGACCCGGTGCCGCTGACATTGAGGGTGGCATTGGAGCCGTTGTTGACGCCGATGTAGCCGTTGACCGTCGCCAGGCTGGCACCATTGGTGATGGAAAGGGAGGCGGTGCCCGCGGAGCCGGGGCCATTGCCACCGAGCCAGATGCTGTTGCTGAGGGCCTGCCCCATGTCGGTGCGGGAGATGGCGATGGTGCCGTTCACCATCTGCGTCTCGCTGTTCGAGGTGGTGGGGATGCCGCCGAACCAGTTGCTGTCGGTGAACCAGTCGGTGGTGCCGCTGTTCTTCCAGACGGAGACGGCGGCCAACGGCTGGAGACCGGCGGCGATGAACAGGGGAACCAGAAAAGGACGGAGGATGGATGGAGATTTCATTGGGGCAAGGGAGGGGCGTTCTAACAAAGGAAGGATCGATCCGGCATCATCACCGCGTTCGTTTGCGGCGGAGGACGAAGGGCGATCCGGCGATCAGCGCGAGGAAGGTGGATGGCTCGGGAACGGTGACTCCGCCCTCGTAGCGGAGTTGGAGATCATTCCCGGACACGAGCAGCGAGAAGGTGCCGGGGGCGGCGTTCTGGAAGGCGCTGGTATCCAGCGTGACATTTCCCGCGCCGGTGACGCCGTCCGTGGTGGTGGCGATGGTCCAGAGGTAATCTGCCAGCGGGTTGAAGTTGGTGGCCTGGCCCGCGAGATTGTCGAGCCCCAGGCTGGAGATCGTAAGGGTGGCCCCTAGCTGGAAGGTGAGGGTGCCGGTGATGTTCGCAAGGTCCCATCCGCCGGCGGTGGTGCCTGCGGTGCCGCTGGCGTTGTTCATCTCCCACGTGTAGGTGCCGGTGGCACCGATGGTGAGGCTGCCGGTGTTGAGCTTTCCGACGGAATTGCCCGGTGCGAAGGTGCCGAGCATGGTGATTGCGCCGCCGATGGTGCCATTGCCCGCGAGCGTGGAGTTCGCCTGGGCGAGGACGTCGCCGGTGCCGGTGGCGCTCCCGCTGGTATTGTTCACGACCAGCTTGCCCGCAGTGATCGTGGTGCCACCGGTGTAGGTGCTGGCGGCGGTGAGAAGGGTGGTGCCGCTGCCCTTTTGCTCGACTGCGATATTGCCGTTGATCGCGATCGCAAACGTATACGCCGATTCGTTGTGGTTGAAGTTAACCTTGCTGGTGCTGCCGCCACTGCCTTCGACACTGGAGGCCAGAAGGGTGCCCGCCGTACCACCGGTGCCGATGTTGAGCGTGCCGGTGCCGGTGCCATCCTGGCTGAACTGGAGGGCATAATCGCCGCTGGAGCCGAACTTCGCGGTGCCGCCATTGGCGAGGGTGAGCGTGCCGGTGCCACCGCTGTAGCCGAGGGAGGCGGGTACTCCGGAGGCTTGGAACAGCGAGCCGCTGCCGCTCACGGTGATGCTGGCGGTGCCATTGCCATAGCCGATGAAGGTGTAGCCGGTGGAGAGGAAGGTGCCGCCATTGGTGATGCTGAGGCTGGCATTGCCGCCGGAGTTGCCGAAGTAGATCGCATTGGTGTTCGTCCAGGTGGAGCCCGTGCCATCGAGCGTGATGGAACCGCTGCTGCCGGAGAAATTTCCGATGTAGGCGTAGTGGCTTTCCAGATCGCCGCCATCGCTGATGGCGAGGGTGGCGGTGCCGACGGAGCCGTAGATGCTGCCGCCGAGCTGGAGCTGGTCGCCATAGGCGGTTCCCAGGTCGGTGCGGGAAATGATGGCATTTCCGCTGGTGATGGAGACCTGTCCGGCATTCGACGCAGGGGCCTCCCCGCCATACCAGCCGCTGCTGCCAAACCAATCAGCAGTGACCCCGTTGTTCCAGAAAACAAGCGCGGCAGAGCGCTGCACGGTCATGCCCGCCAGCGCCATCGATAGAAATACGGGCACGTATCGGGAAGGTGGGGCAAGGGTGTGGGAGCACTTCATGGCAAGGGGTAGGCGTCTAAAGCCTCTAACAAGGAGGCCCTTGCCCTCAATCGGGCAAACCTCGTAGTTCTACGAGGTCCTGTCGCGGCGCGTGCTTGATGACGGCGGTCCGGGCTGGTGCAGTGTGCGTGTGAATCCGATCCGTGTGCCCAACCGCTGGATGCTGGTCGCGTTGACGGCGGTGGCGCTGCTGGCCGTGGGCTGGCTGGTGGCCTCGCTGTGTGCGATGCGCCAGGGCTGGGTGCCGTTGTCTTCTGCGGCCCGGAACGTGGAATTCCTACGCACGGACGAGACCGCGGTGGAGGCTGTGTCGCGGATCGGAGACTGGGAGCACTGGGACGGCGTGGATTTCCTGAGATCGGAGGGAACTCAGGCAGTGTGGCTGCGGGTGACACTGGAGAACCCGGAGGCGGTGGCACGGGATGGAGTGCTGGCGGACCAGGACTTCTATGTGGACCATGCGGATTTCTGGAGCCGCGATGATTCCGGTGCCTGGCGCGTGGTGCGATCCGGAGAGTGGCGGCAAGGCGTAAAAAAGGCGATGTGGGGGCGCGAGATGGCCTTTCCGGTCAACCTGCCAGCGCACGGCGAGCGGACGGTGTATTTGCGGATGCAGGATTATTTCGGCGTATGCATGAAGCCCGCGTGGTGGCCGGAGCGGGCGGAGTTCCATGCGGCGCGCATGCGGCGCACGGTGGCCGAGGGGGCTTACTTCGGCATGTTGCTGGCGCTGCTGTTTTACAACGCACTGCTGTGGGCGGGTACGCGGCTGCCGGGGATCGGCGGCTACCTGCTCTACATGGTGGCGTTCTCGGTCTTCATGCTGTCCGCGCGCGGCGAATTCGCGTTGGGCGGGGTCGGGGTGGGATCTCCGTGGATGGAAGTGATGCTGATGGTCGCGCTGGCGCTGAGCGGATACTTTCTGATGGGATTCGCGCGGATGTTCCTGGAGCTGCCTTCGCGCTCACCGCGGGCGGATCGGATGCTGGGACTGAACCAACGTGTGCTGCTGGGGCTGGCCGCCGCGGCACCGCTGGTGATCGTGGTGCGGCTGACGTGGTGGCTGGGCGTAATCATGGCAGGGACGTTGCTGGCGCATCTGGTGCTGCTGGCCGCCACGCTGGTTTCATGGCGGAAGGGCCTGCGCGATCCGCGGCATCTCATCCTGCTCTTCGGCCTGGTGTGTGCGGGGATCCTGCCGGCGGCGGCGACTTGGCTGCAACTGGTGTCACTGGAGGTGGGGGGAGTGATCGTGATGGCGGGATCGGCATTGGAATTCCTCACCTTGTCGCTGGTGGTCTCCGCACGTTATTCGAGTCTCCAGCGGGAAAAGATCGCGGCGCAACAGGAGCTGCTGGAAGAAGCCGCTGCCCGGAAGGTGATGCAGGAGGCGTATGCGGACGAACTGGAACTGGAGGTGAACGAGCGGACGCGTGAGCTGAACCTCGCGCTGACGGACAAGGACCGGATGATCGCGGTGCTCGGGCATGATTTGCGTGGACCCCTCACCGGATTGACGCAGCGGGCGGAGCAACTGGCGGCGGGAGGCCGCAATGGCGCGCATTTCCCGGAGGAAGCTGCGGTCATGGGGCGGCAACTGCTGTTGCTGATCGAGGATCTGGTGCTATGGGGGAACCTGCGTGCGGGCACCGTGAATCTGGCGGCCCATCCCGCTCGGTCCGTCGTGGAGCCGGTGGTGGCTCTTTACCGGGAGACGGCGGAATACGAGGGCAAGGTGCTGGAGGTGGAGGTGCCCGTGGAACTGCGAATTATGGCGGATCTCGTACTTGGTCAGACGTTGCTGCGGAACCTGCTTTCGAACGCGCTGAAGTTCGCGCGGCGGCTGGTGGTGGTATCGGTGGCGGAGACGGCGGATGGCGCGCGCTTTTCTGTGAAGGATGATGGTCCAGGTCTGACCGGCGGGGTGATTCCGGCGAACGGCAGTGGTCTCGGACTGCGGTTGTGTGTGGAGATCGCGGCGGCGCTGGAGACGCGCCTGGAAACGACGGCGGTGGAGGGTGGTGGCACGGAGTTTCATTTCACGCTGCCGCGTGTGGAGGCGGAGGTGACGGTATGAAGGCGAGGGTGAAAGTGATGGTGGTGGAGGATCAGGGGATGTTTCGCGCGTTCCTGGAGGAATGGCTGGCGGATTTGGCCGGGTATGAACTGGTGGGTGCGGCGCCGTCCGCGGAGGATGCGCTGGTGCTGGTGGCGGAGAAGCAGCCGGACCTGCTGGTGGTGGATCTGCAATTGCCGGGAATGGATGGATTGGAATTCGTAAGAGCGGCACGGCAGCTCCGTCCACAGGCACGGGCGCTGGTGTTGTCCTCGTTGGTGGATCCGCTGGCGCTGACGCGGGTTCGCGAGAGCGGGGTGGAGGGGTATTTGGAAAAGGATGCGACCCCGGTGCAGTTGCAGGCGGCGCTGGATGCGGTGGCGACTGGACGGCGGAGCTACTCGACGCGCTATCAGGAAGTGATGAGCCGCGAGGGTGGAAGGCCGTTGGCGATCGGGAAGATTTTATCGCGCCGCGAGCAGCAGGTGCTTTCGCAGGTGCTGGAGGGAAGGACGAGCCGCGAGATCGCGGAGCGGATCGGCTTGAGCGTGCGCACGGTGGAGTTTCATCGCGCGAACATCATGGGGAAGCTCGGGGCGGCGAATGTCACTGAGCTGGTGATGAACGCACGGTTGCATGGGTTCACGTCGGCGGGTGAGGGCGGGGGATGAGTGGTTGTTGGGGGTGAGTGGATTTTTCCGACCTCGGAGAGGTCGCAGATCATAGCCGGAGCGTCGCGCAGCGACCTCCGGATCCGGGAGCGCCCTTTGATTCTCTTTTCGACCCCGAAGTGGGTCGCAGATGAGAGGTTGCACATCGGTTGGGCGAACGACATCCACACTCCTGCGGGCCGGTTCGACCCACTTTGGGGTCGGGATCCTTATAGAGGATATCCTGCCCGGAGGTCGCTGCGCGACGCTCCGGCTATGATCCGCGACCTCTCCGAGGTCGGAGAGGCGGGACATCGTTTGTCCCGCCTCGGGATCGAATGTCTACCGATCCGGGTGTGTTATAAACAGCCCTCTTGAGTGGAGTCGGCGGTCGTTCCTAACATGCCCGCAGTTCGAAATTGAATTTGAGAACGACATCGTCAGCCGAGTGCACCGGACGCGTGGTCCGGAGCAACGGGGGAACCAATCCCGACCGCCGATCCGGAGATATTTTCCGGACCAATTGCGGTCTTCGGGGCATGCGATACCTGCGGTATCGGGAGCACATGGTGGCTCCAGCCCGACAGCTAACCTCGTAGGCATCACCGTGGGGCGCGTCCGTTCGCTGTGTCTCCTGACAAGAGTCTCCGCGGCAGACGTTGCTTCGCAGCAACAACATAGGTCCGGCCTCTGCGGTTCCGCAGGGAGGCGGGGCCGGCCATAGAGAGACAGAAAGAGAGACACATATGATCGCTGGCTTATTGTTCAGCATTGGATTGGGCGTCGCGGTTTTGTTCGCGATCGCCATCATCATCTACCTCGGCTTCGGGGTGCGTTACATCCCCCACCGCCGTGTCGGCATCATCGAGAAGATGTGGTCGGCCAGCGGTGCGCTCAGCGAGGGCCGTATCATCGCCGTGAAGGGCGAGGCCGGTTTCCAGGCGAAGGTCCTGCGTGGTGGCCTCTACGTGGGCTACCCGTTCTGGAAATACAACATCCACAAGGTGCCGCTCGTGACTGTGGCGGAAGGTCGCATCGGCTACGTCTATGCGCGTGACGGCAGTCCTCTGCCGCCCTCGCAGACGCTGGGTCGGATCGTGGACTGTAACGGCTTCCAGGATGCCGTGGGTTTCCTGGAAAACAGCGGCCAGCGTGGTCGCCAGCGCGGCATCCTGCGTGAAGGTGTGTATGCCATCAACACCGCGGTGTTCATGGTGATCACGGAAACGGGTGTGCATACCGGCCCGATCTCCAGTGAGGAGAACCGCATGGCCCAGCACTGGCTGGAGGAATTGCAACGCCAGAACGGCTTCGTGCCGGTGATCGTGGGTGATCCGACCAACAGCAAAGGCAATCCTCCTCTCCCGGGTGGTGGACTTTCCGAATCGGACAACATCGGTGTGATCACCGTGCATGACGGCCCCACGCTGGAGGCCGGTGAAGTGATCGCCCCCGAGGTGCGCGACCCGCAGGGCGGCTCCGGCCACAATTACTTCCAGGACCCGGAGACGTTCCTCGCGCTCGGAGGTCGCCGGGGCAAGCAGCTCCAGGTGCTCACGGACGGCACGTACTTCATCAACCGCTGGTTCGCCACGGTGGAGCTGAAGCCGAAGACACTGATCCCCATCGGCTATGTGGGAGTGGTCATCGGTTACTTCGGTGGCAGTGGTGATGACGTGACGGGTTCGAACTTCCGCTACGGTGAGCAGGTGGAAGCCGGTCGCCGCGGGGTGTGGAAACAGGCTCTCACTCCCGGCAAGTATGCCCTCAACCCGTATGCGCTGAAGGTGGAACTCGTTCCTACGGTGAACTTCGTACTCCGCTGGATCAGCGGCCAGACGGAGAACCACAAGTATGACGAACACCTGAGCAGCATCCCGCTCATCACCGCCGACGGTTACGAGCCCCTGCTGCCGCTCAGCCTGGTGCTCCACATCGACTACCAGAAGGCGCCGCGCGTGGTGCAGCGCTTCGGTGACGTGAACCGCCTCATCAGCCAGACGCTGGACCCGATCCTCACCGCGTATTTCCGCGACGTGGCACAGAGCAGCAAGATGCTGGAACTGCTGACCCACCGCGAGGAGATCCAGCGCCTCGCCACCGAGGAGCTCGGCCGCCGCTTTGAAAGCTATGACATCAATTGCGTGGCTGTGTTGATCGGCCGCCCGGAAAGCGCCCGTGCCCACGATGGCAAGGACCCGATCGACAGCCTCTTCGACCAGCTCCGCCAGCGCCGCCTGGCCGAGGAGCAGAAGGAAACCTTCGCCAAGCAGCAGGAGGCCGCCGCGCAGCTCCGCGAGCTGAACCAGGCGCAGGCCGTGGCCGCGCGCCAGACCCACCTCACGGAAACGCAGATCGAGATCCAGGTGGCCGCGAACCGCGGTTCCGCCCAGCTCGCCGAGGCCGAACGTGTGGCGAAGCGCGAGATCGCCCTGGCCGAAGGTCAGGCCCGCGTGGCCGAACTGAACGGTCATGGTGAGGCCCTGCGCATCCGCCAGGTGGCGGAGGCCGAGGCTTCCCGCATCGCCCAGATCGGTGAGGCGGAAGCCGAGGTCAGCCGCCAGAAGGTGTCCGCGTTTGGCGACAACCGCCTGTATGCGCTCAACCTGGTGGCCACCGAACTGGCTGACAGCAAGCAGCCGCTGGTGCCGGAGAAACTGGTGATGCTGGGTGGCGGCGATGGCGGTCAACTCGGTGCGCAGGCCGGTGTCTTCCAAGCCATGATGCAGTTGCTCACCGCATGGGATACGCTGAAGGAGGAACAGACTGCGGTGGTGGAGGAGAAACCGGCCATGGCCGTGGAGACCACCGAAGTGAAGACGGAAGCCGCTTGAGCCTCCTCTGAATACAAAACACCCGCGGAGTGATCCGCGGGTGCTTTGCGCGATGGAGCTTTCAAATTTCCACCCGTTGGGAATTCAGTTCCCCGGATGGATGCGGGTGATCTTCGATCCCTTGAGACTGACATCCGCCATCAGGCCTTTCTGACCGAAGGTGTAGGCATATACACCCTTGTCGAGAGTCTTGGCGGTGAGAGCGGCGGAACCACCACGGTCCACGATGGTCAGGCCGGGCTGGCTGCCCAGATCCCAACCGGCGGCATCGTTGAGGTGACTCAGCGCGCTGCGATCAAACAGGAACAGGGCGTAACCGGATTTCTGGACCCCGGCCTGGAGCCCCCACGAGCCGCCGGCGGTCTGATAGTAGCCGTGGACGCGGTTGTTCACGAACAGGGTGCCATTGCCACCTTCGGCTCCGAAGATGAAGGCGCCTTTCCAGATGTGTGGGAATACGAGGACCCCGGCGGCGTGGTTGCCCATGCGGCGCGCGGACGGGTTCTCGGCATACAGGCTGTTGAGTGCGGCCCGCGAGTCGCCTGCGATCTTGGAGGCGCTGGCATTGGATGCATTGGTCTGGGTCACCGGCTCGTGGGCACAGTTGCTGAGCAGCAGGCTGGCAGTAGCGAGGACCGGAGCAGCAAGGTAGGTGATTTTCATGAGTTCGGTTGGTTTGGTAACCCAACAGAATAGAACCACTCCGGAGTTTTCGCAAGGTGCGGACTTTCGTAAATGCATTGCGGCGCAATGAATTGGCCGAATCACCACGTCGCCGGGACCATGAGCGTTCGTTCTAAAAATGACATCCGCCGTGGTGGTATCCACACGGCAACACCGGGATCAGAAGTTCCAAAAAGAACTCCGATTCACTCCACGGCCCGGATGTTCGGAGGGAGATCGATGGTGAAGCGGGTATCCTGCCCGGGTGTGGAAGTCACGCCGATGGAGCCGCCATGAGCCTCCACCGCGCGCTTCACGATCGAGAGACCCAGGCCGGTGCCCTTGATCTCCTGCTGGGAATGGTGCTTCTCCACGCGGTAGAAGCGCCGGAAAATGTGCGGCAGGTCGGCGCTGGGAATGCCCACGCCATTGTCCGCCACCCAGATGCGGATGCCCCCTTCCGGGAGGCCGGTGCAGCCGATTTCGACCTTCAGACCCTTGTGCGGGTTCTGCTTGAGCGCGTTTTCGACGAGGTTGAAAAGCACCTGCGTCCAGTAAAAGCGGTCCGCATTCAGCTTCAGCGTTTCATCCGGCATGACCACGGTTACCACCGCGGTCTGCTGGCGGATCATCGATTCCAGCCGCTCCAGAATGTCATGGATGCAGGCACGGAAGCGGAAGGGCTCCAGCTTCAATGCGGCGGCCTCGCCCGATTCCAAACGGGAAATGACCAGCATGTCCTCCACGATGCGGGAGATACGGTCCGAGTGCTTGCGCATGACCGTGAGGAAGCGGCGCGTCATCTCGCGATCATCCAGCATGCCCTCATCCAGAAGATTCTCCAGATAGCCATTGATGATGGCGAGGGGCGTCCGGAGTTCGTGCGATGCGTTCGCGACGAAATCCTTCCGGATCTGTTCAAGCTGATGTTCGGATGTCACGTCTCGGATCACGACACGGGTGAGGGGTTGGTCTGCCGGTGAGTCCGGGAGACGGGCTGCGTCAATGACCCACACATTGACACCACGGGTTTCGTGGTCGCCGCGCGGGGACGCTTGCTGGGGCAGCACGATCCGGGATTGGACCGGCTCGCCGGTTTCGAGGCAGTGCAGGAGCACTTCGGCCAGGCGGCCGTCGAGGAAGGCTTCCCGCACCGGTCGGCCGAGAATCCGGCGACCATCGAAGAGTTCCCGCGCCGCCGCATTGACGAAGACAATATCCGTCTCGCCATCCACGAGGAGGAAGGCGTCGCCGAGGGCATCGAGCAGACGGTCGCGTTCATTGCGGGCGTGTTTGAGATCACTTTCGAGCCGTTGTTGCAGGGCTGCTGCTTCCAGACGGTAGGCCCGCCGTGCCCGGTAGAGCAGGGCGATGGAGCCCCCGGCAACAAGGCAGGCGGGAAGATACGTGGCGATGGCTAGGGTGGAACTCATCCGGCGGTCGGCAGGGCCACCAGATAACCAACACCACGCACGGTTTCAACCAAACCGCCGTGGCCACCCAGTTTCTGCCGCAGACGCTTCATGTGGGTATCCAGTGTCCGGCTGTGCACTTCATCACTGTAGCCCCACACGGTTCGCAGCAGTTCGTTGCGGTCCTGTGGTTTGCCCCCACGCTCGCACAAGTAAAGCAGCAGCTTGAATTCGGTGGCGGTCAGGTCCACCGGCTCGCCATCGAGGTAGAATTTGAGGGAATTCTTATCGAAGCGGAATGGGCCGAAGCTGAAATCCACGGTGCCCGGCGGGCCGTCCACGCGCTTCAGAACGGCGTTGATTCGAAGGAGCAACTCCTTCGGGCTGAAAGGTTTGGTGAGATAGTCATCCGCGCCGGCCTCAAGACCCTGGATGCGATCCTCGGTCTGGGCGCGGGCGGTGAGCATGATCACCGGGATCTGGGAGGTCCGGGCGTCCCGGCGCAGCTCCTTGAACACGCCGTAGCCATCGCGGCCCGGCAGCATGAGATCCAGGACGATCAGATCGGGACGCTCCCGCATGGCGACTTCGGTACCAGTGAGGCCGTCATAGGCCTTGATGACCTCGTAGCCCTGTCGTTCGAGGTTGAAGCCGATCAGATCGGCGATGTCTCGCTCGTCTTCGACGATCAGAATCTTATGCATCGGGCCGTGGTGTAGCGCGGAACCCTGTCACACACGAAACGACGGATCGTGACAAATGCGTCACAGGAGGTCCTTGCCCACATAGGAGCCCGGTTTCGTCGTGCGGGCAATGCCGATCTTGATTCCGGCCTCGATCGAGGTGTTCACGCCGGTTTTCACGCCGTCGCCGATGATCGCTCCGAATTTCACCCGACCGGTATTCACGGCCTTGCCTTGGATGGTCGAGACGTGGTGGCGGCCGTCGTGGCGGTGGTTTTCCGTGCAAGTCCCGGCTCCGAGGGTCACGTGGGTGCCGATGATGGAGTCGCCCACGTAGCACTGCCTGGAAATGTAGGAGTTGTTGTAAATGATGGAGTTCTTCACTTCCGCGCCGTTCCCGACGTAGCAGTTCGCGCCGATCGAGGTCGCGCCGCGGATGTAGGCGTTCGGCCCGATGTGACAATTCGGCCCGATCAGAACCGGCCCCTCGATCACGGTGCCGGGAAGGATTTTCGACCCGTTTCCGACCCGCACGATGCCGCTGATGGTGGCGAGCGGGCTGATTTCGCCGTGATTCACGGTCTCATCCATCATCGCCAGTACTTCCTCGTGCATCCGGAGGAGGTCCCACGGATAGCGGATGGTGAAGCAATTCGCATCCGTCACCAGCTTCTCCGGGCACTTCGCCGGATCTTCATCACCCTTCCATGCCAGCGGATTGCCCTCGCTGTCATAGAGACAGGCGGCGGTGCCGGTACGGCCAAGCAGGAGCAGCGCTCCGATTTCGATCCAATTGTCGATCGGCATGCGGATGGTTCGCTCTGTGGCCTCCGAAGGCTGCACGAGTTGGAACCCGGAACGGATCAGGTCCGTGGTGATCAATTCCCGCAGCGGCACATTGGCGATCGGACAATCGCCAAGCTGACGATTTGCGGTCAAAGGAGTGCAAAGAGCGGGGTGACGTGGGGGTAAAAGACACGCTTGCATCGCATCTACAATGCATCACGAAACAGCGTGAAGATCACGTTTTTTTTGTTTCTGAAACGAATCTATTTTTCGCTCCGAATCCCAACTTGTGGTGTTTCATCCCATCGCCTGCAAGTGGCCGGAAATGAGCGGATTTCATACATCTTCGCAGGCTGTCAAAATGTCAGCTGCACACCGAGATAGCTGAGGAATTTCGCCTGCGGTTCGCTGCTTTCATTCAGACCCCGGCCCACCGATCCAATGAGTGCGGCATGCTCGGTGGCCTGCCAGTGGAAGCCGAGGTTCGCGATGATTTCGGTGTCATTGAAGTTGTCTGCGGACTCGCCGTGAATTTCCGCCAGGAGAGAGAAAGGTTCCGCGATTTCCTGCTCCACGGCCAAGCCCCACATCAGGCCATTGCCCTCGCTCTCGGTCCAGACATAGCCGAACTCTCCGAAGATCGTGGTTCCATCACAAATCTCGCGTTGCACTTCGACGGGCAGGATGAACTCCCAACCATCGTCAACCAAACCGAGATGCACCGAATGCGATGCGGTGTTGAAGGCGAACTGCGGATAGGTGGACATCGAGATCCCGCACTTGTCCTGATCGAGGAAGCGCCATTTCACGCCGAATTCGGCATCGCCTGCGCCGCTGTGGGAAGATCCACCTTCCTCGGACTCGATCAAATAGGGGATCTCGAACTTGAGCTGCACGTTGTCGAGCAGGCCGTAGTTGAAATCCAACAATGGCGTTTCCAGCGACCACTCTCCTGAACGCTTTTCGGCGGTGGCGGCGATGTTGATTTCCCAGTGACCTTGCTCCGGAGTGTCCGGATCATCCGTGAGCAGGGGAGGTCCTGCGTAGACGATGCTGGAGAGAACTGGCAGCAGGAAAAGGAGGCGCTTGTGCATGGGAGAGGCCGATAAAGCCTCCGGCTCCCCGCGCACAACCAGCCTTTCCCGCCATATTTTTGGATTATGACGAAATTGTAATATTCGCCTCAGCGTCCAAGCACCATCGACTGGTGGGTCTCGGAAGGCGTGTAGTTCAACGACGGTGCCGTCGTTGCGCACCCTCAGATCCACAAAATCGCTCCAGACCTGGACCGGATAGGCTCCGGACACCCGGACTACCCAGGTTCGCCCATCGAAGGCGTAAGGAGTGTAGCAGGCATTGGCGGCCCAGAAGTCCTGCTGCTCATAATGGCGGACCGCACGCTGTGCTTGTGCCCGCACCAGCGGCCAGCGTGGATCGGCTGCCATGGACCGGCGGGCCTCGATCTCCGGGGAAGGGACACAGGAAGACAGGAGCGCGGAGAGCACCAGTGTGGTGCTCAAAGAGAAAGAGAGCATTTTCACTCTCACCTTATCGCTCAACCGGATTGGATTTGCAAGATCGCGTGACAACTCCGGGACGGTGGCCAGGCCGGGATTTGCATCTCTATCCGAACCTCCTACGCTGGCACCGATGAAGGTTGGATTTTTCGCATCCCATGGCGGCTCGAACATGCAGGCGGTGATCGATGCGATCCATGCCAAGCGTCTCGATGCGGTTCCCGCGCTGCTGATTTCCAACAACCGCCAATCGCACGCTGCGTCCCGTGCCGAGCGCGAAGGAATGCCGTTCCAAATTCTCAATGCCTCGACTCATCCGGATCCGGAGACACTCGATGGAGCGATGCTGGATGCCCTCCAACAGCATGAGGTGGAACTGATCGTCCTGGCGGGCTTTTTGAAGAAGATCGGGCCGCGCGTGCTGGAGGCCTATCAAGGTCGGATTCTGAACATTCATCCGTCATTGCTCCCCAAATTCGGAGGCCAGGGAATGTTCGGAAGCCGCGTCCATCAGGCGGTGCTGGATGCGGGCGAAACCACCACCGGTATTTCCATCCATCATGTGAATGGAGAATACGACGATGGAAGAGTGATCGCCCAATGCGAGGTCGCGGTGATGCCGGACGATACCGTGGAGACACTGGCCGCACGGGTGCTGCTCCGCGAACATGCGTTTCTGGTGGAAACGCTGGCGAAGATCACCCGAGGGGAGCTGACGCTGTAAACAGCGGGTGATGGCTCACTCCGCGTGCTTCGCGTGCCACTCGTGATAAACCTTCGGAGAGATCTCGGAAGGCTTGATTTCGGAGCGGCCGCCCCAGAAGACGTTGGTGTAGGAGACGGGGATGCCGATTTCCTCCAGATAGCGGTCGATGGCGGCCTTGTGCTCCAGCACGCGGGCTTTTTCGGTGCCGTGGACCACGCCCATGATGTTGACGTCACCGAACTGTGGGCCGCCTTCGCGCCAGTAGCAGTGGGTCATGCAGTAGTGGCGGCCGACCTCGCCACCCGCTTCGATTTCCCGACCTTTCGGCACGGCCCAATGGAAAAGTCCGTTGAAACGGGTCACGCGTTCGCCGGTGGAAGAAGGCTTCACGTGCTCAAGGAAGGTGGAGAAGCGGCCGATGACTTTCTTGGCATTGAGTGTCTCGGCAACTTCGCAGAAGCGCTCCAAGCTCACGCCGGCGATGGCGGCGCGGCCATCCCATGGGCTGGCGACGACTTCCTCCGGCGTCAGTTCCTCCTTGAGGGCGAGCAGGACGTTCCACTCTTCCTCGGTCAGGTCGACCGGGACGGTGGTCATCATCACGCCGGGTTCATCGGCACGATCGCCGGGTTCCAAAGCGCGGCGGCGGACATGGCCGACTCCGAGCGCGAACACACCATTCGCAGGCATGAGAAGATATTCCTCCGCTCCGGTGAGACGCATGAGCACCTTCGCATGCTCGTCGAGCGATTCACCCACCGGCACCTTGAGCGTGGTCCACAGGCGGTAGCCGGAGCCGGAGACCTCGGTATCCGTGGAGCGGATGACGACGTGGCCGGAGAAGGGATCTTCCTTCGCCATGAAGTCGAAGGCGGCATTGAGCTTTTCTTCCGGCACCTTCCAGGCGACCAGCGCGCCGTGGGCGAGCTTGGTGGAGAGCAGGGTCTGGCGCACGCGGCGGATCACGCCCGCCTCCAGCATCGCGCGGATTCGTTCCAGCACCACCGGCAAGGCCACGCCGGACTTCTCCGCGATCACATGGAACGGATGACGGTGGAAGCCCGCGATCAGGTCTTCGGAGATGGAGAGAATCTGTGCGTTGACGGGATCGCTGTGCTCGACGGGGACGATGTGGCTCATGGGCTGGAAGCGAAGGCTAAACGCCGGAAGCCGGACTGGCTACGGCGATTTTCATGGGAAATGTAACGTCCTCTCCGCGTCGGGATCTCAGCGTTTCATGGCAAATTTCACCGGATTTTGGTTCCGGTAGGGGATTTCCAAGCGGGTCCCGGGTCCGTCCACGGTGACGCTGGCTCCCTCCGGCAGCGGGCCGTCCGCCTGCCATCTGCCCTCCAGCATCACCACGAAGGGGCGGCTGTCCTTGAGGTCGGTCGATCCCAAGGAGGCGCTGATTTTCTGGTTTTTGTGGGTCCACATTACCGTCGAAGGCCGGTTGATGGAGACGATGCCGTCGGGTTCGAAGGCGGCATGATCCACAAAGGTGGCCACGCAGCGGGTGCCGGTGGCGGCATCCCGGAAGTCGTGGAGGCTGTTGCTGGTGACGAGGGTGAAGGGCGGTGTTTTCCCCGTCATGGTGGCCGCGAACTTCTCCAAGTCTTCCGCAGTGGTTTTTACCAGCACGGTGAAGGTGCAGGAGGCGCCCTGCGGGTCCTTGCCATGATCGAACCAAGCGGTGGAGAAAGCGGCCTGGGTGGGCGTGTAGTTCGGCAGCGCGGCAGCGAGATCCTTGCGGTTTTTGAGCGGCGGCTGGGTCTTGGGATCCAGTCCAGGCTTGAGATTGGCAGGAATGGCGTAGGTGTATTGCTGGAGACCACGATGGACCTTGAGGTCCGGATTCCCGGCCGGCACGAAGTAGCCGCTGCCCTTGTCATCCAGGAAGGTGTGGGCGGTCTTTCCGGAGAGTGTGGCATCGCCATCCGCGGTGCGCGCGATGCCATCGACGATCAAGGGGCAGATGGTGGGATCTGCAAGCCGGGTCTGGATGAGTCCCGTATTCACCTCACCCTTCATCGTCAGGTCGCGGGTGACCAGTGTGATGCGGTTGCCGAAAAAGAACGCGCTCTTGCGGCAGTGCGACGGCGCCCATGCCCACATGCCATTGCCATCAAGATCCACGCCGCCGCCCTGTTTGGCATCCGACCCCATGTAATCCGGATTGCCGCGACCGGCGCGTGCGACGTTGTCCATCTGCACGGAGGAGGCGTTCGGCACCTTGTTGGGATCGTAGCCGTCCGTGCCGTAGCCGCTGTCCACCACGTTGGGCGGCGTCCCGTTCGCGCCTTTGGAGAAAATGAAAAGCGCGCCCTGCATGATCTCATCCATGTAGGCACCCGGCCACTCCGGACCGGCGTAGACCTCCGCACCGCGCCACGAGGCATTCGCGCCGCGGACCACCACGGTCCAATCGTCACGACGGTGGATCGCCGCTCCCATGACCGGGAAAGCCCGATGGCCGGTGAGCGGGCGGGTGTTCTCCGGCGTCATCAGGTCTTTCCATGAAGCGGGAACACGGTCGGCATGACCGTAGGTTTTCGAGCCTGCGATCCGGGCCATGTCCGTGATCTTGGAAAGGTCCGGTTCACCACGATCCGCGGCTTCCAGTTCGGCGACGCGCTTGGCGAAGTCGATGGTGAGGCCGGGTTCATCTCCCGGTGGCTTCGAGTTGTTCCAGATGGGACTGGGACGGAGTTGGAAGACCGGCGGGATTTGTCCGGCGAGGGTGGTCCATGCCCAAGCATCGACGGCGAGCTTCAGACGGGCCAGTGCCTGCGTGCCGTAGGGGCTGGTAAAGCCCGCGCGGGCGAGGTTCGTCTCGTGGGAAAGGATCGGCCCGAAACTATAGGAGGCGTAGGAGATGTGGTGGCCGGCGTGATGGATGATGCCGCCATCGGGAGATACCGGTTCGTTTCCCAACAGGGTGAGATCCAGTCCGCGGCGCGCACCTTGCAGGTACTGCCATTTCAACGCGGGATCATTCATCGCGCCGATCGCGGCGAACAGGATGGGATAGTAATTGAGCGCGATGTCCGTGGAGGTCTCCGGCTTTTCGCGGAACAACCATTCGCCACCCGAGGTAAGGGCGATGGTAGCGGCGGCACGGTCGTGCAGTTCCGGTGGCAAGGTATGGAGCATGCCAAGCAAGGCGGGGCCGCGTGAACGCCACGCGTAGCCATTGCCCATCCAACGCACCTTGTCGCCGGGCTTTGGAGCGGACTGCAACCATAGCTCGATCAGTTCTTTGTAAAGCGTCTCAACTTGTTTGGCCTGTTCCGGAGTGCAGCCTGAGTAGAGCTTGGAGAGGGAATCGACGGCACCGACAAGATCGGCGTTCAATCCCGCTGGTGCTGGCGCGGGCTGGGGTTTGGCGGACTCGTCATCTACCTCGATGCGACGCCCTTCGTTGGGCAAGCCGAAGGTGGAGCGGATGCCGTGGAAAGCCTTGGTCAGGTCCTCTTCCGCCACTCCCTTGCCATGCGGCTTCACCATGCGGGCCGGGTAGGAAGCAGCCATTTTCACGATGGCGGCTCGCTTGGCGTCATCAAGATCGGATGGGAGAGGGGACTGGGACGGATAAGCCTTCGAAAGATCGAGACCTTCCGGCGTGGCCTGGACAGACGAGAGGAGGACACAGCAAGCCGCCACCCGCACGATGGAAATCGCATACAAACTAAACACGCGACGCTTTACGTCTGAAATGGGTGAGCCTGTCAATTTTTGGACTTTTTGATTAGCTCTTGCAGTAGGTCGAGTGCCGCCTCCCGGTCGGTGATTCGGCCTTCCAATTGCTCGGTTTCGACCGCTTCCAGCCATTCTTTGAACTGCGGTCCGGGCTTCAATCCCATGGCGATCAGATCACGTCCGTTGACCAGTGGAGAGGGGATCAGCGGCTGGGATGCAAACTCGGCACGCTTTTCCTGGAGGAACTCGTAGTTGTCCGTGAAGCCGTTGGACGACGCGCAATCGACGCGGTGCAGCTCCAACTCGTCTACGAACTCCGCGCTGGCCATGAAGCGCTTCAGCTTCGCCACGCGCATCTTCTGCACGTTCATGAACTGCATGTGGCGGGCGACCATCGGCCTCACGGCGTCGATGACGTCGTTTGGATACTTCAGGCGGCGCAGGATCTCCTCCGCCATCTCCGCGCCGAGCGCATCGTGTCCGTTGAATCGGATGCGGTTTTCCTCTGGATCGATCGTGAAGGTAGGAGGCTTCGCAATATCATGCAGCAGCACCGCCAAACATAGCTCCAGCGAAGCATCCGCAGGCAGCATTTCCAGCATGATGCAGGTGTGCGTGTAGACATCGCCTTCCGGATGCCATTGCGGCGGCTGCTCGCAACCGATCAATGCCAGCACCTCCGGCACGATGTGACGGATCAGACCGGAGTCCACCAGCAGCTCCAGGCCGCGGCGTCGGGCGGGCGCGGTGATGAGTTTCGAAAACTCGTCGCGGATGCGTTCCGGGGAAATCTTCGCGAGATCATCGGCGTGATCACAAACGGCCTGCCAGGTCAGCGGCTCGATTTCAAAACCGAGCACCGTGGCGAAGCGGGCCGCGCGCAGCAGCCGTAGCGCATCCTCGCCGAAGCGATCGCCCGGGATGCCGATCGCGCGCAGCGTGCGACTTTCCAGATCCGCCAGCCCGCCGACATAGTCGATGATTTCCCCGGTTTCCGGGTTTTGAAACAGCCCGTTCACTGTGAAGTCCCGGCGCTGGGCATCTTCCGGCGGTGTGGAAAACTCGACCGTCTCCGGTCGGCGGCCATCCTTGTAGCTGCCATCGGTGCGGAAGGTGGCGACTTCGATATGGATCCCTTCCTGCTTCACGATCACCACGCCGAAGTGCGCGCCAACCTCGTTCGAGCCGGGGAACAGCGACAGAACCTGAGAAGGAGTGGCGGACGTCGCCACGTCATAGTCCTTCGGTTCCTTCCCTAACAGGCCATCCCGCACACATCCACCCGCGAACAAGGCGGTATGCCCCGCCTCGGTGAGACGACGGGCAACAGCGGTGGCGGCGGAGCGGGCGGACATGGGGGGAGTGTTCAATCGAAGGGCGGTATTTGAAACCACGGATTACACGGATTGAACGGATTTGTTGAAGAAGGGAGAGGACGCAAATTTTTGAGTTTGGAATCCTTTCTCCCATCTGGGGGTACTCGCTATTTTCATGTCTTGACTGCTTCCGGTCATCTTCAATCCGTGATCCTCACGATTCGAACCGATCCCGGACGGAACTTCACACTTGGCACCGTCCCTTCAGTCCGTTGAATAGAGGCACCTTGCCTTTCTATCCTCCTTTCGACCACTGGCTCTGGCTGATTCCCGCGTTCCTCATCGGTTCGTGCATCGGCTCGTTTCTCAACGTCGTCATTTACCGGGTGCCGCTGGGGCTGTCCGTGAATGAGCCGAAGCGCTCGTTCTGCCCGAAGTGCAAGAGCCCGATCCCCCTCAAGCGGAACATTCCGCTCTTCAGCTGGTTGCTGCTGCGGGGCCGCTGCGCGGACTGCAAGTGCCGCATCCCGGTGCGCTATTTCCTGGTCGAGCTGCTCACCGCGCTGCTGTTCACGGCGGCTTGGATCGTCTTCACCCGCAAGGGCGTGGATGGTGCCGTGGCGGTGCCGTTCCTGTGGATCTTCCTCTCGTTGTTGGTGGCGATCACTTTCATTGATGTGGAGCACATGATCATCCCCACCGGCCTTACCTGGGCGGGCACGGCATTCGGGCTCGTGGCCTGTGCCCTGTGGCCGAAGCTTCCGGCCCTCTCCGGCCCGGGCGGTGGCACTTGGCAGGAGGGGCTCAAACAATCCGTCATCGGTCTGGTGGCGGGCTACATCGGCCTGCGAGCCGTGGTGGAGCTGGGCAAGCTGGCCTTCGGGCGTCTCGATAAGAAATTCAAATCACCCGTCGCTTGGAAAGTGCAGGAGGGGGAAGGGGAGGATGCGCCCATGGAATTCGTCATCGATGGGGAGGTGACCCAATGGTGGGACATTTTCTCCCGCAAGACCGACCGCCTTGTCGTGGAGGCCAAGCAGATCGTCATCGATGGTCAGGACCTCGGTGAGGGACAGCTCATCGTGCGCGAGATGGAATTCGAGCTGCCCGATGGCACGGTGAAGGCGTTCCTGGATATCCGCTCGATGGAGGGCTCCGCCACCCGCGCCGTGATCCCGCGTGAGGCCATGGGCATGGGAGATCCGCCGCTGCTGGGGATGATCGGTGCATTCTTCGGCTGGACCGGCGTGTTCTTCACGATTTTCAGTTCGTGCATCTACGCCACCATTGTGGCGCTGATCGCACGGATCGGATTCGGACGGCCGCTGCCCTTCGGGCCCTTCTTGGCTCTCGGTGCCGTCACGTGGATGTTCGGTGGCTGGAAGATCTGGGAGTGGTATATGAGCCTCCTAGGTCCGATGGATTTCGGTCGTTGATCGGGTGTAGATTGATCGATTTCATCGATGATGTCCTTCTGTCTATCGATTTCATGAATCCGGGGATCCGGGGTATGCTGCCCGCATACCCCATGAAACCCGCACCCATCTCCCGAACCACCTGCCGCTGGATCATTGCCGGTCTTCTCACCGCTGCTTCTCTGGCAGTAGTCGCCGCCTGCCAGAGTGCTTGTGGCACCGTGCAAAACCCCGAGGGCCGTCATCCGGTCCATCTTGCCCTCAAGAAGCTCCGTTGCTCTTCCGCTGAGGCTCGCTCACGACGTCAGCAGTCTGCCTCCGGGCAGGAGTTCCCCACCATCGGGTGGGAAGGGAGCCTCGCGTTGAAATGATTGACCCGGCTGCTTCCGTCGGTCACGGCTCCCCGCGTGAGCGTCTTCATCACCGGTACTGATACCGGCGTGGGCAAAACCCGCGTCACCTGCCTCCTCCTCGCGGCCCTGCGCGGCGAGCGCCGCGATGCTGTCGGCTACAAGCCCGTGTCTTCCGGTGATCGTGATGATGCCGCGCTGCTGCTGGAGGCTTCTGGGCTCGATGAAGATCAACTGGATGCAGTGAATCCGGTTTCGTTTCAAACGGCCGTTGCTCCCTATGTGGCGGGCATGCTGGAAAACAACCCGATCGATCCCGCTGTCCTCATTCAAGGCTACCGTGATCTCGCCGCCCGCCACGAACTCGTTCTGGTTGAAGGGGCAGGGGGCTGGGAGGTGGCGCTCGCGCCGGGCTATGCCATCTCCGATCTGGCGGTGGACCTCGCTCTGCCGGTGATCGTGGTAGCAGCGAACAAGCTGGGTGTTCTCAATCACCTCGTCCTCACCGTCAATGCCATCCGCGCCCGCGGGCTCACCTGTGCCGGCATCGTGCTCAATGAGCTGGAAGATGAGCTTGATACCGCCCGGATCACCAATAAAGGGGTTCTTGAGGATCTCACTGGCGTTCCGCTTCTCGCCCACATCATCCACGGCCAGGATTTCCTGGATCTGGAAGACTTTCCGTTCTGAAGGAGTTGAGCCTCGCCTGGCTGAAGAGATCACCGGAGCTTCGGCATACGGAATTTCGGGATACCCTCTCAGGCCATATTGGCGAAGCAGGGGAATCCATCAAAAAGGAGCTCCAAGATTCCCTTCAATTGATGTCGGCACGCGCCCGGTAGCTCGTAGTGAATCTCGATGCTGCTTCTCCCGAATACTTCATAACCTCTTTCGTTGAGTTCGACAAAGATCCGTTCAGGGAAAACGAGGCACGAACCGATCCCATCGTAGCATCCGTGCAATTGATCGTCGATTTCCAGATGGATGCCCGCAGTTCCCGTGATGACGTCCTCGGCGGTGGGTTCCAGCGTTCGGCTTGCAAGGACGTAGCTTCCGGCATCATCTTGGAATGCGACTGTCACTGAGCCGTATTCGTCACGGGCGTTGAAATGAACGATCGGGGCTGAAAAGCCAGCCGGGTTGGATGAGGCGGAATCCGTCACGCAGTCATCATCGCGCGTGGATGCTTCCGTCATCCAGAGCAAATGTCCGTAGTGGAAAAAGGAAATTGGCTGTAAGGATTGACCTCCTGCTTGGTCCCCACCGGGAGTTCCCGGTCTTCCCGCTTGCTTTCCGGGCCGCCGTCCGCCTTCTTCCCGTCAGGTCTTCCGTCTCAGGATTCTTCCTCGCCATGTCCCTTACCTCTCTTCCCGACGCCACCGGCCACTTCGGAAAATTCGGCGGTATGTTCGTCCCGGAAACGCTGATGGCACCGCTCCAGGAGCTCACCGTTGCCTACGAAGAAGCCCGCCGTGATCCCGAGTTCCAGAAGGAGCTCGACCATCTCCTTGCCGACTATGTCGGCCGTCCGACGCCCCTGTATTTCGCGGAACGTTGGACCGAAGTCCTCGGTGGCGCGAAGATCTATCTGAAGCGTGAGGACCTCCTCCACACCGGTGCGCATAAGATCAACAACGCCATCGGCCAAATCCTTCTCGCCAAGCGCCTCGGGAAAAAGCGGATCATCGCGGAAACCGGGGCCGGACAGCACGGCGTGGCCACGGCGACTGTCTGTGCCCGTTTCGGCATGGAATGTGTCGTTTACATGGGCGCGGTCGACATGGAGCGGCAGGCTCTCAATGTCGCCCGCATGCGCCTCATGGGAGCGGAAGTTCGGGCAGTGACCGCGGGCCAAGCCACCCTCAAAGAGGCTGTGAACGAGGCCATGCGCGATTGGGTGGCCACGGTGGACAATACCCACTACATTCTCGGCTCCGCGCTCGGTTCGCACCCGTTCCCGATGATGGTCCGCGATTTCCACCGCGTCATCGGCGTGGAGGCCCGCAAGCAGATCCTTGAGAAGGAAGGGCGCCTTCCGGACATCCTGGTCGCTTGTGTGGGTGGGGGCTCGAATGCCATCGGCTTGTTCCATCCCTTCCTCGGTGATGATGAAGTCCTCATGATCGGCGTGGAAGCCGGTGGCGAGGGCATCATTCCGGAGCGCCACGCCGCCCGCTTCCAAGGTGGCAAGCTCGGCGTCCTCCAGGGCACCAAGACCTGGCTCCTCGCCAATGAGGACGGCCAGATCGAGCTCACGCACTCCGTCTCCGCCGGACTCGACTACGCCGCCGTCGGCCCGGAGCACGCCTACCTCCAGAGCATCGGCCGCGTCGAATACTCCTACGCCACCGACGATGAAGCGCTCGCCGCCTTCAAGGAACTCGCTCACACCGAGGGCATTCTCCCGGCGCTCGAGAGCGCCCACGCCATGGCCCATGTCCGCAAGATCGCGCCGACGCTTTCCAAGGATACCATCATCATCGCGAACCTCTCCGGCCGCGGTGACAAGGACGTGGAGCAGGCCGCGAAATACCTGCTGAAATAAACGAATTCCGTGTTGCCAACGCGGAACGGGGCCGGTAATCCCGCCCCGCCGACGGGTCAATAGCCTCGTAGTGTAATGGTAACACACCGGATTTTGATTCCGTATTTCTAGGTTCGAGTCCTAGCGAGGCTGCTCTCCGCAGTCGGCATCCAACAACTGGCCTCAAGGCTTTTCAAAAAGTCTCGTGGTGTAACGGTAGCACAACAGATTCTGACTCTGTTTGTTAAGGTTCGAATCCTTACGAGACTGCCAGTTGTCGTTGATAATCAATACCATAATTCTGGCGGATTTGGCTCATTTTAACGTTTTCTGGCGTTATTGGGCAGTATTGGGCAGTATGAGGCATGCCGAAGCGAGCAGCCTTGCAGCCTGTGGAAGAGTCCGGGAAGTGGCGTTTGGACGTGCCCGCATCCCTCTCGCAATCCGGAAAGCGGGAGCGGTATACGTTCTCCACCCGGAAGCTGGCTAGGGACTACGCGAACTCGATCCAAAAGGGAGAGGCCGCTGCGGTTTCTCCATCGACCGCAGCAGATGTCGAGAAGGCCATGGCATTGTTAGAAGGAACCGGAGCCAGCCTCACGGATGCGGCCCGCGCCTACCGGGAGAGCTATGATCGCGCGCAGCAATCCCGCCCCTTGGCGGAGGCTGGGGAGCTTTGGCTGATTGCATTCTCTGGAGAGGATGTGACCCGGAAATCCTATGAACGAACGATCGGTTTCTTGGAGCCATTCCACAAACGCCTGCTCTCCAGCATCCGCGCCGATGAGTTGGCGGATCTCACCAGCCAGTGGAGCCGTGGCACCTATCGGGAGCACTACGGCAACGCCCGGACGTTCTGGCGGTGGTGCTCCGTGGCTCCCCGGCAATGGTGCCAGGCATCCGTCGATGATGCGGTGGAGGCTCCGAAGCGGCGAAAGATCAAACGCGCCGTCACACTGCGCCTGGAGGAGGTGGAGAAGCAGCTCCGGACCGCTGAGGAGGTAGATCCGCCGATGGCACGGGCTTATGCGATCCTGCTGCACACAGGCCTACGAAAAGCCGAGGCCGCGCGTATGACGGAACTGGACCTAACGGAAGATGGATTCCGAGTATCGGACGACCAAGCAAAGCTGGATGCAGCCCGCTTCATCCCGCTCTCCGATGTGCTCCAGAAATGGTTGAAAGCCTATCCGGCGGAAGTGGAAGGGGAGGGGCTGCTGCCGGCCAACTTTGAGAACCGGGATGACAGGATCCGCGCCCTGTGCGGGTGGAGCGTCTCCAGCAAATTCCTGGGCGGAAACCCGAATCCAAGCGCGCCGAAGTTCCCTAGGAACGCGTGGCGGAAAACGAACGCCTCCGCGATGATCGCCACCGGTCACCCAGTGCAGGACCTCGTCTTCATCTTCGGTCACTCGGAAGGAATTGAAACCCTCCGGCGTGTCTACGTGGGGGCCATGACCAAGGCGGAAGGGGCGGCGATTCTCGAAATCGCTCCGCTCAAGTGCCGGTGATTTTCTGCCAGAAGTAGTCCATGGCATGCGTCACCAGGCTCCCGTATATCAATCCACCCAGCTCCTTGAACGCATCCCCAAGGGTTTTCACCCCGTCCTTTTGGTTTGAGTCGGGGACTGGTTGTTGGAGAAGCACGAAGCCCTTTGAGGTGAGGACCAGTCCCTCTGCATTGAAGCTATCGGTTTTGCTGGCGTGGACGATGCCTTCCCGCATCAGAAATTCCACTGTCGCACCATAGAGAGATGTGCGGCCAGAAAAGGCAGTCGCGCAGTGGTCTGGCATTTGACCGATCAGCGATGCCTCTTTGAAAGCCGTCTCGTAATGAATCTTTAGCGGTGCTGGGAACGCTTCATATAGCCGCCCCAGCAGGTCTGCGGTCGCAGCTTCAAAACAGGCGTGATTGGCGGGCTTGCTCATGCGGAGATGATTCCACCACGGCAGGTCATTCGAACCTAAAATTGCTGGACTAGTGGAAAAATCCTAACTTCTGTTCCCCGGCCCGCCATGGACGTTCCACGGCGGGTCTTTTGGTATTCAAGAGGTTAATAACGACGCGTTTACAACTTTCCGCTGGTCTTGTTTTGGTTCATGTGAACAGTATGTCCCCATGTCCTCTCCAGCCCAACTTGCCCTTGCGCCGCCGATCCGTGGCCTCGCCCCATTCACTCTTCTTACTTTCCACGCTTCCCTGACTTGGGGGCTTGGTCGCCATTAATCGCAATTTTGATCGAGTCGAAAAATGCCTCTTCAAACGTGATGCCTAAATCACGAGCAACGGCAGAGATTCGAATGAGGGTGGCGAGCGGAAACTTTAGTTCCCTATATGTGTCAATGAGCTGCGCGATGCTTTTAGGAACTGGGTTTTTATCCTGCTCCCAAGCTTGGACGGCATGAATCGACACCTGTAGGAGATCCGCAAGCTCAAGCTGCGTCATTTTCATTCGAGATTTCCTGATCTCCTTGAGTTCCTCAGCGGTCATACGACCGAAATACGAGGAGGTCGTATAAAATACAAGTTTCTTCTTGAAGTCGTATAAAATACGACTTAAATCCACTCCATCCCCGAACCGATGAAACCACCCCAGCCAATTACGGAGGTGACCATGCGGATCAATCTTCAGGCCGGTTTAACGCCTGACGAGATCAGCAAAATTCACCGCATGTCCACGCCCGAAACGTTCGACTCTGTCGTCGTGGGCCTCGTTCAGAAAGGCCTCTCTGTTCTGGAACAGAAGGCGCGCGAATCCGCCTCCCTGAAGCGCAAGACGAGAAGCGCATCGGCAAAGTCCACCCCCAAGCGCGCAGCCTGATGAGCCTGCTACACTACATTGCCGTGGGCATGGCTTCCGCTGCCGGGAGCGCCGCGGTCATCCTCGCTGTTCTGCGTTGCGTGACTGCCCGGGATATTCGCGATCTTCTCAACCTGTCTCGACAGCTCGCCGAGCGTAAGGCGCGAGGGATGGCGATAACCGCAGACGCATTGGAACTCGATCCGGATTCTACCGAAGAAATCCACCTCGGCACTCTGAGTAAGGACGCCTTCACATCGAATGCAAAGTGGAGCCGAAACAGCCATGGGGAGTGGACACTCTTCGTATCCCGCCACGCTGTGACTCGCTCCGCCATATTGGATCTTCTTGAGCGTCTCCGGCTGCCAGGTTGGATGCTTCTTTCTGATGGTGAGGAAAAACTGCAAGTTGTGACGGAGATTGAGGCGCTGCTGGAGATCGGCCTTCCGATCCCGCACGCATATCTCGCGGATGCCTGCAACCGCGAACGCCGCCAAGGACAACCCAATAGCCCAGGTGAGGCCAAGAAGAAGTCCGAGCCCGAATCCCACGATGCCGCAGAACAAGGGAATAAGAGTGACGCCTTTTTCGGCACGCTGAATCCAGCGGTCAAGGAATCCGGGGAGACTCATGAAGACATGATTTCCGATCCCGCCACTCCGTTCAAGGCACAACATCCGACCCCCACCACCCGATGAAAACACCGCCGCCGCCCTTGGTGCGCGCCCGGGACATCGCGAAGCACTTCGCCGTTACCGAGGCGTGCATCTCCAACTGGGCGCGGGATGAAGTGATCCCGTGCGTCCGAATCCAAGGCACCATCCGCTTCAACTTTGAGGAAGTCCTTGCCGCTGTCGCAGCCCTTCAACCCACCACCAAGCCCGCCCGATGAGCGACGAATCGAAGAACGATCCGGAGACGACGGCGGAATCCTCGGTCTTCTTTGAGCGAGGCGAAGCAGATGCATCGAAGTCGGCATACATTGGCTGTGGGGCTATTATTCGAAGGGCTGGCGTGGAACTTATCCTTGTCGCGCCAACAACCAGTGATCTGGTGGGGGCTTGGGATCGGTTTGTGGATATCCCGCTCGACATGGACAAAGTCCGGCGTCTAGCGGTCACGATTCCGAAAGAAGGGAGGGTCGCATGAGAGCAGATTATCTGGCCGAAAGCGTAGGCGAATCACTTCTGCATATTGGCATCGAACTGTCGCAGGAACAGCTAAGACAGATCGGCGAGGATCTGGAGATTTCCTGTGACAACTACGGCATGTTCACGGGACGCGACTGCATTCCTAATCCTCTTGAGCACACTCTTCGAGAGCAACGACGAAGTTTCGAGCAAGAACAGAAGCATTCGGAGACATGCCATAAACGGGAAACGGATGATCTCAAATATACGATCCTCAGGCTTCAGTCCAGAATAGGAGATTTGGAACGAGAACTGGAAAGGAGCCGGCCATGAGCGATTGCCCACTACGTTACGAGCGTGACGAGCCGGTGAAACCGGACATGTCCCGCGTGTGCGCCGCGCTCGGAATCAAGGCGCGCAAGGACAAGCTGCGCCGCCACTCCACCCGCGACGACCGGACCGGCGAGCGGAGCATTTGGGCCGGACGCCCGGCGAACTACGTCCCGCCTCGTAACTGTGCCCCGATCGAACACAGCGGCACCAGAGGCTTCACCGGGCGCAACTCGGGATTCATCCGCGCGGCGGACTAAACCCACCAACCACGTCACCAAAAGTCAGAGCTGACGTACATGAACAACCTTCAAACCATCAGACAACGCATCCGCGAGATGAAGCAGAAGGCGGCGGAGCTGGAAGCCAAAGGCTACTACACCTCCGCCCGCGAGTTCCGAGGAATCGCCAGTGGATTGGAAGCTGGAGAAGCGGAATTGGTTGCGTCCCTCGACGTGATCGAGGAGCTGCGGAACTACATCGCCAACGGGCAATACGACTCCGCCTATGATCGCGCGGAGGGCTTCCTGGAATACCACGAGATCGCCTGCGGGGACACCGATCGTGACGAGCACAAGGAGAAGGTGGAGCTGGATCTCAGCGAAGGGAGGGCGGCGTGAACCAGCATTTCCAAACGGTGCAGGCCTATTCCGACACCGCGCTTCGTGGCGTGGTGAAGGACCTGTCACGCACAGGGCAATGGCCGGACCGGCTACGTGCCGCCAGCGAGGAACTCCGCCGCCGTGAAACCAAGCGACATGGAAAGGCGGGCGCGTGAGTGACGAGCTTCCACACTACTGCGTGCGCCGCATGTCAGGTGGTTACGGCTTCACCACTCCAAGCGGACAAACCACCGGCATTCTTACGCAGAAGCGCGCCGAACTCATCTGCCAGCTCCAGCGCGAGCAGGACATCGAGATGGCTTATTCCAGCGAATCCCGGAGTGCGGCGGATCTCCGCCGCTACTTCGACTCTCTCACTCAAAGCAAAATAGAGGCTGGGGGGGCAGCCCCGACCTCCGATCAAACCGCCCGCTAAGGGCAATCCAAACACCAGAATGAAACCACCGAAGAAGAATGCGGTCAAGATCGCCACCAAGAAGGCTCCGGCCAAGAAGACGCAAGCCAAGGCAGCGAAGCCGCCTGAAACCGTGCTCGTGCTGCGGACTGTGGATGCAGACGGCAAAGGATTCGGCGGCTTCCCGTGGCCGGACGCCGGACCGGTCGAAGCGCCAGCCGAATGGAACTCCGCATGGGGGCCGGTGCCTCAAAAATGGCGCGGGGGGTTCGATCCAACCGTGGAGTGTGGCGCTGGCCTGCACGGGCTCCTGTGGGGCAAAGGCTCCTACAGCTTCCTTAACAAGGACGCCCTGGCGAAATGGCAGGTGGTCGAAGTGCTGAAATCCGAGATCGTGGATTTCGGGGAGAAGGTGAAATTCCCGCGCGGGGTGGTGCTCTTCACCGGCGCGGCAGGTGGCGCGCTTGCGCTGTTGCGGCAGAGGAACTGGGGTATTGATGTTTGTGATCCATCGACCACCGGCGACTGGGCTCACAGCAGCACTACCGGCTACGGGGCTCACAGCAGCACTACCGGCAACGGGGCTCACAGCAGCACTACCGGCAACGGGGCTCACAGCAGCACCACCGGCAACTGGGCTCACAGCAGCACCACCGGCGACTGGGCTCACAGCAGCACTACCGGCTACGGGGCTCACAGCAGCACTACCGGCAACTGGGCTCACAGCAGCACCACCGGCGACTGGGCTCACAGCAGCACTACCGGCAACTGGGCTCACAGCAGCACTACCGGCTACGGGGCTCACAGCAGCACTACGGGACGCGACGCCGTTGCCGCCGCCTTTGGGTATGAATCCAAAGTCCGCGCCACGGATGGGCCGATGGTGATCGCCTACAAGGACGCAAACGGACGCCGCCGTCTGGCTCTCGGCTATCCAGGCGAAAACGGCATCCAGCCGGGCAAGTGGTATCGCGCCGACCGGGCCGGGAACCTCATCGAAACCCAAGCGGGCTGACCTACTATGAGCACCTCAATTGCGCCGCTTGAGTCCAGCATGGGACGGCTCGACGCCATCGCAGCCGGGGCTTCCCTGTTGTCCGCGCCGGGAGCGCCGTTCTCCCAAGCCATCACTACGGCAAACGCCATCCGCGAGATCCGGGACGCTCTTACGGATGAGATCGTGAGCACGGTGATTCTGCCCCTCATGAACACCCGGCTTGGATTCCGGACGGACCGGGACCCGAACCGCCCGACGTGGGACAGGCAGTCCCGAAGCATGAACGTCCCCGAGCCGTATCCACTCGCCACCGTGCGGGAATGCGCCATCGAGGCGACACTGCGCGGGCTACCGATGGTGGGGAACTGCTGGAACATCATCGCCTCCAACTCCTACGTTACCAAAGAAGGGTTCTGGTTCCTGATCCGCCACCGAATCGAAGGGCTCACGGACTTCAAGGTATTCATCGGCGTGCCCAAAATGATCCGGGCGGCAGGAGATGCGAAGAATGCCAAGGACGAAGACGCAAAGGGCGCGGTGGTGCCCTGCCACGCCACGTGGAAGGTTCACGGGCAGGCGGACCGGGTGGAGCGGGAGATCCCAATCCGCGTCAACACCGGGATGGGAGCTGACGCCATCATGGGCAAGGCGGAGCGCAAAATCCTCGCTGCGGCCCATGCCCAGATCACCGGCACCACGCTAGGCGACGCCGAGGTGAGCGAGGACGAAGCGGATAGCGGCATGCGCAACGCGACGCCAGCAGCCGCCTCCACGCCAACCGCGTATGCGTCCGTCATCGACCCATTTGCCGTTCCCGAGGTGGGCACAGAAACGCCACCGGCGGAACCCGCCGCCACCACCGCCCCACTCGAAACCGAAACTCTCCTCTGACATGACCGCCACCGAAACCGAAACCGCGCCCTTCGAATTGACCGCCGTGCCGGTGCTCCAAGTGGAGACCAAGGGCGAGGTGATCACCAACAACGTCGCCGAGTTCCGCCAGTTCATCCGCTTGGCGCTCTCCGGCATCAATCAGAACCCGCAGACCGACGACGAATTCGGGCAGGCGGTGACGGACGTGCAGGGCCTCAAGAGCGCCGAAGCCACGGTGAAGGGAGCGAAGGAAAAAGCCCTCGCCGATGCCGAACAGCTCCAAGCCCTGTTCGCGGAACTGGACGAGACCGCCGACGAAATCGCACAAGCCCGGCTCGCCCTGGAAAAGCGGATCGAGGCGCAAAAGGAAAAGGTGAAAGGCGACCTCATCACGGAGCACCTCAACAAGTACACCGTGGACGGAGACCTTGCCGCCAAGCATCTCCTGCCCGGCCTGCAAATCGCCATCAAGGGCAAGCGCACGCTGGAGTCCATGCGCAAGGCGCTGGATATCGAGCAGCAGACCAAGCAAGGCCTGATCGATCGATGCCGCGCCATCCTCGACACCTTCCACAACGGCCACGGCCCGGACATGATCATGGACCGGCGGGAGCTGGAAATGAAGCGCCCGGACGAAGTGGAGGCCGAGCTTCGCCGCCGGTTCGAAGCGAAGAAAGCAGCGGATGAAAACGCGCGTCTCAAGGAGCAAGCCGAGGCGGCGAAGCGGGAGCTGGCAGCCGCCAAGGCGGGTGCGGAAGCGCCGCCGCCCGCCACTATCGCCCGAGTCTCCACAACTACCATGCAGGCCGTAGCTGCCACCACCGCCACGCCTGCGACCGGCACACCGGCGGATGCCGAGTGGGCGGAATTCAAGGCCAATTGCATGGAGGTGTTCTCCGCCCTCAAGCCGGTCCGCGCCGCCCTTCGCAACCCGGAGAACCAAGCCCGTGCGCAACGCTTCGCCGATGCACTCAACGCGGCGTGGAAGGAGGTGACCGCGTGAGGGATAAACCGAAACACACGCCGGAGACGGATGCGATGTTGAATTCGATTTCAGTATTCGACTTCCAGCTACTTAAAACCGTTGTTCCCTTCGCCCGCAAGCTCGAACTCCAGCGCAACGAGCTGTTGGAGGCGCTTCGTAAGATCGAAGATTTCGTCGGTGGGGAATCCGAGGATCCAGACGCCGACATTGCGGCCATGCAGGACATCGCTTCCGCCGCCATCGCCAAGGCAGAAGGGAGGGATGCATGAGCACTCCCCGAAAACTCGGCAACTCGATCATCTGGGATGGCGTGGTCCAACAGTCCGAAGAATGGTTCCGCATCCGCGCGGGGCGACCGACTGCGAGCAACTTTGACAAGATCATCACCGCCACCGGCAAGTATAGCTCTCAATGGGATGCATTCGCGATCTCTCTGACGGCTGAGACCGTGTGCCGCGATCCGTGGGAGTGGACGGGCAACCGCCACACCGACCGTGGCAATGAATACGAGCCCGCCGCCCGCGAGGCCTTCGCCGCGCATCTCGGCATGCCGGTTTGCCAAGTCGGGTTCGTGACCCGTGCGGATGGGATTGTGGGATGCTCTCCGGATGCATTCGTGCTTGGGGCCGATGACCTTCCGGTCGCCGGGGCCGAGATCAAATGCCCAGGCCGCGACAAGCATGCGCAGCATCTCGTTGCCAATGCCCTGCCTGCTGAGCACCTCCAACAGGTTCACGGCAGCATGGCAGTAACCGGGCTCGATACGTGGCACTTCGTGAGCTACTTCCCCGGCCTGCCGCTGCTGGTGGTGAAGGTCACGCGGGACGGCTACACCGCGAAGGTGGCGGATGCTCTCGACCGGTTCCTGATCTACTATGACAAACGCCGTAAGGAGGTGCTGCCAATCCTCACCGGAAAGGCGGCCGCATGACGATCGAGGCAAATATTATCAGGTTCGATGTGGAAGTTGAAGGCGTTCAGGAAACCCAGTTCATGCTCCACTACGGCAATGCGATCAAAGCGCGCGTTGGAGTGAAGCACTTTGGAGTCCGAGTCGCACAGGTGCGGCAACTCTACGTTGACCCGCTGCATCGGCACCAAGGCATTGGAACCCGTCTAATCGAGGAATGTTGCCGGATCGCAGCAGCGAGCGGTTGCGAAGCGATCGCCCTAACAGTCGCCCAATGCAACGCAGGCGTCGAACCGTTCTATACACGCCAAGGCTTCACCATCGCTGTCGAGTATGCGGATGGAGAGATCGTCTTGGTGAAACCAATCGGCCCAGCGCCCGAATGAATCCCCACGCCGTGTTCGCCCTCTACTCGCTGGCTTGCGCCGCTGTCGGTGCCGGGTGGGTGGCGTTCCGGCTCCACCTCAAGCAACCCATGCAACCCTCATCTGCCCCCGCAACAAAAGCATTCCCGTGTGGCTGCTGCTCCGAGCCAGTCACCGATACCCCCATGTCCTACGGCGATCCGGATCTAGGGCGCATCTGCTCCGAGTGCGCCGATGGCCTGATCAATGGCCGCTATTCGTTCCGGAAAGTCGGAGTTCTCGGCATCCACCGTGGCCCGTGCCCGGACAACGACGGCCCGCCGAAGAGCGACGCCGAAACCCAACCCCAGAATTCCTGAGCCATGACGCAGCTAGAAAGCATCGAGATCACCCTACACCGGTTTACCTCGACGGATCACCTGAGGCCTGAAATCGGCCTGCCATACAATCAGTCTGGATACACCTATGCGACCGATGGCCGGATCATGATCCGGGTGCGTGAGAGTGATGTTACCGGCCAACTGTTCGCTGGAAACAAGGGACCAAGCAAAGCCTGCGCGGATTTTTTCCCGCTGGGGGCCAGCAAATGGCCGGAAGTCGAGTTCCCTCCACTATGGCAGTTCATTCCAGAGGAAACATGCGAGTGTGACGTCTGCGGCGGGTCAGGGTTTGCGCCCGTGGATTGCGAAGCCTGTGAGGGGGACGGCGGCAAATATGATGACGCGGTCAAGATGTGGTCCAGTTGCGCCCACTGTAACGGGGCCGGTGAAAAGCAATCCACCTCCGGGGTGAAATGCCATGAGTGCGAAGCGGGACGAATGGAGGTTGGAACAACCGTGGCGCTGAATCGCGGAGCCATCTTCACGGTTCTCTATTACTTGAAATTGATTGCCGCTCTGCCGAATTGGAAGGTCCGGTGGAGGGACCCATCGGCCACGCTGTATTTCACCTTTGATGGTGGGGAGGGCGTTTTACAACTCATGCGGACGGGTCCTCCCGAGCGCGCCCAATTTCCCGAGTATGAGCGCGCCTACATCATCGCGCGCCAATGGGGGGGAATCCAAATCGGTAGAGGGAGGATCCGCGCCATGAGCAAAGGCACCCCTCAGCCGGTGAAGAACTACCGCAGGGAGGTCTCCGGCATCAATAAGAGCTGCTTCTTTGACATCAACATCAAGGAGATGGACCGCGCCTGTGAGCGGTGGCTCCAAGCCAATGACCCGGACTGGACCGACTACAAGCGCCGCGCCCAGGCAACCGTGATCGAACCGAAGGAGGAAACGAAATGAGCACACGCATTCTAGCAATCGATCCCGGCAACGAGCAATCCGGCTACGCCCTTGTAGTGGACGGGGCCATTCAAAGCGCCGGTGTCATGGTCAACAGTGAAATCCTGCGCCTGACAACGGTCTCCACTCCCGACGTGCTCGCCATCGAGTGGATTCAATCCATGGGCATGGCAGTCGGGAAAGAGGTGTTCGAAACCTGCCTTTGGGCCGGGCGATTCGTGCAGGCCTCCGGCCATGTTCGCACCATCCGCCTCGTCCCGCGTGGTGCTCTCAAGCTCCACCACTGCGGCAGCGCCCGCGCGAAGGACCCGAACATCGTCCAATCCCTCAAGGACAAGTACGGCGACCGGGGCACCAAAGCGAAGCCTGGATACTTCTACGGGGTTTCCTCGCACGCATGGCAGGCCTTCGCCGTCGCAGCCTACGTGATGGAAGGCGGAACCCACGACGGAGAGATCAAGCCGATTCCCTGAGCGTCTCGATTGACTCCGCTCAAGACGACAGCGCCAGAAATATCCCTATCCTGCATTTCGCAACAACTCATGAATTGGCTGAACCTAAACACCGCCGTACTGGACTCTCCGGAGTTTCTTGGAAGCGACACCATCGAGCGCGGCACCTGGTTGTGCCTGCTCCGCTACTGTGCCGGGCAGGAGAACGGAGGACGCATCATCGACTGCAAGCAGTGGAGCGACCGCAAATGGCAACAGCTTGTGCGTGTGACGTTGAAGGAGGTCCGCCGGGCCTGTGACCTGTGGAAGTGGGAAGGTGATGATCTCGTAGTGTTCGAATACCCAGCCGACAAAGAGGCGGAGGTGAGGGAAAAGCGCGACACCGCCAAAACCAACGGACGCCGTGGCGGACGCCCTCGAAAAACCAATGTTGGAACCGAAACGGAAACCCACGAGAAACCAACGTTGGTTATTTCTGAGAAAGCGGAAGGAGAAAGGAAGGAGAAAGGAAAGGAAGGAGAAGGGGAAAGAGAAAGTGTAAGCGCGAGCACTTCTCCGCATGTCCATCATGAGCCAAAGCGGCCAACGCTACAACAGGCCAAGGCAGCGGCGCAGACAATCGGTATCCCGCCGGAGAAGGCGGAGGAATGGTGGAACGCCCGAGAAGCCTCCGGATGGATCAAGGGCGCTGCTGGAGGCGGAACAACCCCGGTCGGCAGCAACTGGCAAGCGGACCTTACCACTTACGCTCGCCGACCCATCGGAGGCAATCAACACGGATTCGGAAACCGTCCGAACAAATCATCCACAACCAACCTTGGACCAGCAGACATCCCATGAATCATAATCGGAATGTAACCGATGCAGCAGATGCAGTCACATTGCCCTTAGAAAGGCTCGCCAAGCTCATTGAGGAGGCCTCCGAGGGTGATGGCTGCCAAACAGACGCCCGGCGCGCTACAGAGCCTCCTGTGAGCCTTGTTCGGGAAGCGAATGGGTGGGGGAAAAAATACGTCTTCCCGATCACCCTAACCGGGGACCGTTGGTTGGCCATGTTCGCCCAGGCAAAGGCGGAGATCGCCGCCCATGGAATCGTGGCATTCCTTGGCGACCGGGGTCCCGGTAAAACGCAGATGGCAGCAGAGATCGCACGTGATGGAGAGTGGCCGGATGACGCTGTGTACCTCATCCGCCATGGAGATGCGTCATACAAACAGACGTCAAAGACGGCTCTATACCGTCGGGCAATGGACGTCTTTCTTGACCTCCGAGCGACCAATAAAAAAGACGCCACCACGAGCGAGAAGGACGTTTTACGCAGATTGGAGGAGGTCGGGCTACTCGTGATCGATGAGTTTCAGGAACGCGGTCAATCCGATTGGGAAGACCGGATCATTACCAACCTGATCGACAAACGTTATGCTGCCGAAAGGCCGACAATCTTGATCGCCAACTACACCCGTGAGGAGATGAGCGCGGCTTTATCCCCTTCCGTCCGCGATCGCATGCATGAGGCAGGACGTAGCTTCGTTTTCGATTGGTCATCCTACCGCCGCAGTAGGCCGTGAGCGACCAGCTAGCACCACCACCCACCGACCAAGAGCGGAAAGACAACGCCCGCGAGGTGCAGCGCCTGCACCCGGCGGAGCGGTTCCAGCTCATGAAAGACCGAATCAACACCAACCCCACCAAGCATTATGGCAAACCTCAATAAAGTCCTCCTCCTCGGAAACCTGACCCGCGATCCGGAGCTCCGCTACACGCCGAAGGGCACTGCCGTGGCGGACATCGCTCTGGCGATCAACCGGGTCTGGACCAACGAACAGAACCAGCGCCAGGAAGAAACCACCTACGTGGACATCACCCTCTGGGGACGCCAGGCTGAACTGGCCCAGCAGTATCTCACCAAGGGCCGCGGCTGCTTCATCGAAGGCCGCCTGCAGATGGACACCTGGGAGGACAAGGCCACCGGCCAGAAGCGCAGCAAGCTCAAGGTCGTCGCCGAGAACCTCCAGTTCCTGCCGGATGGCAAGGGCGAACAACAACCAGCGCCTCCGTCTCGGAATCCATCGGCCGGCAAGACTCAGCCGATTCAGGATTACGACGATCCCGGAGACATCCCGTTCTAAATCCCGAACCCACCAATCAAATGGACCTATTTACCGTAGAAGAAAGCCTGTCGCCGTGCCTCAAGTGGATGCGGGAGCATGAGATTTCGATCATCGAGCCCGGCGCTGACTGCGACCAATACGCAGCCGAAAGCAACGCATTTGACGAAAATTCCCCTGATAGGGACACCTATCCGGAAACTGGATTTGGCCCCGACGAAGAGTCCGCCCTAATCGACTTCGCAAGAAAGAATCGAATCAAACTCTGGAACGAGCCATGAACCATCGCCAGCTTTTCCTCCCGCTGTCCGGGGTGTTCATCCGGATCCGTGTAGATGATCGCATCGTCACTCCTGACCCAGAGATGCACCACCTACAGGAGGTGAACGGCGTGTGGTGTATCCGCGCGAGCGTGGACCGGGGGCCCAAGCTGGTTGCGGAGCGAGTGAAGGTATCCCTTGGTGGTTGCCCGGTGCCGGTTCCCGCAGAACTGGCCGGAGAGGTCGCCAAGTGGGTGCGGGACAAGTGCCTAGACTTCGCTGTGGAGTGTGGAGTCACGTTCTGCCCTGGAACCCGGCTCCCCAATGTGGCGGCATACCAACGGCGGAAGAGGAGGGGTGTAAGGGCATGAGGTCTCTATGGAAATGCGGCGAACCGGAAGCCCCCCGCGCTAACAGCGCGAGGGGCGGGCGAGAGATTATTAGCCAGCAATGATTGATGTGATGAATTTCTGAACCGCAGAGGTAAGCCCCTCAGGGATTGAGTTTCGTATTTCCGTCTTAACGTGTTGGCCTGAAGCTGAATAGGAAACAGTCAGCGAATCAGGATTAAACACATCAACCGTGAATATCCGTTCAGTCCCCTTGGTCACCTTCAGGTAGGCCCGAGGTTTGCCCACTGGTGTCTTAGTCTGCTCGACCGCTGCTCTGAAGCTCTGAGCTTTCAGCGCGGTGGCGGCTTTCTGTAGGATCGGCAAAGCTACTTCGCTCATCAAATTTGCACAATTAGCCGCATCCTGTGCCTGTTTTTTTGCAAATGCCTCGCGCTCTTCCTGAGCTGCCTTAGTTTTTTCTTCCGCTAGCTTCTTCGCAGCCGCGATTGTTTCGTCGAATGGATTCATATGTTGCTATCCTCCTTAACATGCTGATTTTGTTGGGAGTTTGCCAGTCTAGCACATTGGGCGCATTTTGCAACCCGGCTGGGTCGATTCGATGCTAGTCCACCGCCTCCGCTCGCCAAGCGCTCGCGCGCGCGAAAGATCGGAGCGTGAGCAGTGGGGACACCAGCAAGCGCAAGTCGAAGCCGGTAGCTTCGAAGAAAGCGGCCAAGGCTTCAGGCAAGGAAGCGGGGAAAGACCCGCCCAAGCGTGGGCGTCCGTCCATTTACACGGATGAGATCGCCAGCCGGATCATTGAAGGGCTGTGCGAGGGCACGCCGCTAACGATCATCTGCCGCCCGGATGACATGCCGGGTATCACGACAGTCTGGGAATGGGGGAAGAAGGACCCGGCATTTTCCGAAGCCATCGCGCGCGCGAGGGAGGTCGGCTGGGACGTCATCGCCATGGATGCCCTGCGGATCGCGGACAACACCGGAGAGGAGCACAATGATACGATCGAGACCGCCTTTGGATCGATCCCGAACAAGGAGTGGATCATGCGGAGCAAACTCCGCGTGGAGACGCGCCTGAAGCTGCTCTCCAAGTGGGACTCGAAACGCTACGGCGAAAAGATCACCACCGAGCTATCCGGCCCGGACGGCGGCCCGATCCAGACCGAATCCCGTAGCGATGAGGACGCAGCCAAGTTCGCTGCGATGTTGGCCGCCGCCCGCAACAAGATCGAGCAGGCATGAACCCGATGCGCGACAGCCCCGCGTGGTTCGCGTGGTACATCCTCGGGCTGGATCTGTACCCGTGGCAGATCGAGGCGCTGGAATGCGTGGCCAAGGGCGTGAGGCACGGGAAGCCGCCTACTTCCCTTGTGGCCGCCAACGGCTCCGGGAAGACCCAATGCGTGATTGCTCCGGCGATCCTCTGGTTTCTCTGGAGGTATCCCAAGGGACGCTGCCCGATCACCTCCGGCTCATGGCTCCAGGTGGAGAAGCAGCTCTTCCCGGCGATTCATTCGTTCCGGGGGAATCCGGCGTTCCGGGGGTGGACCTTCAATCAGGTGGAAGTGCGGACGCCGGAGGGCGGGCAGGCTGTGGGGTTCTCCACAGACTCGCCGGGACGAGCGGAGGGCTGGCACCCGCTCAAGGACAACCACGACGTCTCCCCGGTGTTCTACGTGACTGATGAGGCCAAGAGCATCCCGGACGGGATCTTTGACGCGATCGGGCGATGCACGCTCACCTTCCAACTGCTGGCGTCCTCTCCCGGGCCGCCACGGGGGAAGTTCTACCGCACCCACCACGACGAGCGGGCGGAGCATCGGTGCATCGTGGCGGCATCTGCCGATTGCCCGCACATCAGCCCGGAGAAGATCGAGCGTGATAGGCGACTCTACGGGGAGAATCACCCCGTGTTCCGGTCCATGCACCTTGCGTCCTTCACGGAGGATTCCGAGCGGCTGTGCATCTCCCCGGAGGGGCTGAAGCGGGCGCAGGATGCGCAGCCCGAAAAGAGCACGGTGGGCGAGACCGTGGCCTTCTGCGACTTCGCCGCCGGTGGGGATGAGAACGTGCTGGCCATCCGCCGAGGTAATCATGCCCGAATCGTCAAGGCATGGCGGGAGAAAGACACGATGCAGGCCGCGAGGGAGTTCGCCGCGCTGTTCGCTGCTGAGAAGCTATCCCCAGGCGAAATCTGGGGGGATGCCGATGGGCTGGGGACTGTGATGATTGACGCGCTCACGGAGATCGGGTGGCGCATCAATCGCTTCTACGGAGGACAGAAGGCAGCGGACAGCGAGCAATACGCCAACCTCATCGGGGAAGTGTGGATCACCGGCTGCCGGGAGATCGAGCGGGGGAGGATCCACTTGGGGCAGATCAGCCCGGAGCTATTCCGTCAGCTCACCACCCGCAAGACCGAGTGGGCGGACAACGGCAAGCTGCGCGTGGAATCCAAGGAGAAGATGCGTGCTGCAGGGCTGCACTCGCCTGACCATGCGGACGCATTCCTAGGCTGCATCCGCTGCGGCTCCCACATGACTGGTGCTTTCACCTCGGACAAGGTGGCGAGCGTGGTGGTGCCGCACAATCCGTTCAGCGTGCAGACGCTTCAGTGGGACTAGTCCACCCGATGCGGTGGCCATTCTGCGCACGTGGCCGCAACCATGCGGGCATGAAGCGAGCCATCGCCATTCTCAGCACCATCGCTGCCGGGTTCGCCACCCTCGCCGGTCTCGACATGACCGGCTTCACCGCCGTTCTGCCACCTGACGTGGCGAAATGGTTGGTCATCGTTCCCTCCGCCTCCGCCGCGATTGTCCATTTCATCAATGCGATCGTTGGCAGCCTCAAAGCCTCCGACACACCGACTCAATGAAACTCATCCTCATCTCCATCGTCTCAGCGTCCATCCTTTCCTCGTGCGCCTCTGACACGCCCATCACCTTGGCGGGCTCCTACGAGACCAAGGACGGGCAAGTCATCAGCCTGAGCGTGACCGGCACCCCCAAGTCCAAGCCCGCGCTGCCTGCCTCCGTCACGGTCATCAAGCCGAGCGGGGCCACGTCCACCGCGCCGCTGGTCTCCACCTCTGACACCGCTCCTGCTGCCACGCCTGCCGTGGTCGCCACGAAGTAACATTCAACGACTCGGCGGCGTGGAAGGACACGCATGGTAGCGACTGGCCAGTGAATAAAGGTACCCAGTGGGACACCAAACCCGGAAATGGAGCCAAAGGACCAGAAAGAGAAACCCCTAGGTGAAGGGGCCAATCCCAGATCGCAGTCGCATAGTAAGTCCCATCAGCCGGTATCAAGCCCGGTCCGAGTCTCCACTTTCATCTAAGCCATGAATGCATCCACCATCGCCACGGTCCGTGGCGTCAACGTTACCGAGGACGCGCAAAATGTCGTCTACTGGACGGCCAAGGGATCGATCGATGCCGATGGCGCAAACGGCCAAGCTGGTGGCCCCTCAGCCTACCGCGAAGACAACCGGGGCCTTGACGCCAACGCCAACGCGGGATGGCCGAATCAGTCATGGCGAAATGTTCTGATCGACAACGGTAAGGGTCGCCCGCTCTCCGATGGCAACGGGAACTGGTTCAGCAAGACAACGTATGCATGGGCGAGCCGCCCGGTGGAAACCCGCTACGTGGATTCCTGGTCGGTGCCCTACGTCGTCATTAATCCTATCGTCCGCAAGCGGTGCCGAGGCATTGCCATCGGTGCCAAAGCCATTCTCCGATACAAGGGCCGCGAGGTCATCGCCGTGTGCGCCGACGTGAGCGGAGCCGACAACATCGGAGAAATCTCCATCGCCGCCGCCAAGGCTCTGGGTATCCCATGGAATCCCCGCACCGGAGGCGTGGATTCCGGCGTGTCCGTCGAGCTGCATGCCGGTGTGCCCGCCGTCATCAACGGCGAAACCTACACCCTCCAACGCGCCTAAGTGCTCATGAAGGAACTCATCGACGCCGGGTTTACGCCTGTGACCGCCCTCATGATTGTCGCCCTTGGTGGCCTAGTGAAGGTGGTGCTGGCCCTGCACCGCAAGAGCGAGCAATCCCGCGAGGAGTGGCACCAAGAGACGCGCCGCCGCGTGGATGCCATGCAAGGCCACATCGAGGAATGCGACCAAGACCGCACCAATCTCCGGTCCGAACTATCGGCAGTGAAAGAGAAGGTCGGACGCATCGAGCGTTGCCCTAAAACCGAATGTCCGAACCGTTTGCCATGAATCAATCCAAAGGCATCTCCTATTCAACGTCAGCGTTCCTCGTGCTGCTCGCCCTCAAGCTCTCCGACGTCATCGGTTGGAGCTGGTGGCTTGTCACTCTGCCGCTCTGGTTCGTGGCGGCGCTCGTGGTGCTTGTCCCGCTCGCCGTCTTTATCGTCGCCGCCTTCGTGGTCATCTCCACCACTGCTTGTGCGCTTGGATGGCAACGTGTTTCTCGTGCGGTCAGCAGAAGGTAACGTTCACAACGGAACCTCGTCCTGCGGTTCATCTCCCCAAAGCCCCGGTTGGGTGCTATCGGCTTCCCAGTGGGGTTTCTTGCCTCTCCCGGACCTTAGCACCGGCATGCCGCGCAGCTCGATAGTGGTATCTCGCCCAGGTGGATGACGGCCCCGCAGAAATTCCAAAGCCTCTTCCCAAACAAGAGGGCAAACCATCCGGTGTTTCCCAGAGCTAACCGGGTGCTCCTCGGGCTTGGAGAACAAGGCGAACGACAAGGCATCCGTGCGAGCCTGCCAAAGGCCAGCCAGCCAAAAGGGCGCATCTCTCGGGCCACCGTATGACCATAGGTTGCCCTGCCAATCACCCTCGCAAAAGTAGGCCGCAGGCACCACGGCGCGCCGCCATCCATGCCAGTAGCGCGCACTCGCATTCTCGATACGGGCGAGGTGGACTTTGTGTCCATCCGGGTCTTTGAAACCCCAGCGCATGCGGACGGCAGTCGGCTTACGGGAGCTGCCGATGGCCACCACGGGGGAGTCCATGGCTGGCCAGACGTCCGAATTCGCCGGAAACGACGCCATCACCTCCGCCCATTGATCAACGGGCGGGGTAGTGGCGAAATCCTCGGCTCTCGCAATACGGTATCGTGAACACACGGCAGCACCCTACCTCAAATTTCTGCCACGAGGTCAAATTCCTGCTGGTCTGGATCGATCGGGGGAAGCTCCTCCAGTCCGGTTTCCCGCAATCCTCCCTTGCATTGGGCGAGGACCCAGCTCTCAAGATCCATGCCCTGAGCGTGAGCGGCGCGGTTGAAAAGCATGCGATCCGAATGCGGAACGTGAATGGTGATGGATGATTGGGACATGCGACTATCCCTCGCATGGAAGTGGTCATTTGAACAGGTATATTTTTGAGGGTATTTACTCGTGAGCATTGACGGCGTTGGATAACGTGGCAATATCCCGACATGAGCATTCCAGAACTCACGCACCTACAGATTGCGGTGCTCGATGCGCTCGGACCCCGGGAGAAATCCGGAAGAGAGCTGCGGGAAGCCCTTAAAAGCCTGAATGTAAACAAGAGCGGACCTGCATTCTACCAGATGATGGCCCGCCTGGAGGATTCCAAGTTTGTGACAGGGAAGTACGACGAGAAGATCATCGACGGCCAGCGGATCAAGGAGCGTCGCTACACCCTCACCGGTGAGGGTGCCAAGGCCATGCGGGAGGCCCGCCAGTTCTACACCCCAATCTTCGGAACCCATGAAATTGCCTAATTCTAAGAAGCTGAGGATTCATGCTATATTGGTAGCTCCAATAGTTGGGGTGTCCGCTCTAGGTGCGGCGGTCGCAACATTTGCACATGAAAGCCGAGTGATATTTGAATCATGGGTCTTCCTAGCGCTCTCCATGGTCATGGGTGCTACCGTCTACATCGCAACGCGAGTGCTTGTACTGCGCGAGCGGAAAAAGGACATGGAGAATGAACTAAAGGCTCAATCCGGATCCACGGTCTCGCTGGAGACTCAGGGAATTTTGGGTGTTGCACGAGCAATAGTGAAGACCCTCGGTGGAATTCGCCCAGAAAGACTCTTCACCTACCTTCAGTTCCTTTTGCCCAAACGAGTTCGTGAGCGGTATTTCGAGCCCTACCTTGAGGAGCTGAAGGAGGATCGCATCTTGGCCCTTCAAGCACAACCATCTGCATTTGGTCGGCGCTTCATTGAGGCGTGCTACTACTTCCGCCTTGCTCTGGCGTTGTTGCGTTCTTTTGCCTGCATCATCGGCGATCTGCTCGCGAAGCTGGCCCCGTTCCTCAAGATGTTCGGCAAATAGTAAGCCTAGTCCCGGCGGGCTAGTCCACCGCCCGTGCGTGCCTCGCGCATGGGCGGGCGGCATGGTGGCGACATGTCTGGATGCCACCCTGTAGGCTCTGCCCTCCCGCCTCGCCGCGATCATGTCTCTGCGGCCGCGCCCGCTGTGATGCGGGCGGCCCCTCTTGCGCAAACCATCATTGTCGAGACCGCCCGAGACCGGCTGTATGACATCTACGAACGGCAGATGATGCCGGGGGATGTGAAGGGCATCCTGCAGGCGACCATTTCCGGAGACCTTTCCCTCTGGCAGCGGCTGTATCAGGTCATGCTTGATTCATGGCCAATGCTCCAGAAATGCCTCGCCGAGCTGCAACGGGAGGTGAGGAGCGCCCCTTGGAAGATCAAGCCCTACTGCGTGGATGGGAAGACGCCGGACAAAGCATCTGAGGCGGCGAGTGCCGAGGCCCATGCCATGCTCTGGGGAGCGAGGCCACGGCCCGCCTATGCGGAGGGTGCGCTGGAGGACCTCATGGACTGGCTCGTGGCGGGCTACTTCACGGGTATCTCTGTCACCGAGCCGCGTTGGGAGAACGTCCACGGCGAGTGGAGGCCGATGGCCTACCGTCCGCTCTCCGCCCGCTACTACGGCTACATGGGATGGGGAGGCGGGGAAGATCGCCTGATGCTCAATCCTGCCGGTGGGGTGACACAGGACTACGTCGATTTCCCGGATCACCGCTTCCTCATCGCCATCCACGGTGGACACCCCGGCCACCCGCTTGTCTCCGCGCCGCTGCGGGTGCTCACGGGCTACTGGCTGGCAGCAGTCTACGGGCTGGAGTGGTTCATGAAGTTTGCCCAGCTATTCGGTGTGCCATTCCGATGGGCTACCTACGCCGATGATGGTGCCAAAGAAGGCCTCGCCGAGATGATGGCGAACCTTGGGAACGCCGGTTGGGGAATCGCCAAGCAAGGCACCACCCTGGAATTCCCCCAGAACTCCGTGACCGCCCAGAACCTGCCGCAAGCGGAACTCCTCAAGCTCGCCGATGAGCAGTGCCAACAATACATGCTGGGTCAGACGCTCACCTCCGGAGTCTCCCAGAATGGCGGCAGCCGCGCCCTTGGCGACGTGCATGCGGATACCAAGCGCAGTGTGGTGCGAGGAATCGCGGACTACGTGGGCGGCATCCTCACCCGCCAGCTCATTCCTGCGTGGGGGTATTGGAACGCGGGCTTCGTGCCGGACAACCTCCCGGAGTTCTTCCCGGATTGGGCAGAGCCCAAGGACCTCAAGGCCGAGGCGGAGCGCATGGATATCATCCTCAACAAGGTCCGCCTGCCGATGGAGGCGGATGACGTTTACGAAGCTCTCGGCGTGGCCAAGCCCGCCGAGGGAGCCACCCTTTTCCAGCCGTCGCCGAATGGTGCGCAGGGAGATCCTGCGTCGGGCGGGTCTGAGCCTCATGAAACAAAGGCGCGGCTGGAAGCCTCTCAAGCGAAGGGGGCCGATACCCTTGCCGGTCTGCTCGGGCAGATCCAGAAGGCGAACGTCTCCAGCCTCGCCAAGGAGATGGAGGAGACCATGAAGGAAGAACTCGCCTCCCATGGCTGATCCCACGCCAGCGCGCCGCACGGCGCTCCAGACGTTTCAGGACCGGGACATCATGCCCACCTGGATGAACTCGGAGGAGCTCTCCACACAGCTCACACGGGAGATCCGCGAGCGCGCCTTCTTCTCCTCCAAGGTGAAGGACGTCCGCATCCTCCAGAAGTTCTACGACGAGACAGAGGCGGTCCTGAACGGCGAGTACGACGAGGCTACCGCGATCGCGCGGACGCGGAACTGGCTGCTGGATGAATACGGCTACAAGCCGGAACCGGGGAAGGAAGGCGGGCTGGAGGATCTCTCCTCACTGGAGCGGCTATCGGTGATCTTCCGGACCAATGTGGACATGGCGCGCGGCTACTCCGCGTGGCTGCACCAGATGCAGGTCCGGCGCACGTATCCGGCGCAACGCATGGTTCGCGTGGCGGAGCGCATGGAGCCGCGGGACTGGGATGTGAGGTGGGAGGCCGCCTACGCCGCCACCAATGAGACTCCGGGAGCGCACCCAACTGACAAGGTGGCGCCGATCGATCATCCCATCTGGACCCAGCTTTCCCGGTTCTCCAATCCTTACCCGCCGTTCGATTTCAATTCCGGCATGGGGGTGAAGCCAGTGGGACGGGAAGAGGCCCAGAAGCTGGAGCTGCTACCGATACCAAAGCCGAAAGAGCCCGCTCCGAAAGGATCGCCGGACAATCCGATTCCGCTGCCATCACCCGGGGCCGACCGGGAGCCCGCCGCGCCTGTGCCATCCTTTAACGAAACAGCGGAGGCATCGCTGGAAGAGATCAACCGGCCAGAGCTGCGGGAGCAACTTTCCAAGGACCTTGGTGGACTAGCGCGGATCGATGGCAACCGCATCCTCATGACTGATCCCAACGGCACGCGGCCCATGACGGCGGCGGCGTTGAAAGCCGTGTGGGATTCTCCCATGCCGGAGGGATTCACAGATCTCCCGCAACGCGCCGCTCTCGATCGGTGGGATGGCGGGCGGACCGAGGTTTCCCCTGACGATTCCTTCCACCTTCTGCGCCTGTTCTCCCGCATTGAGACGCTGGATGCTCCGGGCTCGGTGTGGCGCGTGTTCAGCGCATCCGCTGAGTGGCTTGCGCAACTGGCGATCGGTGTCGCCATCGCCATTCCTGCCGCGATCATTGGATGGGCATTCGCCGAGGACAAGGCCGCAACTCATGACGATATCGAAGCGCCAGAGGGTTGGTCCGTCTCCATGAAGGTGACTCCCAGTGGAAAGGCGATCGACGTGCGGGATATCCGCCCGGGCAAGCCGGGTTTCGTCTACGTCGGCGGACTAGCCTTCATCATCGAGCGAATGGAGCGCGACGAGGAAAACAAGCGCGTCACCCTCACTGTGCGCGAGGCATGATCGTCAAAGTCACATTCAAGGAGGATCTGTCCGCGAAGCTGCGGGCAATAGCGCTTGGCCTGGAGCAGCGGCAGGACCTCATGGAGACGATGGCCTTTGATCTCCGAACGGCCATCATCGATCACATCACCACGGTGAAGGTGCCGGGACAGGATCCGGGAATTGAATACTGGCAGCAGGTGGCGCAATCGATCGATGCGCAGGCCACTGCAAAGGATGCGCTTCTCACCTTTCAGAAGGTGGGCGTCTCTCTACGCTACTACGGTGGCGAGGTTCGCCCTGGCAAAGGTCTCGCCCTGTCCGGTCCGAACAAGGGCAAGCCCACCAAGGCGCTTGCCATCCCGACTCAGGAAGCACCGATCAAGGGCGGTTCCTACCAACGCCCGTCAGTAGCCGGACTACTCGCCTTCATCGCCAAGGCCAAGGGACAGGAGACGGTGGGATTCCTCGTCTCTGGCCGCGAGAAGATATCCACCCGGGGCAAGCGCAAGGGTCAAAAGATCGTCGTGCCTCTCAAAAAGAGCGAAGGCGGACGCCTTTACTACGTGCTGCGGACCGTGACCCGCCACAAGCCGGACCCATCGTTTCTGCCCACGGATACAAGGATTGGCGAGATTCTGGAATCATCCGCGAATGCGTGGATTGCCTCGCTGGATACCGACTAGTCCACCCGATTTATTCGATCCTATCAGGGTAATCGGCGAAACGATGGCGCATGCAGGTTCGTGCATCATTCGGGACAGCGATCGGGAACGCCACTGGCGAGATTCCCACAGAGATCGTCTACATCCCGGAAGGGTCGCACAGCATCTTTCCGACCGTTGATGGCAAGCCGAAGCGCGTCACTGTCAATCTCGACGCAACGAAGGGCGATCAAGTCGCCGCCCAGTTCCAGCGGGAATTGAACGACCGCATGGCGGGCAATGTACGCCCGCACCTGGACTTCGACCACGCAGGCAAAGGCGCTGCCTCCGCGATCCCCAAGGCATTCCGCTACGAGACCGGGAAGGGCCTCGTGCTGGCGATCGATTGGACCAGCTCCGGCAAGGCCGCCATCGAAGGCCGCGACTACAGCTATTTCTCCCCGGAATTCATGATGGATGAGCAGGGCGTGCCAGTCGGCCTGCCGCTCTACGGCTCCATCGGCTCGCTCGTGAATGAGCCCGCATTCCGGGAAATCCCTCGCATTGCCGCCTCCGACCAATCGGGTGCGGCTTCCGAACCCGACACCAACACCCCGATACCGATGAACCCACTCGTACAGTGCGGGCTCCTCAATGAACAGGAAGCCGCCCTTGCCGATCATCCCGAAACCGCGCGCAAGCGTGTGGCCGCGATGAATGAAGAGATCACCAACGCCAAATCCGACGCGTCTGACAAGGATGCGAAGATTGCCGAGCTGGAAGCGGAGAATGCCGCCCTCAAGAAGGAAAAGGAAGACTCCGCCGTGGCCGCCAAGCAGGCTGCCGAGAAAGCCGCTGATGAGCGGGTGGCCGCCGTGAAGGCCTCCCATCACGTCACCGAGGAGCAGGCAAAGAACCTGCGCGAGTATGTCCTCGCCGGAAACCCGCTCGTGGAAGCCTACGTCGGAACCTTCAAGAAGAAGGGCGATCCGACCACGCCCGTCATCAAGGCGGGCGAATCCACCACCAAAGACGGAGACAAGGAACCGACCGGCCTCGCCCGCGTCACCGCTGCTCTTGCTGAAGAGTCCGCTACCAACTGAACCCCATCACCCTCACTCAGAATCACCATGAGCAAGATCACTCTTCTTGATATTGCGAAGCTGAACGGCTCCGCCAAGGAAGTCGGACTCATTGAGTCCGTCATGACTGCCGCCCCGGAGCTCGCCACTTTCCCGGCCCGCACCGTAAACGGCACGTCCTTCCGGACTGTGGACCGCTCGGCCCTCCCGAACACCGGATTCACTAAGGCGAACGCCGGGATCACTCCTGGCAAGTCGAAGTTCACCACCAAGCTGGTGGAGTGCTTCATTTTCCGAGGATCGGTTGCCGCTGACAAAGCCGTCTGCGACGCCTACGAGGACGGCGCGCCAGCCTATCAGGCGATTGAGGCGGAGGGCGTCATGCGTTCTGCCGCGATCAACGTCGGAAAGCAGATCTACTACGGAACCGACACGGACGCTTCCGGCTTCCCCGGTCTCCAGTCCATCGTCGCCCTGCAAGGCTCGGCCATGACCGTGGATGCCACCGGTACTACCGCCAGCACCGGCTCCTCCGTCTATGCCGTGAAGTTCGGCCCGCAGTTCGTACAGATGATCTACGGCAGCGGCAAGGGACTCAAGCTCGACCCGTTCCGCGTCCAGACCATGACGGATGATAACGGCGGCAACTACTCCGCCTATGTCTCCGAGCTCACCGCTTGGGTCGGACTCCAGTGCGTCCATCCCTACGCCGTTGGCCGCATCAAAAACCTCACCGCAGACAGCGGCAAGGGCCTGACGGACGCTCTGCTCTCCGACCTCCTCGCGAAGTTCCCTGTGGGCTTCACCCCGGACGCCATCTTCATGACGCGCCGGTCCCGCAAGCAGCTCCAGACCGATCGCGCTTCCAAGACCGCCCTGCGTGGCACCGGGAAGAACGATCTGGGTGGTGGCTCCGCCTACGCGCCGACTCCTACGGACTACGAAGGCATTCCAATCATCTGCACGGACAGCATCCTCGATACCGAGGCCATCGCCTGAACCCCTGACCCCACCTCACTATCATGAGCTACGAATTCTCACGCAACCAGCGGGACGCCGCTTTCTCCACCACCAAGGCGAATGCTGCGGCGGGCGCGAACTCCACCGCCTTTGACCTGGAGCAACTGACGGGCGGCGACATTGAAAACGTCGTCGTCGAGCTCGTCCTCCCGGCGGAGGCGGGTCTGTCCGATTCCAAGGCCCTGACCTACACGTTCAAGGACTCGGCGGACAACAGCTCCTTCGCTGCGGTGGAGCCGGCTGTGGCCTACAGCTACACCGGCACCGGCGGCACCGGCTTCCCTGCGAAGACGCTGCGTTTCCGCCTGCCTGTCGGCTGCCGCCGCTACATCCGCGTGGAGCAGACGGCAACGTCCACTCCTGGCACGCTGGCCGCATCGTTCGCGGTCAATCTCCTCTTCTAAGGGTAATTGCTGGTACTTCGCACTTGGCCCCGTCCGTCGTTGGGACACGCGGGCGGGGCCATTTCCTTTTCACCGCCATGGCATGGATCACCCTGGAAGCGGATGACATCAAGGCCCGGCTCTCCAATCTGGAGTTCCAGTCCTACATCGCCGCCGCGAAGAATTCGCAGGACTTCGACATGATCGACAAGATCATCCGGCAGACCGTGTCGATGGTCCGCGCGAAGGTGCTGACATGCCGCGTGAATGCGACGGCCATGGGGCCGTCCGGCACCATCCCGGAGGAGTGTCTGCACGCCGCCGTCACCATCGCCCGCGCGTCCCTCGTCGCCTCCTTCCCGGTGGCGGAGGGGGAGACGGACATGCGCAAGGCGGAGCTGGATAAAGCCCACGCCTTCCTGGATGCGGTCGCCACCTGTGACGTGGTGATCGCAGCGGATGGCAGTGGAGCCATCCCAGGTGCCGCCAGCGTTTCCTACGGCAGCGCGCCCTACCTCGATTTCTCCCAATAACCTGACATGAGCGTTTTCTACGATACCTGCGATCAGATTGCGAAGGTACTGCGGGACTCCGGCAGGTTCGGCACCATCGCCATCCATGTGGACCGTCAGCGCGATTTCGAATCCGAGCTGGAGAAGGTCGTCGGCCAGTCGGTGGGGAATCTTATCCTCGTCACCTGGTCCGGCACCGACCGCGGCGACAGGAACGCCACCGGCCCGCGCTTCAATGGTGTCTTCACCATCACCGTGTGGAGCAAGCCGATCATCTCCGGGGATGATATGGCGGCGGATGAGGTGGTGCAGCTCGTCTGCCAGATCCTCGATGACTACCGCCCGCTCGTGAATGGCCGCGAGACCCACCTGCAGGACCGTTGGGTGGTGCAGGGCGCAGCGATCCTCCAGCACCCATCCCTACTAGTCCACCGCATCCCCGTGCAGCTTCCCGTTCAGATCCCCAAACTCCAAACACCATGAGCGATAAAGATTCCACCACTCCCGCCAAGGCCCCGGACACTCCGGCTGCCACCTCCACCGTGCGTGTGCGCGTGCTTACGCGCGGCACCATCATCAACGGCCACAAGAAGGCATCCGGACGCATCGAGGAAGTGACACCCGAGCAAGCCAAGGCGCTCGTGGCCGATGGCGTGGCCGAGAAACTCTATCGATCCCCAAATCCTCACCCACCACCTACCACCATGGGCACCGTAAATTCCCTCCAGCGTGACGAGCTCAAAGGCGCGTTCGTCTCCTTCATCCCCGCTGGGACCGTTATCAGCGGGACTCCCGTTGCGATCGACTCTTGGCCTTCCAGCCCCTCCGATTACACCGACTGGCGCTTCAAGGACACGGAGACCGTCAAGCGCGAGCGCAAGGTCACGGACCGCACCCGCCAAGTCCCACGTGAATCCGGGGGCTACGAGGAGCAGACCAAGAAGAGCCTCCGGGGCATGTCCTTCGTCTGCACCACCGTGCAGACCAACTCGATCCTCAAGCAGCTTGAGAACGGCCTGAATGCCGCCGTCGTCGCCGGGGTGCCACAGGTGCCGATGGAAGACCGCCAGGCGGACATCCTCGGCGTGGCGCTCATCGAGATGGTGGATGAGGACACCCAGACCGTCGCGGAGGCGTGGCAGTTCTGGGCGCGTCTCACGCTTGATACTCCGTCAGATGCCGGTCCGGAAGTCTCCGCCATCACCTACCGCATCGAGTTGATCGAGGCGGACCTCAACACCTATCAGGCCAACTGAGGCCACTAGCACCCATGAGCGTCGCATCTCCTGTCCAGACCGTGTATCCATCCGCCGCCGCATCCGCCGTCTCCGCCTATGTGGAGACGGCGATGTCCGGGAACAACAATGACCTGCGGTTCACCTGGAACATGCCGGGCACTGTGGGGAACGGAAAGACCGTCGCTGGCACATTCAGCGGCTCCTACTCGTCCGTTGCGGTCGCCACCACTGGTAATCCGGTAACTGGCATCGTCATCACCGGCCCGGCCAGCGCCACCGCTGCGCAGGTCATGGCAGCGGTGAAGAACACGCCCGCCGTCTCCGCCCTTGTCTCCGTGCAAACCAAGCTCGGCAACGACGGCAGCGGGACCATGGCGACGTTCAGCGCCATCACCATGGCCAACGGTAGCGGTACCGCCCCGGACGCGCCCATCACCACCCTGTAAGCTCATGACCGGCGCGCAAATGCCGTTGGATATCGACGTGGGTTTGCCGCTCCGCCTGGAGCTGCAACTCATGGCGGACGCGTCCACGCCGTTCTCCCTCGTGGACATTGGCCTTGCCGCCGCTATCCGTCCGTCCGCTGGTGTGGATCCGCTCGTGACTCTCACGGTCACGAAGACCGATGAAGCCGCCGGTAAGGTCATCATCTCCGCCACGGCGGAAGAACTCTCCGCGCTGCCAGAGCGGGCGGCGTGGAACCTCATCATGACCGATGCGGACGGCAACCCTTCCGTGCTGATCCGTGGTTCCGTCCTTCTCACCGGCGTCATCCAATAAATCCTCATGGCCAATTCCCCAACCATCGTCCGCACCTCCGGCGGAGCCGTGCTCATCGTCGTCAACCAAGGACCCGTCGGGCCGGAAGGTCCTACCGGGCCGGTGGATGAAACCGTGGCCGCCGATCTTTCCGCAGAGATCACCCGCGCCACGGGAGCCGAGGCCGCCCTTGGCTCACAGATCGCCAGCGAAGAAACCGCGCGGGAATCAGGGGACGCCACCAATGCCGCCGCCATCTCAGCAGAGGCGAGCGAACGAGAGGCGGGCGATACAGCGAACGCGGATGCCATCGAGGCAGAAGCATCCGCCCGCGCTTCCGCAGATACCAGCGTGGCGAGCACCGCCGCGTCCAATCTCTCCGCCCACACCTCCCGCACGGACAATCCCCATGCTGTCACGAAAGCCCAGGTGGGCCTTGGCAACGTGGACGATACCAGTGACGCAAACAAGCCCGTGAGCACCGCTCAGGCGAACGCTATTGCCGCCAGCTCGGACGCACTGGCGGAGGTGATTGCGGCATTGCCGCTGCCGGTTTCTCTCGGCATGACCATCATCGAGGACGCCAGTGCCGGAGAGCTCACCACGGACGGTCAATCGCCTGCCGTTCCCGGAGAGGGAGGGACCCGCCTTGCTCCCGCGATTCAGAACAACGAGATTGTTTTGGTCACAGGGCAGGTGTGGGCGCGCAATGACACCTACGCGAAGTTCTGGAACGTGAGCTGTGCGGTTTTGCGTGGGATGGGATCTCCCGCCTTCATTGATGATCCAACCTATACCGCGCTCCACACTTCGGCGGGCGTTGGAGAGCCATTCGTGCCGGTGTTCGTGATTACCGATGACGATCTCACCTTGTCGGCGGATAGCGATAAAGGCCGGTGGGGCGCGAGCCTCAACGTTTACAGGGACACCTACTCGCCGCCTCCAACGCCTCCCGGCCCGTAACCCCCATGGGCGACCTCAATTCAACGATCGGGAGCAACTGGCGGATCACCTACGATCTAGGTGGATCGTCTGAAATGGGACCAGTCGATTTCGGCGACGATCTTGTGGACGAACCGCAGATGTCATGGAGCCAGTCCGTGGACAATGCCCCCTACACAGGTGCGGACTCCATGGACTACTTCGGGCGCGGGCTCGTGCAGATGCCGTTTCGGTTCTCGGTTCTGCGGGAGCACGCGGACGATGCCACCATGCGGACTTGGATATGCGATCATCTCTCCTCACTACAGGTGAAGGAGAAAAAGACGCTCAAGGTTGAAATCAACGGAGGCGCGAATGCCTATCAATTTCCTGTGGCGATTCTCCGGACCGTTACGCCCGTGCCCGTGACCAACGGAGCCGGGGCTGAGACCGTGACCGACTACCAGTTCGATTGCGGGCGCATGATGAAACTCTAACCCATCGCCCACCATGGCCGATAAACAGTTCAAGATTCAGATTATTGTCGATGGAACGGAGCGCACCATATCCGATATGGATAAGGTGGTTCAAAAGACCACCCAAGAAGCGGCAGCGATCAACCAGGCCACAGCCGCGCTGGAAAAGCAGGCCGCCGCTCAAGAAAAGGTGACAGAGGCAAAGAAGAAGGGCGGGGAAGTCAGTCCACAAATCAATGACTATGCGGACCAGCCGCGCAGCAATGGAGACGACTTCGAGGGCTGGAGACAAGAACAGAATGCCGCACGCAAGGAGCGTGCAGGACAAGGGCCGACATGGGATGAGGTCAATGCCCGCGATGCCCAACGTGCGTCAGAAGCGCGCAAGGAGCAAATCCGTTTGGCCCGCGAGGCTGAGCAGGCGGAACAGGACTTGGTTGATGCAGAGCATGCGGCAGCCGAGGCTGCCCGTATGGCTGCCGACGTGGAAGAGGCTAAAGCGAGAGTGGCGAAACAATCCGCAGAGGAGCAGGCTTCCTCCATGGAAATCGTGAATCGCGCGGCCAAATCTTTCGTCGCCACGACGTTTCTCAATCATGTCAACCAAGCCGTTGAGGCCATGCGAGGGATCACCAAGGAGGGGACCCCAGCAGCGAAAGCGTTAGACGCCGGGAGCACTGCAATCGGAGCGTTTGGCACGGGCTTGCAAACATTCATCGCAACTGGAAACCCTGTTTTAGGCATCATCGGTGGAATCACCGAAGGGGTAAGGCACTTGGTAAAGGCTTACGGAGAAGCCAAAGAAGCGCTACAAGAGCAAATCGAAAAATCCAAGGAATGGGTGAAACAGACCCAATTCATGATTGAGAACCGCAGGCAGCTACTGCGAGAAATCAGGGATGGGAATCTAGCCAACATCTTCGCAAACGAGCGGATAGAGATCGAACTTGCCGTGTCCGCTCTGAAAACCCTGCAAGGAATCAATCAAGCCCGCAGGCAGACGGCAAACACAGGCCGTGAATCTGAGATCAGTTACGCGGAGCGCCGAGGACAGGATACCACCACCTTGCGCGGTGCGGATGTAATCGGCGATGCGAAGGACGAGCTTACCGCGTTCGTGGACCAGCTCAAGACCCTCGCAGGAGCTTTTGCCACAGCCCATAGCAATCTGAATGCAGAGGAGACGAAGCTTTCCAATATGCGCAACGACCAGCGCAGCACTCAGGATGAACTGGACGCGCAGCAGCGCAAAGTAAACGAAGCAGACGCGAAGGTATCTCTACTTAATGACCAATTCACCGGCCTCATGGGCAGCGTGGATTCCACGAAGGAGCGAATCTCCATTGAGGGGAAAGGGCGCTTCGATCAACTCGCTCTGGAACTCGGGGAAAAGAACAAAGGTTACGCGGAGCAGGCGGAAAAGATCATCTCCGAGGATCTCAAGGAGTCCGGGAAATCCTTGCTTGCCACAAACAAAGCATCACTTGCCGCCTTGGCTAGAACTCTCAGCGACAATGTGGCTGATGCCGCTCAAGGCGAGCAGATGGGAGCGTTCATTGGTCAGATCAAGACAGACAAGGCGTTGTCCGATGCCGCTTACAAGGAGCTGGACACACTCCAGAAGCAGGCGCTCGCAACAAAGCCCCTCTATGACACGCTCATTTCCCAACAGCAGCAAATCATCCAGGTTACGTCCAGCACTCAGGAGCAGGTTTCGGCGCTTCAAAAGAGCACTGAATTGTTGACCCGCAGATCAGCCCTTCTTGAAGGGCAGAACACCATGCTCCAAAATGCAATTAACGCCCTCAGCAATCAGAATCAGATCCAGAAATCAGCTCAGCGGACTTGGTGATATTTAGAGGCTGCGGAGTTTGCCTTATTCGCCTCTTCCATAGCCGAATCGAATTCGACTTTCAATTTCAGGTATTCTGGCGCAGTCGACGGCGTATTTGACGCGTCAAGCTCCTCCATCCGGATCATGGCTGATTTTGCGCGAGCTAGCGCGCTTGCCGCCTTGGTCTGCGCTTCATCAAATGCCGGGCCTACAAGACTGCCAACCTTCTCCTGTCTATCGCAGGAAACGAGGGCAAGCGCCAGAAGCAAGACGGAGGCATGACGTTGCATGCCTCATCCGTCCCACGAATGAGGGTTGGAATCAAGCCCACGGTTTCCACGGACTAGTCCACCCGCTTGCCGTGCAGAAAAGCGGGCGCTGCTGAATGCTCTCCGCCGTGGCAGCATTCTGGACCATCCAAGGCGAGACAGGGAAGGCGATGGACGCCACCGTGCGCGATCTCGACGCTGTCGGCGCGATCGGGGCCAAGGTCTCATTCAAGGCTCTCGACGTGGACACGCTGACCTACTCGGTGCCGTTGGCAGGGCTCGCTCCCGGTACGGAGATCCTACCGGAGAACGGCCAGAAGGTGACGCTCTATCGCAACGGCGTGAAATTCTTCCAAGGCATCGCCCAACGCTCGATCGCCATGCAAACCGTAAGCGTGACCGTCTACGGCGCGTGGTGGTGGCTGGATCGTCTCACGATGGTCACGGGGCAGACGGATAGCGCGGGCACCAATTCCGGGCGGGTGTCCTTCGCGTTTCCGCAGCAGTCCCTCCAAACCTCGTTTGCGGCTGCCGTTTCCCGCGCCATTGCCCTGGGCGCGCCGATCACCTCCGGCAGCTATGCCACGCTCTTCCCATGCCCGCAGATCACGCTCAATCAATCGACGTGCGCAGGCGTGCTGTCCGAACTGGCACGACTCACTCCGGATGTGATGCCGTGGTTCGACTACTCCACCACGTCTGCCACGATCAATACGGCCCGCCGTTCCACCGCCACAGTGCGGACGCTGGCGGTAGGAGCAGCCCCGGTGCTGGGGTGGAGTGTCAATCCGCAAATCGAGCTCAAGGCCGCATTCGTGCGCACACCCTACGTCAAACGGGATGCGAGCGGGAAACGCATCTGGGGGGAGCAACTGTCCGGCAGCAACGGGAATGCCCAGGGCGGCAGCTCGACCACGGTCCGGCTCAAGTCCGCCGCTTCCTCGATTGATGATGCCTACAACGGCTGCTCGGTGACGATGAACAGCGGCGCCGTCTCCGGACAAACCCGCACCATCACCGCCTATGTGGGCTCCACGCGCACCGCGACGGTATCCCCCGCATGGTCCGGCGGCAGCCCGGCGAGTGGCAACAGCTACGTGGTGGGCTCCGGAGATCCGCCCAGCAATGCGGAGTCACACGTGCTCACGGTGTCCGGGGAGGAGCTGGATTTCAACCTGCCGAATGACACGCTGGAGAGCTACAGCATCCAGACCACCGCTCCCACCACCAACCCTCTGCTGGCCGCATGGATCATGGCGCGGGATAGCAACATCGTGCAGGCGCGCGCGAACTACGGCGGGCTTCCGGAGGATGGCACCCTCAAGCTCAATACGAGCTACAACTACGCCACCACCTCCGCCGCCACCTCTACCAGCTACAGCGTGACGCCGGTTGCCACGGCGATCGTGGACGCGAACACCCTCAAGCCGGTGAGCCTGACCAACAAGTATCTGCTGGTCACGGAAGACCCTCCAGAGTGGGCCTTCAAGAAATCCGGCATCACGTGGACGAAGGTGAAAATATCCGGGGAGCTCTCCTACGAGTTCAAGGAATACGACTACGGCGGGGCGAACTACGGCACGATCACCGCCTCCTACTCACTGCCATCGTGGTGGTCTGCCGTTTCTTTCTATCAGAAAGGTAACAGCCTCTCCGGTGGCTTCCGCCTGCATGGCAAGTATGCGCTGTTCTGGCATCAGTTCGAGGTAGAGGGATGGGCGGTTTCCGCGTCCTACCCAGCCGCCACCACCATCTATCAGGATGCGGATTACGGATTCGTGAGCCCGCCCCCCGGCTTCGCCGCCGGACTTCAGGAGTCGCAGGGGTTCGTCCCCTACGTGGGCACCATCACGCTGGCGGAGCAGGAAGCAGGCAGCACCCGCTACCGTGGCTGCGTGGTGAATCTAACCGGCTCGCTGCCGGAGTTGGCCGCCATGAAGGCGCTCGTGCAGAGCGAGGAGCTGGACCTCTCCACCGGCCGCACCACGCTCACGCTGGGGGCTCCCGCGCGGCTTTCCTACGCGGACTTCGTCTCCCGTGTCCGCCGCACCTCTCAAGACAACATCGTTTACCTATGAAACAGTGGCAGTGCGCCGTAGAGGCGGATCAGAACATCCGGTGCGCCGGGGGATGGGTGATCGGGCTCCGGTCCGGTCAGGCCTTTTTCGTGGCGGATCAATCCATCAGCGGCCTCTCCGCACCCTCGCCCAATGGCAGCGGAGCGCGGCAGTTCGTGGCGGATCAGCCGGAGTGCTTCGTCGGCGGCAGCGGGCGAAATGTGCGGATCTCCGGCGCACCGAATACGCTGGTGCCCTCCGGTTACTTCAAGGCCTATGATCCAGCGAGCTTTGCCGGCACGCTCTTTGCGGGGGCATCGGTGGCCTTCAATCCGGATGACTCCGTGGACCTGCATGATGGAACGGATGTGCTGGCCTCCGCACCACCTGGAACTCTCGCGACCACGTTCGTACCCACCGGCACGTTCGTGCTATCCTCCACCGCCTACGGGGAATCCACCTACACCAGCGGCACGCCCTTCACCGTAGGAGCCACGCCGGAGGCGGACCCAGGCGCCTATGTTTTCCCCGGCGTGGAACTGCTGCCGAATGGCGCAACCGTGCCCACCCAGACCTTCTCCGCCAGCGATGCGGATCACTACGCGGGAGATGTGGACGCCACGTGGTCGATCATCATCCATGCGGACGGCTCCGCAGACGTGAGCGATGGCACGGACGTGGTGGCCACCCGCACGGAGGGCACACCGCATGAACCGTCAGGCACCTACTCAGCCACGGCTTATGGATTGGCCAACTATCTGGCCACGGATGCGGAAGACTTCTTCCTCACCGTGCAGATGCCGCCCGGCATGCCGATGGATTCATGGGTGTATGTGGTCCTCACGGAGAGCAGTCCGGGAGTGATCGGCAGCGTGGAGGGACCTTTCCGTGGGGATACGCTGCCTGCATCGAGCTCCTGCGTGTTCTACGTGCCGATCGGCTTCACGGAAAGCCCCGGCGTTTTCCACCAGCTCCAGGGCGGTCCGATCCTGTGGGCCGGACCGGATCCCATTCCCGTGACCTCCGTCGCGGGGAAGACGGGGGACGTGGAGCTGGTGACGAACGATATCACCGACATTCCGTTTCCCTCGTTTCAGGAGGGCAAGCTGCCGCCGTTCTGGATGTTCGACGACTTCATGGGTGCCTCTCAAGGCTTCAACAACATCGGCCAACTCAACTGGCAGTATGGCGGGGACAACACGGTGCAGACCGTCGTGCAATCTGGTGATGGCCTCGCCAATGGCGTGGTGCGTGTGCGAGCCTCCGGAACATCGGGATTCACCGTCTTGGATTGCCCCACGCAATTTCCGCTCTCCGCCCTCGTGGGTCTTACGTGGGAGGCTGTGTTCGCCGTGTCCGACATCGGCACAGGCAATGGCTACGGCGCGGTGGGTATCAGCCTAGGCGGCGGAACCTTTCACTGGATTCATTCCAATGCGACCAACTGGACCTTTGCCGATGCCTACAACGTCTTCACCCATGATCTTGGGGCGGCGGTGACGGCGGGGGATCTGGCCACTACGGGAGACCGCTATCGATTCACCTGCACCTACACGAGCACGACGACGGCAGAGATCCGTCTGGAATCAGCCGCTTACGATTCAGCCTCTTGGACAACCGTCTACAGCAGTTCGGTTGCTATCAGCCTATGGACGTCCGGCCCCATCTCTCCGCATATCCGGAGGGCGAGCTTCGCCAGCGGGGACCGTGACATGCTCGTGGACCACTTTGCCATGCGCTCCACCGCCGCCCGATGAAACTCCCCGCCTGCATCTTCACCTATGCCGGGGGAGCACTGATTATCCCCTACACGGTGCGCCTTGCCCGCTGCGCGGGAATGATACCCATAGTGTGCGAAGATGCCGCCGCGCCACTGCCCGGGAATGTGCGCGGGTGGTTGGCCAGCGAGGGCGTTGAACTCATCGCCACGACCTTCCCGCGCCGGGGAAATCTCAATGGCACCGATTGTGCGGCGGGCATTTGCCGCACACTCGCCGCCACGGCCCGCCGCCACGGGACCACGCATGCGATGAAGCTGGATGATGACACGGTGGTGGTGGATGCCCGCGTCTTCACGCGCCACCGGCATGCGCGCGCCGTGGGGCTCACGTGGCCGGGCGGCAGGCCCGGCGCGTATGGTATGGCCTACATGCTGCGGGCGGATGTGGCTGAAAAGGCCGCCGCGCGTTTGGAGCGTGGCACCTTCCGCCCGACCGCTCCGGAGGACATCACGGTATGGGAAACGGTCGCGCGTTGTGGGCCGGTGATCGAACGGCGCTTCAGAGCGCGGCGCGGGCCATTCTCGGCACTGCCGCTCGGAGCCCCGATCGATCGGCGCTTTGACGTTCTCAACATGGGCACGCCACCACCCGGAGGATGGCGGAATCGACCCGTTCAGATGGTCACAGAGATGAAGCGGGTTTTCCCCGCGCTCGTGGACTAGGCAATCACCAGAGAGAGGCAAGGGCCGGATCGTCGAGCATGGCGAGGCGGACGTCTGGCGATGCCGTCGCCGCTTTCCTTGCCGCTTCTCTAGCGAAATCCAGATTGCCGTCCGCCATCTCAGCAGCGGCCAGGGCATGCCAGAATTCAGCGGCGGCGTGCCGGTGCTCCTCGTTGCCGTGGCGCAGTAATTCGGCCAGCACGGAGCCGAGGTCCCATTTAGCCATTCCACGGCAGCAGCGCAGGCGCAGAACCATTACATCAGGAGTAGAACGCTCGTCTGGAGACAGATCCTCCAAGGCTTCCAGAGCGTCTTCCCAAAGCTCAAGCATGATGTAGCCGCTGGCGACGTCGATGGACATGCCGGACTCTATCAAGCCTGTCTAGAGCCATCAGGCAGGCTGGGGGAGGGGCGTCCTGAGCGGGTGTCCTTCTGTGGCGGCTTTGACTGGATCGGGACTATCTCCGATCTTCTCCCAGCACGTTTGCACCATCCACTCTTCTATAGTGAGGCCTTTTTGACGCGCGGCAGCGACGAAGAAATTCTTCTCCCTGTGGGTCACCTTCCACCTGAGTTCAGAGTCATCAGCCATAGATTCAGCGGTAGCATCTTGGTGTTCCTGTGAACAGCAGAAAATGGAATACGCCAAATGTTTAAACGGCTGGTTTGGGCAGTATATGGGCAGTATTTACGTAAGTGGCTTATAAATAAGTGGATAATATCGGTTCGAATCCTTACGAGACTGCCAGTTGATCGATGGTTTGAAGAGACGGTGTCTCGTCGGTTGGCCTGTGTCGTGGTTCGTCCATGTTCAGGCTCCCATTCCGCTTCCTGCTCTAACAAAGCGGCACTGGCTGCCCATTGCGTAGACCAAAGAAAGGGAGAATCCCAGATGGATGGGGGAGCGGGCGTGCTGCAAAAGCTTGCTTGATTGGGATTCGCTGGCGGTTTCAACCGAGGTTGCCCAATCCCGTTTTGATTCGTGCTGATGGAATCATGGCTCGAAGTCCGGGAAGTGGGAATCCGGATTAAAAATGTAGAAATCGAATTGACAAGGTCTGGCCGTCGGAACAGAAACGCGCAGCCCTACCTCAAATCTACACTAAATAGATGAGATTTGTAAGGAGCTGATTCAGTCCGGTTGCATCGACCCTGCTTAGGGAGCTGCACGGCCCATCTTCTGAGCGCCAGTCCACCCGCTTTCACGGGAGATCGGCCTGAATCGCCCGCGATCCTCCGCTAGGGGAAGCGTTTGGCAGAGCTTACGATGTCGTTCCGGGTTTGCTCGGTGTCTCCGTGTCCCTACGTGGCCGGACTCACGCTCTCTCCGGTCCACCTCCTCCCTCACCGCGCCTCCCCTTTTAGTTGCCTTTTAAATATACAAAACAGTCTGGTTTAAATAATCCGGCTTAAAAAATTCTAGAGCTGAATCCATGAACCTCTATCGAAATGCCCTTGTTGCATGGGTTGGCTTCGCGCTGACGGCCGCTCCTGCTCTGGCTGTAGACAATCCTGCGGTGCCGGATCCGGTGACCGGAGATGTGTTTCTCGCATTCCGCGCCAGCGGTGGTCAAGGAGCCTCGACTTCCTATCTGGTGAAGCTGGGTGTGGATACCCAGTTCACCACCGCTGCGGCAGGCAGTTCCTTCGATGTGTCCAACCTCGGTGATCTCGGAGAGGATCTGAAGGCGACCTACGGCGAAGAGTGGAATACCCGTGGCGATCTTTTCTGGGGCGTCTTTTCGTTTCGTACCAACAACGGCAATCCCATTGTCTACGGTTCTCGTGAACGCTCCCAGGTAAACGTCCGCAGCACGGCGTGGACGGCTCTTTCGCAAACCGCCCGTTCCAGCACGGCGAACAACATCAGCCCGGTGATCCAGGGCATCGGTGGCTACAAGGGGCGTCTCTCCACGGACAACAGCCTGGTGGCCACCTTCCAAACGAACTCGGGAGACGCGACCAGCTATAACAAACAGGTGGCCACTGCGGGTACCAGTGACTTCGGTTCTCTCAGCCAATGGAGCAGCATCGAGGGCAGCTTCGCCAATGGAGAAGCGGGCACCATCTTGGATCTCCACCGGGTGGCCGCCTCCGGCGTGACCACCGTGGGCAGCTTCAGCATCAACAGCAGTGGCACGGTTCATTTCACCAATGTCTGTACCTACCGCGCCGAATATTGATACCGATGGAGATGGCATTACGGATTCCGATGAAGCGCTGGCCGGAACGAACCCGAATGATGCCTCGGATTTCTTCCGCCTCCAATCCGTAGCTCCGGCCGCCGATGGCATCCACGTGAGCTTCAACGTGATCTCCGCCCGCACCTACACGGTGGAGTACCTCGCAGACCCTAGCGACTGGTTCGTGGATCACGGTCGATACCTACGTCTCCACCGGGGGCGCCCTGCATACTTTCCTGGATACGGATGCCACCCGTCGTGCGCAGCCCAATGGCTTTTATCGCGTGCGGATTTCGCAGTGATCCGTCCTCTCCGTCTCTTCCCACCTCATTTGTCCATGACCCGCTCCACTTGTTCCTGTCGATGAGCCACGGCGTGCCGTTGCGCGGCACACTGACCTTTCCCGACCGGTAACACCGGAGGCCGATTCCCATCTGAAGCAACCGAGCCGGACCACAGGCGCACGCGGCGGTCCATCGCTCACATCCCCCAGGCTCATGCACACCGCACGAGCCAGCGATTCCCCAACACTTCGAAAGACAAATGAAAATTCAAACCACAGCACTGCGTTCGACTTGGTTCGCCCTGGCTGGCGTGGCCCTCGGTCTCGCGACCGCCGAGGCCTCGGTCACCGTGGCCGCTCCCACGTCCGGTGACATCTTCGTCGCTTTCCGCGCGACCGACGGTCAAGGCAGCTCCACTTCCTACATCGTCAATCTCGGGCAGTATTCCCAATTCCGCGATGCCACTCCGGGAACCACCATCACGCTTTCCACGGGTGATATCGGTGCGGACCTCGTAGCCACCTACGGTTCGGAATGGAATACCCGCGGGGATGTTTCCTGGAGCATCTTCGGGGTGACTCCGGGAGCGAGTCCCACGCTCTATGCATCCAAGGAGCAGACCACGGTGGGCATTCCCAGCGACCCGTGGATCGCATTGAGCTCGTCGAACCGCAGCAGCACTGCGAACCAGATCACGCCGGTGCTCCAAGGGTTGGGTGGTTATCAGGGCAGCACCTCCACAGATAACAATGATGCGGGCGTGCTTCAGACGAATTCGTCCAGCGCCTCCAGCTATTACAAGCAGGTGGGAACCGCTGGCACGACCGACTTCGGCACGCTCAGCGGCTGGAGCAGCATCGAGGGGGATTTTGGCAGCGGCACCGCCGGAACCGCTCTCGATCTCTACCGCATCGGTTCCACCGGTGTCACTTCTCCCGGCTACTTCACCATCAGTGACAGTGGCGTTCTCAGTTTCACCTCCACGGTCGCCCCCGTGCCGGAGCCCTCCGTCACGGTCGCCGCTGCCGCGGGATTGCTGCTCGGTGTCTCACGCCGTCGCCGCTCCGCCTGAATCCACTGCAATCATCGTAATTCCCAAACTTCCTTTCCCAAATATCATCTCATGAAACCGTTCAAAAACGCGGCCCTCGCCGCCCTCGTTCTCGCTCTCGGCGGCACCGCTTCCGGTCAGACCGTCATCCGCATCGTGGCCTCGAACGGCGACCGCGTCGCCACCCAGACTGCGATCTCCCATCTCCTGGCGTCCGGTTGGACGTTCCAGGGCATCAATGGCAATACTTCGTCCTCCGGTTCGTTGAGCACAGCTACGGGGGCCAACTTCGGAGCGTGGAATGGCACCTACAACGGCAGCTCGGTTGTCATCAAGGTCTCCTACGCCGGTGCTCTCGCCGGGGTGGCCGCCGTTGCGGGCAATACCGACCAGCGTTTCGTGGTCAGCAATGGCACCGGCACAGGCAGCGTGCCAAGTCCGCTCACTGGCACCACGATCAATGTGGACTATGAAATCGGAAAGGCGGACTTCGGTTTCTCCACCAACTTCCAGTCCACCTCTCCGTTCAACGGCGTCTTCGAGGGCGTGACCTACAACCCGGTGGTGGAAGAGATCGTCGGCGTGTCTCCGCTTGGCTTCTATGCGAGCCCTGGATTCCCGACCACTGGTGCGAACATCACCACCCAGCTTGCCCAATTACTTTATACATCCGGTTCGGTGTCTCTCGCACAGTTCACCGGGGACTTTGCCAACGATCAGAACAAGATCGTCTACGCCATTGGTCGTAATACGGATGCCGGCCAGCGCTTCGGTGCCTATACCGAGGTGGGCCTCGGTACGACCACCGGTGTGTCGGTGTGGCAGCCATCCGTGACCGGCACCACCACCACCAGTGGCATCACCTACGGCGGTACCGTGAACTCTCACGCCTTGTGGCCGGAAGAAACCGTCAGCGGCATCTTCAGCGCGCTCGGAAACGGCGGCTTCAGCTCCGGTGCCCTGGTCGCCCAGAACCTCACGGTCACGCTTGGTTCGGATGCCTACAAGGGCAAGTATTTCGACGAGGATACGCAGACGAACCAGTTCCTCTACCCGAATGCCACTGCCGGTTACTACATCGGTTATGTGACTCCGGGGGACGCCACCGACCGCATCCTCGGAGGCAACGGCGTGGTGCCATTGGCGAACCGCGGCGTGGCGCTGAAATACAACGGCGTGGATCTCACCAACTCGAACGTTCAGAACGGCCGTTACACCGCCTGGCTCTACAACCGCATCCTGAAGCCGCAGAGTGGTCTCACCGGCCTGAAGCTGACCTTCGCCAACGCCCTGCGCGACCAGATCAAGAACGTGGACGCCCCTTCCGGTGGCGGCTTGTTCAACGACAGCACCTTCAAGGTCCAGCGCTTCACGGACGGCGGCTTGGTTGTGCCGAAGTGATTCGGAAGAAAGCGCGGTCCACCGGGCTATCTCTCGCTCCGGTGGATCGGCTGATTGGATTTCTCCTGCCATGAAACTTTCCCAGCTTGTCGCCGTCTTTGCGGTTCTGGTTTCGATCAGTCTGTTTGTGAGCCGCCATGATCACGCGGTCGCACCTTTGCGGCGTGCGCTGGATCAGCGTTCGATCGGTCGTGGCGAATTCCGGACGGACGAAACCGACCGCTTGGGTTCGGTCGCTCCGTCCCGCGGGCGGGAAGGGGAGTTTTCTCAGGAGAATGAATATGGTGCCACACCGGATGCGTCCGTGATGGCGGGGGTGGATGAACCCAAGGTCACCTCTGAGGTGGCGGCCGTTGCACCGGTGGATGGCGTGGAAGTTTTCTCGCCGGTTGCTGCTTCCTCCCCCGGCAATGCGATGCACTTGAATGGCTGGACCGTGCTTGTCCGCGGGTTTCATCCCGTGGCGGGTGCATCTGGTGTGGCACTCACCGTGAGCGTGGAGAAGAGAGTGGATCCGGATGTTCCGGACGATGCTCCATCCGAGCAACCGGTTGTTTCGGCCATTCCTCGTCGTGGTCTTTCTTATCAAGACGAACTGTTCCGCACGAAGTGGGGTTGGTCCGCCTTTGCCGATGTCCAGCGTGTCGCTCTCGAAGCTCATTCCGATTGATCGATTGACCTTACTTTCGACCTACGGCGTTCCCCGTGGATGCCGATAATTTCCCGGATCTCCTCTTAGCCAGAGCCGTCCTCATGTTTGATTTCAGATCAGTTTTCCGACTCCCCCTTTTCGCTGCCTTTCCTGTGGCGATGGCCACCGGTGTGTCCGCGCAGGATGCTGCGGCCGGCGAGGCGCGTCCGATGTATATCCGCGAGTATCGTGTGCGTGGGGTGAAGAGCGGGGTGGTGGGCAATGCCGAGATCGGCGAGGCGGTGTATCCGTTTCTGGGTCCCGGGCAGCTGCCGGCGGACGTGGATCGGGCGCGTGCGGCGGTCGAAAAGCTCTATCATGACAAGGGCTACCAGGCGGTGGCGGTGGCCATCCCGGTGCAGCAGATCAAGCGCGGCACGGTGATCCTGGAAGTCTCCGAAAATCCCGTCGGCCGTCTGCGGGTGAAGGGCGGTAACTACACCTCGCCGTCGCAGCTCAAGGGCATGGCCCCGGCGCTGGCCGAAGGCAAGCCCGTCAACTTCAACGAGGTAACGAAGAACCTCGTCGCGATGAACCAGCTCGGCGGCCGCACGGTCACCCCGGAACTGCGCCCCGGCGTCGAGCCCGGCACCGTCGACATCGATCTCAAGGTCAAGGACCAGCTGCCGCTGCACGGCAGCCTCGAACTCAACAACCGCTACAGCGCGGACACCACCGAGCTGCGCCTCAACGGCGCGATCTCCTACGACAACCTGTGGCAGCTCGGCCACGCCGCGGGGATGAGCTTCCAGATCGCGCCGATGAACCTCGACGACGCGATGGTGTTCTCCGGCTACTACCTCGCCCCGCTCTCCGAAGGCTGGAGCGTGATGCTGCAGGGCACCAAGCAGGACAGCAACGTCTCCACCCTCGGCGGGCTGGCGGTTGCGGGCCGTGGTGAAATCCTCGGCCTGCGCGCCTTGAAGACCCTGCCGCAGGGCAAGGACTTCTACCAGTCGCTGAGCTTCGGGATCGACTACAAGCACTTCGACGAGGACCTCACCTCCGGCAGCTCGACCTTGCAGACGCCGATCACCTACTACCCGCTGACCGCGCTCTACACCGCCTCGCTGAAGGGCCGGACCGGCAAGACCGATTTCAACGGTGGGGTCACGCTGCACCTGCGCGGGATGGGCGCCTCGGCCGACGAGTTCGACAACAAGCGCTACAAGAGCGAGGGCAGCTTCCTCTACTTCCGCGGCGACCTGTCGCGGACCCAGGACCTGCCGTACGGCCTGCAGGGCTTCGCCCGCGTGCAGGGCCAGATGTCGAGCCAGCCGCTGATCAACAGCGAGCAGTTCGCGGCGGGCGGTCTCGGCACGGTGCGCGGCTACCTCGAAAGCGAAGCGCTCGGCGACGATGCCATCACCGCCACCCTGGAGCTGCGCAGCCCGTCGCTGATCGGCAACGGCAAGGACGACGCGGAGAACGACTGGCGCTTCTACGTCTTCGGCGACGCCGGGTTCACCTCGATCCAGTCGCCGCTGCCCGGGCAGGACCCCGGCAGTAGCCTGCTCAGCGTCGGCCTCGGCACGCGCGGGCGCTTCTTCGACCACTACAACGGTTCGCTCGACGTCGGGCTGCCGATGCTGCGCCGCAGCAACGGCCAGGACCGCCAGCCGCTCTACACCTTCCGCGTCTGGGGCGACTTCTAAAGCACCATCCATCCTTCCTCTCCGTCTTCATCTCTTCCTCTTCTCTGATCACTGATTTGCCTGCGGCTATGTCCGCTTCGCTTCCATTCCGTTCACTCGGCACTCCCATGCGCTTCCGCTCTTCCATCCTCCCCCTCCTCGCAACCTTCTTCTCCCAGCACGCCCTCGCAGGAGAGCCCTCGAACTGGTGGAACAAGGAATGGACGCAGCGCCAGCCGGTGACGGTGTCGGCGAAGGACGCGGGCGACGCCGGTTCCGCGACGGTGCTGGTGCGGCTGCACGACGGCAACTTCCAGTTCCCCACGGCCAAGGACGACGGCAGCGACCTGCGCTTCATCGGCGACGACGGCAAGGAACTGCCCTACCAGATCGAGAAATACGACGGCCTCATGAACGAAGCCTTCGTGTGGGTCAAGGTGCCCGCGGTGAAGGGCGGCGAGGCGAAGTTCACGCTCTACTACGGCAACCCGAAAGCCGCCGCGCCCGCGGCCGCCCCGGCCTACGACGCCGACACCGTGCTGGTCTACCACTTCGCCGAGCGCGGTGCCGCGCCGGTCGACTCCTCCCCGGCCAAGAACAACGGCGACAAGCCCGGCGTTCCCTCCGAGGGTGCCGTGGTCGGCGGCGGCCTGCGCCTCGCCGGTGGCGAGCCGGTCAGCATCCCGAACACCGCCACGCTCGAATGGACCGCCAACCAGGCGCTGACCTGGTCGGCGTGGGTCAAGCCCGCCGCGCTGCGTCCCAACGTCATCCTCTTCAGCCGCGACACGCTGCGCGTGCTTCTCAACGACGGCAAGCTGGTCGTCGAGAACAACGGCGTCCGTAGTAGCGAGGGCGCGCCTCTCGCCGCCGGGGCGTGGAGCCACGTCGCCTTCGTCGCCGAGGGCGCGGCGATCAAGACCTACGTCAACGGCACCGCCGCCGGTTCGCTCGCTGCGGGCCTGCCCGCCAGCACCGCGCCGCTGCTCCTCGGCGGCACCGCTTCGCCTGTCACCGGAACCGAGCGCTTCAACGGCGAGCTCGACGAACTGGAAATCTCGCGCGTCGCCCGCCCCGAGGGCTGGCTCAAGCTCGCCGCCCTCACCCAGGGCACGACCGAAGCGGCGACCAAGGCCGTCGCCGTCGGCGAGGTCGAAGGCGGCGAAGCCGGTGCCAAGCACAGCGCCGCCTTCGAGCACATCATGCTCTTCGGCGACATCGCCAAGAACATGATGTTCGACGGCTGGATGGCCATCGGCGTCTGCGTGCTCATGATCCTGGTCGGCTGGAGCGTGGCGGTGAAGAAGTTCTTCTACCTCAACTCGATCCAGAAGGGCGGCAAGGCCTTCCTCGACCAGTGGAAGAAACTCTCCGGCGACCTCACCGCGCTCGACCACGGCGACAAGGCCAATGTCAGCAGCTTCGGCGGCCAGGCCGACGCGAAGACCCAGGCGCTGGTCAAGCAGTCGCCGCTCTACCACCTCTACCACATCGGCTCCGAGGAAATCCGCCACCGCCTCGAGCGTGACAAGACGCGGACCAAGGGCCTGTCCGGCCGCTCGATCGAAGCGATCCGCGCCAGCCTCGACGCCGGGCTCGTGCATGAGAACCACCACCTCAACAAGGGCCTCGTGTTCCTCACCATGAGCATCGCCGGCGGCCCGTATGTCGGCCTGCTCGGCACCGTGGTCGGGGTGATGATCACCTTCGCCATCATCGCCAAGAGCGGCGAGGTCGACGTCAACTCGATCGCCCCCGGCATCGCCAGCGCGCTGCTCGCCACCGTGGCGGGTCTGATCGTCGCGATCCCGGCGCTGTTCATCTACAGCTACCTCAACAGCCGGATCAAGGAGTCGATGGGCACGATGCAGGTCTTCATCGACGAGTTTATCGCCAAGATGGCCGAGTTCTACCCCCCTGCGGGCGAATCCTCGCCGCACGTGAACGCCACCCAGGCGCACGCCAACGCGCATCCCGTGCCCAAGACGCTCGAGCCCGTCTGAACCCAGCCACCCCGACCCACGCCATGCAAGCCGACGACGGAAAAAGCTACGACGACATCAACGTCACGCCGATGGTGGACCTCTACCTGGTGCTGCTGTTGATCTTCATCATCATGACCACCGCGGGCGTGAAGGGGACGAAGATCGACCTGCCGCGCGGCAGCAAGAGCCAGCCGAAGCTGGGCGGTCCGAAGACCCAGGCGATCACGGTGACGCCGGACGGCAAGATCCTGCTCAACACCACGCCGGTGACCTTGGCGGACCTGGAGAGCCGCCTCGGCACGCTCAAGGCCTCGACGCCCGAGTTCCCGGTGGTGGTGCGCGGCGACCGCGCCGTCCAGTACCAGGGGGTGATGGACGTCCTCGACGTGCTGGGCCGCCTCGGCATCAGCCAGATCGGCCTCGCCACGCAGGCCAAATAAAGCACCAAGCACCAAATCCAAAATCTCAAACGAAGAGAGGGCGGGGGATCTACCATCCACATCGTAGTTCAAGGACCTCTTCCTCTCTTCTGATCACTCACCACTTCCCACCATGAGCAACGAACTTCTCGACCCACCGAAAAAGAACCCGTGGCCGTGGATCGGCGGGGTGGCCGCGCTGGCGGCCATCGCGGGTGGCGCGGTGTTCATGGCGCCGAAGGGTGAGGACAAGCCGAAGCCGAAGAAGGTGGACACCATCAGCATCGTTCTGCCGCCCCCGCCGCCGCTTCCTCCGCCACCGCCGCCGAAGGTCGAGCCGCCGAAGCAGGAGGAAGTGAAACAGGAGATGGTCAAGCAGGAGGCGATCGAGGACACCCCGCCGCCGCCGCAGGCCGAGCCCGAACCGGCTCCGGCGCTGAGCACCAACCTCGAAGGCCCCGGCAACGACAGCTTCGGCCTCAGCCACGGCACCGGCAAGGGCCCCGTCGGCAGCGGCGGCACCGGTCTCGGTGGCACCGGCGGCCGCCGCGGCGGCAAGTACGACGCCTATGCGGGCCAGACCCAGAGCGCGGTGCGGGAAGCCCTGCAGCGTGATCCGAAGACCCGCAACGCCACCTTCAGCGGCACCTTCCGGGTGTGGGTGGACGCCACCGGCCGGGTGAGCCGTGCCAAGGGCGCGGACGGTGCGGCCACCACCGTGCTCAACGGCCTGCAGCTTCCCTCGGCCCCCCCCTCGGACATGCCGATGCCCATCGTGATGCGCATCTCGGCTTCCAAGCCCTCCACCGCCTCGCGCTGATCCGTTTCCGACCGCGCCTCCGCTCCATCGTCCCTCTCCGCTTCTCTTCCCACACACCATGTCCGTCCGTTCCATCCCCCTCCGTCTGGCCCCGTTGCTCGCGCTCGCCCTTCATCCGGCGTTCGCCGAGGACGAACCGCTCGCGGTGCCGTCGCTCGACCAGCTCCCCGCCGAGGGCGTCACCCCGGTGGGCGATGAAACCACGGAAACTCCCGTAGGAGGCGACGCCAAGCCGACCGACAACGTCACCATCAACCTGATCCACCGCTTGGTCGAGAAGGGCATCCTCTCGAAGGACGAGGCCGACACCATGATCCGCCAGGCCGAGGCCGACGCCACCCGCGTCCGCGCGCAGCAGCGCGCCGAGGTCCAGGCCGCGGTGCAGCAGGAGGCGCTCGCGCCGGTGCAGGAGGGCGAGGTCGGCGTCACCTACATCCCGGAAACGGTCAAGGAGCAGATGCGCGAGGAGATCAAGCACGAGCTGCTCACCGAGGCGCGGATCCAGAACTGGTCGGCCCCCGCCGCGACCCCGGAATGGGTGCGCCGCTACAAGGTCTTCGGCGACGTGCGGATCCGCTCGGAGGGCAGCTTCTTCCCGTCGGGCAATGACAACACCGGCGCCTTCCCGAATTTCAACGCCATCAACACCGGCGCGCCGTTCGACACCACCGGCACCCAGTTCTCGCCGCAATACAACGTCGACCAGGACCGGACCCGCTTCCGCCTGCGCGCGCGGGTCGGCGCGGAGATCGACCTCGACGACGGCTTCACCGCCGGGCTGCGCCTCGCCACCGGCGAGAACAACTCGCCGACCTCGCCCAACCAGAGCCTCGGCGGCGCCAACAACGGCCAGGGCGGCAACTTCAGCAAGTATGCCATCTGGATCGACCGCGCCTTCCTCAGCTACCACTTCGGCGAGCAGGGCTGCTACGATGTCGACCTTTACGCCGGTCGCTTCGACAACCCGTTCTTCAACACCGACATCGTCTGGGACGACGACCTCGGCTTCGACGGCTTCGCGGCCAAGGGCAAGTTCCGCTTCAACGACGACATCAAGGTCTTCGCCACCGCGGGTGCGTTCCCGGTCTTCAACACCGACTTCAACTTCTCGTCGAACCGTCCGGACAAGTTCGAGAGCACCGACAAGTACATCTACGGTGGCCAGATCGGCGTGGAGTGGAAGATCGCCGAGAAGCTCACCGGCAAGTTCGGCGTGGCGTTCTACGACTTCGATGGCGTGAAGGGCAAGCTGTCGACCCCGTATGTGCCGCTCACCAGCAGCGATGCGGGCGACACCGACGGGCTGCGGCCGTCGTTCGCGCAGAAGGGCAACACCTACATGCCGCTGCGCAACATCCTACAGGATCCGTCCAACAACAACGGCAACAGCAACCAGTGGCAGTACTTCGGCCTGGCCTCGCCGTTCCGCGAGCTGACGGTGACCGGCCGCCTCGACTACGACGGCTACGAGCCCGTGCGCCTGTCGCTGACCGGCGAGTTCGTCAAGAACGTGGCCTTCGACAAGGCGTCGGTGGCGCAGTTCGCGGTCAACAACAAGGGCGCGGGCGACATCTTCGAGGGTGGCGACACCGCGTGGATGGTGAACTTCGTGGTCGGGGATGCGGCGCTGGAGAAGTTCGGCGACTGGCAGACCTACCTCGGCTACCGCTACGTCGAGAGCGACTCGGTGGTCGACGGTCTGACCGACTCGGACTTCGGCGGCGGTGGCACCAACCTGAAGGGCTACACGCTCGGAGCGAACTTCGCGCTGAGCAAGGCGGTGCGGATCGGTGCCCGCTGGATGAGTGCGGACCAGATCGCCGGTCCGACCTACCGCAACGACATCCTGCAGTTCGACCTCAACGCCAAGTTCTGAGGCTGTCCGGTGCGACCCCTCGTCCTCTGAAATTTCAGATCTCAAATTTCAAATCTTCCTCCTCTTCCTCTCCCGAAGCCATGCGCTCCTTCCTTCTCCTCCTCGCCCTCGCGCTGCCGTTGGCCGCGGCGCCCGCCGCCGATGGTCCCAGCCCTGCCGAAGTCAAGCTGCGTGAATCACTCAAGGCGACGATGCTGCAACTGCGCACCGCCGAGACCGACAAGGCCAACCTGCAGGCCGAGAAGGATGCGAATGATGCGAAGGTCAAGGAACTCACCGCGCAGGTCGACAAGCTGACCAAGCAGGCGGCGGCCGACCAGACCACGGCGAAGAAGCAGATCGAGGACCTCACCGGCAAGGTGGCGGCGCAGGAGGATCTCATCGGCAAGTTCAAGGAAGCCTTGGAGAAGTGGAAGGAAGGCTACGCCAAGGCCAGTGCGGTGGCCAACGCCAAGGAAGCCGAGCGGGTGAAGCTCAGCGACCAGAACGCGGTGCTGCGGCGCAAGGTCGAGGACCAGCGTGCGAAGAACGTGTCGCTGGCGAAGACGGCCAACGAGATCCTCGACCGCTACGCGAAGTTCGGAGTGGGCGAGGCCTTGTCGGCGCGCGAGCCGTTTACCGGCATCACCCGCGCGCGGATCGAAGCACTGGTGCAGGACTACGGTGACAAGATCGAGGACAACCGCATCAAGCCGGAACCGGCTCCCGCGAAGAAAGGCCAACCGGACAAGAAGGCGGATGCCTCCAAGCCTGCCGCAGAGCAAGCGAACCGCTGAATCATGAAAATGGCATCTCTTCATCTCGTTTCGACGGTGGCCGGGCTCTGGATGCTCGGGCTTTCCGATGTTGGGCTGCAAGCTGCCGAGGCTGCTCATGAAACCAAGGATGGCGTGGTGGCCCGCATTGGAGAAACCGAGGTGGGGGAGCAGGAGATCAAGGCTGCTCTCGATGGTCTCGACGAGCGTGAGCGCGCCACGGTCGCGAAAGATCCAGCCCTGTTGAATCAGGTGGTGCGCACCATGTTGATCCAACGGCTGGTTCTCAAAGAGGCCACCGCAGCGAATTGGGATCAGAAGCCGGATGTCGCCGCCCAGATCGAACGCGTCCGTCGTTCCACGATCACGGAAGGATATCTCAAATCCCAAGCCGAGAAAAGCAGTGTCGCTCCTTCTGAAAGCGAGCTTCGGCAGGCCTATGAAGGTGCGAAGGATTCCCTCTTCGTGCCGAAGCAGTATCAACTCGCTCAGATCTTCATCGCTGCACCGCAGAACGGAGGCAAGGAGGTGGAGACGAAAGCCAAAGTGAAGCTCGATGGAATTACCAAGAGCCTGTCGCATGCCGGAACGGATTTCGGATCCATTGCCCGCTTGAATAGCGATGAGCCTGAAAGCGCATCGAAGGGAGGCGAGATCGGCTGGTTGCTTGAAAAGCAGGTCCAACCGGAGATCCGAGCCAAGATCGCCAGCTTGCAGAAAGGGGCGATCGCTTCACCACTGCGTCTCCCGGATGGCTGGCATATCGTGAAGGTGATGGATGTGAAGGAAGGTTATACTCCGCCCTTCGAAGAGGTTCGGGACAGGCTTGCCGAAAAAGTCCGAACCGAACGCGTCAAAGCTGCCAGCCAAGCCTACCTTTCCCAGCTTATCCAGGAGAACCCTGTGGTCATCAACGAGATCGCTTTGTCGAAACTCGCAACTGCTCCGAAGCCATAATTTTCACCTGCCCGGCATTCGTGCCGGGCCTTTTCCGTTTACACGTCATGAAACCCCGCCGCTATTTCCTCTCCCGCCGCTTTGCACGCATACACGCCATTCGATTCGGATGTGTCTGCACGCTTGCAACCACCATCGTGGTGCGTGGGGGTGACATTCTACGTGGGGGCGCACCGGCCAACTCACTGCCGGCCGGTGCGGTGGGCACGACCAACACTCCGGTGCCGATCTCATCGAGCGCCGCAGGCAGTCCGGGAGATACCTTGGCAAAGACCAGTCAGGCGATCCAGGCCGTGCAGGCCATGCAGACTGCCGCCCGCAATCTGGCGAAAAACAACGGCTCCAACAATCTCGGACAGAACCCCAATAATCCATCGCAGACCCTGCCGGACGTTCCAGATGGCCTGGCTACCGGTGGCCTCGAAGTGGATCCCCGCGTAGGGACCGATTCCACGTTATGGCAGGGAGCGAATCTGCCGGTGCAGAGCACCACCAGTGGCGGCACCACCCAGGTGACCGTAAAGCAAACCGCCCAGCAGGCGCTTCTGAACTGGAAGACTTTCAATGTCGGGAAAAACACCAAGCTGACATTCGACCAAAGCGATGGTGGAACGGACGCCGGTCAATGGATCGCCTTCAACAAGGTCAATGATGCATCTGCCAATCCCACCCAGATTCTCGGCACGATCGAGGCTCCCGGGCAGGTTTACATCATCAACCGCAACGGTATCATTTTTGGTGGCAGCTCGCAGGTGAATACGCACGCGTTGGTTGCGTCTTCGCTGCCGATCAATGCGACGTTGGTTCAGAACGGTCTCCTCAACAATCCGGATCATCAGTTCCTTTTCGACGGGCTCGACAAAGGCGCATCCGATGACATCGACACGAATACGAAGTTCGGTGACATCATCGTCCAGGCTGGAGCCACGATGACCTCTCCATCTTCGTCCGCTCATGTCGGCGGTCGCGTGATGCTGGTGGGGCCGAATGTCACCAACAACGGCACCATCTCGACTCCGGACGGTCAGACGATCCTGGCCGCAGGTCTTCAGGTGGGCGTCGTGGCTCACGATACTTCGGATGCTTCCTTGCGTGGACTTGATGTCTACGTGGGAGCTGTCGTGGATCCCGCCTCCATCATTCCGGCATACGCCGGCACGGCTACGAACAACGGGTTGATCGACTCGGCTCGTGCGAGCATCACAATGGCTGGAAAAACGGTGAACCAGCTCGGTGTGATTTCCAGCACCACCTCGGTTTCCTTCAACGGGCGGATCGATCTTCTGGCGAACTATGATGCGATCGCCAATGCGGCCTATGATTCGACTGCCGCCAAGGGGCCAGCCTACCTCAATCGTTCGACGGGAGCGGTGACCCTCGGTGAGGGTAGCGTGACGGCGATCCTTCCCGAGCTCGACAGCACGGAGAAAGTCGTGGGCTCGGAGCTGGCTCTCAAGTCACAGGTGAACATCTACGGCAAGTATGTTCACTTTGACGACAACTCCACCCTGGTGGCGACCAGTGGAAACGTGACGGTCAATGCGGGCGTTTGGCAGACCCAGGCACTCGGATCAACCCAGGCTCCGGTTTACTTCTTCATGCGTTCGGATGGGCGGATTGATCTGGATGCGGGAGCTCTCATCGATGTCTCCGGATCCAAAGACGTCAAATCGTCCGTCACCTCGAATATCGTGGAGGTGGAGCTTCGCGGAAGCGAGCTTGCCGATTCTCCCCTGAACCGGGATGGCGCTCTGCGCGGAGAGACCATCTATGTGGATGTCACCCAGACCGGCGTTTACAACGGTGAAGCATGGGTGGGTACGGCATTGGCGGACGTGTCCGGTTACGTCAATCTGGTCCAGCGGACCGTTGGGGAACTGACGACCTCGGGCGGCAGCGTCAATCTCAATGCAGGGGGAGCGGTGGTGGTTCGTGATGGTGCCTCCGTGGACGTTTCCGGTGGCTGGGTGAATTACGAAGGGGGCATGGTCCAGACCTCGCGGTTGATGAAGAACGGTGTTCTTGTCGACATCTCCGCTGCCACTCCGGATGTGAAATACGACGGGGTGTACACCGGAACCAATTCGGTGACCCATTCGAAATGGGGCGTGACCGAGGACTATACCAATCCTCTTCCTGTGAACGGAACCCGTTATCAGGAATCCTTCACGGCGGGGGGAAGCGGCGGCACACTGAACATCACGGCTCCATCGATGGTGCTCGATGGAGCGCTCAAAGGTAGCATCCACATCGGTGAACGGCAGCGCGCCCTTGCTCCTGCGAACTCGACGTTGAATCTGACGTTCACCGCCGATCGCATTCTGACCGCGGGAGCTAGCCAGGCCCTTCAATATTCTCCGACTCCTCCATTGGTGACGTTCGCAAACGGAGCGTTCCAGGAAGCCGTTGGTGATTCCGAGGTGGATGGCTCGGGCAATCCTGTGGCACTCCCGTCTTCCCGCGTCTCCACCGTGGTGTTGGATTCCGGGATTCTCGGTGCCGATGGTTTCGGTTCGCTTTCGATCACGAATCCTGATGGCGATGTGGTGGTTCCTGAAAGTGTCTCTCTGACCGCGGGGCGGGGAGGCTCCATAACGTTTGCTGCTGCCAATATCGACATCGAAGGCAATCTTGCAGCAGCCGGTGGAACACTCTCGTTCACCGCCTACAATCTTTCACAGGCCTATTTGGATGAGCGCAACGCAGCCGGTATTCTGACGCTGCCAGCTCCGGTCCCGGGCCGTGGAGCCTTCGTGCTTGGTGCGAATGCATCGCTCTCCACTGCAGGGTACATTGTCGATGAACGCGCGGGTGGCAACGGACTCTCTCTTCCCCTGGTCACAGCGGGAGGCAAGGTGGAGGTCAACGCGTTTTCCGGCAACTTCGCGGAAGGATCTGTTATCGATGTATCCGGCGGAGTGCGGGTGACTTCCAATGGAAAGGTGAGCTACGGAAATGGTGGATCGATCACCATCAATACCGGCCGGGATATCAAGCTGAACGGTGTGACCGGCGGCAGACTCGTGCTCGATTCGGAGTTGCGCGGTTATTCAGGAGCCAAGGGGGGATCGTTGTCCCTCCAGTCGCTGGCCATGCAAATCGGAGGCACCTCATCGTCGGCCGATACATTTGTCATCGACCCTGATTTCTTCAACCAAGGCGGATTCACCACGTTTTCATTGAGTGGAATCGGCACCTCATCGACCAAGGGCATGGTGGTTACGGCCGGCACGGTCGTGAAGCCGCAGGTCACCAGCCTGCTTGCCACCGGCACGGGTGTGGGATCGCCTCTTGTTCTCTCATATTTCACCCAGCCCGAAGGCTTGCGAGCCCCGGTGGGAATCACTCTTTCTTCGCTAGGAGCGACCGACCTCAGCGGTAATGTCATGGTCCGGGCTGCCACTCTGGTGGAAGAAGGTTCCGTGATCGACGCGGGGGTATCCGGATCCATCTCCATCAAGGGGAATTCCGTGGAGATGCAGGGCTCCCTGCTCGCGGCCGGAGGATCGATCTCGGTCAGCGGGGCGTCCGTGTTGTCTGATGACAATGGCGGGCTCACTCCGACCGTGACGGTCATCATCGGATCCCATGCAGTGTTGGATGCTTCCGGGACGACTCTCTTGATTCCCGATGCCTACAAGCGCCGCCGTGGACAGGTATTGGATGGCGGGACGATTACGGTTTCCGGCAACGTGGTTGCCCAACAAGGAGCGGTGCTGGATGTATCCGGTGCTTCCGGCGTTCTGGATCTGCTGCCCGGTGAATCCGGTCAATCGATTGCCGACCTCATCACGACCAATCCAGTCACCGGAAAGCCGGTCAGCACACGGGGCAAGGCGACAACGGTGGAGAGTGATGGCGGAACAATCAATCTGAAGGGAGGAGAGCTTCTGCTCACCGATGCGACCTTGCTTGGTCAGGCCGGGGGTAGCTCTGCTGCTGGTGGCACTCTGTCGATTTCTTCCGGTGTCCGGGCAGGCTCCGGCACAGGAAACCTCTACTTCGATCCTGCGATCGTGGTCACCAACTCGGGAACAGTGATTCCCGATGCTCTTGCGGTCTCTATTGGATCGAAATACGCGAACGATTCGACCGGTGTCGTCGGAGGTGCCCGTTTCAGTGTCGACGATTTCACTCAAGGAGGGTTCGCCAATCTGGATTTCGGCAATCCGGTGAAGTTCATGGGCGCCGTTACGATCAACGCCACGGGCCGTATTTCCGTGGGAGGGAGCAGCAGTGCTTCCATCAGTGCGACGGGGGCTGTAAATCTGAATGCGTCCCACGTCGTGTTGGGAACCGGGTTGGGGACACCATTGTCTCCGGACCAGAAGGCCGCGTTTACTTTCGGTGGTGGCAGCGGTCCCAGCACCCTTGCTCCGACCAACGGCAGTGGAGTGCTGAATGTCAACGCAGGGCTGATCGATGTCGGCTACGTTTCCATGCAGGGTATCGGGGCGGCGAATCTCACTGCGACGAACGGAGACATCCGCGGCAATGGTACCCTGGCCATTGCCGGGGATCTTCATCTTACCGCAGCCCAGATTTATCCACCCACGGCGATGGCCTTCACCATCGCGGCATACGACTACACAGCGAGCTCGGTTTTGCATCATGGCTCCGTCACCATTGAGCGCTCGGGTACGAAACATCTGCCTCTATCGGCGGGAGGGACTCTCTCGATCTATGCGTCGGAGATTCATCAAAATGGTGTGCTGCGCGCCCCATTCGGAACCATCAATCTCGGCTGGGATGGCACAGGGACAGCTCCTGCGAAGGACATCCTGACCGGCCTCGTTTATACCGCTACCTCGAGCCTCACTCTGGGTTCCCAGAGCGTGACGTCCGTTTCTGCGATCGATCCGATCACCGGCAAGGGCGTGACGATTCCTTATGGTGTGAGCTTGGATGGGGCGACCTGGCTGGATCCCACGGGAGTGGACATCACATCTACAGGAGCACCACAAAAGGCGATCCGCCTTTCCGGCACCTCCGTGACAACGGAAGCGGGCTCCCAGGTGGATATCCGGGGTGGTGGCGATCTTTTTGCCTATCGCTTTGTCTCCGGCAATGGAGGCAGCACCGACATTCTGGCTTCGTCCGGTGCATTTGCAGTGATCCCAGGCTATGATTCCTCCTTTGCTCCTTATGGGAGTTTCGGAACCTCATCGGCTCTGGGTGGTGATGTCGGTTACACGAATGGAACCTTGCAAGTCGGTGACCAGGTTCGCCTGAATGGAGGTGGTGGACTTCCGGCAGGCGTATATACGCTCCTTCCTGCCCGCTACGCTCTATTGCCGGGAGCTTATCTGGTGACCCCGCAAAGCGGTGGTGCCATCGGCACGGTCGCACGTGCGGACGGTGCATCCTTGGTGTCGGGCACACGCCTAAACTCGATGCAATCGGCTGGTGTGTCAGTGATAGAGACGCGCTTCGAGGTCGCTTCCCAGCAGGTCGTGGCGAAGCGCGCCGAATATACCAAACTGTTGGCAAACACCTTCCTCACCACAAGTGGGGGGCTGCGCCTGCCCGGCGATTCCGGACAGCTGGTGCTGGCTGCCACCCAGGCGATGGCGATCGGCGGACAGGTGTTTTCTGCTGCGGGCACGGGCTTCCGAGGTGGCCTGATTGACATCAGCAGCCCCGTCGACATCGTGCTTGCCGGGCCCGGTGCCGTGGCTGCTCCGGGAAGTTTGACTTTGGATGCATCCCTGCTTTCCAGCTTTGGTGCGGAGAGTCTGTTGATTGGCGGCTATCGCCAGACGACGGCGGAGGGAACGAAGGTGACTGTCACCACCAACAATCTTACCGTCGACAATTCAGGTTCCCCGCTTACGGGATCGGAAATCATTCTGGTCGCGAAGAATTCCCTGTCGCTGGAAGAAAGTGCCTCCATCCAGCAAACGGGAACCGCTTCTGCAGGTGACACGCTTGTTTTCGGGGACACTGCCACAGCAGGCAGTGGCAATGGAGCACTGGTGCGTCTGGGGGGGACGAATGCTTCATCGATCGTGCGCCGTGGTGTGACGGTGGGCACAGGAGTCACACTGAATCTGGGCGCGGGCGTGATCCTCAAGGGCAATGGCCTCGTGCTCGACTCCACCTCGAATACCTTGCTGGATTCGACTGCGGTGCTTGATGCGAAGTCGCTGTCGCTCAGCAGTGGTCATGTGACCCTGCAACTCGATCCGAACCTTGTTGCCGGACCGAATGCCGGTCTGGTGCTTGCAGGGTCGACTCTGACCTCATTGTCGAACGCAGGCTCCTTCGCATTGGCGAGCTATTCTTCTCTTGATCTGCTCGGGGTTGGAAGCGTGGGCTCCGTGGGAGCGGGCGGTCAACCGGTGCTCGATGGATTGACGCTGCGAGCTGCAGAGATCCGGGGTCTCCAGATCGGTAGTGGTAATGTCGATTTTTACGCGAAGTCCATCTCACTGGACAATCTTCCGGGAGGGACGGCTTCCACCTCAAGTCTGGCAGGCACGGGTAGCCTCGGCTTCCACGGCCAGACAATCTCCTTGGGAACAGGTTCCACTCTCGTGCGCGGATTCTCAGCTGTGACGTTGGAGGGATCGAAATCCCTGCAAACCACGGCAACCGGGAGCTTCCAGGTCGCGGGGAATCTCTCGATCTCCACTCCTTTGGTCTATGCGGCAAAGTCCACGACCTACGGTGTCGTGGCGGATGGTTCACTGACCGTATCGGGTTCTGGCAGCACCGGCGCGGTGTCTGCAGCAGGGCTGGGAGCGGCACTCTCGTTCACGGGCACGAGTGTCGATGTGGGATCCAGGATTGTTCTGCCCAGCGGGGATGTTCTGATCCGCGCGACCACGGGGGACGTTACCGTGTCCGGATCGATTGAGGCCGGGGGGATTTCCAAGCGTTTCAAGGATGTCGTCAAATACACCGACGGCGGGCGCATTCGCCTGACGGCGGACCAAGGCAATGTCACTTTGGCAAGCAGCGGCATGCTGGATGTCTCCGCTCAAGCCGGCTATGGAGACGGCGGAGAGCTGGATGTCTCGGCTGCACAGGGAGCCATTCATCTGTTGGGGACCGCCAAGGGCGGCGGCAAGTCCGGCGGAACCTTTGTCATGGATACGGGTACGCTGGCTTCGACTTTTGCCATTGATTCGTTCCTCAACGAGGCCGCGTTCAATACATCCCGTTCTTTCCGGGTTCGAAATGGGGACGTGCTCATCGATGGAATGGTCCAAGCGGCCTCGTATCTGATGACTGCGGACAACGGATCGATCACTCTCACCGGAACGCTGGACGCATCCGGGGATACGGGGGGATCCGTGCGTCTCGTGGCCAGTGACAATCTCGTGTTGAAAGCGGGTTCGGTGATCGACGTTTCCGGTGCGGATTTCAGTTCCGCAGGAAAGGGTGGGGATGTGACTCTTGAAACCCGAGGTGCGCATTCCGGACAAATCTTCATTGAAGGCCCATCGTCCACGGGTCCGCTCAAACCCGGGGCCCTGATCGATCTGACTGTGGACAGTTGGACGAGCGCCAGTGCCGCCTCGGGTAAGTTCCAAGGGACCCTTCACCTCCGCGCTCCGCGCAATGCGGCGAACAACGATCTCGCGGTGGCCTCCATCGACGGCACCATCCGGAACGCATCGAACATTCTGGTGGAAGGCTACAAAACGTGGGATGTCATCGACTACGGGGGCATCATCACTACTACGGTTCAATCGGATATCCTTGCGAGCGGCCAGTCCTTCATGGGCACCGCGGGTACCACCACGACGAACTACACCTCGATGGTCAACCGCTTGTTGGCGAACAACAGTGGTTTGGCATCGAAGCTGGTGCTCACCGCAGGTGCTGAGATCGTAAACAGCGCCACGCAGGCAAATGTTTCCGTCAGCCTGAACGCCAGCGGGGCCGGAATCTCGGTTCCGGCCGGTGGTGGCACGCTGCTGTTCCCGAACGGCACCCCGGGGAACAACAAGATCACATCGACCGTGGCGGGGACCATTACCTCCGCGACCGGGGAGGTGACTGCTCTCGCTGCCAACACGGCCACCTCGATTTCGGCAGGAAGCACGATTACCTTCGCCTCGATTGGAACGGTTTCTTTCGCCTCCGGCGGAACCGGAGGACCGATCTCGGTGACTGCGGTCAGTGGCTTCAGCTACAATACGACTGCCAGCAACAGCGTGGCCACCGTCTCCACCCGCGGTACGTTGGTAACCCTCAATACCGCTGGAACCAGTGCGATCAACCTCGCCGCCGGAACCAAGGTCTCCTTCCCCACCGGTACGGTCGGCACGAACCGTATCCGCGCCACGGTCGGAGGCACGATCACCTCCGCGACCGGAGTTGTGACGAGCTTCGCTGCGAATACCAGCACGGCCGTGGCCGCCGGCAGCTTCGTGACCTTGAGCGGAGCGGGAACCATTTCGTTCGCCAGCGGCGGAACGGGTGGAGTGATGCCGATTGCTCTTGTCGCAGGCAGCTTCACGACCACTGCTGCAACGACTGTTACTCCGTCCAATGGAAACATCGTGTTGGGCAGCACGATTTCCACGCCCACAGATGATTGGAATCTGGCGACTTACCGGTTCGGGGCTCTCTCCGCTCCCGGTGTGTTGACGCTCCGGGCTTCGGGCAACGTGGTGCTCTACAACTCCATCAATGATGGATTCAACACGGCAGGCTACCGCTCCGCCGTGTTGGCGAGGAATACCCTGCTGCCGGACAATATCCAAAGCTGGTCCTACCGCATCGCAACGGGTGCGGACCTGACCTCGGCGGATACCTTGGCCGTGAAGGCATTGTCCTCATTGTCCGCGAACCTCGGGTCGCTGGTGATCGGAAAGAACGCGAGCGATGCGCAGATTTCGGGTGGATCGGCCGCGTTGATCAATACGTTGCTGGGCTCGACCACTTCCACGAATCCCTTCCAGGTCATTCGCACGGGTAGCGGGAATATCGACGTGGCCGCTGCGCGGGATATCCGGTTCATGAACCAGTTCGCCACCATCTACACGGCGGGGACACTGGCGGCGGATCAAACATTGGGCGGAACGTTCACGACTCCGACAACCAGCCTTACCGGGGTGAATACCGGTGGCCTGGGGTCGATCCAGCAGACTGGCGGCGCTCCCGTCCAATTCACCTACGCAGGGGGCGATATCAATCTCTATGCGGGCAATGACATCATCCATCTGACCCAGAATCCGCTTGGCCAGATCATCGATGACTCGGAGCGCGAGATGCCGATCAACTGGCTCTATCGCCGGGGCTACGTGGATTCGGTCACCGGAGAATTCGGGAAAGCCCGCAACGGTGATGTCGCCTCGACCGCCTGGTGGGTGGACTTCACCAACTTCTTCGAAGGCGTGGGTGCACTTGGTGGGGGAGACGTCACACTTGTAGCCGGACGCGATGTAAAGAATGTCGATGCGCTCCTGCCGACCAATGCCCGCATGCCGGGCGGCAAGCCGGATGCCTCGAAGCTCGTCGAGTTCGGCGGTGGCGATCTGGTGGTGAGAGCCGGACGCAATATCGACGGTGGCGTCTACTATGTGGAAAAGGGTCACGGGATTCTCGATGCGGCCGCTTCCATCACAACGAATGCGACACGCTCTCCGTCATTGGGTGGCTTGCGCAGCCCCGCCGAGGTGCTCGATTTCTCGACCTGGCTGGCCACCACCTTGTTCGTTGGAAAGTCGACGTTCGATGTATCTGCCGGCGGTGATCTGCTGCTGGGACCGGTGGTGAATCCGTTCCTCCTGCCGCAGGGATTCGAACAATACCTTCTGGTACAAGAGTTGGTTCAGCACCTACGACGAGAATAGTGGCGTGACCTTGGAGTCGCTTGGTGGATCGGTGACCCTGCGCGAGGGCACGGTGAGCGGATCGGGTGGGGTCAATTCCGCACTTGTTCCATCACTTCAGCTTTGGTTCGAAAGCGAGTTGGTCTTCTCCACCTCCGGAACGACTGCCTCCTACTATCAGCCGTGGTTGAGACTGGCGGAATCTTCCACCGCTCCGTTCACCACCTCGTTCTCGCTGATGCCTGGGAGTCTCTCGGTGACCACTTTCTCCGGAGATATCGCCCTCGTCGGCGGTTTCACGCTTTCACCTTCTGCTACGGGGACCTTGGAGCTGCTTTCCTCCGGTTCGGTCAACGGCTTGCAGGTGGCGGGGGTGAAGGGTTCGACATTCTGGGCCAGCTCCACGATTCATTTGTCGGATACAAATCCACTGTTGATTCCCGGTGTTGCCTCTCCCTTTGCCTATCAGACCATCGCGGGGACTTCGAGTACCGCCAATGATACTGGAACGGGAATCTCCACCGTGTTGGATCCGTTGTTCGCGGAGACTGCATCTTCCAATGGTAATATCCAATCGAAGCAGAACCTGCATACCTCGGGCTTGCTCCACGATGAGGATTCGGAACCGGTCAGGATCTATTCGGAAGAAGATGTGTCCGGCCTGACCTTGTTCTCGGCGAAGGCCGTGAGGGTGCTGGCGGGTCAGGATATCCGCGATATTTCGTTCTACATTCAGAACAATTCCGCCTCCGATGTATCGGTGATCTCGGCGGGGCGAGACCTGATCGCCTATGACGCGAACACAGCCTCCAGAACCGCCTCCCGTGCGACGGGGAACGTGCTCAGTGGCTCGAAGACCCCGAATGCAGGGGATATTCAAATCGCGGGGCCTGGCACGCTTGAGGTATTTGCCGGCAGGAATCTGGATCTCGGTGTCGGAGCCAGCAATTCCGATGGCAGCGGAACGGGCATTACAAGCGTCGGCAACGGACGGAATCCTTACCTGCCATTCGGCGGCGCGGATATCATTCTCGGCGCGGGCATCGGCGATGCGTGGTCTCTCGATGCGAGCAAGGCGGACTTCACCGCATTCATCAACCAGTTCGTGAAAGCGAACGAAGGACCGGCCTTGCTGAAAGAGCTGGGCTTCACATCGGAACAGTTCGATGCCCTGGGAACGGAGAAGCAAAAGCAGGTCGCGCTCGAACTTTTCTATCTGGTTCTGCGGGACGCTGGACGCAATCACAACAAGCCTTCGAGTGATGGCTACGGCAACTATGACCGGGGCCAGTTGGCGATCTCCACCCTCTTCCCCGGCGACAGTTGGAAGGGCGATATTAGCACTCACTCGCGCGACATCCGTACCCGCAACGGTGGGGATATCTCGATCTTTGCTCCCGGCGGTTCACTCGCGCTGGCATCTTCCACCATCGGAAATCCCCAGACTCCTCCGGGGATTGTCACGGAGTCCGGCGGTAATATCAACGTCTTCACCCGTAATGATGTGAACCTGGGGATCTCCCGTATCTTCACGCTGCGTGGAGGAAATGAGATTATTTGGTCCTCCCTCGGAAACATTGCCGCAGGTTCTTCCTCCAAGACGGTCCAATCCGCTCCTCCCACACGTGTGCTGATCGATCCGCAGAGTGCGGACGTGAAGACGGACCTTGCGGGTTTGGCAACCGGGGGTGGTATCGGCGTTCTTGCTTCGGTCTCAGGAGTGAAGCCCGGCGACGTGGACCTGATCGCTCCCGTGGGGACCGTGGATGCGGGGGATGCTGGCATCCGGGTGTCGGGTAATCTCAACATCGCTGCGGCGGTCGTGGTGAATGCTGGCAATATCTCCGTGGGTGGCAGCAGTGCGGGCACTCCCTCTGCCGGGGTGTCAGGACCGGGATTGGGCAGCTTGACCGCTGCCTCCAATACGGCGGCGGCTACCAATACTGCTGTGTCCGAAGCGGCTTCCAAAAGCAATGAACCGCAGCCAACTGCCAATGAGATGCCGTCCATCATCGTGGTGGAGGTGCTCGGTTATGGTGGCGGAGATGGGGACGACGAGGAAGAGAAGGATAAGAACAAGGCGTCGGACGGTTGATCCGATATTGTATCATAAGGGGATGAGCCGCGTGAATGCGGCCATCCCTTGTTCGAGGTGTTGCGACCGTGGATGACGAGCGGTTGGAGGTGTGTGTCGTACTCGCCGCATCATTCCCAGAACGAGGTGACGTTTTCGCCACCCACGGGTTCTTCTCAATCTCCCGATCGTGGGTCCAATGCTGTTCCGAAAACAGCTCCTTCCGCGCTCACGTGGCGGAGGGCGATTCAGATCCGATCTCAGAACCACCACGCCGATATGAATACTTGCCGATTTCTTTCCCTTGCTGCGGGCATTGCCGCGCTGCTGCCCGTCGCCGCTCACGCCGTTGCCGCGGTTCAGGGAGACATGCTGATGGGTTTCCGTGTTCCTGGTGGCAGCCAAACTTATTTGGTGAACATCGGGCAGGCTGGGAGTTTCCGCGATGCTACGGGTCCAATCACCATCACCAACATCAACTCCAACCTCAGTGCGCTGTTCGGTCCGGATTGGGCCACTCGCGGTGATTTGCTCTGGGGGGTCGCCGCAGCTCCAAGCCGCAACGTAGCCTTCAACGGGGACCCTACTGCAACGCTTTACCTGAGTCAGTCTCAAACGATTGAAGGAACTGCGGATACTCCTTTCGAGGTTCCTTCTCTCACCCAGCGTAAACTGGTGGCCGCCGATTACGCTGCGGTTCTTGGCGTGAGCGGCACCACGCCGACCGGTGGCGGTTTCCTAGGATCGTCCTCGAACGTGTCCAACCCGAAGGCTACCAGCCAGGCCAATACCTTCGCGGGATCTTGGAGCAGCTACATGTCTTCGGATACCGTTCCGCTCGATCTTGAAGCTGGCGAAATCGAAGGAACTCCGGTTCAGACTTTGAGTCTTTTCCGATTCGATACCAATGCCGCAGGCACCTACCTCGGCTACTTCAAGATTCAGGAGGATGGATCGGTGGTCTATACGCCGGCTCCTTCCTCCGTCACCTATGGCAGTTGGGCTGCAACCAATGTGGGAGGTGATGCCGCCAATCTCGATAAAGACAATGATGGCATTTCCAACGGTGTGGAATTCTTCACCGGTTCGAATCCGACGTCATTCACCTCCGCTCCGGTTGTTACAGACGGCCACATCGTCTGGCCGCGCGCAAGTGGCCGCTCTGTGACGACCGTGGTCGTCCAGACTTCCTCGAACCTGGTGAATTGGACTGATGCCACCGCGAACCTCGCGTCCGGCGTGGGATCGATCGATTTCACTGTTCCCACCGGGCAGCCGAAATTGTTCGTCCGTCTCAAGGTCACACCGTGACGAAACCTTAACCTGGTGGGCCTTGTTGACGCATGTCGGACTTCCTTTGCTCCCCGCGGTTGATCCCATCACCTATGAAACTTCCATCCAGCAAATCATTCCTCGCCGCTTGCGCGCTTTGTGTCGCCAGCGTGACCGTGTCGACAGCCGCCACGGTGTCGACCGGTGATCTACTCATCGGATTCCGTACAACGACCAATGACGGTTCCCAAGGTTCCTCCTACAGCTACATCGTCAACGTCGGCCAAGCGTCCCTGTATGGCGGTGACACCGGCGCCGTGACCAATGTCGGTGCCGATCTGGCTGCGATCTTCGGCGACAACTGGGCCACCCGAACGGATATCCAGTGGGGCGTTATCGGCACTGCAGGTGTCAGCAACATCTATCTTTCCAAGGCCGAGACGACCTCCGGCGTCAATCCGGACGGTTGGGTCTTCGGCAGCACTGCGGAGATCAACACGGTCCGTTCGGACATCCGCGCAATTTACGGCATCAGCAATCCGGGCGGCTTTGACGAGTCGACCGCGACCATCAACCTGGCCGGGGGCAGAGAGTCGAACTCCTCCACGAACTCCTGGCGCAGCTACCTCAATCCGGATCAATACCCCGCCAACTCCGACCTCGATAGTCCGGGTAACATCGAAGGCCTGCTCAGCAACAACCTCGCTCTCTTCCACACGACCGGTGCTGGTGCCGCGGGAACCAGCTACGTGACCACCTTCACCATCGACTCCACCGGACAGATCTCCGCAGTGCCGGAACCGTCCTCCCTCCTGACTCTTGCCGGGGGCTCCCTCCTCCTCTTTGTGCGCCGCCGCCGCGCCTGAATCCCAAACCATACGAATCCCATGACCACCAAACACATGCTTGCCGTCGCCGCCCTCGCTTGCGGCACCATCGCCACGGCTTCTGCCGATGACGTCTACCTGACCGGTTCTTCCGCCTTCCGCGGAACCGTAATGAAGTATCTCCGGGACAACACCTACAACGCGCGGGCCGTGTTCGACAAAGCTCCTGCTGCGAACTACGCGAACTTCGACGGATCCAGCTTCATCATCCTTTCCGGCAACTGGGGAAGCGCCAGTGGCCAGCCGATCACCATTTACTGCGCGTGGACCGGTTCCGTGGGCGGTATCCGCGATGTGTCCACCTCGGCCAACGTGGAGTATCTGAAGCTCCCATCTGATTTCACCACCGATCCCGACTACCTGCTCGACAGCTCTGCGACCGGCGGCAAGCAGGCATCCATCACCAAGAACGCGGAAGGCTATCTCGTTCCGGGCGCGAACACCGCTTCGCACGTTCCCGACTTCGGTTTCTCCGACGTCTTCCAGAATTCCACGGTTTACACCGGTACCGCCTTGAACGGTTCGGCCCGGGCCCAGAGCCTTGCGGTTCTTCCCTTCAAGTGGATCGCATCGAACGGCGCCTCCGGCAGCATTTCCAACGTGACGCCGCAGCTTGCCCAGACGCTCTTCAAGACCGGCAATGTCAGCCTCGCCCAATTCACCGGCCTTAATGCCGACGCTGGCAAGCTGGTTTGGGCGCTTGGCCGCAACAACGACTCCGGAACCCGCCTCACCGCCTTCTCGGAAATGGGTCTTGGCGCCGCAGCCGTCGTTACCCAGTGGCTTCCGACCCTCAGCGGCAACAACGTCAATGGCTACGCTCTTCAACCCGATGACGGTAACTTCGGTTACGCCAGCGGTGGAGATCTTGCCACTGCCCTCACTAAAGTCACCACTGCTGGCGACGGTGCCACCACCGGCTTCAGCATTGGTTATCTGAGCGTCGGCGATGCCACCTCCGCCATCACCGGTGGTGCCGTGGAACTCAGCCACAATGGCGTTGCCTTCAGCATCGATAACGTCAAGGAAGGCAAATACACCTTCTGGTGCTACGAGCACGTTTATGACCGTGGTGATCTCACCGCACAGAACAACAAGGCTCAAGCCGGCTCGCTCCTCTCGGAGCTCCGCTCCAACCTGCCGACTGCCTTCACCTCGGACGCCAGCAAGATCCGTCTGAGCGAAATGAACTGCTATCGCTCCAGCGATGGCACGACGGTGTTCCACAACTGATCGGTCCCTGTCGGGCTGACAAATTGTCTGGCATCCCCGGTCCGCTGGGGATGCCATCTTTTTGAAGAGGCTCAAATGCCTCAAACATGACTGCTGACATGAAAGTCTCCACCTTGGCTGTGACAGTTTCCGTCGCCACCGCAATCTTGTTGTTGGTGTGTGTCCGTTCCAAGTCGCACGCTGTCGAAGTAAAGAGTGGGACTGAAGGCCGAGGTGTTGCTTCTGAAATCCACCGATCCTCGGGGACATCGAAAGAAAACGAAATCCGGCAAGAGGGGGCTGATCAGGCTGGACCCACTGTGACTCGTAGCAGCGGCCGACGAATTGTTACATCCGCTGAGTCGAAGAGAGGGGAGGTGCCTGGGAATCCGGGAGCGACTCAGTTTGGCAAGCGGAGCGGTCGGACTGAAGTGCAGATGAGTAGCTTCTCGAGCTTGTCTCAAGAAGGGGACCCGGGAGATCGCTACGCAAGCATCGGCCTCAATGCCTCAGGAGAGGTGCTGCCAGCGGGAATCAGGCAAATGCCACCATCAGCCGCCCGCATGCCATTGGTGGTGGCGGTGTCACCTGAAGAAGTCCACCAGCGGGTGCCGGAGATCCCGGTTGAAGATGCACAGAAACTGAGGGATCAGTTCATGGAAGAGATCGGGAACGGTGAAATCGCACCGGAGGATCCTACCTACGCCCCTCGCTGGGCTCGTGCGGAGTCGGAGATCGAGTCTTATATCCGCAGGATATACGGATGGGCGGCGTGGGGTAGCTATCAGCACCAGCTCGCGCTGGAGGAGTATCAAAGTCAGGGCGTCCGCTGAACCGGCTCGTTTGCGAGCTGATGGCACATCCACAGGGCGCGTGGATGGTGGAAGAAGGACTTCCATAAGGAGCCTTTGAGCGTGCTGGTTGGCGTGCCGTCACGGCGCAGGTAGCCATACCATTCACCGTTCTCGGAATCCCCGAAGTGTTTGAAAGCCCACTCACGGCATTGCTCGTGCATGGCAAGGTATCGATCCTCCCCGGTCATGCGGTGGGCCATCAAGGTTGCGATGAGGGCTTCATCGTGCGGCCACCAGAATTTCATGTCGTGCCAATATTCCTGGACCGGCTTGTCGTGGACGTCACGGAAGTAAAATAGTCCGCCGTATTGTGGGTCCCAACCGCGCTCCCACATCCAGTCGATCATGTCGCAGGCCAGTTTTATCAGCGCTGCGTCATGGTTTTGCCGTCGTGCTTCCTCCAGAATGAACCACGCGGCCTCGATCGAATGACCGGGATTAAGAGTCCGACCATCGAAGTGGTCGGAGATGGAGCCATCTGGTTCCACGAGTTCCATCACCACTTTCAGGTCCGGTTTGACGAAGAGTCGCCTAATGTCATCGATGAAGCGATCGATGCAATCCTGCAGGCTCTTGTCGGGTCCGAGGCGTTTGATCAGTTCTTGGGCGGTGACGATGCCGATCATCCGTGGGCCGATGGCTTCCAACGGACGCGTGCCGGTGAACTTCGGCGGCATAAGGCCCGGGGTGAAGTTCCAATCCACGAAGTGATCGAACCAGTGGCGGGCCTTCCGGGCTGAATCAGCACTGCCGGTGGCGGCTGCATGAGCTGCCCAAGCGATCGCGGCAAAGCTTTCACTGTAGGCGTAGCGCCGCTTCCGTACCGGCGTTCCATCCCGCATGACATGGAAAAACATGCGTCCGTCCGCAGGATCGATGCATTTTTCTTCGAGAAACCGGAGTCCGCTTTCCGCCCATGCCAGCCATTCGGGATTGCGCTGATGATCGAGGTAGAGCGTGAGCAGCATCCAGCTCATGCGGCCCTGCGCCCAGACTGATTTGTCGGTATCGACCAGGGTGCCATCACCATCGAAGCAGTGAAGGAAGCCCCCATGCTCCTGATCGATGGATCGTGGAAACCAGAACGGCAGGCAGTCGTTGAACAACTGGTCGTGATAGAAGTCGGCGAGAGTCACGGCGCGTCGATCAGGCGTTGGTGAAGACGGCTGGCTTTGCTCCCCATTGCTCAAAGCCGAGTTCCCCCAGACGGACCAGCAGCGCATCGATTTGAGCGGGGTTCGGATTGCCCAGCGGCAGGCGAGCTGGCCCCACTGGTACACCGAGTCGGGCCATCAATGCTTTGGCGGTTCCAAGGAATCCAGTGGAGGCGATGGCATCGATCATGGCGATCGACAAGGACTGGAGGCGCCGGGCCTCAGTGAGATCCCCGCGGTTGAAGGCGGAGATGAGATTCTGATAGAGAGCCGGGGCCCAGTTGAAGGTCGAGCCCACCGCACCCCGGGCACCGGTGGCCAGGCCGCCGAGCATGGCCTCATCGATGCCAAAAGGCAGATCGAATCGCTCGCCGGCAACCTCCAGGCTGCGGCGGTAGGAGACCAGATCCGGGTTGGTGAACTTGATGCCGGCGAGAGTGGGGATCTTGGTCGGGGCTTCGATGAGGAACTGCTCCATCGGAAGAGTCACTCCGGTGAGCACAGGAATATCATAGTAGTAAAACGGCGTCTCCGGTGCTTCGCGGGCAATGGTGGAACACCAGTCGATCAGCGAGGAGATGCTGCCCGGTTTATAGTAGGATGGTGCCAGGGCGCTGATCGCGTGGAAGCCGAGATTCGCGGCGCGGCGAGCGAGGGTCTTGCAATCCTCGATACAGTTGCCACCGACATGGGCAATGACCGCGATTCCATTGGCCGGGCCGGCCTCCGACCAAGCATCATAGAGACGGACCTTTTCAGAGCAGGAAAGCGAGTGGGATTCACCGGTAGACCCGGTGATGAAGACCGTACGGATTCCCTGCGCCGCAAGGAAAGAGGCCTGGGCGGGAACGACTTCCGGGGCTATGGACCCATCCGCGTGAAAAGGGGAGTGGGTGGCGGCTACAAGTTCGTGGAGAGGCATGGGATGTAATGAACGAAAGAGGTTACTCGGAAGTGGCTGGGGTAGGTCGTGGGCGGATCAGCAGGACCAGCACCACGGCAACGGCTGCTGCGACTCCGCAGATGCTGAAGATCAGCGATTGGGAAGCTCCCCCGTCGCGCATGGAGCCCACCCGGTCCACGGCGATTCCGCCGAGGATGACGCTGGACATGTTCATCAGGCCGTAGCCGGTGGCGCGCAACTCGGGGCGCACGATCTGACAGAGGATGGGCATGTTGTTCGCGTCGAAGAATCCCCATCCCAGACCGAAGAGAATGAGGAACATCACCGCAGTATCCAAGGTGGGTGCATAGCCGATGCCAAATAGCGCGGGAATGCATATGGCCATGCCGAGGGCGCTCACCAGGATGTGTCCTCGTTGAGTCTTACGTATCCATCGGTCTGCGAGAGTGCCCCCGGCGATGACTCCGACGATCGATGCCAATGTCAGCCACAGTGTGGCGGAGACACCGGCTTTTCCTTGGCCGATGTGAAAGCGCTCGTTGAGCAGAGCGGGCATCCAGCTTTTCACCACCCAGTTCGGCATGGCCGGTAGCGTGAAGTAGCAGATCAGCAGAATGAACGCTCCAATCCCGAACAATCCCCGCAGGGAACTGAGGAGGTGAGGGCGGAAAACGGGCCCGCTTTCTGCCGAAGGTCTGGGCGCATTCCTGAGGAAGAGCAGCAGCACCCCGGCATAAAGAACTCCGGCAAGCCCGAACCAATGGAAGGCGGCACGCCAACCGTGGCTGGAATCCGCGATATAGCCTCCCAATCCTCCCGCGATAATGCCGAAATAAATGCCTGACTGGTGAATACCCACGGCACGCGAGCGGGTGCCGTCATGGTGAAAGTCCGCGATCAATGCGAGGGCGGCCGGAATGTAACAGGCCTCGCTGATTCCCATCACCGCCCGAGCCCACCACATCTGCTGGTAGGTCGTGGCGTGACCGGTCAGCCAAGTGATGGCGGACCAGATCCCGAGGCTGGTGATGATGACCCAGCGGCGGTTGAAACGATCCGCCACATAGCCACCCACCGGGCTGAAGATTCCGTAGACGTACAGGAACACCGCCATGAGCTGTCCGAAATGCTGGTCGGTCGAAACATCCGGCACTCCGGCCATGATCGACTCCTTCATCGTGGAGAAGATCTGGCGGTCCAGGTAATTCAACAAGGCCACCGGCCACAGCATCGCGACGGTGATCCATGCTTGTCTGGAGACACTGTTGGAAGAGGAGGACATGGTCAGTGGCCGGGACGGAAGAAGAAGACCTGATTGGTCCGGATGCCCGGACGGATCTCACCGTTGAAAAAGATTATGCCATCCTGCCATGGTGCGACAGCCAGCGTCACAGGCGCAGGCAGGGTGAGTTCACCGGCTTGAGTCCAAGTGCCGGAGCTGGGTTGATAGCGGAGAATATCCTTGGAGAAACCTTTGTGATCGGCAGGGGTCTTGAGGCCGATCTGGCTTCCATCGTCTCCGGAGACGATGAAGATCGAGCCGTCGGCAACAGGTGCTGGTGAGGCTGCTCCTACCGCACCCCGGGGGAGATCTGCGAGCTGTGTCCAGTGTCCGTCTTTAAACATCCATGCATCGCGCAGATAGGTGCGCTTGGGCTTTCCCTGTTCGTCAGGAGCCAGAGCGCATCCACCCGCCACGAAGAATGCATCATCCGCTGCGGCCGCAGTGGCGAGAATGCGACCGGCACCTGGTAGAGCCTCCTGTTCCTTCCAGCCCTTTTCCATCGCATCGAGGTCCAACACCCAATGTTTGGCGGAGGCTGTGGTGGCGTCCGGTTTGAGGATACCTCCACAGAGATGCACCTTGCGGCCGATCACGGCACCGCACATCTGGGCGAGTGCTTCCGGAAGAAGTGGCAATGGACGAAATGTGGGGTTCACGTCGTCATCCAGGGAGAGCAGGTGCACCTCGCGGAAGTTCTGCTCCGCGTTGCCACCACCGATGAGAAGGATACCCTCCTGGATGGTCAGAGAGACTCCGTAGCCATTGGCTGTTGGAAGATGCCCGATCTCCCGCCATTGCCCATCCGGTTTGGAAAGATCGAGGGAGAAAAGCTTGTCGTGCCACACCTTGGTGCCGCCATCCCACGGCATTTTCCCATCCGGGAAATTTGCACCGCCTCCCGCAACCAGAAAGTGACCGTGCGTGCCGGCGAATGCTCCGGCGAATCCTCGCTCATCAGGGGCATGTGGGAGCAATTTGATCTCCGCGTCGGTTTTGCCCGGTGCGGGCATGACCGACAGGGCGGCTGCGATCAACGGCGGTGTCAGGGACGTGCTCATGTACGAATGGAAAGGATCACTTTGGATGACCGGAGGACCCTTCCGGCAAGCTCATTTTATTTCATGCGGAACCAGGCAATGGCGATAGTGGGACCACTGGTCTTGAAACCAGACCGGTTTCGGGGTTGCTGATTTTCATCGCATGCTTGCATCCTGGCCCTGGCCGGGAAAGATGAACTTCATGACGGATCTGCCGATGCCTTCCCGTGGAAACCTGGTGCATGAAAGCTGCCGTGTCATGCGGCTGCGGATTCAGGCAGGTGAATGGAAAGAGTTTCTGCCTGGCGAGCGTCGTCTCGCGGAGTTGCTCCAGGTGGGTCGGGATACGGTCCGTCTCGCGGTGCAGCAGCTTGAGCGCGAGGGTTCGATCAGTGCCGCCGGGGCTGGCAGCCGCCGTCGGATACTGGTTGCGTCTTTCGAGACGAAGCGACCCTCCTCCGGCAAGCACCTCAAGATCGGGCTGCTGGCCCATCGTCCACTCGAACAACTTCCCCAACCGACGTTGCTGGAGGTTGACCAGATCCGGCGGGCGATTGCTGGTAAGGGTGGTTCGCTTGAGGTCTTCGCTCCGTCCTGGTATGAGCGTCGGTCTCCTGCCAGGAACCTTGAGACGTTCATTGCAGAGGAGGCGTGCAGTGCGTGGATTCTCCTCCGCTCCAGCGAGCCGGTACAGCGTTGGTTCATGCAGAAAGGCCTGCCCTGCCTGATCCGAGGCTATCCGCATGAAGGAATCGATCTGCCCCATCTGGATGTCGATTGGGAGGCGACAGCGCGGCACGCGGCTGGCCGCTTGTGGCGGTTGGGGCACCAGCGGGTTGGTATATTTGTGCCTACAGAGCCGTTGCGAGGGATCGCCGCAGCGGTGAAAGGGGCTTTGGATCTGGGTGAGACCGGATTCCAAGCGTTTGAAATTTCAGAGAACGGGACGGTGGACGGCATCGCCCGCGGCTTGGCCCGGGCCTTGCAATTGCGGAACCCACCGACCGCCTTGATCGCGACCCGGCCACGGCAGGCAGCCACGGCACTGACCTGGTTGGGCTCGCGCGGCATACGCGTGCCGGCCGACATCAGTCTGATCAGTCTCGCCAGGGAACCCTTCCTGGAGCATCTCGTGCCGGAAGTTTCCGGCTATCATGTCGATCCCGATGCCGTAGCCAAGCAGGTGATGCGGCGTCTTACTTCATTGATCGCAGGAAATCCCCATCCCGGAGGGAATTCATGGATCACCCCGGAGGTCGTGAAGGGCGCTTCGGTTGCGGCTCTGAAGATGTGAGATCAACGAAGGGCTTTCACCCGTATGAACTTTTTCCCGTCGCCTTTGGAAACCGTTGCCGAGGTTGCTGTTGATTGAGCGGTGATGGCGTCGATTGCCGTTGACCACGTGGTCAGATCGATGCTTTCTTCGATCCGGTAGGTGCGTCCTGGAATGGACGCCCAGTTCACCGTGAGGCCTCCGGACGTGAGGCTTTGTGAACTGAGTACCAAAGCGGATGATTTCTCCATGGGATTGGTTCCCGCCAGATATTCCTTGAGGTTGCTTTGGCCATCACCATCTGGATCGGATGACGCGTCATTCACGGCGGGATTGGTCCCGTTGAGGACCTCCCACGCATCGGGCATGCCATCACCATCCGTATCGATGGTGGGATCGAGCAACCAGTCTTCCTCCACCCGTGCGAAGGTGATCAGGCTGTAGTTGTCCTTTTCGAACAGGATGCCGATCGATCGATCGGGGAGGATGCAGATCGAGGAATAAGCGGCGGAACCTGCGTAGAGCAGCCGGGAAACAGGCCAATTGGCGCCTGCGTCGGCAGAGGCACGCAGGGTGAAATTCACCCGTGAGGAGGCATTGGCCGGATTGCCGAACAGGAGCAGTTGGCGGGGTTGGCCGGCCAGCTTGCTACCCCATTGGATCACGCTGCCTTGGCAAACCGGGTCCGGGACGGATGCCAACCGGAATAGTGTGCCCCACGAGCCATCCTTCATCGGATTGGCACCTCCGGGCGTATATCGGGCCCAAGCCCGCTGACCGTTCGAACCGGATGGTGTTCGCATGGAGAACAGGAGATCTCCATCGTCCAATTCACAGGCGGTGTTCTCGTTGGTCTGGGGAGACGAGGTTGGAACGGCTGAGCCGAAGTCCCAGGTCGCGCCGTGGTCGCTGCTGAAAACGGAGCAGGAACGGACAACGCCGGAAGCGTCCCGATACTGGGATGGAAATACCAATGTTCCATTCCGCATGGCAAATCCGTGACCGGGTCCTTGGAAGACGATGTGCCAATTGACATCGTCCTTCACCTCTGTGGTGATGTTGATGGGAGTAGACCATGTGTTGCCGCCATCGGTGCTTTTTGTCAGAACATATTGTCCGGATTGGGTGATGGCCGTGCCAGCGGCCGATCCTGTGTAAGCATGATTGCCAAAGGACCAAAGTCCCGCGACCCACAGGGTGTCGGTCACCGGGTCATGGAGAATACAGGGATCGCCCACTCCGTTGCCGGAGGATCCGGAAACCGAAGAATCAAAGTCCAGAATCGCTTTCATAGAGGACCACGTGGCCCCGCCATCCGTACTTCTCATGTAGCCCACATCAATGTTGGCGGGTAGGTCCGCACTGCTGTCGTGACGGATATCGAAAACGGCATGAAGCACGCCGTGCGTATCGGAGACGATTCCGGGAATCCGATAGGTATTCACTCCATCCTGACCGCTGCGGCGGATGTTCGTGAAAGTCGGGGCCAGTCCGAGAGTGAGCGTGCCCGCCGGATTGGGATTGGAGGGAGTGATGGCGCCGGTGGGAACTCCGGAGAAAGTGATGCTGTCAATCTGCGCATCCAGTGTGCTCCCCAACGCGGCCTGTCGGCGGGGAACCACGAGTATCGAGAAATGATTGCGGCCTTCCAGCAATGGAGAGGAGCAGGTCATTTCGAATGTATCAGTAGCGGGCGAGACAATATCGGCGAGGGATCCCGCGGATGGATCGAGCGTGGTATTTTGTCCTGTGGAAACGAGATGGATGGATTGGAGATTCTGCCGCGTGCCGGGGGCAAGGGTGATTTGGATTTTCTGTAGGGTGGTGGTTCCGGCTGCCGGACAATCCACCGCCACATGAAGCAATTCGCTACGGCCGAAGCGCGCGATGGTAGCCGGAGTCTGGGATGCTGTAACTGCAAAAGGAGATGGACCGGGACTGTTCCAACGATTGGACCACGCTGTATCGAGAGCCGACACTTCGGTGGTATCCAGGACTTTGGAAAACACCGCCACCTCCGCGATGTCACATGAAAGGCGTGAAAACGGACTGCCGCCGTTGCAGCCGACGATCAGTCCGCCGAGGTTCGTTGCATCAGCATCTACGATGTTCGCGACCTCCACTCCGTTGATATAATGGCGGACGCGTGTATCGATGTTGCCACTTCCGGCGCCGAATGGCTCGTAGGTGAAGACGTGACGCTGCCACACCGATGTCAGGCGGGAGCTCGTGTCCGTTTCAGCTCCGTTCCATGCGGCGGAAGAGGTGGAAACTCCCGCCTGCCACTTGCCACTGCGGACTTGAGCCCGGGTGCGACCGCTGGAAGTGGAGCCGTCGAAAAGAAAGCCATCGCTGGAGGAGGTAACCTGGCAAAGCACAGCCACCGATCGGGCTGTGGAAAGAGGACCAAACTCCGTGGAGTTGGCCCATAGATCATTGCTGCCGTCGAAACGCAATACCTCCCGGACTCCACCTGTGGAGAGGGTCACGGGCCGACGATAGGTAAGGCCTGCCACGCGGCGTGTCAGGTCGTGGGTGGCTGTGCCATCAACCAGGCTTCCCCAGCGTTGAACCGCACCGCTGGAATCAAACGCGGCTCCATGATCGGCGATGAACCAGCCGTAGAGCTGGGCCCATGCGGGCAGCGGGGCGGATGAAAATGCACCGGTCCCGATCATTTCCGCTGCCATACGTTCTCCCAGCAGCAACTCGCTGTCCGCATCATCATGAAGCGATTGGCCGTCTTCATTTTGAAGTGTCAGCCCGGTCGATTTCGCGTAGCCGATGTCCGTGCGACTGTCGCCAAGAGCCTTCTGATTGGTGCGCGTGGTGTCCCGGTTCGTGCCGCTGCCGGCGATTTCCCCGAGAACCCCGCGCAACCCGGTGGCGTGGGGAAGATCGTTGGAGAGGTCGGACACAAGGGTGGCGAATCTCGTGCCAGCTGCCGATGCCTCGGCGGTTGCATTGCTCTCGCCCTGTACGTATAGCAACCCGGCGATCTCGTAATCATCGTAGCCGGAGGGTAGGGAGGCGGTTGCAGCCTGGACTGTCGCAACCACTTTCCGGTACATGTGATCGTCGGTGGAGCCCTTCAGCCAATAAGTGTTCCCGCCATCTCCGCGGGCACTTTTGACGATGGCAAAATCACGATAGCCAGCATCCCAGAGCATTCTGGAGAAGCCGATCTCCGGACCCCAGTGGTCGTCATTGCCGGCATAGTATCCTCCGGATTGCGTGCCGAGCGTTGTCCATCCATTCGAAGCTCCCAGTGCGACATCTCCCGCTGGTGTCGCATCCGCGAGATTGTCCCAGAAAAATGGAACCCCGCCTGATTGCTCCACCGCGTGTTGTCCGGGCGGACGCGATCTCATCGATTGGTCGGTGGTTCCAACCATTCCCAGTGCATTCGATTCACCCGTGAGGATGAACACGCGGAGCGTCTTCGCTTCCGCGGCTGAGAGTAGAAAGGGAAGTGCGAGTGTGAGGGGATGGAATCGCATGGAGCTGGACTTGTGGGAACTTGTGACGGGAATGACACCTGTTCCAGTGGCTGCGACCGGTTGGTTGGATAAACCGGTTATGAACGATCATGAAAAAGCCGGCGGGCCTCAGGGCTCGCCGGCTTTCAGATCTCTCCAAGAGGGATTGGTTATTGCTCCTGGACCACCAGTCGCACGAACAACGGCCCTGAAGCAGCTAGTTCGAGCGGTAGGTGGACTGTGACCTTGTCGATGCCCGGGCCGAATCCATCGGTCTGCACATCGCGCGTCACTCCCAGCGAGCTATCTGCGGTGAGCCAGTATTGGAGTTCGGCGCTGCATTGGATCACAGGCTCGATTTGCAGGGCTGAAGCGGCGGTCCGGCGATAGACGAAGTCCAGCGTGGTGGGGGTTACCGTGAGTGTTGGAACAGCAGTGGTTGAGTTGGATCCGGGATTCGCCGGATTCGGCTCGGTGCCGAACAGATACTCGAGGACATTCTTCACCCCATCATGATCCGGGTCGGCATCACGGAGGGCGTCGTTTCCGGTCAGGCCCTTCCCTTGGGCCCATCCCTCATAGTTGTTCGGGAGGGGGGCGGTGTAGACCAGTTTGAGGAGATTGCCCTGGGCTTGCACGGACCAAGTGCCGCCGCCCGTGAATGCGGTGGCATCCACGGTGATCTTGCCGGTATCCAAGCCGGTGATGCCTGCTGAGGTTGTCGCCAGGGTGAACACACGGTTGGCGGCTGTGAAATTCACCAGAGACGCGGGGGTGATCACAATGACCGCCGGACTTTCGGTCGTCGAATTCACCGCCAGCGTGGTGGTGGAGAGTGTGTCGTAGCCGGTGCCGTCCAGACCATCCCAATCGGAGATCTCCCACTGGTAGCGTGAGGCTGCGGACAGCGAGACTCCTGCGCTGGCGGTCAGTTTACCAACGGTGGCATTGCCGGGTGCCAAGGTTCCATTCACCGTGACCGCCGCACCAGTGGTTCCGGTTCCTCCCAAGGAACCGCTCGCGTCCACCGTGACGGCGGAGTTCGGAAGCGTTCCGTTGATCAGCAGACGTCCGTTGTGGACGGTGGTGGTGCCGGAATAGGTCTTGTCTCCGGTAAACGATACGGTTTGGGACGCGGTGCCCGTAAAGGTGGTGAGTCCTACCACGACGGACCCAGTTCCAGAGATGGAGTTCGCCACCTCATGGCTGTCCGTGCGGGAGAATGTCAGCGTGCCGTTGTCGACCACCGTGGCGCCACCCAATGTGCCGGAGGCGGAGGGGCCGGACTGCGCGGTATCGGTATTGCCCGGAACTCCGCCGATCCGGACCGGAACACCGGAGGGGATGGTGATGGTGCCGGTGAGGGTGTTCGCGCCGGTGAGAATGAAGCCGGTTTCGGCATTGGTCATGCTCACGGCGATATCCTGGAAGGTCAGATTGCCCGCACCGGAGATCACTCCCTGGAGCTTCATGGTGCGGGGACCGTTGGCGGCGCGGTTGTTGATATGGTTGTCAGGGCCCGCCAGTTCGATCGGATTGGTAAACGTCCAATTGCCTTCGATTCCTGAGATCGCGCCGCTGGTGGTGGCGTCACCCAGGGTCACGGTGCCGGTGCCCATCGCGGTCGCGCCGTTGCGGATGGTCTGGAACTCGGAACCGCCTTTGATCGTCAAATGGCCGCTGAATCCGCTCCACGAATTGGCTTCGGCGAATGTGAGGCCGGTGCCGGTGTAGTTGAAGAACAGGCCACCGCCCTCGATGACGATGTTTCCGGCTCCGCTGACATTCCGCATTTTTGCGGTGGTTTTGTAGTCGAGGTTGTTGCTCCGGTTGAAGCGGAGGGTGCCGCCTGCTTGGACGATCACCGCGCCGCTGCCGATATCACCATTGGTAGTGCCATCTCCGATCACCAGCGTGCCGGCTTCAACCGTGGTGGTTCCCGTGTAGGCCGAGGGAATGGCGAGCGTGGCGGAGGAGGTACCGCGCTTCACCAGACTACCTGCTCCGGTGATTGCCGTGCCGCTGAGAGTGTAGGGCAAGCTGCTGTTGTCGAATGTCACGCTCGTTGGCTGGAGGGTGCCGCTGAGAACCACATTGCCGGTTGCAGCTGTATCATTGAATGTCACCTGGTCGCCTTGCAGGAAGTGGGTGGCGCTGGAGTCGGACGCGAGAGTCCAGTTTGTCGTGGTGTCGAGATCCCATGCGCTTCCTGCAGTCCCATTCCAAATGATCGCACCGCCCACATACTGGAGTTTGAAGGAGGTGTCCGCGGCATCGTGAATCAGCTGGAAGCGGCTGCCAGGAGCCAGTTGGAGATTCGAGGGCGAGCCATCCAGCGTGCCGTTGTAATCGATGACAGTGGTGGTGGTGCCGGGAGTCAGTCCCACGGTGGCGACCGGCGTGAGGATGTGGGTGCCGCCGATGTGAAGTCCACCCGCATCGCTGATGACGAGTTGATCCGTGGCACGCAAGGTGGAGAGGGAACCAGCCTCCAGAGTCAGCGACTTCACGGTGCCGGTGCCGGCGGTGCTGATATCGCCCGCACCGATGGCGGCTCCACTTTTGACAGTGACGGGAGCCGTATCGAAATGGTTGCCGAGGCGGAGGGTGCCCGCTTCCACGGTGATGGTTCCGGTGGTGGTCGAAGCGGCGGTGAGCGCCAATGATGATGCCCCACGCTTTACGATGGATCCACCTCCGGAGATGACATTCGCCACGCTGATACTGGCTCCAGCTCCATGATTGAATGCAAGCGTTCCATCGTTGGATACCGTGGCGGTCGAGGCTCCGATCAAACCGGTGGCGCCTCCGTTTCCGATCTGGAGGGTTGCGCCGGAACTGATGGTGGCGGCTCCGAGACGGGTGTTGTTCGCGGCAAGCACGAGAGTGCCGGTTTCAACCGTGATGGGCACCTGGTCCGTTCCTGCGGTTGCAGCTGAAGCTGTTTGACGACCTACGATGCCATTCATCGTCAAGATGCCGGTGCCGGCCTTCACCAGAGCCAGATTGCGGATGACATTGGCCGTGCTATGATGGGAAAGGAACAGGCCGTTGAAAGTCGTATCGGTATTCTGCTCGATGCGAACGGTTCTCGTGTAGGTGGTATTGTTGCTGCCACCCCAATCACTTCGCATCGCTCCATAGCCGGACAGGGAGGACAGCGTGAGAGTCTTGGCAGTGAACGCATCGGTTACGATCAGGTCGCGTGCATTGCTTGCCGAATCACCCGTGTCGAGAGAGAAGGAGGTGCCGGTGGCCTGCGTCAGCGCCGCGCCGCCGACCGCTGTCCAGGAGCTGGCCATGGTGCCAGGAACGGAGCTGGCTGTGCCTCCACGGAAAACAAGCGATCCCGTGAAGTTGAGGGCGTTCGCCGTGGCCATGTTTTGGGTGGTGGTGGCGTTGTTCGAAACATTGATCGTGCCTGCCTTCGAGATCACCACCGTGCCCGCACCGGAGAGAGCACTGAAGGTCAGGTTGGTATTCGAGGCTCCGTTTTGGAAGGTCAGTTGGTTTCCAGAGGAAACGGAGACCGCCCCGGCATTGAGAGCGAAGTTGCCGGAAATGGAAATCGGCGTCGGTGCTCCGCTCACGGTGATACCTGCCACCGTTGCTGCGGCGGTGAGGGTGATCGCCTGATTGGCGGTCGAATTCGAATCAAATGTAGCGGTATCCGTGGAGGTGGGCGCGGCTGGCGTCCAGTTTCCGGCGGTGCTCCAGGTGGCATTGGTCGCACCTGTCCAGGTGACAGCATGGACGGTGGACGCGCTCGCGCAGAGACAGAGAATCAGAGGGAGGAGGGAACCTTTGGGTTTCATGAGGAACGACAATGAATGTTGATCGATCGCAGCATGAACCCGCTCCCCTCCGTCTCAAGGAACCGGGGGTGGTCGGTTGAGGAAACCAGATGATGTCAAGGCATCGTTGCCGTCACCTTGTAGAATGCGCGTGCTCCATTGGCTCGCGTATCCGTCAGTGTCAGGATGCCATCGGTGCCGACGATGGGACCTTGGATGGTAGTCCAACTGACGAGATCTTCAGATTTGAAGAGGGTATAGAACCGCTGTGGGGAAGTGTTGAGCCGGATTGCGACCGAACCCGTGGAGGTCGTGATCGATCCGACGGCTAAGACGGAAGAGGGGTCCTCCGGGTGGGTGTTGGCGAGATATTCCTCCAGATTGGTTTTGCCATCGTGGTCATCGTCCGCGTTGGCGGTCATGCCGGTAATGGTGCCGCCATACTGGTATTCCCATGAGTCAGGCAGGCCGTCGTTGTCGGCGTCCGCTCCGGTCGGAAGGTAGGCATCGCTCTGATCGTAGCGGACATAGTCGATGGTGACGTCAAAGTTGTTCCCGAATGCCTGGGAGGTATAGTCTCCGAGGATCAATCGGCTCTCGGTGTTGTTGTTGTCGTAAGGTGCGCCGGAAACCGGGGTGATGCGGACTCCATCACGCCATACATGGTAGCCGTTGTTTCCGGGATCATTGGCGATGCGGAAGGTGTGGAACTGACCGTCGAGGTTGTTGTGCGCGACGTTGAACGAATTGCTGCCGTTGTCCTGTGTGCGATCACCATAGATCTCCACCAGGATGGTGTGGTTGCCGGTGCCCAGCCACAGGATGAAGCCGGAGGGATTCGCGTTGAACTTCACCCGGGTCTCGAATGTCCAGTTTCCGCTGTTGCCGGCCTTCCAGCCGCTGTCGGTGCCTTCGATCCAAGAGCCACCGCTTCCAGGGTTCACCACGCGCAGATCGGTGGGAGCGGCGGAGTCGATGGTTTTGGTGAGAGTTCCACTCTGCTTCCAAAGAGATCCGGGGAAAGTGCTGCCGTTCCAGATATCGTTGCCTTCGAAACGAAGATTGAAGGAAGAGGAGCCTGATTCGATATGGGGTGGAGTGGAGGAAACGGAGGTATTCACCGGTGTCTCGATGATGCCCAGCGATGCGGCGACGCGATCTCCTACATAGGATTCTCCCGATGCATTCGGATGGACATTGTCGTAGGTCTGCGTGGCAGGACTGAAGCCGGTGCTGGCGTCCGAGATCCAGACCGGGGAGGTGGCGGACGCCGCGTTTTTTTCCGCCACCAGTGCGGGCAGAAGCCCATTGAGCGCATCAACCCCGTCATGCATGGCCTGGGTTTGATTGGTGTGGAGAACCCGGTTCAAGTGGATGCGAACATTGGGGTTCGCATTCCGGAGCTGGTCGATCATCGTCGAGATGTCATCGCGCACCGTTGCAGCGGCAGTGGCGGAAGGCTGGCCTCCGGTGGTGATGTAATCCGCCAGATCATTGATGCCGATCATGATCGAGGCCGTATCGGGGATGTAGGTCGTCCCAGTATAGGCAAGTGTTCCCGCGTTTGCGGTGGCATAGGTGGACGACTGGCCGGTCCAATTCAGCAGAGCTCCATTGCCGAGATTGCTGGTATTGTAGCGTCCCGATGGAAACGCCACGCGGGCACACTCCCATGATGCGCGCCACCCGAAATGCCCGTCATGCACGTTCTCGAAAGTCTGCCCGTTGACAGCGGGAATCGTCAGAGTGCTGTTGGCGTATGGGCCGGTAACGGATCCGGTGAATTTGTAGCCGGAGGAAGCATCGATCGGAACGCCCTTCTCCGCGAGGCGTTTGAAGACCGAGTAGCGGTAGCCCGGATGATCGCCGTTCCCTCCCTGGGTGATCGAGTCACCGATGAAAACCAGTCTTCCATACTGGCGTGAGACGATATTGGCGGAAAAGAACGCCTGCGCGAACCGTTCGCCGATGGTGAACTTGGCGGATTTGTTGAAGTGAAGATTATCCACCGAGGCGATCTGCGATTGGAGATCCAGATCGTTGAAATAGTCGATGTAGGTGTTTGCGGATCCTGCGGCCAACTGCTTCGAGCGCACGACATCGCGGGTCGCTCCTGCTGCGGCGATCCCTCCGATCACGCAGTGCATTCCGGTCGCGTTCGGGAGATCGGCCCGGAGGTTGTCGACCAGTTCCTTGATGCGGTTGTCTGCGATATTCGCTTCGGTGGAGGAGTCGCTTTCTCCTTGGAGATAAAGCAGCCCGGCGATCTCAAATGTGTCCCCAGTCGCCGTGAGTGCAGTGGTTGCTGCATTCACGGTGTTTACCACCTGGGTATACATGTGATGGTCGGCCGCGGTCTTCGACCAGAAGCTGTTTCCGCCTCCGCCACGGCTCGCCTTGATGATGCCGAAATTCCGCACTCCGGCACGGTAGAGCGTGCGGCCGAAATTGATTTCCGGGCCCCAGTGGGTCGCACTTCCGGTGTAATAACCGCCTTGCTGGCTTTGGAGGGTGGTAAAGGCTCCTCCGGAGTCTCCCAGCGGGTGGGTGGCATCCGCGATGTTGCTCCAGTAGAACTTGATGTGAGCATCGGCCGGATCATTGCCTGGCGATGGATCCGCTTCCCCGGCGTTGGTGGTACCGAGGGAATTGGATTGCCCGGTCAGAACGAACAGCTTGTAGTGTGTGGCCGAAGCGGTTGGAGAAACAAGCATCACTCCCAGCAGAGGGAGAAGGAAATGCGGAAGGAATTTCATCGGAAGGAGACACCCGGGAATCCGGGCATCAGGATCGGGTAATCCTGTGCCGGTTGTGCCGCAAATCCCCATAGCTGGTGGGGAGAACCAACCGGATGCAATCAGTCCCCTCCATATCCGCCGCCAACCAGTTCGTGGTAGGCGGCCATGACTTCATCGGGAACCGTCTGCGTGCTGGCAAATCCCTTCGCTGGATAATCGAGGATGCGGCGGAAATCTCCGCTCATGGCGTTCAAGACGATCTGCGGCGTCAACTCCTCGGTAAAGTAGTCGTCGAACTCGATTCGAGGAGAAGTCACTTGGAACTCCCGGTCGTGCCACTGGATATCCAGAGCCGCTTTCGTCCGCCGTTCCATGTAGGGCTTTTGCACCACAAGCAGTGGGCCTTCTCCCAACCCGGATCGCGCTATGAGATCGCGTGAGAATCGGATGTTCTCACCCGTGTTGGTGGCTTGGTCTTCAATATGGATGCGGTCCGATGGGACGCCGAGATTCCGTGCAACACGGGCCATGGCAGCTGCTTCGGTTTCCGGCCAGTGTTCTGTCATGCGTCCCCGGGCTCCGGAGAACAAAATCCACGGCGCTACATGATTGTGGTAAAGCTCCGCCGCGTACGAGGCGACCCGTAGATCATTGCTTCCGAAGACCAGGATGCCGGAGCTCGGTCGGATCGTCTCTCCGAGCTGATGATATCGCCATAGGATACGAGCAGCAGCTTCGATCGATGAAGGGAGACGGCGTGCGGTCATGATGGTGAAAAAGCGGACGGCCGGGCACGAAAGCCCAGCCGTCCGGTTTCATTGCATGTACCCAAGAGAGAGATCAAGCGCGGCGTCGGCGCAGCAGGGAGAGAATGCCGATACCTCCCAGCAGGGCGGTTGATGGCTCCGGCACCTCGAAGGCGACGGAGAAGCGGCTGTCGAAAGAGATGGCCGCAGGAGTGGGGCTGGTCGCATTGTATCCGGTGCCGCCCGAGTAAGTGTTCACGAAACCACTGCCGAAATTCGCACCTGCAATCCTGGCTCCCACTCCATCCGTGCCGGTAGAATCGCTCGCTCCATTGGTGGAGAACACCGCGAAGTAAGTGGTGGTGGTGGAGAGCGTGGCGTCCGAAAAGCTCCAGGTGAGATCGGCGAGCGAGGTTGCCGAATTGACGTCGATGCTGTTTGTAGAGACGGCGATCGGCGTGCCGGTGGCATCCGCGCTGCCGGTATAGATTTTCACATACAGCTGCCCGGCTGTCGCGGAGCCTGCAGGGGCCTTTACGAATGTGATGCTGGTCAGGCTGGCTGTGGACGGAAGCGGCGAGTTCGCCGCCACGGTGTCGCCTGTGCCCGTGCCAGCGGTGGAGAGGACGAAGCTCTGGGCTCCGAAAGTGGCCTGCGAGCCTGTTGTGACCAGGCCGGCACTGTCCTTGTTGTTGAGGATGACAGTCGCGGAATGGGAGGCCACGGTGGTGGCGATGAGAGCGGCGGGAATGATGGCCTTCATATAGGAGGAGCGGCGATACGAAGGTGAAAATAGCCTGAGAAGGATCGACGGCGATGGTCATGCTGTGGTTGGTTGAGCGGACCAGTCGCGATGGGATTGCGACGAAGCTCTCTCGCGCTGTAGAGTGCCTGGGATGTGGATACGGATGATCATGCTGGGTTGGACTTTGGGAGTTGCCCCGGCCTTCGCTTTGACGGTCGCCCGCCCGTTTGCTTCGCACATGGTTTTGCCCATGGGGCGTCCGGTCGTTCTGAATGGAACCGCCGGTCCGGGAGCTCAGGTAAGCATGAAATTTGGTTCCCGATCGATGGAAGCCAAGGCCGACAACCAGGGTGCGTGGCGGATGCTCCTGCCGGCGATGGAGGCGTCCACTGAGGGAAAGATGATGGAAATCAGTTCCGGGAAGGACCGGTTGCAGCTCGTAGATATTCTCGTCGGCAAGGTCTGGCTTTTCTCCGGCCAGTCGAACATGGACTTTGCGCTTTCGAGGGCAATCGGAGGCAGGGAAGAGGTTGCTTCTGCTGGTGGAAACCCGCTGCTGCGGGTCTGCAATCTTTCCGCACCGTCTACGGATGGTAAACCGTATGATGAGGGGACGTTGGCGCGGTTGAATGAAAAGGCTCTCTTCGTCGGATCGTGGGAGACGGCTTCGCCGTCTTCGGCCGCACCTGTGTCTGCGATCGCCTGGTGGGTTGGGAAAGGCATTCAGCTGAAATCCGCGGTGCCGGTGGGTATTGTTGAGAATGCGGTCGGCGGCTCCGGCACGGAGGCTTGGTTGCCTCGGGATATCCTGGCCGCAAAAGCGGAATACCGCGCGTTGCTCGGCGACGATTGGGCGAAGGACCCGCACATCTCGGGATGGAGCAAAGGCAGGGTGAAACTGAATCTTGGCGGTGCTCATACGGTCAATCATCCGTTCCGGCCGGGAATGTTGTTTGAGTCCGGAGTCCGTGATTGGTCCGGGTTTCCCTTTGAGGCGGTAATCTGGTATCAGGGTGAAACCAATGCCGAGAGCCCGGATGATGCGTGGAATGCAGGATTGATCCGTGACTTGATCAACGGCTGGCGGCAAGTGCTGGGAAACAGGGATCTTCCTTTCGTCATGGTTCAATTGCCTCGCATCGGCGGAAACGATCCACTGCGCCGTTACTGGCCGCAATATCGGGAGGTACAATCCCGGGTGGCCAAGGAGATGCCTGGTGTCAGCCTGGTCGTAACGAGTGACCTCGGGTGGGACAGTCCCGATGTTCATCCGCCGGACAAACGACCGGTGGCGGACCGGATTCTGCAAGAGCTGTCCAAACCGGTTTGGAAGACCAACCGGTGATCGGATGACAAGGCGGCAGGTATTCGGCAGTAGGATGGTCGCTTGAGCTGCTTGTCCTACGGAATATACTTTCGCGTGGGGAAATCGGCAAAATCGCCATACACTCCGATCAAACGATGAGATCCCGCCTTTTTTTGCTCACTTGCCTGATGTCCATTGCGGATGCCGCCGAGGTGGTGACCGTCCAGCCGACGTGTCCCGTCCTGGTGGGCCAGGAGATCAATCCGGTCCTCGGGTTCAAGGTGAAGATCGATCAACCTTCGAAATTGGAAGGGATCGAACTGGCTCTTTCGGGTACTACCCGGCCTCAGGATGTGGAACGTGTGAGAGTCCTCCGTGGCAAGGAAGCACCGGCATCGGCGGCCGGTGATGCTATGGCGGAGTTTGCACCGAAGGGTGGCTCGATCAGCCGTTCCTGCGATCTGGCGTTGGAGACAGGCGAGCATTGGTTCTGGGTATCCGTGGAGCTGAAGAAAAATGCAGATCTTGATGGGCGGGTGGACGTGGCATTGAACCGTCTCAAAATTGGCGGCGAGGTGGTCCAGCCTGCCATCGCTTCTCCGGAAGGAGCGCAGCGGATCGGGGTAGTGGTGAGAAAGCCGGGCGACGACAAGTCCAAGGCCTACCGGATACCGGGATTGGTCCGTACCAAGCAGGGAACCCTGATCGCCGCGTATGATATCCGCTACCGGAATGCGGGGGATCTGCCAGGCGATATCGACGTGGGCATCTCCCGTAGCGCGGATGGGGGTAAAAGCTGGGAACCGATGCGGGTGGCCGTCAATATGGGTGACGACCCGAAATTCAACTACGACGGTGTGGGGGATCCTTGCATTTTCTCCGATGATGTGACGGGCCGAGTCTGGATCGCCGCATTGTGGAGTCACGGCAAGCGCGCATGGAATGGCTCCGGGCCGGGGATGACGCCGGATGAGACCGGGCAACTGGTTCTCTCCTACAGCGACAACGATGGGAAATCCTGGTCCAAGGGGGAGACGATCACCCCGCAGGTGAAGAATCCCGAGTGGCATCTCTTATTCAACGGACCGGGAGCCGGCATCACGATGAAGGATGGAACGCTGGCGATTCCCGCGCAGGTACAAAGCGGCGGATGGCAAGCCCTTCTCGACCATGCTCAGTTCGAAGGACCGTGGCAAAACGTGGACGATTGGCACGGGAGTGAAATCGGATACGACCGAGGCCCAATTGATCGAACTGGCGGACGGCTCGATCATGATCAACTGCCGGGACAATCGAGGGGGCTTCCGGACGGTGGCCACGACAACGGATCTGGGAAAGACATGGTCCCCCCATCCAACCGACCGCAAGGGACTGCGGGAGCCGGTGTGCATGGGCAGTTTGTTGCGCTGGGTACATCCGAAACACGGTGATCTCGTGTTTTTCTCAAATCCGGATTCCAGCAAAGGTCGGCAATCGATGACGGTGAAGCTGTCCCGGGATCAGGCGATGACTTGGCCGGAAAGCTCGGGCCGCCTTTATGACGAGAGGCCGTGCTTCGGTTATTCCTGTCTGGCCCCCGCCGACGATTCGCATCTGGGAGTGCTTTATGAGGGCAGCGGTTCCCTCATTTACCTGCGGATATCGCTTTCTGAATGGTTCAAGTGAACCCAACTGAAGATTTCGCGTAATGCCGGGGGAATTCCGGTCATGAGCTTGGTAATTCCGGCTAATTTCACAGGGTACATGCAATGATGAGATGGTCGGGCGGACTACCGCCCGGCCATCCGGGATGGCTGTTGGGCTCTAACCGGGAAGACGACAGGTGCTCAATGTGAATGCCTGGAGCAGCGGTCACAGCCCGACCATTCATCGGTGCCATCGGCGTAGTATTCCCGTTTCCAGATGGGGACGGTCGCTTTCAATTCATCGATGATATGACGGCATGCATCGAAGGCGGCATCGCGGTGTGCTGCTGAAACCGCCACGACCACGGCGATCTCTCCGATTTCCAGCAAGCCGGTGCGATGGACACAGGCTGCCCGGTGAATTTCGAAACGTTCGATCGCCTCATGAACGATGCGTGCGCCTTCAGCTTCAGCCAAGGTCTGGTAGGCTTCGTATTCCAGCCGGAGAACATCGCGGCCACGATGGTGATTGCGGACGCGGCCTTCGAATACGACGAGCCCACCACACGTGGGGTCGTCGACCGCAGAGGTCACAGCGGCTGTTTCGATGGCGGTGGTGGAGATCCTGAACATGAGGGCAATCAACCTCCGGCTACGGGCGGGATGAATACGAACTCGTCTCCATTGGAAACCGGAGCGTCCCAGGAGGAGAATTCGCCATTACGGGCTACACGGAGCTGGTGGCTTTCGAGTGGCAGCCGATGTCGGAAGGAAATTTCTTCATAGAGGCCAGCGGCCGTCCAGGCGAGTGTCTCCACGCTTTCCGCCGAGAGGCCGCGTGCTTCCCGGAGGATCGCAAAGTAGAGAAGGCTTACGGCCTTTGGGGCGACGCCGCGCTCCAATTTCAAGAATGCTTCGGCAAGGTCGGCAGGCGTGTTGACGTTGTCCAATGCCGCTGGCTGCGGAAGATCGAGAAGGAGCGGATCGAGTGATTCCAGGAATTTACGCGCACAGTGGGAAGCACCGTGGACGGATTGGATACCAGATGCCTCGTAAATCGCGCAAAGCGGTTCGGCACGACCATCCAGGCGGTTGCGGAAGGCGGTGGCGGCACGCGATGAATCCCGGTTTGCGATTAAATGATCGAGGGTATGGGTATCCAAAAGGAGAAGGTCGCAGCCCAATACGAGCCAAGGGCCGTGGAGGCCGGTGGCTGCTGCCGCGGCAAGTGCAGCGGTGGGGCCGGAACCGGGAATCTCATCTACCAGGAGAGGCACACCGGTGCCACGATCGTTGTCGTCGCGGGTGGAAAGAAAGACGTGATCGGCGAATCTCCTGGCCAGGTCGATCATGTGGTCGATCTGGCGCTTGCCATCGGGGCGTTCGATAAGGGCTTTGTCGCGGCCCATCCGTTGGCTGATGCCGCCGGTGAGGATGAGGGCATTCATGCGTTGGCCGGAAGGATGTCGGATTTTCCGCCGGTTTTTTCGATCACACGGATCGAGTGGATGACGGCGGCTTTGTCGAGGGCTTTGATCATATCGAAGAACGTCAGTGCTGCGATGGTCACGCCAGTGAGAGCTTCCATCTCCACTCCCGTTCGTCCTGTCGTTTTGCAGGAGCATCGGAGGACTGCTTCGTTGGCCGTGAATTCGGTGGTGATCTGACAGTCCTCCAAAGGCAGGGGATGGCAGAGGGGTATCAAGGAGGGCGTCTGCTTCGCCCCCATGACTCCGGCGAGAATGGCGGTTTGGAATACCGGCCCCTTTTTCGATAGGAATTCTCCGCCTTGGAATTGCACTGCGACTGCTTCGTTGACCGTGATCCGGGCTTCGGCGACGGCATGGCGGACGGTCACCGGCTTTCCGGAGATATCCACCATCGCGGCTTGGTTGGATTCATTGATGTGGGAGAGGGACATAAGGAAATCAGAGTGGGTGGAGCGGAACACATTCGCCCGCTGGGAAGGTGCTGCGACCTGGAGCGATTTCAAGCAGATGAGTCGCTCCAGCGATGGAGATGAAATCTCCGGAGTTCTGCGGTGGCAGGGGGTGAACGCATCCATTCACAATCCGGGCTGGTAGCAGCCAGGTGAGCTTGGGCAGAGACTCCATCGGTCCCGCGAGAGGGGCAGTCAGGCGTTCGCTCGGAATCGTTCCTTGCATCGCCGATAGTGCAGGCCGGACGTAGCGGGTGAAGGTGGCGAGAACCGAGACCGGGTTCCCAGGTAGGGCGAATACCGGTGGCGCTCCGCTCCAGAAGGCGAGAGGCTTACCCGGACGTTGGAGCACACCATGGAATGCGGGTGGCCCCAATCGCGCATCCATCACTTCACGGACATGATCGCGTTTGCCCTTCGAGATTCCGCCGCAGAGGATAATGAGATCGCTGGAGGCGAGTGCCGAGTCCACCGCCTGTTCCAGCCGGTGGACATCATCCGGGACATGCACGCCACGCAAATTCTGATAGCCGAGGCGCCGGAGCACGGAAACCAACACCGGCCCGTTGGATTGCCGGATCTGCCAAGGCAGGGGATTCGCTGTCACCGGAACTGCTTCATCTCCGGTTGTCAGGATCGTGATCACAGGCATCCGGGATACGGATAGCTCGGAGAGGCCCATGGAAGCGGCGATGGCGATCTCGGCGGGTCCCATACAGATTCCTTCTGGAATGAGCTGAGAGCCTTGAGAGGCATCGCTGCCAGCCTCGTGGATGAATCGTCCTGTTTCCGCCGCGCTTTGGAGATTGGCGATTCCATCTGCGATCCGGATCTCTTCATAGGGCACCAACGTATCGCAATCGTCCGGCACGATTGCGCCTGTCATGATTTCCCACGCCTCGTCGTCTTCGAGTGGGCGAGGTGGGGGATCCCCGGCGGCATGCAGTCCGGCAATCCTGAATCGGATGGCGCGGCCCCGGAAAGCGATCCCGTCCATGGTTGCTCTCCGGAATGGCGGTTGGGCCCGGTCTGCGACGATGGCAGTGCGGAGAATCCGACCGAGCGCATCCACCAGGGCCACTTGTTCGATGCCGGTGATCGGCAGATTGGAGAGGATGAGACCCGTGGCTTCAGCCGGTGTCACGAGTTCGTTCATGCCAACATGCTCTGAATTGGATGGGCGGATGACCAGACTTTACACCTGTTCTCCAGAGCTCCAGCCGATGAAATGTGGGCATCGTCCGTGGGCGGGGGATTCATGGTGCGGCGGATTTCAGCCGCGCATTCGGCCGGGATGCTGCTATTCGTTTTCCAGATGACTTTGAAAGACCGTCATGGCCGTGTGCTTCGGGATCTGCGGATCTCGGTGACGGATCGCTGCAATTTTCGTTGTGGCTACTGCATGCCAGTCGAGAGTTTCGGGCCGGGCCATGCGTTCCTTCCCAAAGGAGAGCTGCTGACTTTCGACGAGATTCACCGCGTCGCCGGACTGGCGGTTGCATCCGGAGTCACCAAGTTAAGGATTACCGGCGGCGAACCACTGTTACGCCCTGGTATCGAGAATCTGATCGGGTTGCTCGCCAGTCTTCCCGGTGAATCCGACATGGCCCTTACAACGAATGGGATACTTCTGGCGCATCAGGCGGAGAGGTTGGCTTTGGCGGGGTTGAACCGGGTGACGGTGAGTCTGGATGCTCTTGATCCCGGTCTCTTCGGTCTCATGAACGGGACCCGCGCTAATGTATCCCGCGTCTTGGCTGGGATTTCTGCTGCCCGGACATTTGGTCTGCCGGTGAAAGTGAACGCCGTGATCCAGCGTGGAGTGAATGACGGACAGATCCTGCCATTGGTCGCTTGGGCACGGGAGATGGGAGTGACCATGCGTTTCATCGAGTTCATGGACGTCGGCGAGACAAACGGATGGAGTCGCGGTGCCGTGGTGTCTGCTGCCGAGATGGTGGGAATCATTTCACGGGAATTTCCACTGGAGAAGTCCGAGGCCCGCGAAGGCGCGACAGCGCTTCGCTATCGCCATGCCGATGGCAAGGACGAGATCGGAATCATCGCCTCGGTAACGCAGCCGTTTTGTGGAGATTGTTCGCGATTGCGATTGTCCGCGGAGGGCAAGCTCTTCACGTGCTTGTTCGCGGGAAGCGGTCATGACCTCAGGGCACTGCTTCGTGGCGGGGCGGATGACACCACGATTGCCGCGGCACTTGGCGGCATATGGAGCAATCGGGATGACCGCTACTCCGAGCAGCGCGACGTGAGCGGGCAAGCCCTTCACAAGGCGGAGATGAGCTACCTCGGCGGATGACGACAGGTTATTCCGATACGATTTCCAACGAGGTGTTGGCTGCCTTTTTCAAAATTCCGTCTTCCAGGATCCTGCAGCGCAAGCCGCCTCTCCCCTTCATCAGTTGCTCGACTCCCGGCATGCCGCAGGCGCCATCCATCCAGTAGCACGGGCTGCATTCCTGGGTTCCTTCGAAGAGAATGCCGCCAAGGCGAAAGCGGTGGCCGATCAGTGAATTCAGATCGGCACCTTCGATCACGACATTGCGACGGAACGCGGACGCAGGAAGATCGGCTTTTCCAGTATGTGCCCGGACCTGTTCCACCACGGCTTGGTCGAAGAAGGTGATCTGTCCTTTGTAATCCGCTTTGAAATCGAAGAACCGGTCGCCGAGGATTCCGCGTCCCGCCACCAGTTTGATTGCTTCGCAGTCCTCGATCCCGTTTTCACCTGCGGGCATGCCATGGTGTCCGAAGTAGTTGTGACCCGGAGATCGGAAGAGGTGATGAAGCACGACGAGAGGCATGGTCAGGAGTGTTTGGCTTTGCGGATAGCGACGGCGGATGCCTTGTAGGATGGCTGGCGGGAATGGGGGTCGAAGCTGGCGTGGGTCAGGCGATTCACCTCGCTGTCGTGCATGGGGAGGAAAAGTTGTCCCCGCTGCATCGTGGAAGTGAGCCAGGCCTTTGCGACCAATGATCCACGCCGGCTGATGACTTCCACCTCATCGTGTTCGGTGATCCCGTAGCGAGCCGCATCCGAGGGGTGGATGTCGAGATAAAGCTCGGATGGCGAGAGCTTGCGCAGGATCGCGGATTTCGCCGTCCGTGTCTGGGTGTGCCACTGGCTGGAGCTGCCGCGGCCGGTGAGAAGCAGGAACGGATATCTTCCATCGGTCTCCTCCGGCAGGACTTCAGAGGGGGCGTCGAATAGAATCTTCGCCCGTTGGTCCGGGGTGAAGAAACGGCCATCGCTGAAAAGCCTCCGTTCGTGACGGGTGTCTGGATTGCTGTCCGGATAGGGCCATTGGATGCCGCCGGAGCCGTCGATCATTTCGTAACCTGTGATGCCGGAAATGTCACACGGCTGGCCTGCCGTGACCTGGGTGAGCAGCTGGAATACCTTCTCCGGAGAGCTCCAATCCGAGAACAGGTCTCCACCCCAAGCATTTGCCAGCAGACGGAAAATTCGGAAGTCCGAGAGTGCCACACCGGGTGGCTTGCGAACCTGCCGAATCGCACCGATCCGGCGTTCGGAGTTGATGAAGACCCCCTCCTTTTCTCCCCATCCGGCGGCAGGCAGCAGCAGGTCGCAAATTTGAGCCGTCTCGGTGGTGGAATACATGTCCTGCACCACCAGGAACTCCAGCTTGTCACGCAGCATGCGGAAGCGGCCTTGGTTGATCCAGGAGTGGATCGGGTTGGTGGCGATCACCCACAGGCCCTTGATGTCGCCGCGCTCGATACCATCGATGATCTGATCATACGCCCAACCCGCTTCTCTCTGGATGAGAGTTTCATCCATGCCGAGAAGCCCCGCGATTTTCGCACGATGCGCAGGATTGGAGAAATCGTGGCCGCCCAGCAGATTGGTGGTATTTGAGAAAAGCCGCGATCCCATGGCATTGCATTGGCCGGTGATCGAGTTTGCTCCGGTGCCGGGCTTTCCGATGTTGCCGGTGATCAGGGCGAGATTGATGATGGCCTGTGCGGTGCGCGTCCCCTCGTGGGATTGGTTTACGCCCATCGTCCACCACCAGGATACCCGTTTGGCTGGATCGGATACCAGGCGGGCGAACTCACGGACGGTAGCGGCTGAAATGCCGGTTCGTGGCTCCGCTTTTTCCGGTGAATACTCGTCCACGAATATTCTGAAGTCTTCGAAGCCGGTGGTGTTCTCCTCAATGAACTTACGATCGATCCTCGCCTCCTCGATGATGCAATGCGCGAGGGCGTAGAGGAACCAGAGGTCGCCCTTCGGTTTCAGTGCGATGTGACGGGTAGCAGAATGGGCGGTTTCGGTACGGCGTGGATCGATTACCACGATCTCGGGTGACCGGCGGTTGGAAAGCACACGCTGCCATAGGATCGGATGCGCGATCGCCGGATTCGCCCCTACGAATACCATTACATCAGACTCCTCGAAATCGGCATAGGTGTAGGGTGGGGCGTCAAAGCCGAAGGATTGTTTGTAGGCCGTCACGGCGGTGGCCATGCATTGGCGCGTATTGCCGTCACCGTGCTTCATGCCCATCCCGAATTTCGCCAGCACTCCGAGAAACGCCATCTCCTCGCACGGGATCTGGCCGGTGGAGATGAAGGCCAGACTTTCCTTGCCGTGGCGCGACTGGATGTCCTTGAAGCGGCTGACCATGGTGGATGCGGCTTCATCCCAGTCGACTTCCCGAGGCTCGCTATCTGGGTTGTCCCGAAGCAGAGGGACGGTTGCGCGGTCGGGTGAATCGAGAACCGCGAGCGCTTCCCAGCCTTTCGGGCACGCCATGCCGAGGTTGACAGGATAGTGTGCTTCTGGGGTGAGGCCGATGGCTTTTCCGTCCTTCAGATGAAGTCTCAATCGGCAGCCGGTGGAGCAGAATCCACAGATGGAGGTGGTGACAGCATCGGGAACGGCACCAGCCGGAACTTGGCCAAGGCCGAACCGACCCGGTTCCCGGAGCAATTCCGCGGTGAGAGGACCGTGGGGTTGTTTGAAGGGAATCACGTGGATGCGATGCAAATCGGTTTAGTGGTCAGTGGCGATTGGCGTTGCTCGTGCCACCCGGCATCTTGGGTGAATAGACCGTGCTGAAGAACATGGCCCGCTCCAGGAGTTCCGCCACCAGCATCAGCGCGATGGAGGCCCACGGGGATAGGATCAGCGCAAAAGCCGCGATGGCAGCTGCTGCGAACCGGCCGTGGAGGAATGGCGACATCACACGCATCTGCATCAGGCGTGCGACGTGCGCATCCGGCGTCCACGGATCATCAGGATCGGCATGATCGCGCAGGAAGCGGGACTCGGGAACCAGCTTCGCAATGATTGTCACGGCAGCAAGTGCCAGTGTGAGAGGGGTGGGCAATGAGGTGGCTAGGCCGAGTGAGGTAAAGACCATCAGCGTTCCGAAGAAGCGCGTGCCCGTGATCGAGATCCGCCAGGTCGGGCGATGCGTGTCCACATAGATCATCACCGAGGTGAAAACCGCAGCCAGCGAGAGAAGTGTCAGCGTTGGTGGCAGCGTGCCGATGAGCTGGTGAGCGGGACCCGCGACCTTGGCTGGAATGTATGGGGTGAGCCAAGGCAGTGCAGGGATCAGTATCGCCAGCGGGGCTACCAGCGAAAATGCGAGAATCTCCCGTGAGAGCCAACTGGTGCGCAGTCCGAGAAAAAACCGCCATGCTCCCAATGGACGTCCGAGATGGAGGACCGATGCTCCCATGCCGGCAAAGAAAATTCCCGCGCCTGTCATCGCCACGGCGGTGTGCTTGAGAAAGGACGCGGCCATCAGGAGACCCAATCCCGCTTGTGTGAGAGTCAGCATCAGCACCAGAGGCAAGTGGGCGTGCTGGAGCGTGAGGGTTTCCTGATCGGCGGGCTTCGCGGTTCCGGGGACCGGGCGGCCGATGTAGCGGGTGGAGGGCTTGGTGACTTTCGGAGTGGGTGCTCCGGTCAGAAAGCTTTTTCCGGCAAGGCCGTGCTCGATGATCTCGGAGGTTTTCCGCTTCACGATCCGGATCGCACCCGTCGGGCAGGCTTGCACGCAGACCGGTGCTTCACCGGCGGAAAGGCGGCCGTGGCACATGTCGCACTTGCGGACGATGCCGCGCTTCTTGGAATATTTCGGGACGTCGTAGGGGCACTTCAACAGGCAGTAGGAGCAGCCGATGCATTGGTCATCGAGGTGGCGGACGATGCCGTTCTGCGTGTCCTTTTCATAGGCTCCCACCGGGCATCCGGTCATACAGCCGGGATCGGCACAGTGATGGCAGGCGCTGGTGACAGTTTGTTGCCAGGCCGGTTCTTCCTGGCCACCTACCAGAGTTCCAATGTCGCGCCATGCTTCGTCGTCGTCCAGACCGTTGAGGGAATGGCAGGCGGCGACACAGGATTTGCACGAAGTACAGCGGTCCAGTGAAACCTCGAAGGCGTATTGCTCGCCAGGACCCGGCGCGGTCAGGGGAATGAGATTCCGATAGTGCGAGGCGAGGTCGGGTTCGCGGTCGTGTATCTCCGCGAAACGTGCGACAGGAGTCCGCAGGGTCTTTTGCTCCGCCAGCAGATCATCAATCAGAGTCCGCAGAACCTGGGATTTGCGGATCTCGGGAGGTGGTGGGATCGCGCTCATGCGGCCGCGGGTTCGCCTGCCAGCGCTCCTAGCAAATTCTCGGACCAGTGGTTGAAAGGTGTGTCGTAGTCGCAGTCCGCTTCCACGCGTGGTGACACGCGGGTGGCTCCCAGTTGCTCCAGCCGGGTATCGAAATCCCGACCGCATTGGCAGAACGCCGGATAATTGGAATCCCCCAGAGCGAAGACGCTGTATCTTACTCCAGCCAACAGCATCTGGTCCTCCTTCATGACGAAGGAATGAAGAGCGGCGGCGTTGTCGGGTGGTTCGCCATCGCCGTAGGTGCTGGTGAGGATTGCCACATTGCCCAAGGCGGACAGAGTGGCGCGATCCACGGTGGACATGTCGTGGATGGTAGGCGTGAGTCCCGCGGCTTTGGCTTTCTTGGCGAGTTGCTTTGCGAAAGCCTCCGCGTTTCCGGTCTGCGATCCCCAGAGAATGGCCAAGGGCTCACCGGTGGAGGTTGGTGCGAATACGTCCGTCGATCCATTGTCCGGGGCGGACAAGCCGAGACCGGCAAAGAAACCCTTCAGCCACATGCGCTGTGTGTCGCTGAACGGAGCATCGGTCGGGATGGGGAGTGGCATGGCGATGGAGGCGTTCTGGTTTTCAGGCGGGCAGAGCGGTTCCCAGCAGGGCTTTCAGGTCTTCGACTGCGTGGCGATTGACGAAGCTGTTGAAGGTCTCGCTTTCCACACGGGTTGCGAGGTAGACCTTGAGCAGGGATTCGAGCAGCGGAGGGATGTCTTCGAATGGAAGGCTCTTCCAGATCTCGCGGGCGATGCGGCGGGTGTCATCGGTGCCCCCGCCAAGCACGATGTTGTAGCCTTCCACGGTGTTGCCATCGCTAGTTTTGACCTTCACGGCGATCATGCCGATGTCGCCGATGTAGTGCTGGGCGCAAGAGTGCGGGCAACCGGTCAGGTGGATATTGACCGGTTGATCAAGGGGGGCGGTTTGTTCCAGATAGCGTCCCAGTAGGAGAGCGTGGCCCTTGGTATCGGCGGATGCATACTTGCAGCCTTTGTTGCCGGTGCAGGCAACCAATCCACCGGATACGGAAGCGGCGGACCAAGACAGGCCGCAGCCGTGGATGGCGGCCTTGACTGCATCCAGATCTTCCTCCCGGAGGTTCGGGATGATCGCATTTTGCCAAACGGTCAGACGGATGTCGCCGCTGCCGTATTTTTCCGCGATGTCGGCCAAGGTGTGGGCCTGCTGGACCGTGATTCGACCGACTGGCATCAGGATGCCGATGTAGAAGCGTCCATCCACCTGCGGGTGAATGCCCAGGTGACCGTGCTTTACCTTGGGAGTTGGCACCTCGCAGAGTTCGAGTGGAAACCTGCACAGCGTGAAGGCCAGTTTTTTCTGGGCCTCCTCAAGGGTCTTCGGAATGCCCCAGTCATCCACAAGATACTTGAGGCGGGCCTTGTTACGGTTGGTGCGGTCACCGTTCTCGATGAACATCCGGATCAACGCCGCCGCCATTGGCAGGGTTTCGGCGGGTTTCAGCAGCACGCCGCTATCGCTGGCGTGTTGCTTGTGGCCAGTGATGCCGCAGAGCTGCATGCGGAAATAAATGCCGGGCTCGACACTCAGGTCATTCACGCCCACCCGCACGGCTTGGAAGCCGATGTCATTGGTATCCGCACAGACCGAAACCGCGCCTCCGGAATCGTAGGCAACATTGAACTTCCGAGGCAGACCGTAGAGATCGCGGTTCTTGAGGATGTAGTGATGAAGCGATCGGGCGTAGGGTAGCACATCGAGCAGCTCGCCCGGATCGAAGCCCGTGGTCGGGCTGGCGGTGATGTTGCGGACATTGTCCGCGCCAGCGCCCTGCGAGGTCAGACCGGCTTCGCTGAGGCGCATCAGTATTTCCGGAGCTCCGGCCGGGAGGATTCCGCGGATCTGGACGTTCGCGCGGGTCGTCATGTCTAGGAAGCCATTGCCCAGATCCCGGGTGATGTTTGCCAGCGTGCGGAATTGTCGGCTGTCCAGTGCGCCCCCCGCTACCCGGCATCGGAGCATGAGCGCTTCTTCCGCGGGGGTGACGTAGAACAGGCCGTGAAATTTGTAGCGGAAGATGTCGCCGTCTTTCGGGAACTCCCCGCGATCTGCGTTCGCGAGAATGGTGTCGTAGGAGTCGAGGCCGTGCTTCTCATGCTTGATGCGTTCCTCCCGGCACAGGTCCTCCAGCGGAGTGCCGTGGACGTTTTCGACAACTCCCGCACTTTGTTCATGGGTGAAGCGACCATCCGCGAACTGGCCGAGGAACGTGGCCTTGCTGCGGTTTATCACGCCGGAGAAGAAGCCGGTGAGATAGGCCTTCTGATCTTCCGAGAAATCGGTGGAGGAAAGGAGGGGCGGGTTGCTCATGGGGATGCCGGGTTTCAATGACTTGAGAAGCAAGCCCCGTGCGCGTCATGCCGACTTGGCTTTCTCTGATGCTGAGATCGTGTCATTCCGGAAATGAGGACCGGTCATGGGATGCGATTGCGTAGGCAGGAGAGGAAAATGGGAAGGCCCGCGCCATGGATGGAGCGGGCCTTCATCGGGTGGATGCGCTTTACCCAGTGAAGATTCAGATGCGGGCTTCCGCGCTGGCACCCCAGGTGGTCCGCCAGCGGGTTTTCACGAGTGCCAGACCGGAGACTGCTACGAGGCAGAGTCCAGCGAATGCAATGAAGCCCGGCGAACAGGAGCCGAACGATTGCTTCGCGAGTCCCAGCGAGCTGGCGAGATAGAAGCCGCCAAGGCCGCCGCCACAACCGACAAGGCCGGTCATGATGGGCATATCCTTCGCGAAGCGTTGTGGCAGGAGTTGGAAGATCGCGCCATTGCACATGCCGAGCGCCGCGCTCACGCCGAGGAACAGTCCGGTATTCAACCAGAAGGAATGGATTCCCGCGGTCAGCAACAGCAGGACGCTGGCACTGGCGTAGAGAACCAGCATCGATCGGATGCCGCCGATCCGATCCGAAATGGCACCGCCGATGGGGCGTGCGATCGCTCCGAGGAAAGTGCAGGCCGCGGCGAAGTCACCTGCCTTGATCGCGGACAAGCCGAACTCCGAGCGGTAGTAGAGCGCATAGTAGCTGGCGAGACCCACGAAGCCTCCGAAGGAGACAGTGTAGTAGAAACAGAACCAGTGGGCATCCTTCTCCTTCAGCAGCCGCACATAGTCGGAGAACTTTTTCTTCGCGATCGTCACGTTCGCGTCTTTCGAGAAGATGGCGTAGACGGCGAAGGTGATGATCGCGGGAATCAATGCGAAGCCGAACACCGCCTGCCAACCATAGGCAGCCGCCAGACGTGGGGCGATCAAGCTGTCCAATACGACACCGACATTGCCAGCTCCCGCGAGCCCGAGCACCACGCCCTGCATGTGGGGTGGATACCAACGCCCTGCCTGCGGAAGTGCCACCGCGAAGGATGCTCCCGCGACACCGAGGGCAAAGCCGAATGCGAGGGTGGCATGAAAGTCCCGCAGACCGAAGATCCATCCGGCGGCAAGAGCAGCCATGACGAACAATTGGGCGATGATGCCGGTGGTTTTCGCACCGATGCGGTCGACCAACAGACCGAGAGCCAATCGTAGGATCGCACCGCCGAGAATCGGCACGGCTACCATCATGCCTTTCTGGCTGGCATCGAGTTTGAGCGTTTCCGCGATCTGTGGGCCCAGTGCTCCGAGGAGCGTCCAGACCATGAAGGAGAAATCGAAATACAGGAACGCGGTAAGCAACGTGGGCCAATGGCCGGAGGATTTGAGGTCGCTGATTTTCATACGGATGCCCTTGGGGTGGCTTCCGTGAAATCCAGCATGGCACGTACCCTTGGCATGCCAGCCGGAGGTGCGGCTGCTGCATTCGTGTCATCCTCTCCAGCGATTCCGTTCATGATGAATGAATCGCATGGCAGGCACTCAGGCGGGCAACAGCAGCTCGCTCGCTGCCCGATAGAGGTCGTGACGATAGATACGTGTCAGCGATCCACCGGTGGTGCTGTCCGGCAGAAGATCCGCCGAGCGCATGCCTGCGAGGAACCAGGATGCCTTGTCCGGGGTGGGGCAGTTGATATCGGAACCGTGGAAGATGTGGAACATGGAGGCATCGATGGTGCCTCTGCCGGTATCGAATGTCGGCCCCAGGCTGTTGCGCAGGGACGCCAGTGATGCGCCGGTATAGCGGTCGAGCGAGAGGATGCGGATCAGTTCTTCCCGGAAAGAGGGCGTCTGGCAGAGCCGGCACGCGTGCAAGAGAGCGGCTGTCATCGCGAGCAGTTCCTGCCGGCGTTCACCTGCCAGCTCGCCACTGGCCACCAGCACCTTTTCGGGGTGACCTGAGGCAATCTGGCCGGAAGTAGCCGGGCACCAGCCCTGTCCTGACAAGATGCTTTCGGAGTTCCATGGCTCGCCCACGCAATAGCCATCTAGGTGGCCGGTCGCCAGATGGCCGGGCATCAAGGCGGGAGGTAGGAAAATCAATTCGACGTCACGACCCGATTGCACGCCGTGTTGGCGCAGCCACGACTGGAGCAGCAGGTGGTGGGAAGAGTAACGATGCGCGGCCGCCATCGTGAACGGGCGGTTCTCCTTCCAATAGTGATTGAGGAATCCGGCGAGCCCTTCGCCACGGCCAACCATTTCCGCGGGGATCCGGTTTGCCAGTGTGATAGCGTTGCCATGGGCGCTCAGAATCAGGGGTACGCACACATCGCGACGGAGCTGTCCGATGCCGAGGGTGAGGGAAAATGCGAGGCCGGCGATCGACTGGGCGGCATCCAGTTCACCGAAAAAAAGCATGTCACGTACCGTGGCCCATCCGGGTAGACGGACGAGCTCCACATCCACCCCGTAACGGTTGAAAAGGCCCGTTTCCTTTGCGACTGCCAGAGGCGCGCAGTCGTTCAGAGGCAGGAATCCAGAGACGGATTGCCTGACGGGACGGTGAAGGGAACGCGAACATGCCGCCGTGTCAGCGGAAAGAATGCCAAGTTTCCGGCTTTGGCATGAACGGTGCTTGGTTTTGAGAAAATTTCCGATGAGCCGGAATCATGAGTGAGTTTCTCCCTGATCTAAGACAAGTGCGAGCATTCGTGGCGGTGGCCGACGAAGGCAGCTTCACGCTGGCTGCAAAACGTTTGTGCCTCACCCAGTCCGCGATCAGCCACTCGTTGCGGGCTTTGGAAGAGCAGTTGGGATGCCGTCTTCTCGACCGGCAGGGGAAAAAGACCGTCCCGACCCAAGAGGGGGAGGTTTTCATCCGCCGTTGCCGCCGGGCGCTGGCGGAGTTGGAACACGCCGAGCGTGAATTGGACGGCTTGAAGCGCTGGGGACAGGCGCGCATCCGGGTGGGGGCTCCCCACAGCTTGTGCCATTTTCTGCTTCCGACGGTGCTTCGAGAATTCCGCGACTGTTTTCCGCGCTGCGAGCCGGTGATCGAAGCTGGAGATACCTCTTGGTTGATCACGCGGTTGGAGGAGCATGCTCTGGATCTGGTCGTCGGCTTGGGGAACGAAACCCAGCTCGACGAAGGACGGCCGCTGTTCAGCGATGAGATGACCTTCATCGTTTCTCCGGCTCATCCATGGGCGAACGGAGCGAAGATCACGCCGGACTCGCTCGCGGCCATGCATTTCATCGTCTACACCCGCTCCACCCAGACCCACCGGTTGGTGGAAAGCTGGTTCGAGCAACAGGGGGTCCGCTTGCGGGCTCCGCTGGTGCTCGGGGATATGGAGGCCATCAAGGAGATGACCCGCATCGGCCTCGGAGTAGGCATCGTGGCTCCATGGGTCGCACGCAAGGAGCTTGCGGATGGGCGCCTCGTTTCCGTCCCGATGGGACCTGTGGGGGTGCGCCGTGACTGGTCGATCTTCACCCGCGTGAAGCGTTCCCTCACTTTGGTGGAGGAGACCTTCGTCGGCATTTGCGGGATGATCGGCAAGGATCTCGCCCGTCCTTCTTCCTTCTGAAAACCAAGCGACGCCGTGGAGGCGGCGTCGCTGGGAAGATCGTCACTTGCTGACGTTGAAGCGGAACTCGATCACGTCGCCATCCTTGACGACGTATTCTTTTCCTTCGATGCGGAGCTTGCCCTTCTCCTTTGCGGCAGTCTTCGAGCCGAGCTCGACCAGATCGTCGTAGTGGACGATTTCCGCAGCGATGAAACCGCGCTCGAAGTCGGTGTGGATCACACCAGCGGCGGCCGGTGCCTTGTCGCCTTCATAGATCGTCCACGCGCGGGTTTCCTGCACACCGGTGGTGAGGTAGGTGCGGAGACCCAGCAGGTGATACACGCCACGGATCAGCGCGGAGACCCCGGAGTCGGAGACGCCCATGTCCTTGAGGAAATCGGCGGCATCGGCCGGGTCGAGGTCAATCAGCTCTTCTTCGATGCGGGCGGAGATGACTACGGCCTCGGCACCGGAGTGCTCGGCGGCGAACTTCCGGACCTTCGCGACGAGCGGGTGGCTGTCCGGATCGGCTTGGGCGGCCCCCAACTCGTCTTCGGCCACGTTGCAGGCGTAGATGGTCTTCTTGGAGGAAAGCAGGAAGAAATCCTTCACGATCGGCTTGTCCTCGTCGGCGAACTTCAGCGTGAGAGCCGGATTTCCTTCGTTGAGATGGGGCAGGAGGATGTCGATCAGCTCGACTTCCTTCTTCGATTCCTTGTCACCGCCTTTGGCCTTCTTTTCGCGGGAGGAGCGGCGCTTTTCGAGGGCGGCGATGTCGGCCAGGATCAGCTCGGCATTGATGATCTCGATGTCACGGATCGGATCCACCGAACCCAGCTCGTGAATGATGTCGTCATTCTCGAAGCATCGCACTACCTGCACGATGGCGTCGGTCTCGCGGATGTTCGCGAGGAACTGGTTGCCGAGGCCGGCACCCTCGGACGCGCCTTTCACCAGACCGGCGATGTCCACGAACTCGATCGCGGTGGGCACCAGCTTCTGGGAGCCGGAAATTTTGGAAAGGACCTCAAGCCGTGGATCCGGCACCACCACGATGCCCACGTTCGGGTCGATGGTGCAGAACGGGTAGTTCGCCGCCTCCGCCTTGCGGGAGCGGGTCACAGCATTGAAAAGAGTCGATTTTCCGACGTTGGGGAGTCCGACGATTCCAGCCTTCAGCATAGCGGCGGGAAGGTGGCGGGGGAGAGGGGCGGAGGGCGAGAAAAATCCGCTGGTTGACGGGCTGGTGCCGGTAAGGGCCCGGTTCTGCCTTCAGTTTGCCCGAGGCGGGAGAAGGGTGCCATCCATCATGCCCGCATTGTTAGGCAGGGTGGGTTCCTTGAAGTCCACCGGCCCCTTGAAGAATCCCCAGAAGCCACCGCCATCACGCTGTCGGCGGGTGTTCTCGAAGGCCAGTGCTTTTTCCTGACCGGTAGGGAGGTTCTTCAAATCCTTCTGGCGAACCTCGACCACCTCAATGCGCGATGGCATCAGATCGGAGACGGAAAATCGGGAAACCTTGTCCAATCCGGCGGTGGTCTTGTCCTTCAGGCTGTGCATCGTGCTGCAGGACGCGAACATCAGGCACACAGGCACCAGACGGATGGGTAGGCTTCGCAAGTTCATGGCGGTAAAGGCGGGACGACCTGTTCCGAGCGCATAGCCATATCAGACTGGGCAAACTTGTCCACCCCGTCCTTTGGTGACGGGAATGTCACCCGGTCGGTCAGTGGACCTTGGGTAGGATGGCGATTCCGCTGCGGACCGGGTTCACTTCCTTGAGATAGAGCGGGAGGGCGCTTTCGCTGCGGGCGATCCAGACGGCCGACGAAAGTCCGGTGCCGAGGCTCAGGGCGCGGACAACCGGGAACTTGGGGAAAGTGGTCTTGTCCGCCAGCATCCGGGCCAGACCGTCCATCGTGGCGCTGGGGATATAGAGGATGGCCCATTGGCCCTTGCCGGAGGAGACGATCACGCACCGGCGACCAAAGAACTTCGTATCCAGACCGGCCGCCGGTTTGCCATCGTCCACCAATATCGGGCCGCACTGCAATCCCTGGGTGATGACTCCCGCGCTGCCGGATTGGGCAGTGCTTGCCGTTTCCAGGAAAATCCGACCGTCCCTCAAGACGAGGACACCTCCGCTTTCGGCTCCTGCATCGACGGGGGAAACCTGTTTTCCGTCCGAAATGATCAGCCCGATGGGCTTGCCGTCCGGTGTGGTCATCCCGCCGCTGCATCCGGCGAAGGCTCCGATGCCGGCAAAGGCATCTCCCAATGTCTGCCCTTCCGTGGTGACAGGCTTTTCCCTGTCCACCACCCGGATGGTTTCCCGGAGATCATCGAACAGATAGCCATGGCAGGAACCTTCCCGTCCGCCGGGGCCGGTTTTGGCATCAAAGCGGATGGCTTCTCCGCCGCAGACGATGGCAGCGGTGGAGAGAAACAGGAGCAGTCGGGGAATCATGGGTTGGCGGGTTTGAGGACCAGAAAGTTGCGGACCGGTTTGTTCCAGATCGGGCGCGTGAAGATGCCGCCGCCGGTGACTTGATCAGAAATCCAGATCTCCGCCGAGCGACCGCCATCGAGGTTCAGGGCACTGGCGATCGGCCAACCCGCAGGAGAAGATCCGGCAAGGGCTTGGGAAATTTGCTGGAGGGTGCAGGCGCCACTGCGCGCCATCATCCAGCGGGTGCCGCCATCCCACAGCAGTACGGTGCGTGGACTGGATTTGATCGGATCGAGGCCGCCCACCGGGCTGCGGCGCTCTACCAAGAGGGGGCCGGCTTGAATCAGTTCGCGCATGGCCCGGGCACTTGCGTTGCCGATTTTCTCCCGGCGTGCGATGCCGTTTCGACCGGAGCTGTCCTCAAACCACAGGGCAGAACCCAGTGAGGAGGCTCCATTCCAGCTGCCCCGGGCCGTGCCACTGGTGATTACCAGTCCGAGCGGTGCGCCCTCTGGAGTGAAAAATCCGGCGTTGATCGCCGCGATGCCGCCTAGGGATTGGCCTGCCGACTGGCCGTCCGGCCATTGCGAGCTGGGACCTCCTGATTGGTCTGCCACTTTCAGCCGATGGCTGCGCGAATCAAATGCCACGCCTTCCAAGGAAATCCCCCCCAGCTGGGTTGCGATCCGGCGCGGCGCGGTGATGGGATGGGTGGGAGGAGTAGCCACCGGAATCGTCACCTCTGCCGCTGCGATGGGTGAGGCGGGGGGCGGAGCTGGACTCGGCGTCACAGGCTTCACCTCCTGCTCCGGCGCGTGCGCAACCGGCTTGGCTACTGCGGGCTCTCTTCGCGCGGGAGCGCAGCCGACAGCCAGAAGTGCCAGCGTGTAGCCCAGACAGCGGTAGCGGATCACGGCTCATCCATCTCATGCTCCAACGGGGTTTGCAACCGTCGTCGCGGCATGGAAATCGTCTTCAAGTCCCCGATTTGCCCGTTGGGGCAGGGCCGTGGATCCATATACAGCAAGGCTTTGCGGGGTAATTTGCGATTTCGGACGATTGTTTTCGATTTTCCGAGCCAAAACGGTCAGCCTGATGTTCGGGTTTGTGCCCAGCCAGACAAAGGCATGGAGTATTACCAAGTGAGTTTTTCAATTCGGTGGTGATCTGAGACGCGATGAACGCGAACTGCTGATTTTAAAGGACGCCGCGCGAACTCTCTTCAAGACTATGAAAATGTATGTGGGGAATCTCCCCTTTGACACGAACGACAGCGATCTGCGCACCCTCTTCGGCGAATACGGCCAGGTGACCGACGTCCATCTCCCGATCGACCGCGAAAGCAACCGCCCGCGTGGCTTTGCCTTCGTGACCATGGATTCCAAGGAAGCCATGGAAGCCGCCATCAAGGCTCTCGACGGCCAGGATTTCCACGGTCGCGCCCTCCGCATCAACGAAGCCCAGCCCCGTGAAGAACGGAGCGGCGGCGGTTATGGTGGCGGTGGTGGCGGCGGCTACCGTGGTGGTGGCGGTGGCGGCGGCTACAAAGGTGGCGGCGGTGGTGGCTACAAGGGCGGTGGCGGCGGCGGCTACAAGGGTGGCGGCGGCGGTTACGGCGGTGGCGGCAATCGCTACTAAGCCTCACAACTGACACATTTCCAAAAAACGGCATTCCTCACGGGATGCCGTTTTTTATTATCCCGTCACCGGGTTGCCACGGCCAGCAGGGTCTGGAAACCAGGCGATTCCTTCTCCCGATCAGCCACCGTGGTCTCGACACCGGAGAAGCCTGCTTTCTGCAGCATGGCGGCCAGATCGCTCTCAGAGAATCCCAGCCAGCGGTCTGCATAGAGTTCCCGGGCTTCCTCAAAGGTGTGCTGGAGCAGATCGAGAACGATGAGGCGGCCACCCGGCTTCAGCATGCGATGGGCTGCCTCCAGTGCCCGCTGAGGGTGCTCGGCGTGGTGAAGAGCCTGGCTGAGGATGGCGAGATCGACACTGGCGTCCTCGATAGGCGGTTCCTCGATGTCGCCGAGACGGTATTCGAGATTGGGAAGGGCGTGTTTGACGGCTAGTTCGCGCCCGAACTCGACCATCTTCGGCGAGAGGTCCACTGCGATCACCTTCTCCGCCCGGCGGGCCAGCAGTTGCGAGAGCGTGCCTTCGCCCGCGCCCAGGTCCGCCACCACCCGGTAGTTCAGCACCCGCAGCATGGCCTCTGCCAGCCCCTTCCAGGACCGGCCGGGAACGTAGTCGCGTCCGAAACGCCCTGCCAATTCATCGAAATAGGCACGCGAGGCGTCCTTACGCTTGGACAGCAGATGCCGCAGGGCGGACGCGTCTTTTTCCACTTCCCGCACCTCTTGGGCGGCCAGACGGGCCACCTCAAGCAGATCCGGGGTCGCGGAACACGAGTAGATGTTGTTCTTCCCGCTGCGTTCATCCTCGACCAGCTCCTCCGCCTTCATCTGGGAGAGCTGGGTGGAAATGCGGCTTTGTCCCATCCCGAGGATCTCCTGCAACTCCGCCACGGACAATGCCTCCTGCTCCAGCAGCATCAGGATGCGCAGGCGGGTGGGGTCGGCCAGAAGCTTCAGGGATTTGAGCATTGACGCCATGGGTTCAGCGATTACATCAACGCATCACGATTTGACGATACGAAAATCGATTCCCGCATGAGCACTTACATTTTTTCCTCCGAGTCCGTTGGCGAAGGTCATCCCGACAAAGTGGCGGACACGATCTCCGATGCGATCCTTGATGCTGTTCTCGCACAGGACCCGAAAGGTCGCGTGGCGTGCGAAACCCTCGTGAAGAGCAACGTGGTCGTCATCGCCGGTGAGCTCACCACCACCGCGAAGCTCGATTTCGAAACCATCGTCCGCAATGCCATCCGTGGCATCGGCTATGTGAACAATGACGACGTGTTCCACGCGGACACCGTCTTCATCAACAACTACCTTACCGGCCAGTCTCCGGACATCGCCCAGGGCGTGGACGCGAAGAAGGCCAAGGGCAAGAAGACCGCCGAGCAAGGCGCGGGCGACCAGGGCATCATGTTCGGTTACGCTTGCGACGAGACGCCGGAACTCATGCCCGCTCCGGTCATGTTCGCCCACCGCCTTGGCCGTGAGCTCACCGCCATCCGCAAGTCTGGCAAGGTGAAGTGGCTCCGTCCGGACGCGAAGTCCCAGGTGTCCGTCGAGTATGTCGATGGCAAGCCGACCCGCATCGTGAACGTCGTCATCTCCACCCAGCACGCTGCCGGTGTGGATCACGCGGAGATCGAGAAGTTCTGCATCGAGAAGGTTATCAAGAAGGTGCTGCCGAAGAACATGCTGAAGGGCACCGAGTTCCTCATCAACCCGACCGGTAATTTCGTGATCGGCGGCCCGCAGGGTGATTCCGGCCTCACCGGCCGCAAGATCATCGTGGACACCTACGGTGGCACCGGCCGCCACGGTGGTGGCGCTTTCTCCGGCAAGGACCCGTCCAAGGTCGACCGCTCCGCCGCCTACATGGGCCGCTGGGTCGCCAAGAACGTCGTGGCCGCCGGCCTTGCCCAGCGCTGCGAGGTCCAGTTCGCCTACGCCATCGGTCACCCGCTTCCGGTCAGCGTGCACGTCGATACCTTCGGCACCGGCACCAAGCCCGATGCCGATATCCTCGCAGGCATCCTGAAGGTGTTCTCCTTCAAGCCAGCCGACATCATCAAGCAGCTCAACCTGCTCCGCCCGATCTACTCGAAGTCCACCAACTACGGTCACTTCGGCAAGGACGACGAAGACCTGACCTGGGAGCGCACCGACAAGGCCGCTGCTCTCAAGAAGGCGGTCAAGTAATTCAAAAAGCGACCGCAGATGGCGCTGATTCCGCGGATTCTCCAATCTGTGTCATCTGCGAAATCTGCGGTCCTCTTTTTCACTCCATGCAAACTCTCGAACCACCGACCTCCAAAACTTCCGTGAGCACCGACTACAAAGTTGCCGATATCTCCCTCGCCGAATTCGGCCGCAAGGAAATCGAAATCGCCGAGCACGAAATGCCCGGCCTGATGGCCACCCGCGCCAAGTATGGCCCGGAGAAGCCGCTCCAGGGCGTCCGCATCATGGGCTCCCTGCACATGACCATCCAGACCGCCGTCCTCATCAAGACCCTCGTTGAGCTCGGTGCTGAAGTACGCTGGGTGTCCTGCAACATCTTCTCCACCCAGGACCACGCCGCCGCAGCCATCGCCGCAGCCGGTATCCCCGTCTTCGCCTGGAAGGGCGAGACGCTTGAGGAATATTGGTGGTGTACCTGGAAGGCCCTCGTCAATCCGTCAGGCCTCGGCCCGGAGCTCATCGTCGATGACGGTGGCGACGCGACCCTTCTCATCCACAAGGGCTATGAGCTGGAGAATGGTTCCGACTGGGTCAACACCCCGTCCGGTTCCCACGAGGAGCAGGTTATCAAGGACCTCCTCAAAAAGATCCACGCCGAGCAGCCGGGCATCTTCGCGACGATCGTGAAGGATTGGAAGGGTGTCTCGGAAGAGACCACCACCGGCGTCCACCGACTCTATCAGATGGCGAAGGCTGGCACGCTGCTCGTTCCCGCCATCAACGTGAACGACTCCGTGACCAAGTCGAAATTCGACAACCTCTACGGCTGCCGTGAGTCGCTTGTCGATGGCATCAAGCGCGCCACCGACGTGATGATCTCCGGCAAGGTCGGCGTGGTCTGCGGCTACGGTGATGTCGGCAAGGGCTGCGCCCAGGCTCTCCGCGGCCAGGGTGCGCAGGTCGTCGTGACCGAAGTCGATCCGATCTGCGCGCTGCAGGCGGCGATGGAAGGCTTCCGCGTTCTTCCGGTTGAGGATACCCTCGGCTGGGGTGACATCTACGTCACCACCACGGGCAACAAGGACATCATCCGCCTTGAGCACATGGAGAAGATGAAGGACCAGGCCATCGTCTGCAACATCGGTCACTTCGACAACGAGATCCAGATCGACAAGCTCAACAACGCCGCTGGTGTGGTGCGTAACAACATCAAGCCGCAGGTCGACAAGTACACCTTCCCGACCGGCAACAGCATCTACATGCTTGCTGAAGGCCGCCTCGTGAACCTCGGCTGCGCCACCGGCCACCCGTCGTTCGTGATGTCGAACAGCTTCACCAACCAGACGCTCGCCCAGATCGACCTCTGGAAGAACCGCGCCACCAACAAGGCCGGTGAAGTGAAGGTGCTCTCGAAGCAGCTCGACGAAGAAGTCGCCCGCCTCCACCTCGCCAAGGTGGGTGCCAAGCTCACGGTCCTCACCCAGGAGCAGGCCGATTACATCAGCGTGCCGGTGGAAGGTCCGTACAAGCCGGATCACTACCGCTACTGAAGCGCCGGTTCACACCGTCTTTCCAAAAGGCCCCGCCGGAAAACCGGCGGGGCTTTGTGTTTGAGGAGTTGAGGCTTTAGCTGAGGAGGGTCTTCCCAGAGGCGGAGTCCATGGACATGTTTTGTCCATCGAACGCCTCTCTTCAAAAATTCCTCTCGGATTCCAAGTGCCTGTCGTGTCGTCTCCTGTTTGAATGCCGCCGATGGATCCTCATGTGATCAAACTCTGTTGCCAGGGCTGCGGTGCCGACCTTGAAGTCAGGGACGATGTTCGCTTCCTCACCTGCAACTATTGCCAATCGAAGCTGGAGGTGGTGCGTGACGCGTCCGCCACCCATACCCGCGTTCTGGAAAAGATCGAACGGAACACGGACCGTATTGCTGACAATCTCAAGGTTCTGGAACTCCAGAACGAACTCGAGCGGATTGATCGGGAATGGCAGGTGGTGGTGGCGCAAAACCCGGGGTTGGAGCGATTGTCTGCGAATACACCCTCCGGATTGGCTGCATTGCCGGGATGCATGTTTATGGTGGTAGGGGGTGTCTTTGCTGCGATTGCGGGAGTGTTCTCATTCTTCACCGGCGGCTTGTTCCTGCCGTTTTGTCTGCCAGGGATCGGGATACTGGCATTCGGCATCTACATTTCGGCGAGCTCTCCTGGAAGAGTGCAGCGCTTGAAAGCGATGCAACAGGACCACTGGACACAGCGTGCCCGACTGCTTGACCTGATTGACAAGGAGCGACTGAAGCCCGCCCCTTGAACGGATCGCTTCCAAACAACGCGTTGTTGTGGAAGTGCAATCCCTACATCGTCCGGGCAATCTCGACGCTTCTGATGACCAAGATCACGAGAATTTGTTGCCAGGGCTGCGGTGCCGATCTGGATGTCCGGGAGGATGTCCGCTTCCTCAATTGCAACTACTGCCACGCCAAACTGGAGGTCGTTCGCGAGGTTTCCTCCACGCACACCCGCGTGCTGGAGAAGATTGAACAAACCACCGACCGTATCGCTGGCAATCTCAGGGTGATCGAGCTGCAGAACGAGCTCGAGCGTGTCGATCGTGAATGGGAATCGAAACGCCAGTCCCTGATGATGCGCGGCAAGCACGGCAGTGTCTATAGGCCTTCGGTTGCCACGGCCGTGATTGGGGGTGGGGTGCCCATTGTCGGCGGCCTCATCTTCGCTTCGTTTGTGGGTGGCCACACCATGGGTTATTTCCCCCTGATCGGCTTGGCGTTTTCCTGCATTGGGTTCATGAACCTCGTCAGCGGTCTGTCAAAGGCAACGGAGCTCCGGGATGGAAAAGCCCGTTATGAACGTTTGCGTGATGAGATTCTTGAGAAGATGGAGAACGAGCGTGGAATGTAGACAATTCGTGGTGAACCTCTTCCAAACGGGGGGCGAATCTGGAAGTGCATTCTCACAGCGTTTCGGGCAGGGTGTTGCCGTCTGATGGTCAGGATTACGAAAGTCAGTTGCCAAGGGTGCGGTTCTCCGCTCGCCATTGATGAATCCGTCCGCTACGTGACCTGTAACCACTGCGGGTCCAGTTTGGAGATTGTTCATGGTGAGGCCGTCACCCACACCCGGATTCTGGAGAAGTTGGAACGTCGAACGGATGCTCTCGCTGAGGATGTGAAGATCCTCCAGCTTCAGAATGATCTGGAGCGTCTGGACAGGGAATGGGAATCGACCCGCCAGTCGTTGCTTATCCAGGGGCAGGATGGGGGACGGAGCGAACCTTCGTGGGGCGGTGCGGTGGGAGTGGGTATCGTGACGATGCTGGGCGGTGTGGTGTTCGCCATGTTCGCAGGGGGAAACGGGTTTCCTTCTTTCTTTCCGCTATTTGGTGTGGGGCTGGCGCTGATAGGATTCATCCGCATGGTGATGGGGTGTTCCAAGGCATCCGATTTCAGGGAGGAGAGTGAGAGATATCTGATCCTTCGGGAGCAGTTGGTTCGCCGGATCGAGCAGAAGAGAATGGGGACGTGAGTCCCGATCAAAGGAGGAGTCCACTATCCGCTGGCCTCCGTAGCGGAGGCGGCTAGCATTTTTGAAATGCGTCACCTTCCGGCCAATCTGCTACTCATCCCGGCCTGCCTTTGCCTGCTTTCCTGCGCCCTCGTGAAGGCTCCGTTCACGGTGGCGGGAGCGGTGGTGGAAGGGACCTACAATGTGGGTGAGAAAATCGTGACCGCGCCGATCGACGCCTACGACCGCCGACAGGCTCGCAAGGATGCCGAGCAGGAGAAGGCGGACAAGGAAGCGGAGAAGAAAAAGCCGAAGCAGCAGCCCCAGATGCAGCCAGGCACCACGCCTCAGTCTGGAACTATCATGGACTCGCAGCCTTTGCCTCAGACACCGCTGCCGGCGGTCGATCAGCCACTGCCGCCGCTCCAACCCCCGCAGTGAATCACAATTGCTCCGGACCAGCGGCTTCCAAACAGGCGGCTATTCTGGAAGTGCATTTCCCTCGTATCCCGCTCATCCTGCCATCGTTTCATGGTCAGGATCACCAAAGTCTCGTGCCAAGGATGCGGTTCACCATTGTCCGTCAATGAATCGATCCGCTACGCCACGTGCAACCATTGCGGGGCGAGTCTCGAAATCATCCACGATCCGAGCGTCACCCATTCACGGCTTCTGGAGAAGCTGGAGCAGCGCACGGATGCGCTTGCGAATGGTCTGAAAGTCCTCCAACTCCAGAACGATTTGGAGCTCTTGGATCGGGAATGGGATCGTTTCCGGGACAAGATCTGCGATCGCGAGGAGAATGGACAGCTGATCGAGCCGTCGGATAGGGCGACCAAGGGTGTCGGTGTTCTGGCGATGATCGTCGGAGCCTTCCTGCTGATTGCCTCGGTGGTCAACGGCTCCCCCGGAATGGGAGTTGTGGTGGGGATTGCCCTTGCCGTCATCGCCGGGATCGCGACCGCATCATCGGGATCTCCGAGGGTGAAGGAATATCTACGGATGCGGGATCGATATCACCGGCGCCGGGGTGAGCTGCTCGGCGAAATTGCCCGCCTGCGAAAATCAGCGATGCCAATCCCTGTCTCCCATCCGCGCTCACCGGAGCCGGTGAGAAAGACGACGAATCCCATCAAAAGGGCCGCGATGCCCAGCCGCATCCGCCCGGGGCAGCCATGAGGAAGCGAGGACGGAAAGCCCGGCAGGGCAGGGACCTCGACCTTCTGGCTTTGGAGCGTCGCTTGAGGCGACACGACCGACGGTGGGAGATATTTCGGGAAAGATCTCTGGTTTGGAGATACAAGAAGCGGGTGGAACCGAGCCTGGCTGTCTCGGTTCTGGATGGAATCATCACATCCTTGTTCGGGTTGTTTTTCGTCGTTGTGCCACTGATAGGCCAGAAAGCAGATATCCAAGCGGCTCTGGTTATTGTGGTTCTGTTTGGAATCGGCACGGTGATCTGCGGCATCGGCGGTGCCATTATCGGGGCGCGAAAGGGCATCCGCTTTCAACAAGCGAAAGCACTTCATCTCCGCGATCGCCAAGAGCAGATTGCGAAAATCTATCGCGCGAAGATGTTGCAGGAATTTCCCGACGGAGGGAAATGAAACGGTGGACTGAGAGGAAGAATCCTCAGCTCTGGGCGAAGCGGCGGACGAACCAGAGCACCGCCAACACTCCGAGCAATACCCATAACGCCCAGTCGGGCACACCCATACTGCGGAGGAGTCTGGCCAGGCCGCTGCCGGTGGATGCGAGGAAGTTGATGAAAGCGGGGGAAGTCATGGGCTTGGGGAAATGCCGGATATAGCATTCATCCAACCGTATGACTCAAGAAGAAATTTTCCCGACCCCTATGAACTGAATGGTTTGGATTCAGTTCATCCTTTCCGAGATCATCACGCAATATTCGCGGTCACTGGTGCGGCAGGCTTGGCCGGTTCGTGATCGAGATAGCGCCGCTGGGCTTCGGATTCCTCGTTGTGCGGCTTGTTGTCGTTGTCCGTGTTGGTGTCGGACAGGAGTTCCTCACGGAACTTCGCGACCATCGCTTCCACCGGCCAGGAACTGGCTTCACCGAAGGCGCAGATGGTGCGGCCGTCGATCTGGTAGGCCACGCTTTCGAGCGTCTCGATGTCCTTCGGCGAGGCCTCGCCGGTGACGAGCCGGTCGGTGATCTTCTTCATCCACATCGAGCCCTCTCGGCAGGGCGTGCACTGGCCGCAGGATTCGTGGGCGTAGAAGCTGTTGATGTTGTTCAGCACCCACGAGATCTTGCGGGTGTCATCGAGGACGATCACGCCACCGGAGCCGGCCATGGAGCCGCAGGCGGCGAGGGTGTCGAAATCCATTTGGATGTCCCAGAAACCAAGGTCCTTCGAGGAGCCATCCGGGTTCTTGAGCTTGTAGGTCTCGTCACAGCGCAGGATCTTTGAGGATGATCCGCCGGGAATGACAGCCTTGAACTCGCGTCCATCCTTCGGGCCGCCGCACATGTCGTACAGCAGTTCGCGCATGGTGATCTTGCCGACCTCGACTTCGAAGTAGCCGGGCTTCTTCACATCACCGGAGACGCACAGGATGCGGGTGCCGGTGTTGCGGGCCACGCCGAGCTTCGCATACTCGTCACCGCCCATGCGGATGATGTGCTTCACGTGGCAGAGCGACTCCACGTTGTTCACGATCGTCGGGCTCATGTAGAGGCCGAGTGCTGCGGGGAAATAGGGCGGCTTGATGCGCGGGTAGGGGCGCTTGCCTTCGAGCGATTCGATCAGGCCGGTCTCCTCGCCGCAGATGTAAGCACCCGCGCCGCGGTGGACGTAGATTTCCAGATCGAAGCCGGAGCCGAGGATGTTCTTGCCGAGGAAGCCATGGGCGCGGGCCTCATCCAGCGCCTTTTCCATGAGGACGGCGGCGGCGGGGAATTCCTCGCGGAGATAGATGTAGGCGGTGTGCGCTCCGGTGGCGAAGCAGGAGATCACCATGCCCTCGATGAGCTGGTGCGGGTCCTGGTGGACGATGTAGCGGTCCTTGAAGGTACCGGGTTCCGACTCGTCGCCGTTGCAGATCAGGTAGACCGGCTTGGTGTTGTTCGGAGGAATGAAGGTCCACTTCATGCCGGTGGGGAAGCCCGCACCGCCGCGGCCGCGAAGGCCGGACTTCTTCACCTCTTCCGTGATGTCCTTCGGCGCCATGGTGAACGCCTTCTTGAGATCGTCGTAGCCGCCATCGGAGAGATATGTTCCGATGGACGGATCCCAGCCCTCACGATCGACGTTCTTGAAGATCAGGCGGTATTCGCGCGGATCGGGCTGCTTGCCGTCTTTATAGGTGATCACGGAAGTGAGCGGTTGAAAGGGGTTCAGTGTCCGGCGGTGGAATTCGCAGCATCCGCGTAGCTGTCGAGCAGGGCCTGCGCCTTGTCGGCGGTGATGGCTTCGTGGAAATCATCGTTCACCATGCAGACCGGGGCGGTGCCGCAGGAGGCGAGGCATTCGGCGAACTCCACGGAGAACTTTCCACACGGCGATACTGCGACCGGATGATGGTGGGAGTCCGAAGTGCTGCGGTCGATGCCGGTGAGCTGGCAGAGCTTTTCCATCAGCTCATAGGAGCCGCCCATCGCGCACGAGAGCGTGCGGCAGACACGGATGTGGTTCACGCCGGGGGCCGACTGGCGGAAACCCGGATAGAAGGTCACCACTTCCGCCACCTTGATCGGCTCGATGCCGATGCGCTGTGCCACCCAGACGATCGCCTCCGCGGAGATGAACCCGTGGTGATGCTGGACGTAGTGCAGCAGCGGCAGCACTGCCGAGCGCTTCTGGTTGTCCGGGAACTGCGCGAGGCGTTTCACCGCCTCGGCTTCCAGTTCCGCCGTCACTGCGAACGGAGCAAAGAATTTCGACCCCGGTGTTTCCGGAGATGCGACGAGGTCTTCGACGTTGGAATGGGACATGGCGTGGAGATTTTTAGCCGCAAAAAGGCGCAAGAAGGACGCAAAAATCAGATACTGGATGGTTGCGGGAATTCGGGAAATTCCTGAGAGAGCGCGTATTTGCGGATTTCGAGTTTGGGTGCTCCGAAATTGATGAGGAGGCCGTGCTCCTTGCGGCAGGCACGGAGATAACCGAGGAGTTGGGCGGTATGCTCGAGGGCCAAGGCACGGGCAGCCTTGATTTCGACAATCAATTCCCCCGACACCAACAGGTCGATATCGAGATTGCCGAGTAGAGTGCCGTCCTCGTCGAGCACTTGGAGAGGAACCTGCCGCTCGGCAGGGATACCTTTCTTGTTCAGCCGATGGTGCAGACCGATCTCGTAAACGCTCTCCTTGTGCCCATGACGCAAATAACCGTGCAGGGCGAAGGAAGTTTCCCTCACCTGATCGCACAGTTGGAAGATTGGATCCTTTTGCGTCATTTTTTCGCCTAAAATCTCAGCGGTCGCACTCGCCCATGACGAAGTCCAGCGAGCCGAGGATCGCGGGAATGTCGGAGACCATGTGGCCGGGGAGCAGCTTCGAGGTGATCGAAAGGTTGCAGAAGGAGGGACTGCGGATCTTGAGGCGGTGCGGGACACCGCCGCCGGTGGAGTGGATGTAGAAGCCGAGCTCGCCCTTAGGATTTTCCGCGCCGAAGTAGACTTCACCTTTCGGAGCATCGATACCCTGGGTGGCGACGATGAAGTGGTGGATGAGTTCTTCCATCGACATCAGCACGCGCTCCTTATCCGGCAGCATGCTCTTGGTATCGGCGAGATTCACCGGACCCGGCGGCATGGTGTTGAGGACTTGGCGGCAGATGCGGATCGACTGGCGCATTTCCTCCATGCGGACTTGGTAGCGGGCGTAGCAATCGCCCTCTTCCGCGATGGGGATGTCGAAATCGTATTGCTCGTAACCGAGGTAGGGGCGGTCCTTGCGCAGATCGCGGCTGACGCCGGAGGCGCGCAGGTTCGGACCGGTGAGGCCCCAGGCAATGGCCGCTTCCTTGCTGATCACCCCGATGTCGCACATGCGGTCGAGGTAGATCTTGTTCTTGTCGAGTAGCTTCGAGATTTCCTCGATGGTCACCTCGCACTCGTTGAGGAACTGGCGGGTCGATTGCTCGAAGCCCGGAGGCATGTCGCGGAGCTGACCGCCCACGCGGGTGTAGGAGGTGGTGAAGCGCGCGCCGGTGAGTTGCTCGCAGAGGTTGTAGATCTTTTCGCGCTCCGTGAAGGTGTAGAGGAAGACTGTCATCGCGCCCACATCCATGGCGCAGACGCCCACGCCGAGCATGTGGGAGGAAAGGCGGGCCAGCTCGCAGCACAGCACGCGCAGGGCCTGGCCGCGCGGAGGCAGGGTCCAGTCCATGAGCTTCTCCACGGCACAGGCGTAAGCCACGTTGTTGGCGAGCGGAGCAAGGTAATCCAGCCGGTCCGTGTAGGGCACGAACTGGTTGTAGTGCATGTTCTCCGCGATCTTCTCATCACCGCGGTGCAGGAAGCCCACGTCGGGATCCGCCTTGGTGATGATCTCGCCATCGAGTTCGATGATGAGACGCAGCACCCCGTGGGTGGCCGGGTGGGAGGGGCCCATGTTGAGCACCATTTTCTCACCCATCAGGTCGTCCGTCTCGGCGTGGTAATGTTCCGCCGCCGCAGCCTTGGCACGGGTGAGGATATCAGGCGCTTCGATTTCGGTGGTACGGTTGCTCATGCCGGGGTTAGCCTAGGGAAATCTGTCTTGAAAGGGCCCCGGGCGGCAAGGGGTTTGTGAAAATTTTCACAAGGGGCGATGCGGCGTTGATGACCGCATAAAACGGCCGGAAAATCACGGATTCTTTTGCAAACCAGTGGGGGAGAGAATCAGATCATCGCCATTGTAAGGCACCTTGTCCGGCCCGGCGGAGCGCAATTCCAATTGCCTCCACCCCTCCGGATGAACCATCAGCGGGCAGCCCCAGCGGTCGGTGAGCAAGCCTTCGGAGGAAAAGATCCGGTGACCGGGTGGCAAAAAGACCGTGTGATTGGGGTTTTCTCCCCGCAGGGCCGCGGCCAGATCCGCATTTCCACCGATGGGATTTTTCGAAGCGTCCTTGATGACCGAGAAATAGCCGCCGATGACATGCTGGAGCTTGCGCAGATCCTCGATGGGCGGGGTGGCTGAATCACCGTAGCCGGAGAGCAAACTCTCCGCAGCACTGGGCTTCTCCGGGGGAGGAGGGACGGATTGACTGGGCGTGACCGGCGGGGGATTGAGCAGGGTGGCTTTTTCCGCCGGACGTAGGACCAGCCACAGCACGAATGTCAGGATGGCAACAGCCCCGAGCCATTCATGCCATTTCCATGCGCGCATCCGGGCAATCTAGATTCGACTGCTCATTCGGGAAAGGGCCGAGTTGGAGGGAGTTGAGCCTTTAGGCGAGGATGGTCTTCCAGGGGGGCGGAGGCTGGTGAATCGCTGTTGCTCATCCATATCCGAAGAAACTCCTCTCCACGTCCTCTACGAGGCACTGGAGACTCCGCCTCCCGGAAGACCCTCCTCGCCTGAAGGCTCAACTCCTTCAAAGGAGAAACCCTACCGGGTTGGTTGCGCTCGCAGGATCGTAGAAGTTCCGGATGTTCGGCAGGACCTGGTCCATGTCACCATTGCTGACTCCGAACCATCGCAGCAGCTCGCAGATATATTGGTCCGCGGCCAACTTCGGGAAGATGCGTCCGCCCCGCCCGATGTCATCGGGTCCGTCGATGGCCAGTGACGGGAAGTTTCCTTTTACGGTTCCGCCTTGCACGGGGCCTCCGAAGACGAATTGGTTGCCGGACCATGCGTGGTCGGTGCCTTGGCCGTTCGAACGAAGCGTGCGACCGAAATCGGATGCGGTGAAGGTGACCACGTCATTTGCCAATCCCAAGGCCTCCAGGGATTTCTGGTAGGCATACAGAACGGCGTCCAGCGTGAGCAGCATCCCGCGCTGCGTATTGAGCAACTCCGAGTGGTGGTCCCAACCACCGAACTCGATGAAAATCGTCTGCCGTGCCAGCTTGAGCTGTTCGCGGATGTAGATGGTCTTGATCGCAGCTTGGAACTGTTGGGAGAGCCAGTGGTTCGGGAACCCGGCAGCCGCGAAGACCGCATCGAGATTCGTTCCAGTGCCATCGAAGGACTGTTGGAACAACGTGCCACGCTCGATGCTGTTCGAGGTGATGCGACCGTGGGTTCGCTGGAACAAGCTTTGATAATGCTCTTCGACCGGGCTCGCGACGACATCCTTCAACGCCTGCTCCTTCGCCTGCTGGATTGGCGAGGAGCCTCCGGTGCCGGTGAACGAAAGCGCGCCACCGGTGGTGATCACGAACTGGCCCTCGCTGCGGCCGATCTGGAAGGCATTGTTGCCGGACAGCGAGAAATTCATCGGCATGTAGTAGCCGGCGGTTTGTTCTGTGTTCAGCGTGGAATGGATCACGTCCGCGGCCCGTCCGCCCCAGCCGGACAGCACGGACATGCCCTGAGGAACCGATGTCTGCCATTGCTCGATCTGGTCGCGGTGGGAGAACAGGGCCTTGGGCAGGGCGATGTTGCCGTTGAGATACGCCTGCTTGTCCGGGATCGGCTCGATCAAGGTGCCGACATTCGCCATGAACGAAAGTCGCTTCTTGGAGGTGTCTCCGCCGAGGCCGTTGAACATCTCCGCCAGCCGTGTGCATGCCGGGTTCAGTCCGTATTGGCGGCCTTGGGAGTCCGTGTAGTTCAGCGGTAGAAGCTGGTTCCGTGGAATCGCGAGGTTCGAGCGTGAGGCGGCATATTCATCGTAGCCGCCTGGCGAGTCGCGTGGGATGAGGATGTTGAAGGTGTCGCAACCACCGGAGAGAAACAGGCAGACGAGGGCCTTGCGCTGTCCTCCGAACCCATTCGCTGCGGCAGCGTGGTTCGCCATCGTCAGATTGAGCAGCGTCGAGAGGATCGAAGTCGAACCGATCGCGGCACAACTGGCTTCTCCAAGGAATTGTCGGCGGGAGCGCATGGGATTATTTCGCAAAGATCTCATCATTTCAGCCATTTGTCTCGGTGCCATAGCTTCCGGTCGGCGTAAATCAATGGGTCGTATAGAAGGGCGAAAACGTCACTGGCCGGATCATCTTGTGTCATACCAGCGGGAATCCAGGAAGCGGGACGCTTGGGTCGCAAATAAACCTGCTTGGTGACCGGATCTTGGCCCAAACCAAAGATCGAGTTTTGATAAGAGCTCCTGAGGTTGGCCACCAAATAGGACGCCAAATAAATAAATCCTGTAATCCCGGCCAACTGCCAGACCCGTTTTTTGGTCATTAGGTAAGAGGAATAGGGTTCATCGTTGCACCGCACCCTCCGGGCAGGTCATGGCCAGCCAAACGGCGAGCGCGACACGGTCGTGCTGGGTCAGAGCGGTATCGTTGAGTCGGGTGAGAAGAATGGAGCGGGTGCGGGCGGTCATGTTGCCCGCGCAGATGAGGAGGTTCACCTGATCCACCAGTGCTTCCGGGTTTCCCGCGACCAACAGATTGGAGCGGTAATCGAGCGAATAGCGATGATCCCAGGCCGATCGGAATCCATCGTGCAGATAGTCGAGCAGCATGTTCGGGAACGACACCGAGGTGTAGGTGTTCACGAGTTGGAAGCCCGGGCTCACCAGTCCCTGGTTCCGGATCTCGCCCGGCGCTTGGTAGACCGGGGTGTAGAAGTTGAAGACGCTCGGCGAATTCAGCGGCTCCTGTGAGGTGAAGCCGTAATAGGTATCCGTCCAGTTCCACCACGTGAAGTTCGGGTTGGTCTCGGCGAGGCGGAACAGGCGGCCCAGATGCATCGTGCGGACCACCGGCTCCCGCATCTTGCCATAGCCGGGTGAAACGGGAGCATTGCGGGCTTCCGGGTCGAGAAGGATGGCCTTCACTACAGCACCCAGATTGCCGCGCACGCCGTGACCATCATCGACGAACACATCCTGCACCCGCTTGATGTAAGAAGGTGAGGGATTGTCGGTGACCAGGAACTGGATGAGCTGCCGTGAGATGAATGGCGGGGTGTTCGGATGCAGGAAGAGGCAGTTCACCGCGTCCAATACGTCCTGCATCCCGTTCGTCATGCTTTCCTCACGCTCCGGGATGATGAAGCCGTGCAGCAGGGTCTTCTTCCCGAAATCGTGATACTGCGGGAACATCACCATCGGCTTGGTGTAGTCGTCATCACTCCATCCGCCGCCCTCCCAACCGTAGGGCGCATCGAAGTAGAGGCCGGTGAAGACCCGTGCCATTTCGGTGATGGTGCCGTTGTCGTAGGTCGGGATCGGTTCACCGTGCGAATCGAGCTTGCGGGAGCCATCCGGGTTCAGTTCCCACAGGCCGATGGAGAACAGCTGCATCACCTCGCGGGCGAAGTTCTCATCCGGGTAGCGTGGGATGGAAGGATCGGCCTTCTGATTGCCCGCGTGACTGAGATACCAGCCCATCGCCGGATGCAGCGCCACCTCGCGCAGCAGCGTGCCGTAGTTGCCCAGGGAGTTCCGAACCAGCACGTCGTAGTAGTTCGCCATGCCCTCGGGCTTCTCCTCGAGCTGGGCGTCGCGACGGGACACCACCATGATCTGGGACAGGGCGAAGGCCACCCGCTGGCGGAGCTGGTCGGGTGCGCCCACCGCATTGCGGGCGAAGGGCGTGGTCACGTTGTTGCCGTAGACGAACTTGTCCAGATCGTTGAAGTTGTAGCTCTTGTCGGAGCGAGGTCCCGCGGCATCGGCCTTGATCGCCTTGATGTAGGGCTGCAAGTACGACGGCGGTAGTTGGAGCTGGGTGTCGATCCAAGCGGCGTATCCGGACTGCCGCACCGCATCAATGTCCTGCGGCACCGGCCCGAAGGTGGCCTGAGTAAGGAAGCGTGATGCCTGCACTGGCGAGGGCGTTCCTGCCGCGGTGCTGCCGGGTGTTCCCCCGGACGGAGACGAACCCTGGATCTTCTGATAAAGAGCCAGCGCGTCGCCGGACAGCGTTTGTCCATTCGAGCGGGTGATCGCCTGTCCCATCGAGTTCGCACTCGTGGGTGAGGAGCCCAGCACGTTTGCTTCCGTCCAATCCTCCACGCCGTCTCCATCCGTATCCACGGGCGAAATTCTGGCCCGGTAGAAACGTTTCGCGTCTCCAGACGAAAGCGCATGAGGCACCCGTACCTGACGGATGCCGTTGGAAAGATTGGAAGCCGGTAGCCCGGTGGCGCTGAGCCATGATCCAAGGCCCGTGCCTGTCTCGATGACCTGTGCTTTCCATGGCATATCGGTCCACGACAGCCAGAGATCATCACCCGATGGAGTTGCGACCATGGTCAGCTTCGAGTTCGGATCGTCAGGATCGGTGCCTGCGGCACTTTCCTGCGCGTTGCTCATGCCATCACCATCGTCATCCGCGTTTGCAATCCGGGAGCGGCCGCCACTCCACAGGACCCAGGCGTCGTTGAGCCCGTCGCCGTCCAAGTCACCGACCGCGCCTGTGAGGGTGAAGGCGGCTGGAACGGATGCGGCGGAAAGGGGATTGGTTCCCTGGGCGACCTCCAGACCATCCTTTGCACCGTCACCATCCGTATCGGGGTTGTGGGGATCGGTGCCCGCCCGCCATTCATCGCGGTTGTTCAGTCCGTCGTTGTCCGGATCGAGGGTGGCATCCGCGGCACTGTTTGGATTGAGGCTATTGGCGGTTTCCCAAGCATCCGGGATGCCATCGCGGTCCGTATCCGTGGTGCCGATGGCGGCGGAAGTGAAGTAGGCGGAGACTCCCGGCTCCATGAGCATGCTCATCCCTCCCGCCGTGTCATAGGCATCCGCCCAACTGGCGGTGCCATTGAGGAGGGAGTTGTCCGCGGCGATCGCGTTGGTCACCGTCCAGGTGCCCAGCGCCACCGGAGAGGAGGCATTGGTCATGTTCTGGATCGTGAAAGTCAGCGTCCACAGGTTCTGGGTGCCATTCAACCGCACGGCGGTGAAATCGAAGCGCAGCGGCAGCGAGACATCGGCATTGCCATAACCACTGAACCCGAACTGGGCGGTCCGGTCGGTCGGGAACGTATTCCAGTCGCTGTTCCAGAATGCATCTCCGGAGGCACTTTGGAAGGTGTCCGCACCGCAGCGGAAGCGGTAGGTGAGGCGGCCGTTGATCCAGCGCAAGCCGATGCCAATCTGACTTTCCCATCCTGCTCCGGTGCGTCCGACAACGGCTTCACACAGCATCGTCTCGCTGCTTTCGATGGCACCGAGCATGGCTTGATCGTGATTCCAGATCAGGCGTAGCGGGCCGGTTTTCCAGCTCCAGGTGCGCGTGCCGCCGGTCCAGTCCGGCACGGCGGGCGGCTTGCTGGTCGCGCTCTTGGGATCGGAACCCGCGGCTCGTTCGACCGCATCCGAGAAACCATCATTGTCGCTGTCCGCTTTGTTCGCCAGCGATGGGAAGGGCGAGTAATGCACCTCGTCTCCGTCCAGCAAACCATCGCCATCCGTGTCCGCCAGCAGTGGATTTGCATTGAATGATGCCTCCTCCCCATCAGTCAGTCCATCGTGGTCGGTGTCGCGTTCATGTGGATCTGTTCCGAGGGCGAGCTCGGCGGCATTGCCGATCCCGTCGTTATCATCATCGGCAGTGGCGTCCGCAACTTTCGGGTTGAAGTGGTATTCCACTTCGGTGGCGTCGCTCATGCCATCCCCATCGGAGTCGGTGCCGCTGTCCACGATTTGGAAACCGTGGATCGAGACGTTGTAGTAGTTGCCATCATCCGCAGCGATTTGGTTGAGGGTGACGGATTGGGTGGCTCCGCTGAGATTGCGATAGCGGACGTAGTTCGCGGGAGTGGCGGCCGCCTGTGTGGTGGCCTTGCCTTCGATCCAACGACGGAACGGCGGGTTGGATGCAGAGATGAAATAGCGGCGGGTGGCTGTGGAGGAGCCCAGTTGCAGGTATCCCCGGTGGTCCGGATACTGGTCTCCCAGATAAACGATCAAATCATACGTGGCGTAAGGGATTCCGGTGATACTCACGCTCGCCGGAATCTGACCGGATCCATAGGATCCCGCATAGATCATGCCATCGAGCAGCTTCTCGTCAGACGAACCGCGATGCAGTCCATCGGTTGCAGCCCGATAGGACCAGCTCGCACCCACTGTGGTCGTCTGGCCACGGTGGTTTTTCAATGAGGTGACGGAACCTGTGAGAGCCGCGTTCGAGGGCGGCCACATCGGCAGTGGAGTGGATACGTTCCAGTTCGGAAGCCGGAAAAAGCCAGCGGGTTCGCCCGGCTTCAATGAAGAGTCGATGCCACGTTCAGCGATGAACTGGAATCCGACCGCGCCGGGGAAATCAAACGGCTTGGAGGTGGCGGACAGGGGATTGGTGCCTTGCTCGATTTCGATATTGTCCGGGTAGCCATCCCCATCGCTATCGGCGAGAGTGGGATTGGATGTAGTCTCGGCTCCATCCACGATTCCGTCCCCATCGGTGTCTGGATTCAGAGGATCGGTGGTGGTTTCCTGTCCGTCGGGAATGCCGTCGTTATCCGTATCCGGATCGGTTGGGTTGGTTCCCTTTTGGTATTCCTGAAGATTATTCAAACCGTCCCGATCGGGGTCGAGCGTGGCATCGGTCGGATCGGTGTCGGAGAGATTGTAGGTTTCCTCGAACCAGCGGGGCATACCATCCCCGTCACCATCGGCCAAGCCATCGGCATCGGCTTCCAGTTTGAGATAGTCGAATTGGACAAAGGCGTTCGCGGAGCCGCCGGTGCGCTCGATCAGCAGGATGTTCTCACCCGTGGTGGCATTTACGGATGAGGCGGGAACCGTGAACACCAGGGTGGTGTCGTAGCGGATGGCATTCCGGATGCCGAGCGTCACTCCGTTGAGCTTCACCGAGACGTCGTGACTCTGGAAACCGGGGAGGCTGCCGATGCCGCTGACCCAGGCTCCACCTGCGAACAAATCGATCGTGATGCGCAGCCGCGAGGTGGAGGATGCCTGTGCAGTGGTCAGCGGGAAATGCACCCGCTTGCGTGGATCACCCACGGTCATCGCGCGCTCGAAGTTCGCAATCGGCTCGGCAGCCGCTAATATGCCGATGGGAGACGGATAGGTCCCGGCCAGATAATAGTCGTCATCTTTGACGGTGGCGGAGCCGGGCGCGTTGTTCGAGGCGAAGCTCTCCTGGCTGAAAGGAGTGGTGTCCGAGTCGTCCGAACCCAGTTGCCATATGGGATCAAACAACGCCGCATGGGCCGGGCAGGACAGCACGGCGCACAGCAACGGCAGGCAAATGGGTTTTCGCGCCATCGGGCCGGTGTTTCGCAAATCCGGTTATCCAAGGCAACCTAACAACCAAGGGGCTTCGTGGAATCACGAGCATGGAGCATTCGGAAGGCCGAAATTGTGCCCTGGTGCCCGCTGTTTCTAAATCGACAGTCCGCCACACATGCTCTATGGGGAAATGACCGTAAGCCTTGGCGATCCATGGGATTCCGGAGCTTCCGTGTCTTCTCAACCCCCACCAACCATGAAACGCTCTCTTGTGGCCGCAGTCTGTGGCTTTCTTTTCGCCCATCCGTTGTTTGCCGACAGTCTCGATGAATATTTCGCGCAGGTCCGGGGAGGGGAAAAGGTGGCGCTGGAGCGGCCCGATGCTCTGGCCACGTTGAATCAGGCTCTGGGCGAGGCGAAGGGTTCCGCTGAAATGTATCTGGCCCAGATCAAGGCCTCCATCGTGGCCCCCAAGTTTCACGGCGGCTGGCCCTACCGCTCATCGCTTCTCTATCATGACACCAAGGCGGTGTATGACGGTATCAAGGACGCCTATTCCAAGAACAACGACGCGATCTATCTCTACGCCACCATTTGTCCGGCGCTCGCCTTGGGTAAAAAGCAGGAAGCTGACGAGCTCCGAGAGCAGCTCAAGACCAAGGACCCGTTCCTCTCCCGCTTGGTGGAGGCCAACTTCGAACTCTGGAAGAAGTCCATTCCACCCTTGGTCGAAGGCCGGAAAAAGGAACTGGAGAAGATGGAGAAGGATAAAAAAGCCGCGGAGGAGAAGGCCAAGGAAGGCTCCAAGGAGTGACCTACGGCTGATGCCCGCAAGGGCTCAGCCACGGATGAAATTGGCCGCTTTCGCCGGATTGGTATCCGGATTGGGAGCGGTCGGGGCGTCCTTGCGTGGGACCGGGGCTTGTGCGCCCTGTTCCTTCAGGATGGCATCCAGCTTCGCGGACATTTCCTTGAGCTTGTCAGGATTCTGTTTCGCGAGGTCTGTCTTCTCGGATGGATCCACGGAGAGGTGGTAGAGCTCCTCGCTGCCGTATTCGTTCCAACGGACCAGCTTCCATTCTCCGGAGTGGATGACGGAGTAGGGGGAAATCTTGCCACCCCACCAGTAGTGCGGATAGTGCCAGACGAAGGTGTCGCGCTGGAGCTTTTCTCCGCGCAGGGCCGGGGTGATGTCCACACCATCGGTAACGGGTGCGGGCTTGCCGTTAACTCCGGCGAAATGGGCGAGAGTGGGCAGGAAGTCCGTGCCGATGACCGGGGTGTCGTTCACCGATCCCGGCTTGGTCAGGCCCGGTGCTTTCACGATGAATGGCACGCGCAGCCCGCCCTCATATGGGAAGCCTTTCCCGCCGCGCAATGGTGCGTTGTCGGTGGCGTGGAAATGCACCACTCCACCGTTGTCGGAGGTGAAGATCACGATCGTGTTCTCATCGAGACCGAGCTTCTTCAATTCCCCAAGAACCCGGCCCACCGAGTCATCCACCGCCTTCACCATGCCGGCATAGACGGGGAAGTCCTGCTGGCCATCGGCCTTGGCTCCCTTGAATACCGCCGTGTCATCGTCCTTCGCCATCAGCGGTGCATGTACCGCGTAGTGGGCCAGATAGAGGAAGAAAGGTTTGTCCTTGTTGGTGTCGATGAACTTCACGGCTTCATCGGTCAGGCGGTCGGTGAGGTATTCACCTTCTTTCCCACCTGCTTCCGCGAGACCTGGGACACGGTGACCATTCCCTTCCTTGCCATACGGCCAGAAATAAGATGCCGGATGGCCGGTATGGCCACCTGCGACATTCACATCGAAGCCATGGGATTCCGGACCGTCATCGCCGAGGTGCCATTTTCCGATCGCTGCAGTAGCATAGCCCTGTTTTTTCAGAAGCTCCGCCACGGTAGGTGTGGTTTTCTCCACCTTCATGTCCCACTTCGGTACCGTGAAGCGCGAGGTTTTCGGGGCGCCTTCTCCCGGAATCCAATCGGTCAGATGCAGTCGTGCGGGCGATTGTCCGGTCATGATGGCCGCGCGTGAGGGCGAGCATACCGCGCAGGCCGCGTAGCCATTCCTAAAACGCATGCCTTCGCTGGCCAAGCGGTCCACGTTCGGGGTTTTGTAGTAGGTCGATCCATTTGCCGCGATGTCCTTCCAACCCATGTCATCAATCAGGATGAAGACGATGTTCGGCTTGCCTTTCGTGGCCTCGCCGTCTGCGGCGAAGCTGGAAAACGGAATCAGCGCGAGCAAGGCGGTGGCCAGGGTGCGGACGTTCATGCGAATGGAATGAGTGGAAAAGTAGACGGAACTCCGGGGATACGCGGGGCGGGCCAAATTCAATCAGGTGCGCCGGACTATTTCAAAGAAACCCGGAAAAAGCCGCGTGCGCCATCGGGAGATCCAAGCTCGTAGCGGGTGCTCGTTCCCGGGCCGGCCGGAACATCGGCCGCTACCAGCGTGGACCAGTTTGCCAGGTCCGGGCTTCTGCGGATCTCATAGGAAGTGCCGGGTTGGGACGGCCATTCGATCACGAGAACACCATTGGCTTGCCGCGAAGGAATGGCGATGAACGCGCTGGAAGGGTCCAGAGGATCGGTACCCAGCTTTTTTTCCGCACCGTCCGGAGTGCCATCGCCATCACTGTCCGCTTGGTCTGCATCGGTTTCTCCAGGATCGGTCAGGCCGTTGCGATTGGTATCTTCCTGCATGTCCGGAATGCCGTCTCCGTCGCTGTCCACGGCAGCGAGGTTGGGCATCAATAGTGCGCGTTCGCTACCGGTGGCGTTCTCGACCGGGAACTGGGCACCGTAACGCTTCAATTCGACTGCAAGATAACGGGCCATTCGCATCAATCTCGTGGCATTCGCAGGAGTGGGATTCAGCGCCAGATTCGTAGTTTCGCCCGGATCGTTGGAAAGATCATAGAGTTCCCACGAGCGATTCAGGTAGCGGTGGATCAACTTCCACTGACCATCCCGAAGCGTGGAGAAAAACGAGTCATTGTGAGAATGCGGCAGGTGGGTGATGAACTCCTGCGGCACGTGATAGCTGGCGCTTCCCTGGAGATACGGCAGCAAGCTGTGGCCGTCCACCGGAGCGGGAGCCGTGACCCCGGCGATGCCGAGCAAGGTGGGGAATAGATCATCGATGGAGACGATGTCGTCATTGTGTCCGTTCGTCGGGATCGGGATGCCCGCTTGGAAGGGATTCGTGGGATCACGCTTGGCCCAGCCTGCGACCAGAGGCACGCGCATGCCTCCTTCATAGGGGGTGCCTTTCCGCCCGCGCAGGGGTGCCGAGGGCGCGGGCAATGCGGAGGTGCTTGGTGTTTCAGCTCCGTTGTCTCCTAGGAAGATCACCAGCGTGTTCTCCGCCACGTGCAGTTCGTCGAGCTTGCGGAGCAGGTCGCCCAGGGATTTGTCCATCCCTTCGATGAGTGTCGCGTGGCCAAGCATCGTGCCACTGAGTCCCGGGTAGTTGGCTGAGAACCGCGCATCCACCTCATAGGGCGCGTGGATCGCGTAGTGGGACATGTAGGCGAAGAACGGCTGGCCGTGTTGCACGGATTCCTCAATCGACTTGCTGATTTCCAATGTCAGCGCCTCGGTGAGGTGGGTATGGGTTTGGACGGGGGTATAGTAGCTTTCGAGGCCCGGCACATGCCACAGCGGATCGCTGCCATAGGACTGCTCGCTCGCATAGGAACCGGGGCCGCCCGCACCCCAGCCGGCGATGTTCACGTCGAAGCCTAGGAACTTGGGATCTCCGGAGGGATTCGGTGTGGAGTTGTCCGAACGCTTCATCGGCCCGAAGTGGGCCTTGCCACTGTGGATGGTCCGGTAACCCGCCCCCTGTAAAAGTCCGGGCATGGCGACGTCGCTGGAATCCATCCCGTTGATCCGCCATCCGGTCGGAGGCCCGAGGGTTGCGTTCGCGTTATCGGTTTGCTTCGCGTAGGTGGGGTAGGTCCAGTTGGTGACGTGGTGGCGCGCGGCGTTCATGCCGGTCATCAGCGAGACCCGGCTGGGCGAACACACGGTGTGCGCACAAGCATTCGTGAAACGCAGGCCCTGCGCGCCGAAGGCTTCCAGATTCGGCGTGCGATAGAGTTGGTTCAGAGTGGTTTTGACCGGTTGGCCGTTGGTGTAGAGGAATGGGAGCGAACAATCCTGCCACCCCATATCGTCCACCAGGAAGACGAGAATGTTGGGCCGGGGCGGGCCCACGTTCACGCGCAACTCCTTCGTCGCCGTGCCATGGGCATTGGTTGCGGTCATCTTGTAGGTCGTGGTGGTGGCGGGAGTCACCACCCGTGTGCCACTGCCAGGAGGAACCGACCCGATTCCGGGAGTGATCTCGAGGGTTTCCGCCCCAGAGGTTTGCCAAGAGAGAGTGACCGGCATTCCCGCCGCGACATAGCGTGTCGCGGTATCGAAGGACGCGATCGAAGGGGGCTGAGGCAGCGCCCCGGGGATGATCACAAGTCCGTTGACCGCCGAGCGTGGAGTCGCTGCATTGCCCGTGAGAGTAAAGCTTGAGCCGTTCAAGCCGGTGAAAGCGACGAAGTTCGCGCCTTCAGTGAAAGTCCCGTTGAAGGTTCCATTGTCCACGAGGGTCTTCGTCGTGGTTCCGATCTTGTAACTCATCGAGCGGCCGGCGCTGTCGTTCGAGTCACCGTAGACGATCACACTGAAGCCGGAGGCATACGCCGCGGGAAGATTGGAGACCGAGATGGATTCGGAGCCGGCCAGCCCGAACCAACCTTCCATCATCACCGAGTCCTTCGTCTTCGTCGTCCAGCCGTTCGAGTTGTTTCCCGCATAGCCGCTGGTGCCCGCGATCGTGGCTCCACTGGCAGAGCCATCCGCCGACTTCAAGGCGATGCCGCTGAAGGAAAACGTCGTCGTCGAGGTGCGGGTGACATTGTTCCAGGTTTCGTCCGCAGGTTTCACCACCGTGCCTTGCGCCGTGGGAGCCGTAGTGGCGGCCATGGCGGATTCGAGCGAAGCGCTGTTGTGAAAGGCGATGTTGATCTGGGCGGGCGCGATGCTCGGGAGAGCGAGCGCGGCGGTCAGCAGCAAGGTCTTCATGATCATGAGCGAAGTCTGGGAAGAGACGGAGCACTCATGGTGCTCCGCCGTGGAATGGAACGGATGCGTGGCTCAACGGCGGCGGCGTAGCAGACCGAGGGCGGCCAGGCTGCCAAGGATGGCGGCGGAGGGTTCAGGTATCGCCGTGATGCTCATCGCATTGAGAGTGGCGGAGTCCGCGGTATTGGTGCCGCCCAGTTCCGTGAAGCGGAAGGATGCATTGCCGGTGTTGTCCGCGAGGACGGTGAAAGTAAGGCTCTGGCGGTTGCCATAGGTGCCGAGCGTGCTTGAGCCATCGTTGGACTGGATGGCGGCGCTGCCGGTCGTCCACGAGGAATTACGCCCACCATAGACGGTGATCGAATAGAAGGAGTTCGCTGCCAGCCCCGAGAGAGAGAATGTCACGAAGCCAGCCGTTCCGTTGTTGGCGAAGATGCCATCACCCGTGGCGAATCCTTGGTTGAGCAAGCCGGGCACGGTGGTGCCCGGGTCGGTGTTGTTGAACGCAGAGCCTCCGAAGCCGGTCGCAGTGGGAGAGAAAGCGAGGGCGAGGGAGATGCCGCTTCCGACGTTCGTGGTGTCCACCAGGTTGGCCGTGGTCCCGGCTGCTGAGATGGTGGTCCAGGCGTTGCCATTGGTGTCCCCGGTGGGGAAGGCCGGAGAGGAGCCGCCGATGGACGCGAAGTCGACCAGGACGGTCGCGCCGTGGGCGCACGAGGCGGCCAACAGGCCGGTGAGGATCATGGAATGGATTTTCATGGTGCTTTTGCAATGCGAAGAGAGAGCGCTCCTGCTCTGCTGCGGGGCGTCCATGAACACAGCCACCGCAGCCGGTTCCTTAACGTGAAATACCGGATCGGAAATTTTTCGCGAAACGGCGGACTTTTCCGTGGATTCCCGGTTAAGATCCGGTCCTTTCCGGTCGTGATAAACCATGGCTCCTGTGATTGACGCCGATTCCAGCCAACCGGTCTCCTCGGAGGAGTTCGTTTCGCAGCTGACGAATTCCCAGGCGGAGCTGTGGACGTTCCTCCTGGCTCTGATGCCAGGTCACCCGGATGTGGCGGATGTCCTGCAGAAGACCAATGTGGTGCTGTGGGCAAAGCGGGAGACCTTCCAGCCCGGCACCAATTTCCGTGCCTGGGCGTTCACCGTGGCTCGGTTCGAGGTGAAGGCGCACTTGAGATCGATAAGCCGCAGACCGCTCTTCATTTTCGATGAGGACGTGTTGGAGCGATTGGCCGAAGATGCTTCTGCAGGCATCGCACCATCGTTCTCGCGCCTGGAGGCGCTGGAACATTGCTTGTCCAAGGTGCGTCCGGAGGATCGCCAGCTGCTGGATCACCGCTACCAGAACGGCAAGAGTCTGCAGGAATACGCGGCTGCTCACAAACGCAGCGTTTCCGGGTTGTCCGTTACCTTGTTCCGCTTGCGGGCTTTGTTACGCCGCTGCATCGAGGAAGTGCTTTTGGAGAAAGGAGTGCACCCATGAAGGGGCGTGAGCTGGAGGTGGCGATCCAAGAGATGCTCGATGGCACGCTGGAGGAGGTGAGGGCGCGTGAGCTTCAGGAAGTCCTGAGAAATGATCCCCAGGCACGCGGGCTGTATCTGTCCTATGCGGGTTTGCAGCAGGCTCTCGAGTTCCGTCTCGCCAAGCCACAGCCGGGACCGGACCACCGTTTGGTGACCGCGTGGCGATTGAAGCGGGAACGACGGCGCACGTGGCGGATCGCGGCCATCGCCGCAGGGATTGTGATCGTGGCCCAGGTGTTCGTGTTCCGTTCGATCGTCGGATCAGGCCGGGCTTCCAGCGCGACGGTGAAGCTTTCTCCCTATACCCTGTCCTCACTCCGCGATCCCACCGGTGCGGTGCAGGCTGGTGGCCGGATGGAGCCCGGCTCACGCCTGAGCCTTTCGCAAGGCAATGCCGAGCTGACCTTTGCCAATGGGACCAAAGCTCTCGTGCAAGGACCTGCGGAGCTGACGCTTGTGAAGAAGGGGGAGCTGAATCTCGAACGCGGGGTCATCTGGTGTCTCGTTGCGCCGAAGGATCGTGGATTTCGTGTCATGACTCCGGAGCTCGAGGTGATGGATCTGGGGACTGATTTCGGCGTCGTTTCCGATCCGGATGCCAGAGATGAAGTCCACGTCTTCTCCGGAACCGTGGAGGTGAGGAACCGGAAGCAACCCACGGACCAAGCGACTCTGCATGGTGGAGAGGCCCGCACGATCGGCGCATCCGACCGGTTCGTCTCCATTCCGTCCCGTCCCGATCACTTTCCCCGCGTGCTGCCTGACAGCCTGCCGATGATTCGTTTCGATTTTGCCTCCATCCAAGGAGGCTCGGTGAAGGTGATGGGCGATCATCCGGAAATCGCGGACATTTCCGCATGGCTTGCCCCCGGAGAAGCATCACCGCAGGTGGAGCCCGGGCATGAGGGGAGCGCCTTGCGTTTCCTGGGGCACCACGATCGCGTGCAAACCAATTGGCCGGGCATTGCTGGGAACGCCCCTCGCACCGTCACTTTCTGGCTGAAAGTCGACCCCTCCGCCAACCTCTCCAGACTCCCCGCCATCCTTGGCTGGGGCAATCCGAAGGTCCCCAACGGCAAGTGGAAGATCCTCCTCGCTCAGGAACGTCCCGGTATGCCGGCCTATCCGCGGATCTCCTTCGGCTGGCACGGTTACGACTCCTCCGTGGCGGTCAATGACGGCCGCTGGCACCACTGTGCCATGACCTACACCGGCCGTATGAAGCCGGATCAGCATCCGGACGTCAGTATCCACGTGGACGGGATCTCCACCGACATCCGTTATCAGGATTTCCAATCTCCGGGCAGCCGGTCGCGGGAGCCGGAAACCGCCACCGGGGCCAATGGCCAGCCGCTCGCCATCGGCTATTTTCAGGAAGAGGAGGCTTCCCGCAGTTTCAATGGCTGGATCGAGGATGTCAGGATCTATGCAGGAGTCCTGCCGGAAGAGGCCATTATGAGCCAGAGTCGCGGGGATTCGCAGGCGCGCTGATGGTCATGAAGGGTCCCCGATGATTCGTTTGCCGCCGGGGCCTGCTGCTGTTAGCCTTCCCTTGGTGAAAGTCGGCATCCTCGCCAATCCACAGAAGTCCGACGCCCGCAGGGTGATCGGGGAATTGCGCGAAGCGCTGGCCCGGCACGGGATCGATTCCGTGCTCGAATCCGTGACTGCGGAATGGGTGGGTGAGCCGGGTGGCGTGGCAGGCCGTGATTTCCAGAAGGAAGTGGATGTCGCCGCCGTGTTGGGAGGAGATGGCACGATGCTGCACGCGGTCGCGCGCCTTGGTGTCTTTGAAAAACCCGTCGCGGGTATCAACATCGGCACCCTTGGATTTCTAACCAGTTGCACGGATGATGAGCTGGAGTTGTTCGCAGGCTCGCTGGCTGCGGGGAAATTCCGAACCAGCCGCCGCACCCTGCTGGAGGCGCGTGTTTGTGATGCCGGTGAGCCCATGGATCCCTTCTATGCCCTCAATGAGATCACCCTCGCCCGTGGCCAGACCGGCCGCCTGGTCTCGCTGCTCGCCACCGTGGACGGTGAGGTGCTGAACCACTACCGTGCGGATGGTCTGATCGTCGCCACGCCCACCGGCTCCACCGCCTACTCACTCTCGGCGGGAGGGCCGCTCATCGAGCCCGCCGCCAATGTTTTCCTCATCACCCCGATCTGCCCACACAGCCTCAGCCAGCGCACGCTGGTGATTTCGGATGGGTCGGAAATCGTTCTGGCTCCAGAGCGCGTGGAGGAGGGGCCGATGCTGTTCACTGTCGACGGGCGGGAAACCGTGCCGATTTCAAAGGGCACCCGCATCATCGTCCGGAAGGCTGAGCATGGATTCCACCTCCTGCGGTTGGAAGGGCGGAGTTTCTATGAGGCCCTGCGTCAGAAATTGAAATGGTCCGGTGGCTGAATGCCATGGCGGGCCCTTTGAAATGGGCATGGAATCGCGCTTTACGCATTCCCGATAGATCGTAATTTGGCGGGGTTGATGGAAGTTGCTGCGGAAAAACTCGATACCTTGCAATCGGTGGAACTCGCCGAAGGCATCGAGATACGTCTCCGCATCGCCGGACCCGGTTTGCGCTCGGCGGCCTACGCTTTGGATATCCTCATCTTCATCGGTTGCATCATCGTGGTGAACCTGGGCCTGATCCTCGGTGGAATCGCCTTGGGAGGGGACGTGGTGACGGGCTTCCAGCGATTGGCTTTTTTCCTCCTGTTCTGGTGGTATCCCGTGATCTTCGAGGCAGGCAAGCGTGGTGCGACTCCAGGCAAGCGTGCGTTCGGTCTCCGGGTGGTGCAGACCTCCGGGGCTCCCATCACCGTCAGCCAGGCGATCATCCGGAATTTCCTCCGCTATGTGGACGGGATGCCGTTTCCCATCCCCGGCGTTCCATACATGGTGACCTATGGGTTCGGTCTCGCCAGTTGCCTCGCCACGAAACGCTTCCAGCGTCTGGGGGATCTGGCGGCGGGAACCGTGGTGATCTATGACCGCATCCCGCCCGAGCCGATTGTCACCGCCCCACCACCGATGACCGCGCTGCCTCCTCCCGTGCTCCTCAGTGCGGATGAAGTGCGGGCCTTGGTCGTCTTCCGGGAGCGTGCCGGACTCTGGTCGGAAGCCCGCAGAATCGAAATCGCGGACCACGCTGCGGAGCTGAGCGGAGGAAAAGGACCGCTGGGTGTTTCCCGGCTCATGTCGATGGCCCATTGGCTGCAGGAGAAACGAGAACGATGACTGCGGGGGACTTCGAAAACCGGAATGGCGCGCGCTGGGCTGAGTATGAACGCCTTGTCTCCGCTATGGAGAGTGGCAAGCCCGTGCAGGGTGTCGACCGGTTGCCGCAACGATTCCGCGAACTGTGTCAGGATCTTTCGTTGGCGAAGGGGCGGATGTACGGCGTGCGGCTTTCGGAGCGCCTCAATGCGCTGGTCATCCGCGGCTACAAACTCATCTACCGCAGTCGCCGCTCCGGGTGGGAATCCGTGGTGCGCATGGCGGTGGTGACCTTTCCCGCCACCGTGCGGAAGGAGTGGCGGCTCTTCTGGATCTGCAGTGCGGTGTTCTGGATTCCGTTTCTCCTCCTCGTTTGGGCGGGCAAACACGACCTTACCTGGATCCAATCCATCCTAGGCAGCAGTGGCATGGCTTCTATGGAGCAGATGTACGGATATGGAGGATCCGTTTCGCAGGGACGTTCCGGCACGGGGTCCGATTTCGCGATGTTCTGCTTCTACATCAATCATAACATCGGCATCGATTTCCGCATCTTCGCGGGTGGTGTCCTTGCCGGGATCGGCACGATTTTCTATCTGTTTTTCAACGGCGTCTACATCGGGGCGGCGGCCGGATATTGCAATGCGGTGTGTGATCCGGGCGCTTTCTGGTCGTTCGTGGTCGGTCACTCGTCGTTCGAGCTCACGGGCATGGTGATCGCGGGTATGGCGGGCATGCGCATGGGGCTGTCACTCCTTCGTCCCGGCAGGTTGCCACGGGTGCGTGCTTTGGTAGAGGGCACGAAACAATCGCTGCCATTGATCTACGGAGCGGCGGTCATGACCGCCTTCGCCGCTGTTTTCGAGGGCTTCTGGTCCGCACAGCCCATTCCTCATCCGGTGAAATACACCGTGGGTGCGGTGCTCTGGCTGCTGCATGTCGTCTATTTCCTTTTCGCTGGAAGGAGGGCGGGGGATGCGGCTTGAAGATGTAACCGCGGAGATCCGCCCGCGCAGCGATTGGGAAGCCGTGGATCTCGGTTTTGCCATGGCGCGCCGTGAATTCTGGCGCTGCCTTGCCGTGTGGTGGCTTGCCGTGCTGGTGCCGACCGTCGCCGGGATCGTGCTTTTGCGGAATCATCCCTGGGCCTTCCTGATGCTCTTCTGGTGGTGGAAGCCGGCCGGCAGCCGCATGGTGCTTTTCGAACTCAGCCGCCGTTTGTTCGGTGAGCGTCCGTCATGGCGTCAGGTCTGGCCGCAGATACCACGGGCCTGGTGGCGGCGTTTCTTCCATCGGTTCATTCTCGCCCGGCTGTCGCCATGGGCTCCCACAGTCATGCCGGTGGAGGATCTGGAAGGCCTGCGTGGCAGTGCCTACCGCCAGCGTTCCGCGCTCCTGCTACGGCGCGGGGAAGGAGCTGCTGTCCGGCTCTCGCTTGGCGGAGGCATTGCGGCGGGCTGGCTGGCTCTGGGGCTGCTCGGTGTCACCCAGATGCTCCTGCCGCAAGGGCAGGACGGGGTTTACAAGCAGATCTGGGATGCGGTCTCCGCGTCCGATTGGTCGATGCTGCCACTCGCTTCCTCCTGGCTCGTCACCGCCTGCTACATGCTCTCGATCTCGCTGTGCGATGTCTTCGTCACCGGTGGTGGTTTCGGCGTCTACGTGAACAGCCGTACTTGGATCGAGGGTTGGGACGTGGAGCTTGCGTTCAAGCGCATGGCGAACCGGATCGGCTCCATCGCTGCGCTGCTGATCGCGCTGTGTTGCATTTGCTTCGCGTCCACGCCCGCCCGCGCGGCGGACCGGCCTCCTGTGGAGGTTATCCGGGAGGTGAAGGAACATCCCGATTTCGTGGTTCAGAAGACCAAGGTGCCGGACCCAATTACCTCGTCATCCTCATCCGGATCCATGCCGGATGGGTTGGCGGCCTTCTTCGGAGGCCTTGGAAAGGTGCTGCTTGTAGCCTGTGCAGCTGCCCTGCTCCTCGGCATCGCGTGGCTCCTTTGGAAGTTCCGCCATGTTTTTGAAGGTCGCGGCAAATCCGGTTCGGGCCCGGTCCGTCCGGTCGCGAAGGTGGTGATGGGCATGGAGGTATCCCGTGATTCATTGCCCGAAGACGTGCCTGCGGCGGCGTGGCGTTTGTGGTTGGAAGGGCGGCGTCAGGAAGCGCTGGCGTTGCTCTATCGCGGAGCCATCTCCCAAGTAATCGAGGTGGGGCGGGTGGAAATCAGCGAGTCGGATACGGAGGGCGATTGCCTGCGCCGGGTCCGTGCTGCGGGAACGGTGGCCCGCCCGGATTATTTCCAGCAGCTCACCGCCGTGTGGATCGGTCTCGCCTACGCCCGCACCCTGCCGGGGGATTCGGAGGTTGATACCCTCTGCCGCACCTGGCCCTACGTGGAAAGGACTCCCGCATGAGGAGGTTCCTGCGCCACGCCATAGGCCTGTTCACCGTCTGCCTTCTCGCGGGCTGTAGTCCGACCACCTATCACGAGGTGGAGATCGGCTACAAAGGACCTGCACTGGCGGATCCGTGGTTGGCTGCGGAGCGGTTCCTCGGGAATTACGGGCACCCGGTTTCCCTGATCTCCACGTGGCATCAGCCGACAGCCGAGGAGACCGTCTGGTTCGTCCCGGCCAATGTGATCGGGAATGAAACCTTCGCCCGCCAGATGGAGGGCTGGATGCAACGTGGCGGCCACCTCGTCTGCCTCGTGGAATACGCCGAGTCCGGCAATGACTGGTGGCTCTCTTCCCACGTCCGGTTGGAGCCTGCGTTCGAGAAGATGTTGTCGTGGCACGGCATTACCCTGGAGGAAAACCCCTCCACCGCATCTTCTCCCGATCCGATCCGCTTTCGCGGGCGGAAATACGATACCGATGCCTCTTCGGTTTGGGCCCTTTCCGTCCGCAATGCCCACTCCGGTCTTTTCTCGTCCACCACGGTAGGCAAGGGGAGGCTCACGGTGCTCAATGACGCCCGTATTTTCAGAAACCGCTGGATCGACCAGAAGCAGCACGCCGAACTGCTGAAGGCTCTCGTGGACTCGTCCACCACCCACGGTTCGATCGTCTTTGTCCGGGGTGCCACGCTTTCCCTGTGGGCGCTGCTGTGGCAGCGAGCGTGGGCGATATTGGTCGGGGTGTTGCTCGTGATTGCCGTCTGGTTGTGGAAGAACCTGCCACGCTTTGGTCCGCTGGAGGCACCGGAAGCGCCATCACCATTGCGTGGCTATGATCATCACCTCGAAGCGCTGGGAGACTTCCAGTGGCGTCTCGACAAAGGGGCGGCGATGCTGGCTCCGATCCGGGAAGAGATCATCGAGCGGGCGCAGCGGCTCGTCATTCGCATCGGCCGCCAGGACTCGGATATCTTCGCCGTGCTCGCAGAACGGGCCGGCATCCCTCGTGAACGGGCCCACCGCGCACTGGTGGAGGCCGCACCGGCGGACGCCTCTACCTTCACCCGCTCCGTTGGCGACCTCCAAGCCATACTCCGAAATCTCGACTGAACCTTTCAACCCTTCCTTCCTGCCGAACCATGTCCGACGAAATTTTCTCTTCCGAGCCGTCTTCCCCACCGTTGCCGCCAGCACCGTCCGGACCTCCTCCGCTCATCTCGGCCATCCGTTCGGAGATCGGCCGGGTGATCCTCGGTCAGGATGAAGTCATCGACCAGGTCATCGCCGCCCTGCTGGCGGGAGGGCACGTTCTGTTGGAAGGCAAGCCGGGTCTCGGCAAGACCGCGCTGGTGACGGCGCTTGCACGCACCTTCGGTGGCGCTTCCGGGCGTATTCAGTTCACACCGGATCTCATGCCTTCGGACGTCACCGGTTTCCGTCTCTTCGACATGAAGAGCCAGACCTTCCAGCTCCGCCACGGCCCTGTTTTCACCAACCTGCTCCTTGCGGATGAAATCAACCGTGCCCCAGCCAAGACCCAGGCCGCTTTGCTGGAGGTGATGCAGGAACGTCAGGTCACCATCGACGGTGAAACCATCATCCTCTCTCCGCCGTTCATGACTCTCGCCACCCAGAACCCGGTGGAGCATGAAGGCACCTATCCGCTGCCGGAGGCCCAGCTGGACCGCTTCCTCATGAAGGTGGTCATCGAGTATCCGAACGAGCGGGATGAATGCGAGATCGTCAATCGTGCCTCCGCCGAGACTCCCGGCTCACGCCAGTCCGTGCAGGTCGTCTGCCGTCCTGAGGATATCGTCGCCGCGCAGGCCGCCACCGCCGCCATTCAGGCCGTGCCGGAGGTCGTCGGCTATGCCGTGGCTTTGGCCCGCGCCACTCGCGAGGCCCGTCAGGTCGCGCTCGGTGCCGGTACCCGTGGTGCCATCGCTCTCGTCCGCGTGGCCAAGGCATACGCAGCCATGCAAGGCAGGGGCTTCGTCATTCCGGATGACATCAAGTCCGCCGCTCTGCCCGTGCTCCGCCATCGCGTGCAGCTCACTCCGGAAGTCGCCATCAGCGGCCAGGAGATTGACGAGGTTCTCCGCAGCATCGTTGAAAGCGTTCCGGCCCCGCGGAACTGAGATTTTTCCTGATGCGTCCCACCACCAACACCATCTGGCTTGTCCTGATCTGGGCGCTCTGCGGCCTGGCCGTCTCCTGGTTTCCAGCGGCGGTCTGGCCATGGGGTTCGATCGGATGCATGATCGTGGTGGCTCTGGCGATCGACGCGTTGCGGCTTCAGGCCCGCCCGTCCCTGAATATCGAGCGCCGCTTGCCAGGGCGTTTTGCTCTCGGCGAGGCCGGGGACGTGCGTCTGATCGTGACCAATCCCTCGCGCAAGGAGCAGCAGGTGGAGATTTTTGATGGTGTGCCGCCGGATGCGGTGGCGGAAACCATGCCGTGGTCCGGAGTCATTCCGGCATCCCGGGAAATCCGGGTCATTCATCCGGTGTCCATCCCGGTGCGTGGAGAAGTCCGGTTCAGTCCGGTGCAGGTGCTGGTTCGTTCGGATTGGGGGTATTGGAAACATCTCAGCCATCACGGCTCTCCGGAGATGGTGAAGGTTTATCCGAACTACGAGCCCGTCGTCCGCTTCGCACTGCTGGCGATGCAGCACCGGGAAAACCCGTTGGGAATCATCCGCCGCTCGCGGCCGGGTTCCAGCCGGGAGTTTCAGCAACTGCGCGACTATCGGGAGGGCGACTCTCTCGCGCAGGTCGATTGGAAAGCGACCTCGAGAAAGCAAACGCTCATCAGCCGCGCCTTCCAGGAGCAGCGGAACCAGACCGTGATCTTTCTGGTGGATACGGGCCGACGCATGCGTGCCATGGATGGCTCGCTTCCCCAGTTCGATCACTGTCTCAATGCCATGCTGCTGGTGGCCCATGTGGCGCTCCGCCAAGGCGATCAGGTCGGTGTCCAATCCTTCGGGGGTACCAACCGCTGGCTGCCCCCATTCAAGGGTTCGCACGCCATGCCTGTGCTCCTCAATCATCTCTACGATTATCAGACCACGGCGGAGGCCAGCGACTTCGCCGCGGCGGTCGAGCAGCTCATGACCCGCCAGCGGCGTCGTGCCTTGGTCGTGGTGCTCACCAACCTGCGGGGTGAGGATGGCAAGGAACTCGTGCCCGCGCTCCAGGTTCTCTCCACCCGGCATCTGGTGCTGCTCGCCAGCCTCCGTGAGCAATCGGTGGATCAGGCGCGCGAGCTTCCCGTCTCCTCCTTCGGGGACGCCCTGCGCTTCGCTGCGGCGGACCGCTATCTCATGGAGCGCCGGGAGGTCCTCGCCGAGCTTTCGGCGCGCGGCATCCTCACCTTGGATACCACGGCGCAGGAGCTCGCGATTTCCCTGGCCAACCGCTATCTGGACATCAAGGCCGCCGCACGGCTCTGAGCCCTCGTATCATGGTCTAACAATATCTACGCGATCACGGAGTTGTGATCCCGGCCCCTCCGTGGCATTCTCTTCCTCGTAAGGGATAGCACTGCCCCCCAAAGGGCCCGTGGGCATCGGAAGCAAGGGATCCGGTGCCCACGGTCAGTGCCCCCCAAAGCTCCGGGCCGGAAGGATACGGGTCTCAACGCCCGCCACTCCAACCGGCCCGCGGCACTTTCAGGGACCGACTCCAATGGGAGGGCCAGCGCGCAGGTGAACTCCGGGACGCATCGTAGATGACGCTTGTCCTGCACGACCACCGCACAAGAAGGGACTCCCCGTGTGGGGAGCCCGTTTGGTTTGCCAACCTGGGAGATGGATTGGGTTTACTGCAGGATGTAGGTCACGGTGGTAACCGTCGGGAACGGACGCCCCATCTTCACCGTGATGAAATTGAGGTTCACCGCCGTGGGAGTGGTGCCGCTCTTCCACACGATCGCCGTGCTTGGGTTGAGGTTCGTGCGGGTCGGTTTCACCGTGTATTGGTTCGCCGTGATCCCATCCGCGAGGTAAGGGATGTTGGTCTTGGTCGTTTTCAGTTCACCCTTCGCGCCGATCGTGAAGGTCACGTTCTGGCCGAGGGCGAAGTTCGGCACGGATGAGGGGATCGGTGCTGTGGGATTTACCGTCGTGCCCTGGGTGGAGGACGACAGCTTTTCCTTCACCTGGAAGGTGAAGGTCAGGCCCTTGGCGAATCCACCGAAGGTGGGCACGGGCTTCGGAGCTTTCGCTTCGAGTGCGGCGGGGGCTTCGGCGCTCGCTTGGGAAACCAAGGCGAGGAGACATGCGGCGGCGGTGGCGGCGATGTGTTTCATAGGGTATGGGGAGAACCCGCGGGGGGCGGCGGCTTGCCATTCCGTGTACGGAAGTTGACAAGCTGTTAGGCCCTTCATACCCGGTTGACACAAGAGCACCCCATGAAAACTCGCATCTCCTTTGTAGTCGTTGTGATCGCGGTGGTTGTGGCATTCATGGCGGGCTGGTGGGGAAGGGGAGTTGTGTCAGGGTCCCCTGAAGCAGCTAGGCAAGGCTCAATGGCGGGGGCTGGAGGATCTTCCGGTGGCATTTCTGCACCCTCACCGCTGCGCGAACGACGGCAGTCTTCCGGTGGTGGTGAGGCCGTGGAAGAAAGCCCGGAAGAAGCAGCGGATCCCGCCGGTGATCGCGCCGGCTTGGATGCCTTGCTCGTGCGTGCCGATCGGAGTTTTGGGATCCGGCTTGCAGAGTGGACGCGGGCGTTCGGATTGACTCCAGTCCAGCAACAGGCGATCCGAAGCGCTCAGGCCAAGTTGCGCCAGCGCATCGAAGCATCGTGGACCGATGGGGGCCTTGATCCTGCCGTGGATCCTGCGGAATTCGGAGATGCTCCATTGGAAGCCGCTTTGAAGGAAACGCTCGATGCGGGTCAAACCGCGGCGTTTGACTCCTGGCAGGCTGCAAAAAAGGAGCAGCAAACCCGCTCCCGGGCCACCGCGCGACTGGCGGATCTGGAGGCTCTGACGCTGCTTTCCGCCGATCAACGGGATGCTGTCTATGCGAAATTCCAGGAGACCGCCTTCGCCGACGGGGATGGCTTGCCTTCGGTGGGGCAAGGCGCGGGTCCCGATGCCGGATTCATGAAGGAAGTGGCGTCCCACATGACGGAGCCGGGAAGCGATTTCAGCAAGGTGGCCGGGAGCCTCGTCCGGGAGAAGATCGACCGGGAAGTGAATGGTCTGACTGGTATTCTCCAGCCGGAGCAATTGGATGCCTACCGGCTGTCTCTGGAGACCCGCTACGCCGGGTGGCTCATCATGCCTCAGTGACGAAGTTCCGATGTTCGCCTCCACCAAGTGAAACGGCGCGGCTCCGAGAAGGAACCGCGCCGTCACATCACGCGAACAAAAGCGAAAGGGAAGTATCAGACCAATCCTTGGCGCAAGGCCTTGGAAACCGCCTCGGTCTGGGTGCGGACGTGCAACTTGCGGTAAACGGAACGCAGGTGCATGTCGACCGTGTGCTGGGAGATGTCCAGATTGTCGGCGATCTCCTTCTTGATGAAACCCTTCACCAACAGGCGGAGGACTTCTTCTTCACGAGTGGTGAGTGGTTCGATCTTCTGGACCGGACCGTAGCGGGCGAAGCCCTGGAGGATCATGTTGGCGATCGGGGCGCTGAGCGCGGAAGCCCCGTGGATCACATCGCGGATGCCAGCTGAGGATTTCATCCGGATCCGCAGTCTTGAGGAGATAGCCGGAAGCTCCGTTGCAGATGGCGCGGTAAACGCGCTCGCGATCGTCGAAGGCGGAGAGAATCAACACCTTCAGCTCGGGCAGCACCTGGCGGACCTCGTCGAGCACCTGTAGCCCGTCACGGCCCGGCAGGCCGAGGTCCAGCAGCAGGACATCCGGGCGTTCCGTGGTGAAGCGGAGCTTTTCGAACAATTCGTCCGGATGGGAAAAGTGGTGCGGGCAATCGATATCGGCCTCGCCGGCGAGGAGCCTGCGGACGTGCTTCGCGAAGACCTGGTGATCCTCGAGAATCCAGACCTGGGTCACGGGTGGCGGAACTATCATTCATGACAAGTTGGGACGTGCGATCAAGTGGGCTCGCCGCACCACGAGGCGCAGCAGGGTGCCGACTCCCGTCTGGGATTCGACCTGAAGTTGGCCTTCCAGCACGCGGGCGCGCTCCTGGAGCTTGTGGACGGTGCCGCTGCGCTCGTCTCCGCCGCGGGGGCAGGCCGATGCCGTCGTCGTGCGACCTCCAGCACAAGCCGCTCGCCTTGGTCGGCGAGCCGGATCGCCACGTTGCGGGCGCGGGAGTGCTTCACGATGTTGTGGACCGCTTCCTTGTAGAAGAGGAACAGGTGGCGCTTCGCATCCAATGTGAGCTTGCTGGCGACCTTGGTGGACCGGCACTCGATGGTGTAGTCGACCTCGCGCAGAAGCCGTCCGGCGGTTTCACGCATGCGCTGGACCAGATCGCCGATGGAGTCCTGGCGGCGCTCCAACAGCCAGACGATGTCACGCATGGCCAGCGAGCTTTCGCGGGCGATGGATTCCACTTCCACCAGATCTTCCACCACTTCTTCCGGCCCACAGAGTCGGACCAGATCCTTCTTCGCGGTGCGGGCGATCAGCGAGATGCTGCCAAGGTTGCTGCCGATGTCATCGTGCAGGTCGGAAGCGATGCGCTTCCGGAGCATGTCGAGCTGGTTCTTCGAGATCAGGCGGCGGCGCTCGACGATCACCACGGGAATCAGGAAGGTGAGGCCGAGGATAACAGCTGAACCCCAGGTGGTGTTCAGCTCGCTTTCCTGTGCCAGCTGCGTGCACATCGGCGTAAGAGTCTCGATCTCCCGTTCCAGCCGCCAGCGTTCGCTCAGCTGGGACAGCCAGGCATCCACGCCGATGATCTGGTGCACGCTGGAGAAGCCGTCGGTGAGCGTCGCCACCTGGGTGGCGGTTCCACGGGATTGGCGGGTGACCTGCTTGCCGAGAGAGGCGTTGGTGCCTTCCGACCATGCCTGGATCTCGGAGAGCCCTTGGATATTGCGCGTGCCCATGGACCACGCCCGGTTGCCGGTGATGCGGACCGATCGAGCTTCCAGTCCATGAAGTGGGATGACGAACGGGATCTTGCCGATCATCTCGTTCTTCAGGGTGTCCAGTCCTCCGACCTGCCGGGCTTCACTGCCATCCGCATGATCGGACACCCAGATGGACAACTGGCTGGGAAGCACGGCGCCTTCGGACAATTCGCTGATTTCGTAGGGAAACAGCACCAAGTGATCGAGTGGCATCGTCCGGCCGAGGTCCAACGACCATGAAACCTCGTCGGTGGGATTGGGAACATCGACCAGATCACCGCGGTTTTCGCTGGTTGCACCGGACTGCCAGATGCCCATCGGCATGCGTCCATCCGTGAGATACTCCGGGGCCCACAGGCCGGGGATGGTTACAGAACCCGGGGCATCCACCTTGCTGCCGAATGAGATCGGCCGGTTGCCGGAGATCACGACCAATTCGGAGAGGGCGAAGAGATCCGAGACACCGCGGTTGCGTCCGGTTTGAACGGTCAGCCGCACATAGCGGGCGGTCACGCCGCGGGCGGAAAACTTGGCGGGCGAGAGGCCCGGATTGGGATAGAAGACCTTCGGATCCGGGCTGGATGCGTAGATCACGGACTTCGTCGAAAAGTCCTCGGTCTTGGAGGCTTCCAGGGAAAAACGGCGCGGAAAAAGCCCATCCGGTTCGGCAGGCTCGCGCTGTGCGGGAATCATGTAGATCTGATCCAGCGGATACTCCTTGCCCAGATCGAGAGTGATCTGCGGATCGGGAGCTGTTGGATTTTCCCGGGCCATGCGGCATCCATCGGCCGCTTTCAAGGTATGCTCCTGAGGTTCAGGCAGCGAAGCGATCCGGTTGCGAACCCATGTCATGCGGTCTTCCAGCTCCACGAGACTGGAATTGAACATCCGTGCCACGCGCCCGATCGGGTTCGCGACCACGGTTTCCACTGCGTGAACCGGAGTGGGTAACCACGCCATGAGGGCTAGCGTGGCTCCACCGACGGTGCGCCGGTAAAAAGGTTTTTTCATTGGGGGTTCAATGGGGAACAGCGGCCGGAAATTATCAAATTTCAAAAAATGTTCAATCTTTTTTAAATTTTTGAGCGGCGGAGAAACCACTTCCAGCAGGAGTTTCAGATGATGTTCTTCTACTGCCTTAAATCTTTAAGATTGTAAAATGCATTCACTATCAAAAGGTAAAGAAAACTTAATTAAGTCCGATTTTGATACCTTTTGGACACAAAAAGGGCCGGAAAAAATCCGGCCCTTTGGTTTTCCACCCTGAAAGCGGATGGTGGAGGGTAAATTTAGCTCATCAGGCAAGGGTGACCAGCAGGTCGTCGCTGTCCACCTGATCGCCTTTTTTGACCAGAACGCTCTTCACCGTCCCATCGGCGCTGGCGCTGACGGTGGTAAGCATTTTCATGGCCTCCAAGACGACGAGCTTGTCGCCTTCCTTCACCTCCTGTCCCGGAGAAACGGAGACTTCGGTGACCATCCCCGGCATCGGAGCGCAGGCCTGGGTCGGGTCGGAAGGATCCCCCTTGGCACGTGCGGCCTTGGACACGGATTGCAGGGACTTGTCCGCCACGATGCTTTCCCGGGGCATGCCATTGAGTTCGAAAAAGAGCGCGCGCCGACCTTCGTCATCCGCTTCGCCAATCGAAATCAGTTTGATAATCAGGGTCTTGCCGGGATCGATCTCGATCTCGATCTCCTCGCCGATCTGGAGTCCGTAGAAAAAGGCCGGGGTCGGCAAGCCGCTGAGATTGTCATACTTGCCTTGGAAGGCTTGGAACTCCGCGAACACCTGCGGATACATCAGGTGCGAGTAGAGGTCATCTTCATCGGCCGGGCGGGAGAGCTTCTTGGTGAGCTCGGCGCGGGTGGCCTCCAGATCGACCGGCTCGGCGAGTTCTCCTGGGCGCTTGGTGGTTGCCTTGCGATTGCCGAGAACCACTTTCTGAACTCCGGCAGGCCAGCCACCATCCGGTTGGCCGAGACCACCGGAGAGCATGTCGATGACGCTCTCGGGCCAGTCGATGGAGCCAGGCTTCAGATTCGGGACGTCCGCTGCCTTGATGCCACGGGTGATCAGGAACATGGCCATATCACCCACCACCTTGGAGGACGGGGTGACCTTCACGATGTCGCCGAAGAGGAGATTCACGTCCGCATAGGTGCGGGCGATCTCTCGCCAGCGGTGGCCGAGGCCCATCGCCACCGCCTGCTCGCGGAGGTTGGTGTATTGGCCGCCGGGCATCTCATGCTCATAGACTTCGGCCGTGCCAGCGCGCGGAGCGGAGTCGAAGGGCTTGTAGAACGCAAGGACCTCCTCCCAGTAGTCCGAGAACTCATTGAGCGCCTCCGGATCGAGACCGGGATCTCGTTCGCTGCCCGCGAGTGCGGCGCAGACGGAGTTGAGGTTCGGTTGGGAGGTCGAACCGGACATCGAGGCGATGGCCAGATCGACGATGTCGGCACCGGCCTTGGCGGCGGCGATCACCGAGGCGGCGTTGAGGCCGGAGGTGTCGTGGGTGTGGAAGTGGATCGGGATGCCGATCTCCTGCTTGAGCGCGTGGATCAGATTGTAGGCGGCCTGTGGTTTGCAGAGGCCGGCCATGTCCTTGATGGCGAGGATGTGCGCGCCCATCTTCTCCACCTCCTTGGCCTTGGCGATGTAGTAGGCGAGGTTGAACTTGTCCCGCTTCGCATTGAGGATGTCGCCGGTGTAGCAGATGGCGGCCTCGCAGAGTGACTTGCCGTGTTCGCGCACGGCGGTCATCGCCACCTCCATGTTCGGCAGGAAGTTGAGCGAGTCGAAGATACGGAAGATGTCCATACCGCTGTCTGCGGCGTGTTTCACGAATCCGGCCACCACGTTGTCCGGATAGTTCGAGTAGCCGACCGCGTTCGAGCCGCGGAAGAGCATCTGGAAACAGATGTTCGGCACCTTTTCGCGCAGGCGGCGCAGGCGGTCCCACGGGCACTCCTTGAGGAAGCGCATCGCCGTGTCAAAGGTCGCGCCACCCCAGTTCTCCAGTGAGAAAAGCTGCGGTGTGCGGTGGGCGATCGCCTCGGCCACGCGCAGCATGTCGAAGGTGCGCATGCGGGTGGCGATCAGGGACTGGTGGGCGTCGCGAAGGGTGGTGTCCGTGAGCAGCAAGCGCTTCTGGTCGAGGATCCACTGGGAGAACTTCTCCGGGCCCAGCTCCAGCAGCAGGTCGCGGGTTCCCTTCGGGACCTCGGCGTGATGTTCGATCACCATCGAGTCCGGCAGGCGCGCGGGTGGCAGGATGGTGGCGGGCTTCCAGCCCTTCGCCACCGGGTTGCCATTGAGGGTCACGTCGGAGAGATAAGACAGCGTCTTGGTGGCGCGGTCGCGGCGGGCCTTGAAACGGAGCAGATTCTGATTGGTGTCGATCAGCTTGGTGTGGGCTTGCCCGGTGCGGAAGGTCTCGTCGCGGATCACGTTCTCCAGGAACGGGATGTTCGTCTTCACTCCACGGATGCGGAACTCGCGCAGTGCGCGGTCCATGCGCTGGCAGGCGGTCTCGAAGCTGCGGCCCATCGCCGTCACCTTCACCAGCATGGAGTCATAGTAGGGCGTGATCACCGAGCCGGCATCGCCTGACGCGGCATCGAGACGGATGCCGAAGCCTGCGGCGGAGCGGTAGTTCAGGATGCGGCCGTAGTCCGGGGCGAAGCTCTTCTCCGGGTCCTCCGTGGTCACGCGGCACTGGATGGCATAGCCGTTGCACGGAATTTCGGCTTGTGGAGGAATCGCAATCTCGTTTTCGAACAGCGAGTGGCCCTGTGCGACGAGAATCTGGGAGCGCACCAGGTCGATGCCGGTCACGCACTCGGTCACGGTGTGCTCCACCTGGATGCGTGGGTTCATCTCGATGAAGAACCAATCCTTGCGGTCCATATCGTAGAGGAATTCCACGGTGCCCGCGTTGTTGTAGCCGATGCCCTGCGAGAGCTTGACGGCGGCATCGCAGAGGTCCTTCCGTAGCACTGGATCGAGGCCGATGGATGGCGCGATCTCGACTACCTTCTGATAGCGGCGCTGCACGGAGCAATCGCGCTCGTGGAGATGAACCACGTTGCCGTGCTGGTCGCCGAGGATCTGCACCTCGATGTGCTTGGCGCGGGAGATGTAGCGCTCGAGGAAGACGGCGGCGTTGCCGAAGGCGTTGAGGGCTTCGTTTTGTGCCTCTGCGAGCAGGCTCTGGAGTTGGCTGGCCTTCTCCACCACGCGCATGCCGCGACCACCACCTCCGAAGGCTGCTTTGATGATCAGCGGGAAGCCGATTTCGTGCGCCACCTTGAAAGCCTCGTCGGTATCGGTGATGGGTTCCTCGGTGCCGGGCAGGGTCGGAACGTTGTATTTCGCGGCCAACGTGCGGGCCGCGGTTTTGTCGCCCATGTTCTCCAGCAGATCCGGGGAAGGCCCGATGAAGATGATTCCCTCACGGGCGCAGGCCCGGGCGAAGGCGGCGTTTTCCGAGAGGAAGCCGTAGCCGGGGTGGATCATCGTCACGCCCTTCGACTTCGCCAGCGCCACGATGCCTTCGACATCGAGATAAGCACCCACGGGTCCCTTCTCGCGATTGAGCATGTAGGCCTCGTCCGCCTTGAAACGATGGATCGAGAAACGGTCCTCCTCTGCGTAGATCGACACGGTCCGCAGACCGAGTTCGTTGGCGGCACGGAAGATACGGATGGCGATTTCACCGCGGTTCGCGGCCAGCAGCTTCGCAGGACGATTGGCGTTATCAGGCATTACGCCGTATATCTACGAAGGGCGGCGCGGGGGAGGGAAGGGGAAAACCGTCGGCCCAAAGGACTGGAGGAGATCCCGGAGAAAAAATTTCCGAAAGGCGAGGGGTAAGAGGGGGGACGGACGTTTGAGATTCAGATGAACTTCAAATCATGGGTCGCAGCTTTTTGGGTGGCGTTGGCTGGTATTCTTCATGCGGAGTCGCAAAAGATCGCCACGGTGGACCTCCAGGTGTTGTTCAAGGCGTATCACCGCACCGCGGTCGAGCAGCGTGGGCTCAGCATGGAACAGGCTCGTATCCAGAAGGACGATAAAGAGCGGCTGGCCAATATTCGCGAACTGAAGGAGAGCTTCGAAAAGATTCTCAAGCAGCTCGATGATCCTTCGATCTCGGATTCGAAGAAGCAATCCCTCCTTCGTGAAGGGCAGGCCAAGCAGCAGGAGGGAATCGCGTTGGAACGGGAACGCAATGATTTCATCCAGCGGAAGAGCCATGCATTGGAGGAGAGGCGGCTCCAGCGGATGAGGCTGGTGCTCACGGAGATCCAGAAGATCGTGGAGACGGAGGCGAAGGAGGAGGATTACGACTATATCTTCGATCGCTCCGGGTTGGGCATGGGGACCGGGATGCCGATCATGCTGTATTGCAAGGACTCCACCGACATCACGGCTCTCATTCTCAAGAATCTGAACAAGGACGCGCCTGCGGAAACGCTGACAGGAAAGGATGCGGAGCCGACTGTGAAAGCACAGGACAAGTGATCGATATTGTAGAGCTAACCCGCGGTCTCACCCGCTGCGACGAAGTGGCGTGGAAGATATTCCACGACCGCTACTTCGCGTGGTTGCGTGCCCGGGCGGTGCTGCGGGGAGCTGTCGTCAGTGACGCGCCGGAGGTGGTCCAAGGCGTCTATCTGCGGGTAATGCGACATGCGAAGGTGTTTGTGGACAGTCAGTCGTTTGAGGCCTGGTTGTTTTGCCTCCTGCGCTGCGAGTTGATTGATGTGGCCCGGAAATCCGCCCGCAGGACGTGGCTGGGGGAACGCTTCCAGCAGTGGCAGGAAGCGCGCCGGGAGCCGATGAAGCAGTCCGTGGCACTGACGGAGGTGTTGGGAAACCTCGATGCGGCGGATCGATTGTTGGTCACCCGACATTATCTGGACGGCTGGTCGCAGGAGGAGCTGGCAGCGGAGCAGGGAATGACAACAAAGGCCGTGGAATCAAAGCTGGCCCGTCTCAGGCGGAGATTGAGAGGTGAACTGGAAAAGCTGGAAATCTATTAAGCATGGAATCCGACAAAACCATCGAACAAGAAGCGGAGGAAGCATGGCGCAGGATTTCCGGAGAGATCCGTCGTGCCCGGCAATTCAGGCGGCGTAGAAACACCGCACTGGCGGCCGGTATGATGGTATTGGCAGCCGTGCTTCTAATGATGCGGCCTCAATCGCGTCCTTCCGGCTCGTGGGCTTCTACAGTCGTTCCTTCAGAGGCGGGGACGAAGGAAACATGGGCGATGCTGGTCTTTGAAGAAGGAGATATCCGATTGGAGTCAGTGGATGCGGGGGAGATGGGAAGTGAGCAGCTGCCATTCGGATTGGAGCCGGTGGTGGCCCGGAACAGTCTGGTGGAGAATGATGCCTCCGGGTTTGCCTATGGATTCCAATAGGCGGGGTCAGCTTGTCTATTGAATGATCCTACCTGCTGGATCTAACAAGGAGTGGGTCATTTGGGCTTGAGTGGCGATATGACTCCGATTCAACTGATGGAGATTTGTGACCCGGAAAGTGATCGCGTTTTTGCGTCTTCGGCCGGTAGCGAAGTCTTTCCGTTCCCTAAAGATTGTGAGCCAGCTTCTCCTATGAAATCGAAGATCCCTCTGATGATGGTCACGTTGGTTCTGAGCGCGTGCGACAAGAGCGACGAAGTGAAGCCGCTGACTTCCAAGGTTCAGTCCAAGCCCGTAAGTTCGGATCCTGCGCCTGTGACTGCGGATACAGCCGAGCCTTTGTCGGAAATTCACAATCCCAAAACCCGAGAGGCTTTTCAAAAAATCAGCAATGAAGAGCTAGGTGCTCAAATTCTCCAAAATGTCGCCATGAGAACCGATTTGTTGGGAATGAGACACGATATGAGGACCTCCAAACAGCGGTTGCTTTTGACCGGGAAATTCTCCGCCGAGAAGGCGCAGGCATGCGATTCCGTTCAAAAAACGACCGACAAAGCTTGGCGGGAACTCAACGAATTGCGCGGAAAAATGGAGGATGCTTTGAAGAAATTCGGCTCGTCTCCGGAAATTTCACTGCTGTTTGAGGAGGATGATCACCTGTTGAAAGCCGACAAGTTATCCGAGGAAGATCTCGCTCTTACGGTGGCGTATGTCGAGAGCCCGGAAGGTAAGGAGATGCCGACAAACGAGTTGAAAAAGCAGATAAATGCCGAATTGGATGAAGCTGCGAGGCTGCAAAAGGAATTTTCTGCGATGAGAGAGAAACGGCGCGCCGAAGGCAAATGAGACAGCAGCTTGTTTTACGTGATTGTATCGATGACGTCCCGCAGGTCCTCATCTCAAGATGAATGGATCCGCCTTTCCGTCCGTGAGGCTTTGAATTAAACCGGGATCATGAGTTCCAATCTCCTCAACATTTCCGCACTCGTTCCCGGATTGATGGCTCTTGTCGCGCAGTGGATCGGCTTGCTGGCGATGCGGGGCAGGAAGGGGAAGGGCTGGTGGCTGATGCTTGTGGGGATCAGTTTGTCGACCTTGGTTCCTGTGGCCGCGATCGTGATTTCTCTGATGCAGGAAATGATGGTGTCGGGCGGTTTCGATCTGACTTACTCATTCGTCTTTTTCGGGTTGGGCACCTTGGCGGGAGGGCTGCTTTTCGGCATCGGCTTCGCCATGCACGGGTTTGGCGTAAACGCTGCCGCAGAGCGGCAGGCTCAACTCGAATCCCTCACCGCCTCCATGGCCGAGGAGTTGCGGATATTGCGCGATGGGAAATGATGTTCCGGTTACCGGATCGCGACATAGACCCCCTCAAAGCCGACGTGGGGTTGGTCCGGTGGGCCCATCAGGACTTTCAGCGGGAGTGAGGCTTTGCCGGCTTTCGCGAATCTCGCCTTGAAGCGGCTGATCGCGCTTGCTCCGGGGTGCACGCAGACGGCGCGCAATTCGCCCTCGACGGGGCGCTTGTAGGAGATGCGGCTGCTGCGGATGACGATGTGGCTGTCGCGATCATCCAGCTCCAGCCACAGCAGCGCGTAGCCGGCCAACGTGGCCGCAGCAGCGATGCTGCCTCCGAAGGCGGTGCCGAGGTGGTTGTGGTTCGCTTCCAGCGGCGCGGTCAGAGTGAGACCTGTCGGGTCGTAGGATTCCAAACGGACTCCCATTGCCGCGGCCAAGGGGATGCGGTCGTGGAGAAAGCGCTCGGTTTCCAACAACAGGGCTTCGTTCATGGGGTCAAGAGAATCTCTGGCGGGCACGTCGTCCAGTCCGCGAATCCAGTGGCGGCATATCCGGGCCGTGCTATGAGGTGATTCATTCCCCATGAGCCGCCGCTTTTCCAATCCTTGGGCCGAGGACGACCACCGGTTCTCTGATATTTTCAAATGGAAATTCGGCGGCCTTGAGGAAGCTCCCTGGCCGGGAGAGTCGACCGATGATCCGGCTCCCTTGCATCCGCTTGACCGGGAGGCCTTTTTGAAGCCGCCAGTGGCCGGGTGGCGCGCGATCTGGCTGGGGCATGCCTCCTTTCTTGTGCAGGGGATGGGATTGAATCTGCTGATCGATCCGGTGTTCTCGGATTATTGTGCTCCGCTTCCCCTGGCTTCCTTGAAGCGTTTGGTCGCGCCACCGTGTTCGATTGAGGATCTGCCACCCATCGATGCGGTTTTGCTCAGCCACGGTCACTACGATCATCTCGATCTGCTCACTCTCAGGAAACTGGGACGTGAAACCTGCCTGATCGTGGCGGACGGCCATGCGGGATGGCTGGGCCGGCGCGGTTTCCACCATGTCACGCAGGTGCCATGGTGGGAGACGGTGGAGATCGTGCCCGGAGTCCGCGTCACGTCGACACCAGGCCAGCATTTCACCGCGCGGACACCTTGGGATCGCAATCGAGGTCACTGGTGCGGGTGGCTGTTGGAGGGAGGCGGATTCAAGCTATGGCACGCGGGTGACACTGCATGGTGTCCGGCATTTCAGGAAATCGGGGACCGATTCGGACCGATCGATCTCGGGATGATCCCGATCGGAGCCTACAATCCACGCTTCATCATGAAGTCGGTCCACGTAACTCCGGAGGAGGCGGTGCGGATCTTCCAGGAGACGCGTTGTCGTCGGGCGATCGCGATGCATTGGGGAACCTTCCGTCTGACCGATGAGCCGATGTCCGAGCCTCCCGCCCGCCTGAAATTGGCCTGCGAGCAGGCTGGCATCGATTCATTCCAGGTGCTGCGGGTGGGGGAGGGAATCACGGTGGAATGACGATTTTGTGAAAGAATTCCCCGTTTGGCTGCGGATCGATTGCCGAAAACAGGGACTTGGCGGAAACCCAACACCGGTGCAAATTCCCGCCCGTGAAACTTTGTTCGATTGCTTTGCCCGTCATCCTGGCCGCCTCCGCGCTGGCCCAGGACGCCCCCACCGGCCAAGAGTGGCAACAGGAGCAGAATCTCTCGCTCAACAAGGAAAAGCCGAGGGCCAGCTTCATGTCCTTCCCGAACGCAGAGTCTGCGAAAGCGGTCTTGCGTGAGAAGTCGCCGTTTTTCCAATCGCTCGACGGAAGCTGGAAGTTCAACTGGGTTGGGAATCCATCGGAGCGTCCCGTCGACTTTCACAAGCCGGAATACGATGTTTCGAAGTGGAAGGAAATCCACGTGCCCACCAGTTGGCAGCTTGAAGGCTACGATACGCCGATTTATTCCAACCAAGCCTACACTTTCAAACGCGATTGGCCGCGGGTGATGGGGGAGCCCCCGAAGGATTGGCCCGCTTACAAGGATCGCAATCCGGTCGGCAGCTACCGCCGCACCTTCACCGTGCCGAAGGATTGGGACGGCAAGGAGGTCTTCGTGAATTTCGACGGGGTGGACTCGTTCTTCTACCTCTGGATCAACGGCAAGTACATCGGCTTCAGCAAGGACAGCCGCACGCCCGCTGACTTCAACATCACCAAGGCGCTCAAGCCGGGGGAGAACGTGATCGCCGCTGAGGTCTACCGTTATTCGGACGGCAGTTATCTCGAGTGTCAGGACATGTGGCGCCTGAGCGGGATCTTCCGCAGCGTCTATCTCCACGCGACTCCGAAGGTGCAGATCCGAGACGTGTTTGCGCTGCCGGATCTGGATGCCAGCTACAAGGACGGCACCCTGTCCGTGAAAACCTCGGTGCGCAATCTGGCCGACTCCGATAAGCCCGCACCCGCCGTGTCGGTGGCGCTCCTGGATGCCACAGGCAAGGAGATTGCCACGGCGGATGCAGAGCCAGCGGGGAATCTCGCCGCAGGAGCGGAACAGCAGGTTTTAGCCTCCCTGAAGCTGGCGGACCCGAAGAAGTGGACCGCCGAGACACCGAACCTCTATACCGTGGTAGTGAAGACGGGCGAGGAGGCGGTGTCCTTCCGCACTGGTTTCCGCAAGGTGGAGATCAAGAACGGCGTGTATCTCATCAACGGCCAGCCGGTGAAGCTCAAGGGCACCAACCGCCACGAGATGAATCCGGACACCGGGCATGCGGTCACCCGTGAGCAGATGCTTCAGGACATCATCCGCCTGAAGGAGGCGAACATCAACCATGTCCGCACCTGCCACTATCCGAACGATCCGTATCTGGTATGAGCTTTGCGACATCTACGGGATCTACCTGATGGACGAAGCGAACATCGAGTCGCACGGCTATTACTACGGCGAGCTTTCGCTTTCCCATCCGCCGGAATGGAAACCAGCCCACGTGCAGCGTGTGGTGAACATGGTGGAGCGTGACAAGAACCATGCCTCGGTGGTCTTCTGGTCCCTCGGCAACGAGGCCGGTCCGGGTAAGAATTTCCAAGCCGCTCACGAAGCGCTCAAGGCCATCGATACCTCGCGTCCGGATCACTACGAGCGCAACAGCTCGATCGTCGATGTCGATAGCACCATGTATCCCGGTGTCGATTGGGTGCAGGGGCTGGCTGCTCAGAAGGGCCGGAAGAAGCCGTTCTACATCTGCGAATACGCCCACACCATGAACAACGCGATGGGCAACCTGGCGGACTATTGGGAGGCGATCGAATCCAGCGACAACATCATCGGTGCCTCCATCTGGGAGTGGCAGGACCAGGCGATCTACGCCAAGGAGATCGACGGCAAGGCCGTGGTGGATCTCAACCGTGGCAAACCCGAAGCCGGAGTGAAGAAGGTCGAGGCCTACGGTGGTAACTTCGGCGACAAGCCGAACGACGGTCTGTTCATTTTGAAGGGCGTGGTCTTCGCCAACCGCGATCCGAAGCCCGCCTTCTGGGAGGTGAAGCGTGTTTATCAGGACATCACCGCCTCCGCCGTGGAAGGGGATCCGGGCAAGGTGGAGATTTTCAACAGGTACTTCTTCCGTGATCTGTCCGGCTTCGAAGTGCGGTGGGAACTCACCGAGGATGGCAAGGTCGTGGACGGCGGTGCCTTGCCTCCGGTCGAGGTTGGTCCGCGCCAGAAGGTGCGCGTCAGCATTCCCTTCAAAAAGATGGAGCGCGTGGCCTGGGCCGACTACCAGCTGCGTGTCTCATTCCATTTGAAGGATGACGCAGCCTGGCAGAAAAAGGGCTACGAAGTGGCTGCCAGCCAGATCGCTCTGAAATCCTCCACCAAGCCTTCGCGACCGCTGCTCAAGGCGGATGGCAAGGTGTCCGCTGAGGAGAAGGACGGTCGTATCGTGGTGACCGGAAACGGATTCTCCGTGGGATTCGACAAAACCACCGGTGGTCTCGCCTCATTGGCTTACGGTGGCAAGGAGATGCTGGCCGGCGGGTCGAAGCTGAATGCTTTCCGTGCCTTCACCGACAATGACAAATGGACCGCCAATGCGTGGTTCACCAACGGTCTGCACACCCTTGCAGACAAAGCGGCGGACGTGAAGGTGGATGGCTCGGTGAAGGATGCCGTCCGGATCGTCGCCCGTGTGAAATCCCAAGGTGCGACTTCCGACAAGGTGCCGGAACAGAACAGCGGTTATCACAAGTTGATCCAGGGCCGCGCGCTGGGTGAGAACGATTTCCACTTCGACAGTGTCTACACGTGGACCGTCTTCGCGGATGGCACCATCGCGTTTGATGTGGCGGGCGCCGGTGTCGGCCCTTCGATCGTCCTGGCGCGCATCGGCCAGCAGTTCACGGTGTCTCCGGCTCTGGGCAAGTTCAGCTGGTATGGACGTGGCGCCGATGAGAACTATCCCGATCGCAAGACCGGTTCGGACATCGGCCTCTATACGAAGGCAGTGAAGGATCTTCTCGTGCCCTATCCGAAGCCCATGGACATGGCGAACCACGAGGATGTCCGCTGGTGCTCGCTCACGGATGATGCCGGCAATGGCTTCATCGCCGTGACCCGGGGCGAGCGCATGTCGGCCACCGCCTTGCCTTGGTCTGCGATGGAGTTGATGGCGGCCCACCACCCGCAGGACCTGCCGGAGTCGAAGATCACGCTGCTTTCGCTGGATGACCGTGTGCTTGGTCTCGGCGGGGCGAGCTGCGGGCCTCCGCCGATGCCCCGCGACATCGTCCGTTCCGGTCCCTACAGCTTCGGTTTCGTGTTCCGGCCATTGAAGGCGGGGCAGAATCCGTCCGAGGTGGCGGCCACCGCAGTTCCGGTGACTTCCCCGGTTTCGATCGAGCGCAACCGCCGCGGTATGATCGAACTCGTCTCCGCCACTCCTGATGCCCGCATCCGCTATCGCGTGAACGGCGGGGAATGGCAGAACTGGGCGGCACCATTTGCCCTCAAAACCGCTGGCACGGTGGAAGCGGTGGCGGTGGCGGAAGGCACCATCGCATCCGCTCCGACCTCCCGTGAATTCCCCTTCGCACTGTCGCGTGACACTTGGAAAGTGGTGCGTGCCGACAGCGTGGAGAAGGGTGAGGGCGAAGCCAACCATGCCATCGATGGAAAGCCTGATACCTTCTGGCACACCCAGTGGCAGGGCAGCTCCCCGCGTCCTCCTCATGAGCTGGTGGTGGATCTCGGCGTGAAGGCGGAACTGGCCGGCGTGACCGTCCTGCCACGCCAGGAAAATGAGAACGGCCGTATCGGTGAATACGAAGTTTACACGAGCCTGGATGGCAAGGAGTGGGGTGAACCTGCTGCCAAGGGCAAATTCAGCGGCGGCTCGGGTCTTGAGCGTGTGACTTTCGAGAAGCCGCGTGAGGCCCAGTTCGTCCGGTTGATCGCCCTGAGCGAGGTGAAGGGCAATGCGTGGACCGCCGTGGCCGAATTCGACGTGGTGGCTCTGCGTTCGATGGAAGTTCCGAAGGCGCGCGACGGTTGGTCGATTGTAAAGGCCAGCAGCGAACAGCCAGGAGAAGGCGAAGCCGAGCATCTCATCGATGGCAAGCCCGACACCTTCTGGCACACCCAGTATGGCCTTTTCCTCGCCAAGTATCCACATGAGGTGATCGTGGATCTCGGCAAGCCGGAGACGCTGGCCGCCATGACCGTGCTGCCTCGCAAGGATAGCCGGAACGGCCGGATCAAGACCTTCAATGTTCAGCTCAGTGCCGACGGCCAGAACTGGGGCAAGGCGGTCGCGGAGGGTGAGCTGGCGGATGACGACAAGCTGCACGAAATCCGTTTCGCCGCACCGGCCGAGGGCCGCTACGTGAAGTTCACGGCCCTGAGTGCCCAGGATGGCGGAGATTTCGCCACCGCCGCAGAGTTCAATTTCGTTCCGGCGGCCAAGTGATCACAAAAAAATCCGCCGCTAACATTCGTTGGCGGCGGAGGTTGATCCTTCGGCTTGCGGAAGCGTGAGCGGCGCTCTTGATTTCCGCAGCTGTTGTCCGGCTTACTGCAAACGTTTTTGCAGACTGCCGATGGCTTTCAGCCATCCATCCAGATTGTCCTCTTCTTCCCAGAGCTCCTTGAGCTCGGAATCGCCGGCGACTTTCTTCACCGCTTTGGCGGCGAGAGCCAGCAGGTCGGCGGAAGGTTCCGAACCGATCTTCTCCACATAGGCGGTGACGCCGTCGGGAAGCTCGTCATCCGGTTGATCGTTCAGCGCGGCCACGACACCGGCCGCAGCGATCACGATCGAACCATCGGTCGATTCGAGGTAATCCTTGGACTCGATGCAGCCCGAGAAGATGTCCTTCAATAGAGTCGTATCCTCCGCGTCGTCCAGATCCCAGATCCAGTCCATCGCGTCGTCATTTTCAAAACAGCCGGTGCCCCATGCGCCCATGCGCGATTTCTAAAACCATCGGGCAGCGCGGTGTCTAGTCCTTAGAGTAGGAAAATTGAAATTCGCGCAAAGCGGCGCGATCCGGTCATTTCGCGAGACGCTCTTCGTGGGCCTTCTTCCATTCCGCACCGAGATCAGGCAGGCTTGTGCCAGTACGTTCTTTCCAAACGTCTTCTGTATATTTTCCCTCGCGGCAGGCTGCATTCAGGCTCGCCAGCAGGTCCTTGTCCTTGGTGCGGATGACCCAATCGATGAAGTTGGCGGAAATCCGGTAGTTTCCATCGTATTTCGCCGCCGCCAGATTGCCGCGTGTGATTTCCGCACCTTTGGTCTGCGGTTCATAGAGGAACCAGCGGATGTAGTCCGGAATGCCTTCGATCACCCAGCCGGGAACGGGATTCTTGCCGCGACCGTAGTGCTGCACCACATGGACCATCTCGTGCACCACGCAGCCGCGGGCCTCGCCCTTGAGGTTGCGGCGGAACCAGTCGGCGTTGAGTGAAATGACATTGCCCGCTGCCCAAGCCGGGACGCCTTTCATGTCGTCCTGGAAGCGGAAGGTGACGGTCGTGGTGGCGGTGAATCCCTCGCCGGGCAGCATGGCCACGATTTTCGGGTACCACTCCTTGATCACGGGTGCCAGATCGCTGCTCATCCAGCCGCTCAGATCTGGAGCCGGGCCACTTTCCAGGATGTAGGTGTAGGCTCCCTCCTTCACCGTGACGGGTGCCGCCGGTTTTTTCTCCGTTTCGGCAGGTTGGGACGGAGAGGCTGGTTCCGCATGGATCGGGGAAATCGTCAGGAAAACGAGAAGAGACAGGGCGGCGCGGCGGAGAACCATGGGCAATCAGGGTTGGGGCGTGAGATGGGAGGCGACCCACAGGACGAAGGAGACGAGCAAGGGTAGCCCGGAGACGATCAGGAACCAGAAGAGGGCGGCGATCGGCCAGTAGAACCAATCGTCCAGCCCCCGGATCAAGGGCAGCCGGAAGTGGGCGTGATGGTGGAAAGCCATCCACAGCACCACCGCCGCCGCCAGCAGGCCGGGCAGCGAACTGAGCAGGCACGCCCTCCCGAGCGGAAACCGCGGCCGCTTGGGCGGAACGGGAAGGGGGGCCAATTCTGGATTACTGGGAATGCTCATCGGGCTTCTGGGCAAGCCTCTCCGATACGCACGGAGGATGAACCTCATTTCACCACGGAGGATCGGATTTCCCAAGGATCGGCCGGCTCTCCCGCGCCAGACTGGCACAGGCTTTGACAAACGCCCGGCCCTCTGGCATCCCTCCGCCGCCATGTCCGAGTTGTCGAAAGCCTATGAACCCCAAGCGGTCGAAGAAAAGTGGTACGCCGCTTGGATCGACGGGAAGTGCTTTGAAGCTGATGCCGCCTCCGAAAAGGACGGCTATTCCATCGTCATTCCTCCGCCGAACGTCACCGGCATCCTCCATCTCGGCCACGTCCTGAACAACACGCTCCAAGACGTGCTCGCCCGCCGTGCCCGACAGCAGGGCAAGGAAGTGCTCTGGCTGCCCGGCACCGACCACGCTGGTATCGCCACCCAATCGAAGGTGGAGCGCGAGCTGAAGAAGAACGAAGGCGTGGGTCGCCGCGACCTCGGCCGTGAGAAGTTCCTGGAGCGCGTCTGGGACTGGAAGGACCAGTACGGTGGCATCATCATCAAGCAGTTGAAGCGTCTCGGTTGTTCCTGTGACTGGAGCCGCGAACGCTTCACCATGGACGAATCCTACACCAAGTGGGTGAGCCATGTGTTCGTGGAACTCTTCAAGGAAGGTCTCATCTACCGTGGCAAGCGCATCGTGAACTGGTGCCCGGTGTCGCTCACCGCTCTCTCCGATGAGGAGGTGATCATGACCCCGCAGAAGTCGAAGCTCTACTTCATGAAGTATGAGCTGGCGGATGCGCCCGGAGAATTCCTGGAAATTTCCACCACTCGCCCGGAGACCCTGATGGGCGACGTGGCCGTGGCCGTGAATCCGAAGGACGAGCGTTTTGCGAAATACATCGGTCGCAAGGTGTTCCGTCCGTTCCCACACGCGGAGATCCCGGTGATCGCGGACGATCACGTGGACATCGAGTTCGGAACCGGCGCGCTGAAGATTACTCCCGCCCATGACAAGGCGGACTTCGAGATCGGCATCCGTCACAACCTGCCGATCATCGACGTGCTCACCCCGGATGCGCACATCAACTGTCCGGAGGTGCCGGATCTCCACGGTCTCGACCGCTTCGTGGCCCGCAAGAAGGCTGCAGCGAAGCTGGAAGAGCTCGGCCTCCTCATCAAGGTGGAGGAGTATGAGAACAATGTCGGCTTCTCCGAGCGCGCGGATGTGCCGATCGAGCCGCGCATTTCGATGCAGTGGTTCCTCAAGTATCCCTGTGTGAAGGAAGCTGCGGACGCGGTGGCCAATGGCGATATCAAGTTCCGCCCCGAGCGCTGGTCGAAGACCTACGCCCACTGGATGGAGAATCTCCAGGACTGGTGCATCAGCCGCCAGCTCTGGTGGGGCCACCAGATCCCGGTGTGGTACCGCAAGGACAAGCTCGAAGCCCTCAAAGGTGCCGAGTCGCTCGACATGGCGGACTTCCAGTCCGGTGACATCCATGTGGGTATTGATGCGCCCGCAGATGCTGACAATTGGGAGCGCGACGAAGACGTGATGGACACCTGGTTCTCGTCCTGGCTCTGGCCCTTCGCCACCATGGCGAATGTGGGCGAGCAGACGCCGACCTTGAAGAAGTTCTACCCGACCGACGATCTCGTGACCGGTCCGGACATCATCTTCTTCTGGGTGGCGCGCATGATCATGGCCGGCTTCCGCTTCGCCGGAGAGCTGCCGTTCAAGAACGTCTATTTCACCGCGATCATCCGCGACCTGCAGGGGCGCAAGATGTCGAAGTCGCTCGGTAACTCGCCCGACCCCATCGACCTGATGGAGAAATACGGCGCGGATGGCCTGCGCTTCGGCCTGCTGCGCATCGCGCCGGTGGGCAGCGACATCCGCTTCGATGAAGCGCACGTCGAGGAAGGCCGCAACTTCGCCAACAAGCTCTACAATGCCTGCCGTTTCCGCCAGATGGCCGGAGAAGACAGCGAGTGGGAGGAGCTGGAACTGCGTCCGCATCACGTGGACATCATGGCGAAGCTCGATGAGCTCACGACCGATCTGGAACGCACCTATGGTGAATACCGCTTCGGCGAAATCGCCCAGTTGCTCTACGAATTCCTCTGGAACGAGTTCTGCGACAAATTCCTGGAAGCCGTGAAGGGCGATCTGCGCGAGACCGCGACCGCGGATGCGCGCAATGCCACGCTCGCGACCTTCGATGCGGTGATGAGCCGCTACTTGCAGCTCATCCATCCCTACATGCCGCACGTGACCGAGGAGCTTTCGCTTCGCATGGGCTACGTGGAGGAGGGTGAGTTCCTGATGCAGAAGCTGCTGCCGGACGAACCTCTGCTGGAAGGTCTGGAGCAGGAAGGCATCGACAACGCCAAGGCCGTGGCCGGGGCGGTGTATGAAGCCGCCGGACGACTCCGCAACCTCAAGGCGGAATACAAGCTCGCCTCCCGCAAGGACGTGACTTTCGTCGTGAAGCCATCCGTGGATTGGCTGGCCGAGGAGGCCGATGTCCTGGCGTTGCTGGCTGGCTCGAAGGAGGTCCGGATCGACGCCGGTTACGAGGCTCCGAAGGGCACGCCGGTCGCTCTGACCCCGGTCGGTGAGATCTATCTTCCGCTGGAAGGTTTGATTGATGTCGCCTCGGAGCGTTCGCGTATTTCCAAGGAGATTGAATCGACCACCAAAGAAGTCGCGAAGGCCGAAGGAAAGCTCGGCAACGCGAGTTTCGTGGATCGTGCTCCTCCGGAAGTCGTTGAACAGGAAAAGGCCCGCCTCGCCGACTGGAAGGCGAAGCTGGCCCAGCTCCAGGAGATGCTCGCCGCTCTAGCCTGATCGCTTGTCACGCGCCGCCAGACTGTCAGTGTGGCGGCGCGCAGTTGCTACATGTCGAACCTCCAAACCATCCCGGGCATCGGTAAATCATCGGTCGAGCTTCTCGAAGCCGCCGGATTTCTCGATGAGGCATCGTTGGCCAAGGCGGGTTTGGACCAATTGGTCGCTGAGCTCGAGCGGGCGAATTCGATCCTGAAAATCGCCAAGCGTGCGCCGCGCCGCGCCGAGGTGGAGAAGTGGCTTTCCACCGCGCGGGAACGTGCGGGCATCCGTGAGCCGGAGGCAAACGAAGAACCGGCTGCTCCTCTGGTGGCGGTGAATTACGAGGAGAATCCCGAGGTGGCCGTGATGTTGGCAAAGGCACCTCCGGCCCAGCCCTTGCCGCCCCGTTTTCTCATCGAGAGCCAGTTGGCTGTCTCGGACATTCCTCCTGCCGTCCTTCTCAACCGGGTGGTGGGGGATCTCGACGTCCGCGTGACTGAAACCGCAGCTTCCAAACCGACCAAGCTTCCGACTTCAGGAGCGACTTCCGTCCAGTTCGGGGATGCTCCGGCACCGCGCCGGGATATGGATGCGTCCCGCATCCGCTCCATTGCGGATCTGACTCCGATGGAGTCGAAGCCCGGGACTTCTTCCGCCAATTCCGGCAAAGGCGATGATCGCGTGGCGTTGATCCGCGCGCCTCGTGAGGGGACCAACAAGGGGCGTGATCCGGAATCCCGTTTCTACATCCGCGGTGTGCTTCACACGCACCCGTTCCAAGTGATGTTCGGGGCGTTCGTCACACTCGTCATGATGGTCGTGCTGCCCCTTGCCGTCGTTGCAGCGGGCCTGTTGTTGCTCAGTGACATGAATCCCGAGAGTTTCGGCTGGGTGCCGAAGTGGCTCCTCGCGTTTCCGATCGCTCTGCCGGTCACCGGCTTTGCCTACCTGATCTGGGGTGTAGGGGCAGGGAAGTGCCGTATTTGTGGCCAGCGCCTGTTTGTTCCGAAGAACTGCCGGAAGAACGTCAAGGCCCACCATGTGAAAGGCATTGGCTACATCATTCCCACGGCCCTCCACATGTTGGTGTTCCGCTGGTTCCGCTGCACCTACTGCGGCACCCCGGTCCGGTTGAAGGAATAGGGTAGAGCCGCGAGTGGGAATTGTTGGGATATTGCCAGCAATTTCTGGTTGGAGTGAGAGATCCGGATGGCTGGAGGCGTTGGGATGTGACTTATTTTTGTCCCGATGTTGAAACGCGCTTCCCTCTGTTTGTTGTTTCTGGCCTCGGCTCTTCACGCGGAGCGCCCGAATATCATCCTCATCGAGTCCGATGACCAACGGCCGGATGCCATCGGCGCGCTTGGCAATCCGACCGTGAAAACCCCGGCGTTGGACCGTCTTGTGGGCGGCGGGATGACATTCACCAATGCCCGCAACCAAGGCTCCTACAACGCTGCCGTTTGCGTCGCCAGCCGCTCGATGCTCCAGTCCGGCCAATCGCTCTGGCACTACGATGACAATCTCCAGGGGCGGGTGGCGCTGGGGGAGCTGCTCCAGAAGGCCGGATATCACACTTACGGCACCGGGAAGTGGCACAATGGCAATGAATCCCTGAAACGCTCCTTCACTGCGGCTGACAACATCACACCGGGCTTTCTGCCGAAGGGCCATGACAGCGCCTTCCAGACCCTCTCCATCCACGATGGCAAGGTTACCAAGGGTGCCAATGTTCCGCCCCGGCTTTCCACCGATCTGATTGGTTCCACCGCGCTCGATTTCCTGAAGGGCTATGATGGCGGGAAGCCGTTCTTCCTCTATGTTGGCTTCAATGCACCGCATGATCCCTACACGGCGGACAAAGAGTATGAAAAGCTCTACCGCGATGCTTCCGGCAAATCGACCGTGCCTCCGCCACCAGCGTTTCTTCCGAATCATCCCTTCGATCCCGGTGTGCTGAAAATCCGCGACGAGGTGCTGCTGCCGCGTCCGCTCGATCCCGCGGCGCTGGCGAACCAGAACGCGATCTACGATGCGATGATCAGCCACCTCGACCAGTGGGTAGGCAGGCTGCTGGATGAGCTCAAGGCCCGAGGTCTGGACAAGAACACTCTGATTGTTTTCACCAGCGATCACGGCCTCGCGCGGGGGAGCAACGGATTGCTCGGCAAACAGAATGTTTACGAGCACACCTTGAAGATCCCGTTCCTCGTCAGCGGTCCGGGCATTGCGGCGGGCAAGCGGACCGACAGCGCGGTGTATAATTTCGAACTCTACCGCACTATCGCGGACTACGCCGGTGCCAAGGCTCCGGAGCAGGCCGAAGGTTCATCGCTCCGCCCGATCCTGGAAGGCAAGGCAACCCAAGTTCGTGATGCCACCTATCACGGCTACACCAGTCTCATGCGTGCCGTGGTGACCGATGGATGGAAACTCATCGAGTATCGTGTGAAGGGTGAGCGCCACACCCAGCTCTTCCACATCGCCGAGGATCGCACGGAAGAAAAGGATCTTTCGACCGATCCTTCACAGGCGGACCGGTTGAAATCCCTGCGTGAGCGGATGATCGTGGAGCGGGATCGCTATGGGGATGAGGATGGGGATTTCTGGAACGGCATTGGTTTCGGAACACCATTGGCGAAGACTTCGAATCCCCACGCCAAACCGAAGCCCAAGGAGCACACGCAGGAGGAAGAGCAGTAATGCTCTCAAGCGGTGGCGGCTTTCGAGCCGCCATTTTTGTGAATGGGGATTTTGGTGGAGAGGTTCTGCTGATTGCTCGTCTCGTCTGCCGCGAAGCGTAAGGAGGTCGCTTCCTCTTGTCATGGCTGCTGGAAAGCAGCTACTCCCAGTGGCAGGCCCATCGACCGTCGGGATCTCAAGTCGCGTAGCGACGGTATGATTGTAGCCGTGGGTTTCAACCCACGGGAATGCCGTTCTCGGAATCGGAGTCGCGGAGCGACGATTGAACCGGGGCGAGCATATTGTCGTGATGTCCGTCCCGATCATTCTTTGGGCCCATCAATCGTCGCTACGCGACTCCATCATTCGCGATCATCTTTCCGTGGGTTGAAACCCACGGCTACAATCATACCGTCGCTACGCGACTCGAAGATTTGGGAAGCGGAGCGAATCCATGAAAAAGCCCGGATACCATGGAGGCATCCGGGCTTGAGGGTAGCTTTGCGTTGTCAGGTTCTTACTTGGGATTCGCCTTGAGGTAGGCGGCCAGGTCTTTCGTTACGATCAACTGGCCATGCATGACGGCCCAGTGCCCCGGGAAGGTGCAGACGAATTCGTAGGTGCCTTCTTCTGCCGGTGCCGTGAATTGGATCGTCTCCTTTTTCCCGGCTTCGATCAGTTTGGTGGCGGCGAGGATGCGCGGATCCTTGTCGGGGACATAGGCGCGGCCTTGCGAGTCGAGCTTGCCGGGAGGCTGGGCTTGCACTGACTCCGCCACTTCCTTGTAGGTGCCGGGCTTCACAAACACGATGTTGTGCGGCATCGCATCGGGGTTTTCCAAGGTGAGCGATACCGGTTTGCCTGCTTCCAATACCAGCTTGGTGGTATCGAAGCGCAGTTGTTCGGGAACCGTCTTCACGACCAGCGTGCGGATAGTCAATCCATCCAAGCGGGTAACAGCCTTTTCGGACTCGGCTGGTGGCAGTGAACCGGACAGCTCGCGCGCGGCCTTGAGAACCGAGATGAATTCCGGCGTGGTGCGATCCGACTCCGCCGTGCCACCCGCCCAGGCTGCTACAGCGTCGATGACTTTCGCGGTTTTGTCCGCGGACCAGGCATTGCGCGGCAGACGGCTGATGCCTTTGAGCGCCATCGGGATTTGTTCGCCCCGGACGATCATGTCCGCCAAGCCACTGAAGACCTGGCCGGGTTCCTTCTTCATGGATACCAGTGCTTCGATGGCGGCCTCACGGATTGAGCCGGTTGGATCCAGCGGCACCGCGATGCGCAGCGATGGCTTCGGAGCGGGGAGATGGGTGCTCTGGAACAGCGGCTTCCGCTTCGAGTCGAGGACGGTGAGCGTGAACTTGTCGAGGCGGTCCTCATATCCGGTGCGGTTCCAGACCGTCACGGCGCTGATGGCCTGCGGAGTCTTCAAATCGAGCTCCCACCATGGACGCTTCGAGTTCTCCTCGGTGTGGGTCTGGGTGCCGGACTCGAATGCACCATCGGTGTTGCCGTCGATCGCACGATCGGCCGTGCCACCGAAGGCAGTGGTGGACTGGCTGGCCGTGCCGTTGCCTGCGATGTTCTTGTTGCCGGAAAACACCTGTACTTCTGCCAAAGTAAGTGTGCCCTTTGGCAGCTCGATGCGGACATAGCGCGCGGCTCCCGGGCCTTTCGCATCCAGCGCCGCTTTGATGGAGGGAGGCAGGGTGCCCAGCAGAGGCATCACCTTGTCAAAGGCGGTGGCTTGCAATGCAGCGTCCGGAAGCAATTGGATGGCTTCGAGGAAATCCACCAGTGCCCCGCTGGATTTGGTCGCGAGATTCCACTGTGGCTCGATCGAGCCATCGACACGGATCAAGGTGGCGGTGGCATACCGGCGCAGCGGTTCAGCGGAAGCACCGTCGGCGAGTTTCTCTAGTTCCGCGCGTGCGGGTTTCAGTTCGGCGGGAGACTCGGCAAGCAGGAGCTTGGCGAGTTCTTCGGCAGCCTTGCCTCCGGTTTTGCTCATAGGTGCCAAGGTTTCCAGCAGCACTTGCACGGGCTTCTGGTTCTTCAGCTTCGCGAGATCTCCCAGAGCTTCCTTCCGCTGGTCGGAGGAGATCTCCGGCCGGGTGAGCATGGCGGTCAGGGTGAAGGTGGATTTCGGCAGCTTGGAGAGCTCCGCTCCGTTCAAGGCGTCCACGATGTATTCGACTCCTTCGGAGTTGCCGGCGGCGATGGCCTTGCCATCCATGAGCGCCTTCTTCCACCATGGCGTGAGCTGGCGCATGGTTTCCTTCAGGCAGTAGTCGAGGTAGTAATCCGTCGGTTGCTTGAGCACCAGCAGGGCGATGTCTGCGGCCTCTGCTTCGCGGAAGAAGCTGGCGACGCGCACGGCCTCGAGGCGCACGCGCGGAGCGTCGTCCGCAGCGCCCTTCTTGAGCAGGGCGAGTGCGTTTGGCACGCGGTCGCGCCAGTAGCCGAGCACACGCACACCTTGGGCACGGGCGCGTGGTTCCTTGGAAGAGAGCACGCGGTTGAGCAGGCCGAGATCGACCGTGTCGTGCCACTGATGGACCCAGAGGGCCTCCAGCAGGTTGTGCTCATACTTCGGATCCTTTTCATCCAGTGTCTTGATCCACTGCTTCACTCCGGCGATGACCTCCTTGGAGTCATGCTTGCCGAGTTCGATCTTCGCGCGCTGGCGGACATTGTCCTCCGGCTCCTTCAGCAGCTCCAGCAATGCGGCGATTGGCTGGCCATCGATTTTCTTCGGCTCCAGCAGCGGGCGACCTTCGTAGGTGATGCGATAGATGCGGCCGTGCTGGTGGTCGCGGTTCGGGTCGCGGAGGTGGTGCTGAAGATGGCCGATCAGCATCTGCGACCAGTCCATGAAGTAGAGCGAGCCATCCGGTGCGACGGTGATGCCGGAGGGGCGGAAGTTCGGGTTCTTCTGGATGTCCGTGGCGACGAGGTGTTCAAGAGTCTCGCCTTTGATGCCGGACCCTTCCTCGGTGATCTTTGCCCGGAAGATACCCTGGATGCTGATCACGTTGGTGTTGAGGAACAGGCCCTGCCAGTCATCCGGGAAGTGGCGACTGCTGAGGATGGCGGTGCCGGGGCAGGGGCGGGCGGGGCGGTTCCAGAACGGCTGCATCTGCGGATGCGCGCCATCATCGAGGAAACCGCTCATCGCGGGACCGAAGTAGTTCACGTTGCCGGTGGCGTCGGTGATAAGGTCATTGCCCCAGTAGTCGAACACGCGTCCGTGCGGATTGGCGAAGCCATAGGCGGCGTGGCGGATGAATTTGCCGGTGTTCGGCTCGTAACGGTAGATGCAGCCGTTCTGGTTGCGGACCACGCCATCGCGGGTTTCCACGTTGGAGCGGTGGAACACACCGTCGCTGAGATAGACGGCGCCGCCCGGCTCCAGGCACATGGAGTTGGTTTCGTGATGGGAGTCCGCGGCATCAAGTCCGGTGAGGACACGTTCCTTCCAGTCGGCCTTGCCATCGCCATCGGTGTCACGGATGTACCAGAGATCCGGCGATTGCATGACCAGCACGCCGTCCTTGTAGAATTGGAAGCCGGTCGGGCAGTTCAGGCCGTCCATGAAGGTGGTGACCTTGGAGGGCTTGCCGGTTTTCGGATCGAGGTCGAACACCAGCAGCTTGTCGAACTCCTTGGTGGTGGGAGAGGTTTCCGGATAGTTCTTCCAGGCGGAGATCCAAAGCCGGCCCTTCGTGTCGAAGGCCATTTGCACCGGGTTGACCAGTTCCGGGCAGTTTTGCTCGGACGCGACCAGCTCCACTTTGCACCCGGCGGGGAGCTTGAGGTATTTGATGGCCTCCTCCGGATCGGTGTAGGGAACCGGTTCCTTGCGGTTCGGTGGAGTGGATTCGACGGGAGGAAGGTTGTCGTCCTTCACCGCCAGATCGCCGCCCTTCGCGACGGCCCACACGCGCTGGTCACGATTGGCGGTCTTTACATCGCGCTGTGCCATCTCCTGGTTCAGGATCCGGGCGTTGGTGATGCCTTCGTAGGAGATCAGCGAGCGGCCGCCATAGATGTTGTACTGGTCGACGGTGCGGTAGCGATGGTGCCACTGCTCGTTCTTGTCGATTACGGCCTCGCGGATGCGGGCGAGCTTCGGATCATCCAAGGCACCGGGATCGCGGCCGAACAGGGCTTTGAATTGCAACGGTGCAAGCTGCTTGTCGCCCTCCTCGGTGAGATGGATGCCATTGACGGTGAGCGGGGCCTTGGCTTTCGCGTAGAGGTCGCGCGAGGCATCGTAGAGATTTACGAATGGCACCTTGGCCGCTTTCGCGACTTCGGCCATCGCCTGGGTGTAGAGAGCCAGATTGCGGTTGTTTGCGGCTGGATCGGTGCCGGCGATGGCCTCCTGGGCGATCGGAGAGACCAGCACGACCCGGCAGTTCCCCTTGCCGTTGTAGTTTGCGGTGAGCTGGGTATCGAGGTAGGCGGCCAGGTTGGTCTTGAATTTCGCGAGGCCTTCTTCCCCATGGAAGGATTCGTTGAAGCCCCAGTAGGCGATGATCACATCCGCACCGAAATCCGCACCCGCCTTGTAGGTGACCTTGGTGTTGTCGGGCGGGGTGAAGTCCCCTTTTTTCATCGAGAGGAAATAGCTGGTCGGCGGCACATCCTCCGAGCGCGGGTGGACGTTGATCTCATCCCCGCTGAATCCCAGGTTGCGGATCGTCAGGTCGAGATCCGGGTAGGCGCGGTGGATCAGCGCTTCCAGCCAGGCCTGATGCTGCTGGCGATCAGCGAGGCCGCTGCCGACGATGGCGATATGGTCGCCCTTGTGGAGCTGGAGCGGGGCTTCCTGCGCCGTCGCCACCAGACAGATGGACGGGGCGAGGGCGATTCCAAGGAGAGGGTGGGATCGGAAAGTCATGGCCGGAAGGATCGAGATGTCCCCGGGCCGATTTCATTCAGCGCGGCACCCGGGAACCGTTCCGGAATACCGCTCCATTCCTGGTGATTCTTGCAGTGATTGGGGAAAACCTGCGAATTCGACCGATTTTGCCCGATTATTCCTTCGCACGGCTGTCTATGACGATGGTCACGGGGCCGTCATTCACGAGAGCGACTTTCATATCCGCGCCGAAAATCCCTCTTCCCACCGGTTTACCGAGGTGCTCCTCCATCATCGCGCAGAATCGCTCGTACAGCGGTTCGGAGATTTCCGGGCGTGCCGCGCGGATGAAGGAGGGGCGGTTGCCTTTTTTTGTCGAGGCGTGGAGCGTGAACTGACTGACCACGATCACGTTACCATCGCAATCGACCACCGACCGGTTCATCTTGCCATCCTCATCGCTGAAAATCCTCATGGCGCTGATTTTGGCAGCCAGCCACGAGGCGTCTTCTCCGGCGTCGCCATCTTCCACACCCAGCAGCAACAGCAGGCCAGGCCCGCAGTGGGAAACGAGGTGGCCGTCCACGCGGACGGAAGCTTCGAGGACACGTTGGACGACGGCGCGCATGATCGCTAGATTGCCGGGCATGTCGCCGGATGGAAAGCGAAGGCGCACACGATTTACACGCCCGCCGCTCCTTCCATGAATTCCCACATCCGCTATCCAGAACCTCTCCGCAAAGGTCACGCGATCGGAGTGACCGCTCCATCGAGCGGAGTTGCCGCTCCGTCTCATCTCCAACGTCTCGAGCTGATCGAATCCCAGCTGCGAGCCGAGGGCTATGGCGTCATCGAGGGGAAATGCCTGCGCCACGATCACAAACACGTCAGCGGACCAGCGGAAGAACGAGCCGCTGATTTCACCGCTCTGTGGAACAATCCGGAGGTGTCGGCCATCATTCCGCCGTGGGGAGGAGAGCTGCTCATCTGCATTCTGCCACATTTGGATTTCGAGGCGCTATCCCATCGAGCGAAGTGGGTGATGGGCTACTCGGATACCTCGACGTTGTTGTTCGCGCTGACGGTGACCACTGGCATCGCCACCTTGCACGGCTACGGCCTGATGGATCTGGTGCGCAATCAGGAATGCGCGGCCTGGGAAACCGCATTCGAGGTGCTTGGCTCGAGGCAGGGTTCCGAATTCACCCAGCACAGCTTCCCCCTGCATCAGACCACCTACATTCCCTACGAGGAGCAGGTGGATGCGAGGTTCAACCTCACCGAACCTTCCTCTTGGAAACGCCTTGGCGGGACGGACCCGTGTGGGTTCTCCGGACGGCTCATTGGAGGATGCCTGGATACCGTGGTGCATTTGGTCGGCACGCCGTACGGAAATCTTCCTGATTTCCTCGAGCGCCACGCTGCGGATGGAGTGATCTTGTTTCTGGAGAACTGCGAGCTCACTCCTTGCCAGGTGGCCCGGTCTTTGTGGCAGATGAAGCTGGCGGGCTGGTTCGATGGACTTGCGGGACTGGTCTTCGGGAGGTCTGCGGCGAGAGACGTCACGGATCCGGAGGTGCTCGGTTATCTGGACGCCGTGACATCGGTAGTCGGGGATCTGGGTATTCCCATTCTGTATGATGCGGATTTCGGCCACCAACCTCCGCAGATGGCGCTGGTGAATGGTGCGCTGGCATCGATCCAATGGGAGGAGGGGCGGGCGACCGTCTTACAGCGTCTGATCTGACAAGGTCGTTTTTGGACTTGGTGGATTCAGGGATTGTCCGCCCGTGTGGGCATCCTAGCGTCAGGGCGTGTCCGCCACCGCCCGCGAGTCCCGCTACCCCATGTTGCCGGTGATGTGGGTCATGTGCTTTTTCCTCGGCCTTTCACCGGGGTTCTGGGGATCGGCGCTGACCAATATCCTGAATGCGAAAGGGCTGGGGGAGTGGGTGACGCTGGCGTTCATGGTCACGCCTTGTGCGGCATTGGTTTCTCCCTTGGTCGCGGGTGCCCTCGCGGATCAGCGGATACGGGCGGAACGCTTGTTGGGGATCATCGCGCTGTCGGGTGCCGGTCTCCTGTTGGCGGCATTCTGGACTTTGGATCACGGTTGGAACCCCTGGTGGTTCATCGGTTTCCTCGCACTGCACGCGATCTTCGCCGGTCCGATGTGGGGCTTGGGCACGATGATCGCCCTGACCCACCTGCGTCATGGTGAGCGGACTTTTCCTCTCGCCCGCATGGGCGGCACGGTGGGTTGGATGGTGGCAGGTCTTGCCACGAGCTATTTGCTGAATGGCGACCGAACGGTGTCCTCCGGCTATGCCTCGGTCATCTCGCGTGTGCTGCTGGGTCTGCTGGCCTTCACCCTACCGGCGACTCCTCCCACGTCCACCAGCCGCTCATGGACAAGCTTGCTTGGCCTGGAGGCATTCGGGCTGCTGAAGGAACGTGATCATTTCGTGTTCTTCTTCACGACGGCCCTGCTCTCGGTGCCGATGTCCGCCTTCTACATGTTCGTGCCACGCCATCTGGAGGCACTTGGTGACCTACATGCCTCCGGCACCATGACTCTCGGACAATGGTCGGAGGTGGGGGCGATGGTGCTGGTGGGAGCGGTGATGGCCCGTTGCCGGGTCAAAACCGTGCTGGTCTGGGCGCTCGGACTTACCTTGGCCCGGTTTCTCTGCTTCACCGTGGCCGGAGCGACCAGTGTTCGTGCTTGGCTGATCGCCGGTGTTTCCCTGCACGGTATCGCCTACACCTTCTATTTTATTACCGCGCAGATCTTCCTCGATCGCCGGGTGCCGCCGGGGTTGAGAGGACAGGCGCAAGGGCTGCTCACTCTGGCCTCTTCCGGGGTGGGGACGCTCACCGGAACGATGTTCGTCGGCTATCTCTACCGGCTCACCGTAATTGGAGGAACAGGAGGATGGGAGGCTTTCTGGGCCGTTTTATCCTCGATCCTGCTGCTTTGCCTGATCCTGTTCTCGACCCTCTACAAGGGGATTCCTCTAGCCAAGGAGCGGGAGTAGGGAATCGTCTGGCGATTACTGCCCTAGCGGCTTCTTCTGGAATTCCTCGTCGCGCAGCTTGCGGAGGTATTCGAGATACTTGCGCTGGGCATCAAGGTTCGGATCGGTGGTGTCCTGACCGTACCTCTTCCAAGGCCCGTATGGAACCTGTCCAGCTTCCACGAAGCGCCAGTGCACCTTCTGACCGGAGGCGATGCCGAGATAGTCTCGCACCGAAGGTGAGATATCGATACCTGCCGACTGGTTCGAGGTGTTTTTCGGCGGCTTGTTGCCGAACACGTATTCCCAATCGTCCGTGACCCACGGGCCGCAGTCTTCCCATTGGGCGTAGCAGCTCCGGTTGTTGCAGTAGATCTGGAGCCAACGGCCCTTGCAGACGGTCTTGCCCGGCTCCGGATTCAACCGGCTGAACCAAGGGATCACCTTGCTCGCTTCCGGTTTGTGGACGGTCGAGCTGATGACGTCGTTGTAAGGAAGGGCGATGTAGAACGGATTGAGCTTCGGTGAAAACGACTTCGGCCGGAAATCACCGGACTTGAAATCCGCGACACGACCGCCCGGTTCCGGGTCGTCAAAGCCACCAAAGTTCGAGGTCCACGCCTGATCCCAAGAGGACTTGGTGTTCGGCGTGGGATTGTTCTGAGAAGGTTGCTCGCCAATCCAGAACACGGTGGCGGTCACCGACATGCGCCACGGATAGAGTACCCGTGCGGTGGGATCGACAGGCCGCGTGGGTGCGGCGGAAAGATTGCTGGTGGGAATCACCACCCGCGGAGCTGCTCCGGAAGCCGCCGTGCCTACCGTCGGTTGGGGACTGGAGGGCACGATCACACGTGGAACACCACTTGCCGTCGCCGCCGTCTGGGCTTGGGAAAGCGAACCCGCGGCCAGAAGCAGCGGGAGGGTCACGGCGAGTTGGGCACGGGTCGTGATCATGCGGAGGGAGCGTCCGGGCACCCCACGGGGGGTGCCGAATGAAGCTGTATTCTCCGGATTTCGGAGGCTGGCGCAAGGCAAAAGCCGATCGTTAGAGGGCGACCGGCTGGTGCGGGAAGTCAGCGTTTCCGGCGGATCAGGCCCAGCGAAGCGAGGCTGATCAGCAGCACCGAGCCGGGCTCGGGAACCGTCGCCCAGGTCACGACGTCCTGACGGCCATCGTTTGTGAGGTAGGTCAAGGCCACCGGAGTGTAGGTGTTGACGTTCGCCAGATAGTTGTTCGCCGCAGCGATGACTGCAGGAGAATCAAGAAGGCGGACATTGCCGGAGGAGAGGGAGCCGTTGTCGCCCATCACCACTTCCCAGATGGCTGCCTGGACACCTGCCGCATCCAGACTTGTCTGGCCCGAGGCGAGGTAGCCGCCGACCAAACGAGAAATCGTGTTATACTGGCTGAGGGAGAGCGGGTTTTGGATGTCGTACACCAGATTCTCGCCATAGGAAAGACCTGCGAGCGGCTCCACGCAGAAGGCCGGACCGAAGTCGAAGTTCAGTTGTCCTGCGTTCTGGAGTTCACCATGTGCCGAGTTGCCGTCAAAAGTGACGTTCACGAGCACCTGGGGATTCGCATCAATGAGATGCGCCTGTAGGGTTTGGGCGTGGGCTCGGCCTGAAACCAAGGCCGCTACAATCGCTGCCACGCCTAGCAGCAGTTTTGTTTTCATGTTGGGGGGAGGCTCGTAGTGAAGCGTTAGACCCTGCCCCGGATCAAGCCCAACTACCAGATCAGGGGGGTGGGTGAGAATTTGGTGTTTCGTAAATCACTGTAAATGAAGTGATTTTGTATTTTCTGTGGAGTCTTTACGCCATCGGTACCCCGGGCTTTTGATATTTAGCCCATCTTTATCATCATGCAGAATCGCGGGTAAATACCCGTAGATTCGATAGCCGATTATCCACGTTATTAGAATTTCCGCAGGACGGTATCGCGCTTCAGGCGTTCCACCGACTGGGGGTAGTCCAAAGTGAAATGGAGGCCCCGTGATTCCTTGCGGCGGATGGCGCAGTCCACGATGAGCGCTGCCACCGTCACCAGATTCCGCAGCTCGAGGATGTCGGCATTGACGCGGTGGCCCCAATAGAACTCGCGAACCTCTTTTTTCAGGTTCCGCAGACGGGCGGCAGCGCGGCGCAGGCGGTTCTCCGTGCGGACGATGGAAACGTAGTCCCACATCAGGCGGCGGATCTCGTCCCAGTTGTGGTAGATGACCACCAGTTCGTCGGGTTCCGCCACGTCGCCGTGGTGCCACTCCGGGATCGGTGGGGCGTCGTCCGGATGGGGCTTCTCCGGAGAGTAGAACTTGAGCATGTCCTCCAGTGCCCGGCGGGCCACGACATTGCCCTCCAGCAGCGAGTTCGAAGCCAGGCGGTTCGCACCATGAAGACCGGTGCAGGCTACTTCACCGATGGCGTAAAGTCCGCTCACCGAGGTCTTCCCGTCAACGTCGGTGACCACGCCACCGCATTGGTAATGAGCGGCCGGAACCACCGGGATCGGCTGCCTTTCACAGTCGATGCCGTATTTGAGAAGGGTCTCGTAGATGAAGGGGAAGTGCTCCCGCATGAAGCCCGGCGGCTTGTGGGTGACGTCCAGATAGACGCAGGGAGCGCCCGTGCGCTTGATTTCGCGATCGATCGCCCGGGCCACGATGTCGCGTGGAGCCAGCGAGCCGCGTGGGTCGCTGCGCTTGGTGAAATCCTCGCCCTTGGCATTGATCAGGATGCCACCCTCACCGCGGACCGCCTCGCTGACGAGAAAGGATCGCGCCTCCGGGCCGGTGGCCGCCGGATTGTAGAAGCAGGTGGGGTGGAACTGGATGAACTCCATGTTCGCCACATTGGCACCGGCCCGCCAGGCCATTGCCACGCCATCGCCGGTCGCAGCATCCGGATTGGTCGTGTAGAGATACACCTTTCCACAGCCGCCGGTGGCGAGCACCACGCGATCGGAATGGAATACGCGGACCTCGCCGGTCTTGCGATCCAGGACATAGGCTCCCAGCACGCGGTCATCGATCACCGCGCCGAGCTTGGCGGTGGTGATCAGGTCGATGGCGTAGTGGTGCTCGAGAATGGTGAGATTCGGGGTCTTGCGCGCTTCTTCGACCAACGCGCGGGCGATTTCCCGGCCGGTGGTATCGCGGGCGTGGAGGATGCGGCGTTGTGAATGGCCGCCTTCCTTGCCGAGCTGGTAGTGGCCGTTTTCCCGGTCGAAGGAGACTCCGTAGCCGGTCAGGTCATCGATGGTGGCGGCGCCTTCTTCCACGATCCGGCGTACTGCGGCTTCGTCGCAAAGGCCAGCTCCGGCATCGAGGGTGTCCGCGACATGTTTTTCGACCGTGTCTCCCTCGTCACAAAGTCCGGGAGGCAGGACTGAAGCGATGCCGCCTTGGGCCCAAGCGGTGTTGGACTCATAGACGCCGCCTTTGGCCAGAACGATGACCGAGCCGTGCTTGGCGGCCCGGATGGCGAAACTCAGTCCGGCAATGCCGGTGCCGATGACTAGGAAGTCGGCGGTCATGGGGTGGCGGGGAGCATTGGGAGCAACTTCCCCGCGGAAAAGGCAAATCTGTCACGCCCCTACAAAGGAACAGGCTCCGGGAAGTGGATCCCGGAGCCTGGTGCGATTTGAAATTTCAAATTTGAGATCCCTGCTGTCAGCCCAACAGCCACAGCACCGGCTGTGGCCAGACGCCGAGGAGCAGGACCAGCACCGTCAGGACGGTCACCACTGCGCGAGTGACCGGCGGCAGCGCCGAAGAATACGCGCCTTCGGCGGATGGTTGCCACCACATCGCGCGGATGGTCTTGAAGTAGTAGTAGAAACCGGCTGCCGCGGCGATGAAGCCGAGGCCGACGCCCCACCAGAGCTGGTGCTTCACGGCCAGCGAGAAGACGAAGAACTTGCCGTAGAAGCCAGCGGTGAGCGGCACGCCTGCCAGCGCGGCAAGCAGGACGGTGACGGAGATCGCAAGCAGAGGATTGCGCTGACCGAGGCCATTGAAATCCTCGATGCGCTCGCCCTCGCTCTGGATGCGGACCTGGCTGAGCACGAAGAAGGTGCCGAGGGTCATCAGCAGGTAAGTGGCGAGGTAGAAGGACACCGCCTTCACCGAGCCGAGCAGGTACCTTCAGTCGGTGTTCCAGGCAGCAAGGGCCAGCAGCAGAAAACCGGCGTGGGCGATGGAGGAATAGGCGAGCAGGCGCTTGAAGTTCGTCTGCGGGATGGCAGCGAGGTTGCCGAAGAGCAGCGTCAGGCAGGCGAGGACCAGCAGCAGCACCAGCACCGAACCGCGCACGGGTGATTCCGGAGCGAGGAAGGGCTGGAGGAAACGCAGCAGCAGCACGAAGCCAGCAGCTTTCGAACCAACGGAAAGGAAGGCGGTGGTCGGCGTAGGAGCGCCTTGATAGACGTCCGGGATCCACACCTGCATCGGCGCGGCACCGACCTTGAAGCCGAGGGAAACCATCACCAGCGCGATGCCGAAGAGCAGCGGCAGATAGTTCTGGCCGGGATCCTGCACGGACGGCTGGGAGGTGATCCAGCTGCTGAGTCCCGTCGAGACTCATGGTGCCAGTGGTGCCGTAGATCCAAGCGATGCCATAGACGAGGAATCCGGTGCTGAGCGCACCGAGGATGAGGTATTTCACACCCGCTTCCAGCGAGCCGACATTGCGGCGCATGTAGGCGACGAGGATGTAGAAAGTGATGGTTACCAGTTCCAGAGCGACGAATGCTCCGGCGAGATCCTTGGCGGAGGCCATCCACATCATGCCCGCGCAGGCGAAGACCGGTAGCGCGTAGTATTCACCGGTGCCGGCTTCGGAACCCGGATGGTCGGTGTAGCGGGCCAGCACGGAGCGGAAGTCGATGGAGAGAAGAACGACAAGCAGCGTGCAGACGAGGGCGAAGCCCTTATAGAACTTCGCGAGCGCATCGAAGCTATAGAAATTCCACAGCGGCCATTTCGCCCAAGTCGCGTCCGGTTTGGATTCCGGTCCGACTGCGCAGAAGAGGGCCACGGAGCAATCCCAACCCGATCGCGGCCGCGCCGCCAACCCAGGCTTTCGAGCGTTTTGATGAAAACGCCTCGGCCATCAGCAGGATGATGCCGAGTGCGACGGTCAGGGCTTCGAGGTAGTAGGCGGGCATGGGAATGGGAAAGCTCTAAGCACTAAATCTAAAATCCTAAACGAAGAGGAAGAGGTCGGTGGTGAACGGACGTGCTGAAAAGGTCTTCGTTTGGGATTTGGTGCTTTGGATTTGGGATTTGATCAGCGGAGCAGATCCAGCAGGAGATTCGGGTAAAGTCCGACAGCCAACAGAGCCACGATCAAAAGCACCGCTGGGATGCGTTCGCAGAGGGTGAGGTCCGTGGCGGAGGTGGTGACTGGAACAGACGGGCCTTGGAAGATGCGGCGGTAGGCGCGCAGCATGTAGATGGCGCTGATCACCACACCCCAGATGGCGAGGATGCAGGCGATCTGGACCGGGCCGAGGCCGGTGGCGGCGTTGTAGTTCTGGAAAGCGGAGAGGAAGACGAGCACCTCACCGGAGAAATTGGCGAGTCCCGGCAGGCCGATCGAGGCCATGGCGGCGATGCCGAAAATGAAGGCGAGACGCGGAGTGGACTTGGCCAGACCGCCGAGGTCGTAGAGATCAAGGGAGCCGGTCGTGCGTTCGATCTTGTCAGCGAGGGCGAACAGCAGGGCGATCGAGACACCGTGGGCGAACATCAGGATCACCGCAGCAGGTTTGGCGATGGTGTTGGCTGTCGGGCTGGCAGCCAATGCGGCGATCGCCAGGAAGATGTAGCCCATGTGCATCACCGAGGAGTTGCCGAGCAGAGTATCGATCCGTTTCTGGCTGATCGTCACGTAGCCAACCCAGAGGATATTACCGAGCAGCAGCACCAGCAGCGGGGTTAGCCAGGCATGCATGCCCTCAGGCAGCAATGGCATCGCGAGGCGGAGCAGGCCGTAGAGACCGAACTTCTTCAGCACACCCGCGTGGAGCATGGAGGTCGGGGCGGGGGCACTGGCGTAGGCCGGGGCGGCCCAGGAGTGGAAGGGGAAGAGCGAGACCAGCGTGCCGAATCCCACGAGCAGCAGGGCGGCGATACCCTTTTGTGCAGAAGGATCCACCGTCCTGGTGAGCATCGTCGGGATGTCGTAGGTGCCGGTTTCATTGGCGAGCCAGACGAGACCGGCTAGCAGGATGATCGAGCCGAGACCAAGATAGATGGTGATCTTCCAAGCCGCTTCCTTGCGATCGCCGCGGCCGAGCATGCCGATCATCAGGAAGGTTGGAATCAGCGCCAGTTCATGGAAGGCGTAGAAGAAGAACAGGTCGGTGGCGGCAAAGGCACCGAGAGCTCCAGCCGAGATCAGCAGGGAGGAGCCATACCAGAGCTTGTCCTTGCCCTCCGGAGCTTTGCCGGTGAGCACGGCGGCAAGCGTGACGATCACCGAGAGCAGGATCATCACCACGCTCATGCCATCGATCAGGCCGAAGGACAGGTGAAGCGCCGGTTTTTGCAGGACCAGTGAAGTTGTTGAAGGTCCAGCAGGTGGCCTTGGGCGAAAGCGCGGCGGCGAGACCGATGGCCAGGTTCGCCACGGATGCGGCGATGGCGGTCAGGCGTGTCGGGGCACCGCAAAGGATGGCGATGAAGCCCAGAATCGGAAGGAGGACGAGAAGCGCGAGCATCGGATGGGATGGCTGGTGTTCAGAGTTCGATTTTCAGCGGCTTCAGTAGAACACGGTGAAGTAGATGACGGCGATCACACCCAGTCCGAAGACGAAGGCGTAGCCCTGGAGATTGCCGGATTGGACGCGGCGGAAGGTATTGCCGAAGCTTTCGGCAAGGCGGCTCAGGCCACCGACTCCGAGACCATCGATGAAGAAGCGGTCGAAGAAGTGGACGATGGCGGCGAAAGCATCGGTGAAATAGCGGACCACGAAGTTGTCGTAGATGCTGTCGATGTAGAAGCGATTGCGGAACAGTGGGATGGAGACCGGATCCTTATCCTTGCCGTTGTAGAGAACGAAACCGGCGATCAGGCCAAGCACCAGTGAAGCGATGGAGGCACCGAGAATCAGGGTGTGCCCTTCGGCGTGTTCGTGGGCGTGTGGCTTGATGGCATTGAGCGGGCCGGTGAACCAAGCGGAACCGATGGCCATCACGGCGAGCAGTGCGAGCGGCACCCACATCAGCGGGCCGACTTCGTGAGCGTGATCGGAGTTTTCCGAGCGGGGCTTGCCGAGGAAGGCCACCACGAAAGCGCGGGTCATGTAGAAGGTGGTCAGGAAGGCCACGAACACGGCGATGGCGAACAGGAATTTGTTGTTGCCGTAGGCGGCCGCGAGAATTTCTTCCTTCGAGTAGAAGCCGGAGGTCACGAAGGGAACGGCGATCAGCGCCGCGGTGCCGATGGCGAAGGTGATGCCGGTGATCGGCATCTTCTTCAAGAGGCCGCCCATCTTCCAGATGTCCTGCTCGTGGTGGCAGGCGTAGATGACCGCGCCGGAGCCGAGGAACAGGAGAGCCTTGAACCAGGCGTGGGTGAAGAGGTGAAACATCCCTGCTTCACCGGCCACGAGGCCCACGGACATGACCATGTAGCCGAGCTGGGAGAGCGTGGAGTAGGCCAGCACGCGCTTGATGTCGTCCTGCTGGGTGGCCATTAGCGCTGCGGCCAATGCGGTGATGCCGCCGGTCCAAGCGATCACCTTGCTGGAGAGAAGGGAGTGGAGGAGTTCCTCCGGCAGTTCCAGCGAGAGCTGCACGCGGAAGAGCATGTAAACGCCAGCCGCCACCATGGTTGCGGCGTGGATGAGGGCGGACACAGGGGTCGGGCCTTCCATCGCGTCCGGCAGCCAGACGTGGAGCGGGAGCTGGGCGGACTTGCCGACCGCACCGCAGAAGACACACAGCAGCGCGGTGGAAAGAACGCATGCGAAGATTTCCGGATGAGCGGCTTGGAAATCGAGGACGCCCTGGTGCATGCCGCTGAAGGATAGCGCGCCGGTGATGCCCCACAGCATCAGGATGCCGGCCATGAAGCCGAAGTCGCCGATGCGGTTGGTGATGAAAGCCTTCTTCGCGGCATCGGCGGCGGAGTCCTTCTGATACCAGTGGCCGATGAGCAGGTAGGAGCTCAGGCCGACCAGCTCCCAGAAGATGAAGGTCATGATGAAGTTCGATGACAGCACGATGCCGGTCATCGAGAACATGAAGAGCGAGAGGCCGGTGAAATAGCGGGCCTTGGCCTCGTCGTCCTTCATGTAGGCCAGCGAGAAGACGTGGACCAGCAGGCCCACACCTGTGACCACGATCATCATACCGGTGGACAGCTTGTCCAAGGTCACGCCGATATCGATGCCCGGGAACCCCTTGATCGTCACCCAGGGAATATTGCTGGTGCCCGTCTTGCCCAACAGCAGGACGGCGATCACGAACGTGGCCAGGGCCGAAGCCGTCGATACCAGGTGCGCGAGGCCGGTCCGCTTCAGGAAAAGCTGGTTGGCCGCCGCAACAACGAGCGGCAGGAAAAGGAGGATCCAGGCGAGGGTCATGGGTGGAAAATTCTAAGCACTAAGCACCAAATTCAAAACGGAGAGGAAGAAGCCGATCGGCGCAGGGGCCTGTCTGATTTCTCCATTGGTCATTAGGATTTAGTCATTAGTCATTTCTTCTATTAGCCGCGCATCGAGGTGAGGTCGTCCGTATGGATCGTCTGGCGGGTGCGATAAAGGGCGACGATGATGGCGAGGCCGACGGCGACTTCCGCGGCTGCCACGGTAATCACGAAGAACACCAGCATCTGGGCGGCGGGATCGGGCAGACCGGTCTTCGCGGTGTGGAAGCGGGAGAAGGCGATCAGCGTGAGGTTCGCGGCGCTGAGCATCAGCTCCAGGCACATGAACACGACGATGATGTTCCGGCGCAGCACCACGCCCGCCAAGCCGATGGCGAACAGAAGGCCTGAAACGAGAAGATACTGATGGAGGCTGGCCATGATAGGGAAGCTCTAAGCACTAAATCTAAAATCCTAAACGAAGAGGAAGAGATTGCTCTACGGTAGGCGTGGTGACGGAGTCTTCGTTTAGGATTTAATACTTGGAATTTAGGATTTGAATCTCAGGTCGTTTGGCGCTTGGAGAGGACCACCACGCCGACGGTGGAAACCAGAAGGAGCACGCCGAGAATCTGGAGAGGCAGGTTGTAGCCGGTGAAGAGCGTGTGGCCGATGATATGGACGTCCGGCAGTTTGGCTGCAGGTTTCGCTTCCTTCTCGCTCGGCGGCTGAGGATCAAGGGCTGCGACGATCTTGGGGCTATTCTGCTCCTGGTAGTAAGCAGCGCCCTTCGCGAGATCGAGTTTCTGCGCCTGCACGTCCGGAGTGCTGGAGAGGACGCCTGCGAGCTGGATGACGAAGGCGAGCACCAGCACCAGACCGGCGGCGATCGGGGCGATCCGGGTCTTGCGCTTCACCTCGTCCTTGAGGTCCAGCAGCATGATGATGAAGAGGAACAACACCATGATCGCGCCTGCATAGACGAGGATCTGGATGATGCCGGTGAAGTAGGCGTCCAGCCCGATGAACAGGCCGGCGATCCCGACGAAGGAGGCAACCATCGAAAGCGCGCTGGAGACCGGGTTGCGGAAGCAGATGACGGCCACGCCGCCGATCAGCATCAGCAGGGCGAAGATCCAGAAGAGAGGGGAAGGCATGGGAAGGGAGAAAGGTGGAAATTACTTCAGCTCGTTCCACTTGTTGACGAGGCCCTCGCGGACACCGCCGATTTCGTAGAGCTTCTTCTTGTTGTGGACCATGTCCTTCCGGGTCAGAGCAGTAATGGCGTAGTCCTTGCGGAGGAAGATCGCCTGCTCGGGGCAGACTTCCTCACACATGCCGCAGTAGATGCAGCGGATCATGTCGATATCGAACTCGAGGGGACGCTTCTCCACTTTCGCCCACTCATCGTCGGCGGGGATTTCGCTCGGGGTGATCTTGATCGCCTTGGGCGGGCAGATGAATTCGCAGAGCTGGCAGGAGACGCAGCGCTCGCGGCCCTGTTCGTCGGTCACCAGCGCGGGGGCGCCGCGGTAGTGTTCCGGCAGATGCTCATCCCACTTCTGCTCGGGATACTGCATCGTCACGCCGAGACCGGAGGAGGCCAGCTCCTTCGCGCCACGGGATTTGCCGCGCATCGAATCGACGGCGTGTTTCATCGTGAGCAGGAAGCCCTTGATGAGCGCGCCGAAGTAGATCTTCTCACCGAAGTTCAGTTGCGGACGTTTGACTTTGATGACGGCCATTGGAGGAAATTCTGAATTCTAAAGCTCTGATCCTTCGGGTCAGTTCTGTTCAAGAAGGCCTGAGTTGGGCTTGGTGCGTTCCTCGGAGACTTTGGCGACCCAGATGATGGCGGCGCAGAGGACGATCAAAAGGATGGCTCCAAGCGCGATGATGCCTGCGGACAGGTAAGGGGCGGCGATGACGAGCGCGGCGAGAAAGACATTCACCAGCGCGGCTTCGAAGAAGATCACCCAGCCCAGTTTCATGAGCTGGTCGTAGCGGAAACGCGGCACCGTCCAGCGGACGAGGATGAAGAAGAGGATGAACGCGATCAGCTTGGCGAGGAACACCAGCAGATGAATCAGTCCTCCGAGCTTCGCACCGAACAACGAGAAATCCTTGATGTAGTGGTCGAGCGGTCCTGCCGACCAGCCGCCGAAGAAGAGGGTGATGATGAGAGCGGAGCCCACGACCATCGCCGCGTATTCGCCCATGAAGAACATCGCGAACTTCATCGAGGAGTATTCGGTGTGGTAGCCGCCCACGAGTTCGGTTTCGCACTCCGGAAGGTCGAAGGGCATGCGGTTGGTTTCCGCGAAGATCGAGATTGTGAAGATCAGGAAGGAGATGAATGCCGGGATCCAGAAGAGCAGCTTGGTGCCCAGAGGGTGCGCCGCGTCATTGCCCCAGAACGGCAGCAGCAGCCAGCCGTGCTCGGATTGCTCCTGGACGATCTTTCCGAGGTTCAGATCCCCGTAATAGAGCAGAACCGGAATGATCGAGAGACCCAGGCAGATTTCGTAGGAAATCATCTGCGCCGTGGAGCGCACGCCGCCGATGAACGGGAACTTCGAATTCGACGACCAGCCTGCCAGCGTGATGCCATAGACGGAGAGCGAGGCGATGGAGAAGATGAACAACGGGCCGACGTCGAGGTTGGCGATGGCGAGGTCGATCTTCTGGCCGCCGATGGTGATGGAAGAGCCGAAGGGAATCACCGCCAGCGTGATCAGGGACGGGGCCACGGTCAGCACGGGAGCGAGCCAATAGAAGGCCTTGCGGACGTGGGTTGGGGTGAAGTCTTCCTTGAGGAACAGCTTCACACCATCCGCCATCGGCTGGATCAGACCGGCGAAGGAGACGTCCTTCAGGCCAATCAGGCTGAGAGGGATGCCGACGCGGTTCGGACCGACTCGGTCCTGGATGACAGCGGAGAAGCGGCGCTCGAAGTAAACCGAGATCGGCACCAACGGCAGCACGACCAGGAAGGTCAGGCCGATGATTTTCGCCAGCGTGATGAGAATGGTAAGAAGCAGAGGGTCCATGGAGGGCCGGGGAAGGGGATCAGCCGTTGATGATGCCAGCGGCCTTGCGGGCGCGCTCGTTGACGAGCAGGGGAATCTGATAGCCGGTTTCGAGGACCTGTTTGCCTTGGTCGCCGATCTTGGAAAGGGTGAGGCCATTGAAGGCCGGGACGGCATCGGCCATCGCCTTGAAGACATCCTCGATAATATGGACCTCATTCTTTTCACCGCTGAGGGCGAGGACGAGGTCGCGGAGGATTTCCCAATCATCGCGGACATGAGCCGGAGGCTCGACCGCGCGGTTGAGGCGCTGGAGGCGGCCGGAGAGATTGACCATCGAGCCACGCTTCTCGGTGAAACCGGCGGCGGGCAGCACGACGGTGGCGAGATCGGCGGTGGGATTGGCCAAGGTGGCGACCTGGAGAATGAATGAGGCCTTTTCGAGTTCCTCGCGGGTGAAACCGGCATCGCCGAGCAAGTCCTCACCGAGGGCGATCACCGCCTTGATCGAGCCATTGTCGAGGCCGTAGCGGACGTGCGCCAGTGCGGCGGACGGATCGGTGGTTTCCCACACCAGCTTCGCGCCGGTGGTGTTGGGATTGCGGTCGGCGGCAACGAGCAGGTTGTCGGCCTCGCCCTCGCGTGGGACGATCGCCAGCGCCGGAGTACCGATCTCGGCGGCCAGCGCGCGGGCCATGAAGAGCTCTTCGTTCGTCATCCGACCAGACGCAATGACGGCTACTTCGCCGGGCTGGAAGGTCTTGAGATTGTTCGCGGTGATCTCCAGCGCGGTCTTCCACGTGACCGGTGTATGCGGACCGCTGACTTTGACGAGCGGCTCGGTCAGACGCGCATCCGAATCCAGACCGTGGAAGGAGAGACGGTGCGAATCCGGCATCCAGGTCGAGTTCACCTCGTCGTTGCGACGCGGGGTGATGCGGTGGACCTTGTTGCCGCGGGTCCAGACGATGATGTTGGAGCCGGTGCCGCAGTTGATGTCGATGGACTTGGTCTCCTTCAGGAACCAGACGCGCATCTGGAAGCGGAAGTCGTTCGACGTAAGCGCGCCGACGGGGCAGATGTCCACCGTGTTCAGCGAGTAGTTGCTGTCCAGCAGGCGGCCCGGATGGACCGTGAGGGTGGTGTGGGTGCCACGCTGGGTGAAACCGAGCACCGGATCACCGGCCACCTCGTCCATGAAGCGGATGCAGCGGCTGCACATGATGCAACGCTCGTCATCGAGCCGGACGCGCGGACCGATGTCCACGTTCTTCGGCTTCTTGACCTTCATGTCCACAAACCGGGAGGAACCGCGGCCGTGTTCGACGGAAAACTCCTGGAGGCGGCATTCGCCGGCCTGGTCGCAGATCGGGCAATCGAGCGGATGGTTGATGAGCAGGAACTCCATCACGCCCTCGCGGCATTTTTCCACCAGCTCGCCACTGGTGCGGATGCCCATGTTTTCCCCCACCGTGTTCGCGCAGGCGATTACCGGGCGCGGCATCCAGCCGATGATCTCGTAGCCGTCCTCATCGCGGGACGGCTCCTGGCCGGGAGCGGGGCGGGGAGGCATGCCCATCTGCACGAGGCACATGCGGCAGTTGCCGGGCGCGGAAAGCTTCGGGTGGTAGCAGTAGCGCGGGACGTTGATGTTCGCTTGTGCGCAGGCTTCGATCATGCGCGTTCCCCGGGGAAACTGGTGCCAAACGCCGTCGATCTGGACGTTGACCATGCCCTTTTCGGCGGCAAGGTCCTTGGGCAGCTTCTTTTCCGCGGTGGCAGAAGGGTTTTCGCTCATGGCTCAATGGGTCCCGGACGGGCACGTAGCCCGCCAGTTTCGATCCAAACTATGCGTGAGCGCTCCGTGCCCCGGCAAGCCACTTTGTGAAAAGTTTCACAAGGCGCAAGAGATGACCGCCCGGCTCCCGCCGAGGGATCCAACCAAGGGTTGCAGCTTGACCGCTGCGGGTGAAACGGAACGGTCAAGGAATGTTGGAAGGTGCCGACTCAAGACCCGCCGGAGTGTCCGGGGCGCGGATAGGGGCTCGAATGGATTTTGCGCGCCTATTGCTCGGGCTGGCGTGCTTCTTGTTCCTCTTGGCGTGGCCGCAGAATTACCTCTCGATCCAGCAGCTGATTGCTCTCCCGAATGGGAGTGGGATGGAGTCCACCGTGCCGTTTTTGACCACGCACCGTTATTTGTTTCCCTTGTCGGAGTGGGTGAAAGGGCGGGAATTGGAAAAGATCCCCCATCTCGGTATCTGCGGAGTGTTCGTTGTCGTGGGCGTGCATGCCCGAATCCTGGCCTGTCACAGGAACTTCATCTGGCTGTGTGGCGGCTTGATGACCTTTTTCGGATATTATCTCGTTGCGGACTTTTGGAAGGGCTGGGTCTCCAGTATCCCCTCGGCATGGAGCGTGGCCAAACCGGTTCCCGGATCCGGCTTCTGGTTCTGTCTGGCTGCGGTTTTGCTCCATTTGGTGGGGCTGCTGGTTCTTCCCCGGTTGAGCCGACCTCCGGCAGGATGATCCCCGTTGAAAACAAAAAAGCCGGACCCCGTGTGGAGTCCGGCTTTGAGAGAAAGGGGATGTGGATCAGGCGCGGCCGAGGTAGCTGTTGTCCTCGGTCTTCACGTTGATCTTCTCGCCGACGTTGATGAAGAGCGGCACCTGGACGATCAGGCCGGTTTCCATGGTGGCGGGCTTGTAGACGTTGTTGGCGGAGTCGCCCTTCACGCCTTCCGAGGACTCGGTGACGGTCATCACCATCGAGGCCGGGAGGTCGATCGAGGCCACGGTGCCGTCGGTGAACAGAAGGGTGTAGATGGAGCCCTCCATGAGGTAGTCCTTCACCGGCTCCACGATGTCCTCGAACACGGCGGCGTCTTCGTAGGTCTCGGGATTGAGGAAGTGGTAGCCGCTGCTGTCCTTGTAGGAGTACTCGTGCGGGATGCGCTCAAGCAGCACGCCTTCCATCGAGTCGTTCGAGGTCAGGCGGAGGTTGAAGATCTTCTTGGTGCCCACGCTCCGGATCGACATCTGGACGTAGGAGGCCATGCGCGGAGGGGTCTTCAGCTCGTGGCTGACGACGACGCAGACTTCGTTGTTGTGGCGGACGGCGTGTCCCTTGCGGAGGTTGATGACGGGCGTTGAGGCCATGGCTGGCGCGGGGGATAGGCGGCGGGGCGGGTTGAAGCAAGCCGGAAAACTCTCCAACTGCCGGAAATCCAAGCGGGAACGCACGCCGGTACAATCCGGCGGTGGATTTCCAGTTGAACCCGGCGGGGCGAAGGTGCATGGTCAGCCCACACAGCAAACGGGGGCGTTCCGGTTTCGACGGGATGTTTGACGCGCTGGTCGCACGTGGAGGTTGATCGGTTGGCCTCTTGAAAAGCCGATCAAAACAAATAAATGCAGACTCTCACGAGCTCGCATTGGCTGCTTAATTGACAGTCACGTCCGAACCCTGATGTCTGTTAAGGGTAAGGACGACACTCAACAGGCTGGGCTGGAAGCCGGGTAACCGGGCGTCCGGTCGAGATCAAACAGGTTTCTAGGAAAGACAACGCTGTCTGCGGGCCCAGTCGTTCCGAAATACCAGACCGCGGACTAAACGTGTAGAAGCCAGAGCTGATGGCGTTTCGGACACGGGTTCGACTCCCGTCGCCTCCACCATCTGACCCTCAACAGGTAACGCTGTTGAGGGTCTCTTTTTATACCGGGATCCACACCCGAAAGGGTGCAGTGATGGATTGACTCTCAATGAGATACGAATTGGTGTGTTGGAAATGAAATCTCCGAGTCAGGTGGCTGCCGGTGGTATGGTATTGGTGCTGGTTCTTTGGTGGGGAATGAAATTGAGAAGTGGGGTGGAAGCGGGTGAACGAACTGGTTCCGTGCGGGAGGTTTCCCATGAGCAGTCTCCCTCTCAACCTGAAGGTGCCAAATCCCAAGAAGCGGGTCGTATGAATCGCGCCCGCCCGCCTTTGAAGACAATGCCAAGACTGCTCGGCAACAAGGTGACGGTCGTGGAGGGCTCGCTCGGGGAGCACGGTAGCGATGGGCCGATCAAGCTGCGTCTGTCCGACGGCACGGAAATCTCGGCTCAGAGACTCACGGTCGCGAAGGAGGGTGTTCTCGTCATGGAAGCTCCGTGGACACGGATTGGTCCTTCAAATCCGGGTGCCTTGATGAACGAAGGCTCGGCCATTCTGCATCCGGACGGCTCGATCACCGGAGACAACGGTGTCATGTGGATGGAAACGGACTCGGACTTTGACGAGAGGTTGATGAAGCCCATGTAGGCGATATCAGGCAAACGCCCTGCGTATCCGGCGAATCCTTAGCACGTCGCGTGGAATGCAATTTTGAAGAAAAGGCGGGCATTGGGCGGATTCGTGCTCTTGGAATGGAGGTTTCCCGCTTTACGCCGATGTTTCTGAAATCCGTTCCCTCCGTCTGTGCCGCGTTGTTTCTCGCGGGTGGCCTGCCTGCGTTCGCGCAAGCTCCTGGTGTCCCGGTCGAGCCGGGTATGCCGCTGTCGAACAATCCCCGCATCGTCCAGCAGGCCGAGGCGCTCAAGGACGCCGGGAAACTGCTGTCCAAGGAGAAGGTCGCCGAGCTGGTTGAGAAGCCCCAGGCCGAGCCGGTGGAGCTGGTGCCGGTCCGCACCCAGCCGATGGGTGGCCGGGAGGTCGCGGCTCTCGCTTCGAAAGGCTTTGTCCGCATCGGCTGGTTCTATCTGTGCCCGAAGTGCGACCACTGGCACCTCAACCTCGCCGGTGGATATGTGATCGACCGCAAGGGCGCTGTGGCCACCTGTCACCACTGCGTGAGACCGGATCACGAGATGCGGGAAGGTTACCTGATCGCGGTGGACGCGGAGGAGAAAGTCTATGCGGTGACTTCGGTGATCGCCGCGGAGAAGGATTTGGACGCCGCCGTGCTGCGGATCGAGGGTTCCTCGCTGGAGCCGTTGCCGCTTCAGGATCAGGTTTCACCGGGCGATGCCGCCTACCTCTACAGCGAGCCTTTCGGCCACCTCGGCTACTTCAGCGCAGGAGTGGTGAGCCGGTTTTACTGGAAGAGCGGTGAAAGCGGAGATCCCATGAAATTCGAAGACGCAGTCCGCCTGCGCATGAATGCCAGCACCGAATGGGCTCCTGGTTCCAGCGGTGCGGCGCTGGTCGATAGCTGCGGAAATGCCATCGGCCACGTGTCCACCATCTCCACGCTCGGCAACGATTCGAAAAAGGCCGGTGGCCCGACGATGATTACGCTCCATGAGGCGGTTCCCGCACGGGGAATCCAGCTTCTCCTGAAGCGTGATCGGAAGGAAACGCCGTGATTGGCGAACCGTGGTGGCGTCTATTTCGGAGCTTCCACCTTGCCCTTCACCATAACGGTGGAGGGCGCTTGGTTGCGGATGATGCCGAATGGTGTCTCCGGTTTTGCAGACAGCTTCGCGAGAGCGGCCTTGAAGGCGGCGACATGGGTCACCGATTGGCCGGAGACGGATTGGATCAGGTCGCCTGACTTGAAGCCCGCTTGGGCGGCCGGGCTGCCGGCGGTGACTTCCGCGATCGCCACGCCACCGGATTCCTTGCTCACGCCATAGGCGGAGAATTCCTCGCCGGAAATATCGCGCAGGCGGGTTCCCATCCAGGTGAGCTGGCTGTCGCTGGTCGCAGTGGGTGATGCGTTCTTTTGCAACTCCGGGATGATCGGCGTCTTGGCGATGGCCTTCAGCTTCGGGCTGGTGACGCCGAAGTTGTCCATCGGGAAGTTCTTGAAGCCGATTTTGAAGGCGGGCGACCCGTTCTTCACGCGGAAGTCGCCCTTGGCCGGATCGATGAACAGTGCATCGCCGACAATCGAGTTCGCATCGCAACCGTTCTTCGCATACTTGGTGCGGTCCGCATCGCTGGTGGTGAAGAGGTTCTTGTCCACCGTTTCGCCCCACTTGCCACCGTGGATGGCGGCTGGCTTGTAGGCGGCGGAGACGATGTTGCCCGTGAAGATGTCGCCGTTGTCCACCGGCCAGCAGTGCGGGTGGAGGGCGTTGTTCACGATGACGTTGTTGCGGGCGATGCGCTTGTAGCCCTCGCGCATCTTCAGGCCGCCGTTGAGCAGCAGGTTGTTCTCGATCACGTAGCGTGTCGAACCGTCATCAAGGTCGATGTCCCAGCCGTGGTCGCAGCGCCAGCGGTTGTGGCGCAGCGTGATTGGCTCGATCACATCGAGGAACGGCAGGCTCGGATCCTTGGCCACCTCCGCGGAGAACTTGCCGATGCCCGGGTCCCAGAAGCGGTCGCGGCCCCACGAGTTGAAGGAGCCATGGTCGCCGGTTTCCAGCACGGTGTTGAAGATGTCGCAGTCCTCGACGAGATGACCGCCGAAGCAGCCGTCGCCGATGTTCAGTCCGGCGCGTGGCACGTCATAGAGCGAGCAGTGGCGCACGGTGATACGTGCGGCGATGTCGATCTCCACCGGTGCGGTCTGCTTCTCATCGCGGCCGGTGCGGGTGATCAAACAATCCTCCACCACACAGTCGGCGGGATAGCGATCATTCTTCGGGCCGGGAGTCCGGTCGATCTTCGCATAGTCCTGTGGACCATAGCGGAACAGCGGACTGCGAACAGCCTCCGGACTGCCAACGAAGGCAATGCCGTTCGCGCCGCTGTCGTGGATGTAGCAGCCGCGAACGGTGATACGACGGTTATAGTCGTTCACGAAGATCGTGTTGCCGCCGACCTGGTCGAAGGTGCAGCTCTCCACCGCGCAATTCTCCGCGCCCTCGATGAATACCGCGCCATCGCGGCATACGGTCCAGTCGGTGCGCAGGAGCTGCTCCTTGTTCGCCATGAAAGTCCGGGCGGCATGGCGGAATGTCAGGCCGCGCAGGCCGATGAATTTCACCGCTTTGCCCTGGGCTCCCTCGAAGGATAGCAGGCGTGGCAGGCGAACCACCTCCACGGTGGCGGTCTTCACATCCGTACCCGCGGGCGGCTGGTAATAGAGCGTGTTGGTGGCGCGGTCGTGGAACCATTCTCCAGGTGCATCGAGTTCCTCGAAAACATTCTCCACCATCCGGTAGCGCGGATGCATCTTCGATGGGCGGTTGTTCTGCCAGCCGCCTTCCATGTCGAGCGAGCCGTCCGCCTTCTTGCCCTTCACCAGCCAGTGCATGTCGCCCCACAGCGAGATGTGCATGGCGTGGAGATAGGCTCCGGCGGGATTCGACCATTTGGCGATGCGCTCCGGCTTGAGCGGATCTTTTTCAGGATCGGGCGTGCTGGTGTGCTCCAGAACCCAGGCATCGAAGAGGTTCTTACCTTCCTCGCGGTTCGGGAAGCGGGCCATCGGCTCGCGGCGACCGTTGATCCAGAGCTGGTCCATTTCCAATCCTGCGGGTGTGGTGGCCTTGAAGCGGTTGCCGTCCGGTTGCCAATCGAGCTTCAGCAGGCTTCCACCGCTGATGACCGCGCCTTCTTCGCCTTCATAGATGACCGGCTTGCCCTCCGCTCCCGAATCCTCCGCAGTGAAGCGGACGGTGGATGGGAGATAGTCGACGCCCTTGGCGAAATGGACGGTGACCTTTTCCTTGCCGGCAAGAGCACGCGCCTTCAGCCGTGCCCCATCAAGGGATGCGAGTGGCGCTGCCACAGTGCCGGGATTGTCGTCCTTGCCGGAGGGGGATACATGGAGATCGGCTGCGAGCACGGGAGCACACAGCAACCCGGTGCAAACGAGGAGAGCTTGGTTCGGGAGCATTACTTGATGACGGTAGAGGATTCTCCCTTGGCGATAGTCACTGGAACGAGGGTGGGGCCGACACGCAGGGTGGCGGGAATGCCGAGAGCGGAGTGAATGGTCACTTTCTCCGTCTTTCCGCCTTTCCAAGTGATGTCGACGGTGAAACCACCGCGAGCCTTCAGCCCCGTGACCGAGCCTTCGGACCATGCGGAAGGAAGCGCGGGGAGCACATCGATCAGAGGATTGCCCTTCTCATCGTTCTGTTGGCTTTGGATCAACATCTCGGCGATCGCGGCGGTGCCTCCGAAGTTCCCATCGATCTGGAATGGAGGATGCAGGCAGAACAGGTTGCCTGCGCCGCGACCGATCAGCATCGAGAGCAGCTTGCGGCTGTGGTCTCCATCGCGGAGGCGAGCCCAGAAATTCGACTTCCATGCCATCGACCAACCGGTGGAAGAATCACCACGGCGTTCCAGGAGAAGACGGGCACCCTTCAGTAGTTCCGGCGTGGCCACGGTGATTTGGTTGCCCGGATGCAGACCCCAGAGAGGGGAGCTGTGGCGGTGGTGGGGGTCGGTCTCCTCGTAGTCTTCGATCCATTCCATGATGCGGCCTTCGGAGTTCACCCGGGTAGGGGCGAGCTTCGCCTTGGCGGCTTCGATTTTCTTCACCAGATCAGCGTCGACTTTGAGCACCTTCGCAGCCGCGGTCGTATTCTCGAAAAGGTCGCGGATGATCTGCATGTCATAGGTCGCGCCGTAGGTCAGGGAGGTGTGTGCCTTCTTTCCCTCCTGTTCCTTCCCGGGGATCACGTAGTCATTCTCCGGTGAGTTCGAGGGGCTGGTGACCAGCCAGTGGTTCTTCGGCTCCTCGACCAGGGTGGCGAGGAAGAAACGAGAAGCCTCGCGCATCACGGGATAATTCTCACGCAAGAAGGCTTCGTCGCGCGTGTAGTCGTAGTGAGTCCAGATGTGCTGGGCAAGCCAGGCACCGCAGGTGGAGCCGGAGCCTGCCGAGAGATTCGACGGCGCCGAATAACCCCATGGGTTCTGCGTGTGAAAGCACAACCAGCCCGGTGCGTTGTAGTAGGCCTTGGCCGAGTTCACGCCTTGTTTCGCGGTGAGCCGGATCAGATCGAACAACGGCAGATGGCAGTCGGAGAGATTGGTCACCTCCGCCGGCCAGTAGTTCATCTGGAGATTGATATTGCTGTGAAAGTCTCCATTCCACGGAGCCTTGGTCTCCTCGCACCAGATGCCCTGCAGGTTGGTGGGGAGTGTGGAATCGGGCCGCGATCCGGAGATCAGAAGATGGCGGCCATATTGGAAATAGATCGCTTCCAGAGCGGGGTCGGCATCCTTTTGGGCCATTTTCACCCGTTCCGGCGTCGGCAACTTCGCTGCGTCCGTGGTGGGGAGAGTAAGTTGGCAACGCTCGATATAGGACTGGTGATCCTTCGCCGAAGCATCCCGGATCGTGGCGAAATCTCCTGCGAGAGCACTCTCCAGACGCTTGGCGATCGGAGTGGTGAAGTCCTTGGTCCGCATGTTGGTCCCGGCGGAAACGTAGAGGGTCACTTCATCCGCACCGGTGATCTGGATGCCACTGTCGCTGGCGTCGGTCTTGCCACCTTTGGTCTTGGCGCCGAGGAGAGCCTGATAACGGACCCCTTCCTTACCCGGCCAATCGAAGGTGAGCTGCCCTTCCATCACGAAGCGTTGCCCGTCCCTGCGGGTTTTCACCTGGGTAGGGCGTGCGAGCGTTGCGAGGAAGGTGAGCGCGCCGGGCTTGTCCGCCTTCAGGTGGATTGCCACGACTTCTTCCTTCTTCGGAATCGTCAGCTCGCGGGTGAAGGTCACACCACCGCGACTGTAGGTGGTGGTCACCACACCGGTGAGCAGATTCAAATCGCGGCGATAGCCGGTGGCCGGCTCTTCGCTGTCCGGGAACTTCAGCAGCAGGTCGCCGAGCGTTTGATAGGTGCCGAATTGAGTGGGATCGAAGCGCTTGCCCACCCAGCCGAAGTTCTTGTTGAGCACCTCGCCTGCACCGGCGATGTCTCCCGCGAAGAGCTTCTGGCGGAGCTCCGGCAGACTCTTGTAGGCATCGTACTTGTTGCCATCGTAGTCGCCGCCCGACCACACCGTCGATTCATTGAGGATCACCCGTTCCAAGTCCACACCGCCGCAGTCCATTGCGCCGAGGCGTCCATTGCCTACTGGAAGGGACTCCCAGAAATCGTATTTCCGTGCTTCCTTCGCGATATCCGATTGGGTGCCGTCTGCGGCGATCGCCACCCGCGGCTTGTCCATCACCCGCGCCGGAGCGGTAAACCAAAGGCTCGCAGTTTGAGTGGGGGGAGTGCGATCACCGGTGATCGAGGGTTCCTTGGCGTGAAGGCAGGTGATGGAACCCAGTAGGAGGAGAGAGAGATGGCGTCGCATGGATTTGGGAAGATTCGAGTATCGAAGAAATATCCAATAATACGCAGAATCCCCAACATTATTTCACACTATTTTTGCGTTCAACAAAAAGCAATTCCTTCCGGCGCATCAGTCGAAGAACTGGGACGCTGCTGCTCACTGGGCTACAGGGCTTTCGCTGGCCTTGGCGCGGAGGAAAGTTTTCGGATGGTTTCCCTGGGTGCGGAAGCATCGGTAGCTCCAGCCACTCTCGAGCGTCGGCATGTCGGCTTTGTATGGATCTGCGGCTGTTCCCGTCAGCTCGGTTACGGCAAGGTTCCACCCATTGAAGTCCAAACTGCCTTCGATCTGGTATACCACGCCATCCACCGGGGCGGATACCTGGGCGGTGCTGCCGCTGAAGAGGGCTCCATTTCGAACCGGTAGGGTGAGCACCACGCACTTCTCGCCACCAATGACGGTTGACTGGGTGACAATCCGGCCAGCATTGCTCCCGGATATCGGGTTGGTGTCGAATGCAAACTCCCCGAGGTTGTTCATTCCGTCTCCATCCGCATCCTGGGCGATGCCGTTGTTCACTCCGGGAGTGAGGCCTGAACCCCAGAGACTGTATGCCGCTTCGAAGGCGCTCTGGGTGACCTTGATCGAACCATTGGTCGCCAGACCGGAAGTGTCCCAAACCAAACCGGAGGGAAGGGTGGGAAGTGTCAGAGTGGAGAAGGAACCGGTCCGCGTGGTGGCGCTGAAAAGCTGGAACGTATCGCCAACAGCCAAGGTGTCCGGCCCCAGCGCGGTGACCTGCAAGGTACCGCCATAGGTGATGGTGGTGAGGCCGGTGATCTTGTCCATCGTTAGCGTGGAGCCGGTCTTGGCGATCTCCATGCGCGCTGTTCCGGAAAGCGTGAGGGTGTTGCCCACCGTTAAAGTCCCGATGGCATTCGCACCCGGGGCGATTGAGCCACCGCTTTGCACGGTGGTGGCTCCGCCGATGGTGCCCGTGCCACCGAGGGATCCTCCGCTTTGGATAGTCACCGCTCCATTTGCCAGCGCACCGGTCACGCGTAGGGTGCCCCCGCTTACCGTGGTGGTGCCGCTGTAGGTGTTGGTGGCACTAAGTATCAAGGTGGATGTGTTGCTCTTCTTGAGTGAACCCGTGCCACTGAGTACGCCTGTGAAGCTCTGGGTAGCGTTCGAGCGGTCATAAACGAGCGTGCCGTTCGAACCGAAGACCACCGCGCCGCCGAAGCTGCCACCGACAAAGTCCGAGCTGCCGCTGAAGATGAGCGTGCCGGTGTTGATCGTGAGTTTGTTCCGCAGGTTGTTTGTCAGCGCCGCGCTGGCGCCGGTGAGTGCGACGGAGCCGGTGCCGTTGAAGTAGAAGCCGAAGTTGTCCTGACCTACACTGAGAAGGTTGCCCGCGACCGTGAGGTCGCCGGTGGGGGTTGCGGATCCGGCGGCGGTGGAGAAGTTCATGCCGTAGCTGGCCCCCCCGATGTTTACGGTCGAGGCGATCACCGAACCGCTGGCCGTGGCGGCGGTCTGGATCATGGTGGCGTTGATGTCGAAGCCGCTGAGCGTCGCCGTCCCGGCACCGGCGGTGCGGATTGTGGTGGGGGCGGTTTGCAGGGTGATCTTCGCCTGCGTGCTGTGGTTCACCCCGGTATTCAGATACAGGCCGGTGGTGGCGGCAGTTCCCGCGCCATTGACGGTGATCGCGTACTTTGGATAGCTGCTGCCGCTCGCTCCCGCATTGAGCTGGAGCGTGCCGCCGGTGCCCACCACAATACCGCTGCTCGTTGCCGTGGAGTTGAGAAGCGTGTTGTTCGAGATAATGAGCGTGCCGGCATTGGCATTGATCACGCCGGTGAGGGTATTCGCTCCAGAGAGGATCAATGTTCCGGAGCCTGCTTTCGTCAGGCCTTGTGTGCCTGTCAGGATAGTGGACAGGGTGGCGGTTTGATTGTTCACCGTCACTGTCGGTGTGCCCGTGGTAACGCTGAGAGTGAGCGGGTCTCCCGTGCCTGTGCTCAATGTCCAGTTGTGGCTCGGTGTGGTGTCGCCGAAGATGAGATTGCCGATCGTGCGCGCGCCATCGAGCGTGACCGTGGTATCCGCGGTGAGATTCAGTGTGCTGAAGTCCGCGGTATTGTTCGCGCCATTCGCGATGATGCTGCTGTTCCAATTCGCAGCGGTGGACCATGAACCGCCGGAGGGATTGATCCAGGTGCCGTCGGTCCGGACCACGTTGATCCGCAGCGTGGCCTCGCTGTAGAGTCCGCCGCTATCGGTGACGCGGATGGTGAAGGTGTTCAGCCCCGCATCGCTGTTGGCCGGAGTTCCGGAGAGGCTGCCGTTTGACGCCACTGTCAGCCATGTCGGACCGGAGGTCTTGGTGAAGGTTTGCGTGTCTCCGGGATTCGCATCGGTGGCGCTGCCTGCCAGTGTGGAGGTATATGCTTGGCTTTCGACTGCATTCGGTTTGTCGATCGGATTGGCGGTGAACACGGGTGCTTCATTCACACCTAGCGCTGTCACTGTGACTGTGGTGGAGTCGACGGTGCCGCTCTGATACCACGCCCGTGTCATCAGCGTGTGGCTGCCTGCGACCGCAGACCATGCGTAGCTATAAGGAGCGGTGGCATCCTCGCCGATCAGTGTGCCGTTGTCATAAAACTGGACCTTGGTAACGGTGTTCTGATTGTCCGTCACATCCGCAGTGATGGTGGCGGGCATATAGACCGACGAACCGGCTGTGGGAGAGGTGATGGAAACAACCGGAGGGGACAAGACTGGTGCGGTGGGAGCGACTCCCGAGACATTCGGAACCAGATTGGCTCCCGGAATCACCACCCGGCTGAATCCCGGACCGGCCCAGGCGACTGAAAGATGGTCGCTGCCACTGCCTTCGTAGTGGATCGCTTCGATATAGTAAGGCTTCCCGGCCTCCAGGAAAATCGTCTGGGACTGCTGGGAAGCGTAGGTCGTGAAGACTTGGTAGCTGGTGTAGCTCGAGACGCTCGCGATCGCCACACTGTTGGCTGCCGTCGAGTCCGTGCTGAGGGACAGCGTGCTATTGTCATCCGATGCGATCGAGAACGTGTAGGAGCCGGTGGAGGGGGGGATCACCCAGCCGGACACGCGGCGCACATAATTGTCCGCCACATTCTGGGTCATGTTGAAGCTGGTCCTGATTCCGGTGACGGAAGGCGAACCGGTCATCGTCTTGGTTGCCCACCGTTCCTCATAGATACCAGCGGTGCTGTTGCAGAGGACGGTTGCATAGCCATAGCCGGATTGTCCGGCACTGTCCGTGACCTTGATGGTGAGTACGTAGACTCCGGGATTGGGCAGGGTGCCGGCATTGCTCACAGACAGGGCACCGGCGTTGGTGATCGAGAAGTGACCGTCGTTTCCGGCCACGATGGCGAAGGTGGAAGCGGTGCGGCCGGACTCGACCGTTGCTGTCACCGTGCCGAGCGAGGTGCTGCTGGCGGTGGCGGTGAACAGCTTGCCCGCGACCTGCGGTGGCTCCGCAGTGTTGGTGACGTTCACCGTGAAGGTGGAGGTTTTTGCAAACCTCGGCACGCCGTTGTCCTGGACCTGTACCGTGAGACTGTAGCTGGCGGTGGCTTCCGCATCCAGCTTCTGCACGCGAAGCTTTCCGGTGCGCTTGTCGATACTGAAGGCGTTGTTGGTGTTGCCCGCGGTGATGGAGTAGGTCCACACGGTGCCGGGCTCTTCGGCATCGGCAGCGGTAAATTGATAGATCTGGGTTCCTGGAGGTGTCACCTCGTCGACCGTCAGGGTGCCGGGATTGGAAAGTGAATCGATATCGGAATTATCCGTCCAGACAGGGTATCCTTTCGTGGAGATGAGGTCCTTCACGGACTGGGTGATTTCGTAGCCCCTGCCAGTCACTCCCAAGCCATAGCGCTGGAAATAGGTATCCAGGTTCCGGCCCGTCGACTCGCACATCAGGAGGTAGAAACGGTTGCGCTTGTAGTTGGTGTCGCTGCTGCTGAGGGCCGCCAGTTTCAGCTCGCTGTCCGTGGAACCCGTCGGGTTCTGCAGGTAGTTCATCAACCGGGTGAACATCGTCTTGTAGGCTGTCCAGCCGAAGGCATCCGAAAGGTTGTAGTAGAAATCGTAAGCCGGGCCGGTACCGGTGTCGCAAGCCTTCGCCCAAGTCTGCTGATCTGCGGGGAGGGCAAGGAAGTTGGCACGCTTGGTAGTGCGGTCGGAGGCACCGTAGAAGCTGGAGGTGTATTCCCATGTGGTCTTGTCATGGACCATCGAATACATCATCGCCGGGAAGAGATTCACATCCACCTCGGCATGGGTGGGGATCACGAAGGCATCGTCGAAGTTGTTTTGGAAGCCGTGACCGAGCTCATGGTAATTGCCCCATGAACCGTTGAGACGGACATTGTCCAGGAACTCGTCCGAGTCCGTTCCCCAGCCTGCTTCGATCGGGTAGTTCGCATAAGCCGCCCCGGCGGAGACGTAACGGGAACTGGCGATGGCCTCGCCACGCTTCCGCCAGTTCGTATACCCATAGTATTCGTCCGCAGTGTCCATCACCGTCTTCCAGTGGGTGCAGACGGCGGTTGGATCGCTCATTTGCGCGAGCTGGGACTTCGGGACATAGATGGTGATCTTATCGGTCTGGATGAAGCCGTAAGGAGCGGGCTTGGCTTTGAGGGTGGTATTCCATTCGGTGTCCGTATTCTGGCCGAGCACGAACACCGGGGCCTCGATCACGCCGGAGACTGTGACGTTGAACGTGCCGAGCGAACTGCCCGGTGGGACGAGGATGGTCACCAGACCGCCGAACACGCTGCCGGTTTGGGTGCTGGCGGTGGTCAGATTCACGCGTCGCCACAGCTTCGGGAAGAACGTCCAGTTCGTCTGGTTCCAAGTCGTGTCCTCGCTGCCATTGCCTGCAATGTGGACCTGGAGGCCCGCTGTCAGCTTGTCCGACGGGATCGTAACGGTAATCGTGGCTCCAGGCTGGGCATACATCCCGGTTTCGAAGCGGACCGGGCGCTGACCGTTGTTGTTGAGATTGTTTGCCGGGGTGTTGCCGTTGATCGAGATGGTCTTGCTGCTCGTGACCGCGCCTGTGTCCGGCAGGCCGGGGAAATCACTAGTGCATGGATGCACGAAAAGCTGGGCAGGGGTGAGGGTGTCGAATTTGATGGATTGGTAATGGGCCAGCCACGCTTCAACGGGTTTCGCAGTGGTAGAAAGTGGCGCGGCTTTTGTGGGAGCGATCGTGCCGTAGTGGCTGGAGTCACTCAGTACATCGAGATCGGCGTTGAGCGCGGCAACATCGGAGCGGATGTCGAGTACTTCGCCGATGGCGGTGGTGGCGACGGTTTTGTCCGCCAGACTCATGGTGATCGTGCCCTCCTTGTCCCGGATCAGGTCGGCACTACCATTCAGCGCGCTGCGATAGGGTGAAGGGGCGGAAGACGGAATGGTGGCTGAATCACTGGTTCCGTAGTAGATCGCATTCTGATTGTAGGTGAGGCCGAAGGGGGTCAGAATCGTGGATGCATCCGCGAGCTGTTGAGTGCTCATGCTCCACGGTTGGGCGCTGCACACCAATCCTCCACCACCGCTGGTGAAGGTCTGGATTTTCGTGACGGCGGAAGCGTTGAAACCGGATCCGATGTTGCACACCAGCACGTCACAACCGCTGAGGTCGTTGGTGGTGGAGCTCATGGTGGTGGTGACCGATTTCGTGAGGAAACCCCGGCTGGTCCAGAAGGCGGTGGGGACGCTCGGTCCGCACCCCACCGTGATGGTGGAGGGAGTGGACTTGCGGCTGGCCCACAATACCGAGTTCACCAGAAGGGTGGCCATCGGGTCAGCAAGAGACGAATTGGTGACCGCAGCAGAGTTTCCATACGTGACGGCCCGTGCTGCGGTAGTGGCATAGTTGTCGCCATAGCGGCCGGCGGCCATGAGCGTGATCGAGTCCGAGTCTGTAAGGATCGGGAATGCAGCCTTTCCATGACGAGCGATCGAACACGGATAGTAGACTCCGGTGACTGTCTGACCACCTGTGGTCCCTGTGATACTGGCGAAATCCGCCGCGATATCCGCCGTGACGGGAAGGGCGGATAGGCCAATTGAAATAGCGATCAAGCGGAATAATCCGCGGGATTTGCGAGTGTTCATCAGAGGGAAGGTGGAATGAATGCAACGAATACTACTTACTCAAAACCAGTCGATGGCTCCAAATCGAGCGATGAAGCAAGATGAAGTGCCGTGTGGAATATCGGGCGATTTATTGGTCCTGCAATTAGCGCACCTCTTGGGGGATTTCTTGAAAATCAAAATGAGACATACCTGCGCGGTCTTATTGCGCCTGTTGGCTCTCGGAGGCGCGTGCGTGCAGGAAGACCTTGGTCATGCCCGCTGGAGTCCGGAAGGTCCGATAGCTCCAACCGCTGTCGAGTGTTGGCATGCCGGATTGCAGTGAGGTGGCATCGCTACCTGTGACTTCACTCAACGTGACGGTCCAAGTCGTCAAATCAACGCTTCCCTCGATGGTGTAGATCACTCCGTCGATCGGGGTTGAAACCAATCCCGGGTTTCCAGAGAATACGGCTCCGGTTCTTACCGGAACGGTGATGACCATGCAACTTTGGCCGCCGAGAGTGGCTATGCCGCTGACCATTTTTCCGCTTTTGGCACCGGACAGCGCATTGCTGTCGAAGGCGAATTCACCGAGATTGTTGAGCCCATCGTGGTCCGGATCCTGATCTTTGGCGTCATTGACTCCGGGTGTGAGATTGGAGGCCCAGGTATTATAGGCGAGGATTGCCGATGACATCACCTTGATTGATCCATTGGTAGCGAGTCCGGTGGTGTCCCAGGTGAGCCCGGAGCTGAGGGTTGGAAGACTGAGCGTGGTGAAGGAACCGGTGCGGCTGGTGGCGCTGAACAGTTGGAAAGTGTCTCCTGCCGCCAGCGCATCCGGGCCAAGGGAGGTGACCAGGAGGGTGCCTCCATAGGTCAGGGTTGTGACTCCCGTAATCTTGTCTGCCGTCAGGGTAGTTCCTGTCTTGGCGATCTCCATGCGTGCGGTCCCGGCCAGCGTAAGGGTGTTGTTCAATGTCAGGGTGCCGACTCCGTTCAAACCTGCTGCGATAGATCCGCCGTTTTGTACGGTGGTGGCTCCGCCGATCGTGCCACTGCCGGAGAGTGTGGCGCCGCTTTGGACGGTCACGGCTCCGGCGGTGATGGAGCCGCTGATGTGCAAGGTTCCGGCGCTGACGGTGGTGGTTCCCGCGTAGGTATTGGCTCCATTCAACCGCATGAGACCGGCTCCAGCCTTGGTGATTCCGCTGTTCGAGGAGTTCTCCGTCATTGCTGCGGTGATATCCAAATCCACGGCCGCAGCACCGTCCGCGACGGTGAAGGTGGTATTGGTCTGCCGCATGGTCATGCGCCCGGCGATGGTGGAGCTTGTGGCGCTCGCAAGGCTGTTGATTGCGCAGCCGTTGCCGATCGAAAAAAGCTGGGTAGCGGAGGCGCTGCTGGTGCCACCGTTGGAGCGCATGGTGCCGCCCGTGAGATTGAAGGTCTGTCCCCAGCCATTGTCTCCGGCGGCGACGTTATCGATCAGTCCGCCGTTGACATTAATCGTGCCTATCTGCGTGCCGTTGTAGCCGAGTACATTGGCATTCGAGAGCTTCAACGTGCCGCTGCTGGCGATGGTCACCGCTCCAACGATGGTTCCCGTGCCACTGTTGCTTCCTGTCAATTCAAGGGTGCCGCCATTGATGAGGGTCCCGCCCGAGTAGCTGTTGGTGTTGGTGCCGAACCGCAGGGTGCCGGCATTGACCGTCACGGAGCCGGTGAAGGTGTTCTTGGCGGACAAGATCGTGGTGCCCGCTCCATTTTTGACGAGATTCCCCGCGCCAGAAATGACCCCGGATTCGGTAATGTTGCCCGCTCCGTCGAAGGTCAGTTCGTACCCTGCGGTGTTCACCGTGCTGCTGACCGTCAAGGTGCCAGCAGTGCTGAAGAATGACTGCGGGCCGGCGAGAGTGGTGGCGATCCCCCAGGTATTGTTACCCGCGGTATTGGTGATTCCTCCCTGCAGGGTCACGGCATTGCCAGAAAGGCTGAAGCCGCCGTTCGCGAAGGTGATCTGGCCGATTGCCGTGAGCAGGTTGTTGCTCGAGGTCTGCCGGGTAGTGCCTTGGAACGTGAGACGCTGGTAATCGATCGGAAGTGTGCCATTCCAGTTCGCGGCAGTGGACCACGAGGTATCCGTGCCTCCGCCGTTCCACATGGAGCTGCCCATATCGACTACGGTGATCGTGCCAGCGGTGGACAGTGCGCTGCTGTCCCACACCAAGCCGCCTGGCAGGGAGGGAAGCGACATGCTGGTGAACGACCCTGCGTAAGCTGTCGCCGAGAACAATTGGAAGGTGTCGCCTGCTGCCGGGGCCGTACCCGCATTCACCACCGTCAACGTTCCACCAAAAGTGAGTGTACCGGTGCTTAGGGTTAGTTTGCTACTGGTGGGGGTGTTCGCCTTGTTCAGCGTCATTTGCAACGAACCGGCCAGCGAAGCGGTGGTGGCGGTCAATGTGCCGGTTCCACCGAATGAGAGAGTGCCTCCGGAAGCCGGACTGATAGATGAGACAGTCTGCGAAGTGCCGTTCAGGGCGACTGTCGCTCCGGAAGAAATCGGTACCGCTGCGTTAGTGCCCAGGCAGTTGTTCACTCCGCAGATGACCGTGCCTGCAAGAGCCTTCACGCCGAGGTTGGCTGTTGTGGCGGTGCCGTTGAGGCGGACCGAACCGCTGCCACGTTTGTAGAAGCCCAGGCTGCCGGCCGCGAGCGGGCCATTGATGACGAGGTCACCGCTGGCGGTCGCCGCCCCGACATCCGTTTGAACGGACATGCCGTAGCCGGAGCTGACCATTTGGATATTGGCATCGATGGCGGAGCCGGAAGCATCGCTGGTGCACCAGAGACCGGTGCCATTGACATCATAGGTGCCGATTTTTGCGGTTCCACTGCCGTATTGGCGGATGGTGGTGGGAGCGGTTTGGAGAACGATCTGGCCACTGGAGTTGTAAGTGGTGCCGCCTGCAAGATAGAGACCGGTAGTAGCGGCGGTTCCATTGCCACGAACCGTCAGGTTGGTATTGGCGTAGTTGCCGCCGGTGCTGTAGCCGATCTTCAGAGTGGCGCCTTGGGCCAAGGTGTAGGGCACGTCGCCGGATTTCTTTTGCACTTCCAGCGTGCCGGCGTTGACGCTGATCGTCCCGGTAATGGTGCTGGTGCCGCTGAGGGTCAGATATCCAGAGCCGGTCTTCTCAAATCCCTGGGAGCCTGCCACCACGGAACTGATCGTGGTAGCGGTCTTGTTTGCGATGTCGGGAGTGCCGCTGGAAGTAGCCAATGTCAGAGGCCCTCCGCTGCCATTGTTGATCGTCCAAGTGTGCTTGGTGGCGGCGAGGTCATCGGTAACCAGGGTGCCGATGGTGCGGGCGCCGTTGAGCGAAACGGTCTGGTTCGCTGCCAGACTGAGTGTGCTGAAGTCCGCAGCCGCATCGGTTCCGGCGGCGATGGTGCTGCCGCTCCAGTTGCCGGTGGTGGCCCATGAGCCTCCGGATGCGTTGGTCCAGATGCCGGAACCCGCCGGGTAGCTGATGGTCAGTGTCGCAGCGGCACTCGTCACACCATTTGCAATCACGGTATAGCTGCCCGCATCCGTGGGGCTCGCGCTGGCAATCGTATAGCTCGCATCCGTGGCTCCGGGAATGTTCACTCCATTGAGCTGCCACTGATAGCTGGTGGGCACTGGGCCGATCACCGAGGCCGTAAAGGTTGCTGGCAGGCCGGTGACCACCGAATTCGAAAGCGGGCTGACTGCGACACTGGCCGGCCCACTGACATTCGGCCCCATGATGCTGATGCCATCGAAGCTCGCGGTGTGGATGTTCGGATTATACGATTGGACGGCGTGGATGAACGCTCCGGCATTGATGGTGGATCCGAAGCTGGCGAGGGTGATGGTATTGGCCTGAACCCAGTTGACGCCATCCGTCGAGACATAGCTCGTAAACACGTCTCCGACGCGCTGGATCTTGAACCAACGGTTGGCTCCGCCGAGATTGGAGGACCAACGGTTGGCATCTCCGTTGCCATTGCGCATGGTGTCGTCCTCGAAGTAGGTGCCACCTCCGATATTGCTGAACAAGGCGGCGAAACGGGTGGAACTACCGTTGCCGAGGGGCTGGCCCACGGTCACGTTACGGGTGCCGCGCAGAATGAAGCCCGCACGCCAATCGGAGTCCGGAGCCACACCATCCGGACCTGCGGTGGAGGCAGGCAGGCTTGCCAAGTGACCGATCAGAATACAATCGCCGGTGACCTGACGGCTCAGCATGTCCATGCCGTCTCCCACGATCGAAACCGTGTTTCCTTGGACACTGGCTCCGGTGGAATAATTGTGAACCTCAAGCGGATCCCAGTTCCATGAGCCCAACGGCGTATTGGTCGTAGTGATCGTGATCGGCTCGGAATCGATCGTGTAGGTCCCATTGTAGACCAGGCGCGCACGCACCTGATTGGCTGTGGAGGTCCAGACTTGGGAATTGAATTGATAGGGAGCCGTGGAATCCTGGCCGATGAAATAGCCCGCCGAATTGTCAGCCCGGGGATAGTAGGGCTTATCGCCGGTCATGTAGAACTGGACGCTGTTGATGGTCGCACCATTTGCAGTTACGGCAGCCGCCAAGCCGGGGCTGGAGTTCACTACCGTAGCACCGTTGGCAGGTGAACTCATCGTGATGACGGGTTCGCTCGCGCCTGGAGTGCGGAAGAAGGCGGAAGCCGGAACGTCCGCAGATGCGATACCGGGGCCTTCATAGCTCAAGCCGATGCCGTCGTTGTAGGCGGAGGTATTCACGGCATTGGTGCCACCTCTGAAATACTTCAGCGTCAGTGTGTGTTTGCCGGCAGCCAGGGCGATGCCACCACTCTTGAATTGGGTGGAATCGTGTAACCCGTCGAAATCGATGACCGTCGTGCCATCGATGACCAGCGCACTGCCGTCACCGGAGCGCAGCGTGAAGGTATACAAACCGTCCGTAGCGGCGTTGAAGTAGCCGGTGTAGTTGAATCCGTAGTAAGTGCGGCGGAGCCTCGGAGTCGCATCTGGAATGCTGACTGCACCCTGGCGGGAAGGTGTGAGCGAAGTGAAATTCGGCAGGACGCTCCAGCTGTTGGTCGAGTCCTGATAGTATTGATAGTTCAGTCCTGGAACTGCTCCCGATGCCGATGCCGCCGCACTCAGGGTGGCCGCGGAAGGCGTAATGAGGATGGGGGTGCCGGTGTTGTAGAAGATGTCCGAGATCGTCAGCCTTACATACGGCGTGGCGATGCCGGTGGTGTTAAGCAGCTTCTGCCGTGCTTCCGGTTCGTTCTCGGTGAAGGTCAGCGAGGCTGATCCGGTGTAGGAGGCATTGTTGAAGACCTCGATCTTGTAGCTGAGCTGAGGTGAACTGGTCAGCGGCATGTCCCACTTCACCAGCAACTGCGTTCCAGAGGTGGTGGCGCTGGAGCTGCTCACCACGATCGGATCAAACGTCGGCGAGGTTGGCTGGCCTGAGAGAGTGAGGGTTATGGGATTGTTGTAGGACGCGGAGTAGGTCGGCCCCACCTGCGAACGCGCCACCGTATTGGTGCCGGGATCGAAAATGCTCGAGAACCCGTTCGAGGTGAACTTGATCTGGTTGGCCCGGTTCCACGCACCGCTCTTGTGGTAATAGCCGTTGGCGTGGTCCACGACGTAGTCGCCGGTGTAGCCGGTGAAGTTCTCCTGCCAGCCGCTCATCCCATTCACGCCGGTGACGGCGAAGGGATACTTGAAGGTGCCCAGATGATACCAATTCCCGCTCAGGGGCTCCTTCATCCACATGCCTTGGTAGCCGACATGCGCGGTGCCATCCGCAGGCTGCCAATAGCGGACCACGGAGCGGTACCATTGGCTTGAGGAAAACTGCGGCCAGTAGCCCTTGATCGAGCAACTGCTGCCCTCGCCGATCTGGATGTTTCCCACCATGTTCGCACCAGCGAACACCGGGATCTGCTGTGCGTAGGATGGCGTGCCGCCGCTGGCAGGCCAGCAAACGTACTGCACCAGCGTCTTGGTGCCGCTCTGGTTCTGGTGCGTGTAGCCGCCGTAAAAGTATCCGGAGCCACCATCGGAACTGCTGACGTTCTCCTCGTGGATCGCATCATAAATGCCGCCCGGGACATTGGGCGACCGGTAGTCCTGCATGATGCAGTCCGAATTACTCTGAACGCCGGTGAAGGCGTGGTACTGGCCTCGTGCGGGGATCGAGAGAGCCAAGGAGAGCAGGAGAGTGGAACACAGCAGGTGGGGAAGCCTGCCAACAGAGAACGGGGTCTGGGTTTCCATAAGAACGGAATGCAACAATCAACGAACGAAGACAATTTTGCCTAAAAATCAGTTACTTACATCTTCAACGCGGGGCGTGGGATCAAGGCTTAAATAATTCCCGGGCAGAGAGGGCGTCCTGGGACTGTGCTTTTTCCGGAAAATCTCCGGAATTGCCCGAAAACGGACAGCGGGTTCTCTAAAATTCGACAATTCCACCAAGGGGCGAAAAAACGAAAAAAGGCCACGCCGGTGAGGCGTGGCCTTTTTCGATGGAAACAGACTGGCAGCCGGAATCAGCGGCGGCCGTAGAGCGGGCCGTAGTTTTGGCAGGCGCGGAAGTCCGCTCCCTCCAGATCTGCCGTGCCGAAGGCGCGCCAGGAAGCCGGGCGGAAGATCCGGTGATCCTCGACATTGTGCATGTAGACCGGGATGCGGAGCATCGAGGCCAACGTGATGTAGAGGTGGCCGACGTGGCCAGCGGTCATCACACAGTGGTTGGCACCCCAGTTGTTCATCACGTCATAGGCGCTGATGAAGGCACCTTCGCCGGTGAGGATCGGGGAGAACCAAGTGGTCGGCCAGGTCGGGTTGGTGCGCTGGTCGAGGGAGTTGTGGACGTCTTCCGGCAGCTCGACGGTGTAGCCTTCCGCAATCTGGAGCGCCGGGCCGAGGCCGTTGACGAGGTTCAGACGGATCATGGTGGCAGGCATGCCGCCACGGGTCTTGTAGCGGGTGCTCATGCCGCCGCCCGGGAAGTACTCGGTGATGGAAGGGTGCCAGGTGGTGGCTTCCAGGCACTTCTTCATTTCCTCCGCGGTGATGTCCCAGTGGGCCTTCATCGCCGGTTCGCCGTTTTCATCGGTGCACTGGCCGGTGCCGTCGAGCGCGGCCGGGCCGGAGTTGATGAGGTGGAGGATGCCATCCTCGATCAGTTCGTGGTCCAGCTCCACGCCGGAGGCAGTCTTGATCGCCTCGAGGCTCCAGTAGGTGCGGAGATCGGCGAAAATCTGGGCGGTATTGGTCAGCAGCCAACCGAAGAGCATGCCCGCGCCGTTGAGGGCGTCGTTCTCGGTCGCCACGATGTAGGGCGCGCGGGCACCGTTCCAGTCGAAGGAGGAGTTGAGGATCGCTTCGAGGAAGTCGCCGTTCGGGAAGTGGTCGGTCCACTGGCGCTGGCCTTGGAAACCGGCGGCGATCGCGTGGCGGCCGCGTGCCTGCTCGTGCAGGCCCATTTCCGCGAGTTTCGGGTTGCCCACCATCAGGTCGCGGGCGATGAGCGCCATCTTCACGTTGGTTTCCCACTCGGTGTCGAGCTGCTCACGGGTGCGGGTGGTGGACTCGGAATTGTAGTCATCGCCCTCCTTGCAGTTCTCTTTCACCCAGGCGAGCGCCTTCTCATATTCGGCGTGATCGAACTGGCTCTTGGCGATGCGGCCGGCGAACTCGCTCATGTCGATGTCCTCCACGCGCATGCCGAAGTATTTTTCCCACATCGCGTAGTCCACCATCGAGCCGGCGATACCCATCGAGGTGCCGCCCATCGAAAGGTAGGCCTTACCCTTCATGTTGGCCACGGCGAGTCCGCAGCGGGCGAAATTGAGAATCTTCTCGGCCACGTCCTCCGGAATGGAGGTGTCTGTGGCGGCCTGCACATCCTGGCCGTAGATGCCGAAAGCGGGGATGCCCTTCTGGGTGTGACCGGCAAGCACTGCGGCCAAATACACTGCGCCCGGACGCTCGGTGCCGTTGAAACCCCACACCGCCTTCGGGTGCAGCGGGTCCATGTCCATGGTCTCGGAGCCGTAACACCAACACGGGGTGACCGTCAGGGTGAGGCCCACGTTTTCGCGGCGGAACTTGTCCGCGGCAGCCGCAGCCTCGGCCACGCCACCGATGCAGGTATCTGCGATCACGCACTCCACCGGGGAGCCATCGGGGTTCCGCAGGGTGGAGGAAATCAGATTGGCGGCGGATTTCGCCATCTCCATGGTGCGCTCCTCAAGGGACTCGCGGACACCGCCGTAGCGGCCGTCGATCGTTGGACGGATCCCGACTTTCGGGAAGGAACTGAAAACGGTAGCGGACTTCATTCGCCGGGGAGCATGCCGCATCCCAATGGTCGGGCAAGCGGAGATTTTTGCAGAAAAAGCCAACTAACTGCCCAAATCCTCAGGGCTTGCACCCGCCGGGCGACCCCCTTACACCCTCCGCCCACATGATGCACGACCCGGACCAGCACACCTCCCTCGGAGGCATGTATAAGGACTATTTCGTGGATTACGCCAGCTACGTGATCCTTGAGCGCGCCGTGCCGCATGTAAACGATGGTTTGAAGCCGGTTCAGCGCCGCGTCCTTCACTCGATGGACGAGCTGGACGACGGACGCTACAACAAGGTGGCGAATGTGGTGGGCCACACGATGAATTACCATCCACATGGCGATCTTTCCATCAAGGACGCCATGGTCCAGCTCGGCCAGAAGGACCTGCTGATCGACACCCAGGGCAACTGGGGAAACACCCTCACCGGGGATGGCGCGGCCGCCGGCCGTTACATCGAGGCCCGCCTGACGAAATTCGCGCTGGATGTTGTCTTCAGTCCGAAGGTCACCGAGTGGGTCACGAACTATGACGGCCGTCGCAAGGAGCCCTTCACTCTGCCCGTGAAATTTCCGCTGCTCCTCGCCCAAGGCGTCGAGGGCATCGCGGTCGGCCTGGCGTGTAAGATCCTGCCTCACAATTTCATCGAGATCATCGATGCCTGCATCGCCACGCTTCGTGGCGAGCCGTTTACCCTCGTGCCCGATTTCCCGACCGGCGGGATCATGGATGCCACGGACTACCGGGACGGTCTCCGGGGTGGCAAGGTCCGGGTCCGTGCCCGCATCAATGCCGACAAGAAGGGCACCCTGCGGATCGTTGAGATTCCCTTTGGCACCACCACCGGAGCCCTGATGGACTCGATTGTGGCAGCCGCCGACAAGGGCAAGATCAAGATCGCCCGCATCGAGGACAACACCGCCGCGACCGCGGACATCCTCGTGCATCTTCCTGCCGGAGCTGATCCGGATACGACCCGTGACGCGCTCTTCGCCTTCACCGACTGTGAGATGTCAATCTCACCGAATGCCTGCGTGATCGCCGATGGCAAGCCGCAGTTCCTCGGCGTCTCCCAGATTCTCAAGCGCAACGCCGAGCACACCCGGGAGGTCCTGAGGCAGGAGCTGGAGATTCGTCTCGGTGAACTGGCCGAGAAGTGGCACTTCAGCTCGCTGGAGAAGATCTTCATCGAGAACCGCATCTACCGCGACATCGAAGAATGCGAGACGTGGGAAGCGGTCCTCAAGGCCATTGATGATGGACTCAAGCCGTTCAAGAAACTGCTCAAGCGCGAAGTGACGCAGGACGATCTGGTTCGCCTCACCGAGATCAAGATCAAGCGTATTTCCAAGTTCGACGCCTTCAAGGCCGACGAGGAAATCCGGGCGCTGGAGAAGGAGATCGAGGAGACCGAAAAGAATCTCCGGAACCTCACGAAATTCACCATCCGCTGGTTCGAGGACATCCGGAAAAAATACGGCAAGGATCGCGAGCGTCGTACCGAGATCTCGTCCTTTGAGAAGGTTGACCGCACCCAAGTGGTCGCCGCCACCGAGACGCTGTATCTGGACCGCAAGAACGGCTTCGCCGGTTGGGGACTGAAGAAGGAAGAGGCACTGGAGAAGTGCTCGAAGCTGGATGATCTCGTGACCTTCACCCAGGACGGCAAGATGCGTGTGGTGAAGGTGGCGGAAAAGGTCTTCGTCGGCCAGAAACCGATTCACGTCGCCATCATCCGCAAGGACGAGGATCTCATTTATTCGATGATCTATCGCGACGGCAAGGATGGCGCGATTCTGGCGAAACGCTTCAAACTCGGCGGGATCACCCGCGACAAGGAATACGATTTGACCAAGGGAACCGCTGGGACCCGGGTGCTCTACTTCGGCCTTCACAAGTCTGAGGCGGAAAGTGAAGCCCAGATGCTGTTGGTGCACCTGAAACCCGCCCTTCGGATGCGGAACCTGATCCGCCCGCTGTTGTTCTCGGAGTTCGCGGTCAAGGGCCGCTCATCCGGCGGCAACCTCGTGACCAAGCATGCGATCGAGAAGATCGTCCGCGCGCCGAAGGATTACGATCCGACGGTGGAGTCCTGAATTTCAGGCGCTTTCCTTGGAGAGCGCCTGATCTAGGATATCCAGCGCGGCGTCCAACTGGTCACGCGTGATGACGAGTGGCGGCCCGAGCGTGAGGATATTCCCTTGGGAGATCTTGAAGCTCAGGCCGTTTTCCAGACAGCGGTACAGGACGCGCTCGGCTTGTGCGCTGGCGCGGGCTTTGGTGGTCCTGTCGCTCACCAGTTCGATCGCTCCGATCAGGCCGATGGAGCGAACGTCTCCGATCAAGCTGTGGCGTTCCTGCATATCTTCCAGCCGCTGGCGGAGGTAATCGCCCAGCATCCGGGCGTGCTCCAACAGGCCTTCGTTTCCGATGACTTCGAGGGTCGCGAGGGCGGCCGCGGAGCCCAGAATGCTCTTTTCGTGGGTGTAATGGCCAAGGGACACGTCTCCCGCCACATCCAGCCCCTCACGCGCGATCAGGGCGGCCATGGGAAACACGGCACCTCCGAGCCCCTTTCCGATCACCAGCATGTCCGGGACGATGTCGTAGTGCTCCACGGCGAACATCCGCCCCGTACGGCCGAGGGCGGTGGGGATTTCGTCCAGAATAAGCAGGGCTCCGTGCTTGTCGCAGATCGCTCTCAGACGGCGGTGATATTCCACGGGCGGCACATGGACTTCCGTGGCGCGGATGGTCTCCAGAATGACGGCTCCCACGTCGGTTTCCCGCTCCATGACGTAGTCCAGGTAATCGAGGCATTTCAGAGGATCCTCGAACATCGGGCGATAGCCATCGTAGGGCATCACATGGCTGGTGCCGGGCAGCAGGGGGCCGATGCCGCCACGGAAGGCCCCTTCGCCGCCGACCGAGATGGCATCGAGGCTGGCTCCGTGGAAGGAGTCCCACATCGAGACCGTCTTGAAACGGCCGGTGGCTTTTCGCGCCAGCTTGAGGGCCATGCCGATGGCGCTGGTGCCGCCGGGAGCAAAGAGCACCTTGTTGAGGTCTCCCGGAGCCAGGGCACCGAGCTTCTCTGCCAGATCCGTCACCAGCGGATGCGCGAACCGCCGTGGCAGGAAAGGAAGGGTCTGCATCTGCCGGGTGACCGCCGCCAGCACATGAGGGTGACCATAGCCCACCTGATGGACGCTGTTGCCATGGAAATCCATGATCCGGCGGTCCTGGGAATCGATGAGGTGAATGCCTTCCGCTCCCTTGAGAACATTCAGGCAGGGGGTGGACATCGATTGGTGGAGGAAGCAGGCGGCATCCCGATCCAGTTCCCGGCGGGTGTCCGCATCCACATGGCGTTCCTGCCATCTGGCACGTTCGGGAGTTCCATTGATATCGCCTTCGGTGGCAGAAGGGGGAGGGGTCGAGGATGGGATTGGCATGGAAACGGGAGGATTAGATCACAAATTCTCCGGCCGGAAATGCCAGCTCTGCTGGAATCTCTGGCAGTTCCGCAAGGGGTGGGGAGGAAGGGATTTCGTGCAATCCGCCTGATGAGCGGCATCCGTTAGGAGAGGCCTTTCAGTGTGGAGTGATTTTTTTCGGATTTTCCGCTTACCCTCCCCGGAATGGCTCTCTATAAGGCCGGGAAACCCATCCATGGCATCCGTTTGCAGATACATTCCTCCGTGCGGCCGCGCTGCACTGCTGGCTACCGCCTGTTTGGTGGTACCGGTATTCGGCGGGGACTCACCCGGCTTGTTTGAAAAAGAACAAGCCAAGCGTTATCAAGGTGTTGAAGAAGCCCAGGAGCTTCTGATCAAAGGCGACGAGGCATACAACGCCGGTCGCTACAACGACGCCGTGACCGCTTATTCCGGTGCTCGTTCCCTGATTCCGAACGCTCCCGCTACCGTCGAACTCCGGGAAGCCGCCACCGAGCGGTATGCCCAGGCTTCCGTCGAGTATGGCAAGGAGCTCCTCAGAAAAGGTGATCTGGACGGAGCGAAGGCAGCTGTCGACAAGGTGCTGGCGAAGGACGTCGCTCCCGGAGACCTCGGTGCCGTCGAGTTCAAGAACCAGCTGAACGACCCGATCCGCAACAACCCCGCGATGACTGCCGAGCATGGCAAGAATGTCGATGAGGTGCGGAAACTCCTCTACACTGCGGAAGGCGCTTTCAATCTCGGCAAGTACGACGAGGCCAAGGTCCACTACGAGAAGGTGCTTCGTATCGATGCAACGAATTCCGCGGCTCGCCGTGGGATGGAGCGTATCGCCTCGGCGAAGAGCGACTACCTCCGGGCATCTTACGATGATACCCGCGCGGAAATGCTCAGCCGGGTGGAAGCTGCCTGGGAACTCCAGCCTCCCGCCACGTTCGACAAGATTCCTGGTGTCGAGGAAGGAGCGGTCGCTGATGCGAGCCGGATTTCCGTTTCGAGGAAGATCGAGCGGTTGATCGTACCCTCGATCATGCTTGAGCAGGTGTCTCTGGAAGAGGCGATCGAATACCTCCGCGCCCAGGCATCCCAACTGGATACCTTCGAGCTCGATCCACGGCAAAAAGGCGTGAACTTCACGGTCGATCTCGGTCCTCCTGGGAGCGAAGTCGCCGAACGGATCTCCAAAAAGCGCTTCAATCTGCGCCTGCGGAACGTGCCGATCGCCGGCGCGTTGAAGTACATCAACGATCTCACCCAGACGGCCTACACGACCGACGAGTTCTCCGTGAACATCCGCTCCATCGGGGCGATGGCCACGGAAATGACGACCCGGACCTATCATGTGCCACCGGATTTCCTCTCTTCGATCAGCGAAGGGGATGCCGGTGGTTCCGCAGCAGGCGCGAATGATCCGTTCGCGACGGACAAGCCCGCCTCGCAGGGGCTGCTGGCGAAGCGCCGTGACATCCTTGATGTCTTGAAGTCCAAGGGCATCACCTTCCCGGAGGGCGCGACCGTCACTCTCAACCCCGCGGTCAACGTGCTGATGGTGCGGAACACCGAGGCGAATCAGGACATGATCTCGCAGTTGGTCGAGATGGTGGCGAAAACCGAGCCGGTACAGGTGGTCGTCACGGTCACCATGCTCAAGGCGGAGGAACACCGGATTGAGGAACTTGGATTCGATTGGCTGCTCAACGACTATGGCATCAGCAGCCAGTTTTTCGCTTCGGGCGGCACGGTCGGCAACGGCAGCAATATGGACGATATCTCCGTCCCAACGGGGGTGACCCGCAAGCCGATCACCGCAGGCAACCGCAGTGGCGACTATGCGGTGACCAGCGATGCGATTGACGAAGCCATTGCGAGCAATGCCGAGGGCTTTGCTGGCACGGCCAAGCGCGCGCCAGGGATTCTCGGCCTCAATGGCATGCTTGGCGGCACCGCCTACGAAGGTGTGATGCGCGGACTCTCCCAGAAGAAAGGCATCGACCTGATGTCCTGCCCGTCCGTGGTGACCCGCAATGGTCAGACTGCATCCATCCGGATGGTGCGGGAAATGAAGTATCCGACCGAATACGAGCCCCCCGAAATTCCGAATCGGGTGGGTAACGTCAGCACGAATGGAACCGATGGATCAGATGAAGCCGACAGTGGCGGCATTTTCCCGGTTACCCCTTCACATCCCACCGCCTTCGCCACTCGTGAAGTCGGGACCATCCTCGAGGTGCTGCCTACTGTTTCGGCGGACAAGCGCACGGTGGATCTCCAGTTGAAGCCGGAGATCACGGATTTCGATGGCTTTGTGAACTACGGTACGCCCATCAATTCGATCGCTGTGGATGCCACTGGCAATGCCGGCAGCACCCCGATCACGCAGAATGCCATCCTGATGCCGGTGTTCAGCAAGATCGCGATCAATACCTCCAGTATCACCATTGCAGATGGTGCCACGGTCGTGATCGGTGGTTTGCTCCAAGAGCGCGCGCAGCGCGTGGCGGACAAGACGCCGATTCTTGGCACGTTGCCACTGCTCGGGCGCTTTTTTGAATCCAATGTCCAGGCCCCTGTGAAGAAACGGGTGCTGTTCATGGTGAACGTGAAGCTCGTGGATCCCACCGGACGCCCGATCAGCCAGCGTTGATCCGATATCATGCCTCTGGACAAATGTCCGGAGGCGTTCTTATTCCCAAGATATGCCGTCCGATTCCCGCGAGCCGGAGAACTATAGTATCAGTGAGATGATGGATCGCTTGAAGGAGCGATCCACCGGAGATCCTTCCAACGGGGAGCTCGTGACCCGTGCGGACGGCAGCCAGGCCATCAAGGTCCGGAGCCGCAAGCGGCGGTCCAACCAGCCCGCCCGGGACAACCAGCAGCGGGCGCGGAAAATGAGGGCTGTTCAGGTGGTGGCCGTCGTGGTCGCCGTGATCGTCCTGCTCGCGCTGGCCGGGGGAGTCGTCGTTTACATGAACGGGGCTTCCTATCGAAACAGGATCATGGGGCGGCTGGGTGAGGTGACGGGCGCAAAGGCGGAGGTCACCCAGTTCCGGGTGACACCCATCGGGGCGAATGCATCCACGCTCGTTCTGGATTGGCCCGAGGGGCAGGTGATGAAGAAGCTCACCCTGCTGGGACTGGGAGCGGAGCTTCGCTTCAGCAGTTTCCTTGGCCAACCTTGGACGGGAGAAGAGATTTCGGCCCAAAAGGGGGAACTGCTGGTCGGTCTGCCCACACAGGGTGGGGTTTGGAATGATCAGGCGGACTATTTCCGGTTCAACCGGTTGAGATGCTCCGATTTTTCGGTGTATTTCGGAGAACTCCGTTCGCCCGCGCTGTCCATCCTCAATAGCGAGGTGTCCTTGTATCCCAAGGGTGCCGGTGGTCGTCCCGAATTGCGTTGCAGCCGCGGGACCGTGAATTTCGGCAAGCAACTGCCTCCGCTGGCACTGGATCGGGCTCTGATCGGAGTGACCGGCAGCCGGTTGGATATTCTCAACTTCCGGATGTTGGAGCCGGATGGCCCCACAGGGAAGGGCTATGGTTTTGTGGAGATCGTTGGCAAGGTGGAGCCGCCTGATTCCGGGAAAGCCACCACCTTGGACACCAAGGTCAAGGACATGCCGTTGTCCATCCTCGCTGGCCCGGAGATCGGCAGGTTCCTCCATGGCCGGGTCGAGTCACGGACCATGCCGCAGTCGAACTTCTTCACCTTCGACCCTGCCCGTCCGGAGTCACAGAAATTGCTGGTGGCATTCAAGGGAGGTGGGGAGCCGCCGATGGTTTTGTCCGGACTGCCATTCCTTTCCCGGTTGCGTGTCATTTTCGATGATTCGGGGTATGAACATCCCACTCTCGGCGGCAATGCCAGCGGGGTGCTGCGGGTCAGTGGACCGGAGATTTCGCTTTCGGAGCTCCATCTGGAATCCGAGAACCGCCTGACGATCCGGGGAACCATGACGGTGGGCCAGAACAAGGCGCTTTCCGGGCGGCTGGAGGTGGGGCTTCCTCCGTTGCTGGTGGAGTCCAAAACCGAGCTGGATGCGGCCTTCGGGTCGAAGAAGGAAGAACATCGCTGGTTGGAGATTACCCTGTCCGGCACCAGTGATGCGCCGATCGATGATTTCGACAAGAAGGTGCTTCTTCGCGAGGCTGATCCTTCTTCCAGCAAAGGCTCCTCCGGCGGTGCCGCCACGGAGTTTGAGAAGCTCACCCAGCCGCGCTGATTCCTGCGGCGGAGGGTGCGGGTTCCGCTTGTTTCTTCTTGTGAGAAACAGTCGCAGCCTCCATGGTGTTCGGGTCCGATCCGGACCTAGACCCCATGGCAATCGAGCATCCGTTCCAAGCTCTCTTCGAAACTTTCGGCCGTCTTCCTGCCGTTCATGCAGAACCCGTCAACCGCCAGGCCTATGAACAACTTTGGGATCTGCTGGCGGTGGACACCACCCAGCCGGGCAGGTGCATCCTCCTGAGGGCACCACGCGCAGGACACGGCAAGACCCATCTGTTGTCCCGTCTCCAGCATCACCTCGGCTCCAGTCATGAATTCATTCCGCTGCATGCGGCGCATGGCAGCCTGATCGATCCGGCCACCGCCACGGCGGATGCTCTGGCCCGCTTCGGTCGTTCGTTGCCCGCTGGAGGTGGGCTCACGGTGCTGGATTTGTTGGTCCGCCGCCTGTTTGCCCAAGCGTTGCAGCCTTTGGTTCGGTCCGGTGAGGTACCATGTCAGGATCGGGAAGGAGCCTTGGCCGCCTTGAGGAACCGCCCGATCGAGACTTTTGATTTTCATCATCCGAATGCGGTCACCGCGCACTGGGCGAAGGAGAACTTCGAAGTGCTGGGTCCGCGTCTGGCTCTCGAACTGGCACAGCGCAGCGGAGCTCCGCTGCGGGAGGTCATGTTCTGGGTGGATGCTTTGTTCCGGTTTGCCTCCACTCCTGTCGACCACCCATTGCGCGCCGGGGCTTTAATCCAGACGGTGGCGGTGGGCGGACTTCCCGAGTCCCAGATTTTCGAGCGATTGGCCACTCTGCTTGGATTGGTCAGCCAGCTGGTCCGGGTGGTGTTGGTGGCGGATGATCTTGAAGGTTTCTCCGCGGATGAATCGGCGGCTCTCCGTCTGGCCGCTTTCCTAGGCTCGCTGCGTCACGCTGCAGAACGGGTGGATGCAATCGTTTCGGTCAATCGTGACATTTGGGACAGCGCCTTCCTGCCTCGTCTCAGCGCCGGTCTCGCCGACCGGTTGGCGGAAGTGGTGGTGGAATTGGAGCCTCTCGGCAGGAATGAAATCATCGCGCTGTTGGATGCCAGGGCTCCCGGTCTGGGAGGGCGCGTATACGATCGCCTCGATCTCAATCATGAGGTTCATCACGCCCGTGGCATTCTCCGCTCGGCCGGAGATGCGTGGGTCAAGGCGGCGCGCCAGAATACCCAGGTGGCATCGCCGGCGGTTTCTCCGGATCCTGTCCCCGTGGCATCCGAGCCGGAATTGCACGTTCCTGCTCCCTTGGCGGATCACCCCACTCCTGTCACCGTCACTCCTCCTGCCGCAGTCGCAGCGGCATTGGCAGCTGCGGCAGCAGTTGTGGGGGATGAGGAAGAAACGAACCACACACCGGTGCCGGCTGCTCCGGAAGCCGGGGACAAAGCTTCGGCATTCCTGGTGGAGGATCCGGCACCAGAGCCGGTAACTCCGCCGCCACTCAGCGAACCCTCGCCCGTACCGGAAGAGGAGCCTCCAGCGTTGCTATGGCAAGTGGCGTCTGCCGATCTTGTTCCCGCCCCTGAGCCGGAGGTCCCCGTCGGTCGGTTGATTCCGGATCCCGTGTTTCAAGCGGCAGGGGAGGTCCCGGTAGCTGCCTTGGCTCCGCAAGAGGCGGCCTTCTTCCAACCCGCTCCGTCCTCCGTTGAACCACCACCTGTGGCGGTTCTGATTCCGGAGTCACCCGCTTACGTCCCTTCACCCGGTTCCTTCCACGAGACTCCGTTGGCGGAAGTCTTGGCGACGGAGGCGGCCCACGATCCGCAGCCGGCCTCGTGGCCGCAACCGCACGCGGTTCCTGCTCCCACCCCATCTTCCTTTGAAGCCGCTCCCGTAGTCACCGGCTACACTGCGGAGCCTCAGCCCTTTGAGGCCGCAGCCCCGAATCACTCGATGGCGTATGCCACGATTCCCGCCGGGGACGCCATCGCACCACCGCCGGTCCCTGCATCTCATGCTGTTGCACCGGAAGCTTCAGCCGCCGAGACCGACCGTGTGGACGAATTGCTGCGCCAATTCCGCGAACGTTACGCAAAGGGATAAAATCATCGGGTTTCGTGTCATTTTTGCCTTGCGCGAAACCCCATCACCCGATCATCTTCCGCCCGCCCCGCAACCCGGGGCGACAATGGCAAATCCGGTGTAGCTCAGCGGTAGAGCGGGTGGCTGTTAACCACTAGGTCGTAGGTTCGAGCCCTACCGCCGGAGCCAAATGAAGGCCCTGATCCCCAAAAGATCAGGGCCTTCGCCTTTTTCAAGAATGGCCTGATGCGGGAGCTTTGACTCTATGAGAATGGGGGCCTGACTGCCTTGAATGGATCAGCCGGATTTCTTCGTGTTGTTCTGATTTTCAATCACACCATTGGTGTTTGGGTGAGGGGGGATTCCACAGGGCGAGCGGCTGTCACGAGATATGTAGTGCATCCAAGTGGGCGAAATGTATGCGCCATATGAGCATGTCTTTCTTGGGTGGTGGCACGAAACCGAAAGAGTCTTCAGATCGGCTGAAAGGACCAGGCTCTTTGGACACGATTGCGATTCTGCAGTTCGAGGATGTTCGCCACCGTACGGAGGTATCTCTCCGGGAGCGCCGTTTTTTGGCAGCCGTCCGGGATTTTTTATAAAAATCGGGGAGCCCTTCGTTTTTCGTTCCCTTCTTGACGAAGGCGGGCCTGTTGGAGAAACGTTCGCCGAAGTATGGCTAAGAAACCAGCACCCGTAAAAGATCGTTTCAGCAAGACCCAGATCCTCGACGAGATCGCGGCCAGCACCGAGCTCACCCGCAAGCAGGTGGCGTCCGTGCTCGACAGCCTCACCGACGTGATCGAGGCACACGTGAACAAGAAGGCCGTGGGCGAGTTCGTCCTGCCGGGCCTGCTCAAGATCAACACGATCAAGAAGCCGGCCGTGAAGGCTCGCAAGGGCATCAACCCCTTCACCAAGGAGGAAGTGACCTTCAAGGCGAAGCCGGCCACCACCGTGATCAAGGTCCGTCCGCTGAAGAAGCTGAAGGACATGGCGCTCTGATCCGCCACGACCTTTCAATCAACGCTCTGAAAAAAGCCCGGTCCACATGGACCGGGCTTTTTTACGGGCAGATGGTGGCGTCAATTTGGAAGCGGCATGCAGGCGGCTCTGGACGTGGCGGGGGAGCTTCGTTAGCGTGGCCGCCGCGCCCGGGGTTCTCCGGGAGTTCCCCTGGCCTCCGTGGTGGAATGGTAGACGCTGCGGACTTAAAATCCGTTGTCCGCAAGGACGTGCCGGTTCGAGTCCGGCCGGAGGCACCAGATCAATGAGGGTGGGATAGCCCCGTCCAGCCGTGCCAGGCCATGTAGGCGGCGATGAGGACGAGGACGACACAGGAGGCGTAGGGGGCCTTCCGCATGATCTTGTTGAAGCCTTTCATCTTCCGTTCCGCGTGGCGTACGCCGAGGGCCGCGATGGCACCCACGGTGACCATGATGAGGGCCAGCCCGAAGCTGAAGGCCGCGACGAGGGCGAAGCCGAGGGTGTATTGCTTCACCTGAAGGCACACGACGAGCACGGTGAGGGCGGCGGGGCAGGGCATGAGGCCGCCGGTCAGACCGAATAGAATGATCTGCCACGTGGTCACGCTGCGATTGGCAAAGCGGCGTTCGATGTCGGCTGCATGCGCGGCCTCGTGTGCATCCTGGAATTCATCCTCCTCGTGATCATGATGGTGGCCGTGGTGGTGATGATGGTCGTGCTCGTGTGCGTGATCCTCCGGATGATCGTGGTGATGGTGTGAGTGTCCGTCCTCGGTAAAGGGGATCTTGTAGGTGTGGGAGTGATCACCATGGGAAATGGTGAGCTCCACTTCGAACTCATGGGGTTCGGCGATCGGAGTGGTGGATTCTAAGAAACCGTCGCGGGCAATGAGAGCGTAGGTTTCACGGGCTCCATCCGGGCGCAGGGTGGAGACGCTGACGTCGCGTGGCTCCGGGGTATGGGCGGAAAACCGCAGCCTGAATACCGGTGGCACATTCTCCTCGAAGATACTGACGCCGATGCTGCCATGTCCGGTGCGGATGACCTGCCCTTCCAGGGGAGCGTGATGATGGTGGTGGTGGGCTGCCTCCGCCCGGGCATCCCGCCGGATCCGCCAGAACATCCAGGCGGCCATCAGTAGGATCACGAGGGCGGAGAAGAGCTGGAAAACCGGCTCGGTGCTTTCCGCATTCCAGCGGCTGCCGAACTTCAGCGCGAGTGCCGCCAGGGCCCAGATGATGAGCGAGTGGGAAAGGGCGGCGGAGAGGCCCAGCAGCACGGCCTGGGCGACGGTGCCCCGGATGGCGATGATGAATGCTGCCATCATCGTTTTCGAGTGGCCGGGCTCCAGTCCGTGCAGGGCGCCGAGCAGAATGGCCATGGGGATGTAGAGCCAGGCGTGGGCGGTTCCCTGCTGGAGGAGGTGTGTCAGATTCATGTGGGGTATACTCCCTACCCCCATATCGGCTTTCAACGTTTATTTGCATTGCGGGAAGGGGGCGGGCAGACTCCGGAACGATGTCGCACTCACCCGAAGATCCGGAAGCCGACCGCCGGGCGCTGCAGATTCGGCTCCGGAAGATCACCGGCCAGCTCCACGCGGTGGAGAAAATGGTGGCTGGAGACTACGAATGTGCGGAAGTGCTGAACCAACTGGTGTCCGCGCGGCGTGCGATCAAATCGCTGGCGGAGAAAATCATCATGGAGCACCTGGAGCATTCGCTGGAAGACATGAGTCCCACGGGAAAAGGTGCGCGCCAGCTCCGGGAGGTGGCGACGATGTTGAAGCGCTACGTGGAGTGACAGGCCGGAGCGGTCCATCACTTCGGCCGCACGTCCTGGATCACGAAGGTTTGGACGGACTTTTCCGGCAGGGGCACAGAGAGAGTGGTGCCTTGAAGGGGAATGGCCGGGAGGACCTGATAGCGGGATGATCCCTGGGGTTGGGTCAGCCATGCATCCGCGTGGTGACCGGAGGCGGTGAATTTCGCCAGATCGATGCGTGCCGTGCGTGCCTTGTCTGAGTCATTCAGGCAGATGAGGGTGAGGCGAGCGTGATCCGCATCGTAGGCGGCGATGGTGGATTCATCGCCGGTGGTCAGAATGACCGCGCCACTGGGGATGCTACGGGTGTATTGGGCCAGCACGTGCCATTTCGGATTGATCTGGTTCATGCGGTTGGCGCGGAAATTCCCGGCGATGAGGCCCCAGCCGCCTCCATCCACCGCTTGCCAGTAGGACCAGGAGATGGCGCGGAGCTGGGCGATGTCCCGATGAAGGTTGCGGGCCATGTTGAGACCGGTTGGATCTCCGTCTCCATACTCGGAGTTCCACACGGTTTTGCCATCGGCTTCGACAAGACGGGACAGCCCGGCTCGATCGCCCTTCGCTTCCTGGTAGCCGTGGACATTCACGTGGCTGACGAGCTTTTTCACCTCCGGGCTGAAACTCTTCCAAGTCTCAATCGCATGATCGTAGTAGGTCTCCTCGGACGCGGTGATGGGAAGCTCCTTGAGTCCCCGGCGATCGAGTTCCTCACGCACCAGCGGCAGGATGCGGGCCTGGGCCGTGGCGGAGACATGACAACCCTCCTGCTTGCAATCGGCGAACCACCAGCTCGAACGCGGCTCATTGAATGGCGCCACCGAGGTGAAAGGCGTGCCCCATTGATCTGCAGCACGCCGGGCGATGGTGGCGAGATAGATGGCGAAGTCCCGTTCGTGTTTCGGGGAAAGGTTGTCATCCTCGGGCTTCGGACCGCCTGAGGGGTTGTCGTTCTTCGTCATCCACCACATGGGCGAATTCGAGAAGAGCTCGAAATGCTTCACCCCGCGTTCCTTCGCCTTGGTGAGCATGGAGCGCTGTTTGGCATCAACCGACCAGTTCCACGACGGGGACTCCGGATCAGTGCTTTTGGGATCGAGCCAGAAGCCTTCCATCTGGCGGTAGCGCTGGATGATCTTCGATGTCACCATCTTCCTGCCATCGACCTCGTTCCAACTGCATGCGCCCGCGTTGTAACGCACGAAGTTCATGCCCAGACCGGGAATGAGATCGGGCCCCAGTTTGACGGGCTTGGTGGTGAAAAGGGCGTCCGCGAGATCGTCGCGGTCGCCGAAGACTCCCGCCCACCATGCGAGCGAGACACCCCATCCCTGCCAGGTGCCCTGGCGGGCGTGAGGGTCGATCACGATCGTTCCCGGCTCCGCCGCCGATGTGATGGCTGGCGACAGGAGGAGAGCGAGCGTGGCGAGGAGACGGGGGATGCGGAGCATGAGGCGCGATCGTATCATCCGCCAACGGCACCCGCGTGCATCATGTTTCGTTTTCTTGGAAAATGTCCGGAAACGTCGGTTTCGTTGGGTGGGGTCAGCGTTTCTCCAGCTCCAGTTTTTTGCCATCTTGTTTCAGTGGCAGTTCCACGCGATGGAGCGTGTCATCCACGGAGAGTTCGAGTTGCAGCGGTTTGGCTGGCTCCGCGTCGAGCTGGTTGCGGACTTCATTCTGCCAGTCGGTGCCCTCGAGACTGACCTCGATCTGGAGATCCTCCGTTTGCACGATCCCGGATGGGTCGACATTGAGCACACGGAATTTCGCATCGTGATCGGTGCCATTGCCAGAGCGATCGAGGCGGATGGAGGCCTTTTGTTTGCCCGCGGTGAGCCCCAGGGTGGTGGTCCACACCGGCAGATTGGCATAGGCGGTGATGGTGGCGCGGGCCTTGAGGGAGAACCTGCCCCCTTCGAACGAGCCCTCTGCGGAGGTCCAGCGGACGCTTTCTTGAGAAGGCAGCAATCCAAAGAACGGAGAAGCCGTGAGAGCAGGGGAGTCTTTCTTCAGGACCTTGTAGTGGCCATACATACCCTCCATCATGTGCTCGCCCACGTGGCAATGGATCATCCAGTCACCCGGATTGTCCGCCACCATGTCAGCGAGCTTCATGGTTCCCGGCATCAGCTCCACCACATCGGTGGAATGGCCCGCTGGATCGCGGAGACGGGCACCGTGCCAATGCGCGGTGTGGACGTCCGCCTCGTTCCCGAGTGCGAAGAGATACCAGCGGACACGCTCGCCCTCGATCATGTCCATACCTGAGGCATTGCCGAAGACGCGGCCGTTGATCGCGTGGCGCATTGCCAGTTCGCGTAATTCCTCTGCTTCCGCCCATGGTGGAGGACCGGCGGGGGGCGGACCGCCGTCGATGCCCCGCCCATCCGGTGTGGTGACCTGCTCATAGAGCTCCTTGCTCTCGGTCATGCCACTTTCGTCGTAGTTCTGTAGAAGAAGGGCCATCTCCCGATCCACGTCGGCGGGTGTTCCATCCGGGCGCGCACGGGCGGCGTCCGTCACCACGATGAAGCCGGAAAGTCCCGAGTTGATTTCCTCATCGCCGAGCACATGGCTGTGATAGAGCCACGGTTTCGAACTCGGTTCGTCGGGGCGGGGGCCACTCGCTTCATCGAGATACCATACATAGGTGAAGCGCGCCTGTGGGGCGACGGATGCCCCAAGACCACGTTCGGTGAGATAGCTGGAGCCCTCGCTGTCTTTGTCATAGCGCACGCCGTGCGGATGCAGCGAAACGGGTGTGGAGAGCCGGTTGAGAAGGGTGACCACGATATACTCGCCAGTCACTCCGCGCATCACCGGACCTAGAATGCCCAGTCGCTCGTCCGGCAATGCGCGGGTGGTGAAGGTCGCGTCGGTGTACTGCCTGTATCGTAGTTTGGGATAGCTCGGGTTCGCCAGGATCTGCGGAGGAATCTTGTTGCCCATGACCGGGTCCTTGCCCTCCGGCAGGTAGTCCCAGACCTCCGGTTCCGCGGCGAGGTAGTAGTGCCTGACCTTGGCGGGATCCGGGGTTTGGCCGAAGTATTTTCCTCCCGGATCCGGGTCGCCCTCATAGACGGTGGGCTTCATCACCGGATTCGCCTGGCACCACGGACATGCCGACAGACGCGGAGTGCCAATCGTCATGAAGCATGCGGCCAAGAGGAGGGGGAGTGCGGCGGAAATTGCGCGCGGGGACATGCGAGGCTCATAGACCGGAAGCTGCTTGGGACAGCGTATCCGATCGTGACGATTTCGTGACCACCTGCCGGATTATGGCGCGTTTTTTGTGGCGCGGCGTTCACTGATTATTCTGTCACGAATGGGAAGTGGGAGAATCGCGATCGGGTGCTTCATTTCGCACCCGCTTGCCCCCCTTGCTGATAGATTTTTTGTGTGGAAGAAAGCCGGCCACGGAACGCCGCGCTGGTGTTGTGGCGTCATGCTTGCTGCGCGTGATGGCCATCGTGCTGTGCGGAGGTTCCTTGGCCGGTGTTTCCCATGCGCACGGCACGCATACCGATCTCATGAAGCTGGTGGACGACCAGCTCGCCAAGGAACCGCGGAATGCGGAGCTCTGGTATCGCCGTGCTGAGCTTGATCTGGAGCATGGTGATTGGACGGAAACGCTTCGTGATCTGGAGAAGACGGAGGAATGTGCACCGGGGAAGTTTCCAGTCCTGTGGGTGAAAGGCCAGGTGCTCGATGCGGAGGGTAAGCCGGATGAAGCGAAAGAGGTGCTGGACACCTTCCTCGCGGCGAACCCGACCCACTGGGCTGCGCTTGCTTCCCGCGCCCGTGTCGAAACGAAGCTGGGATTGTGCGAAAAAGCCGTGCTCGACTACACCGCAGCTCTTGCGAACAACCGCGAGTCCGAGCCGGATCTGATTCAGGAAACCGCAGCTTGTCTCGCCACCAACGGCCATGATGACGAGGCCATCCGAGTCTTGGAGGCGGGATTGAAACGTCTCGGGCCGATTCCTTCCCTACAGCTCAAGGTCATCGAAGTGGAAGTGAATGCCCACCGCTATGATGCGGCTTTGGCCCGCGTGGCGATGATCGAGAAGAGCGTACCCCGGCCGGAGCCATGGATGGTGCAGCGTGCTGGCATCCTCATCCGTGCGGAGCGGCCGCGTGAAGCCCGCGCGGCCTGGGAGTCGCTGCTTTCCCATCTTCAGTCGCTTCCGGACGCGGAGCGCAATTCTCACGCCATGTCCGTCTTCGCCCGTCAGGCCCGCATCGCGATCGCTTCTCTGGATTCCTCCACCGCAACCACCAATCCCTTCGCCTCTTCAAATCCATGAACCTCCGCCACCTGCAACCATTGGCGGCCCTTGTCCTGTTGTCTGGAATGGCACAGGCCCAATCGGTCAGCTTTACCGGCACGTTCACCGAGACTTTCGACTCGATGGGCGCCTCCGGCACCACCCGCCCCACGGGCTGGAGCACCTGGATTGCTCCATCCGGATCCAACAGCACCTGGACCACCAGCATTACCGCAAGCTCGCTTGCCGCTACCGGCACGACTGCCGGAGTGCTGTCGGCCACCACCACTCCTTCCACGGCCAGCAACAACGGGTTCAATGCCCAAGGGGCGTCTTCGTCGGACCGTGTGCTCGCCACCTCGCCGACCAGTATTTCCGGCGTTGCTTCCCAGCTCTCTCTCACGAACGGCACCGGTGGTGCGGTCTCCAGCATCACGGTGGCCTATGACACGCGCCGCTATACGGCTGCGAGCTCGGCCAATGAATTGCCGGGCTACTGGCTGTTCTACAGTCTCGATGGTGGCACGACCTGGACGAATGTCTCCGCGTTGAATCCGGCGATCTCCGGAACCTCCGGTGTGGTGGTTCCGAATACAGTGGGCGTGACCTCCGTGGCAGCCACGACGGTCAATCTCTCGAGTGTCTGGGCAGCAGGTGGTACACTCCTGCTGCGATGGGTGGACGACAATGCGGTCGCGACCTCTCCGGACCAAATCATCGGCCTCGACAATGTCGTGATCGGCGGTGGCCAACCGGCACCCACCGTATCACTCACGGCACCCGCGAACAATTCCACGACCGCCCTGCCTGCGCCGGTGAACCTCGTCGCCAATGCTTCCGACGCCAACGGCACGGTGGCGAAGGTCGAGTTCTTCCAAGGCAGCACCAAAATCGGTGAGGCCACCTCTTCGCCTTTCCAATACTCGTGGACCGGCATGATCTCCGGGTCCTATACGCTCACGGCCAAGGCGACGGACAACGACGGCGCCTCGACCACCTCCGCGCCGGTGGCGATCACGGTGACCAATCCATCGAACGTCGCACCGACCGTCGCGATCACTTCCGATTTCGACGGCCACAAGGTGCCTGCTTCTTCGCTGGTGCTGACGGCTTCGGCATCCGATTCCGACGGGGTGGTCTCCAAGGTGGAGTTTTTCAACGGCGCGACCAAGCTGGGTGAATGCACCTCGGCTCCCTATACCATCACGCTTCCGAGTGTGGCGGTCGGCAACTACGCCATCACCGCCAAGGCGACCGATAACGATGGCGGCACGGCAACCTCCGCCGTAGTGAATCTCCAGGCTGTCGCCTACACCGATACGACCGTTCTCAGCCGCGGGGCGGTATGGAAGTATCTGGATGACGGTTCGAACCAAGGCACGGCTTGGAAAGAGAGCGTGTTCGATGACACTGCATGGGCTTCCGGAGCCGCCCGCCTCGGTTACGGGGATACCCAGGTGACCGCGCTTCGCCAGGGGCCTTCCGGCATGACCAGCTCCACGAAGTATATCACCTACTACTTCCGCCGCACTTTCACCGTGGCGGACGCGTCGAAGGTGATCGGTCTGGCCTCCACGCTCCAACGCGATGATGGCGCGGTCATCTACATCAACGGAGTGGAAGTCGCCCGGAGCAACATGAATGCCGGAGCCTTCGACTACCTCACGAATTCCGCCTCCATTGCGGATGGAACCGATGAGACCACCTTCTTCCCGCTGGCGCTTCCTTTCGCGTCATTGGTAACGGGTGAAAACACCATCGCGGTGGAAATCCACCAGCGCGACAGCACCAGCTCCGATCTTGGTTTCGACATGGATCTCACGGTGGTCACCGAGGGTGGCAACGCCCGCCCGGTGGTTCAGATGACATCCCCCACCAACGGCAGCACTTCCTTCCTCGGGAATCCAATCCAGCTTTCCGCGGATGCTTCGGACAGCGATGGAACGATTGCCAAGGTGGAGTTTTTCAACGGTGCCACCAAGATCGGCCAAGCCACCAGCGCTCCCTGGCAATACACTTGGAGCGGCGTGACCGCCGGCACCTACAGCCTCACAGCTGTGGCGACTGACGATCTGGGTTCCACCGGAACCTCGGCGGCGGTCGGCCTCACCGTCAGCACCGGACCTTCCGGCACGCTCCAGCGCGGGCCTTATCTGAACATGGCCAACCAGAACAGCATCGTGGTTCGTTGGCGCAGCTCGCAGTCGGTGATCGGTCGTGTCCGCTACGGTCTGGCTCCGGATGCTCTCACCCAGAGCACGGATGAAACTTCCGCCGCAACGGATCACGAGATCCGCCTCACCGGTCTCACTCCCTACACCCGTTATTATTACAGTGTGGGTTCCGCCCAGGATGCTCTCACCCCGGAGTCCAGCGAGGTCACTTCGTTCAAGGCCACCGGTACCGCGGTTCCCACCGCTGCGGATTACACCTTCCGTACCTCGCCGGTGCCCGGCACGGCGGTGGATACCCGCATCTGGATCGTCGGCGACTGCGGTCGTGGCACGAGCACGCAAGCGGGCGGGCGTGAAGCCTACGAGTCCTTCACCGGCCAGCGGATTCCGGATCTCAATCTCCAGCTTGGTGACAATGCCTACAACAACGGCACCGATGCGGAATACCAGACCGGCTACTTCAACATGTATGCCGACTACTTCCGGAAGATGCCGCAGTGGAGCACCCTCGGCAACCACGACGCCAACAACGGCGTGACCAATCCCGCCACCAACTTCCCTTACTTCGACATGTTCACCTTCCCGAAGGCCGGTGAATGCGGCGGTGTGGCTTCCGGCACGGAGCACTATTACAGCTTCGACTACGGCAACATCCACTTCATCTGCCTCGACTCCCAGGCGAGCGACACCACCGTCGACAACGCGGCAACGACGGGCGTGAACGAAGATGGTCCGATGGCAGCGTGGCTGCGCCAGGATCTGGCCAGCACCACCGCCACCTGGATCCTCGCGTTCTGGCACCACCCGCCCTACTCGAAGGGCAGCCACGACTCGGACTCCGAGACGCAGATGGTGAACATGCGCACGCGCTTCAATCCCATCCTCGAGCAGGGCGGGGTGGACATGGTCTTCGTGGGCCACAGCCACAACTACGAGCGCAGCTTCCTCCTCGATGGCCACTACGGCACCAGCGGTACCATCACCACCGCGATGAAGAAGAACACCGGCAACGGCAGCACCACCGGCATCACGACCGGGGCATCCGGAGTCATCCGCCGCGCACCGAATTTCACCGCCACCACGACCACGGCGGGGACGGTCATTCCGGGTGACGGTGCCTACAAGAAACCGCTCACCGGACCACGGGACCACTTCGGCACCGTCTACAATACGGCCGGCATGTCCGGACTCGCGGATGCGGGCTCCATCAACCACGCCGCGATGTACATCTCGTATAATACGGTTGGCACGGTGAACATCGATATCAACGGCAACACGCTCAAGGCGACCTATGTCCAGTCCGGTGGCACGACGCCGGACAACTACACCATCATCAAGGAAGGTGCTGCGGACACGGATGGTGATGGCATTCCGGATGCCTATGAAATGGCCAATGGACTCAACCGCTACGCCAATGATGCCAATGCCACCCAGGACGGTGATGGGGTGTCGAACTTCCTCCAGTTCGCATTCGGCCTGAATCCGAACGTGGGCGGTGACACGACTCCGGTGGATGTCAACGTTGGCAGCCACTCTCTCACCAAGCGCGGGATGCCGACCACTTGGTACCAAGCCACCAACAATGGCACCGACTTCCGAGTGCTCTTCACCCGTCGCAAGGATTATCAGGAGGCGGGCATCACCTACACCCCGCAGTTCAGCGCCGATCTGGTGAACTGGAGCGGCAGCACCGGCACCCAGGAAGTGGTGGCGGATGGTGTGGATGTGGAGGCGGTGAGCATCCGCTATCCGTTGTTCGTCGGCGGTCGCAAAGCGCGCTTCTTCCGCATCCAGGTCAGCAGCAACCACTGAAAAGCCCCAACCTGCTTCCCATATGAAACTCGTTTCCTCTCTTGCCCTCGTTGCGCTGTTCGCGGCGGCGGCTCCTTCCCAGGCGGCGATCGTCTACAGCGGCCTGCGGGACATCGCGATCACCACCACTTTTGACGGCGTCTATCTGGATGTCGATGCGGGCACGACCAGCGGTACCGAAAGCACCGGCTGGGACATCAATCCCTTCTTCGGTGGTGAAGGCATCGCCAACAGCCCGGACTTCCAGCCGGCTCGCACCACCATCGCATTGGATGCACCCATCCTGAATGCCACCTTCGGTAGTACGGTGGACGGCTCCTTGAACTTCCTCAGCGATTACGGTGGCTCCGATTCCCACATCGGCAGCGGCTCGAACCAGTTCGCTTCCGGGACGGAAGGTTACATTGCATTCAAGTTCACGCCGAACGATGACAGCGGCACCTTCTATGGCTGGATGCGGGTCTCCTTGTCCAATGATGGCTCCACGGGCCTGATCCGGGATTGGGCTTATGACAACAGCGGCTCCTCGATCATCGTGGGCTCTATCACCGCCGTGCCGGAACCCTCCGGATTTGCGTTGCTGGGTCTGGGAGCAGCAGGTCTGCTGCGCCGCCGCCGGAAGTAAGTCTTTCCGGAAAACCATTCGTCAAAACGTCAAAAAGGGCGGTCCGGTTGGGCCGCCCTTTTTATGATGACCGCCTCGTCCATGGGGAAACGGAGAGAGGAGATCAATCGTCCAGATAGTCCCGCAGCGCCTCGCGCAGGGTGGTCCTCGCACGGAAGAGCAGGCTCTTGATCGCGGGCACCGTGAGGTCCAAAACCTTTGCGATCTCCTCGTAGGGCATCTGCTCGTAGCGGCGCAGGATGACCGCCACGCGCTGCGCTTCCGGCAGCGATTGGATCGCCTTGTCCACGGCAGCCTGGAGTTCGCCCTGTAGAAGGGTGGAGTCCGGCTCACGCTCCGTAGGTGCAGGGAGATGAAAATTGGCGGAATCCTCGCGTTCCTCCACGGAGACTTCCTTGCGGCGGCCCCGGCGGCGGCTCTCGTTGAAGACGAGATTGCGGGTGATGGTGAACAGATAGGTCGTGAACTTCGCCTCCGGGCGGTAGCGCTTCGCGTGACGCCACAGGCGCAGGAAAACCTGCTGGGCGATGTCCTCCGCCTCGGCTGGATCACCGAGCATCTTCGCCACCGTGCCGACCACGGCATGCTGGTGGCGCTCCACGAGCTGGCGGAAAGCATTGTGATCGCCATTGCCGGCACGAGCCATCAGCACCGCGTCGAGAGATTCGGCGGTGGGTTCGTGTGGCAGTTCCATGTCGGCCATGTTGGTCGGCGAAAGGATGGCGACTCCGGCGCTGAGCATCATTGCACGTAGCAACCCGCGTCGCGCCGGGAAGTTGCGGATTCAGGGCAGTAAAAGTTCGGACTCGGCCCACTCTTGGACGTCGGGATCGAGGAAAACTTCATCGAGAACCTCCCGCGCCCAGTCTTCACGCGCGGCCAGCGCCTTCAGCATTCGCCACGCGACCACTTGAGCCGCAGGCAGTTCGCTCCAGACGGTTTCCGCCAGACATCGCCATTCCTGGCCGGAGAGAGATTTCGGACGGTCGAGAGCTTCGAAACAGGGCTCGGACACCAGCAAGGTGTGCTCCAGGGACGGCTCGGCCTCCACCGGCGGCACTTCATAGGCCCGCAGCGGCACACCGGAGGCTCCGGTCAGCTCGCATTTCGATTTGGCCCGCCGCGCCAGATCCTTCCCCAGCGCCTGCAGGGCGGCCACCCGGGCTTGGTGGATTTCGTGTCCTTTCGCCATGTGCGGGAATGTTAGCGCCTGTGTGGACTCTGGGGAGAGATTTCTGATGCCGTCATTCTCCTTGCGCCGCTAGGGAATCCGTTGTTAGGCTGGGGCACCTATGAAATTTCGTCCCCTCTGGTTGGCTCTGCCCGCCTGCGCCCTGATGACCGCTTCCTGCAAGAAGGAAGAGCCCGCGGCGACCAAGGAACAGCCCGCTGCTGAGAAAGCCGCCCCCCCTGCAAAGGCTGGCGAAACCGCCCCCGCTCCGACACCTGCCAGCAAGGCACTCTCTGCGGACGAACGGGCGGCGAAGTTCGGCATCGTGAAGCACCTGCCGAAGGATACCGACAGCTTCCTCACCATCTACAATGGCTCGAAGATCGCCGAGCGCGCCAAGAAGACCAAGATCTGGAGCCTCATCAAGGAAGAGGCTGGCGACGTTCTGCCGGATGACTCCGACAAGTCCGAGGACAAGAAGGACGGTCCTTCCGGTCCCGGCGCGTTGCTTGGACACGAGGTCTTCCTGGCGACCGGCAAGGGCACTTCTGAACAACTCGGGCACGTCCTCACCGTCGACCGCCGGATGACCTATTTCCAAGGCAAGCTCTTCGCCAAGCTGTTGGTGGCTGCCGCCAAGTCCGAGGAGGGCGAAGGTGGAATGACCGACACTTCCAAGTTCAACGAGCAGAACTTCCTCGAACTTCTCAAGGATCCCCAGTCCGGCATTGGTTTGCTGGAGAAGATGCAGGTGCCGCCGGTTTACATCGGATTCAAGACCGCTCCCGAGGAACGTGAGCAGGTGGCCCAGCAGGTTGCCTCCATCGTGGAATACATGGGGGTGGCCGAGGAGATGGTCGAGCCGGTCGAGTTCGACAGCGCCGGTGTGAAGTTCAAGGGCTACCGCCTGCTGGGTGAGAAGTTTTCCAAGAAGCTGGCCGAAGCCCGCGCCGATATGGAGAAGGACCTCGATCCGGCTTCCGTGGACCGCTTCCTGGCTGCTATTGCCAAGAAGAACGTCGTCGCCGCATCCGCCGTGGTGGGCGACTACGTGATCGCCTTCATGGGTGGCTCGACCGAGGATTGCAAGCTGGTGGCGGAGGCCAAGGACGGCTTCGCCGCAGGTGAGGATATTTCCTTCGCGGATGCTTATGCAGGCAAGGAACTTGCGGGGTTGGCCTATTCTTCCAAGCCGATGTCCAACACCGTGGGCACCGCCGGCAGCGGTCTTTCGGAACTGGCCAATGGCTTGCGCGATGGACTCGCCGGCGCGGAAGGCCTTGGCGATACCCGCGACATCGAGGCGATGCTCCAGATCGTGGGCGAGCGCGAGCAGGCCCTGCAGAAGCTCACCACCGCGGACACGCTCGGCGTGGTGTCGTTCTTCGAGGAGGGCCTGAAGATCGAAACCTTCGGCGGCACCGATCAGGGAGCTGTCGATTGGAAGACCCCGACCCGTCTCGGCGGCCTGGGTGCCTCCAAGGACGTGATCCTCTTCGCCAACTTCACCAGCGATGCGACCTATGACGAGAAGGCCCGGGCCTACGCGGAGTCGCTGGTGGAAACCGGTTATGCGGTCGCCAAGAAATTCGCGGACTTCCCAATCAAGTCCGAGAACGAGGACTTCAAGAAGTTCCAGGAAGGCATGAAGCTGTTTGATACCAAGTTCCGTTCCGATACGGTTTCGCTCGTCGATGCGCTCCGCACCGATCTCCATGATGCGCTCGGCAGGGAGTCGGCCGTGGTGGTCGATCTCAAGGGTGGAGTGCCGACCGTTCCGGGGCTGCCCCAGGAAGTCGTGGACAAGGGCAAGTTCGTTCGCGCTTCGTTGATCGCGCCGGTGACCGACCGCAGCAAGATCCAGAGCTCGTGGACGAAAATCAACTCGGCCACGACCAATATCCTCAAGAACGTCAGCGAAATGGCAGGCGACGAAATCCCGATGCAGAAGCCGACCAGCTCCGAAAAGAACGGCTTCACCACCTGGTTCTTCCAGGCACCGTTCTTCAACGAGGACTTCATGCCGTCCGTCACGGTCAGCGACAAATGGTTCGTGGTCTCGACCTCGAAGTCGCAGGCTGTGGAACTGGGAACCGCCGCTGACAAGGAAACCGCTTCCGGCTCAGGTCTCACCATGTCGGTGAGGTTCGATCCGATCCGTCAGTTCGGTCTCGATTGGGTGAAGCTGGTGGATGAAAACTCGGCCAAGCTCTTTGCGGACAACGAAGACAAGCTCAACGAATTCAAGGAAGAGAAGCCCAAGATCGAGAAGGCTCTGAAGGCCCTTGAGGACTTCGACTCCATCAATACCTCGGTTCGTCGCGAGAACGGCCGCTTGCGCGGTTCGGTTCACTTCAAGACCCATTGAGCATGTTCCACCATCTCCGGTTCTCCGGAGGTGGTGTTCACCGGCGGAGCCATTCCCCTGCGGAAGGCTCCGCTGTTTTATTTATCATGGAAATCACTCCCATCGGCATCGTGCGCTCCTGCTTCGGCGGGAAGTTCGCCGTCCCACGGCAGCCGGGACTATGTCCCAGTGCGTGGGGGACTCTGGTCTTCCATGAACAGTTTCGTGATCCGTCCTCGGTGCGGGGTTTGGAGGGCTTCTCCCACGTCTGGTTGATTTTCGGCTTCCACGGTACGGCGGACCAAGGGTGGCAGCCGACGGTGCGTCCGCCCCGCTTGGGTGGGAACCAGCGGGTGGGGGTTTTTGCCAGCCGGTCGACCTTTCGGCCGAATGCGCTGGGTTTATCCCTCGTCCGATTGGAACGGGTGGAGGCCTCCACCAGCGAGGGCCCGGTTTTGCATCTCGGAGGGCTGGATCTGATCGATGGGACCCCCATTTATGACATCAAGCCCTACCTGCCGTATGCCGAGTCGCCGCAGGATGCCCAAGGGGGCTTTGCGACGGACGCCCCGCGACTGTTGGAGGTGACGGTCCTTCCATCCGCCACCAAGGCCTTTGAGCGTCTTCCCGAGCGAGCCCGGGCGGTGATCCGTGAGTGCCTTGCCCAGGACCCGCGGCCGGCCGTCCAGGCGGGGAAGGAGGACCGGACCTATGGCGCGGAGTTGTGTGGCCATGATGTTCGTTTCCGGATCGGCGCGCACGGTTGTGAAATCGTGGAGATCGTTCCCGTGAAATGACACCGGACGGAGAGCCCTCCTTGCATAATTAACAAAGGCTAAGTATCGTCCACGCCATGAAGGCGAACCTCCTGCGGCTTTCCCCCCTCCTGATGCTGGCGGCGGCGGTGCCGTTGGTCGGATGTGGCGGCAAGGAAAAGGCCAGCCAGCGTGACCTTTCGGATGTCGGCTATCAATTGACCGAGGCGGATTGGTTCCGGGCTACCGGAGCCGATGATCCTGCGGCCATGGACAAGTTCCTCAAAGGCGGGATCGCCATTGATGCAAAGAATGCCGAGGGCAATAGCGCCCTGCATGTCGCGGCGGCTGCGGGCGCGCAGAAAGCGGCCAAGTTCCTTCTCGATCGCAAAGTGCCTGTGGACGTGACCGGCGCAGGCGGACGGACTCCCTTGATGGAAGCCGTTCGGGCCGGACAGCGGGACATGGTCCGCTGGCTGTTGCGGCAAGGCGCCGATCCCAAGGCGAAGGATGCGGAGGGTTACAAGGCCCTCATGCTGGCAGTCAAAGAAGGGCGCGCGGAGGTGATCAGTGATTTGGCCGCTACGGATCGGGATGATCTCGATGGCGCGCTGCTGGCGGCGGCCTTGCTCGGGAAAGCATCTGTCATCGACGAATTGACCAAGTATGGAGCGTCCGTCTATGCCCGCATGGATGACGGCCGCACCGCCCTGATGGTGGCGGCGGAGAACGGCCACACCGAGGCGGCGAAGCTGCTGGTGGACATCGGAGCGAACCGGTTCACCAAGGATGAGGAAGGTCACACCGCTGCGGAAATTGCCACCTCCGCAGGGCATGCGGATCTGGCGAAAATGCTTTTGTCCGAGCAGTCCCAGCAGGAGTTCACCCTCCAGTCGGATGAACAGATCGGAAAGGAGATGACCACTTTTGTGGATCATGCGGACCCGGAGGAGGCGGCTGACACGGGTGCGATTCATCGTCCGGAGCCGACCGGCGGGAGCCCGGGAAATCCCCGGCACCGTGATACGGCGGTGACCATTGAAGGCTCTTCAATAGGACGCTCCTCGGAAGGTGGCGCTCCACAAACTCCCGCCTTGGGCTTGGTCATGCGGCATTTCCGCCAGCGGGAGTTGCCGATCGAGGTGAGACATGTGGAAGGAACCTCCGCCCGCTTGGAGGTGCGGGGAGGGGGCTCGCCTCGGGAAGTGAAGGTTTCGGAAGGAGATACCATCCCCGGCTCCCGGCTGAAGGTGATCCGTGTCCAGCGCCGCTTCGAGAGCGTGAAAGACAGCCCGAACCAACCCGCCGAGGTGTCGATCGTGGAAGTCGAGGACACCACCACCGGCATGCGGCGGAATCTGATCGCCGGAACGCCTTCGAGCGCGCATGATCCCGTCGCACTGGTCGAGGATGCGGCAACCGGCAAACGCTATCTGGCGTCTCCGGGGCAGCACTTCACCGGTGCGGATGGCAACCGCTATACGGTTGCCGACGTCCGCCCGAACCAGATCGTCATCGAAAACAAGGAAACCGGCTCGGTGCAGACCCTGCCGTTGCGCGGCCCGCGCGGTTGAAAAATTTCATCCATGGAACCACCCGTCATTGTCGAGCCTGGCTCACCCGTCCGGCAGTTTGCCGTCATGCTGCCGAACCGAGCCGGTGCTCTCGCCGCTCTGGTCAAACTCATCCGCACTTCGGCCATCGAGGTGCTCGGTCTCAGCGTCCAGGATTCACGTGACGCCACCATCGCCCGTATGATTCTCAGCGATCCTGACAACGCTGAGCACATCTTTATCGAAAAGGGGATTCCCCACACTACTTGTGAAGTCATCGTCGTGGCCCTGCGCGAATCCGGCCCGGGTTTGTTGCAATGCCTCGATCATCTGATGGGGGCGGAAACCAACATCGACTTCGCCTACTCGCTGATGCCCGGTCCGGAGGGCCGCTCAATGCTGGCCATGCATGTGGAGGACTATGAGTTCGCCGCTACCGTTCTCCAGACCAGCGGCTTCAAGCTGATGTATCAGGAGGACCTGAGCCGCTGATCGGGAGCCGGGTGATTCAATCCTCCGCCACCACCCGGATGCGATAGAACGAGCGGGTGGCAGGGGATTGGGAATCCGTCAGCTCCACGGTTCCGTCATCCGTCAGCGGGCCGGTGCGGGAGACTTCCTGCCAACTCGCTGTGGAGAGATCGGCACTTCGTTCGAAGATGTAGGTGCGGCCGGATCTGCCATCGAGGCTGGCGGCAAACGCCTGACCGTCCTTCCGGAGATTTCGTGCGCGTGGAGTTTCGTTGCGCACCAGCGGATTGGTGCCCAGCGCATACTCTTCACGGTTCGGGATTCCATCGCCATCGGGATCGGCGCTGTCCGCCGCATCTCCCGTGGCGTCCGGAGATCCGAAATACTGCTGCCTCCACGTCTCCTGACCGCCCCAGGTGGTGACCAGTAGAACGGGAACCCGGGTGGGGTCACTGTTCTCACGGCTGGCGTAGCTGGTGAGATCGTTGCTGGTGTTGTTGATCGCGGCGAAGAGCTGCACGCCGAGCATGCCATTGGTGGCGAGGGCGGCCTTCACCTCGCTGGTAACCGTGATTTCCACCGGCTTGCCAGCCTGGGGATTCCAAGAGGCGAACCGCTGGCCGCTGCCCGGCTGGTTGTTCCAAGTGGTTGCCGCCTCGGTCCAGCTGTTGGAATCGAGCAAGGCCATGGCATTTTCAATGCCGGTGGTGGAAACGGAGGTTGGAGTCAGGCGGATGGAGGCATGGACCACCGGGCGGGTGATATTGGAAAGGTTCCACCGCAGCAGTGCACGCCGGGTGACATTGGAGGTGCTGTCGGTTCCTTTCACAGAGATAGTGGTTCCGGTGCCGTTGTCCTGCACCTGATCGGCATAGGGTGAAACCGCGCGGACCATGGCATCGGCTTCCGGAGCAAGTGAGATCACCGGGCGGACGGATGTTGGTGCGACCCGGAGCTCAAGCACCGACCAATCTATTGCTGCATCAGGTCCCACCGCCAGATTCAGGCGACCGCTTCCCAGCAGGCTGAGATATGCGGCGAGGTTGACCTTCACCACCGTCGAGCCGGTGGTGGGGAGTGTGGCGGTGAGGGATGAGAGGTCGATCGAATGACCGGTATCCCCCACGTACAGCTTCCCGCTCAGAGCTGAGGATGATAGCCCACGCAGCGAGATGGAAAGGGTGGCGCTGACCACCTGCTCTCCCGGGGAGAGGGAGACATCGTGGGTCCAGGGATGCCAGCGACCGGCGGTCAGATCATCGAATCCGGTGAGAGAGCCCAGCGTGGAGGCGGTGGCCAGCCAAGCGGCATTCGCTGGGATGGATGCGTCCGATGCGGCGAACTCATCGAAATCCCCCACTGTATACTCGCGCACCTGCAATCCGGCTGCCTCTTGGAGATCCTGGCGCTGGTTTGCCCACAATGAGCTGGGAAAGAGGTTGGTCGCGGAGGAGCCGCTCCCATCATAAGTGCCCGCGTCATGGGGACCGACGTAGACGGTGCCGGTCTGGATCGGACCGGTGCTGCCGATCAGCCAGTTCCGTGCGCCGGTGGATTTTGGACGACGAAGCCATCCGCCTTCGAGTTCCAGATGACACAGTTGGCACCCGCCCAGCCATGGCCGGTTCCGAGATTGCCTCGGTTTTGGATGTTGATGTTGTTGCCGCTGGTGGTGATCCGGTCCCAGAGCAGACAATCCGCCCAGCGGTGGTGTGGGCCTGCATCCGCTTCTGCCGAAGTGCTGGTGCTGGAGACGAAGGCATTCGGCCCGTTCGTCAGCGAGCCGGATACATACTGGTGACGGTCCTGGGTGGTCGAACAATTCCAGAACAGGCACAAGGTGGCATCATCGATGTTGAAAGCGTAGCGTCGGCCACCGGTCACCTGTGAGACGGGATTTTGGCTGATGCAATCGAGCACGCTGACCTGGCGCGAACTGCTGGTGATGCTCACGCAGTTGTTCCCGAAGTAACGGGAAGCCACCCTCTTCGCCCAGCAGTCTTCCACGCGGGTGAATGAGACGAAGGTCCAGGCGTGGTTTTCGTCCACGAAGTCGCTGCCACTTTTGATCGTGGCATCGTAATCGGACATGCCCTTGAGGTTCTCGATGCCGCTGAGCCGGACCCGGTGGCCGTTCCAGGTATACTTCCAAATTTGGCCGCCACCGTAGGTGGCATCGAGCGCGGTGGTGACGGGTTCATCAATGAAGATGCGGTTGCCTTCGACACGGGTTACTACCCGCTCGGACTGGATGTCATAGGAACCGGCCGCCCAAGGAACGACATCGGTGCCCGAGAGCTTGTCCATGCCGAGATAGGAGATCCACGCAGCCGTGGACGGCCGGTAGACGATGATGGTGTCTCCCGCTTGGTAGCCACTGGGGTCGTTCACTGTGAAACTGCGTGCGCCCACCGGCACATAGGAATCGGTGATCGTGCGTGTGGTGCCTGCGGTTTTCGAGCGTGAGCCGGTGCCGCTGAAGCTGACCACCGTATACTGCGAGCGGGTAGTGGCGCGCAGCCGCGTGCCGGTGGTCTCCGATACTCCGGCTCCTCTCAGCACCACGCCATCCGCAGTGATGTTCAAAGTCCCCGCGACGGGATATTCCCCCGCATTGAGGTAGATCGCACCACGGATTCCATTGGCATCTTGTGGCAGTGCAGAAACCTGATTGATGGCGGCTTGGATCAATGCGGTGGCATCGCCCGATGCCGGAGGATCCAGAGTCACCTTCACCGGTGCCTGGGGAATCGGCTCGCGGCCCTTCATGAAGCCACAGTCTCCGAAGTCAGGGACTCGGTTGCCGCGGGAATCACGGGTATAGAGAAGGCGGCCATCCTCGGCGAGGTTTACCCACGTTCCTTGCGGCGGGGCGGCAAAGGACGCACTGGTAAGGAGGGGGATGATGAGGATTGCCGGGGAGAGGAGGGGATGTTTCATGAAGGAAAGGAAAGAGCCCGCCTCCGCATGCATCCGCCTGCCGACGGCTTGATGCGGAGGCGGAAGCAGGCGGTTACTTTGGAACGGCCTTGAGGCGGACGAAGAGCTTGCCGTCGGCTGCACCACTCCGGGCGATGTTCACTGTCACGGCATCGTAGGCTGGATTGCTCGAATCGATCCCCACGATGCCATCCCCGGAATTGGTGTCGGGGATGGAGATGTCGTGCCATGAGGACAAGTTGGTGCCCCATTGGAGAATGAGTGTTGTATCCGCCTTGGAGTCCGGGTTGCGGTGGAAGGAGAAATGGACGGTATCGGTTTCCAGCGTCTGCACGGGCAGCTCGGTGGATGTGGACACGGATGGATTCGCCAGGAGGACGTATTCCAACAGATTGGGCAGGTTGTCGTGATCCGGATCATCGGTGGGTCCGTCGCTGCCGGAGGCTAGGCTGTTGAGTGCGGCCCATGCGCTGTAACCGGAGGTCGGCGGCGTGAGGATCAGCTGCTTGTTGTCCGTGTCATAGGTGACCGTGTAACCCGAAGGCACCGAGCTGAATGTTCCGGTCAAGACACCGGTCCAGGTGGCGATCACGCAGGGTTCGCTGAGCGCGCTGCCGACCACCGAGACGGAAAGCGTGGCGTCCGTGAGGGTGAGATCTCCATTGGCGGTGAGCTTGTCCGCATTGGTTCCATTCACTTCGATGGCCAGCGTGCCGCTGAGGGAGGTGGAGCCGGTGGTGAGTGTACCGATGCCACCGCTCCCTGGAGCGAGAATGCCGGCACAATCGACGGTTCCTGAAATCGTGCCCGTGCCACCGATGCGGGTGGAGCTGCCGCTCACGGTGACTTGTCCGGAGCCGGTCCCCGAGCCGGAGGTGTTGTTCACCAGCAGCGAGCCAGCGGAGACCAGCGTGTTTCCCGGATAGGTGTTCACTCCTTTCAGCTCCAGGGTGCCAGCGCCGATCTTGGTGAGATCGGCGGAAGCGGAGCCGGTGATGACCTGGTTCACCGTCAGCGTTTGGGACGCATCCGCGGCTACGGAGGATGAACTTGCCAGGGTCAGGGATCCGGTCCCGGCTCCGATGGTGGTGGTGGCGGTGGCGTGGATCACTCCCACTCCTTCAGCGCCGCTTCCATTGAGAGTGAGCGTTCCGTTGGCCGAGTTGTAGGCACCCGCAGAGGCGAGCTCCAGTGTACCTCCGGAAGACACCCTGAACTTGTTGGACGAATTTCCCGTGGCCCCGCTCGTGGCGAGTTTCAGTACACCTGCGGCCACGGTGAATCCTGTGGATCCCGAGGAGAAATTCCACCCCCCGGAGTTGCCATTGCCTGCATTGATGACCAGCGTGCCACCTCCCGACTTGGTGTAGTTGTTGGAGCTGCTGGCCGCACCCAGCCGTGCGTTGAAGGCCAGTGTGGTGCCAGTGGCGATGTTGAACGTGCTGTTGCCCAGACTCAGTTCGGCATTGGTGGTGCCCGTTCCTTGGATGACGTGTGAACCCGCATTCACCGTGATGCCTCCCGTGCCGACCGTCAAAGTCCGGGAGTTCGTGAATGGCATGCTCACGCCATCGCCGAGGTAGAGGGTGTAAGGAGTGGTGGCGGTCGCGTCGAAAGTGACGCTGGCGATGGAACGGTTTGCCGTGCCGAGGTGGAGATTGAAACCGTTCGTCGAAGTGCCTGTGAAGACGGAGTCGTCCGTGGTGGCTGGAATGCCGGAGGCGGTCCAGTTTGCGGCGATGCCCCAGCTGTTGTTGGAGCTGCCGTTCCACGTTTTGGTTGCTGCCAGACAGGTTGACGAGAGCTGGAGGAACAGCACTCCACAGAAGAAGGGAAGTGCCGGGGGATGAAGGCGGATGGATCTCATGGGGTTGGTTTTATTGACTGCAATATTTTGGAGCAGAGGAGACCTAGGAGAGAGGGAGAGAGGGAGAGACCTCATTGGCCGGGCTGGGGAGGAATCATCACGCGGAACGAGAGGCCATCCGCGAAATAGCCTTCGGAACGGTGATCGGGAGGCAGGGCCACGCGTGGTGCGATCAGCACACTGCGGGTGGAAGGCGGCAGCGTAAGCCGGACCCGGATGCGCTGCCAGGTGCCGGGATTGGTGTCCGGCATCAAATTGGTGCGGCTGCCGACGAGATAGGTGTCCGGCATGCCATTTAGAATTTTTTCCCGGAGATTGCGTGAGTTGGGGCCACCTTTCAGAGCTTGGAGAGAAAGACTGAAGCGGGCGGGTTTCCCAGCGGTCTGATTGACGTGTACGTCCGCCTCCACCTCCACATCCCCGCGATCGATTTCCCTGCGCAGCGGTGACAGGTCGATGAACTGCCATTGCTCCGAAGAGTTGAGATCGGAGGTTTTGAGACTTCCGGGAAGCTCGCTGGAGTTCTCCAGAAACCTCAGCATGCCCTTGCCTTCGTATGGAGTGACTCCTCTCCAAGCTCCACTGACCGTCGCCTTGTCTCCACCCCACCGTCCTGAGGTATCCGGAAGGCCACGCGTTGAGAGAGAAGTTCCCGGTTCCCATCCGCCGCCATTGAGCAGATCGGAGAGTTCCCGTGCTGGAGCAGGGAAGAAAGACGGATTGAAGGACACCGTCTCCATCGCGTGGGTGTCCGGGTTCAGGTTCAGTGCCTGTCCGCGGACGAGTTCCTGCATGGGCTGGTGGAAACCGGAGGCAGGAGATACCCGAACACGTCCTTCCAGGACGTGGGTCTCGGTCCCACCGCTCGAGTTCACATCCACTCCGAAACGCGTGCCGAGATCGGTGACATCACCCGCCGGGGTGCCAATCGTGAATCCGGCCCCTGCTTCGGGGACGGAGGCGGACAATCTTCCGGAGCGGAGTTCCACCCGGCCGGTCCGGTTGAGTTCGAAATCGGCCGGTCCTTGTACGGTGACCATCGTACCATCGGACAAGGACAGCTCCGCGATCCCCGACTCCAACCGCCACGAGCCTTTTCCGAGCGCTCCGGCAGCCGGTTGGCGTGAGGATGCCCATCGGGCGGAAGAACCGGATTGAAGCGTGGCCAGAACGGGTACCGGGCGGGATGCGCGCAGCCACCAGCCGCCTGCCATCAACAGCACCGCAGCCGCAGCGGCAGCGAGAGCCGGAAGGAAACGCCGGATCGTCTTGCGGCGGGAAAGTACGGCAAGAGTGCGGTTGGCGAGTTCTTCACGGGTGGAACCTTGCAGATTGGCAAGGATCGACGCCTCCAGGGAGATCGGGGAGGGGGCATGGAGGGCTTTCAGCGCCTCATCGATCCGGCGCTGTTCCCAAAGTGCGGAGAAAGCTTCCGGATCGTCGCAAAGAGCGGCCTCCCACGGATCAACGTCGCCCGAAGGTGAACCTTGATCGAGGTGCTCCAGAATATCGCGGTCAATATTCATGGGCACCTCCGCGGAGTTTGAATTCAATGCAGTTTCTCAACTGCTCGCGTATGCGATACAGGGTGACACGGACCCATTCATCCGACCGGCCGCAACGCTCCGCGATCTCCTTGGAGCCGCGGGCGTGGCGGTAGCGTTCTTCAACCAGCACCCTTGAGACCTCCGGCAGACTGCCGAGACATTCTTCCAGATAGATCAGTTCATCGGAATCGACGAGCTCCGACCGCTGGAGGAAGTGATCAGCCCGGGCTTGTTCCAGTTTGTCCAGGTTCACTCGCTGCCGGGCGAATCGCTGGAGTTCCTGCCGGATGAGATTGCCAGCGATCGCCCGGAGCCAAGGGCGGAACGGCTTGCCGGTTTCGAACTCCCGCAGGTGATGAAACGCGTGGACGAAGGTCTCGTGGGCGATTTCGTCGATCAGATGCGGCACCGGCAGCTTGAGGGCCACAAAGGCGCGGACCCCCGGCAGTTCCCGGCGGAGCAGCACGCCGAAGGCCTCCAGATCACCTGCCAGAGTCCGGACGACGAGGGAATCGTCATCCAGGTCCACGGAGGATTGCGTGAGGGGAGAGGCCATGGCGCAGCAGGGGACATGCTCCCCTCTCCCTATTTAGCGCGAAGCGGTAGGTTCGTTACAGGTTGCGTGGATTTTTTTTTTCGAGTCCCGCAAACTCCCTTGCCTCCGCTTACTCTGCGGGAGTTTCAGACGACTGCTGCTTTGCGCGCAGTTTGGCTTTCAGAACCTCGATGATCACCGGCAGCAGCGAGATGCCGATGATGGCCAGCACGACGATTTCGAAGTGCTTTTTGACGAAGGGGACGCCACCGAGGAACCATCCGGCAGGCAGGATCAACCCGACCCACAGCAGCGAGCCGCAGAAGCTGAAGGAGATGAACTTGCGGAAGGGCATGGTGCCGCTGCCCGCCACGAAGGGGGCGAAGGTGCGGACGATGGGCACGAACCGGGCGAGGATCAGGGTCTTGCCACCATAGTTCTCGTAGAACTTGTGGGTCTTTTCCAGATAGGCGGGTTTGACGATCTTCGGGAAACGGTGCGTGAGCCATTTGCCGATACTGCGACCGATCCAGTAGTTGGTGGTGTCTCCGAGAGCCGCGGCTGCCAGCAGCGTGGCTGCCGCGATCCAGATATTGAGCCCGGAATCCGGGTTTGCCGCCATCGCTCCGATAGCGAACAGCAGGGAATCACCCGGCAGGAAAGGGGTGATCACCAGTCCCGTTTCACAGAAAACGATCAGGAACAGGAGGCCGTAGATCAACGAACCGTGCTCGCGGGTGAAATCATTGAGGTGATCCTGCAGGTGCAGGAAGAGATCGAGAATTTCCTTCATGGGATAAGAGGAATCAGGAAGAGCTGGAATCGGTTTCCGGGCGGGGATCGCGCGTCAGCAGTTCGTGCATCGCACGGGCGGCGGGCTTGCCTTGGTAGAGGATGCCGTAGACGGCGTCGATGATCGGGGTGCGGACGCCAGCCTTGCGGGCGGCATCGTGAATGGAGAGCGTGTTCGGCACGCCCTCCGCCACCATGCCGAGTGAATTGACGGCTTCCTCCAGTGTCCTGCCCTGGCCGAGGGCAAAACCGACACGGTGATTGCGGGAATGCTCCGAGAAGCAGGTCACGATGAGGTCGCCCATGCCGGAGAGGCCGGAGAAGGTCTCGACCTGACCACCCAGAGCCACGCCAAGGCGGGTCATTTCCGCGAGGGCTCGCGTGACCAGTGCGGCCACCGCGTTGTCGCCCACTCCCAGTCCATGGGCGATTCCGGCGGCGATGGCGAAGACGTTCTTCACCGCGCCACCGAGTTCGATCCCCGCGACATCGTCACTGGTGTAGGAGCGGAAATGCGGGAGCGTGAACAGTTCCTGAAGCTGGATGGCCAGCGCCGGATCGTCCGAGCCGATGACCGCGCAGGTGGCCAGGCGATTGGCGATTTCCTCCGCGTGATTCGGGCCCGAGATCGCGGCGATCGGATTGTCCGGAAAGACCTCGCGCAGGATCTGACTCATGCGCTCGCCGGTGGTTTTCTCGATGCCCTTCGCGCAGGAAAGCAGAATGGTGGAAGGGCCGAGCCCGCGCTGTGCCAGTTCTTCCGCAATGCTGCGTGTGGCCGAAGTAGGCACTGCGAACAGGACCAGCGGATGTTTCACAGCCTCGCCCAGATCAATGGTGCAGCGGATGTTGTCCGCGAGCGTGAGATCCTTGAGGTAGTGGGGATTCTTGTGGGCGTTTGAAATCGAATCGGCGGTGGCGGGATCGCGGCCGATGATCACGACCTCGCCCAGCTTGGGTGCGAGCAGGGTGGCGAGAGCGGTGCCGAAGGAGCCTGAACCGAGGATGGCGGCGGAAGTCACGGGACTTGGGGGAGATCGGGTTCAGGCGTTGCGCTTCGACTTCGGTTGGAAGCGGTTTTCCGTCCCGTTCCGCAAGCGCTGGATATTCGCACGGTGTTTCCAGATCGCCAGCACGGCGATCACCACGGAGAAGGCGAACAGGGGTTTGTTCCAAGTGCCATTCGCCAGTTTGCCATGTACGGCGGAGCCCGTAATCATGATCACCGGCAGCAGGGCTGCCGCGCCGATGCTGGCTACGGACACGTAGCGGGTGGTGAGGAAAAGAAGCAGCCAGACCACGATCAGGATCACCACTCCGGCGGGCATGAGGGCGATCAGGACGCCGGCGGAAGTGGCGATGCCTTTGCCGCCCTTGAAGCCGACCCATGGCGAGTAGTTGTGTCCGAGGATGGCGAACAGTCCGGTGATGACCTGGAAGAGCTGGGCTTTCCACTGCACCACTTCGATGGCCTTGCTGAGCAGCGGTTTGATCGTCATGGCCTCACTGGCTCCGGCATAGCGGATCAGCGTGATGCCGAGCAGGGTGGGGATGAGTCCTTTCAGAGCATCCAGGAACAGGCAGGTGATGCCGTATTTCTTGCCCACCACCCGCAGCACGTTGGTGGCCCCGATATTGCCGGAGCCATGCTGGCGGATGTCGATGCCCTTCGCCTTGGCGATCAGCAGGCCGAAGGGGATGGAGCCGAGAAGAAAGGCGATGAGCGGGCAGAGCCAGAGTTGCATCGGCGCTTTGGTTAAAGGAAACCCGCCCCGCTGTCACCCCCATTAGGCCGGAGAGCTGGAAACGAAAAAAGCGCGGATCGTTGGATCCGCGCTTGGGGAAAATGCAGGCTGGGCTGGAATTATTCCGCCTTGATGGACTCGATCACCACCGCTTCCACCGGAACGTTCTCGGAGGGCAGCCGCATGGCCTGTCCGGTCACCGGGTGCTTCATGGACAGATCGGCATTGTGGGTGTCCACGTCCTTGATCTTGTCGACCACATCCATGCCTTCCACGACCTTGCCGAAGACGGCGTAACCGCCGTTGAGGGGGTAATCGAGGTCGGGATTGTCGACGACATTGACGAAAAACTGGCTGGTGGCGCTGTCGACATCGGAAGTGCGGGCCATGGCGACCGTGCCGCGGAGGTTCTTGAGGCCGTTGTTGCCCTCGTTTTTGACCGGCTTGTCGACTTCCTTCTGCATCAGACGGCCCGTGGCTTGGTAGAAACCGCCGCCTTGGATCATGAATTTCGGCATCACCCGGTGGAAGACCGTGCCATCGTAGAACTTCTTGTTCACGTAGCTCAGGAAGTTCGTCACGGTGGCCGGTGCCTTTTCACGGTTCAATTCGATCACGAATTCCCCCTTGCTGGTTTTGACACGGACTTTTTCGACCTTGGCGGCAGCAGTCGGCTTGGCATCGGTGGCAGGTTTGCCCTTGGATTCCTCACCGAACGCGCAAAGCGGCAGCAGGAGGATGGCGAGAATGGCGGAACGTCGTTTCATCGTCTAAATCCCTATGGCAAGACCGCCGCCCGCGCAAGAGAGCCCCATGCGGAAAATCATCCATATCGACATGGATTGTTTCTACGCCGCCATCGAGGAACGGGAAAACCCGGCCTTGCGCGGGCGCCCCGTCGCGGTCGGGGGCAGCCGCCGCCGGGGTGTGCTGACCACGGCCAACTACGAAGCGCGGAAATTCGGCTGCCGCTCCGCGATGCCGGTCTTCAAGGCGCTGGAGCTGTGCCCGCATCTCATCCTGGTGCCCGTCCGCTTCGATCTCTACCGGGCGGAGAGTGCCCGCATTCGCTCGATCTTCGGGCGATTCACCGAGGCGATCGAGCCGTTGTCGCTGGATGAGGCCTACCTGGACGTGTCCCATCTCCAGAGCGATGGCGCGGCGATCGCCCGGGAAATCCGTGCCCAGATCCGCGAGGAAACCGGGCTCACTGCGTCCGCGGGGATCGCGCCGAACAAGATGGTCGCGAAGATCGCCAGCGATTGGAACAAGCCGGACGGGCAGTTCGAGGTGTCCCCGGAGGAGGTGGATGCCTTTGTCGCCGCACTGCCGGTCGGGCGGCTGTGGGGGGTGGGCAAACGCGGGCGGGAGGAGCTGGCGGCCTTGGGGGTGGAAACGTGCGCGGATCTGCGGAAGTTCGATCGCATCGAGCTCGCCAAGCGGTTTGGCAAATGGGGGCTGGAGCTTTGGAATCTCTGTCGAGGTCTGGACGATCGGCCGGTGCAGGCCGACCGGACCCGCAAGTCACTGGGGTCCGAGGAGACATTCTCCGAAAACGTGCTCACGCCGCAGGCGGCGGTACCTCCCATGCGGGCGCTGCTGGAAGGCTTGAAGGAGGATCTCGACCGCCATCATTCCGATCGTGTGGTGAAGAGCCTGGTGGTGAAGCTGAAGTTCGCGGACTTCACCCGCACCACCGCTGAACGGGCTCATGCACGGATCGATGAGGAGATTTTCGAGGAGCTGCTCCGGGAAGCGTGGAAACGCGGAGAGGGGAAACCCGTCCGCCTCATCGGCGTGGCGCTGCGTTTTGAGGACCCGGAGGCTGTGGAGCAGATGGAGTTCTTCGGTGAATGACGCTTCACTTTTGAACCCCACTCTCCAAGGGGATCACGTGCTCCGACTGTCGGCGTCGGGCTTGTGAAGCTTCGGTGCCTCCGGCTTCCTGTCCTTGTCCGGGATGATTTTCTCCACTTCTTCGACCGGGATCCAGCCCCGGCTCTTGGTGGTGAAGCTGACATACAGCCAATCGCCGCGATCCTTCAGGATTTCGCAGAGGGTGCCCACCTTGGCGTCGATCACTTCCTGGGAAGTGCGGGAGGCTTCGGCGTGGAGGGCGGAGTTTTCAGCCACCACCACCGCTTGCTTTTCGACAGGAGCGAAGCGCGAGTCATCCGGATAGTTGTGCCAACCGAAGGCTCCGGCCGCTGCCACCATCGGTCCCATGATGAGTCCCACCACCGCCGGGATGCGGACACGGGCTCCGGGCCGGGTGGCGAGGCAGATCAGAATTCCGAGGACCACCAGCCAGATGCCGGCCCACAGGATGTTCCGCCAGGTTTGAAGTTGCAGACGTGTCAGCGCGTATTGGAAATCCGTCCACTTGTTGGAAATGGCACCGTACTTGCGCTCGAGGAAGCGCAGGTTTTGCAGGGACTCCGCGTGTGAGGCATCACGCTCCAAGGCCCGGCGGTAATAGAGCGCCGCGTGACCCGGCACGCCCAAGCGGTAGCAGGCATTGCCGATGTTGTAGAGTGTATCGGCGGAGAGTCGGTCGAATGGGCCCGCATCCAGCCACATCTGGATGGCCTTTTCGTATTCCGCGGAATCGTAAGCTGCGACGGCATTGGCCTGGAGTTGTTCGTCGCCAGCGGCTTTGGCGTTGTGGACGGAGCCGATCCAACACACGGCCAGCCAGAGCCACGCGGACTTGCGGATGACCTTGAGAATCGAGTTCCGCCGTGAGCGGTCGCCCTTGCCATCCGCAGAAGCTTCGCCGCGATAGCAGGTGGCATCACGTTCTTCCAAGATGGCGTGAAGGGATGAATCTTCGTTCGCAGCCTTGGGCAGCCACTTTTCGATGTAGCGACCAGCCTGACGCAGGAACGAGGGATGATCTCCGGCGGCTGCGCGCTCCAGCTCGCGGAATGCCTGACGGCGGGCGGCCACTTCCGGTTCCATCCGGATCCGCGGTCCGATCCGCATCCACAGTGCCTTGGCTGCCAGCAGCAGGGCGATGAACCCGGCGACCACCTGCCAAGTCCAGGTAGGGAGGGAGGTCGTGCCGGGAAGGACCACGCGAGAAGGCTGCACGAGGCCGAGGATGTCGTTCATTTTCTCCACCGGCATGCCGACGGCCGGAGGCGGAGCTAGAGAGCCGGTGGCCAGCCCCTTGTCCTTCAGCGAGGGCAGCAGCTTGAGCGGGATTGCGGCGGTCTCGATGGTCTTGTATTCACCGAGATGCGGGTCGAAATAGACCAACTGGAACGGTGGCACCGCCGCCTTGTCCGCCAGCGGGCGCATGAACTGGTGGAAGGTCACCGAGCCGCTTTCCTGGCGACGCTCGTCTCCACGCTGCTCGGCGGAGGCTTCATAGATTTTCCAGCCTTCCGTATCCTTGGGCTTGGGTGCGGTCATCGCATCGAGATTGCCCGTGCCGCTTACTGTCACATCCACCGAGAGGGGATCGCCTTCACGCAGTTCCGTCTGCGTGGTCTGGGAGGTCATCGTGAAGGTGCCGACCGCATTGGCAAATCCGGCGGGGGCTCCTTCCGGCAGCTTCTTGGCCTGGAGATCGTACTTCGGGATCGCAAGGTAGACCGGGGTGGCTTCCATGCGAGGGAACGGGTCGTTCGTGACGGTCCGGAGCATCAACCGGAGGCTGGCGGAGCCAATGCTCACGGTGCCGGAACGGGTGGCGGACATCGAGCTGGGGTAGGCCAGCGAGGTGTAGGAGCGTCCGAGGACATTCGTCTGGCCGGGCCATACGGCCGGTTCGAAGCGCCAACAGGCGACACCATCCCGCTCGAACTCCGGAATCCCCCAGTCCTCCACCTGCACACCCTGCGGGATGTAGAGCTTGATCTCCACCGGCACGGTTTCCCCTTCATAGGGATCGTCCTTCAACGGATGGAATGAAGCCGAATAACGCAGCGTCTGATTGCTTTTGCCGACGGTGGCTTCCGACCACTTCAGCTCATCGGGATTGAAAACGGTGAATTCCACCGGCGCGGTGGTGTAGGTCCTGCCGTCCAACTGGAGGGCGATCGCCGGGATGACGTGGCGGCCTTCCTTGTAGGATGACACCTCAAAGGGAAAGACGTAGCCACTGCGGCGGGCGGAGATCATCCGGGGTTCCGGGCGTCCCGCTTCGATTCTGACATCCGGTACCGGCGGCACCGTCGGGGCGCGCTCCAGCCGGGGCAGGCCGTTGAGAATCGTCACCTCGAAAGACGCGGTCTCACCACGCGCGAGGAAGCGGCTCGACATCGTCGCCTGCACGGCGACCTCCGCCGAGGCGGAGGATGTGATGAGCGCCAGCAGCGCAAAGGCGCGGCTGGCTTTGTGGATGAAATCTCTGATCCTCATGTCACCAATCTTTCTCTGGTCTCAAATAGTCTCTCCGGTTGCCCTGTCCGGTCGGGCCCTTCTGTTGGTCCTGGTTTTCACCCAGAATCCGCTCGGCGCGCTCCCGGGGCGTTTCGCCCGGACGTTTCTCGTCCTTACCGCCTTTGCCCTTGTTCTTGTCTTCCTTGTCGCCCCCGGCGCCCTTGTCTTTCTCGTCCCCGTTCGGGCCTTGGTCCTTGTTCTTGTCCCCGCCCTTGCCGTTTTTGCCGGGATTGCCTTCACCGTCACCATCGCCTTCCTGATCCTGCGGGTCGCCGGGGCCTGGACCCATCTCCTGCGGGATCTGTTGCTGGGATTCGTTGGACTGTTCTTTGAACAACTCTTCCAAGCGCTCAAGGTAACGGACGGCGAGCGCCCGGTTCTGGTCCGCGTCCTTGTCGTTGGGTGCCAGCTTGAGGGCGGAGTTGTAGTGGCGGATGGCGTCGGTCCAGTTGACGATCAGCGAATTGAAAAACGTGTAGGTTTCGGTCTCGCCGACTTCCGGGACTTCGCCCTCCGCGAGTTCCTTGAGCTTCGCTTTCACCAGCGCATCGAAGGCCTGGGTGTCTTCCGGAGCCGGATCAGGATAGGTTTCATTGCCCAGCGACTGCCATCCGAGATGGAAGAGGGAAGCGCCAGCTCCCAGGTGGGCGTTCTTCTCCACCTCGGGATTGTCCGACATCAGGGCGCGGCTGTAAGCCTCCGCAGCTTTGCGGAAGTCGGCTCCCTTGTAGGAGGCTTCGCCCTCCGCGAGGCGGTAACGGAAGGAGTCCTCTTCGCTCTTTGCCCCTTCGGCGAGCCCGCGGTAGTCGGAGCGGGCTTCCTCGAAGTGGCTCGCATTCGCGGCCAACTTTGCTTCCTGCGGCGTCGCGGCACCAGAGGTGGAGATCGTGCCGGCCAAGGTCGTGGCAACGGCTGCCCGGGTGGCTACCGGACGCCAGCGGGTGGCGGAGAGAATGGAAACGAGCAGCGCCACGATGGCCGGCCCCAGGCACCATTGGTAGAATTCCTTGGTCACCTTTTTCTCCCGTCCCTGAAGCTCGAACTGATCGATGTCCGCCAGGGCGGTCTGGGCCAAAGCCGGAATGTCGACGCCGGTGCCAGCGACCACGAAGTGGCCTTTGGTGCCCTCGGCCATTTTCCTGAGAATCTCAGGGTGCATCTGGCTGAGCACGGTGCGGCCCTGGCGGTCGTGGAAGCGGCCTCCGGGCATGTCAATTTGAGGGACTTCCGCGCCGTTCTCCGTGCCGACACCGACGGTGAAGATGTAAACTCCGGCCTTGGTGGCTTCGGCGAGCACGTCATCCAGCGCACCATCGTGTTTCTCGCCGTCGCTGATGAACACCAGCGCATTGTTTTTGATGCCGGTTTTCTTGAGTGCCTCGATGGAGAACTTGAGCGCGTCGACAATGTTCGAACCGCCGGTAGGGATCCAGGTCTCGTCAATCTGCTCGACGGTTTCTTTCACCGCCGCGTGGTCGACCGTCAGGGGGGCGAAGAGATACGGAGTGCCGGCAAAGCCGACCAATCCCATGCGGTCGTTCGGCATGGCTTCCATCATCTCGTAAATGATGGCCTTGCCCTGCGAGAGTCGGTCCGGCTTCACGTCATCCACCCGCATGCTGCGGGAGAGATCGAGGGCGAAGAGGATGTTCCGGCCCTTCACGTTCTCGGAGACGGTGCCAGCGTCTCCCTGTGGTTTCGCGAGGGCCCAGACCAGCGAGGTGAAGGCCACGAGGGCGAAGATGAAGGCCAGCCAGCGGCCGAACACGTCCGTCCTTTTCAAGAGTGCGGGACGCAGGCGGTTGGCGACGAAGGCCTGCCAGCGGCGGCCGCGCAGGCGCGAGGTCACCATCGCCACGATTCCGAGAAGCGGAACCAGTGCCAGCAGGAACAGCATGGTGGGTTCGGCGAGGCTCATGTCAGGAAGAGAGTGGCGGGTTCAGAGCCAGAATCAGGCACGACAGGAAAGCCAGCACGGCGGCGGCGGCTACGAACTTGGGGTATAACTCGGTATCATCGACGACTGTCAGGGACTTCGCCTCTGTTTTTTCCAGCCGGTCGATCGCTTTGAAATAGTCCTTCAGAGCAGCAAAAGTCTTGGCGTAATAATGTTCGCCACCCGTGGTCTGGGCGATTTTCTGGAGCGTGGGCAGGTCAAACTCCTGGCGCGGATAGCGCTGGACGTTTCCTGCAACACGGCCATCCGGGGTTCCGATCGCCACGGTGTAGATCTTGATGCCCAGGGTTTTGGCGTGTTCGGCTGCTTCCAGAGGGGAGATCTTGCCCGAGTTGTTGGAGCCGTCCGTGACCAGGATGATGACTTTGCTCTTGGCGTCACGGGAGTTCAGCCGCATCGCGGAGGTGGCCAGCGCCGAGCCGATCGCGGTGCCCTGTTCCTCCACGGTGCCTATCCGGCCTCGCGGATCATTGGGACCCCCGAGATGGAGATCGGCCAGACCATTGAGCAGCCATTGGTGATCCAGTGTGATCGGGCTGACCTTGTAGGGCTTGCCCGCGAAAACCACGAGGCCCATGCGGTCGTCCGGGCGGCCGCTGATGAAATCCTTCACCACCGACTTCGCCGCGTCGATGCGCTGCAATTCGGCACCGCGCTCGTCCACGAAGTCCGCGATCTCCATGGAAAGCGAGAGGTCGAAGGCGATGACGATGTCGATGCCACTGGCGCTGCGGCTCTGATATTCATTCCGCCAAACGGGGCGGGCGAGGGCGACCACGGTGACGGCCAAGGCCAGCCAAGCGAGTGGCAGGCCGAAGTTCCAAGCTCCCTGACGGACCTTGCCGCCGATCGAAGCGAGGATCGGCACGTTCGGGAATGAGATGGCGGCGGCGGCACCCCGGCCCCGGCGCAGCAGCAGCAGGAACAGGAACGGGATCAACAGCGTCAGCCACCATGGCTCTGCAAATCGGAAGTGCTGGAAAAATTCGGTCATGCCGCGAGGTCCCGGTGGAGGGTTTCGAGCAAGGTGCGGGAGGATTCGATGACAGGTGCACCTTCCCCGGTACGGGTTTCCCGGCCGTATTTCAGAGACGCGAGATGGCTGAAGCCTTCCACGATCTGGCGGCGGGTTTCATCCGGAAGTTTCTGGAGAACATCATGCCTGCCCACGAATTCCTCATGGGTCTCATAGAGCGCGCGATCCTGGGCGACCACGGCGAGATAGCGGCGCAGCACGAAGGAGGCCAGCGTGGCGGCCTCGCGGCTGCCTGCAGGGCGGGCTTCCTCAAGGCGGCGCAGGGCATCCTGATAGGCTCGCTTGCGGATGGAGACCAGATCCTGCGGCTTCTTCTTACGGATGAGGATCACGGCCAGGACGATCAGTAGGAGCAATGCTCCGCCTCCAACCGCGAGCTGCCATGCGGGGATGTCCCATCCGGGGCCGGGCAGGAGCTTGTCCGGTGCGGGCGGGGGATGAAGTTCGAATGTCGGTTTCTCTTCCATCTTCAGGCCGTGCGCTTGCGACTGCGCTTTTTCAGCAGCTTGTGGAGGGCGGGCAGGGAGTCGTGGCGGGTGCTCAGTTCCGCGGTATCAATGCCGTTTTTCTTCAGCACGGAAGCGACTCCTTCATGTTGCTCACGGGTGCGGCGTGCGTATTCCTCGCGAACCCGGGCGCTGTTGGTATTGACCTGCAATCCGAGGCCGGTTTCCGGATCGATCATGACCACGCGACCGGCACGCGGAAGCTCTGCTTCCAGAGGGTCGGATACGCGGAGGGCCAGTGTCTCATGCTTGCGCGCGAGCTTGGCCAGGGGCTTGTCGATTGGATCGGACTGGAAGTCGGAGATCATGAACACCAGCGATTTCCGCCGCAACGTGCGGACCAGAAAGTCGCAGGCGGCGGCCACGGAGGTTCCGGGCTGGTTCGGGCGGGCGATCAGAATTTCCCGCACCAATCTCAGCAGATGGCGGGTGCCCTTGCCGGGAGGGACGAAGAGGATCGGCTCATTGGCGAACACCAGCAATCCGACCTTGTCTCCGTTCTGTAGTGCGCTGAACCCAAGAACTGCCGCTGCTTCCGCCATCACCTCGCGTTTGCTGAGGCTTTCGCTGCCGTAGTCGGCGGAGCCGGAGACATCCACGGCGAGCACAAGCGCCAGCTCACGCTCCTCGCGGAACTTGCGGATGAACGGCTGGTTCATCCGGGCGGTGACGTTCCAATCGATGAAGCGCACCTCATCGCCGTGCTGATACTCGCGGAAGTCGTCGAAATCGAGTCCCTGGCCTTTGAATGACGAATGGTATTCGCCGGAAAACGATTCGCGCACGAGCCTGCGAGCTTTGAGCTCGAGCTTGCGCACGCGCGACATCATTTCCTCGATCTGGGCGTCGGTGAGCATCCCGTCCTGGGGCTGGGTAGAGTTCCTTAGGGCACCGGCACCTTGGCGACGATGCGATCCAGAATGGAGTCGGTGGTCACTTCCTCGGCTTCGGCTTCGTAGCTGAGGAGGATACGGTGACGCAGCACGTCATGCACCATGTCCTTCACGTCCTGCGGGGTGACGAAGGCGCGGCCCTGCATGAAGGCGCGGGCACGGGCGGTGAGCGCGAGGTTGATGGTGCCGCGTGGCGAGGCACCGGCACGGATGAGATTCTTCAGCGGTGCATCCACGGTCAGCGGGAAGCGGGTGGCGTGGATGATCTGAACGATGTATTCGCGCACCGAGGAGTCGATGTAGACGCTGTTGACCAGCGCGCGGGATCCTCCGACCTGCTCGGGAGTGGCCACCGACTTGGTCTGATAAGGGGCGGCGGAGGTCGCCATGCGGTCGAGAATGGTCAGCTCCTCGTCCTTGGTCGGATAGCCCACGGTGACCTTGAGCAGGAAGCGGTCGAGCTGGGCTTCCGGAAGCTGGTAGGTGCCTTCCTGGTCGATCGGGTTCTGGGTGGCCAGCACGAGGAACGGCTCGGGGAGCTTGTAGGTGCGGTCGCCGAGGGTGACCTGGCGTTCCTGCATGGCTTCCAGCAGGGCGGACTGGACCTTGGCCGGGGAGCGGTTGATTTCGTCCGCCAGGATCAGGTTGTTGAAGATCGGGCCCAGTTTCGGGGCGAAGGTGGCCTCCTGCGGGTTGTAAACCATGGTGCCGAGCAAGTCCGCAGGCAGCAGGTCCGGAGTGAACTGGAAGCGCGCAAAGCTGGCGTGCAGCGATCCGGACAGCGCCTTGACTGCCAGCGTTTTGGCGAGGCCGGGGACACCTTCCAGAAGGATGTGGCCGTTGCACAGCAGGCCGATCAACAGGCGGTCCACCAGGCGATCCTGCCCGACGAGCACGCGGCCCATTTCATCTTTCACGGCGTGGAGCCAGCCGCTGGTGGCGGCGATCTGATCCTGCAATTCTTCGGTCGTCATCGGATGATAGGCTATACTTGGCAATGCTGTTCGGTGCACACGAACGGGCAAGGAGATTCCCCAACCCCATAGCGTTTCACGGAGGCGGGCTCGTTTCAAGAACGCGCAAGAAATCGCGAAGTTGCGGCATTCATGCGATTCATGGCGGAAAATACGCAGCTGGCAAGGAGGAGAGACCCGTCGCACGCTGTTGAGAGGGCCGCTTGCTGTCGGCCTGCGGCCGCTGCGGAACCCGTTTGCGACCTGGCTCCGGCTCTGCTTTGTTAGAGTCCCGATGTCCCGGCCCGTCATCTATCAGCTCTTCGTCCGCTTGTTCGGAAGCACCCGTCCGACGATTCCGCATGGCACGTTGGAGCAGAGCGGCTGCGGGAAATTCGACGATATCGACGATGGCGTGCTGGAGTCACTGGTGGCCGCCGGGTTCACCCATGTCTGGCTCACCGGCGTGTTGGAGCAGGCTTCCGGAACGGCCTATCCGGATCGCCCGGCCGATGATCCGGCGATTTTGAAGGGCATCGCTGGCAGCCCTTATGCGATCCGTGATTACTTCGACGTGTGTCCGGATTACGCTGTGGATCCAGACAAGCGGCTCGATGAATTCGAGGCGCTGCTGGAGCGGTGCAGACGCCATGGGCTGAAGGCGGTCATCGACTTCGTGCCGAACCATGTCGCCCGGACCTATGCGTCCGACGTGCGACCCGAACTCACCTTTGGCACCGGCGATGATCCCTCGGTGTTTTTCGCGCCGGAGAATCATTTCTTCTACCTGCGCGCCAGCGATCCCGGGGAGGGGCCACCGCTGCGGCTGCCAGTGGCGGACGGCTCATTCGCGCCGGAGCGTCATGTCGGCAAGGTCACCGGCAACAATGTGATCTCATGGCAACCCTCGATCCACGATTGGTATGAGACGGTGAAGCTCAACTACGGTCACGATTTCACCACCGGTCGGGATACTTCCCATCTACCCGGGTCGGATACCCCAGTGGGAGAGGTGCCGAAAACCTGGCGCACCATGGATGCGGTTCTCGCGCATTGGCAGGAATTCGGAGTAAGCGGCTTCCGCGTGGACATGGCCCACATGATTCCGCAGGAGTTCTGGCGCTGGGCGGTCAAGCGATGCCGGGCAAGGGACCCGGAGGTCTATTTCTTCGGCGAGGCTTATGACAGCGACCCGATGAAGCTGACCGATGGAGATGTGCTCGAAGCGCTTCTCGATGCCGGCTTCGATGCGGTCTATGACCATCCACCTTACAAGGTGCTGAAGAGCATTTATGACGGGAGCGCCTGGGCGAATGATCTCAATTCCGTGCCTACTTCCGGTGGGTGCTTTCATCGCTCGCTGCACTATGCGGAGAACCACGATGAGGTGCGGCTCGCCAGTTTTCTCCACTGGGGCGGTCTCGGACTGCCGGTGGGAAAACCGGTGTCCGCGATCCTGCTGGGGATGAGCCGCGGGCCCATCATGATCTACAATGGTCAGGAAGTGGGGGAGCAGGCTTCGGAGCGGATGGGGTTCGGTGGTGGTGATGGCCGCACCAGTATTTTCGACTACGGCAGCATGCCGGAAGTGGTGAAGATGCGGCAGGGTGGGTTGGCTCCTTCCCAGGTGGAACTCTGCCAGTGGTATTTCGACCTGCTGAAGGTCTTGCGCGAGCCTGCCTTCACGGCGGGCGGATTTTATGGATTGAATGCTTCCAATGAGCACAACCCATGGTTCGGCCGGGTGGGGGATGAGACCCACAGCGGCCACTGGTTGTTCGCCTTCCTCCGCCACGATGTCACCAGCGGACAGAGCTTTCTGATGCTTGCCAATCTGAACGGCCGGGAAACACTGCGGAACGTTCACGTCCGCATTCCCTCCGAGGCCTTGGCGTGGATGGAGCGTGGCGAGGAGTCGTCGATCCGTCTGTCCGAGTGTCTCTCGGCTCCTCTGGAGCTCGGAGTGCCGGCGAGCGCCTTGCAGGAGACCGGGCTTCCGGTAGGCGATCTGGCTCCGTTCCAAGTCCGCATGCTGATGTTCCGGCCGTTTGGCTAAGCTAGTAGAGGAAACTGCTTTATTCTATTGGTCAGATTTTAGGGTTTGGGCGGTTTTGATCCCGACGGCGGTGGCGTGCAATTTCGTAGTGCACTGCATTGGTATCCATGAAGTCTCGTTTTCTCCCCCTGCTGACAGTCGTCTGCTTTTCCTTGAGAGCCCATGCTGCCGATGGCACGTGGACCAACCTCACGTCGGGAGGCTTGTGGAGCGATACGGCGAATTGGTCGGGAGGCACGATAGCGGATGGTTCGGGGTTCACCGCAAACTTCAACACGCTCAACCTCACCGCGGACAACACGGTGCATCTCGATGGAGCGCATACGCTCACCAATCTGATTTTCGGAGACACCACCACGTCCACGGCAGGGGGCTGGATTCTGGATAACAACGGGAACGCCGCGAACATCCTGACTCTGGCCGGGACCACGCCGACCATCACAGTCAATGCACTTGGCACCAACAAGAGTGCCACCATCAGCGCGGTGATCGATGGAACCGTGGGTCTCACCAAGGCTGGAGCGGGCAATCTGGTGCTGTCGGCGGTGAATACTTACACTGGAGCCACCACGGTTTCTGCGGGGACTTTGACCATGGGCGTGAACAACGCGCTCAATTCGAGCTCAACTCTCGCCTTCTCGTCATCCGGAACATCCGGGACCCTAGGTACCGTGGATATCGGTGCCACCTCCCAAACCATCGCTGGTCTGACGGTGAACGGATACAATCCGTCGAACAATTCCACGACGACCGCGGTGATCAAGGGCAGTGGTTCGCTCTCCGTTGCCGGGACTTCGGATTTCAGCGTCTGGAACACCTCAACGCAGACGGCAGGCGCCAGCACGATGCGGGTGGTGCTGGATATGACGGCACTTTCCTCGTTCTCTTATTCGGCAACGGCAAACAACGTGATTGTCGGAGGCAACGGCAATACCCGTGCCGGAACGCTCAGTCTGGGGACCACCAGCAGCTTCACAGCCAAGGCTTTCTCCCTCCAGGATGGAGGAGCAGGCAGCAATACGGCGAAGACGAGCATCGTCAACCTCGGCCAGGCCACGACGATCAATGCCGATACCATTTATGTCCTGAACAATAACAACAAGGACAGCGCCACCTTCCAGTTCCGCACCGGCCTTGCCTCCAATCCCACCCTCACGATCCGCGCTACCAACGGCACGGGTAGGGCCGCTTGGAATGTGGGCACCACGGCGACCGGCACCGGTACCGCTTTGGTCGATCTCACAACCGGCGTTACCGGAGCCAGCCAGCTGGATGCTTTGGTTGGAACGCTCCAGGTCGGCCAAAAGACCGCCGGAGCGAATGCCTTCACATCCAACTTCCTGATGGGCGGCGGGACCCTGGATGCCACGACTCTCAATGTTGGCACCATATCCATTTCCGGTGGCACCTTGAACTCCACGTTCTCCGTCACCGGTGGCACGGTGAAGGTCACCACGCTCAACATGGGCACCCAGAGCTCGGGTACGTTGAATTCGACCTTCAACCTGAACAGCGGTGCGACCCTCGCGGCACAGACCATTCAGAATGGATCGGGCACGGCGACGCGCACGTTCAACTGGAATGACGGCACGATCAAAAACTATGACGCCAGCACGGATCTCACCGTAAGCAGCGCCTTGAAACTGGCGGCCAGTGGCAGCCATACCTTCGATATCGGGACGGGGCGCACCGGCACCGTGTCCGGGGTGATCAGCGAAGCCGCCGCAGGAGCCTCGCTCACCAAGACCGGAGCAGGTCAATTGACTCTTTCCGCCGCCAACAGCCATTCCGGCACCACCACTGTTTCGAATGGAACCCTTGCGCTGTCCGGTTCCGGCACGCTTGGGGCATCATCGGTCACTCTCGCCATCACCGGTTCTTCCGCGATTCTCAATCTCGGCGGCACTTCCCAAACCGTGGGTGGGGTGACGCTTGGCGGCGGCACCATTCAAAACGGAACGCTCACCGGCACATCCTATACCTCCACGGGCGGCTCGATCTCCGCGAGCCTCGCCGGCTCGGCGGGATTCTCCCAGGCATCCGGCACGACCACCCTTACGGGGATCAACAGCTACACAGGGACCACCACGATCAGCGGTGGCAAGCTTTTGGTCAATGGCAGCCTCGGCAACACCCTGACCAGCATTCAGACCGGAGCGATCTTGGGAGGAAGTGGCACGATAGCAGGCACGACCACCATCGAAAGCGGCGGCACCTTGTCTCCGGGCAATTCTCCGGGCGTCATCACCTTTTCGAACGGTCTCAATCTCCAGGCGGGATCCAATCTCGACTGGCAGTTCACGGGGGACACGCTGGCCACCCGCGGCACCGACTATGATGGTGTGGATGTCACCGGCGGCACGCTGGTCTTGGATACGGGATCCATCCTCAACCTGCTGGCGACGGGCACCGACTACACGGCCTCCGTGTGGGACAGCAACCGCAGCTTCAAAGTCATCAACGTGACCGGCGACGGCAGCTACGATGGAAATGGTAATTTCACGCTGGTGACCACCGGTGCGGGAGATTTTGCCGCCGAAGGTGCCTGGGGGCTGACCTATGACACCACGGGAGTCACGCTCAACTGGGTTGCGGTGCCGGAACCCTCCACCGCTCTGCTCGGCGGACTCGGCCTGCTGGTCGTGTTGCGCCGCCGCCGCTGAGATTATTCCAAGACCATCATCACCGGACGATGGTCGGAGGCGGTATCACATTCCGGCGCATCGACCACGCCTGAGGATTTCAGATCCACTTCGGGCTTCAGCGTCTTGCTGACCATGATCCAATCGAAGCGCGAGTAGATGTCCTCGTAGTCCCAGTGCTGCGTCCATGACTCGCCATGGCGGTCGGTCAGGGGGAGCGGGAACAGCGAGTCCGGATGGTTGGCAGCTCCCTGGAGGGTTTTCACCACCCTGCTGGCCTTGGTGTCATTGAAGTCGCCATAGACCACCAGCCGGGTGGCCGGATCCACGGCCAGGATGGCTTCGATGTGATCGCGCAGGAGATGGGCTTCGCTGGCCCGCATCTGCTCTTGATCTCCCTCCTGGACATCGCGTTTGGATTTCAGATGGGCTCCCAGGAAACGGTAGTCCTGTTCGTGCACGCGGATCGTGGCATCGAGAATGCCGCGTTGCATGCCATGGTTGCGCCCGTTGAGGGTGTAACCGGTTTTCACGGGCTTTACCGTGGCATTGATGGGAAAGCGCGACAGCAGCGCGAGGTGGCGGGCTGGGTCGCTACCGCCAGTGTGATACGCATGGGGCAGATCGATGCCGGCGGTTTTCAGTCGGCTTTGTAGATCGGAGAGATCGGCAGGGTCTCCGATTTCGCATACTCCGAGGATGTCCGGTTTCGCGGCCGTCAGCACCGCAACCACGGCCTGCTTGGCCTTTTCGGACTTCGTTCCATCTCCAGTGGGCTTGCCGCCTGCATAGCGGTTCCGATTCAGCCAATTCTCCACATTGTAGGCCACGAAGCGGAGAGGACCGCTGTCTGTGGCGGCAGTGGGCGCCGTCGTCCGGATACCGGCGGCAGTGGGGGTGGCCTGCGGGGTCTTCGCTGTGGCGGACCAATCCGGCGTGCCCGCGGGCTTTTTCTCACAGCCGCCTGTGATCAAGCACAGGGCTGAAAGCAAAAACGCCCCGAGGAATCCCGGAGCGTTGATGGAATGGATGAACCGGGGTGGCATCCGGTCGATCAGGCTTCTGTCGTTTCCTTTTTGGCCGTTGCTTCCGGTTCCTGATGGAGCTCCTTCTTGGGAGCGACTTCCACTTCCTGATGAAGTTCGCGGTTGGGAGCTTCCTTCACGCGGACGTCTTCGGCGGCGCGGGTGATTTCACGCTCGAAGTCCTCACGGGCCTTTTTGAATTCGCCCATGCTCTTGCCGAGGCCGCGGGCCAGCTCAGGCAGCTTCTTCGCTCCGAAGAGGAGAAGGATAACGATGAAAATCAGAACAAGTTCAGGTGTGCCGAGCGATCCCATGGTGGTTTGAAGTCGGGAGGAAACGTAGTAGTGGGGGCAGGACTTGCAATGGATTTGTGGCTTCCACGGCGCGCCTGCCTTCGACGGGGGAGCGGCGGGGAATTCGAAATTTGTTCAGGGAAAAATTTTATTCCCGAAAAGTTGCCGTCTTTTTTCCATGACGGTCCGGTCTCATTTCCTGCAAATCCGGTGTGTGTCCCTGCCTGTCTTCGAGATCGAATCCGCCCTCCGCGCCGCCGTCTCCGTGCCGGAGCGTGCCCGCCTGCTGCTGAAGGCTCCCACCGGCTCGGGCAAGTCCACCGCCGTGCCCGGTATGCTCGCGGATGCCGGGGTTGCAGGCAGGATCGTTGTGATCGAACCGCGGCGGATGGCGGCGCGGCTGCTTGCCGGCTGGGTGGCGAAGCTTCGTGGCACGCAACTCGGTGCCGGGGTCGGCTACTCGGTCCGCTTTGACAGCCGCTACGGCCGGGACACGCAGATCGTCTATGTCACCGATGGGGTGTTCCAGCGCTGGCTTCAGGATGATCCCTTGCTCTCCGATGTCGGTGCGGTGGTGTTCGATGAATTCCACGAACGCCGCCTCGCTGTGGACGTGGCGGTCGCCCGCTGTCTGGATCTCCAGGATGGCCGCCGCCCGGACCTCAAGGTGCTGGTGATGTCCGCCACCCTGGAAACCGCCGGTCTCGCCGACTACCTCGCACCCGCCGAGACCTTGGAGGCGGGTGGGCGGACCTTTCCGGTGGAGGTGCTGTACCGGCCCGAGCGGGCTCCCCAACACGACCGCCGTGGCGGGCCGCCGCGCGAAACCCCGGTGTGGGAACGCATGGCTGCTGTCTGCCGGGAGGCGATGGCGATGCCAGAGCCGGGAAACATCCTGATGTTCCTGGCGGGCACGCATGAGATCCGGAAGACGATCGAGACGCTCCAGAACAGTTCATTCACCCGTGGCTGGGATGTCTTCCCACTCTATAGCAGTCTGCCGCCTGCGGCCCAAGAGGCGGCGATCGCGCCGGGTCCCCGGCCGAAGATCATCGTCGCCACTAACGTCGCGGAAACCTCGCTCACCATCGAAGGGGTGCGGACGGTGATTGATTCGGGGCTCGCCCGTGTGGCGTCCTTCGACCCGCGCCGCGGCATCGATACCCTCCACATCAAGAAGATCTCCCGCGCCTCCGCCGAGCAACGGGCCGGTCGTGCGGGCCGCACCGCGCCCGGTCGCTGCCTGCGACTGTGGAGCGAGGCCGAGCATGCCCGTCGTGAGGCTTTTGAGGCCGCCGAAGTCCGCCGTGTCGATCTCGGCGAGTGCGTGCTGCTGCTGAAGGCGGCGGGCGTTTCCGAGATCCGCGAGTTCCGCTGGCTGGATGCTCCGGCGGAAGATTCGCTCCAGCGCGCCGAACGTCTGCTGCACGATCTCGGAGCACTGGATGCCAATGGTGTGCTGACGGATGAGGGGCGGAAAATGGCCTCCCTGCCGTTGGAGCCGCGTTTCTCCCGGCTCATGCTGGCCGGAACCGAGCAGGGCTGTGTGGCGGAGACCGCTTTCATCGCGGCGGCGGTGCAGGGGGAGGGAATTTTCAGCAGCCGTCCTGGCAGCGCCAGCCGGAAGGACTTCATCTTTGCCGAAGACGGCAGCGATTTTGCCGGTGAATGGCGTGCCTTCGAATCGGCGGAGGCGATGAACTTCGATCCCCAGCGGTGCTCGCAGCTCGGCATCCATGGCCGGGGTGCCCGGGAGGTGGCACAGGGATTCGATCGCCTCGCCAGTCTCGCCAAGCGTGCGGGATGGGAGTGGAACGCCATCGATTTCCGCGCCAACCGCGAGCGTGTGGCGAAGGCGATGCTGGCCTCCTTCAGCGACCGGCTCGGCATCCGGCTGGGGCAGGGGACGCTGGCCTGCAAGATGGTCGGAGGCCGCAAGGGCAAGCTCGATGACGATTCCTGTGCCCGCCATGCACCCGCCTTCGTGGCCGCGGAGATCACGGAGGTGGAGGCCCGCGAGATCATCGTCCACCTGCGCCGGGCGACCGGCATCGATCCGGAGTGGCTGCGCGAGCTTTTCCCGGAGGACTTCAGTGTCACCGATGGTGCGTCCTACGATGAAACCCGTAGACGCGTGGTGGCACGCAAGGAGACGAAGTTCCGGGACCTTGTCATCGAGGCCAAGGAAAGCGACCAGAACGTCAATCTCGACGCCGCTGCGGAGATCTTGGCGGCACGTGTATTGTCCGGGGAGCTGATCTTGAAAAACTGGGATGCGCAGGTCGAGCAGTGGACCGCCCGCCTTGCCGGTCTCGGGAAGTGGATGCCGGAGCTTGAAATGCCCGGCTGGGCGGACGACGACCGCGCTGCGGCCGTGGCTCAGATTTGCCATGGAGTGGTGGCTTACAAGGACATCAAGGAACGCTCCGTGTGGCCGGTGCTGCGGGAGTGGCTCAGCGGCCCGCAGCGTGCCGCGCTCGATTCCTATGCTCCGGAACGCATCAATCTCGCCAACGGGCAGTCCGCGAAAATCACCTACGAGCCCGGCAAGGACCCGTGGATCTCGGTGAAAGCCCAGCATCTCTTCGGGGTCTGGGAAACCCCCACCATTGCCAGTGGCCGGGTGCCGCTGGTGGTGCACATCCTGACCCCCGGCCAGAAACCGTGGCAGATGACGAAGGATCTGAAGAACTTCTGGGCCAGCGGCTACGCACAGATGAAAAAGGAAGTCGCCGGCCGTTATCCCCGTCACCCATGGCCGGATGATCCCAAGGCTTGGCTGGCCTCCGGTGGCAAGAAGTGACACCTTGCCCCCGATCCCATGCCACGCCTGCTGTTCCTGATCTCCGCCTTGCTCATCGTCGCTGCCGTTCTGGCACGCGGCTGGTATGGGAAGCGCATCATCGCCGGGTATGGCGGCCGCCGCTGCCGGGTGAACGCCGGGAGCTGGCAGAGCCTGTTCGGCGAGGAGGTGAAAGCTCCCGCCAAGGAACCTTCAGCGGCCGAATGTGGCCGCGCCCTCCGCGAGGCGGCCTTGGTCCAGTGGGAGAAGGAGAACCCCGCGGCGTTCCGCGGTCGTGAAGCCGCGCGGCGTTTCGGTCTCGGTGTACCGCCGTTCACCCTGGTGGTCGTGGTGTTTGCGGTGGCGGTGGCGAAGCTGGCGATGTTTGCGGCGGTGGCGGTGGTGTTTGCGGCCACGGCTCTGGCCGTGATGTTCGGTCTGGCCTCGCTCGGAACCGAGTTGCGGGCGGTGGCTGCGACCACGAAGCTCGCACGCTCACGCCATGTCTTCCCTCTGCAAGAGGATGAAGAGGCGGCGATCGCCTGTGCGCGGGCGGAGGTGTGGATGCACACGCTCCCGCCGATCCTACGGTGGGTATCGTAAATCCGACGGAGAGGACCGGGCGGAGCGGTCTATCGCTTCGCGGGTGTTTTTCCGCAACCGCAGTCCTTCCCGCAACCGTCACCGCTGGCTTTCTTCGCGCCAAACAGACGGATGCCGAAAATCACCAGGGTGATGGCGACGATGCCGAGCGCGACGATGGTTTGCCAGTGGGGCATAGGAAGGAGGGGATGAAGGTTCAGTGGAAGCCGAGCAAGTGCCCGCCCTGATACACGATCAGCGAGGCTACATAAGCGAAGACGCTCATGAACGCAAACTGCCCGACCGCCCATTTCCACGATCCAGCCTCGCGCGAGACGACGGCGGAGGTGGCAAGGCATTGGAGAGCGAAGACGTAGAACACCAGCAGCGACACCACCGACAAGGGGGTGAAGAGCGGACTGCCATCCGGCCAGGTGGCTTGGGAGATCTGGTCGCGGAGATTCGCGCGGTCCGCCTCTTCATCTTCGGTTTCCTCCACATGGAAGATGACTCCCATGGTGGTATTGAAGGTCTCACGGGCGGCGAAAGAGGTGAGGATGGCGGTGCCGGTGCGACCATCGAAGCCAAGAGGCTTCACGACCGGCTCGATGACGGCACCGACGCGGCCGATGGCGCTGTGGGCAAGCTGCTCGCCCTTGTCCTCGCTGTCGGTTTTCGGGAAGGTCTGGAGCGCCCACAGGACGATCGAGATGCCGAGAATGAGCGTGCCGGCTTTCTTCAGGAACGCCATCGCGCGGTCGCCCACATGGCGGAAAATGTAACTCCACTGCGGACCACGGTAGAGGGGCAGCTCCAGCATGAAGTGGTTCGGCTGCTTGTCCGGACCGAGGCGGCCGCGCAGCACGCGTGCCACCACGAAGGCGGACAGGGTGCCCAGCACGTAGAAGCCGAACAACACCGCGGCCTGTTTCCATGAGCCTTCCTTGCCATCCAGCAGCAGCGGAACGAGCAGGAAATACACCGGCAGGCGGGCCGAGCAGCTCATCCACGGTGCGACGAAGATCGTGACCAAGCGTTCCTTGGCTGAGTCGATGGTGCGGGTGGCCATGATGCCGGGAATGGCACAGGCGTAGGAGCTGAACAGCGGTAGGAAGGCTTTTCCGCTCAATCCGGCCTTCGCCATCAGCCCGTCCATCAGATAGGCCGCACGCGCCATGTAGCCGGAGCTTTCCAGCAGGCCGATGAAGAGGAACAGCAGCACGATCTGCGGGAGGAACACCACCACGGCGCCGACGCCGGGAATGATCCCATCCACGATCAGAGATTGCAGGTCGCCTTCGGGCATCTTGGTGCCGACCCATTTCGCGAGGTCGCCGATGCCACCGCTGATGAGATCCATCGGGATCTTCGCGAACGAGAAGATCGCCCAGAAGACCGAGAACATGATGACGATGAAGGCGATCCAGCCGAAGACCGGGTGCAGGAAAAACCGGTCCAGCTTGTCGGAAAGCGTCTGTTGGTGCTCGCCGGGACGGCGGGCGGTCAATTCGCACAGGCGGCCGATCATGTCGCGGCGGGCCGTTTCCGGATCTTCCGCGCCATCCAGCCACGGGCTTTCCGCAACAGGCGGGAAGGGGTGGCGCAGTGCCTGTTTCAGGTCGACGAGGCCTTTGCCTGCATTCGCCTGGATGGGCACTACGGGGACGTTGAGCTCCTCGGAAAGCTTTGCTGGATCCAGACGCAGACCTTGTTTCTCGGCCACGTCCACCATGTTCAGCGCGATCACCACCGGCACGCCCAGCTCGATGGTCTGGAGCACGAGATTGAGCTGGCGCTCCATGCTGGAGGCATCCACCACGCAGACCGCGAGATCCGGCTTCGGGGTGCCTTCCAGTTCACCCATCAGCGCATCCCGGGCGATTTTTTCATCGGGGGAGGTCGAGCGCAGCGAGTAGCAGCCCGGCAGGTCCAGCACCCGCAGTTTGGTGCCGTGGGAGCTGAACATCTCTCCCGATTTCACCGCCACCGTCACCCCGGCGTAGTTGCCGACGTGGGCGGCGGATTTCGTCAGGGCATTGAAGAGGGTGGTTTTCCCGGCGTTGGGATTGCCCACGAGGGCGATGGTTTCGAGGGAAGGTGCGGACATCGGGAAAAATGGGGGCGCGGGGAACGGCGCAGCTCGCTGGGATCAGGAAACGGGTGCCACCAGCACCTGCTCCGCCAGCTCGCGGCTGATCGCCATGCGGGTTCCGCATACGGAACAGATCAGGTTCCGGCCGCCGGAGAGTTTGCGGACCTGGATCTGCTCGCAAAATCCAAGATCGCGGAGACGGTCGCAAGAAGGGCCGCTCAAAAGCTTGATCTGGAGGTCACAGCCCACGCTTGCCTGGTTCAGCGTCATCGCGCTGTCCGCGGCTAGATCGTTGGCGAGCGCTCGTGGCATGGGGTCGGGAAAGGATCAACTATTGAGACGCTGTTGCAATACGAAAATCCCCCCATCGGAGTGAATTTTCCATCTTTCCAAGATGGCTGTTCGCAGCAGGTGGTAGAGTCGTCAGACCGGTAAAATAGCCGCCTTTCCACTTGGATTTCCCTTTGCCTGTCAGCATCCTCTCCGCGATCCATTTGTTTTAATCCATGTCATTGACCGTCTCTCCTCAATTCAAGCCGGTGCTCGATCCCGGTTTTGTGCCCGCCGTGCTCTGGAACCGTGCCTATGCCGCAGAGGTGGCGAAGGACTCGGGAGCCCGCACGCTTGATCTCGCTCTCGTCCGCCAGGATGGCACCGCCTTCCGCTGGTCCGGTAAGATCCTTTCCGCCGGTGGTGAGAATGATGCGCTGACCACCAAATACGTGGAGCGTCTCACCAAGTTCCTGCTCTGGCAGAAGGGCGGCAGCCGCTTCCTGATCGCCGGTGCCCCGGATGTTGCTGCGGCCCTGACCGAAATCTACGCGCCGGAAGGCCTGCGCAAGTTCGACCGCGAGTTCATCGGCACCAAGATCTTCGGTGAGCCGATCACCATCGAAGCCGTGGCTTCCGCCGCCGACCTGCCTGAGGAAAACGGCGGCGTCATGACCCTGGGCCGCAATCTCGAAGGCTGCCGCATCGGCTTCGACCTCGGCGGTTCCGACCGCAAGTGCGCCGCGCTCATCGATGGCGAGGTGGTGTTCTCCGAAGAAGTCGTCTGGGACCCTTACTTCCAGAGCGATCCGCAGTATCACATCGAGGGTATTCACGACTCCCTCCAGCGCGCTGCCGCTCATCTTCCGCGTGTCGATGCCATCGGCGGTTCCTCCGCTGGTGTCTACGTGAACAACGAAGTCCGCGCGGCTTCCCTGTTCCGCGGCGTGAGCGAAGAAGATTTCGAAAAGCACATCCGTGGCGTGTTCTTCACGCTCAAGGAGCGCTGGGGTGGTATCCCGTTCGAAGTCGTCAATGACGGCGAAGTCACCGCGCTGGCCGGCTCGATGGGGCTGAACGCCAACCGCGTCCTCGGTGTCGCTCTCGGTACCTCTCAGGCCGCCGGTTACGTCGATGCCGAAGGCCACATCCTGCCTTGGCTGAATGAACTGGCCTTCGCTCCGGTCGACTACCGCGATGACGCCCCGGCCGATGAATGGTCCGGTGACATCGGCTGCGGTGCCCAGTATTTCTCGCAGCAGGCCGTCGCCCGTCTCGCTCCCGCCGCTGGCTTCGAATTCGGCAAGATGCCGTTCCCGGAGCAGCTCGTGAAGGTGCAGGAAGCGATGAAGGAAGGCGATTCCCGCGCCGCCCAGATCTACGAAACGATCGGTGTCTGCTTCGGCTATGCCATCGCCCACTACGCTGAGTTCTATGACATCGCGAACCTCCTCATCCTCGGTCGCGTGACCTCCGGTGAAGGTGGCCAGATCATCATCGACGAAGCGGAGACCGTGCTTGCCAACGAGTTCCCGGAACTCCGCATCAAGCTCGTGGTGCCGGACGAGAAGACCAAGCGCCACGGTCAGGCGGTCGCCGCTGCCAGTCTGCCGCCCGCCGCGGTTCCGGCCGCGCTCTGAGCGTGATTGATTTCAAAACACCCCGTCCGGATCAAACCGGGCGGGGTGTTTTGGTTTCTGGTCAATGGACTTCGTAGAGCCGTGTCTGTGGATTCCAGGTGAACTGATCGAGGTGGGCCCGGAGGTAGGGGACGGCCTCCCGCTCTTCCTTGCCTACCAGCGCGGAGAGCTTCTTCCGGGCATCTTCATCTCCACGGGCTGCCTCCTCGCCCACCCGGCGCATGGCCAAGGGGTCTCCTTCCTGGGCGGCCCAGTTGGCAAAAGCGAGGGTGGCGTATCGGCGATCCCACGAGGGCCGCTGGTATTTCACGTATTTCCATCCGGCTTTCACGAACAGCGGCCAATCGAATCCAGGCTGGGCCTTGAAGGAGCCTTCCAAGGTTTCCACTTCCGAGCCCAACCGGAAGGCCAGAGCGGAGATGTCCGCGTAGAGGGCGGAATCTTTTTCCTCCGCTAGAGCCTGGAGTCCGGATGATGGAATGGAAATCCGCTCCTTCGCCCAATGCTTGAGCAGTGGAAGGACCTCCTGTCGCCATCCCTTGGCGATGAAGACTTCAGTCATTCGAGGATCATCGGCAAGCCGCTTGATGAGCGCGGGTTTGTCCGCTTCGGTCGCGTGTTTCAGGAGATAGTCGCGCACGACACCTTCCCAAGCGTAGTCCGACCAGAAGGGGCGCTTCAGCAGGTAGGAGATCAAGCCGGGCGGCAACGATGCATCCGGATCGGGAGAGCCGAATCTGCTCTCGAAGTCGTAACGGTTGAGTGTGTCATCGGTGAGCCGTTGCAAGGGATCCGGGGAGGTGGATGGGGCGTTTGCCTTCTCCTGGGTTTGCCAGTTGGCAGGGTTCCTCGGCTGGGCTCCATAGTTCGCCACGAAGACGAGCAACTCGCTGCCGGGCAGATAGCTTTCCGGAGATGCCAGCGAGTTTCCGGGCAACTGGGTGGGAAGCGGTGCGCGGGCGAAGAACTTGCGGCTCCGGAGTCCGAATACCGCGAGCTGGGTGTCATCCGCGTTGATGTTCACCTCGCTGCAGGAGGCATAATGACCGTCTCCGTAGTGGACGATCAGCATCGGGGCACGGGTTTCAGAGGCGAGTTTGTTGGTGCCGCAGAGAAGTGATAGTTCGAAGCCCATGCTTTTCCCGGATGGCGATAAGCTGGAGATCTGACCGCCGACGCCACTGTCCCGCGCGGTGCCGCCTTCTTGCAGGGGAACCCGCAGCAGCAGACGTGCATCCACGTCCTGAGGAGCGAGGTGGGAATCGATGGGCTCGATCAAGCGGGCACCGGGTGGCAGCATGCGCCGGGCGGTGGCGTAGAGCGGCCACGGCTCGCTGATGTTGTTCCATCCGAAGGAACGTGAATAGGAGAACACGGATGGGGCGAGCCGGATGAGGAACATCGGTCTGGCGATCCCAAGCACGAGAAGACCCGCGCTTAGGATCAGGAGTGCCTTCTTGCCGGTGCTCGGGAAATAACGGGCCAGGATCATTCCGATCAGCCAGGTGATCAGGAGCAGCAGAAAGACCAGCCCCATGGCCCACAACCAATCCACACAGAGGATCTCCGTCCACTGGCTGAAAGAGGGGCGTATGACGAACTGGAAAGCCAGCGCTCGCATGACCAGCGGAGGAATACAGACTCCGGCGAACAGTAGCAGCGGGAGGAAATGAATGACATTCCGCGGGATGGGACGAGTCTGCCATCCGCCTTGCGTGCGCAGAGTGGCCTCCGAGAGAGCGATGCGGATGGCGAGCCAGCAGGCTGGAAGAAGATCGAGCCAGGCCAACCCGTCTATCGGGCCGCTTCCAGGATTCCGGAACAAGAGGATGCCGCTTCCCAAGGCGCTAAGAAGCCACCAGGTGCCGATTTCCCATCGGAACCGGCGGGCGGACGCGAGCAGGCAGTGCAAAAGGATCATGGCGAGGAAGGGTTGAGTGTGCTTGGCAGGGCCCAGCGGCGGGAAAGCGGATCCCAGACGTAGTCCGAGGCGGAATGCCCGACGAAGGCACTGCTTGCGTTGCTGTTCAGATCCGTGCCGGGAGGAGGCAGGATGAAGGAGGAGATATCGCTCCACCTCAGTTTGGAGATGGGCTGGTATCTCGAAAACGCATCTTGGAATGCCTCTGGCAATCCACTGCGCAAAGCGGTCGAGATCGTGTTTTGCCGCACGGAGCCATCGAACCGGTTTCCCATGCTCTTCTGCTTCCGGTAGGCGATGCGGATGGCATTCGTAAGGCCCGGCTCGATGCCCGGGAAATTGCGGACGGCTTCGTAGGTCTCGGCGTTCAATCCGCTCTCCGCATCCCGGAGAATATCACCCAACAAGGCGGGATTCTCCGTGGAGGCTGTTGCGATCATGACCTGTCCCCAAGGATCTTTCTCCACGGATAGCATGCTCCGGAGGCTGGGAATGGCGTCCTGCGCCCATCCCCGGTCCTGCACGACATTGGCGAGCCAGTTGGACTTATCCATCGTGATTGCCTGGCTGAAGGCGGTGAGCACCTCGTTTTTGCGGGATTCCGGACAAGCACTGGTGAGGATGTCGCTCCAGATGGCTTCGTAGAACGTCTCCTGTGCGGTCAGCATGACCGGGAGCTGGCGGTCCACGAAGGGGATCGCATCCTGTACTTCCCAACGCGAGCTGTAGTGACCGTAGGAGGCCATGGTCCAGCGCCAGTAGTCCTCGGAAGTGGCCGTCTTGGGATCCGGGCGTTTTTCCAAGGGGGGAAGAAGCCCTTGGTTGCGAACGTGGCGCTCCAGCCGGAATCCATCGTAAGGGCGGGGTTCCGCATCCAGTTTCAAAGGAATGGGCGCGGATTTGATCCGGGTGCGGACGATACCTTCGATGACCGGGCGCAGCAGAATGATGCGGGCATCCTCGAGTTCGCTCCGAGGGGTGGTGTGCAGTTTGTCCGCTAGGAAGCAGCTCTGGATGGCGGCACAGCCGGAGAGCAACATGCTGCCGGTTTGGGAGATCCGGCAGGATGCCAATTGATTGTGCCCGGGGAGATGAATGATGGCGATCCAGTTGTTGTTATCCGGGCTCATACCCAGCCCGGGCATCGCCCAGTTGGCACGGCCTTCTTTGACCGCAACGACATCGTTGAGCCAGATCACCGGTCCGGCATAGGCTCCTCGTTGCACGGGGCTCATCATTTCCGCCCGGATGCCGATCCGGCGCCCATCCACTTCTGCCGTCGAGGTGGACCACAGTGGGGCTTCCAGGATTTTTTCGTATCGGAAGACGGTGCCGGCGAGATCGGCTTCATACACCGCATCCGCTCCATTGAACAGCAGTGCGGGAAGGACGGGCTCGAGAAACTCGGTTGCCGGATTTTCAGGTGGGCTGTTGGAGAAAGGAATGTTGCGCTGCTCGGTTTTACGGCTGTCGTAGTCATCGCCCTCCATGAACTGTGCGTTTTGAGGAAGGAAAGCGGCCATGGCTTCGACCTGAGGCTTTTGAGGTTGGAAGCTCCAGCCGGGGGCCAGATGAGTGATCGGTTTTGGAAGGCCCCGGGCGGCGACCTGCCCTTGGATGGTGAGAGTGGATTCTCCCATGCGTTCCCACACGGCGAAGCTGCCGGGGCGCTCCTGCGGGCTGGTGTAGGTGGGGGTGATACGGAGGAACTGCTTTGGATTACCGGGTGATTTTCCGTTCCGGAACGGATTGACCGGGATGAAGGGATTCGTGCGCTCTTCCGAGAAGGAAGCCTTCAGGACAGGATCGGTGATTTCCGGGCGGGTGGCTGGAAATTCCGTCCAGCGGCGGAGCCGTTGTTCCCAGGTGGAAAAACTGAAAGCCGCGGGCATCGAAAGCTCTGAAAGGCGTCCGAATTGCTGGACGATATAGGCGGATAGCCCCACCCACAGGCACACGACCAGAGGGATGCGGAGGATCGGCCGGATTCGGCGCAGAGGAACCAGGGCTGCGATGGCCAGCAGTCCGAATGCGGTCGCGAGTGATACAAAAGACAAGTGGTCGGCGCTGACGCCGAACGGATCTGAAATGGGAACCTGGAACCAGAAGTAGCCGAATCTCGGAAGAACGAAGGCGCTCAAGGCGGGAATCAGGAGCATGCCTCCGGCCCACGCCCAGAAGCCGCGGGCGATCATCCCGAAGAGATAGGCGGCACCGAGGCGGAGGCCGATCGCCAGAGCCGACAGGGCGGGTGCCTCCACATACGGCATCCCTCGTAGCATCAGATTCACCACGCTCGGCAGAACCAGCGGAATGACCAGAAGCAGAACCACTGAAACAATCTTGGCGGTGATCAATTCTCTTTTCCGGACCGGCCGTGCCTGATTCCAAGCCAGACTTTGGTAACCCAGCGCTCCGGCGAGGATCAGGGTCAGGATCGAGAGGGCATATTGGAGACAGATGAAGAAGGCGTCCGTGGGATTTCCGAACGGACCATACACGCCCCCTACCATCAGGTAGCGTGGGAGAGGCGTCTGTTGGCTCAGGCCATCGTAGCTCCATGACGGCCACGCCGCCGCCGGTATCAGCAGCCAGCAAAGGAGAAACAACCATCGGAGGCGGAGGAAGTCCGCTTTGAACAGATGGGCAATGATCCGGAAGTTCATCGGAGGAGGAGAGAGGATCAGAGGGCCGCCTTGCCCGCGGCAATGAGCGTGACGAACAACTCGCGCAGGGTGAACGAGCGGACATCGGGAGCGGGACATTCCGGGAAGAGTCTCCCGGCGGAATGGGAGAAGCGCTCGGGATCGTAGTCCGTATCCGTGAACCGCAGCACGCGCCCGGAAGAGACCGCACCGATCCAGTGGGAGGGAAAGGTCGGCAGCGTGCCGAAGTCCGCAGGCAGCAGGATCTCCACCTGGCGATGGCGGGAGAGCAGGGTCTCCGTGCTTTCGTCCAGCATCACGCTGCCCTCATTGAGTGCGATCACGTGATCGGCGAGCCGATGGACCTCATCGATGTCATGGGAAGACACGATCACGGTGAATTGCTCGGTATCCGCGAGCTCCAGCAGGCCATTGATGAACTCATCCCGTACCAGTGGATCGAGGCCGGAGAACGGTTCGTCCAGCACCAGCAGCTCCGGACGATAGGCGAGCGAGGATACCAATGCAGCCTTCATGCGCTGGCCGCGCGAGAGGTGTTTCAACTGCCGGTCACCCGGCAGATCGAATTGCTTTCTCAGGGATCTTTCCAGATCCAGATCCCACTTCGGATAAAGCGGGCGGCACCAGTTGAGGAAACCGTCCACCGTCATCCACATCGGCAGGTCCATGCCATCGGCCACGTAGCCGATGCGCTCGAGCTGGGAGGGTCCGACCCGGCGGGAATCAACCCCGAGCACCTGGGCGTTGCCCGCGCTGGGTCGGACCAAATTCAGGGCGATTTTGAGCGCCGTGGATTTCCCGGCTCCATTCGGTCCGAGCAGGGCGGTGATGGAGCCTGCCGGGATGCGGAAGGATGCCTGGCGGAGTGCCCAGGCTCGGCCGAAGCGGCAATCCACGTTTTGGAATTCAACGAGCGGGTTCATGGGGTTTCAGAAAGGGCACGACGCACCGCGTCGAGGGTTTCCTCCGGGGTTAGTCCCAGCAGGGTTGCTTGGCGCAGCAGATCTCGGCAGGCAGGAACCAACTGGGAGATGAGCTGATCACGCGAGCCGCCTACGGGTTTCACCACCACCATCCCGGCGCCGGGGCGGGTGGCCAGGAACCCGGCGTCGCGCAGTTCCAAGACCGCCTTGTGGGCGGTAGTGGGGGAGATCTTCAGTTCTTGGGCGAGCACCCGCACCGAGGGGAATTTCTCACCGGCTGCCAACTCACCGGTGAGTACGGCGCGCTGCACCGCCTTCACCAATTGGTCGGAGACGGGAATGCCATCGAGGATCTGGAATCGGAACGGGAGCACGGTCGTGTATCAACTGTAACAGTTCTATTGTTACAGTTGGGCCGTGCTTGCAAGCAGAAAATACAAATGGGGGCAGATTCAATCCTTCCGCTGCTCACCTGCGGGAGCTTCCCGGCGGGCTGTGGCGGTGGCGCGCCGTCCGATCTGTGGATCGCTCTGGCTGTCCTCACCGGTTTCCACCCGGCCTGCGAAACGGCGGGAGAATTTCGGCGCACCATCGATCTGAATCTCCAGATCATACCAGCGGGAGCTGGCGGTGAGATCGAAGGGGACCTGTGTGGTTTCTCCGGGAGCGAGCGTTTTCGTGATCGGCGGCATGCCGTAGGCGGTGTCCGCAAGCGTGACCTTCACCGGGAGCGAGGAGTCCTGATTGGAGAGGGTGAGGATGAGATGATTCAGCGAACGGCTGCCGTACTCGCAGGCGACCTCCACCTTGGGATCGGAAGCATCGCCGCGATACTCACGGAAGAAGCCGTTCGGTCCGTAAGTGCGGAGGTGGTAGATCGAATCCTCGAAGGCGTTGATCGGCCATGAGCCGGTCACACGGTCACCGGCCTTTACCGCATAGGCCCAGCGTCGTGCGCGTTCGTAGGTGAACTCGGCGTCGGTGTAGCTGGCGGCGTCATCCGGGCGATAGCCGCCGGGCGCATAGACGTGGAAGGGAGAGCCAGCGGCTTTCGTTCCGAATGCTTTGTCCGAGGCTTCCAGCGTGATCTCGAAGGTCCCGGCTTCGCGGTTGAAGCGGCCACCCGCCTGAAGTTCATAAGGCAGGGCACGGGAGGGGCGTCCGCCGGGTTCCTGCTGAGGCAGGAAGGAGGAGCTGTTCGGATTCGCGCGGACATCGGCGATCTCATCCGGTGTGAACCGCTTGTAGCTGGTAGGCGCGCCTTTGAATTTCGCGCGGTGGATCTGCTCCACCACTTCATCGCGTTTCAGGGGCAGGGGATTGACGTCTTTCGCGCCATCGTGCGGACGGAAGGCGGAGGAAAGGTCACCGCAGACGGTGCGCCGCCATTCGCTGATATTCGGTTCCCGGACCGGCTTTGACAGCTTGTGGCCGAGGAAGGTTTCGAGCAATTGGAGAACGGAGGTGTGGTCGAAGACCTGCGAGCAGACATTGCCACCCCGGCTCCATGGAGAAGCGATCACCAGTGGTACGCGGTAGCCGAGCCCGATGGGATTGCCGCGCTCATCGAACTCCAGCCGCGTGTCCAGACCCGCTGAGGCGGTGCCGCTGCCAGCGATGTCCGGATGCGGAGGCACGAAGGGAGGAACGTGATCGTAGTAGCCATCGTTCTCGTCGTAGGTAAGGATGAAGATCGTCTTCTTCCAGACCTCCGGGTTCTTGGTGAGGATGTTCAGAATCTCGGAAACGTACCACGCTCCATACCAGGGGGCGCTGGGGTGGTCTGAGAAATTCTCCGGGGCCACAAGCCACGAAACGGTGGGAAGTTTGCCCGTATCCACATCCTTGCGGAACTGGTGGAGCACATCGCCTGCGGGCACGAAGACCTCGCGTTCTTCCTGGCCTTCGCGATAGTGGATCTTCGTTACCTCCCGCTGTTTCGGATCGCTGGTGTTGGTGGTGAAGGCACGCTTGTGGATTGATTGTTCGCGCGGTGAGAGCTTGGCGAAGTTCTCCGGCCCGCAGCGGGCCAATTCTTCTTCGATCTTCGCCAGCTCCTTGGCTGCTTTGTCACGGGCGGCTTGGGCTTTTTCCGGGGCCTCGTCCGGTGCGGGAGCGGTATCGAGCTTCTTTTTCAGAACCGCCGCCCGGGTTTTCAGATAGGCGCTGTGGGCGGGATGAAACTCCGCATGGTATTGGGAGAAATACTCCATCGGGTTGTCCCCGAAGTTGCCCAGCCAGCCATCTTCCGGTCCTTGGAAGCCGCTGGCGATGTCGAGTTCGTTCTGATAGATTTTCCACGGCACGCCGAGGTCTTCCAAGCGCTCGGGGAAGGTGGTCCAGTCCGCATGGGATGCATGGTCGATCTGGCCGTTGTTGAGGCGCACCCGGGCTTTCGGATCGCGGGGATCACGGTTGGTACCGGTCCAGAGGAACAGGCGGTTCGGCGTGGTGCAGGTCTGGACCGAGCAGAAGTGCTGGTCGCAGATGGTGAAGGCATCGGCGAAGGCGTGATAGAATGGAATGTCACGACGGTCATAGTAGCCGAGCGTGAGCGGCATCTCCGAATAGGCCTGGGTGCCGGACTTCTTCACCTTCAGCCAGCGGTCGTGCTTGCCCTTGTTGCCGGCGGCGACCTGTGAGCCGCGGTCGTGCGGCAGGCAACTCATCCAGGTGGCCTTTGATTCATGGATGTTGAGCCCGAAGGGAGCGTAGGTATCTCCCTTCGAATCGGTCTGGAGAAAGACCGGATTGCCATCGGGCAGGGTGATGGCGCGAGGATCCTCAAAACCACGGATGCCGCGGAGTGAGCCGAACGCGTGGTCGAAGGAGCGGTTCTCCTGCATCAGGATCACCACATGCTCCGCATCCAGGAAGGTGCTGCCGTCCGCAGGCTGGATCTCCAGGGCCTTCAGAATGGATGGCGGGATGGCGGCGAAGGTGCCGAGACCGCCGGATAGCATGGCGGCGTGCTTGAGGAAATCGCGTCGGGAAAACATGGCGGGCGAACAAAGGGAGTTCCGGTTCTCTAAGGCGCGGCCCGGCAGGATATTTCACGGACTCGGGAGAATTGGGAATTGGGCAGGCTAGGTTTGGCAAAAGCTCAAGTGGATCAGCGGTGCTCTCCGGCTTGAAAGGCAATGCGTTGGAGGCCTGATTTGCTGAGAATGTTCAATATCCGCTCAATCGATTCGTAGGAGGAATCGTCCGATGCGGAAATCTCCACGAGCGGGTCTTGTGGAACATGCTGCCGTATTGCTGGTAGGCGGGATTCAAAGTCGGCGATGAGTATGATATCGCCGTTCAGCTTGAGTCGTTGGCTATCCAGCACGTCGATCCGAATGTCAGATGCTTCGAATTCAGGGGTTTGAGCAGTGCCTGGAATGGGGGTATGGGCGGCGACTTTCGTATCCCAGATCATGTGGGCGATCATCCAGCCGCCGAGAACGAGATAGAAGGCTGTGCCAATTACTCCGGTACTGACAACGGCCTTGAAGACTGGACTTTTCTGGGCTCGCCAGATGGCTCCGGTAGCTATCAACCAAGTGACGGCCACCAGCAGGTAGCAGGCATGATAGGAGAGGGGTATGGACGGATAGGCAGGTGCCATGTCAAAAACGGGATGAATGGGCACCCGGGCGTATTGCCGCAGTATCCATGACCTCGGAAATGCCTGCACGAGAACAGGCGCTTTTCACCTCGCTGATATCCTTTTCGGTGGCGGAAGAGGAGATCGTGAGTGATACGCTGGCCTGTGATGGGGGGACCTTGAGGTCGGTCTTCAATTGTTGATCGAGTCGTTCAATCGAAACCGTCGTTCCATTCAGGGCCACGCGGTTCGCATCGATGATTTCGATCCGCAGTTGCTGCCGGGCTGGGCCACGCCGGACATCCGAGGCGACATAGGCGCTGGCATTGGACAATTCCTGCCGTGTCTTGCCTTTGTCATTCAACAGGGCGGCCGCCACTGAGCCTCCGGCGATGATGCCCAATGTGCCGCAGATGGAGATGGCACCGAGCAGCACTTTGAATATCCGCCGTTTCCAAGGGATCGATATCCATATCAAACCGCTGATGACGAGCCACAGGGTGGCAGCCGCAAGGGAGACCAACGTATAGGAAAGCGGCATTCCTCCGGGAACTAGCGTGTCACGCTGCCACTGCCAACTGTGAACCTCGCGAGATGTTCCAATTCCGGAGTTTTACGTAGCCACTCCAGGGTGGTGGTGGTGATCCACTTTTGAGCCGCCGTGGGAAGATGATGCATCAGGGCATTGCGGCGGCCGGGATCGAGCTCGCCGAAGATGTCATCCATGAGATAGACCGGTAGCCGCCCGCCGAGTTGCTCGAGGAGTTTGCCTTGGGCCAGCTTCAGGGCGAGTGCAAGCGTGCGCTGCTGGCCCTCGCTGGCGAAGTCCGCAGCGGCGAGTCCATGGAGGCGTAGCTCGAGATCATCCCGGTGTGGGCCGACCACGGATTGGCGCTGGCGGCGCTCGCGTTCGCGGGCTTGCTCAAGTGCGGACCGGAGGCAGGTGCCACCGGATGGACGGTAGGCCAGCGTGAGAGGCTCCGCTTTGCCGCTGACTGCGGCCTGGGCGGCAGCGGCGAGGGGCTCCAGCGCGGCGACGAGTTTCGTGCGGCTGTGGGTCAGCTCGGTGCCGTGTTCGATCAGAATTTCCTCGTAGGCCGCAATCTCCGCCTCATTCGGTCGGCTTTCCTTGAGCAGCAGGCTTTTCGACTTGAGAGCCACCTTGTAGCGGGACCAGGCGCGGCGGTAGCCGGGGTCGAGCTGGGCTCCGAGGAAATCGAGGTAGCGGCGGCGGACTTCGCCGGAGCCACGGACCAGATCGAGATCTTCATTGCCCATCCACACCACCAGCCCGCCATCGGCGAGGTAGCGGGACTGGCCGTCGCGGGATTCACCATCGACGGTGAGTTCCAGTCCTTCCTTGGAAAACCGGACCTTCCGCTCCTGATCCCAGGTCTCCCCGGCGATGCCGAAGTGGCCGGTGCCCACCCGCGCCATGGTCGCCATCCGGCGGGTGCGGGGGGAGTGCAAGCGTGTCAGGACGCAGATCGCCTCCAAGATGGAGGTCTTTCCTTGGGCATTTTCACCCGTGAAAACGCCACCGGCTTCCGGCAGCTCCAACGAGAGACCGGAAAAGCAGCGGAAATCCAACAGGCGGAGGGCGCGAACCACGCAGACGGCTTACGTGGGAAAGAACGTTTTGGCCACGGATTAGACGGATCAGGCGGATTTTCCGACTTTGGTGGGCAAGTGAGGCGGGATTTCCGGGCGGACCCTTCGTTCGATCCGTGTAATCCGTGGTTTCCCAATCTCTTCCAGCGGTGGGGACGAAATCGGTCGGTTTTCCATTCGGGGTTGAAAACCAAGTCCTCCCGTGCATCCTCGCCGCCCGTCCATGGCAGGCCTTACATTCCAAGCACTTCCCGGCTTCCGCGATTTCTCCCCCGGAGAATGCGCGGTGCGGAACTATTTGTTCGAGACCTGGCACTCGGTCGCTCGCCGTTTCGGGTTCGTGGAGTACGAGACTCCCATCCTCGAGGACACATCGCCTCTATCTGAAAAAGTCGGGCGGAGAGCTCTCCGGGCAGCTTTACCGGTTTGAGGATCAAGGGGGGCGTGATGTCACGCTGCGTCCGGAGGTGACCGCCTCGCTGGCGCGTCTGGCCGCCCAACATCAGCGTGATTTCCCCAAGCCGCTGAAGTGGTTCGAGATCGGCCAGTGCTTCCGCTACGAGCGTCCGCAGAAAGGTCGTGGCCGTGAGTTCCACCAGTTCAACGTGGACATCCTTGGTGAAGCTGGTCCGGTGGCCGATGCCGAGCTGATCTCGCTGGCCATTGAGACGATGCTGGCCTTCGGCTTCGTGGAGGGGGATTTCGTCGTCCGCGTCTCCGATCGTGAGGCGTGGGTCGCCTTTGCGCGCCAGCACAACGTGGCCGAAGATCTGATCCCGGATTTCCTGAATGTGATCGACAAGATCGAGCGCGAGAAGCCGGACGCACTGGAAGCCAAGCTCCAGGGCTTCGGACTGACCAGCGATCTGGTGAAGGGCTTCATCGCCGATCCGGCGAACGCTTCCGCTGCCTACAATGCGATCAAGGAAGACCTGACCGCCCGCGGCCTTGGCGCTTACCTGGAGCTCGATCTCTCCATCGTTCGCGGTCTGGCCTATTACACCGGCGTGGTCTTCGAGGTCTTCGATTCGAAGAAGTCGATGCGCGCGGTGGCTGGCGGCGGTCGCTACGATACCCTCGTCTCCACCATCTCGGATGGCGGCGTGGATCTGCCTGCCACTGGCTTTGCGATGGGCGATTACGTCATCCGCAACCTGATCGAGGAAACCACCCACACCAACATGCAGATGCAGGCCTGGCTCCAGCGCCAGGGTGCCGCCTGCGATGTCTACGTGGTGGTGGCGGATGAAACCAAGCGCCCGAACGCACTGAAGCTCGTCACCGATCTCCGCCGTGCAGGGGTGTCCGTCGATTTCCCGCTCGTCGCTGGCAACGTCGGCAAGCTCTTCAAGCGCGCCGAGCAATCCCGCGCCCGCTTCGCCCTTGTCGTCGGCAACGAATACCCGCTGCTCAAGCTCAAGGTTCTTTCCGCCCGCACCGAAGAATCCGGCGAGGCGGACAACGCCGTCGAATGGATCACTGAGCGGTTGCTCCAACCCGACGGTCCGCTGCTCGTCTGAGGGGCCGGGGGGATCCCTCCGCCGCTCCGCTTCACCTTTCTCTTCCTGACCTCTAGCCCCTGGCCCCCGGCCCCTCTTTCCCATGCGCTCCCATCACTGCAACGAACTCCGCGCCTCCCACATCGGTGAAACCGTCACGCTTATCGGTTGGGTGAATACCGTCCGTGACCAGGGCGGTGTCATCTTCGTCGACCTCCGCGACCGCGAGGGTATCACCCAGGTAGTCTTCCGCTCTGAGGAAAATGCCGAGGCCGCGAAGGCTCTCGCCACAAGCTCCGTGATGAGGACGTCGATCCAGGTCATCGGAACGCGTGGCGAAGCGCCTCGAAGGCACCGCCAACGACAAGCTCGCCACCGGCGAGATCGAAATCGTCGCGACCGAGCTGAACATCGTCAACAAGGCGGACGTGCTGCCGTTCCAGCTCGACAAGGAGCTCTCGAACGAGGACCTGCGGATGAAGTACCGCTACCTCGACCTGCGCCGCCCGCGCATGAACAAGAACATCCGCCTGCGCCACACGATCACCTCTGCGGCACGCCGTTATCTGGACGATGCCGGTTTCTGCGAAGTCGAGACCCCGATCCTTTCCAACCCCACTCCGGAAGGTGCTCGCGACTTCCTCGTGCCCTCGCGCCTCAACCCCGGCCGCTTCTACGCGCTGCCGCAGGCTCCGCAGCAGTACAAGCAACTGCTCATGGTCGCCGGTCTGGAGAAGTATTTCCAGATCGCCCGCTGCTTCCGCGACGAAGACCTGCGCGCCGACCGCCAGCCGGAGTTCACCCAGATCGACATCGAGGCCAGCTTCGTCGACCAGGAAGACATCATCAAGCTGGTCGAAGGCCTGCTTGCCTCGATGTTCAAGGCCGGTCTCGGCGTCGAAATGCCCGCAGCCCTTCCCGCGCATGACCTATCGCGAGGCGATGGACCGCTTACGGCTCCGACAAGCCGGACACCCGCTATGGCATGAAGATCATCGATCTCGCCGATGTCTTCGGTGCAACCGAGTTCAAGATCTTCCGCGGCACGCTTCGACAACGGTGGTGTGGTCCGTGCGATCAACTGCAAAGGGCTTCGCCGGTGTCACCACCGGCCAGATGAACCGCCTCAACGAGATCGCCATCCAAGCCGGCCTGCCGGTCAAGACGCTCGCGTTCATCAAAGCTGGAGACGGCGAATACAAGAGCCCGCTGTGGAAGTTCTTCACCGATGCCGAGAAGGACGCGCTCACTGCCAAGCTCAATATCGAGGAAGGCGACATCGTCTTCTTCGTCGCCGGCACCCGTGAAATCCGTGAGCACCATCCTCGGCCGCGTCCGTCTGGAGATCGCCGACATGATGGAGCTGACCAAGGGCAGCACCGCCTGAATTTCCTCTGGGTCGTCGACTTCCCGCTGCTCGCTCTCGACACCGAGACCGGCAAGTGGGCGCCGTGCACCACCCCTTCACCCGCCCGAATCCCGACGACATCCCGCTCATGGACGCCGGCGACTACGACAAAGTCCGCGCCGTGGCTTACGACGTCGTGCTCAACGGCTACGAACTCGGCGGTGGCTCGATCCGGATCCACGAAAAGGATCTCCAGGCGAAGATGTTCAACGTGCTCGGCATCAGCGCAGAGGAGCAGCAGGAGAAGTTCGGCCACATCCTCGACGCCTTCCGCTTCGGCGCGCCGCCGCACGGTGGCCTCGCGCTCGGCCTCGACCGCATCGCCATGCTCGTCGCCGGTGAGGACAGCATCCGCGAGGTCATCGCCTTCCCGAAGAACAACAAGGGCGCGGACCTCATGGCCCAGAGCCCCTGCCACGTGGACTTCAAAACGCTCCGCGAGGTGTACGTCCAGTCCACCTACAAGGAGAAGAAGGACTGAGCTTCTACCCGCACTTGAATCATGAAGGTCGTCGTTGCCGGGCTGCTGCTGGCAACGTCGTGCCTCATGATCGGGTGGGCCTACTTGTTGGCCGGGTTTTCCGGTTGGTCTTATGCGACTTCCCATGGGATCGTTTCCGATCCCGTGTTGCACTGGGTGGCGGCCAGTGCTCTGACGTTTGGGATCGGGATCTATCTGCTTGTCCGCCGGATCGGAGACGGAAGGCGCGCGGCCATTGAAGCGCTGAAGCGCGCTCAGGACGCAGCGGAAAAGCTGGCTCGCACGACTTCCGGTCAGTCGTAGCCGAAGGCCTTGCAATAAGGTGCGAGCTTTTCCTGAAGCGGCTCCAGTTCCGCCGCATAGTGCTGCCAGCGGCCGACGGCGGTTTTGTAGACCTGCCGTGTCACGTCGTGGTAGGTGGGTGCATTGAGGATCTTGCGCCGTGCAGCTTCGTGGAATTTCTCCTGATCCGGATGCCAGGCCAAGCCGAGGAATTCGGTCACGCGTCTGCCCTCGGTTGACATATCCGCCACCACATCCTCATAGCGTGATTCGATCCAGTCGAAGCCGCCGAGCTCCCGCATTCTCAGCCACACATCCATGAGATCCGAGTAGTGCTTGGCGGTACGCTCGAGGCTCAGGAAATTCACGTTGGTGGAGTTGAGCACGATGTTCATGAAGAAGCAGCTCACCACCACATCGCGCGGATCGCGCAGGGCGATGATGACCTTCAGCTCCGGGAAGATGCGCAGCCAGATATTCAGGGACAGGGTGGGGGACGGATTCTTGTCGAGCAGGACACGGGCCTGCGGTTCGCCCGGAACTTCGCGGAGGAGACTCGTGAAATAGCGCTGCCTCATTCCAGCGAGCTTGTCCGTGGAAAGGCGGTCGAGCTGTTGCAACTCGGGCTGCCCCATGGCGGCAGGGAGGGCGATGTGGCGGGTGATTTCCTGCTGAAAGGAATCCGGTTCGTCAAAGGCGAGCAGGTCGGGATGGGCACCGAGAATTTGTTCCAGAAGTGTCGTGCCGCTGCGGGGATGGCCGCCGAGGAACGCGGGCTGCCAGGACTCGGCGGTGGCAGGCCCTTCATCCCGCCAGCGCCGCATGGCATCCGGAGTCAAGGCACTCAGGAGCGCGCGGCGGCGGCGGTCGCCCTCGTCATAGCCTTGTTCAAGAGCGCGGGTGTCAGCGATGGTCCGCACGATGGACTTGGCCTCCTTCAGCCACTGGAATGCTTCACCATACTGGCCGAGCCGATCGAGCACCACGCCCAGCAGATGCCGGCTCGCGTATTTGACATAGGGATACGCCGGAGCATCGCGAATCAGGTCCCGGAGCGCGGTTTCGGCTTGGGAATCTTCCCTCTTCCGATGCAGCAGGAAGGCTTTGAAATAGCGGGCCTGATCGTCCCGCGGGTGTTTCGCCAGGCAGTGCTCCACCTGTTCCATCGCTTCATCGAGCTGCCGTTCCTTTTCCAGCCAGACAGCGAGATTGATGCGGGCGTCCACCGAGTCCGGTGAGGCGGTGACCGCATCCCGGTAGCATTCGCGGGCGGAGTCGGGCTGGCGGAGGGTCTGATATTGCTGGCCGATGAGCGCCAGAAGCGGCGGATTGCCTACGGCCAGCTTGCGTGCACGTTGGTAGGCATCGATTGCTGTGGTGAAATCGAGCATGCCTGTGGCTGCATTGCCGAGCTCGAACCACAGCTCGGCGATGCCTGGATAGGCACGCGCCAACTCACGGTAAGTCCGTATCGCATCCGAATGCCGGCCTCCCAGAAGGTTCTCCTGAGCTCTTTGCCAGCGGGCCACCTCGCGTGGGGAGCGTCTGAGTTTCGTAAGGTCCGGGTTCATGGGCGCAATGAAAGGTGGCCGTGGAGCATGGTTCAGATTCCTCACAGACGGCGGCGTCCGTCAATCTACCGTTGAGCGGAGCGAATGGCACAAATCGGCATGGGGTTTCCATGCGGGAATTTCATGAAATAGTTTTGGATACGTATAAACGCGGTTACGAATTTTTCCTGCCGCATTGCCTTTTCCGGACGGCTTGAATAGCTGTGGACGATGGTCTCCCCGCTTGAATCCCGCGTTCCTGCCGCGGTTCCGCAACGGCGGGTCCAATTTATCACGGACATCAATATCGCGGAGATCCATGCCGGAGTGGTGGCGCATGCGAAAGCCGCCGGGTGGGCGCTCTTTGATGGGAAGTGCTATTATCCCTACAGCAAGCGCGAGGAGGAGTGCGATGGCGTGGTGGCGGTGGTAGCCCGGCCGGAGACGGCGCGGGCCTTGGAAGCGCTCGATTGCCCGGTGGTGAGGCTTCTGTGTTCGGAAGAAGGCGCTTCATTCCCTACCGTCGAGGTGGATTGCCAGGCCACGGGGGAAATGGGGGCCCGTCATTTGCTATCGCTGGGGACGCTGAATTGCGGGATGTACCGGATCAGCCCCTCGGAAGAGACGAACCGGATGTGGAAGGGTTTCGCTGCTGAATTCGCGTCGGCGGGAAGGATTGCCCGTTTGCTGGACTCCAGCGAAGGACTGGGAGAGCCCGATCCTGAAAATTCCCCGCGCTCGGACCGCTGGCGCTGGCTGGCGGGTGAACTCACCAAACTCGGCCGCCCGGCGGCGTTGATGGTGGAGGACGATCGCTTTGTGGATGATGTCTTTGAGGCCGCAGCCTTGCTCGGCTGGCGGATTCCGGAAGATCTGGCCGTGCTGGGCGTGGACAACCGGGCTCTGATCCTTGGCAAACTGCCGATCACCGTTTCATCCGTGGATACCAATCTGACCGGGCTCGGCCGGGCCGGAGCGGCATTGCTGGATCACCTGATGCGGGGAGGCAAGCCACCGGCGGCACCCTGGCGGATACCGCCGGTGCAGGTGGTGAAGCGCGAGTCCACCGCGACCTTCGTCTCCGGCCATCTGGGGGTGGACCGGGTGGTCAACCACTTGAGAACCCACTTCGCCAGCCCGTTGCGGCTTCCCGAACTCGCGAAGTCCGCAGGCCTATCGGTGCGCAGTCTACAGACGGCATTCAAAGCGGAGGTGGGCCATACCTTGAGCGAGGAACTCGTCCACCTGCGGTTGGTGGAGTCGCTGAGACTCCTGCGCGAGACGGATCTGAAACTGGAAAGCGTGGCGGTGGAGTGCGGCTTTGGCAGCGCCCGGTATCTCTGCCGGGTGTTCCGGTCGAAGCTGGGAGACACGCCCACCGGCTATCGGGAGCGGCACCGAGAGGACGGTGGCGTGCAAGTTCCGTCTCCAGAGGACAGCGTTTTTCTCGATCGGTTTGCGCGATAGTGGAAGGCCTTCGCGCAATCGTGGAACAACCACCGCTTGTGGCCGGGGTTCATTCTACTTAGTTCGATGGGAATCCATAGGACCGTAAGGTTCCGTGGCCGCCTTCCATTGCATGTCAATTCGCCTCTCCGGGGTTCCCGGCGGGGCTCAACCCAAGAACCCATGAAAAGACCGTTCCATCGTTCATTGAGAGGGGCTGCGATGACCGTTCCTGTCGCCGCCATGATGCTGGGAGCCAGCCAAAGCCAGGCTGTTACCAGTATCGGCATCAACTTCTGGGGGGCTTATGCCTCAGGGCACGACCCGTATGCAGGGCGCGTGGTATCCGCCACCGCCTTTGGCTTGGCACAAAGCGACTGGACCACTTCGTACGTGCCACCGGTGGATCCCCCCCCCGGATGATCCGGGATACACCAGCTATCATACCACCGGAACCTTCGCAGCGGGGCCGGTGACGGTGGATTTCAATGCTCCCGGGGGAAATGATTTCGTGGGTATCGACCCCGTCCATGCCACCGGCATCCAGGCTGGGGACACGGATGTATTGAATGGTGGATTGGTGGGACAAGGTTACCAAGGGTCCGGTCCTTTCTCGGTGAATGTCACGGGTCTGGCCGCTGCGTTTCCAAATGGCTACGTTGTTCAACCGATTACTTCCGGAAGGTTTACGACCGGTTACGAATCACTGGAAATCAGTGACGATGGGGGAACCACCAGCCACACCAGTGATTATTCTGATGTCCGCAGCACCACCTCCTTTTACTACGGAGCCTCCTATTCCGCCTCTTGGGCGCTGGGGACACCCACTCCTACTCTTACCGGAGATACGGTGACCTTGACGGGACCCGAGGGGGTTTTTGGTAGTGACCACGCCAGCGCCTTGGCAGGTATCATCATCACGGACAAGTTGCTCGTGACGGATGTGAATCCTCCGCCTTTGAGCGTCGCGTTTGGTGACACGGCCACGCTTCACAGCGGTGTCATCGGCATTGGTACGCTGACCTACCAGTGGCGCCATGGTGGCACGAATATCCCGGGGGCTACCTCGGCGACCTATACGATTTCTTCCGCCGCCATTGGAGATGCCGGCAGCTACGATGTGGTGGTCACCAGCAGCGCCTATCCGGGTGCTCCGGTCACAAGCGCGGCGCGGACGGTCAATGTCCTCAACGACATCCAGCTCTGGACCGGTGCCACGGATGGCAACTGGGATGTGGCGACCACGCAGAACTGGTCTCTTGATGGAGTGGCCTCCACTTATACGAACGATCCATTTTATCAGGCCGTGTTCGATGGGACGGCTGCCATCAAGGACGTGGTTCTCAATGTCAACGTCTCTCCGAAGAAGACCTCCTTCACCGGAGACAGCGACTACACGTTGTCCGGCACTGGAGCCATTAGTGCAGGTGGCAGCCTGCTGAAGACCGGTAATAGCAAGCTGACGGTTTCCAATGAGAACAACTTTTCCGGAGGCACCACAGTCTCGGGCGGCACACTCCAGCTCGGTACACTGACGACGTTTGACAAGCAAACGGCGGGTTACATCCGTGGAGATGTCACGGTGAACTCCGGTGCGACACTGCTTCTGCAAAGCTCGAATGCATTCGGCTATGCGGGCGGAGCCAAGGTGAACAACGTCACGCTCAATGGCGGCACGCTGAGTCATGCAGCGGATGGTAACAACGGCTGGGGAGTCGCCTATACGTTGAATGCCGCCACCATGAACACGACCGGCACTGGCAACTATTCGTTCGGGAGCAACACGTCCGTCACCACTCTCGCCGCTGCCACTTCCTCTTTGATCGCGGGTAACGTTAATCTTCGGGAGAACAATACCGATGACAAAGTGAAGTTCACGGTTGCGGATGGCGCGGCAGCCACCGACCTCGATGTGACAGCCGTTATCAGCGGGGGAGGCTATGGAATTGAGAAAGCGGGTGCGGGCCTCATGCGTCTCACCAGTGTCAATACCTTCACCGGTGGCACGTTGGTCACCGGCGGCACGCTCCAGCTTGGCGATACCTCAGGCCATGACTATGCCACTGCCGGCGTGATCCGTGGTGCGGTGAAAGTCAATGCGGGTGCTACATTGCTTCTGCAGAGCACGAATGTCTTCGGCTACGCGACCGGGGCCAAGGTAGATAGCGTCGTGATCGATGGCGGCACGATGCTCCATGCGGGGGATTCGGACAACGGTTGGGGCGTGGCCTACACCCTCACCGGCGCATCGATGCAGACCACGGGTGCCGGACACTATTCGTTCGGTGGCGGAACGACGATCCATACCCTCGCTTCCAATGTATCCTCCACGATTTCCGGCACGGTTGTTTTCCGGGAAGAAAATGTCGACGACGCCGTGGCATTCACGGTCGAGGATGGTGCTGCGGACGATGATCTGGTGCTGTCCGCTGCCGTGACCGGCGCCCACGGCCTGTCGAAGGCCGGAGACGGCGTGATGTCGATCACGGGAGCCTGTACCTACAGCGGTAACACCACGATCACCGGAGGAACGCTCAAGGTGAACTCGGCCTTCTTCAGCGATACTGCGAACGTATCGATCACCGGTGGGGTTCTGGAGCTGGACACCGGTACCACGGACACTATCCAGGAGCTGATCGTCAATGGTGTGTCCCAGGAGGCTGGGATCTACGGGCCGGTCAATTCCGGAGCCCAGATTGAGACCAGCCTGCTCACCGGCACCGGCTTCCTCCAGGTGAAGGGCGTGAATGCCTTCGCCGCATGGATTGCAGGTTTCGGCCTGACCGGTGCGGATGCCGGACCGAATGCGGACCCGGACCATGACGGTATTTCGAACTTGGTGGAGTTCGTGCTGGGTGGAAATCCCGCCCTCACCGACGACAGCGCGCGACTTCCGGTCTCCGAGATCACGACCGTGGACTTCGGCACCGGCCCGGTGGAATACCTGCAGCTCGTCTACCATCGCGAAGATGCATCGATGTCCCTCAACCCGGGGGTGGAATACGGCACCAACCTGACTACTTGGACCGATGCCATCGATGGCACTGCCGGAGTAAGGATCTTCTCGATCGATGAAACCGCCACGGGAGACCACGTCGAGGTCTACATCCCGACGTCGCTCGGTGTGTCCGGCAAGCTGTTCGCCCGTCTCGCGGTCCCAGCCCCCTGATGGGGGAGAGGCCGGGTTCATCGGTCTTTTTCCAGGGTATGCAATGAAACGACGCCCGTCACGACTGCCGTGGCGGGCGTTCTTTTTCGAAGGACTGGTGCCCGATGGTTGCTCGACAACGCCCTGAGGGTGTGTTAGACTCCGTTGTGACCCGATTCCTTCTTGCCGCTGCTTTTTCCGCCCTCTTCGTGTCCTGCGCCCAGCTCGCGCCGGAAGATTCGCCGGGACGGACCCCATGGTCGAAGAAGGACGAAGTTGCGGAAAAATTCCAGCAATCGGACGAGCGCGGTTTGATCAAGTCGACCGAATACCAGCCTGGCTGGCAGTATTGAGGTTTCGGTAAAGGACCGGGCTACTGGAAAACCCGTAGCCTTGTGGTGCAATACGGGGTTTGCGGAAGGCGTAGCGGTCGGGTTATTCCGATCCGACTGCCTGATGAGTTCCACCCTTCCTTCTGTTTCCTCCGCCCGTATTTCGTGGCTGGATACCGTCCGTGTTCTGGCCTGTTTCCTGGTGATCGTCTGCCACTCCACGGATGCTTTCACCCAGACACCAGATGGGAGCGTGGATGGCACGGCGGCGTTGTTTGTGAGCGGAGTGCGGGCCTGCGTGCCTCTGTTCGTGATGATCTCCGGAGCGCTGCTGCTGCCGATGCGGGGAACCGCGGAGGACTTCTTCAAGCGGCGTTTTTCCCGCGTGATCGTGCCGTTTCTGATCTGGGGCGTGGTGCTTGCGTTGCTGCCGTTGCCGAAGGGGGAATCGGATTGGGCGCCCTCGAACTTGTTCGAAAAGCAGGTTCATGATCTTCCGCACAGTGCACCCGGCAAGATCCTCTACAACATCGGGATGCTCCCGATCAATTTCACGAACAGCAATATCCACTTTTGGTTCCTCTACATCATTCTGGGGCTTTATTTGTTCGTGCCGGTGATCTCGCCGTGGGTGCGGCAGGCTTCGGTGAAGGGACTCTGTGCGTTCCTCGGTGTCTGGGTGTTCACCCTGTGTCTGCCCTATCTCCAGCATGTGCCTGGGCATGAATTGTTCCCGGCGCTGCACGGAGAGTGCGATTGGAACTCGCGCGGGATGACCTATTACTTCGGCGGGTATCTGGGCTACCTTTTGCTCGGGCATCTGCTCACGCATCTGCCCGCCCTCGCTCCGGCGAAGGCCGTGCCGCTGGCGGTGGGGATGTTCGCGCTGGGGTGGACCATCACCCACCAAGGGTTCATCTGGACGGTCCTGCACCAGACGAAGAGCAAGGATCTGGAGTTCTTCATCGAATTCCTGTCTCCGAACGTGGCGCTGATGACGGCAGCGTTGTTCATCCTGTGCCGCGCGTTCCCGCTTTCCGGTGGAGCGGGCAAGGCGATGGCCCATCTCGCGTCCATGAGTTTCGGGATCTTCCTGATCCACTACTGGATGCTGCTGTGGGTGCGGGATTGGGCGCTGGTGAAGGTGCTGCCACAACTCGGTGCGGGCCCGGCGATCCTGTTGTTGGCGACCATCACGTTCATCGCCTCGTGGGTGATCTCGATGATCGTGTCGCTGTTGCCGGGGAAGCGTTGGCTGCTCGGGTGATCAGCGCCGTTTCCGGAACGGGTGGATCATCTGGCCGAGGTAGCTGCGGGGGATCTTCTCATGGATGCCGAAGGATTCCGGCTCGTGATCCGGGCAGCGGTAGGTGCCGAACAGGAGATCCATGAGCGGGGAGATGTTGGCATAGTTGCCTGCGTCCCTCGCCCGGTCGTGGTGCCAATGATGAAGCTCGGGTGCGCCGATGAACCAACGGAGCGGGCCGATCGGCAGGCGGACATTCGAGTGGATGTAGATTGCCCAGATGCCACGGAAAGCGGCGAGCCCGGCCAGTGTCTCCAAGGGAAAGCCGAGGATGAAGGCCGGCAGATTGATCAGCCCCATGGTATAGATCGTATCGATCGGATGTTCGCGATGCGCCGCCAGCCAATCGAGGTGCTCGGCACTATGGTGGATCGAATGAAAGCGCCAGAGGAACGGAATGCGGTGCTGGAGACGGTGTCCCCAGTAAATGGCGAAATCACTGAGCAGCACCACTTCGATGGCTTGCAACCACCAGGGCTGTGAGGCGACGGAAGCGCGGAAAGTGGCGGGAACCACTCCATCGATCCAAGTCCCGAAGTGGCTGAGCACCCACAATACAAGACCGCTCCAGAGAAGATACTGGCCGAGAAAGAAACAGAGATCAGTCAGCCATTCGGGCCGGAAGAACTTCTGCTCCGGTTTCGCCGGAAACATCATTTCAAGCGGACGGAACACCACGCACAGGAACAGCAGGCTGCCGCCTACGGACGCGAGCAAGGCGATCAGATGCATGGCCGGATCATTCGGTTTTGAATGGATCCTTCATTCCCTCCTTGAAAATGGGAGCGGATTTCGAGCTCGGCATCACGGTCTTCGTGGCGGGCTCGGCGGGCGGCTGGATGTCGTCCTGACTGGCTGCGGGAGGCGAGAGGATGCTGTCGATGCTCTTCGAGCTTGGCAGCACGGTGCGCTGTTTGATGGTGACAGCAGGCGGAGTCGTTTGCGGAGAGGTGGAAGGGGTGACGTTCCGCGAGGAGGGGGGCGTGGTTCGTGAAGCCGGAGTCTCCTTGTGGCTGCTGTTTTGGGAGGAGACGTAGGTGCACCCGAGGATCAGGGACGAGCAGACCGCGGCAATCTTGGCGGGGAGGGTGCGCTTCATGGCTCGTGGCAGGTTCCGGAGATCGAACGAGATTGGAATGATGCGCGAAGACCCACACCGGGTGTCAGGAGGCGCATCACGGCCTCTGCCTTCAAGGCGGGGGATGGATTCATTCCATCTCCCGCTTACTACTCCGGTCAGGTTCGGGCAAGCCGGATCGTGGGAGACGACCGTGCGGGGTCGTCTCCATGCGTCAGTTGAAACTTACGCTACCTCAGAACGGCTTCGCCAAACCGAGCCAAGCAGCGAAGATACCGGCGGCGAGGCAGAGGACGAGCAACACCGGGCGGGCGACCACGCCGCGCTTGGCGAGGGCCGGGGCGGCACCGAGGAAGAGCCACATCACGAGCTTGGCGACCCACCAGTATTGGCCCATCGGGGGCTTTCTGAGCATGGCGAAGCCGATGAGGAGAATCACCAGCAACGAGATGCCGTGGAGCATGGCGGCCTTCTTTTTGCAGTCCTCGCAGGCTCCGGCGATGATCGCGCCCATCGAGGTGAAGAGGCCGATGACGCCGGCGACGTGGAGAGTCTTGAGAAGAAGTGGGTCCATGAGTGAGGGTGGTTGCGTGCTCCATGTTCCCGGTGGGCGCGAGGTGAGGCAAGGAGGAACGGCTTCTGGGTGATTCGAAAATCCGATGGGTCGTCCAATTGCAGTCCGGTGTTTCCGTGCGATCATGGAGCCATGAAAAAGGCTTTCGCCCTGCTGGCCGTGCTCATGTCCGGGGGCTATTTGCTCACCTTGGGTATCGCTCCCGATCCGCTTCCGCTGGTCGATGAGGCAACGGCTTTGCTCATTTTGGTCAAGTCCTTGTCGGTTTTGGGAATCGACGTTTCGCGCTTCATTCCTTTTCTGGGGCGGAAAACCAAGCAATCGGCCCAAGGTGCTGTCGGACAGACTGTCGATATTTGAGCAAGTTTCGACTTCGCGGATCTGAAAGATCGCGTGTAAGATTTCGGTAGTTTCGCGGTAATTGCTCCGTACCCTGCCTATGCCCGCCTCCACGTCTTCCTCGCGCAAACCGGTCTTCTTCACGCTGGTCGGTCTGGCCACCATCGGTGCCATGATCGCCATGCCTTTCCTCGCCGGAAAACCGGACGGGGAGAAGGTTCCGGATCTCGTGCGTTTCATCGGACGCTTCCATCCACTGGTGTTGCACCTGCCGATCGGCATGGTGACGCTGGCGATCCTTTTGGAAGTCACCCGTTTTTTCTCGAAGGAGAAGGACAAGTCCCGCGGTGGCGCGGGCTCGCTGGTGCTGGGATTCGCCGCAGCCTCGTCCGTGGTGGCGGTGATTCTGGGCTTCCTTCTTTACCAAGGAGGCGGCTGGGATGATTCGAAGCTCGCCGAGACCCACATGTGGCGCGGCATTTTCTTTGCGGCCGCGATGATCGTGACCTTCCTCGCGAAGATGTGGTCGGATGCGGCGGGCGGTGCGGGAGCGTGGCTTTCGAAAGCGGGTCTCCTGGGCTCTTCCGTGGTGATGGGGCTGGCCAGCCATGATGGCGGTTCGCTCACTCATGGTGAAAACTACCTTACCGAAGAAGCTCCGGCCCCGATCCGCAAGGTGCTCGGGCTGCCGGCCAAGGAGAAGAAGGGCGGCGAAGGGCTGTCGCCGGATCAACTGGTGGTCTACACCGACCTCGTCGCTCCCATCCTCGAGAAGCGCTGCACGACTTGCCACAATGCGGACAAGTCAAAGGGCAAGCTGCGCCTCGATACGTATGAACTGATCGTCAAGGGCGGGAAGAACGGTTCGTCGATCGAGCCGGGGAATTTCGAAAAGAGCCATCTGACCGCACGGATCCTCCTTCCCAAGGATGATGAGGAGCACATGCCGCCGGAAGAAAAGCCACAGGTCGAGGAGCATGAGCTCGCCGTACTGAAGTGGTGGATTGCATCCGGTGCCGATCCGAAGAAGACGGTGGCGGAACTGAATCCTCCGGCCGATGTGAAGGTGGCACTTGCGAAGCTGGGCGGTGGTTCCTCCAAGTCCACGACGGTCGCCAAGAGTGAAGGTGGAACTCCCGAGAAGGGGGCTGCCCCGAGCGCTTCCAAAGCGACCGCTGCCGATCCAGCTCTTAAGAGCCAGGTGGCTGGCTTTGCGAAGGATTTCCCGGGCGCGCTGACTTTCGAGTCCCAGCAATCGCCGCTGCTGACCTTTACCGCCGTTTCCCTGCGCGAGCATCTTGATGATGCGGCCTTCCAGAAGCTGGCTCCGGTGGTGAAGCATCTGGTGACCGCCGACCTTTCCGCCACCAAGGTGACGGACAAGAGCGTGGCCTTGCTTTCCGGTGCGGAAAACCTGCGGATGGTGCGTCTTTCCGAGACCGGAGTGACCGATGCCTCGATCGACGCGCTGGTGAAGCTGCCGAAGCTGGAGTCCGTGAACCTCTATGGCACGGCGGTGACGGATGGTGGCGTCCAGAAGCTGGCCGGCCTGCCGAATCTGAAGCACCTCTACCTGTGGCAGACCAAGGTTACCCCGCAGGCGGTCGATGAGCTCAAGAAGAAGCTCCCGAACTGCGAGATCGTGACGGGGGCTTGAAGTCGTGAGTATGGGCGGTCATTTGACTGAAGCTGGCTTGGGATAGCCTCCCAAGCCGCCCCCATGCGCAGCTTTCAAAGTTGCGCTACTACTTCTGGCATTTCGGGCACCAGTAGGTCGACCGCTGCCCCATGACGGCGTGGCGGATCGGCGTGCCGCAAACGCGGCAGGGCTCGCCCTTGCGATCGTAGACGAAGAGCTTCTGTCGAAAGTAGCCAGGCTCACCATCCGATTTCAGGAAATCCCGCAAGGTGGTGCCGCCTTCTGCGATGGAGTCGCTGAGGACATCCCGGATGGCCTGGGTGAGTCGTTTCAATCGAGGTTTTGAAACGGTATTTGCCGGGGTGTCCGGCAGGATCTTGGCCCGGAAGAGGGCTTCCGAGGCGTAGATGTTGCCGACGCCGACCACGGTTTTCGCGTCCATGATCGCGAGCTTGATCGGGATCGAGCGGCGCGAGCAGGCTTTGGCAAGTGCTTCGGCCGTGAAGTCGTCCTCCAAGGGCTCAGGACCAAGATTACCCAGCAGCGGGTGAGCGAGGGGATCACCGGAGGGGAGATGGAGGACGATGCCGAAGCGGCGTGGGTCGTGAAAACGGACTTGGAGGCCGGAGGAAAGCGTGAGGCCCACATGATCATGAGTCTTCCACGGTTCGGACGGCGGGATCACCCGCAGGCTGCCGGACATGCCGAGATGGATCAGCAGGGACGAGCCATCGTTGAGATCGACGATCAGGTATTTCGACCGGCGGCGGATGGCGAGGGCCTGGCGGCCTTCGGCTTGGGAAATGGATTCGGGGATCGGCTCGCGGAGATCGCGGCGGCGGACGATGACCTCACGGAAAGTGGTTCCGACAAGATGGGGTTCGATTCCCCGGCGGGTGGTTTCGACTTCAGGGAGTTCCGGCACGGGTCAGCGGAGGATGTGCAACTGGACGGCGGCGACATGGCAGGCGCTGCCAGCGAGAACGAATAGATGCCAGATGGCGTGGTTGTAGGGCAACCGCCGCCAGGCAAAGAAGATCGTGCCGAGGGTGTAGCAGAGGCCGCCTGCCACCAGCCATGCAAGGCCGCCGGACGGCAGGGCCTTCATCATCGGCCCGATGGCGATGACCACCAGCCAGCCCATCGCGATATAGAGCGCGGTGGAGATCCAGTGGTCCTTTTTCCCGCTGAAGACGCTCTTGATGACCACTCCGGCGAGCGCGAGGAACCAAACGACGCCGAGCAGTGACCAACCCCACGGGCCGCGCAGGGAAACCAACGTCAGCGGTGTGTAAGAGCCCGCGATCAGCAGGTAGATGCAGGCGTGGTCGAAAAGCTGGAAGAGAGCCTTCAAGCGGGGCCCGCTGAAGGCATGATAGAGCGTGGAGGAGAGGTAGAGCAGGACAAGGGTGCTGCCGAAGACGGAGGCGGAGACGATCTTGTAGGGCTCGCCTTTCGCCGCGAGCAACATGCCCACCAGAGCGGCCACACTGAGAGCGGCTCCGATGCCATGGGTGATGCTGCTGGCGAGTTCCTCGCGCGGGGAGTCGCACAGTTCGGAGCGTGTCCGCGTACTCATCGTGAGGATTGATCGTCGATACGGGAGGAAATGTCGAGAGTGGGGCCTGTACGTGAAGATGCGGGTTTTCACGAATGGGAGTTGAGCGTGGGATCACACCGGAGAAAAGGACACGCAAAGGTCCTCGAATTTCAGTCGGACGGGCGTTTCCACTGCCAACTGGTCCAGCAATTGCCGGAGAGTGCCGCCTTTGAATTTCAGAGAAACCTTCAAGTTTCCGACTCCACCCCGGAGGACCACGCTGCAGCGTAGTTTTTGGGACAGCTGGAGGGCGTTGATCCATTCGTCCAGCGGAACGTTTTTGAATTCGGTTGCCGGAATCTTGATCGTGCCGAGTGGCTTGGTCCGCGGGTCCTTCGGCCCGGGAAAAGCGACTTTGGCCTGTTCCACCTTTGCCTGCTGCCTGTCGGCCGGAGGCACCGCACCAACTGCAGTGGCAATGGCCACTGTGAGGGCAAGCTGGATGGGCGCGACCATGACAAATGCATTCAAACGCCTGCTCCGGGAGAGGGAAAGCCTCAACTCCTCACAGCCTTGAGCAGGGCCTCGACCTTGTCGAAATCCTTGATGCCGGGGGAGATCTCCGCACCGGAGGCCACATCGAGCGCCGCCGGGTGCACCTGCGAAAGTGCGGCAGCTGCATTCTCCGGCACGATGCCGCCCGCGAGAATCACCGGTAGGTCCTCATGGCTGCGGACGAAGCCGGCTGCCACCGACCAATCAAAAGTCTCGCCGGTGCCGCCATAGACGCCGGGAGCGGGTGCATCAAGGAGGATGCCGCTGGCACGGTATTCCTCCGCGCGGTCCAGATCGGCGGCGGTTTTCACACCGAAGGCCTTGAAAAAGGGAATCGCCCAGTCTTCGAGGAAGCTGGCTTGGAAAGGCGATTCATCTCCATGGAGTTGGACGGCGTCGATGATGCCGGCACGGACCAGTTCGATGGCGTCATTGATGTCCGGATTCACGAATACGCCCACCCGCAGGATCCTGCCTTTCAGGTCTTTGAGCCAGGCGGCGGACTTCGGATTGTGGTAACGCTTCGATTGCGGCCAGAAATTCACTCCGAGCGCCTCCACGCCGAGATCGACCAACCGTTGCCCGTCTTCGGCGAGCGTGACGCCGCAGATTTTCAGGGAAGGGGAGGCCGGGTCGAGGAAGCGTTCAAGAAGCACGCGGGAAAGAGAGAGCGGTCAGGCGGTCCTGCCAAGCGGAAGGTGGGGATTTTTTCGTTGCTGGAAACTTGGCAGCCGGGACGCGGGGGCTTTTTCTAACGAGGTGGAAGCGATCCGGATTCGAGGGGCGAGGCAGCACAATCTGCGCGATGTCAATGTGGACATCCCGCGCGGGAAGCTCGTCGTGATCACCGGGCCGAGCGGCTCGGGGAAGTCCTCGCTGGCCTTTCACACCCTGTATGCCGAAGGGCAGCGGCGGTATGTGGAGTCCCTCTCGGCCTACGCCCGCCAGTTCCTCGACCAATTGGAAAAGCCGGATGTCGATTCGATCGAGGGCCTGAGCCCGGCGATTGCGATCGAGCAGCGGAGCGGCGGCTTGAGCCCGCGTTCCACGGTGGCGACGGCGACGGAGATCTACGATTACCTGCGCGTGCTCTGGGCGGCGGTGGGGGTGCCTCATGACCCTGTCACCGGCGAGCGACTGGAGCGGATGACCTCGGCGGACATTGTGACGGCACTCTCTGAGTTGCCCGAGGGCAGCCGGGTGGTGCTGCTGGCACCGGTGCCGATTGAGGAAGCGGTCGAACCCGAGAGGTTGCTGGGCGACCTGAAGCGCCAGGGTTTCGTGCGGGTGCGGGTGGATGGCTCGCTCTTGGAGATCGAGGAGGCTGCGGCGGAATGGCCGGAGAAACCGGTCGCCGTGGAGGTGGTGGTGGACCGCTTCGTGGTTCGCCCCGGAGGGGAGGCACGGCTGGCGGATTCCGTGGAAACGGCGCTCAAAATCTGCGGCAGCGAAGCCCGGGCCTCGATTCAGGAGGGGGATCTGTGGAAGGAACTGTCCTTTCAGACCAGCTATCGCAATCCGACCACGGGACTGATCGTGGAGGAGCTTTCGCCACGGCATTTTTCGTTCAATTCGCACCTCGGTGCCTGTGCTGCCTGTGAGGGACTGGGCACCGAGTCGTTCTGTGATCCGGCGCTGTTGATCGGAGATCCTGCGAAGCCATGGACCGCCGGTGGTATCCGTGGCTGGTGGAAGGACGGTTCGCCGCGGCACACGCAGTTCAAACGTGAGGTGGAGGCGATGGGACGCATGTTTTCCGTGGAGCCGGAGACACCGGTGAATGCCTTGCCGGTGGAGTTGGCGCGGCTGCTATTCGAGGGCGGCGATTTGGACACCGGCTGGAAGGTCGGCCGTGAAAAGAAGAGCCAGAAGAAGCCCTTCGAGGGACTATGCAAGGAAGCGGAGCGGAAGATCGGGCTGGCTAAGTCCGAGGCCGCTCGGCGCCGGTTGCTACGCGTGATGGCGCATCGTCCCTGCCGCGTGTGTCATGGCAAGCGCCTCAAACCGCAATGGCAGGCCGTGCGGATCGAGGGCGGCGGTGGCCGCTGGCTCGGTATCCAGGATTTTTGTGGGCTGCCGGTGGATGATGCGCTCGGCTGGATCGATGGAATCGTGATCGACACGGCGAAGCTGGAGATCTGCAAGCGGTTGGCGGACGACGTTCGGAAACGGCTTTCCTTCCTGGAGGAAGTGGGCCTCGGCTATCTCGGTCTGGATCGCGCCAGTGGGACGCTTTCCGGTGGAGAAGCCCAGCGCATCCGCTTGGCAACCCAGCTCGGAGCGGGCTTGTCCGGCGTGCTCTACGTGTTGGATGAGCCAAGCATCGGCCTACATGCTGCGGACACCGCGCGTTTGATCGGAGCGTTGAAACGGCTGCGCGATCTGGAAAATACGGTGGTTGTCGTAGAACACGACGAGGAGATCATCCGCGCCGCAGACCGGGTGATCGATATGGGGCCGGGCGCAGGCGTAGAGGGAGGGCTCATCATCGGGCAAGACGAGCCGGAGACCCTGGCCTCTCCGACCGGGCAATGGCTGCGTGGCGAGATCCCACCTTATCCGAACGTTCCCGCCACCGGTCTGCCACTGGCGGCGCTGGTGATCCGTGGGGCGCGTGAGCACAATTTAAAGGGGATCGATGTCGCTCTGCCGCTGGGCAAGCTGGTGTGCATCACCGGCCCGAGCGGCAGCGGTAAATCGACCTTGGCGGATGACATCCTGCGCCGGGTGCTGGCGCGCCACTTCAATGGCGCGGGCGATGTGCCGGGGAAACACGATGGTGTGGAAGGGCTGGAAGAAATCGGGAAGTTCGTGGTGGCGGATCAATCGCCGATCGGCCGCAGCCCACGTTCGAATCCGGCGACTTTCACCGGCGCCTTCGACCATATCCGCGATCTCTACGGCAAGCTGCCGCTCTCGAAGCAGCGCGGTTACGGTCCCGGCCGTTTTAGCTTCAATACCGCAGGCGGACGCTGCGAGCGCTGCGAAGGCGCGGGGCGGCTGAAGATTGAAATGAACTTCCTGCCGGACGCATGGGTGCCGTGTCAGGCATGCGGCGGACGGCGTTTCAACCGCGAGACGCTGGAGGTGACCTTCAAGGGCAAATCGATCGCAGATGCGCTCGAGCTGCCGGTGGCGGAAGCGCGGACCTTTTTCGGCGCGGTGCCGAAGCTGCGGGTGCTGCTGGAGATTCTGGTGGATCTCGGGCTGGGCTACGTGAAGCTCGGGCAGGCCGCGAACACCTTGTCCGGCGGCGAGGCCCAGCGCCTGAAGCTGGCTGTGGAACTGGCGAAGCCGCAGGCCCCCCACACGCTTTACCTCTTCGATGAACCGACCACCGGCCTGCATTTTGGCGATGTGGAACGGCTGCTGGCGGCTTTTTTCCGCCTCCGGGATGCCGGGCACAGCGTGGTGGTGGTCGAGCACCATCTGGACGTGATCGCCGCGGCGGACTGGGTGGTTGACCTTGGGCCGGGTGGGGGAGTCCACGGCGGCACGCTGGTCGGGGAGGGAACTCCGGCCCAATTGGCCAAAAACACCGCCTCGCCCACCGGATTGGCGCTGGCCCGTCATTTCAAAAGACTCCGGAAAAACAAATCCTGACCCCGGTATCGCTCCATGGATGAAGCCTCCCAACCGGTGACCGCTGCAACCGATCTCTCACCCTCCGCGACCGCTTGGCGTTCGTGGTTGGTGGAACATGGCCCGCGCCTTCTGCTTTTCGCCCGCCAGCAAACCCGTTCGAATGAGGATGCCCAGGATATCCTCCAGGATGCGTTGGTGAAGCTGGTGGACAAGCTGAACAGCGGGGAATTCGTCGGTGGCCAGGAAGCCTGGCTGCCCTACCTCTACACCGCCATCCGCCGTCTCGCGATCGACCTGAGCCGCCGAGACGACCGTCGCAAGCGCCGCGAGGATACCGTCGGCGTGGATATCGAGAGCGACCAGAAAGACTCGTTCCATCCTTGGTTCGAGAGCGAAGCCTCGGACGATGAAACCCGCGCCCTGCTGGAATCCGGCCTCAAGGACCTGCCGCCGAAATTCGCCGAGGTGATCGTCATGAAAATCTGGGGCGAGCGGACATTCGCAGAAATTGGCGAGGCACTCGGAATTTCCCAAAACACGGCGGCCTCCCGGTATCGCTACGGTCTTGAAGCCCTGAAACGCAAACTCGGCGGTGCCCGCCGCAAAGGCGACCTATCCATTTGAACCATCCAATGAACGACGATTTCCACGATATCGAAGCATGCCTGGCCTCCCTGCGGCCCTCCGTGCCCGACTCGGCGTTGCTCGCACGGCTCGAACAGGCCGCGCACGGATCGCTCGGTCCGGCCCACTGCGGACGAGATGCGGATGGAGGCCCTGCTTGGAGGACATCAGCCGATGACCCTGCCGCCGGACCTGATGCGCTCGCTGGAGGGCATTGTGGCTGCCGCCCCCTTCCAGGTGGACGAGAAGATCGTGATGTTCACCAAGCCGAATGCCAGTCCGGCTCCGGTCCGCCGCTACCGGCCGATGGCCGCTGCCGCGGCGGTTGCGCTGCTGGGTGGTCTTACGGCGCTGTTCGTGCCCTTCGGCAGGCAGGCCGCGTCACGTGGCCAGATGGTGGACTCCGCTCCGGTCGCAAAAGGATCTCCCGGATCTCCCAATGGGATCACGACGGCATCCTTCGCCCCTTCCGGTTACGGACGGGACGTGCAGGATGCGAAGGACGAGGGTGTGGTCTGGAAGAACGGCCGCCCTTACCGCGTCATGCGTGCCACCTACAAGGAAAAGGCCAGCTTCACTGGTGCCGAGGGGCGCAAGGTGGAATTCGAACAACCACGTGAGGAGCTGATCCTCGTGCCGGAAAAAATCGATTGATAAAAATAGATGAAACCGGGCTGCTACGGCGCTCCTAGTATGTCAACGATGAAAAACGCGAAACACGCCATTCTTTCCGCCAGCCTTGCCGCGCTGGTGACTCCGGCTTTTGCGATCGAAGCTCCGCCGGACGATGTGCCGGCCATCCAGGTGCCCCGCACGCAGGAGTCCGAGCCCTCCGCAGAGGTTCCCTCGCAACCCCGTGCCCGTCTCGTTCAACCGCAGGGCAAGCAGCGCCAGGAACCGGCCGCGCCGACCGCCTATCTCGGTCTTGGCAGCGGTGCCGTGCCTGACATTCTTTCCGCCCACATCGGCCTGAAGGCCGGGGAGGGTGTGATCGTTCGCTCGCTGGACCCCACCGGTCCTGCCGCCAAGGCGGGATTCGCCCTCAACGATGTGATTCTCAAGGTCGATGGCAAATCCATCGGCAGCCACGCCGATCTCTCCGGTCAGGTCGCCGACCAAGAAACCGGGTGACGAAGTGGCGGTTGATTTCATCCACGCCGGCAAGGCGGACACCCGCAAGGTGATCCTCGCCGTCCGTCCGGAAACCGAGCTTGGCATGGTGCCGAATGCGAATGAGGAACCGTCCTACGACCGATTGCTCCAGGGCATGCCCAGGATCAGGCGCGGCGTTTCCGTGAGTCGCTGGAGCGCGGCGTGCGTGGTCGCGCCGGGATCCATGACTTGTCCGGTGACACGGGCATGGACATGAACGTTCCGGAGATCGACCAGGTGGTCCGCGAGATGCAGAACCGCATGCAGAAGATGCTGGAAGGCAATCCCGGCGCGGATGCCTCCGCGAACAAGGAGTTTAATCTCAACAGCGAGAGCACCGTCCGTTTGATGGACGACAAGGGCTCCGTGGAGATCAAGAACAAGAACGGTTCGAAGGAAGTGAAGGTCTTCGACAAGGGCGGCGCCGTGGTCTGGTCCGGTCCATGGGAAACGGACAGTGATCGCGAAAAGGCTCCGGAAGATGTCCGGGACCGCGTGAATGCCCTCAAGCTCGACATGAATTTCAAAGGCGGCGGACTCCGGCTCCAGTTCGGCTCCCGCGCCCCTGATCCACTGCTCGACCAGTGATCCGGTAACCTTTCTCAGGGAGGCAAGGAAAGACACCCGCGTCCGGTTCGCCGGCGCGGGTGTCGCATTTCAACCACGGAATCGGGATGGTAAATTTCAGTTCCGGTTTCCAACAGCCGCGTCTAGGTTCGTCGCGTGTCCGACGCCCCGATGATCGAAACGAGGAATTTGCACCGCAGCTACCGTCTCGGGAACAAGCTGGTGGAGGTGCTTCATGGTATCGATCTGACGATCGCGCGCGGAGAGAAGGTTTTCCTCTGCGGCCCCAGTGGTGCGGGTAAATCGACCCTGCTCTACACGCTGGCCGGCTTGGAAAGACCCGAGCAGGGCGCGGTCCATATCGATGGCCAGGATCTCTACGAGCTGAGCGATCGTGAACAGGCGCGCTTCCGCAATTCACGCATCGGTTATGTCTTCCAGAACTATCATCTCCTCCCGGAGCTGACTGCATTGGAAAACGTGCTGGTGCCGGGATTGCTCGGAAAGAAAGACCGCACCGAAGCCGCGATGGCGGCCTTGGAACGGGTCGGCCTCTCCAATCGCGCGGATCACCTTCCTGCGGAGCTTTCCGGTGGCGAGCAGCAGCGGGTGGCGATCGCACGCGCGATCGTCAATGAGCCGAAGGTGCTCTTTGCGGACGAACCCACCGGCAACCTGGATTCGAATAACAGCAAGCAGGTCATGGACATCCTGCTGAACCTCGCCACCGAGCACGGCGTCACTTTGGTGGTGGTCACGCACGATGAAAACATCGCCGCCAACGGCGACCGCAAACTGGTGATCAAGGACGGGAAGATCTGGTGACGCGCGTTTACTTCAACGCCTCCAATTCTTCCCAACGCGCATAGAGCTTCGCGGCGTCTTCACGCGCGAGTTCGAGGCGGGACATCGTCTCGGGGATCTCCGCGAAGCGGTTCATCTGGAAGTCCGGGTCGTTGAGGATGCTCTCGATCTCCGCGACCTTTTCCTCGGCGAGCAGGATGGCCTCCTCCATCCCTTCGAGTTCCTTCTTCTCCGCCATCGTGAGCTTGCGAGGCTTCGGCGGTTCGACGGCTTTCTGTCGCGCTGCGGCTTCGCGGGCGGCAGCTGCGGCGAACATCTTGTCGCGCTGTTCGCGGGCCTGGCGCTTTTCGAGATAGTAGGAATAGTTGCCCGGCTGGACGACGATGCCGTCCTCCTCGAAGGCGACGATCTGGTCGCAGATGCGGTCGAGGAAGTAGCGGTCGTGGGAAACGACGAGCACGCTGCCATCGAAATCGGCGAGCGCTTCTTCCAACATGCGCAACGAGGGTAGGTCGAGGTCGTTGGTCGGCTCGTCCAGCACGAGCAGGTTGCCGCCATTCTTCAGCACCTTTGCGAGCATGAGGCGCGCTCGCTCGCCACCCGAGAGCAGATCGACCCGCTCGTTGATGCGTTGGTCGTTGAAGAGGAAACGGCGCAGATAAGCGCGGGCACCGAGCGTCTGGTTGCCGAACTGGAGCTTCTCGTTCCCATCGGAGATTTCATCGAGCAGCGAACCGGTGCCATCAAGCGCCATGCGGGTCTGGTCGATGTAGTTCACGCGCACTTTCTTGCCGAGCTCGGCGGTGCCTTCGCTCGCGGGAATCTGATTGAGACAGAGCTTGATGAGGGTGGTCTTGCCGACGCCGTTGCGGCCGACGATTCCCGTGCACTGGCCGGGACGCATCGAGAGCGTGAGGTGGCGGAAGAGCCAGCGGGGATTGGCGGCGGTGCCGACATTGATGCCCGCGTCTTCCAACTCCACGACGGTATTGCCGAGCTCCGGGGGCGGAGGAATGAGCAGGTCCATCTCGCGCTCCTCGGGCGGAGCCTGGAGGCCTTCGATCTCGTAGAACTTGTCGAGGCGGTGACGCGATTTCGTGCCGCGCGCTTTCACGCCGGAGCGCACCCATTCCAGCTCTTCGCGGAGGAAACGCTGGCGACGGCGCTCCGTCTGTTCCGCGATCTGATTGCGGATCGCTTTCGATTCGAGATAGGCGGTGTAGTTCCCGGGGTGGGAGAACGCGCGGCCTTGATCGATCTCGATGATGCGGGTGGCGATCACATCGAGGAAATAGCGGTCGTGGGTCACGAAGATCACCGCACCGGGGAAGCCCTTGAGGAAATCCTCCAACCAACGGATCGATTCGGAATCGAGATGGTTGGTCGGCTCATCGAGCAGCAGCAGATCCGGCTGCGAGACCAGCGCTCGGCAGAGGGCGACACGACGCTTTTCACCACCGGACAGCGGGCCGACCGGTGCCTCCAGCGGCGCGGTGCCGAGCGCGGTGGAGATGGACTTGATGCGGGAATCGAGGTTCCAGCCATCGGCGTGCTCGATCAGGTGGAGCAGATCCGCCAGTTCGGAATCACTGCCCTCGCCGTGCTCGTAGCGGCGGATCGCCTCGACCAGATCGGCGGCTCCAGCGGCGATGTTCTCGTGAACGCTGAGGCTCGGATCGAGTTCGAACTCCTGTGGCAGGTAGCCCACGCGGATGCCTCGGCGCAGCGAGAGATCGCCCGAGTCGGCCTGCTGGGCACCGGTGAGGATTTTCAGCAGGGAGGTCTTGCCGCAGCCATTGCGGCCCACGAGCCCGACCTTTTCCCCGGCGGAAACAGCAAGAGTCACCCCGTCCAGCAGGGTTTGGTAACCGTAGGAGAGGCGGAGTTCGTTGGCGGAGAGGAGGGCGGACATCGGCGCTTGCGGTGGCGGGAAGAGGACGGTGAAACTGCGCCGTGCTCAAGGTTTACCTCTACAAGAATTGCTCCACCTGCCGGGATGCGAAGAAGTGGCTCCAAGCGCGCGGCATCGCGTTTGAAGAAAAGGCTATCCGCGAAACGCCGCCGACCGTGGCAGAGCTGGCGGTGGTGGAGGGGCAGCTCGGAATGCAGCGCCTGTTCAATACCTCGGGAGGCGATTACCGTGAATTGGGCCTGAAGGATCGTCTGTCGTCCCTGTCGCGGGACGAGGCTTTCGCCTTGCTGGCGGAGAACGGGAATCTTGTGAAACGCCCGTTTGTCATCGGTGAGGGTGTCGCTCTGACCGGCTTCAAGGAAGCCGAGTGGGAAAAGACGCTCGGGCGTTGATTCCGGGGTTCGGTCGCATTCCGCAGATTGCGCCACGGTCGTTGCGTTCCGCAACAAACGGGTGGAGGTTTCAAGGCCTCGGATTGCGTCAATCCGCGTGAAATCAAGGATCGCGGAGTCAGGCATGGCGTTTGCGATAAGGGACGGCGCGAACCAGCCCGTCCTCCATCGGGGCGAGGCATCTCCATCCAAAGAAAGCCAACCATGAAAACAACTCCCATCCGTCCCCATGCCGGTCTGATCGCAACGGCCATCTTCCTCAGCTCCATCCCGCTGGCATCCGCCGCGCCGGAAGATCCCACGCCTCCCCCTCCGCCAGCCCACGCTCCGGGTGACAAGCCGGGCATGAAGCACCCGGAGCATCCGGGGAAGGAGATCCAGGAGTTGATCACCGTCATCAATCCTGTGGGGGATAGCAAGGTGAAGGGCACCGTTTTGTTTGAAAAGGACGGCGAAAAGGTGAAGATCACCGCCAAGATCGGTGGCTTGGAGGCGAACAGCAAACACGCCATCCACATCCACGAATTTGGCAATCTTTCCAGCAATGATGCCACCAGTGCGGGCGGTCATTTCAATCCCGAGGGGCACGATCACGGTCTGCCTGCGGGCGGCGATGCGAAGCGGCACGCCGGGGATTTCGGCAATCTGGAAGCAGATGCCGATGGCAATGCCGTCCTGACCCTGACCGTGGACAATCTCAGCCTCTCCCACGGCCCGAATGCCATCATCGGTCGCGCGGTGATCGTCCATGCGAAGCCGGACGATGGCGGGCAGCCCACTGGCAATGCCGGCGACCGCATCGGCGCGGGAGTGATCGGCGTGAGCAAGGTGGAGAAATAATCCCGCCGACAGTTTCCGGAAAAATTTTCCCCCGGCTCCGCATGGATGCGGACCGGGGGAAATCCGTTTCAGGGGCGGGGCCCGCTGGGAAAGAGGTGGCTAGCCGGGCCCGTACAAAACCGGGCGATTTTTTGTCATGAAAAAAGCCAAGCCCGAGCGCCGGAAGCCGCTGAAACGTGGCGCGGAGTGTTAGAAAGTCAAACGGTCGATTGGAAAAAGATTCTCAGGAAGGGAAAGGATGGCCCCGGCGGTCGACTGGGATTGACCCGGTGGGGCGGATGGCCTAGTCCGTGGCCGGTCTAAATCCGACCTCACGACCATGTCTACGGTGCCCACCATCATCTACACTCAGACCGACGAGGCCCCCGCGCTCGCGACTTATTCGTTCCTGCCGATCGTTCAGGCGTTCACGAAGCACTCCGGCATCGCGGTGGAGACCCGGGACATTTCGCTCTCCGGACGCATCATTGCCAACTTCGCCGACCTGCTGCCTGCTGAGCAGCGCATCGGTGACGCGCTGGCCGAGCTGGGCGAACTCGCCACCAAGCCGGAGGCGAACATCATCAAGCTTCCCAACATCAGCGCCTCCGTTCCGCAGCTCAAGGCCGCCATCGCGGAGCTCCAGGCCAAGGGCTACGCCCTGCCGGACTATCCGGAAGATCCCAAGACGGACGCTGAGAAAGACGCGAAGTCGCGCTACGACAAGGTGAAGGGTTCCGCCGTGAACCCCGTGCTCCGCGAAGGCAACTCCGACCGTCGCGCGCCGAAGGCCGTGAAGGAATACGCCCGCAAGAACCCGCACTCGATGGGTGCCTGGTCTGCGGACTCCAAGACCACCGTCGCCACCATGGGCAAGGATGACTTCTTCTCGAATGAGAAGTCCGTCACCGTTCCGGCCGCCACCGACGTGAAGATCGAATTCACCGCCGCCGATGGCACGGTGACCGTGCTCAAGGCCAGCACCCCGCTGAAGGCTGGGGAGATTCTCGATGCCACCGTGATGCGGAAGAAGGCCCTCGTTTCCTTCCTGGAAGAGCAGGTCGCCAAGGCGAAGGCCGAGGGAGTGCTGTTCTCGCTGCACATGAAGGCCACCATGATGAAGGTCTCCGACCCGATCATCTTCGGCCACGCAGTGGACGTGTTCTTCAAGTCGCTCGTCGACAAGCACGCCGCCGTGCTCGCGCCGCTTGGCATCGATTTCAAGAACGGCTTCGGCGACCTCGTTGCGAAGATCCAGTCGCTTCCCGCCGAGCAGAAGGCGGCCATCGAAGCCGACCTCGCCGCGCTTTATGCGGAAGGCCCGGCCATCGCGATGGTGAATTCCGACAAGGGCATCACCAATCTCCACGTCCCCAGCGATGTGATCGTGGATGCTTCCATGCCGGCCATGATTCGTTCCTCCGGCCAGATGTGGAATGCCGCTGGCAAGCTGCAGGACACGCTCGCCGTGATCCCGGACAGCTCTTACGCGGGCATCTATCAGGCCACGATCGACTTCTGCAAGAAGCACGGTGCCTTCGATCCCCGCACCATGGGTACCGTTCCGAACGTCGGCCTCATGGCGCAGGCTGCCGAGGAATACGGCTCCCACAACAAGACCTTCGAAATCCCGGCCGCCGGCACCGTCCGCGTGATCGATTCCGCTGGTACCGTGCTGCTTGAGCACGCCGTGGAGGAAGGCGACATCTGGCGCGCCTGCCAGACCAAGGACGCTCCGGTGCAGGACTGGGTGAAGCTGGCCGTGAACCGCGCCCGCGCCACCGGCACCCCGGCCGTGTTCTGGCTCGATGAGAACCGCGCCCATGACGCGCAGATCATCGCGAAGGTAAATACCTACCTGAAGGATCACGACACCACCGGTCTTGACATCCGCATCCTCGCCCCGGCTGCCGCCTGCCAGTTCTCACTGGAGCGCATCAAGGCCGGCCAGGACACCATCTCGGTGACCGGCAACGTGCTGCGCGACTACCTCACCGACCTGTTCCCGATCCTCGAGCTCGGCACCAGCGCCAAGATGCTCTCCATCGTTCCGCTCATGAACGGCGGCGGTCTCTTCGAAACCGGAGCCGGTGGTTCCGCGCCGAAGCACGTCGAGCAGTTCGTGCAGGAGGATTACCTGCGCTGGGATTCGCTCGGTGAGTTCCTTGCTCTGGCCGTGTCCTTCGAGCACCTCGGCGAAACCTTCGGCAATGCCAAGTCGAAGGTGCTGGCCGTCACCCTCGATGCCGCCACCGGTAAGTTCCTCGATGAAGACCGCTCCCCGGGCCGCAAGCTCGGCACCATCGACAACCGTGGCTCGCATTTCTACCTCGCGCTCTACTGGGCCGAGGCGCTTGCCGCGCAGAACGACGATGCCGAACTGAAGACGCTCTTCACCCAGGCCGCCACCGACCTGCGTGCGAACGAGGCGAAGATCGTGGAAGAGCTCATCGCCGTGCAGGGCAAGCCGGTGGATATCGGCGGCTACTACCAGCCGGACGATGCCAAGGCTTCTGCTGCCCTCCGTCCGAGCGCCACGCTCAATGGCATCCTTGCGGCGATCTGATCCGGCACCCATTTTTCCCGAAAAGCCCGGAGCGTGCGCGCTGCCGGGCTTTTTCGTTTTCACGATGCGGTTGTAGCAATCCGCCTTGATGTCGGATCACTACAATCGTTTCCGCCGCGGGGAAATACCATGGCGCTTCCGCTGGTTTGAAAACCCTCCGGCGGTTGCCTTCATGTCCATCGCTTCCACACGCTTTCTCTTTGCCAGTCTGATCGGCTGCTGGCAGCTCCAGGCCGCCGAGTCACTGCAACTTCAGAACCAGTCGCAGAGTTGCCAGACGCTTGCGGACAAGGCGGTGACATTGACGGGGCGTTCCGAGCTGCATTTCACGGAGGGAGGCGACCCGATGCCACGCTGCACCATCGGCCTGAACTCTCCGGATGCGTGGCTGTATTTTGATTCGATTGCTCCGGAGTCGGTCATCGCTTCGCTGCTGGATCGCGTCCAGGTAAGCGGTCAATCGGCGGTGGTGGACAAGAACGTGCGGGTGGTGGAGTTCGGCGGTGGCACGGTGGTGATTCCACATGCGCCATCGTTCCTGCCACTGGAGGTGTTTGCGTCACCCGGGTTTTCGGGCGGTTCGGTGAGTCCGCCTTTGAACAAGATCCAGACCGAAGCCGGTCTAGCGAAGATCAAGGGCGCGGTGGGTTCGTTCCGGTTGAAACGAGGCTATGCCGCCACCTTCGCCCAGAACGCGAACGGCACCGGAGCCAGCAAGGTCTACATCGCCCAGGATGGGGACATGGACATCGCCACCATGCCGAAGGAGCTTTCGAAAGTGGCATTCATCCGCGTGATGCCGTGGCGGTGGGTTTCCAAAAAAGGCTGGGCAGGCAAGGCGGAGAAGAAGGTGAACCCGGCATGGTCCTATGACTGGGACAATGCGACGGTCTCATCCGCGAACATCGAGTACGTGCCGATGCGTCATAACGCGAACTGGAACAACTACGCGAACATCACCAACAAGCTCAACTCCACCCACGCGCTCGGCTTCAACGAACCGGACAAGAGCGATCAGGCGAAGATGACCGTGGATCAGGCGATCGCCGCTTGGCCGAACCTGCTGGCTTCCGGGATGAGGCTTGGAGCGCCTGCTCCGAGTGATGCGGGATCAGGACTCACGTGGCTCTATGAGTTCGTGGACAAGGCGAAGGCCGCCGGTCTCCGAGTCGACTACGTTCCGGTACACTATTACAAGGGTGGCTGGTCATCGAACCAGCTGTACAACTGGCTGAAGGGAATCCACGAACGCACCGGTCTGCCGGTGTGGATCACCGAGTTCAACAACGGTGCCAACTGGACCGATGCGGCGAATCCCGTGACGCTGGAGGGGAATGCCACGACCATCTCGAAGTTCATGGACACCATGAACAACGCGCCATTCGTGGAACGTTATGCGGTTTACAACTGGGTGGGGCCGACCCGTGCGATGGTAGCAAAGGATGGATCGCTGACTCAGGCGGGGGAGATCTACCGGGACAAGGCTTCGCCCATCGGCTACGTGCAGGAGATTCCCGAGTCTCCGAATCCGGCGCTCGCCAATTACCTCTTCGAGGGTGACGTGAAGGATAGCTCCGGCAATGGGCACCTGGCTTTCCAGATGGGGTTGCCGAATTTCGGCCCTGGTAAGACCGGGCAAGCCGTGGTGCTCAATGGCAGCACCGATTACATCCGGCTCTCGCCCAAGCTGGCGCGGAGTTCCGACTTCTCCTTCGGAGCCTGGGTGTATTGGACCGGGGAGAGTTCGTGGCAGCGGGTCTTTGATTTCGGGAGCGGGAACCAGTCGATGTTCCTCACACCGAAGTCGGGAGATGGCACGCTGCGTTTCACCCTTTCCAAAGGGGGAAAGGAAGAACAGCTCAATACCAAGGAACTGCCCCGCAACCAGTGGGTGCATCTCGCCGTGGTGCTCAAGGCGGGAACCGGCAAGTTGTTCGTGAATGGCAAGGTGGTGGACACGAACAACTCGATGTCAGTGCGTCCTTCCGATCTAACGGTGGCGGAAGCCTACCTCCGGCAAGAGCCAGACTGCGGCGGATCCATTGTTCGCCGGGCGGCTGGATGACGTGCGGATTTTTCCGAGTGCTTTGACCGATGCTCAGGTCGCTGCGATGCCGAACAGCCAATCGAAATTCCAGCCGACCGCCTCTGCGGGAAGATGAGAGGATTGGAGGCCTAGGACCTCATTCCAGAGAGCGGGAACGCGACGGTGCCGGGGTCCTATAATTGAGAAATCCCGGGATCGGGCTTTCCCGATCGATGTAGCTCAGCATTTCGACCACCATCTCGTCTTTCATCGCCGTCACAGGATCGGCGAGCATCTTGAGAATGCCACGTGCTTCGAGATCCTTCAGCCAATGAAGTGTGGGCAGGCGGATGTCCTCATGAGGAAAGATACAGCTTTTGGGAATGAGGGGATCCGCCGTGTCATCGAGTATCCGGTTGATCGTGGCAGTGAGCACGGCCAGTTCCTTTTCCGGATCGTAGCCGGGGCGGGAAAGCGGCGGCGGCTCGATGATGGCGAGCATTTCGAGGACGATGTCGTCCGGTTCGGAAGTCGCGAGATCGGAGACAAACCGTAACCAGCCGCTTTGTTCCCAATCGCGCAGGCGGGGCAGGGCTGCGAGCAGATGGCTTGGGAAGGCATGGTCACAGGTTTTTCGGTCGATGCGGGTGCGGCCGATCCGGAAGGCGCGGTTGAGCCGGGTCTTCAACAGGGACAGACTGCTTTCAGGAGGGGCGGCCGCTGACAGTTCCGTCTGGACAGCTTCCATGAGCTGCGCCTTTTGGACCGGAGTGATTTGATCGAGCTGATGATTCCCGATCGGCTTGTCATCCGCAAAATCCGGATCGAGCTCACGCACCTTCAAATGGATAAGATCCGGAAAGCGGTCTGCACTGATCCGGATCGCTTGGAACAGCCAATCACCGAGCTGGGAGGTGGCTTCGACAGGATGGCGATCGGCATGATTGCCGACCGATGCCTTTCTGAAGTCTCCCGCGTGGATGTTCCAGATCCCACCGCGATCCGCCCGCATGCCCAGATCCGTGAGGAGATGGCTGAATGTATCGAGATCACCGGAGATGGGCCCGATCCATTTTCCGTGGCCTTCAATCGGTGCCAGCACTTCCACGATGATGCCATCCGCTGCTGCGGTGAAAAAGTCCCCCAGGAGCCACAGCCATCCTTGCTGCTCCCATTCCCGGAGCTGCGGCAGCGCCGCGCTCGGGCGGCAGGGGAAAAGCGCCTCGCACAACCGGCGGCTGTAGCGGCATCCGGCAGGTTGATTGAAGCGTGACTTGATGATGGAAAGATCGGTCTCCGAAGCGGCCCACCAATCCTGGTTCCGGCTGCTGATCAGCAGGTCGAAAAAATATTTCCACAGTTCGCCGTCCATCTCCTCGAGCCGGTGATGACCGAGAATGGTGTCGTCCGTGGCTTCACGATGTGGCGTGAAGCCGTTCAGAACGAAGATCCGGGGATACAGGCGTGAACCCGCGAGCAGAAAACCGTAAAGGATCTCCACCAGGCGATTGGTGGCCTGTATCCGATCGGGGCCTCCGGGCCGTGGACCCAACGGAGGCTCTCTGAGGTCGGCGAGGCGGATGACCGCCGGTTGGCCGCTCCGGGACTTGGCTCTCAAGTGTTCCAAGAGCAATCGGAAGGTATCGAGATCGTTCATGAGAGCTGCACGAATTCTGATACCGGGAGTCGGTAAGCGGGTGGAAAAGCCGGAGTAAAATTCTGCGCCATCGGGTCTGGCAGATGAGATTCATGGAAAGGATGATCAAGGCACGAAAAAACCCGCAGCCATCTCCGACTGCGGGTGATTGGGTCAGCTCCAAGACTTGTCGATGTGGGTTAGAAAGTGACCGGCTTGAAGGTGATCTCCACCTTCACCGAACGATCCTTTTGGAGCTCGATCTTCGCACCCGTCCGGCTTGTTCCTTGAGGCGAGGCCGGGACGACTTTGCCATCCACACGCAGTTCCATGGGTCCCAGTGCATTCGGCAGGCTGATAGAAGTGCTCTGGTTGGTTCCAGTGGTGAGGATCGCCATGCATTTGCCTGCCGCCAGATCCCATGTCACCTCATTCATCGTGACGTTGCCGCGTGCCCGCGTGCCTTTCAGTGAACCTTTCGGCAGGGTCTTGGGGATTGCAGGCAGCAGGGTGATGTCGCCCGGCTGCGATTGGATCACCATTCGGTTCACGATCTCAGGTGTCGCACCGTTTCCGTCCACGCACAGGATGCGAGGACCGCCGTAGTGGGCGGCCACCATGTTGGGATAGATCGAGCGGTGCTTCGCCATTTCCTCGATGCGGGCGAAAGCGAGATCGCCCATGCCCAGGCCTGCGGCGGCGAGACCGGTGTGCATGTAGCCGTGGGTGGCATCCTCCTGGCTGGCTTTCACACGGTTGAGCAGCGCTACTTTCGCGGCTTCGAAAATTTTCGGGTCGCGGTCCGGGCTGAATTGGAGGCTCTCGAAGGCTCCGTAGAGGTGCATCAGGTGGCGGTGGTTGTTCTGCTCGCCTTGTTTCGGATTCGACCACTCCTTGAGCGCTCCTTCGTTGTTGATCAGCAGCGGCGGAAGTTTCGCGAGCAACGCCTTCCAGCGGACGACACCCTCCTGTTCGATTCCGAGCAGCTCGCAGCCCGCGATCAGGTTGGTGAGAAGTTCCTGGGTGATCTCGATGTCCTGGCTGGTGTTGTCACCCCACCCATTTTCCGCGGAATAGGAAGGGCGGAAGGTATAGCGGCCATCCTTGTCCTCGGTGCCCTTCAGGAAGTCCTCCCAGAACAACGCGCAGTCCTTCATGAACGGGATCGCGGTGCGGCGCAGGAATTCGCGGTCCCCGGTGTAGAGAAAGTGATCGTATACCAGATGCGCCATCCAACTGGCGCCCGGAGTCCACAGGTTTCCCGGCCAGCCCTTGTCCCAATGGAGAGCGAGACCATTGTTGGATGAGCGGCTGCCGATCAGGATGCCGTTGCAATTGTAGAGGGACTTCCGCATTCCGGCGCAGGTCCGGCATGTAGCTGTCCCAGAGGTGGTAGTAGCCGGTCATGCACTCGGCGAGATTCGCGCTGTAGGCGAGTTCCGTATCCAACTGGAGATTGGTGTCCGTCGTGTAGTCTCCGGACCACGCCGGTTGCCAGGTGCCGCCCCAGATGCCGAAGAGGTTCGGTGGGGCTTCCGGTCCGGCGGAGCACATGAAGACGTAGCGGCCCGCGTCATACATCCGCTCCAGCAGGGCGGGGGACAGGCGCTTTTCCTGTTCGGCCTTATCCAGTAGTGAGCCGGAGGGAAGTCCGCGTTCTTCAGCCGTGCCACCGAGGTCCACCGACACGCGATCGAACAGTGTGCTCCATGCCGCGGTGTGTGGCTTGAAGAGAGTGCTGTAGTCACCAGACATCGAGGCCAGGTCGGACTTCAGTGCCTCCATCCACTCCGGCTTGTAGGCCTTGCCGGGGATCTGGACGGTGCTGCGCTGTACTTTCCGCTCGGGTCCGGTGAAGTCGGGATTCTCCGGATCGTTCGGCCAGGCTTGGCTGCCCGGTAGCGGAGTGCGCCACGGCAGGATGCGAATCAGCAAGGTCACGGAGTCCGCTCCGGCGATAGTCACGGAATTTCCGTCGCTCTCGCGCTTGCCTCCTTCACTGATCACCCGCACCGCGCCGTCGTAGCCACCTTTGCCTTTCACGTACACATTGTGGCAGGTGATCCAATCCGGCGAGTGGGAGATGGTGGATTCGATCAACGGGCTGTTCGGCTTCGGCAGTTGGATCTTCAGCGAAACCTTGCCTTTCGGACCGGTGGTGGTGGTCACGAGGGTATTGTCGGTGCGCGAGACGAACATCCGTCGGGTGAACGCCCCGTCGTCGTTTTTCCACTGCACCCAGGTTTCCCCCGCGGAGAAATCTTCGATCCGTGCGTAATCGGTCACTGCTCCGGCTTGTGCCTGCGTGAGGTCCAGGAAAAAGCCGGGGTGAAATGCATCCGTCCACACCAGCGTGCCTCCCCAGCCGCCTTCCTTGGCTTTCTCCAGGAAGAATTTCTGCCCTTCGCCATAGCCTTTCTCGCCGATGATGCGGCGCATCTCGGAGAGAAAGTCTCCACCATTCGGTAGCACCTCGCGCGAACCGGTGGGCAACCACAGCTTCGAGTGGTTCACCAGCAGCGTGTCTTTCTCCGGGTTGCCATAGAGCATGGCTCCCAGCGTGCCATTCCCTGCGGCCAAGCCTCCTTCCCAGTTCTTCGAGGGTTGGAGCATCACCGTGCCATGACGGGGCATCAGAGCAGCTGCGTTTTGGGCCGGGGTGACTTCGCCGCCAGCCAAGCGGGACAAGGAGAATGCCAACAACAGGATGGCGCGAGGGAACTTCATCGAGGGAATGGTGATTTTTGGATTAAAATCGTCATGGTTTATTTCGCCTGATCGGCAAGTGTTACTCGGTATGAAGCTCGAATTTTCCAAATAATTGCTTAATGTTTCAGCGTTTTGGTTTGGCTGGATGACGTTCTAAAAGATTGTTAGTTTGAAAAATAAGGCCAAAAATGTTCATTCTTGAAGTCTTTGGGCTCGGCTATCCAGGCACGAAAAAACCCGCGGCCGTGTCCGGCTGCGGGTGATCGTGGAAAAGTATCGGTCGTATCGAGGGAACTCAGTCCACCAAGTTGTCGATCCGCTGGGCGAGCTCGATGTCGAGATCGGTGATGCCACCGGCGTCGTGGGTGGTCAGCTTCAGCGAAACCTTGGTGTAGCGGATCACGATATCCGGGTGATGCTGCGCTTCTTCCGCGATCTCCGCGAGATCGTTGACGAAGTCGATGGCGTCCATGAATTCCTCGAACTCGACGGTGCGGGTGATCGCGTTCTTCTCGTGCTCCCACTCGGGGCACTTCTTGAGGGCGACGGAAAGGTCCTCGTCTTCGAGCAGGTCTGACATCAGGAAAAGGGGTTGGTTTCGGCGGCGACATTGGCGCGCCGCGTTTCGCCTTGGCAAGACGTTTTCGGATGCAGGGGAAAACGATTTCCGGGCGTTGCAAGGTGCGCTTTTCCGGGCTAGGAGTTAGGCATGAAGAGGCTTCTCTCGATTCTCGCGCCGGTGGTGCTCACCGTGTCCTGCGCGAATGTCACCCCGGAAGGTCGCATCCAGCGGCATCCGGAGATCTTTTCCTCTCTCAGCGCGCGTGACAGGGGCCTCGTCCAAGGTGGCATGATCGCCCGCGGCATGAGCATGGACGCGGTCTGGTTGGCATGGGGTGAACCTTCGTCGAAGTTCTACGGAGCCAAAGGATCGCAGCCGTCCGAGCGGTGGATCTACACCTCGTCGGAGCCCGTCTATTCCACCAGTTTCTTCGGCGGTTTCGGCGGCTATTACGGGCCATACCGCTACCGTGGCTACGGCTCCGGATACGGTTTCGGCCAGGAGGTCAGCTACATTCCCCGCACCAGCGGTACGGTGGAATTCGTGAACCGGAAGGTGGAGTCCTGGGAGCGCAGGCGCTGAGGGCCGGGGCTCCAACAGCACGTCCCTAACGAACCCGGCTTGCAATCGGCCGGGGACGCGGCAAACTGCGGGTGATCGAAACCATGAAAGCACTCCGCATGCTCGCGCTGGCGGGCCTCGCCTCGACGATGGCCCTCTTCACCTCCTGTTCGACTTCCACCGGCGGAGGCGGCCTGGCTGCCTATCACGCCTACGATCGTCCGGCCAAGTTGCCGAAGAACCCTTCCGCCGTGAGAGTGAAGGTCTCGCTCAGCAAGCAGATGGTCTACGTCTTGGAAGGCAATGATCCTCTCCTCGTGATGCCCGTTTCGGTGGGTGCTCCCGGCACCTCCACTCCCTCCGGCAGCTTCACCATCTACAACAAGGAGCAGTATCACCGCGCGAGCAGCCACGGCTACGCCTACAGTGGCAACCAGGTGAAGCAGACCTTCCTCGCCAGCAAGCCCTCCGGTTGGTCCTTCAAGGGCACGCCGATGCCCTATTGGTGCGAGTTCAAGGCGAACTACGGTTTCCACACCGGCTGGATCAAGCACCACCCCTGCACCCACGGCTGCATCCGCATGCATGAGAATCTCGCACCGAAGTTCTTCCGCATCGTGAAGGTCGGCACTCCGGTGAACATCTCCTACTCGCAGCCGGAAGACTCCACGCTCGGCAACATCCCGCTGCCTCCGGACTCCGGTCCGCTTCCGGACTATGCGGGAACGATGTACACCGGCGACGGCTACTTCAGCCAGCACAAGACCCCATCGTTCAACTGAGATTCTCTCCGGAAAAGGGAACACCTCCCATTTCCGTGAAATCTCCAGATGGGCCACGCGGTTTGATGCATATCCGCACTTCCCAGGCCCGCGTCCGGTTCATTCCGGCCGCGGGCCTTTTTTATTCATATCCTCCGCTCTTGTGAAGCAACGGCGGATCCGTCACGTAAACCCGTCGTTCCATGATTCGTTCCATCGCATTGCTCGCCAGTTTATCATCCGCCACCTTCGCCGCCGTGCCCGTCACCGACGATGACATGGTGATGGCCTCCCAATCCTTCGGTGAACTCCATCGGAATGCTACAGTGGAAGGAAAGCCGCTCATGATCGCCGGGAAACCGCATGCCTCCGGGCTCGGCACGCACGCCGCCTCCGAGATTCCGGTTTCGGTGCCGGAGGGAACCGCGCGGTTCACGGGGGCCGCTGGCGTTGATGACTCCGCTGGAGCGGGGAAAGGCTCGGTGAAGTTCCGCATCCTCTCCGGCAATGCCGTGTTGTGGGAGTCTCCCAAAATGAAATCCGGAGATGCTCCTGCGGCCTTCGATATCGCCGTGCCCTCCACGCTGTACCGCAAGCTCTACCTCCAGGCGGATGATCTCGGCGGGAACGAATACGACCATGCCGATTGGGTCGATCTCGCGTGGGTAGCGGGCGAGGGGAGTGCCCCGAAAAAAGCCGCGGTGCTCGATGGTGCGGACTTCGGTCTGAAGCCCGGCGTGGATGAAGACCAGACCGCCGCCATGAGAAAAGCGATCCAATCCCTGCGCGAGGCTCCCGGCTCGACCTTGAAGCTGGCGAAGGGCGAATACCACTTCCACTCCACCGGTGCGCTCCAGCGCCATTTCCATATCTCAAACCACGAGCAGCCCGAATGGCACCCGGTGATGCTGCCACTGGTGGACCTTCAAGGGGCTACGCTGGATGGTCAGGGCTCCACCTTCATCTTCCATGGAGATCTGCAGCCGTTGCTCATCCAGGATAGTACGAAAGTCACCGTAAAAGGAATCGGCATCGACTACTCGATTCCCCATCACTCCCAGGGTGTCATCACCAAGGTGGATGGGGAGGCTTACGAACTCGAGGTGGATCAGAAGAAGTTCCCGCACGAGATCCGCGATGGCTGGTTCTTTTTCACTGGAGAAGGCTGGGGCAAGGCCGACCTCGGCATGGGCATCATCTTCGATGGCAAGACCCGTAACATTGTCGCAGGCACCAGCGACTACACTTACAAGGGCAAGCTCACCGAACTCTCTCCCGGGCATTACAAGGTCGAGAAGAACGTCGGCAAATCCGGCATCAAGGCCGGTGATGTGATCACCTTCCGCCAGGATCTCTGGACCAGCCGCCCGCATCCGGCCGTCGTGCTCTACCGCGCGAAGGATACCACCCTCGACGAGGTGGCCATCCACTCCTCACAGGGCATGGGTGTGCTGGCCCAGCGTAGCGAAAACATCCACCTCACCGGCGGCGGTGTCTTCCCACGGAAGGAAACCGGCCGCTATTTCAGCACCAATGCCGACGCCACCCATTTCTCGAACTGCAAGGGGGCGGTGATCGCGGAGAACGGCCACTACGAAGGCATGATGGATGATGCCATCAACGTCCATGCCACCTGCCTGCGCATCGAGGAAAAGGTTGATGCCCGTACGCTCCGCTGCAAATACATCCACAACCAGTCGTTCGGCTTCGAAACGTTCCTGCCCGGGGAAACGCTCCAGTTCATCCAGGCCAAGTGGCTCACGCCGCGCGATCCGCGGAAGGTGACCGCCGTCCGCCGCACCGGAGAGGACAGCCTCGTCATCACGCTGGATGCCGATGTTCCTGCGGATCTCGGCAAGGGCGATGCGGTGGAAAACATGGACTGGTTCCCCTCCGTGACCTTCCGTGGAAACCTCGTCCACAACAACCGCGCCCGCGGCTCGCTCTTCACCACGCCGAAGCCGGTCCTGGTGGAGAACAACCGTTTCGAGGACATCGCCGGTTCCGCCATCCTGCTCGCGGGAGATGCCAATGGCTGGTATGAAAGCGGAGCCTGCCACGATGTGGTGATCCGGAAGAACCTCTTCAAGGACAACCTCACCTCCCGCTTCCAGTTCACCGAGGCTCTCATCTCGTTCTATCCGGAGCTGCCGGATCTGAAGGGGCAGACGGAATACTATCACCGCAATGTCCGGATCGAGGACAACACCTTCGAGACATTCGACGTGCCGATCCTTTTCGGCATTTCGACCCAAGGCATCATCTTCCGAGGCAACAAGGTCACGTATAATGACAAGTTCCCCTCGTGGAACAAGCCGCCGTTCATCCTGCACCGCTGTGACAAGGTGGACATCTCCGACAACACCGTCACCCGCGATGGCAAGACGGTGAAGTGGACTGCGGCGGATGTGAAAACCGATCTGTGTCCACCGGATGCGGTGGAAGTGAAGTAAAGCGAGGGAGTTTTGCCATCGGGTGGAAAAAGATTCTTCCTTTTGAATAAGCTCCCGAATGATCCGTCTCAGTTCCATGAGACCGATGGGACGGATCATTCTGGCAGCCACGTTGCTTTCCTCTTTTCCTCCTCCTGCTTCGCTCTAGCCGAGGAGGAGGGATTGCTTTCACTGCCACGGCTGACCACCCGTGCGCTCAAAGTTTATCACGAGGTGCGGATTGTGGAAAAGCGGCCCGATGGGGTGACCATCCAGCACGAGGAAGGAGTGGCCCGCATTCCCTATGAAATGCTGCCGGACGAGGTGGTTCGTGCCGTGGGCGGCTTCAATCAGGAGAGCGCCTTGGAATACCGCACGGAAGATCGGAAAATCCAAGCTGCCTGTGAGGAGCAGCTCGCCCGGGAGTTGCAGGTGCTGGCGGAGCATCGCCGCATCGCGTGGCTGGACCAACAGCGGGTGATATCCGAGTGGTCGGCCCGCGCGGCTGCCCGGACACGCATCAATCCTCTGCATGAGACTCCGCGTTCCGTTGCCTCCAGCCCGGTGGTATACGCTTCGTCAGGAGGCTCTTCTTCGGAATCCGAGGAGATCGAGGTGCCGGTAACCACTTCCAGTTCCTCGTCATCTTATTGCGAGCCGTCCTGTCCTCCTCCACCTCCCCAGCCGCCGTGCCCGCCGCCTACCTTCAAACCCTGCGGCACGGAAGACCCGCCCCCCAAGCCTCCGTACAAGCCCTGTGGCACGGATGATCCCCCCCCGAAGCCACCGGCTCCGCCGCAGCCTTCCTCTCCTCCGAGCGCGCCTTCCGGCTCGTCCAGTTCCAGCAATTCGACGGTTCAGATTCCGGGCACGGGTGGAGGTTTTCCAAGGCGCTGAGAACGGGGCATTCCGTCAATCCGATGGGCGGTTTTTGTGGTGATGAATCGGTTGCAATGCTCCGGTTCAGGGCTTGGTTGTGGGACCATGAATACGTCTGAACCAACAGGAGCACAGCGATTCCGGGTCTCGGGTGCGCAGGGCGCTGGTCTTGGCGTAGCTCATCTTCGTCTTCCCGTCCGGCAGCAGCGTGCCCATGCTGCCCGAACGGTCGACCACCAGCACCATCGCGATCGCGTGCTTGTCGACCTCGATCGGCTCGTCGCTCGGCCGCGCGGCGCCGGCGGTGTCGCCGCGCGGCGGCTCGGGGCGCGGCGACGGCGGCGGCACGTCGGGCGGCAACGCCGGACTCGGCTCGCCGCCGCCCGCCCGCTTGCCGTCGCCATGCGGATCCGGTTGCTCGGCGAACGGCTGCACCGGTAACAAGCCGCCGAGCGGGGCGCCGGGTGCGCCGAACGCCGGCGCCAGCACCAGCGCGCCGCGCCCGTCGCGCACCGCCGCCGCGAGCTCGCGCTGGGCGTCGTCGGGCAGCGGCGCCCCGAGCACGACGGCGGCGTGGTCGCGCCAGGTCGCGGCGCGCCAGTCGTCGACGGCGACGACGTCGACGCCCTGCGCGCGCAGGGCCGCCGCCACGGTGCCGCTCGGCTCGAGCACCAGCACCGTCGGCGCCGCCACCACCGGCAGCGCGCCGCGCGCTGTCACCGTGTGCGCGCCGGCGCGGACTTCGAGCTCGAGCTCGTAGGCGCCGGCCGTCGCCAGCCGGACCTCGACGGCGGCGGCCGACGCCCCGAGCACGATGTCCGCGCGGTGCACGATCTCGCTGCCGCGCCGGATGCGCAGCTGGGCTGGCAGCGGCGTCGCCAGCGCGGGGCCGCGCACCTGCAGCACCACCGGGCGATCGCACGCCGGCACGTCGAGCGCTTCGACCCGCAGCGCGGCGGGCTCGAACGGCAGGGGCGGCGGCGCTGCCACCAGCGCCCCGAGCGCTCCCCCCGGCACCGTGTCGCCGTCCGGCCGCCATTGCAGCCGCAGGCTCGCCGCGCCGGGAGCCGCGACGCTGGCGGCGGCCAGGACCTTCGATCGCATCGCCGTCGCCTCGCCCTGCAGGTTGGCGCGCGCCTCGCCGCCGGCGCGGGCGCGCCATTGCGCGTCCGGCACCGCGAACGCCACCGCCGCGAAGGCCAGCGCCGCGAGCCACGCCAGCACGCGCGCCGCCGGCGGCGCCGTGCGCACCGCCAGCAAGCCGACTGCCGCCAGCAGCAGCGCTGCCGCCGCCGCTGCGATCATGGGCCTTTGCCGGGCAGGAACATCGGCACCAGCCAGTTGACGCGATCGCCGAGGTCGCGGCCGGCGCCCGGCTCGACGACGAGCGTCACGGTGTCGCCGCCGCGCACCGGGCACAGCCCCGTGTTGCCCGGCGCCTGCCCGGGGGCGAGGTCCTGGCGTTCGAACACCACCTTGTCGTTGACCAGCACGGCGACGTTGGCGCGCGGCAGCAGGCCGAGCGTCGCGGCGCTGTCGTCGAAGCCGACGCGCGTGGCGAAGAACGCACAGCCGTCGGGCACGCGGAACGCGAGGCGGCTGCGCGCGTGCACGCCGAGGCCCTTGCTCGCCGAATGGCCGGCGGTCACCAGCGGGCCGCCGAGCGCGTTGCGGTCGCGGCGGAACGGGTGGACCGCCTCGCCGTCGAAGCCTGCTTCGTCGACCTTCGCCGGCGCCACGTCGGAGAGGTGCACGACGTCGCGCTGCAGCGCCATCCCGGCGAGATCCGCCGGGCGCACGACGACCTTGATGCCGCCTTCGAGCTGGCAGGCGAAGCCGTCGCGCGTCCACGCACCCGGCACCACACCGACGCGATCGCCGACGCGCGTGATCAGCGCCGCGGTCGGCTTGTCCTCGCGCGCCACCGGCTCGCGCAGGCGCAGCGCCGCGAACTCGTCGAGGCGATACCAACGCGGCGCGTCGCTGCCGCCGCCCTGGAAGCGCACGCCGAGCTCGCCGATCTGGTGCAGCGCGCCGGCGATCACGTCGTAGCCGACCGTCGCGCGCACGAACAACGCCTCGGCCACCGACTCCGGCAGCTCGAACTGCAGCGGCGCGGCGACGCCGGGTGCGGCCAGCGCGGCGAGGCGGTCGATGGCGATGCCGACGCGCCCGAACACCGGCGACAGCAGGTCGACGCGGGTGCCGCCCGAATCGCCGCCGGCGAGCGCACCGCGCAGCACGTCGCCGCCCGCCAGGTGGGCCGCCGGCAGCGCGGCGTCCGTCGCCGGCACGCCGAGCACCGCGATCAGGTCGCCGGCGGCGATGCGGCGCGAGGTGCCCGCGACCTGCGCCTCGTAGCCCGCCGCGGCGTCGCCGGTCAGTGCCGTCGCGCGCTGCACCGAACCGTCGCGCAGCACGAGTTCGAACGGTTCGCCCTGCGCCCGCGCCGACGCGGCGACCGCAATGGCCAACCACGCGGCAAGCCCTCGCATGCCAGAATGGCGCGGCCCCCTCGACCCGGGTGCTCGGCTTCTGTCACTTTGGCGCGGGCAAGGGTCGGCCGCGGCGTGATCCATCCCGGGTTCGCACACCCCAACTCGTTCAGAAATCTGATCTTGCATGCGTTGCACCAACTGACGTCCCGACCTCGTACCCAATCGGCACCGCGTTTGCTCCGCGGCGCGCCCTCCCGTGGGCGCATTCTCTACGAAGTCGACCCACGATCGGCAGCGCCACCGCGCGAGGTGGCATCCGCTGCCACCCCCACCACTGAAGTATCCAGATTCCCTCTCGAGGTTGTGATGGTCAAACAACTCGTGTTCGAAAACGACGCCCGTGAAGCAGTGCTGCGCGGCGTCGCCAAGTTGGCGAAAGCCGTCGTCTCCACTCTTGGCCCCCGCGGCCGCAACGCCGTGCTCGACAAAGGTTGGGGCGGCCCGACCGTGACCAAGGACGGCGTCACCGTCGCCGAGGAGATCGAGCTCGACGACAAGTACGAGAACATGGGTGCGAAGCTGGTGCGCGAAGCCGCCAGCAAGACCTCGGACGCCGCCGGCGACGGCACCACGACCGCGACCCTGCTGGCGCATGCGATCTGCGAAGAGGGGATGAAGTACCTGACCGCCGGCGCCAACCACGCGGAGCTGATCAAAGGCATCCGCGCCGCGGCCGACACGCTGGTCGCCGAGCTGAAGGCGATGGCGAAGCCGGTGCCGGCGACCAACTACAAGGCGATCGCGCAGGTCGCGTCGATCTCCGGCAACAACGATCCCGAGGTCGGCGCCAAGCTCGCCGACGCGATGAAGGAAGTCGGCGAGAACGGCGTCATCACGGTCGAGGAGGGCAAGGGCCTGGAGACCGAGATCAAGCTGACGACCGGCATGCAGTTCGACCGCGGCTACCTGTCGCCGCACTTCGTCACGAACGCCGAGGCGATGACCGTCGAGCTGAAGGACTGCTACGTGCTGGTGCACGAGGACAAGCTGTCGAACGTGCGGCCGCTGCTGCCGCTGCTCGAGAAGCTGAAGGAGAGCAACAAGCCGCTGCTAATCATCGCCGAGGACATCGAAGGCGAGGCCCTCGCGACGTTGGTCGTCAACAAGCTGCGCGGCGTGCTCAAGGTCTGCGCGGTGAAGGCGCCGGGCTACGGCGATCGCCGCAAGGCGATGCTGCAGGACATCGCGATCCTGTGCGGCGGCGAAGCGATCTTCAAGGATCTCGGCCTCGACCTCGAGAAGGTGCAGCTGCGCCAGCTCGGTGTCGCCAAGAGCGTGCTGATCGACGGCGACAACTGCACGATCGTCGAGGGCAAGGGCAAGGCGGCCGACATCAAGGCGCGCGCCGACCAGATCCACCGCGAGATCGACGCCACCACCAGCGACTACGACCGCGAGAAGCTGCAGGAGCGCCTCGCCAAGCTCACCGGCGGCATCGCCGAGATCCGCGTCGGTGCGCACACCGAGACGGAGATGAAGGAGAAGAAGGCGCTGTTCGAGGACGCCATGCACGCGACGCGCGCGGCGATCGCCGAAGGCATCCTGCCGGGCGGCGGCGTGGCGCTGCTGAAGGCGGGCCAGGCGCTCGACAAGCTCGACCTGAAGGGCGACGCCCAGTTCGGCGTGCAGCTGATGAAGCACGTCGTGCAGAAGCCGGTCCGCCAGATCGCCGAGAACGGCGGCGTCGACGGCGCCGTCGTCGCGCGCAAGGTGCTCGCCAACAAGGGCGCGTCGTTCGGCTTCAACGCGCTGACGCGCGAGTACGGCGACATGATCGCCTACGGCGTCGTCGACCCGACCAAGGTCACGCGCAGTGCGCTGCAGAACGCGGTGTCGATCGCGTCGCTGCTGCTGACGACGGACTGCGTGATCACCGACGCCCCGAAGGACAAGGACGACGACAAGCACGGCGAAGCCGGCGAGATGTGAACCGCCGACGCCGAGCGAGAGCGCGGCGTCACGGCTCCCATCGGTGTCGCTCGGCGACCGGCAGCAGAGATCCCCAGCGAATCACGCATTCATGGCCGGTCGCGAAGTCGACCGGCCGACCCAACCAGATCCGCATTCCCTGACCAGCATTCATCCGGAGTAGAACCCCATGACTTCCCTGCGACCCCTCGAAGACCGCGTCGTGCTGAAGGTGCTCGACGCCGAAGAGAAGACTGCCGGCGGCATCCTGTTGCCCGATACCGCCAAGGAGAAGCCGCAGCGCGGCAAGGTCACCGCCGTCGGTGACGGCAAGTTCGGCAAGGACGGCAAGCGCATGGCCATCGACCTCAAGAAGGGCGACATCGTGCTGTTCGGCAAGTACGCCGGCAGCGACGTCAAGGTCGGCGGCGAGGACTTCAAGATCCTGCGCGAGAGCGAGATCCTGGCCAAGGTGGAGGGCTGATCCCGATGGGCAAGCAGATCATGTACGACGACGTCGCGCGCCGTAAGGCAGTCGCCGGCGTCCAGAAGCTCGCCAAGGCCGTGAAGGTCACGCTCGGCCCGGCCGGCAAGAACGTCATCATCGAGAAGTCGTTCGGCGGCCCGCAGGTCACCAAGGACGGCGTCACGGTGGCGAAGGAAGTCGAGCTCGAGGACCCGTTCGAGAACATGGGCGCGAAGCTCGTGCGCGAGGTCGCCAGCAAGACCAACGATGTCGCCGGCGACGGCACGACGACGGCGACCGTGCTCGCCGAGGCGATCCTGACGATCGGCCAGCGCTACCTCACCTCCGGCGTCGACCCCAACCACCTGCGCGCCGGCATCGACGCCGCGGTGGCCGCCGTGGTCGAGGACCTCGCCAAGCAGGCGAAGAAGATCGACAACAAGAGCCGCGACGAGATCGCGCAGGTTGGCGCCATCTCCGCCAACAACGACGCGGCGATCGGCAACCTGCTCGCCGACGCGATGCTCAAGGTCGGCAAGGAAGGCGTCGTCACGGTCGAGGAGGGCAAGAGTGCCGCGACCGAGCTCGAGCACGTCGACGGCATGCAGTTCGACAAGGGCTACATCTCGCCGTACTTCATCACCGACCCGAAGACGATGGAGGCGGTGTTCGAGAACGCGTCGATCCTCGTGCACGAGAAGAAGATCTCGAACGTGCGCGAGATGATCCCGCTGCTCGAGCAGGTGTCGCGCAGCGGCAAGGCGCTGGTGATCATCGCCGAGGACGTCGAGTCGGAAGCGCTCGCGGCGCTGGTCGTCAATCGCCTGAAGGGCGTGCTGAACGTCTGCGCCATCAAGGCGCCGGGCTTCGGCGATCGCCGCAAGGCGATGCTGCAGGACATCGCGACGCTGACCGGTGGCCAGTGCATCAGCGAGGACCTCGGCATCAAGCTCGAGAACGTCACCGTCGACCAGCTGGGCTCGGCGCAGAAGATCCGCATCAGCAAGGACGCCACGACGATCGTCGGCGGCGCCGGCAAGAAGGCGGACATCGACGGCCGCGCCGACAGCATCCGCTCGCAGATCGAGAAGACGACGTCGGACTACGACCGCGAGAAGCTGCAGGAGCGCCTCGCCAAGCTGACCGGCGGCGTCGCGATCCTGCGCGCCGGCGCGATGACCGAGGCCGACATGAAGCAGACCAAGCAGCGCATCGAGGACGCGCTCAACGCCACGCGCGCGGCCGTCGAAGAGGGCATCGTGCCGGGCGGCGGCGTCGCGCTGCTGCGCGCCAGCAAGGTGCTCGAGAAGGTCAAGGCCAAGGGCGACCAGCAGTTCGGCGTCGAGATCGTCGCGCGGGCCTGCGAGGCGCCGATGCGCCAGATCGCCGAGAACGCCGGCGAGGACGGCTCGGTCATCGTCGACGAGGCGCTCGGCAAGAAGGCCAACGAGGGCTTCAACGCGCTGACCGGCGAGTGGACCGACATGTTCAAGGCCGGCATCGTCGACCCGACGAAGGTCGTGCGCAGCGCGCTGCAGAACGCGGCGAGCATCGCCGGCCTGATGCTGACCACCAACACGATGGTCACCTCGATCCCGGACGAGAAGAAGGCGGTCGAGGGCAGCACGAGCTGATCGCCGCGGACGTGCCGCGGCCGCGCCCGCGGACCCCTGGCGGTCCGCGCGGCGCCGGCTAAGGCTGCCTCCGGAGCGAGCCGATAGGTCGTCCATCCCCGCCGTCGCATCGGCGGTTCCGCCCCCATGGCCAACAAGCGCGACTACTACGAAGTGCTCGGCGTCGACCCCAAGGCCGACGACGACGCGATCAAGAAGGCCTACCGCAAGCTCGCGCTCGACAACCATCCCGATCGCAACCCCGGCAACGCCGAGGCCGAGAAGCGCTTCAAGGACGCCGCCGAGGCCTACGCCGTGCTCAGCGACGGGCAGAAGCGCGCGCGCTACGACCAGTTCGGCCATGCCGGCGTCGACGGCGGCGGCGGCGGCTTCCAGTCCGCCGAGGACGTCTTCTCGGCGTTCGCCGACATGTTCGGCGGCGGCGGTGGCGGCTTCTTCGACCAGATCTTCGGCGGCGGCCGGCGCGGCCGCGGCCGGCGCGGCGCCTCGCTGAAGGCCGACCTCGAGCTCACGCTCGAAGAGGTCGCGACGGGCGTCAAGAAGACGATCGAGCTGAAGCGGCCGGAACCGTGCGCGCACTGCAGCGGCTCGGGCGCGCGGCCGGGCACGCAGAAGAAGACCTGCAAGACCTGCCACGGCCACGGCCAGGTCGTCCGCCAGCAAGGCTTCTTCCAGGTGCGCCAGACGTGCCCGACCTGCCACGGCGCCGGCGCGTCGATCGACGATCCGTGCCCGAAGTGCCACGGCCGCGGCGCCCTGATGAAGGACGCGCCGATCAACCTGACCATCCCGCCGGGCATCGAGTCGGGCCACACCGAGCGCATCGTCGGCCAGGGCGAGCCCGGGGACGGCGGCGGCCCGCCCGGCGACCTCGTCGTCGTGCTGCACGTCAAGGACCACGACGTGTTCACGCGCTTCGGCGACGACCTGCTGATGCAGACGCGCATCACGTTCCGCCAGGCGGTCGCCGGCGACGAGATCGAGATCCCGACCATCACCGGCGAGACGGTGGCGATGCAGATCCCGGCCGGCACGCAGCCGGGCGAGAAGTTGCGCGTGCGCAACCATGGCCTACCTCGCGCCGACGGCTACGGCCGCGGCAGCCTCGTCGTGCAGGTGCAGGTGGACGTGCCGAAGAAGATCACCGCGGAGCAGGAAGAGCTGCTGCGCAAGTTCGACGAGATCGACGGCAAGAAGGGCAAGAAGCAGGGCAAGAAATCGATCATCGAGAAGGTGAAGGACATCTTCTCGTGAGTGGCATGAGGAACCTCCCGTGAACGACACCGGAACCAACGACCCCGACGCGACGAACCCGCAAGGGCCGCGCGCGACCCGACCGGAGCCGACGGTCGAGATCCCGACCCACGAGCAGGAGCTCGTGCGCCTGCGCGACGAGCGCGACCAGCTCGAGCAGCAGCTGCAGCGCCAGCTCGCCGACGCCGCCAACGTGCGCCGTCGCGCGCGCCAGGAGATGGACGACCAGAAGCGCCGCGTGCTCGAGGGCATCACCCAGGAGCTGCTGCCCGCGCTCGACTCGTTCGGCCTGGCGCTGGCCGCGTTCGACGCCGGCACCAGCGACGCCAAGGCGCTCATCGAAGGCGTGCGCATGACCCGCATGCTGCTCGCCGGTGCCCTCGAACGGCACGGCCTGCAGGAGATCAAGGCGCTCGGCCAGCCGTTCGATCCGCTGCGCCACGAAGCGGTCGCCACCGAACCGGCGCCGGGCGTCGCGGAGGGCCAGATCGTGCGCGTGCTGCAGGCCGGCTACCAGCTCGGCGACCGCGTCGTGCGCCACAGCCGCGTCGTCGTCGCCGGCCCCCAACCCAAGCCCTGATCGCGAGCCCCCCATGCCGACCTACGACTACGCGTGCAGCGCCTGCGGCCATCGCTTCGAGGAGTTCCAGAGCATCACCGCGGACCCGCTGAAGAAGTGCCCGGCGTGCAAGAAGAGCAAGCTCGAGCGCCTGATCGGCTCCGGCGCCGGCGTGATCTTCAAGGGGTCGGGCTTCTACCAGACCGACTACCGCGGCACCTCGTACGCGAGCGACGCGAAGAAGGACGAGGCCGCGCCCGCCGGCGGCTGCACGCCGAAGTGCGGCACCGCCGACGCGCCGTCCGGCTGCAAGATGGCGAAGAAGACCGACGGCTGAGCGCGCGCTGACGCGGGCGCGCCGGCTCCAGGCCCGCCGGCGGCGCCGTCGATGAACGGGGCGTGACTGCCGCGCCGAGCCCAGCAGCCGCGGCCACCTGCCCCGCCGCCGCGACCCGACACGCCGTGCTCGCGGCGATCCTGCTCGCCAGCTTCCTGCTCTACGCGCCGTCGCTCGCCAACGACTTCGCGTGGGACGACCGGCACGCGGCGATGGGCAGTGGTCCGACCCGGCAATCGCTGGTCGCCAGCCTGCACCCGCTCGCCGACTACTTCGCGGGCAACTGGTGGGGCGACTACGCCCCGGGCAGCCAGCTGTACCGACCGCTGACCACGCTGTGGTTCGCGCTGCGCCATGCGCTCGTCGGCGACGACGCGACGATCGCGCATCTGCTCAACGTGCTGCTGCACACCGCCGGGGTGCTGCTCGCCCATGCGCTGCTGCGGCGGCTCGGCTTCGGCTTCGCCGCCGCCGCCGCCGGCACCGCGCTGTTCGCGCTGCATGCCATCCACAGCGAAGCCACCGCCAACCTCGTCGGCGGCGCCGAACTGCTCGCCCTCGGGTTCGGCCTCGCCAGCGCGCTGCTCACCGTGCGCGCGGCGGCGGACGCGCGGTGCTGGCGCTTCGCCGGGCCCTATCCGCTCGCGGCCGTGTGCCTGTTCGCCGCCGCCGCCAGCAAGGAGAGCGGTCTCACCTGGGCGGCGATCGGGCCGCTCGCGGTGCTCGCGGCGCACTGGCGCGGCGCGCTCGGCCGCACGCCCGGCCGCGGCGACGCCCTCGCGATGGCGTTGGCGGCGGCGGTGCCGGCGATCGTCTACCTGTCGCTGCGCGCCGGCATGATCGCGCACCTGCCGGCGGGCGCCCCCGAGCCGGTCGATCTGCTCGCCAACCCGCTGCTCGACCTGCCGCCCTTGCTGCGCATCGCCAGCGGCCTGCTGGCCTGGGGCTACGGCCTGCTGCTGACGCTGGCGCCGTTCCATCTCGCCGTCGACTACGGCCCGGACCAGCTGCCGGTCGTGCGCGACCTCGCCAGCCCGTGGCTCGCCGCGAGCGCCGGCGTCGCGCTCGCGTCCGCGGCGGCGATCGCGCTGGCGCTGCGCCACGCGCGCCGGCGGCCGCTGGTCGCGTTCGCGGTCGCGCACGTCGTCGTCACCAGCGTCGTCACGAGCCACGTGCCGATGCCGGTGTTCCTGCACTTCGGCGAACGCACGTGGACGACGCCGAGCTTCGCGCTGGCGGTCGCCGTCGCGGCGGCAGCCGCCGCCTGCCGCACGCGCCGGGCCCGCATCGCCGGCGCCACGGCGCTCGCCGCCTGGCTGGTCGCGTCGGTCGCCACCGCGTGGCCGCGCAACTTCGTCTGGGCGGACGACGCGACGCTGATCCTGCACGAGGTCGAGCACACGCCGCGTTCGGCGCGCATGCACCTCGCCGCCGGCGGGCTCGCCAACCAGCGCGGCGACGTCGCCGCCGCGCGCCGCCACTTCGAGCGCGCCGCCGAGCTGGCGCCGGCGACGCCGCATGCGTTCCTGGAGCTGGCCCAGCTCGCACTGCGCCGCCGCGATCTCGCCGCCGCCACCGCCTTGCTCGCGCGCGCCGAAGCCGTGCCTGAGCCCGAGCGCGCGCGCCACGCCGCCCGCCTGCAGGCGGCGCGCGCCGCGCTGGCCGCCGCGGCCACGGCCGCGGCCGCGAGCCCCGCTGCCGCCCCGGCGGCCCCGCGCTGACCCGGCCCGGGGCGCCGCCCCTCATGCCGGCGCCGGCCGGCCGCCGATAGCACCGGCCGGAGGGCAATCGGCGCAATGGCAGAACCAAGGATCGTGGTGGTCGTCCCCACCATTCGCGAGGCGTGCATGCAGCAGTTCCTCGCCGCGTGGGAGCCCGAGTTCGCGGGCCACGAACTGCTGATCGTCGAGGACAATCCCGAGCGCTCGTTCGCGCTGACGAGCAGCGCGCAGATCACCCACTACAGCTGGCGCGACATCGACGCCGCGCTCGGCGATCGCGCCTGGATCGTGCCGCGCCGCACCGATTGCGTGCGCAGCTTCGGCTACTGGCAGGCCTGGCGCCGCCGCCCCGACATGATCGTCACGCTCGACGACGACTGCCTGCCGCCCGCCGGCGGCCCGCGCGGCTTCCTGCAGGCGCACTGGCAGCAC
>JASGJM010000035.1:0-172192 GCA_049840755.1 Luteolibacter sp. | reverse complement strand
GTCGTCGAAATCTCCGAGAAAAACGAGATGCCCGAATTCTCGCCGCCGAAGGTGTAGCCGCCTTTGCGCATGCACTCGATGACATTGCGGTCGCCGACGGCGGAGGTTTCGACCTTGATGCCGTTTTTCCTCATAGCCTCGTAGAGACCGAGATTGCTCATGGTGGTGCAGACGAGGGTGTCGTGCTTGAGACGGCCCTGCTCCTTCATGGCGAGCGCACAGAGGGCGAGGATGCGGTCGCCGCTGACGACCTGGCCGTTCGAATCGCTGAAGATCACGCGGTCCGCATCGCCGTCGAAGGAGATGCCGAGGTCCGCATTGTGGCGGCGGACCAGCTCACCGGCATTCTCGGGATACAGCGCGCCGCAACCGTCATTGATATTGGTGCCATCCGGACCGATGCCCGCGGTGACGACTTCCGCGCCGAGTTCCTTGAAGATGTAGCGGGGCGATGAAATAGGCCGCGCCGTGGCCGCAATCGACCACCACCTTCAATCCGTGCAGCGAAATGCTGCCGCCGTGTGCTTGGCGAACTCGATGTAATGCCCGCGGGCATCATCGATGCGGTGCGCCTTGCCAATCTGGCGGGGTGGCACGGGGGCCGCTTCGGGTTCGTTCCCTCGAGGATGTGACGCTCGATCACATTCTCGATGTCATCGGAGATCTTTGTAGCCATCCGAACCGAAAATTTTGATCCCGTTGTCCTCATAGGGATTGTGCGAGGCGGTGAGCATGATGCCGGCTGCGGCACCCATGGATTTGGTCAAGTGGGCGACTCCGGGGGTGGGCATCGGGCCGACCATGAAAACGTCCATCCCCATCGAGACGAGGCCGCCGGTCATGGCCGTTTCCAGCATATAGCCGGGAAAAATGCGGGTATCCTTTCCGATCAGCACGCGGTTGCGGGTCTGGGACCGGAGGACCGCAGGACCCGGGCGATCGCTCTCCCGAGGCGCAGGGCGACCTCGGCGGTAACGGGGAATCAATGACGCGGCCACGGATGCCGTCGGTGCCAACAGTCGGTTACTCATCGGAACACAGTGCAATAGGAGGGAAATGTTGGGGTCCCCCGCGCGGAAAGTTCCTGCGGAAAGAAGAGACTCCGGGAAGGGAGACCTTATCGGGAGTGCCGGGGAACGACAAAGGGATAGAGGTAGAACAAATGTTCTACTGTGGAGAGGGTGTGGTCTTACGGGTAGGGAGCTCTTGATTTGGAGTGCGGCGAGACATCGCCGCTTTGGGTTCCGGAGAGAATCGACGGGGTTGGCGGTGGAACCGTGAAAGAAACGCGGGAACCAGGGTGGAGGGGACTCTGGAACGAGGAAGCTGATCGGCGAATGCGGGTGTTGCCCCGGCGATGGCTCGCCTCCGCTCAAAGCGGCGATACCTCGCCGCACTCCAAATCAGAGACACCCATTCAAGGTGAGCGGAAGCCCGGCGCCCTCGGCGGGAGAGCCCTGCCTTTAGACAGTACCCCGCGAATAAAAAAGCCCGGCACATAGAGTGCCGGGCTTTTGGGAAAAAGAGTCTCTCGAGCGGACCTTACATGGAGGTCACTTCGACCAGCTTGGAGAACTGGTAGGAGTTCTTCGAGATGAACTGGGCCTTTTCGGTGTCGCTCTTGAAGCTGCGCACGCGGAGCTGGTTCACGCCCGCATCGGTGAGGATGGTGAGCGAGATGTCCACGGACACCACACGACCGGCCTTGATCTCCTCCGCCTTCACGGTGGTGGTCTTGAAGTCCGAGTTGCCAGCGTCCATGATCTTCAGATTGTTCCCGAGGATCTCCACGGACTGAGCGGTGGTCACGGTGGTGCCGGTGCCGCCGCCGGAGCTGGAGGGGCCGCGGGTCAGAGTGACCGGCACGGTCACCTTGACGGGGGGTGCATTCGGAGAGGAAGAGGCCTGCTGCGACCTCCACGTTGAACTTCAGCGTGAACTGATAGACGTTCTCGCAGACGAAGTTCTTCACATCCGAAACGTTGCGGGAACCGAAGGCGGTGTAGAGATCCGTCTGGCCGAGCAGGCTGGTGAAGGTTTCGTTCGGCTCGACCAGCATGCGGTAGAGCGCGAAGGTGTCGTAGCTGGTGGAGGTATTGCCGGAGACCGGGTCCTTGTAGTCCAGCTTGTAGGAGACGCAGGACACGTCGCCACCCGCATCGGTGGTGTTCGAGTAGCGGTCGGTGGCGGCGGTGAAGAAGATCAGGCTGGAAGCGTTGTTGCTCTTCACCTTGGAGCTGCCGGGCAGATCGCTGTCGCGCTTCAGGTTGGCATAGAGCCATTCGAAGCTGTTGCCCTTGCGGGTCACCATGGCCTGGAAGTCGGCGGCCATCGCATCGGTCATCGCCTTGCCCTGGCGGTTGGCACGAACCTCGGCGCGGGAGCGCGTCCACGCATCCACGGAGACGGAGGTGATGCCCACCAGGATGGTGACGATGATCGTGGTGATGGCCATGGCCACCATCAGCTCCATCAGGGTGAAGCCCCGGCGGATGGAATCACGGAAATGGGTTTTCATGATCGTTTAAGGGGACCGGGTTCAGCGGCGGGCCGCCAGGTTGCGGGTGAAGATCGGGGTTTGGAGGGCGGCGTTGTTGAAGCCCGCACCAGTGAGATACTGATAGGCGGTGCTGGGCACGCTGTAGAACTCGGCGGCGAAGGCGATAACGGCCTCCGGGTAGTCCGTGGAACCGGTGGCCGGATTGTTCGGGGGCTTCGGATCCTTGATCTGACCGGCATCACCCAGCTCCAGACCACCACCGGACTTGAAGACCAGCTGGGTGGCGCAGACGGCGAAGACACGGCCTTCGAGAGCCTTCAGGTCTTCCTTCAGGTAGTCGTCGTTCTTCGGATTGTGGGTGTTCCTTGCGACGGCGCACGGCGGCCTGGATCACGTAGTCGCTACCGGCCAGACCACTGCTGGCATTGGTATAGGCGGCCAGAGAACCATCATCGCGCATCTTGGTGGGATCGGCGCGGTATTGGTAAACAAGGATGGTGCCATCGGACGGCTTGGTGCCGGTCTTCTTGGCTTCCTTGATCCAATCGAAGGCCTTGTCGAAGGCGGTCGCGGTGGCGGCACCGGCTCCGGAGGTGGTGTATTTCTCATTCGCCCGCAGGGTGCCGAGCTCCTTCTCCAGCGTGGAGGCGAGGCGGTCGGCTTCCTGGGCGCTGATCGCACGGCGGATACCGGCGGTGGCAGGTCCGAAGACGGTGAGGAAGGCGGTGAGAAGCACGGCGAGGACGCCGATTGCGATCACGGTTTCCATCAAGGTGAAACCGCGGCGTGAGGTGGTGGACGTCGTCATGGCTCAGAAATTGGTCACGGTGGAGGGAATGCCGGCCTGGTCCGGGGAGCGGAGCAGCGAGGTGGTGCCATTGCGCCACACGATGAAACCACCGAAGTCGCGCTTGGCGCTGCCGATGGTCCGCGGCTCGTTGCCGCCGGAGCGGACACCGGTGCCGACCACGAAGGTGGCACCCGGGGTGGCGCAGATACCCTCGGAGTTGAAGATGTAGCCGAGATACTTGCCGACGTACTGGGTCTTCACGTTGTCACCGCTCAGGGTGATGTCCGAGAGCTGCTGGCCGTCCGATCCGCCCTTGCTGTAGGTCTTGCTGAAGAAAACCTGCTCCGGCAGCGTGACACCACGGCTGGAGAGCACCCACTTGTCCTTCACCGGCTGGTTGGTGGTCGGATCGATGTCCTCATAGGCCACCAGCACACGCTTCAGATAGTTGGTGGCATCCTTGGAATCGTTCACATCGACCAGCACGCAGGCGCGCGTGGCCTTGCCGGTGGCGATGGCGCGCGCTTCCGCGAACAGGGCTTCGGTGGTGGTCACCGCGCTGTTCACGTTCTTGCCGTTGGTGATGCCGCCCATGCCGATGGCTCCCACGGTGAGCAGGATCGCGATGATCCCGATGACGACGAGCAATTCCACCAGCGAGAAGCCGGCAGAGGTACGGTGAGGGGGACGCCCCCGGAGGAAGTGAAACGGCTGTTCATGTGGGATTGGGTTTTACGAGAACTTGCTCAATTCAGCGGGCCTTGCAAGCCCGAATGTGATTACATCGCAATTACGTGAATTCGCTCAGAGGAGTGGGTTGTCAACTGTCGTAGCGGCCTTTCCGGGGACCGCTTGCCCAAGCCCAGGCCGGGCGCACCATGTCCCGGACGTCCTTGTGCCGGGCTTCCCAGCCGAGCACGGCCTTCGCCTGGGATGGGTCCGCGACCAGCATGGCCGGGTCTCCCTCACGGCGGGGACCATACTTCACCGGGACTTTGTTGCCTGAAATTTCTTCCACCGCCTCGATGATTTCCTTCACGGAAACCCCGACGCCGGTGCCGAGATTGACCTTCACGGACTCCCCGCCCTTCGCGAGGTGATCGAGCGCCAGCGCATGCGCCTCCGCCAGATCCTCCACGTGGATGTAGTCGCGGATACCGGTGCCATCCGGGGTGTCGTAGTCGGTGCCGAAGACCTCCACGTACTCGATCTCCCCGGTCACGGCCATCAGCACGCGCGGGATGAGGTGGGTCTCGGGATTGTGATCCTCGCCGATCAGGCCATCCGCGGAGCTGCCGCTGGCATTGAAGTAGCGCAGGCAGGCGCTGCGCAGGCCCCAGGCGTGCCCGCAATCCGCGAGCACCCACTCCAGCATCAGCTTGCTGCGGCCGTAGGGATTGATCGGGCGCTGCGGATTGCTCTCCACGATCGGGATGCTCTCCGGCACGCCGTAGGTGGCGCAGGTGGAGGAAAAGACGAACACCTTGCATCCATGCTTCTGCATGGTTTCCAGCAGCACCAGCGGCTCGGCGGTGTTGTTGCGGTAGTATTTGAGAGGGTCGGTCACCGATTCCCCCACGTAGGCGTAGGCGGCGAAGTGGACGACGGCGGAAAACTTGTGCTCCTCGAAGAGGCTCTCGACCAGTGCCCGGTCACCCACATCCCCCTTCACGAGGGTCACGGAGTCGTCCACGATGGCCTGTTCGTGGCCGTAAACGAGATTGTCCAGGACGACGATTTTCCTCCCTTGGGAGGCGAGCAAACGAACCGTGTGGGAGCCGATGTAGCCGGCGCCGCCGGTCACGAGAATGGTATCAGGCATGCAATGATAGAGCGGGAATCCACGCAAGGGAACGAAACCGGTGGCGGGGCTGTCAATGCGGGAAGACGGCCGGGAGGCAGGCGTCACGGAGCCGGACGGACACGAGGAAGAAATCCCCGCCGCCCCTTTGCCAAACCGCACTTGCATCCTGCCAAAACCAGCGTGAATAAACCGCCGCACATCCAAGTCTCAACAGACATGAAGACCCCACTCTTCCGCCTCGCGGCCGGCCTCGTTACCGCCGCCGCCTCCCTTTCCCTGGTGTCGTGCTACTACGACCCCTACGGCCCCGGCCCCGGCCCGGGCTATGAAGCCGGCTACTACGGTGGCGGCGGCGTCTCCACCTCCATTTTCGTGAGCACCGGAGATCCGCGCTGGGGCTACGATCCCTACCGCTACTGCTACTACGACTACAGCCGCCGCTGCTACTACGACCCGTATTCTGTACGGCTACTACCCCGTCGGCTACCGCCCGGCACCCTGCTACGGCGTGCCGCATCCCTACGGGTGGCGTCCGGGCGGCGGCGTCTGCCCGCCACCGCGCAACGTCCACTACGGCCAGATCCCGAACTACCAGAACCGCCTCGATCTGCTCCGCCAGCGCAACTACGAGTGGTCCCGCAACGTCCGCGAGCGCCGCGATGCCAACATCGCCCAGGTCCGCAGCAACCAGGAAGCCGCCCGCGACCGCCTGCAGCAGAACCGCCAGGAAAATTACCAGCGGCTGCAGGACAACCGCCAGAACTTCCAGGACCGGCTCCAACAGAACCGCCAGGACAACTACCAGCGCTTTCAGGATAATCGCCAGCAGAACCAGCAACGCTTCCAGGACAACCGCCAGCAGAACTACCAGCGGCTCCAGAACAACCAGCAGGAACTCCGCCAGCGCCAGCAATACAACCAGCAGCAGCGCCAGCAGACGCTTGATTCCTGGCACTCCGCCAGCACCCAGCGCCAGCAGAACTTCGCTGAAACCCGCGCCCAGAATCAGTCCAACTACGCCGCCAAGGTAGAGGCAAACCGGGAGGCCGCCGCCGACCGCCAGGCCGCCTTCCGCGAAAAGATGGACAACGCCCGCGGCCGCTAAGCACAGCCCCTCCATTACCCCCTTTCACAGGGTCCTCAGAAAAGCCCGCGCCCTCACCGGTGCGGGCTTTTTCGTGTCCATTACCCAGACCGGAATTTCATCCAACCATGCAGCCGAACCCCTCCCTACCCCACGAACAATCACTTTCGTAATACATTCGCCGCCAATGCCATCCACTCATGCATGCCCGGCGAAAAAGCCGGGATAAACCCAAGACAAACCCATGAAAAACCCAATCCTTGGATGGTTCACAGCGACCATTCTCCTGGCCGCCCCCGTGGTGAACGCGGGCAACTACCTGAACGTCCAGACGTCCAAAACCAACGTCACGGATTTCTACGAAGAGATCCAATTCAGCACGACCACCAACTGCTCGTATGCCGCCTGCAATTTCAACGGCGGCTATGTCGGACTGGCCGGTGGAGTCACCCAGGCAAACCGGAGCGTGAACTTCTCGATCTGGGATGGCACCAATTCGGTGGCATCGCTGGTGGAGGGGCCCGACTCACGGCTGGGAGGCAGTGACCAGCACTTCGGCAACGAAGGCACCGGCCACAAAACCGTCCTGAACCTGCGGTGGTCGACGGGAGTCCGCTACAAACTCTACGTGCGGGTTTCCTACGAGGGCACCAGCACCATCTACAGCGCCTGGATCCATGAGGCATCCAGTGTGGATTGGTATCTCTGCGGCCGCATCAAGGTTACCAACAAGACCGCCTACATCGGAAGCCCCTCGAACTTTTTGGAACTCTTCTGTGGAGGAGACGCGGAACGCGATCTCTTCCATGAGGCGGGCTTTGGCCGGGCATGGTTGAAAAACTCCGCCGGTTGGGCCCCCGCCACGGCGATGCGCTGGCAGGCTTCCGATCCGGACATCCGGCACGATTCCCATCTGTCCGGTGACGGCCGGATGGTCTTCCTGACCACCAAGAACGGATTGGTGACCGGGCTGGGAAGCCCCTACGACTACACCACCCTCAAGGCCTCGCCCGCGCTACAGCCTACGAGCCCGGAAGTCTCGTCCGGCCGCTACACGCTGGAGCACAATGCCACGGGAAAATCGCTGGCCGTCAACGGCACGGCTACCTCGATGGAATCCACCCTCCAGAATTCGGTGAAATGGGTGTTCACTCCCACCGGAACCAATCCGAATCCCTTCTTCCTGGACGGTGCCTACGCCACTCCGAGCCGACTCCACGCGAAGTCGGCTGAAAACTGGCTGCTGACCATCACCGACTCCACCTGGACCGGCACGAACGTCCAGTGGCGTACCGAAGATGCCGGGAATGGCTGGGTTTACATCGTCCACGTCGCCAGCGGCATGAAGCTGCACTACAACGGCACGAATACCCCCACTCTGGTGGCCGCATCGAACACGGGAACGAACACCCAGTGGTTGTTCCGAAACGCGGAATAGGCCCATTACGCCATCCGATCAGGCGGGGGTGCGGAAACGCATCCCCGCCTTTCTGGAAGGGAGCATCCAGAAACATCTGTCAGAATTTCGTCGCATCTCCGGCGGTTCTTTCCCGCCGTCTGCGATCCTTCCGCAGCTTCTCCAGTGTCACGCGCGGTCGCAGCAGCCACCGGCCATACAACCAGCCGGCCAAGCCTCCGCCGAAGTGGCAGCCGTGGCTGAGCGCCCACGCCGATTCAAATCCCTGGGCTGCCAGCCACCGACCACCGGCTGCAAAGCCAGGCAAGCCCAAGGCCGGGTCCATCAACGCCATCGCACCGGAAACCGCGAGCAGGCCCAGTCCGACCAGGCGCCCTGAGACCATCAGCGGCCACATCGTCGACTCCGGAGACAGGGTCGTCACCAATAGCATCAGCCCGTAGGCCGCTCCGGAAATACCCACCAAGGTCACATAATCGGCGGAGGCCAGCAGCAGATGTCCGGCCGCCCCGCCCAAGATGGACAGGCCGATGGCATTCACGAGAATCCGCCGCCCCAGCACGTACTCCACCCGCGTGCCCAGCAGCAGCAGGCAGAGCGCATTGAGCGTGGCATGGACCCAGTTCCCATGCAGCAGGGCGTAGCTACCGAGCTGCCACAGCCAGCCCTTCCCGATCGTCTCACGGCTCAAGCCCAGCAGCCGGAACCAACCCCCAAGCCGGGCATAGCCGCCGTAGCTCTCCACCATCGCCTGGATGACCAGGATGCCGAGGGCGATCACCCAGGGCAGGCGGGCCCGTCCCAATTGGCCGAAACCGCGTCCCACTCCTTCAGCACGGGCCACCAGACGATTCATCGTGCAGGAGGGGTGCGGGTGAAGAGGAAGGAAGAAACCGCGAGATCGCCCGGACGGGAAAAAGGTCAGTCGATCACGCGTGCGCGCGGCTCGCGGCCGATGGTGTCATCACCACCCGCACAGGTCACGAACGGGCCGCCTTCCAATGGAGCGATGCCCGTGAAGGCGACGTCCGGCATGTCCGAAGGACGCCCCTGGAGCGGGAAGTCCTTCCGTAGTGGGTAGAACGGATAGCCCTCCCACATCAGGATGCGGCGCAGGTCCGGGTGATTGGTGAACCGGATGCCCATCATGTCATACACCTCGCGCTCGTGCCAATCGGCACCGGCCCAAAGATCGGTCACGCTCGGCACGGACTCTTCCTCGCCCACCGGAGACTTCACCCGCAGGTGTTTCGAGTCATCCACGGTGACGAGTTCATAGACCATTTCGAAACGCGGATCGTCGCCGAAGTGGTCGAGGCTGGCGATGTCGATGACCATGCCGTAGCCGAGCTCGTTCTTCGCGAAGGCCATCACCTCGTGCAGCGCGGCCAGCTCCACCGTCACGGTGTACTCGCCGCGGAACTCGTTGCTGGACTTCACCTGCGCGCCGAATTTCTCGCGCACCTTGCTCACGTCTTCCGCGGACATCGTTTCGAAAAAGGGGAAAGGTATACGGCTCAGGCCATTTCGTTGAAGAACTCCTGCTTCTGCTGCTCCAGAGCGGGCTGGCCCTCGATCTTCGCCTGAAGCTTCATGAGGCCTTCGATCAGCGCCTCCGGGCGCGGCGGGCAGCCGGAGATGTAAACGTCCACCGGGATCAACTTGTCGATGCCCTGGAGCACCGCGTAGCTGCGATACATGCCGCCGGAGGATGCGCAGGCACCCATGGCGATGCACCACTTCGGTTCCGGCATCTGGTCCCAGATGCGTTTCACGGCGAGCGCCATCTTGTAGGTCACGGTGCCGGCCACGATCATCACGTCGGCCTGGCGGGGAGAAAAGCGCATCACCTCCGCGCCGAAACGGCTCAGGTCGAAGCGGCTGCAGGCGGCGGCCATCATCTCGATCGCACAGCAGGCCAGCCCCATCGGCATCGGCCACATCGAGTTTTTCCGCATCCAGTTCATCGCCGCATCGACACGGGTGAAGATCACATTTCCTTCGATCTTCGAATCGTAGGCGGCGTGAATGGGCTGTTGGGAAGGACTGACCATGGCGGCTATACAAGCACCTTGGCCTCCCACCGCCGCCGCCTCAAGCCGTTTGTGAAGGATTTCACAAGGAGGCAAAGTCGGGGCATTCCGCAAAAACGAACCTTTGCAGGAAAATGAAAGGCCCGGTCGGGCACAAAAGAGCCAAAGAACCACCGGTGTGCCCAACGCCAAACAATTGCGGCGCGTTCCTCAATTATCCCGGAAAACCCAGCCCCCTAACCGAACGCCCCACCCTGTTATCAATTTCAACTTGATAAAATCCCTCATCATCATATCCAACCCGCTAGATCATATAGAATGATCCCCCCATCCCATGAATTCCAGAGATCAAAGACGTGCCGATAGCGTCCTCGCGCTCCACAAGGAAGCACAACTGGCCAAGAAGAAACTACTGGCCGCGATAGCGAGAACAGGAAATGCCGCCGCATTTGCCGAAAACTTCGCCTTGGTGGAACCCGCGGCAAACAATCCTCCGATTGAAGACATCGTACCTCAGGTGGTCCGGGTGATCTTCGATACAGCCAAAGCTTTCAAAGCGCCCTTGCCGATGCTCCGGAGGCTTGCGAATGGAGACTACGATCTCAACCTGGAGAGCGACCTCAGGATCACCCCTGTTGGCCGGGAGAATTTGAGCCCTCGGTATACCGCCATCTCCGCCCAATACCCCAACGGCAGAACCGTTGGGAAAATTGAGTCGAAAAACGCCACCACCGTCCAGCTTGCCATCAAGCGGGTTCACCTTCGCGCCAACGGCCTGTCATGAAACGTCTGATCATTCTCCTCCTCGCCCTTTTCAATAGTGCGTTGATCCATGCCCAAACGATGGAGGAACTCGAGGACCCAAAGTTGAAGGAAGCCATAGACCGGGTCAAACGGCTCAAACAGGAGCTCAAAGCCGCCAACGAGGATGTCAGGCGCATCAGCGAAGAAGGAAGCGGAAAGAAACACTCTGAAATCGCGATCGACAAGGTAGCGGCCGCGCTGGCAACCGGGAAAAAGCAGACCGCAGAGCTGTCGCAGAACATCTCGGAAAACCCCGCATCCGCCCTCAGGATACGCCAATCGGTGAAGGACCCTACCAAAGCCGCCCTTCCAGCCATGCTGCAATTGACCCGCACAAAAACCGGGAAGGACAGCAAGCTCGTCGATCTGGGCATCGCCTACGAACAGGATTTTGACACCAGCGCCAATGAACCCAATGCCAGTTGGAGTCTGCTCGGGGAATATCACCATTTGACCCAATCCAAAGCCTTGCCCAATGGGGTGGACACCCTACTGTTGGGAGGCAGTCTCGATTGGTATCCCGCTACAGGGGAAAACGAGCCAGGGCAGGACATTCGTGCAACCTTGGCTTACAAACGGGATCGAATCGTCTCGGGGGAAGGCCTGATCAGCGACGTCAGTTGGTATCCCAATTTTCCCGGCTGCTCGATCGGAGATGCCAATTTCGGCAACGCCGAAACCCACGGCCTGATGGAAGCCAATTTGCGCCCTTATGTTGGTCTTCAATTTGAGGAAGGCAACGGAGCCACAGGATTCCGGGATGGAGATCGGGTTTCCCTGCGTGCCGGTCTCTCATTGAATGTGACACTCCTCCCTGTTTATCTCGGCAATCGCTTGACTTGGGAAAACAAGCTCTCCTTTTGGGACCACCTCGACACCAGCGGAGTTTATTCCACCTATGACTCCGGACAGTGGTATCTATCTTCCAAATTGACCTACTGGTTCTATACCCCGAAAAAGGGAAACGCCAGCGACATCCTTACACAGGATGAGCAGCATCTGGGCCTGAGCTTCGGCTATAACTGGGGCGACAATCCGGAAGAAGGCAAACTGAATACGGACATGGCCACCTTCGGCTTGGCCGTCAAATACTGACGCCGGGGGTGGCAGTTCTCGGACCCCTATGATTGCTGGCTAACAGTCTCCCCCTTGCGAAAGCGGTATTCCGGGCGAGAATGCCGTATGTTCCGGGACGATGCCGTTAGCCCTATCAGCGGTCTCCATCCGACCGCTGCCACCCACCTGCGGGACATCGACTACGGGGGAAATGGCGATCCCTCCCAGACCCTGGACCTGATCCTGCCGCCACCACGGGGCGGCGCGCCCCGCCCGGTGGTGGTCTATATCCACGGTGGTTCGTGGGATTCCGGCGAAAAGGAGGACGGATTGACGCCCCTGAGCCTGCTGGCGACCGGGGACTTCGTGCTGGCCACGATCAACTACCGCCTCACCGGTGAAGCCTGCTGGCCCGCTCAATTGGAGGATGCGGAGGGCGCGCTGCGCTACCTGAGGGAGCATGCCACCAGCTATGGCATCGATCCGGAGCGGATCGCGGTGATCGGGGTTTCGGCGGGCGGTCATCTCGCGGGGATGCTGGGGACCTCTCCCAGCAGGGGCCTGCGCTGCGTGATCAGCTTTTTCGCCCCCGCCAATTTCCTCACGCTGGTCGGGAATCCCGAATCACTGGAACCCCAGGAAGCGGAAGCCGCCGCCCGCATCTTCGGGCCGGTGGAGGACCTCGTGACCACCGCCCGGCAGGCCTCCCCCGTCAACCGGGTAGGCCCGGACGCAGTGCCGTTCCTGCTGATCCACGGCACGGCGGACCAGGTGGTTCCCTTCTCCCAATCCGAGGAAATGCACGCCGCCCTCCAGCAGGCGGGAGCGGAAAGCACCCTGATTCCAGAAGCCGGAGCAGGCCATGGCTTCTTCTCCCCCGCCCTGCTGGAACCCATTCTGGCATTCCTCAGCCACCATCTTCTCGAAAAGCCCGCCGAAATCCGGCAGCTCCGCGCGGGCTGACCGAAATGAAAAAAAATGCGGTTTTCTGAAAAAGATCCCCGCGCCCGGCGTATTGTTCCCTGTCGCGACACGACAAGGCGGTCCGACTGAAGATCTGCCAGGTTATGGGTTTTTCCTGTGGATCATCGGTCGGGCCGCTTCTTTTTTTCGCGGATGAGCCGGAGTGGCCGGGGCTGGCTCCTTTGTCTCTTCTTTGACGCCGGGTTTTCTTCCTGCTATCAGCCGCCTCCATGGCTGCATCCCGCAAACGGCTCCCGATCGTCCTCGCCCTGCTTGCGGTGCTGCTCGCGCTTTTTTTCATCGGGCGGGCGCGTCATGAGGCGGACACCCGGGCCGCTCAGGCCAAACGTTCCTCCTCATCCGGGGGCGGAGAGGAAATGGACGCCGGACGCCGCAGTGCTTCTCCACGTCCCTCGCTGGCAAAAAAGACCGAGGACCACGATACTCCGGCCGCCCGCCACTTCCGGAACTTCTACCTGCGCGCCATCAACTTCGACAGCAGTGAAGGCATGCTCCGCCTGAAGGCAAGAGGGGTGGCCCATCTTTCCGAAGAGTCCGCCTCCATCTCGCTCTCCCAAGCGGTGGAATGGGTGAAAGCCGAGTACGCCGCGATCGCCCGCGAAACCAAGGAAGAGACCCTGCCCCTGACGATCGACATCAGCGCCGCGGACACCAGCCGCGCACTGAAGTTCCGTCTGCCGCGCCTGTCCGTGACCTCGGGGCTGAAACTAATCGCCGCCGCCACCGGCAACCGGCTCGAAGGCAGCGGCCCGGACTTCCAATTGGTCGCCATTCCGGATCAGAACCGCAAGGAGAGCGCCACGCTGGAGCTCGGGGAGCTCGATATGACCAAGCTCCGCAACACCGGAGACATGCAGATGAACTTCGCCGTCTCCGATCCCTTTGCAGAGATCGCCGGGCACACCAGCACCGAACAAAAGGGCAGTTGGGTTTTCGACCTGATGGCCACCCTTCAGGATGCCGGTTACGAACTCAGCTCCGGCCTCAGCTTCACCACCGATCGGGAAGCCTCCACCTTCAGAGGCACTGCGGCGGATCTCGCGCTGCTGCGCGCGGCCTTGGAAGTCGTCCGCATGGATCCCGCCACCGCCCAGCAAACCAAGCTCACCACCACCATTCTCGAGCTGGGACCGGATGCCGACCCGGCTGGGTTCGCCGCGGGCAATCTCGACGCGGCCAGCTATCAGATGATGCTGCGGCAGGCATCGTCCCAGAAAGGCACCGATCTCATCTCCATGCCCTCCATGGTGGCCCGCTACGGCCAATCTGCCACCGTGAGCCTCTCCGGGTCCGCCGACCAGACAGGTGCCTCCATGGAAGGCATCCAGCTCCAGATCACCTCTCAGCCGCTGGGGCTGGGCAGCGAAGACACCTACCAACTCAAGCAAACGTTTCCTGCGGCAGAAGGCGGCATCGCCGCCGAGCCGCTGGTGCAGATCTCCGGCCAGGCGGTGACGCCCGGTGGCAATGTCAATGTCTCCACCACCACCACTCCGGAGGGACGCCACCTTCTCCTCGTCCACAAGAGCGAGCGCATCAATGCCAGCGGTCGTCCGGTGCTCGCGACGGACTCGCCTTGAGCCACCGCTTCTCCCCCTACCTGCATGTCACGCTCCCGGAAAGCCACTCTTGCCGCCGCGTTGCTGGTGATCGCGCTGTTGCTTCTGCTGATGTTTCTGCGATCGGGCGATCCCGGCACCTCGGCCCCGGATCGATCCCGCAGCACCCGGAGCTCCACCGCGAACGACGATGTCTCTAGTAGCAGCCACCGCAAGCGCCCGCACGTGGACAGCACCGCCGAAGAACCGGAATCCCCGGAAGCGCGGCACTTCCGGAACTTCTATCTGCGGCCGATCCACTTCCGTGAGGAGATCATGACCTCGCCCGAGGGGATTTCCCGCACCGATCTCCCTGTCTCCCTTGCCGCCGCCATCGATCTGGTGAAAGCCAAATACAATGAAGTGGCTCTCGAAACCAAAGAGGAGCCGCTACCACTGGAAGTGGACCTGCGTGCGGCGGATACCACCCGGCCCGTGCAATTCCACCTGCCGCGCCTGCCCGTAACCTCCGCGCTGAGATTGATCGCCGGAGCGACCGGCAACCGGCTCAAGGGCACCGGGCCGAACTTCGCTTTCGAGGCGATCCCCGGTGGCACGACGAACGGCACCCTTGAATGGAGGGAGGGTCTGCTGAACACCCTGGCCTTCACCATTCCCGAGCGCATGGTCACCGATCTAGTCGAGTCTTCCAAGGACGGCAGGAGCACGAGCTACATCCGTGCGGAACTGTCGGATTCTTCTCCGGATAACACCCCGCCCGATCTCATCAAGACCCTCAGGGAGCTCGGTCTGCCCCTGAGCGAAAACCTCTCCGTGCAGCAAGCCACGGAAGATCCCCTCAGATCCACCAAGGTGGAGCATGCCACGGCTTCCGACCTCGCCATTCTGAATGCCGCGATCGAAACCCTCCGACCCGACTCATCCCCACCCCAGCAGGCCAAGTTCTCCGCCACCATCATCGAGCTGCCCGCAGGTCTGGCGGAAGGTGACATCCGTGGCGGAAGTTTCGACGATGCCGCCTATGAGACGTGGATCCAACGCATCTCCTCTCTGGAGGGGACCACCATCCGGACACTGCCCTCCGTCACAAGTCTCTACGGCCAATCCTCCACGATCGATCTCCGGGCCTACTCGTCCGGACAAAACCCACCGCAGGCCGGGGTCTATCTCGATTTCTCCTACCGTCCGCTGGGGCTCGGCAGCGAGGATTCGTTCACTTTCAGTCAAAACCCGCCCACAGCAGCGGGCGAAACACCGGGCGAGCCGGAGGCAACGGTCTCCGCCCGGACAGCGGTCCCCACCGGCAACCGCGACATCACCATGACCCGCACGGCGGACGGCCGCACCGTCCTCGTCGTCCGCAAGAGCGAGCGTCTCGACCCCAGCGGCCGCCCGATCCGGGTGAAGGATGCTCCGTGAGGGAAAATGGTGGAACTGCTCCGCTCAGGAGTACGGCATTCGGAGGTGGCGGCGGGCAGCTTGTTTGAAAGCCCCCGCCAGCACGCCTCGTTACGCAGTCGGCCCATTCGCCCGTCGGGTGGTGGAAACCTGATTCGTCATGCATCGTCACCTCACCTTCCTCACTCTCTTCGGTAGCGCACTGCTGCTCGCCGGTCTGTCGCCCGCAGCGGGTCAGGAGCCCTCGCCACCCGCGAAGGTCACCGCCCCGCTCACCCTCCCTCCGACAAAACCGGGCGGGAAGGAAACCTATCTCCCCGTCCGCATCGGCCAGGTGCCTGCGGACAATGACTTCCAGAATCCGGAGAGCGAGTTCTGCTTCAAGCGCAGCAAGTCGACCGACCACTTCCTCATGCTGTGGGCGAAAGAATATGGGGACGACCCAACGGCGAACGAGCAAACGAACCGACGCTTCAAGCCGGATGAAGTCCTGCAAGCCGCCGAGCAATCCTACGAGGTATTCGTCAACCGCCTGAAGTGGGCCCCATCTCCAACCGCCTGGGCGAACCGCTACAAGATGCTCATCATCGTGACCGGCGGAAGCAATGGCACGGCCTACGGCGGCAGCGCGGAAAACAAGGTGGGCGTCCTGTGGACTCCCGCCAGCCGCATCAACCGCGGCCCCTACGGCGTGGTCGCGCATGAACTGGGCCATTCCTTCCAATCGCTCACGCGGGCGGACGGCGCGGAGGCGTGGACCGGCAGCGGAGCCTTCTCCGAAATGACCTCCCAATACATGCTATGGCAGGTCTTTCCCGAGTGGCAGACCTTCGAGAACTATCATTTGAAAGCCTACCTGAAGGCCACCCATCTGGCCTTCCTGCATCCGGACAACCAGTATCACACCTGCTACCCGCTGGAGTATTGGTCCTTCCGGCACGGCACGGAGTTCATGGGCCGGCTGTGGCGGGAGGGGAAGAAAGCCGAGGACCCGGTGCTGACCTACCAACGGATCACGAACATCAACCAGAACCGCTTCAATGATGAGATGTTCGATGCCGCCCGCAGGTTCGTGACCTGGGATCTGCCCCGCATTGAGAAAGTCTCCGCCCGCTATGCGGATCAGGACACGACCTCCCTCCAACCCACACCGGACGGATGGTTCCGCATCGCCCCCGCCCTCGCCCCGCAAAACTACGGCTACAATGCGATCAAGCTGACCGTGCCCGAGGCCGGGACGAAGGTGCGCCTGACATTCAAAGGGACCGCCGGGCAAGACGGAGCCAGCCAGGTCAATCTGGACAAGGCGGGCTGGCGCTACGGCTTCCTCGCCCACCTGCAGGACGGCAAGCGGGACTACAGCCTGATCTACTCGAACCCGGAGGGCACCGCGGAATACGGGGTGCCAGCAGGAACCAAATTCCTCTGGCTGGTGGTGATGGGAGCCCCCACCGGGCATTGGATTCTCAACGAGAAAAAAGACGGCAAGGCCGAGTGGCCCTATCGGATCAAGTTCATGGGGACCACCCCGGACCCGTCCATCATCGCACCTCCGGCGGGCGGATGAGGCGCGGAACCTCCGGATGAACCACGGCTCCTTCCCGCGCTTGCCACGGGCGGCGAAACCGCGAATGCTCCCGCCCCGCCCTCGGGAAACCGCCCATCCAGCCATGAACCGCATCGACGCCGCATTCGCCCGCCTCCGTTCCGAAGGAAAAAAAGCCTTCGTCGCCTACGTGGCCGCCGGTGATCCGGGATTCGAGGCCTCGCTGGAGATCCTCAAGGACCTCGCCGCCGCCGGGGCGGACATCATCGAGCTGGGCCTGCCGTTCTCCGACCCGCTTGCCGATGGCATCGTGAACCAGATGGCCGCCGACCGCGCGCTGAAGGCGGGCATGACCACCGCGAAGTCGCTGGAGCTGATCCGCCGCTTCCGCGAGACGAACGACACCCCGATCGTCCTCTTCACGTATCTCAATCCGATCTTCACCTACGGCTACGAGCGCTTCCACGCGGACGCCGCCGCCGCCGGAGCCGATGGCATCCTGCTGCTGGACCTGCCGCCGGACGAGGCCGACCAGAACTCCGATCTCGCCCGCAGCGAGGGCCTCAAGCACATCCGCCTGATCGCCCCCACCACCCCCGCCGACCGCGTGGGACTGCTCGCAAAGAGCGCGGAAGGCTTCATCTACGCCCTCTCCCGCACCGGTGTGACCGGTGGCCACGTGGCTCCCTCCGCGAACATCGCCGCCCAGGTGGCCGCCATCAAGGCCCACACCGATACACCGGTCTGTGTCGGCTTCGGCATCACCACTCCGGACCAGGCCAAAATGGTTGCGGAATCTGCGGATGGCGTGATCGTCGGCTCAGCCATCGTGAAACAGGTGGAACTTCATCCGGACCGTGCCGCCGCAGCCGTCCGCGAGTTCACCACCCCGCTCATCGCCGCCACCAAGTCGGCCTGAAACCTTCCATCCACCTCCCGAAACCTCGGGCCTTCATTGGACAGAATTAACAGAATTTACAAAATGGAAGAAGAGCTTTCGAGTCTTCCGTGGCCCCGGCCCCCATCCTGTAAATTCTGAAAAATTCTGTTAATTCTGTCTATCCAGAGACCCTTAGTCCATCCGACCCTCTTATGCTTCTGCACTTCTACAAGATGAACGGCGCCGGCAACGATTTCATCGTCGTCGACAACCGCGACCTGTCCCTTTCCGCTGAACTCGATGGCGACACCATCGCCGCACTCTGCGACCGCCACCGCGGCGTGGGTGCCGATGGCCTGCTCGCGGTCGAGCCCGCCGAGAACGGCGCGGACTTCAAGTTCCGCTACTACAATGCCGATGGTGGCGAGGCGGAGATGTGCGGCAATGGTGCCCGCTGCTTCGGCCGCTTCACCGCCCACCTCGGTGAGGAAATGGCAGAGCGCGTGACCTTCGAGACCATCGCCGGCACGCTTGCCGCGGACATGGTCGGCGAGAACGTCCGCATCGCCATGTCCGAGCCGAAGGATCTGAAGCTCAACACCGGCGTGCAGATCGAGGACCTCACCGGCGATCTCCATTTCCTCAATACCGGCGTGCCGCATGTGGTCGTTTTCGTGGACGATCTCGACGAGACCGATGTCGTCGAGCACGGCGCGACGATCCGCTTCCACGAAGCCTTCGCTCCGGCCGGCACCAATGCGAACTTCGCCAAGGTGCTGGAGCCCGGCCACATCGCCATCCGCACCTATGAGCGCGGCGTGGAGGATGAAACGCTCGCCTGCGGCACCGGCATGGTGGCCAGCGCGCTGATCCACCACCTGCTCACCGGCGCACCGTCCCCGATCCAAGTGGATGTGGAAGGCGGCGACACGCTGGAGATCGGATTCGAGAAGACCGGTGACACCACCTTCACCAACGTCACCCTCGCCGGTCCGGCGGACTTCGTCTTCGAAGGCGAGATCGAGATCTGACCCCAGGGAGCTCGGACCTTCTTGTCCGTGTTTCTTCCACCTCCCACGGAAGGGCAGGAATGCCCTTCCTCCCAATCAAGCCCGGCACCACGCCGGGCTTTTTGTTATACCATTTTCACCATTTTATCATTGTTGCATCTTCGCCTCATCCCGAGGGTGCGCTCGTGAAAAACATCACCGCCGCCTTCTGCCTCCTGATCGCCTCCCCCCTGCATGCCGAGGACGCGGCTCCGACCCCGGCCCCCGCGAAACCCGCTGCAGCGCAGACGCCCATCAAGAGCCACGGCCAGTTCGAATTCTCGATGCCGGGAGAATGGAAGCTCACCGAGATTCCCAAGCAGGAAACCGACGGCCCGGTGATCTATCCGGGTTCCGGCACCACTCCCGGTGGTGTGCTTTCCTACCTCGCCTTTGAATTTCCCGGACAGAAGGTCGCCGACCAGAAGCTGGAAAATTTCCCGGGCCCGGTCTGTGAACCCATCATCGCCAAATTGGAAAAGGCTGGTGGCAAAGAGGTATCACGCGGCTACGAGGAGTTGGTAAAAGGGCAGCCGGATCGGGGCTACTTCCACTTACTGATGAAATCCCCTGCTGGTGAAGAGATCCACTTCAGCGGCATCGTGGTCCGCACCACCAAACGCGTCTACGTGATCCAACAGATGGGCCCCAATGTGACCAAGGACAGCTGGGTGGAAATCGTGAAGTCCTTCAAGGAGCTGTAACCGTCCCGCCCCTAGGGAGCACGGACCTTGCCAGTTTCGGCTTCGCCGGAGGAGGTAGCCGGTCGCTATCGCTCCCGCTGCATTCCTGTCCGTGTTTTTGCAATCTTCCATGGAAGGGCAGGAATGCCCTTCCTCCCGGTCAAAGCCCTACCACCCTCTGTTGGTGCACCACAGGCCACATTCGCTAGCCAGCGTGACCATGAATCGGATCACGATGATATCGGTCAGCATGGCTGCCATGGCTCTGACAGGTTGTGGCCTTTCATCAAAGGATTCGAGCCGTCTGATCAATGCTCATGAAGCTAAGGCTCTGACAGAGGAATTCTATTGGAGAAAAAGCGATCCACGGGTCGACCATATTTCAGACGAGGAGTTGACGAAAATCATCATCAGGGCGGCCGATCCCACGTTGGACGGCGAGCGTGCGGAGCTAAGCATCTCTGCAGCCGCTGTCGCTCTGGCCTCGGTGGGCGACAAACGCTTCGCCCGCGTCCTTTCCATCCAACCGCCGACCGTCATCGCCGCCACCACCGATGGGATCAGCAGCTTGTGGACAAGATATAAGCTGAGCTATCCAGAGACCCAGAAACTCTGGGAGTCCTACAAGCACCTGCGACCCAGCCGGGAGTAATCAACGGACCGCCCCCGCTGCCTCCATGACCAGCGAGCGGTGGGCACTGATGCCCGCCATGACGCCGCTTGCGGAGGCCAGGGTGACGTTGTGCATGAAGGCTGCGGCATCCCCGGCAGCGAAGACGCCGGGCACGCTGGTCTGCTTCATCTCATCCACCTGGATACACGGACCCAACGGGCCTTCATCGAATGCACAACCGAGTTGTTCCGCCAAGGGACTCGCCATTTGCAGGGCGGAGGCTACGAACAAAGCCTTCATTGGCACGATCCGGTCATCCGCCAGACGCACGGCCTCCAAAGTGGGAGCCTCGCCGATGAGCTCGACCACCGGAGTGCTCTCCACCCGCACGCCCCGGGCTGCGAGTTCTGCCGCCTGCTGCGCATCCGGTTCGTGGATTCCCTGGCTGAAATACGTGGTGGGACCCCAGTCCGGAATCAGCAGTGCCTGATGCAAGGACATCGGGTGACTGGCCAGCACGCCCAGTGGTTGGTCACGGACTTCATAGCCGTGGCAGTAGGGACAGTGCAGAATGGAGATCCCCCAGCGCTCTTGGAGGCCGGGCAGATCGGGGAGCCCATCGCGCTGCCCGGTCGCCAGAATCAATCGGGAGGCGCGGAAACGACGTCCATCCGCCAGCTCGACCGCGAAGCCGCCGTCCTCCTGTGAGGCACGGGTCACCTCGCCCTGCACCCGTTCCACGGTGGGATAGACCGCCAGTTGCGCGGATGCCTCGCGGAGGATTTCGGAGGGCGGCTTGCCATCCTGCCCGAGGAATCCATGCGCTGCGGGAGAGAAGCGGTTCCGTGGTAGTCCTGAATCGATGACCATCACACGGCGGCGCGCACGGGCGAGCTGCATCGCTGCGGACAGCCCGGCGAAGCTGCCACCGACGACAATCACATCAAGCAGAGGGGTGGGAGGATTCATGGTGGGGAAAATGCTGGGAGTAGGCCTCGCCGACATCCGCGGCGAGATCGGCAAGCGTGATGCTGGCGAAGCGGCGCTCAAGGAGTTGGTTGGCTTCATCCATGGCGGCATCGAGCGCGCGATGAACGGCGTGCTCCACCAGGCAGCCGGGAGTTTCCGCGGCGAGGTGGAAAATCCGCTCGCCCAGAGCCGACTGCACATCCGCCAGCGAGATCTCCGCCGCAGGACGCGCCAGCCGCCAACCACCGCCGTGCCCCTTCACCGAGGACACGATCCCCGCCTCCCGCAGGCGTCCGAAGGTGCGGCGGATGACCACCGCATGCGTGCCCGCACAAGCCGCCATCTGCTCGGAGGTGAGCGCCTCATCCCGCTGCGCCATGTGCAGGAGCACGTGGAGGGACACGGAGAGCTGGCCGCTGCGCTTCATGTAACTTTTATTATTACATGAATGACCCCCGTCAAGGGAAAGCAGCGGGACCTCCCTCGCTGATACCGGTCGGCAATGTCACGCCTCCCTCCTTGACACCTCCAAACGCGACTCCTTGGCTTGCGGGGCATGAAGCATATGATATCGCGTCTCATTCTCGGCAGCCTCCTGCTGCTCGGCAGCCCTTTCGCCCACGCTGAAGCCAAGGCCAAACACGTCTTCATCATCAGCTTCGACCAGGCATCACCCGCTGGCATCGAGAAGGCGGACATGCCGCTGTTCAAGGAGATGGCCGCGCAGGGCGCCCACACTTGGGAGGCCTACACCATCGTCCCCAGCCTCACCCTACCCTCCCACACTTCCATGCTCACCGGCGTGGGAATCCAGAAGCACCAGATCGACTGGAACAACTATGAGCCCGCGAAGGGCCTGGTGAAGGTGCCGACCATTTTCAGCCTCGCGAAGGAAAAGGGCATCACCACCGCCATGTTCGTGGCCAAGGAGAAGTTCCAGCACCTGAATCTGCCCGGCAGTGTGGACAAGTTCGTCTACCCGAAGGATGACGAAACCTGCGGCAGCGTGGCGCGCCATTTCGCCGAAGAAGTCGGCACCCTGAAGCCCGGCCTGTGCTTCATCCACTTCGGCGATCCGGATGTGAAGGGCCATGAATTCGGCATCGACTCCCCGGAGAAGACGAAAGCGTATGCCGATACCGACAAAGCGCTCAAAGTGATCCGTGATGCCGTCGACAAAGCCGGGCTCACCGACTCCAGCATCTTCATCCTCACTGCCGACCACGGCTGCCACGACATCAAGGACAAGAACGGCATCACCCGTGGCACCCATGGCAGCTCGTCCCCAGAGGACGTCACCATTCCGTGGGTGATCTGGGGCAAGGGCGTGAAGCCGGGCTACACCATCACCGCGCCGGTCGTGCAATACGATACCGCCGCCACCGCCCTCTGGCTGCTCGGCCAGCCGGTGCCGGAAAGCTTCTGGGGCCGCCCGGTGAGCAGCGCCTTTCCGAACTGAAAGCCCACGGTAGCTGAAGCCTCCCGGCTTCAGAAAGTTGGAGCATCGGTCCCCGGTGCTCCTCTTCCGCATGCCGTGAGCAAGCGCGGCTCTCCCCAACCCGGAGCCGGAGGCTCCGGCGACTTTTCCTGACCCAGTGACATCGCGGGCTTTCTCAGTTAAGAATCCCGCCATGACACCGAAAGCGGCGAGGACGGCGACGATTGCCGGCGGTTTGGCCATCACCGCTTCAGGGCCGTTTGTCTTCAGTGCTGCGGGAATGCCGATGCATCCGGGAAATGGATTCGCCTATCTGGTCATGGTCCTCCTCTACAGCATCGGTGGCTGCACCTTGGCGGGCTGGGTGGTTCGAATTGTCGGACGGATTTGCGTCTCCCGCTCCAAGCCCTGACTTCGCAACCATCGTCCGTTTCTCCATGCCCGACCTTCTCCTGATCACCGGTCCCAATGGCGCGGGTAAGACCACCTTTGCCCGGGAATTTCTCACCAGCGACCTGAAAGGCCTTCGGTTTTTAAACGCCGATGAACTCGCCCGAGGTCTTTCTCCTTTCGATCCCCCGTCCGTCGCCTTCAAGGCCGGTCGTCTTCTCCTCTCAGAAGCCGACGAGTTGATTACGAAGGGCTACGATTTCGCTCTTGAATCCACCCTGTCAGGCAAAGGTCACGTCCCGTTGCTGAAACGAGCGATATCCTCCGGTTATCGGGTCACACTTCATTTCCTCTGGCTCCCCAGTGCCAAAGAATCCATCGCCCGGGTCAAACAACGAGTTCGGAAAGGAGGACATGATGTCCCTGTTGCCGACATTCGCCGCCGATATCCACGGTTACTGAGAAACCTTGTGGAGCTCTATCTCCCCTTGGCGCATGAATGGTACTTCTGGAATTCCCAGTCCTTGCCGCCTGTGCCCTTGGCAAACTCCGGCACCCATGCTATCGCAGACGTCAACGGGTTCCTCCGCTCTCAATGATCGCACCCATTCACAAGCCCCTGAAGCCGCAAACGGCCGCTGACCTCCCTGAACACGGGAAGCTGGCCCTGCGTGCGCATAAACGGGCGGCGCGAAAACTTCGCGCGGAGCACCGCAGGCTGGGGTTGCCGATCATCGTCTGGAAAGACGGACGAGTGGTCGAGGAACAGCCCTGAACGCCCCGGCGCGCTCCGCATACCCTCCCGGCACCGGGTTGTTTCCCCGTAGCCGATTTTTTCGCCTTTTCGGACGTTCAAAGGTTGGACGTCCGCCTTCCAATCTCCACACTCCCATCCAGTCATGCGTTTTTCCGGCACCTACACCGCCCTCATCACCCCCTTCCGCGACGGCAAGGTCAACGTCCCCGCCTTTCAGGCACTCATCGAACGGCAGATTGCCGGCAAGGTCACCGGTATCGTCCCGGTCGGCACCACCGGTGAGTCCCCCACCCTCGATACCGACGAGCACATCAAGGTGATCCGCCTCGCGGTCGAGTTCGCCGCAGGCCGCTGCGAAGTGGTCGCTGGCACGGGTGCGAATGCCACCCACGAGGCCATCGAGCTCACTCAGGCCGCCGAGAAGGCCGGTGCCACCGGCACCCTCCAAGTCTGCCCGTATTACAACAAGCCCTCCCAGGAAGGCCTCTACCAGCACTTCAAGAAGATCGCCTCGGAGACCTCCCTGCCGGTCATGCTCTACAGCGTGCCGGGCCGCTCCGGCATCGAGATCGGCGTGGAGACCACCGCCCGCCTCGCCGCGGATTGCCCGAACATCGTCTCCATCAAGGAAGCCGGTGGCTCGGTGGAGCGCGTCAATCAGCTGGTGGCCGCGCTGCCGAAGGACTTCGCCATTCTCTCCGGCGATGATCCGCTGACGCTGCCGTTCATGGTCTGCGGTGCCGTCGGTCTCGTGTCCGTGGCCAGCAACATCATCCCGGAAACCATGAGTAATCTGGTGAACCTCTGCCTCGCCGGAGACTTCACCGCCGCCGCCGCCCTCCACAAGCAGACCTACCCGCTGCTCAAGGGCCTCATGTCTCTGGACGTCAACCCGGTGCCGATCAAGTCCGCCGCCGTCCTGCTGGGGCATTGTCTGGAGGAATTCCGCCTGCCGCTGGTCCCGCTGACCGCCGCCAACAAGGATGCTCTCACCGCGCTCCTCCAAAGCAACGGCCTGCTGGGCTGAAACCGAGACCTCCCATTGCCATGATCAACCTTCTCGTCACCGGCAAGTCCGGCCGCATGGGCCAGGCCATCCTTCAGGCCGCCGAGGCCGATCCCGCCGTCACCGTCACCTCCACCCACGATGCGGGGGAGGATCTCACCAAGGCCTTCACCGGCGTGGACTGCGTGATCGACTTCACGATGCACAAGTTCACCCGCGAGGTGGTGGAAGCCGCGCTCAAGACCGGGACCCGACTCGTGATCGGCACCACCGGCCACACCGATGAGGAACGCGCCTTCATCACCGAGGCCGCGAAGACCATTCCGATCATCTTCGCCTCGAACTACTCGGTGGGCGTGAACACGCTGTTCTGGCTCACCCAGAAGGCCGCGCAGATTCTCAATCAGGACCGCTTCGACATCGAGGTGATCGAGATGCACCACAAGCACAAGATCGATGCGCCCTCCGGCACCGCCCGCCGCCTGCTGGAGATCCTCAATGAGGAAACCGGCACCTCCTATCAGACGGACATCGCCCACGGCCGTGTCGGCAATGTCGGTCCGCGCAAGCCGCGCGAGATCGGCATGCACACGCTGCGCGGTGGCGATGTGGTCGGCGACCACACCGTCGTCTTCGCTGCGGATGGCGAGCGCGTCGAGCTCACCCACAAGGCCAGCTCCCGCCTCACCTTCGCCGCCGGTGCCGTGCGCGCTGCCGCCTGGCTCGCCGACAAGCCTGCCGGTCTGTATGATATGCAGGACGTGCTGGGGCTGAAGTAAGCCGCCGTTTTCCAGTCATCCGCTTTTCACAAGAGGCGCGTTGGGAAACCGACGCGCCTCTTTGCATGTCGTCAGCGCTGCGCGGGTGCTGCCTCATTCCTGGCGAGCATGGATGGGAAAACCGTCGCGTAGTCGATGGTCTCATCCGCAGCGAGCTTTCCCCGGACCACCCAGCGGGCGGCATCGGCAACCATCGGCTGATTGCCATACTTCTTGTAGAACTCAGGGTGCGCGCTGAAAAGGACATAGCGCCCGTCACCGCATGTCCCACCGAGGATCGCGGGAGTGCCAGCCATGGTCCCACCGGGCGTGCCTTCTTTCTTCACCTCCGTGACATAGCGCGCCAGAGCCACCGTGCGATCCGGACCGAATGTCTCCTCGATTTTCCACAGCGGCCCATTCATGTAGAACACACGGAGCTGGGGAAAACCCTCGCCTACCGGAGCGATGACCATGTCGCCCTTGCCGCGCGCCCAACGGCCGTTCTCAAAATCAATGCAGTTCGCATGAGCGATTGAGATGTAGCGCAGCACTTCCGTGGGGCCATTGACGAAGGAGTAACCACCCGCACAGCTTGCGAGCGCTCCGCCTCCGGCCTGAACGAAGGCCCGGACCTTCGCTCCGCCATCGGGCCCCAGGGAGGTATTGAATTTGGAACCGCTGCCACCTCCGATGATGAAGATGTCCAGCTTGTCGAGAGCACCGTCCTTCACCATTTGGGCGGACACAGCATGCGCATCCATCCCCGCCTCGCTGAGAATCTGGATGTAGAGCCCCTGGCTGGTATTTGCCGCAGGCTTCTCCGCCTCGGAGAGCACGCCTACCCGGATGGTGCCCTCATGCCTCAAGCGACCCGGTTCCGCATGAAGGGAATGCGGGAGAAGAAAGAGAGCCGCAGCGAAGGACAATGGAAAGCGCATGAACAAACGCGAAACGGCGCTGAAGGCACGGCTCTTTCAGATCGAGTCAGTTCGATATCCCTCTCTGGAATAGCAGCAGGGCATCAGGAACATCCTGCCTCCATCCACCCCTCATTATTCCGATGCTGTCCCAAGCCGACAGTATCGAACTCATCTTTTCCCCATTGGGCCACCACTCCAAGAAGGCGCAGGGCTTCAGAAATCACGCCTGACTCTTCGGTTCTCGGCTTCAACACACATTCGCCATCGCGATAAGCCGTTGCTCCCTGCGCCCCCATTCCTCCATGATATTCGGTTTCTACAAATGCAATCGATCCCGCCTCGGAAAGAATCGCCAGCACCTTCTTCAACGCGTCAGACACATAATTCATCGCCGGATCGAATTGCCCCGGAGAGGGAAACAACGTGTCCAGATGGTCGTCATCCAATGGCAAGAACGCCAGTCCTCCCTCCAAGGCGGCCGGAGCGTGGAAAGAATTCTCATGCGAGAAATTCCGAAGGACGGCCGGAGATCCGATGATGCCTGAAATATGATGAGCCATACGACGAAATCTTTGGATTCAATAGTTGGCAAATTGCCCCCTCATTCAATCATCGCCTTCGTACTCGTATCCGGGCTCCCTGAACTTGCTCTTGATTCGATCGATGATTTCCCGTCTCCGGTGCCGGGCCCACTCGGGATAGTCCTGCCATTGTGCGGGACTGGCGAAATAAATCACATGATGCGGGCCCTTGCCGCAAAGCATCTCGCCATCGATGACGAGACGCTTCCATTCCCCGTCCAGCCATTCCTCATAATACAAGGAATCCCTGCTGAGATGGCCGACCCGCCAATCCCCGGCTCGCGCACGGCGGAGCTTCTTCCAAACAGAAAGCCAACCATGGACGGAAGTCCCGGAGGCACTGGAGTCCGATGTCACGGACGTCCGCTAACGGTTTCGCGCGGGACCGCCAATGATAAACCCGCGTCCTCGCACGCAGATGCCCTGTGCATTGGCACTTGATCCCGGGGCCATGCGGCCTTTCCCTTCCGCCGCGTTGAAATCCTCCGTTTCCCACAGAGCTGGCATCGCCCTCGGATCGAATCTCGGGCGGAAGCTGGCACACCTCCAGATCGCCCGCGACCTGCTGAGAAACATCGCCGTGCCCGGTGCGATCTTCCGCCAGGCCCCGATCTACCAAACGGAGCCGGTGCTGTGTCCGGAGGGATCACCGGATTTCTTCAACACCGTGGTCGAATTCGAATTCGCAGGCACGCCCTTCGACCTGCTCGATCACACCCAGGCGATCGAGTTCCGGCTCGGCCGTGAGCCCTCCTTGGAGCGCAATGCACCGCGCACCATCGATGTGGACATTCTCTACCTCGGCGACGAGCGGTTGGATGCCGGGCTGCTGGTCCTGCCCCACCCGCGGATCACTTCGCGCCGCTTCGTGCTCCAACCTCTGGCGGAGATCCGCCCGGAACTCATCCTACCGGGCGATCAGGTCACCGTCTCCGAGCACCTCCAGCATCTCGACTCCACCGAAGCTCCGCTCGCCCTGGTGCAGGCGAACTGGTAATTTCATCTCCCGATTTTTCCGTCATGACCGGTCTCGAAAAATCCGCCGCGATTCTGGCCCGCAAGGTCGGCCCCCGCATCGCCGCGATCACCGCCTACGACTACCCCACCGCCCGGCTGTTGGATGAAGGTGGCGCGGATGTCCTGCTGGTGGGCGATTCCGTGGGCATGGTGGTGCTGGGCTTCCCGGACACCACCCACGTGACGCTGGACCACATGCTGCATTACATCGCCGCCGTGGCCCGTGCGAGACCCGCCGCGCTCATCGTGGGCGATCTGCCGATCCATACCTACGATACTCCGGAGCAAGCCGTGGCCACCGCCCGCAAGCTGGTCGCCGCCGGAGCGGAAGCAGTGAAGCTGGAAGGCGGCGTCACCCATCAGGAAATCATCCGCGCCATCGTGGCGGACGGCATTCCTTTCTGCGGCCACCTCGGCATGTTGCCGCAGAGCGTGCTGGAAGAAGGCGGCTACAAGAAAAAGGGCAAGACCCCCGCGCAACGCGAGGCCCTGCTGGCAGATGCCCGTGCGGTGGCTGAGGCCGGAGCCTTCGCCGTCGTGCTGGAATCCGTGGTGCCCGCCGTAGCCGCGGAAGTCACCGCCGCCATCTCCATCCCCACCATCGGCATCGGCTGTGGTGAAACCACCTGCGATGGCGAAGTCACCGTGATCAGCGATCTCGCCGGTTCTTTTCCATGGTTCGTCCCACCCTTCGCCCGTGTGGAAGCCGATGTGGCCGGAGAAATCCGCAAGGCGGTGAAGGCTTACATCGGACGCGTCCGGGGCTTTGCCTCTGATCACTGATCACCCGGCACTGGTCACCTCCCATGGTCTCTCCTGAAAAACAAGCCGCCCTTGAGGCCCGCCTCGCCGCGATCGGCGTGGAGGAGGACGATCTGGTGGAAAAGTTCATCCTCGGCTCCGGCTCCGGTGGGCAGAAGATCAACAAGACCTCCTCCTGTGTCTATCTGAAGCACGGCCCCACCGGCATCGAGATCAAGTGCCAGGCCCACCGCTCGCGGGAGATGAACCGCTTCCTCGCCCGCCAGGAGTTGTGCGAGCGATTGGAAAACATCCGCCGCGAAAAGGCCGCGGAACTGCGCGACCAGATCGAGAAATACCGCCGCCAGAACCGCCAGCGTTCCCGTGGCTCCAAGCGCCGCTCCGTCGCGGACAAGCGCAAGCTTTCGCAGAAGAAATCGATGCGCCGTTCCCCAGGGCGGGATGATTGACGGAAGCTTGCCGGCTTTCCGCTGTCATCAGATTGAGTTGAAAGCCCCCTGTCTGCCGGCGTTTTCAACCATCCTGCGGACATCTCCATGGCTCGGAGAGATGTGAATGAAATTCATAAGTTCACACGCGATCACGTTAGGCCATTGCATGCAAAACGCAATTGACATTCCTAACAACATTTTATTAAGTCGCCCGCGTTTAAATACTTTTCCCTAACCAGGAAAATCTCCGCTTTAGTCCTCCAATAGCGGAACTCCCCACCCACAGCCCGCACTCCCCGCCCCTGCTTCTCCGATCTGTTAGATAAACACGGAGGACTCTCCCCACATCCGGATATGGAGGAATCCATATCTTCTCCCTCGTCTACCGGCCTTTCCAGCCGGCGATATCCCCTTGCCTTGTACCCATGCGGTTCAAGGCCTATCCCCACACCCCAAGCGCAACCAATGAAAGCACGAGCCCTTGCGGCGATCGTGTTGACGACCCTGTCTGCCTCCGCCGCCACCTCGGTGACGAACAGCAACAGTGTTTCCACCACCGTCAACGCCTCGACCAGCACGACCAATCCGAACACAGTGACCGACGGCAGCGTGATCGCCACCGCGAACGCTGGACAGTTGACCCTGACCAATCCGGGATTGAATCTCAACAGTCTCGAATACTCCGGCACCGGGGCGACCTTCGCCTCCCTCACGGCAACGAAATCCGCCTCCCAGGGCACCGGCACCACCTTCTCCGGCAATGCGACCTACACGGTCGCCTTCACGATCGGTGTGGGGGAAACCGCCCAGGTGGTGTTTGATCTCGGCTACATCGTCAACAACTCGGAGAACGCCTCAATCACCTGGGGCATGACCGGCCCCCAATCGACCTCCGCCATCGCGGGCTCGATCACCACCGGCACCGGTGCCAGCCAGAGCATCACCCAACAGACGCTCACGCTGAACACCGCAGGCACCTACACCTTCACGCTGCAGGGAAACATCTCCAACAACGGAGCCCTGCCGAATGGCAACAACCAGGCGCTGTCCAGCGTCACGTTCAACAACATCGACCTCAAGGTCACCAGCCTGCTCACCGTGCCGGAACCGTCCAGCGCCGCCCTTCTGGGACTGGCAACCCTGGGCTTGCTCCGCCGCCGCAGCCGCTGAGCGGAACTGCCACTAGATTCCCAAGTAAAGAGCCGGAGAGGGATCTCTCCGGCTCTTCTTGCGTACCGGGCTGGAATGAGGATGATCGGATCGAGGTACCTCATGATCCCATTCCCTATCCCTTCATATCCGCGCCAGCTTGGCCGAATGCTGTTGTTGGGATGGCTCCTTTGGGGCACCGCCCCCGTCGGCTATGCCATCTCCCAACCGGGACAGGCTCTCCATGATGCATGCGCCAAGGGAGATGCCCGTGAAGTCGGACGACTGCTCGAAGCCGGAGCGGACCCGAACCTCCCTATCAGCGGCCGCGCCTGCTGCTACAGCGTCAATGAATGGCCGATCAATACCGCAACCACCCAGGGTGACGTCGGGATCGTCCGAATGCTGCTGGATCATGGCGCGAAGATCGATAAGCCTGACAGCGAGGGATTAAAGCCCATCCATCTCGCGGCACAGTCTGGCAATCTTGAGATGGTGAAGCTGCTGCTCTCGCGCGGCGCGGGCATCCATTCCCCATCCGGCTACTCGAAGTCCACGGAGACCCCTTTGGAATCGGCCTGCATCAGCGGCGATCTCGCGATGGTCAAATACCTCGTGGCACAGGGAGCCTCTCCGGCAAAATCGGCAGATTGCCTGAGCTGTGCCGCCCGCAGCCAGAAGCAGGAAGTCGTGCTCTTCCTCTTGGAGCATGGAGCCAGAATATCGGCCTCCGGAGAAAGCCCCGTGGTCGCAGCAACGGACAAAGGAGATCTGGCCATGGTCAAACTGCTCGTGAAGCACGGAGCAGCACTCAACGCAAAGGAGAAGGATGGCTGGAGCTCCATTCATACCGCCAGCCGCTCTGGAAATGCCGAACTGGTGGCCTATCTCCTGGATCACGGTGCCAACGCGAATCTTCCGATCCAATCAAAGCAGACCGACTACTCCCAAAACGGCTACCGGCCTCTCCACTTTGCCGCCAATGGCGCGGTGACGAAGCTGCTTCTCGATCATGGTGCCGAGGTCAACCGGCAGGCCAAGGACGGAAAGACTCCGCTCCACCTCGCGAAAGATCCGGAGTCCGTCCAACTCCTGCTCGACCACGGGGCACGCGTCGATCTCCGGGATGGCGCCAAGCAGCAGCCCCTGCACAGCCTGGCCTCCGAATACGGGACCAAGCCGGAATCCATCCGCGCATTGCTCAGACATGGAGCCTCCCTTGATACCACGGACTACGACGACAAGACCGCACTCGATGAAGCGGCATTCTGGGGCCGGACCGAGGCCGCACAGACTCTGATCGAATGCGGAGCCCGGCCGACCGCCGTGACCATGGAGGCCGCGATCCGAAGCAAATCCCTGCCGATCGTCCTGCTGCTGGTTTCCCATGGCGTGGAGGTTCCCGCGGATGCGCGCGCCCAATGGCCCGAACTGGCCAAAAAGCTCACCCCCTTGAAACGCTCCCGTCCGGAAAAATGATCCTCGGACGGCCCCGGCTCTTCTTGCGTCCGGCCCCGGAATGGCGGATTCTCTCCCCATGCGCCAATACCATGAACTGCTCCGGGATGTCTTGGAAAACGGCGAATCCCGCTCCGACCGGACCGGCACCGGCACGCTTTCCATCTTCGGCCACCAGAAGCGTTTCGACCTCCGCAAGGGCTTTCCCTGCGTGACCACCAAGAAGCTGCACCTCCGCTCGATCATTCACGAGCTGCTGTGGTTCCTGAAGGGCGACACCAACATCTCCTACCTGAAGGAAAACGGCGTCACCATCTGGGACGAGTGGGCGGATGAATCCGGGGACCTCGGCCCCGTCTACGGCCAGCAATGGCGGGCTTGGGAGGCCTCCGACGGCCGCACGATCGACCAGATCCATCTCCTCATCGACGGCTTGATCGGGAATCCGCATTCGCGCCGCCACATCGTTTCCGCCTGGAACGTGGGCGAGATCCACCGCATGGCGTTGCCTCCCTGCCATCTCCTTTTCCAGTTCTACGTCCACGAGGCCACGGAGGAGGGCGGGAAGAAAGGCCTCTCCTGCCAACTCTACCAGCGCAGCGCGGATCTTTTCCTCGGCGTGCCGTTCAACATCGCCTCCTACGCCCTGCTCACGATGATGATCGCGCAGGTCTGCGGCTATGAAGCGCGCGACTTCGTCCACACCTTCGGCGATCTCCACCTTTACAGCAACCACCTCGATCAAGCGAAAGAGCAGCTCTCCCGCGAGCCGCGTCCGCTGCCCACGATGTGGATCAATCCGGCGGTGACGGACATCGATGCCTTCACCTACGAGGATTTCCGTCTGGAGAACTACGATCCCCATCCGGCGATCAAGGCCCCTATCGCCGTCTGACATGTTCCGTTACGAGCACAAGCGGCAACGCCCGATCCCGCGCGCCTTGTTTCTCCAGCGCATGCTGCGCTCGGCGGCATTCGCATTGGGCATCGTCGCCATCGCGCTGTTCGTCGGCATCCTCGGCTACCACGTATTGGAAGGCCTGCCGTGGGTGGATTCGTTTCTCAATGCCTCGATGATCCTCGGCGGCATGGGACCGGTCGACCCGATGAAGACGGAGTGTGGCAAGATCTTCGCCGGCTGCTACGCGCTGTTTTCCGGACTGGCGTTCATCGGTCTGGCCGGTCTGCTGTTCCTGCCGATCGCCCACCGGCTGTTGCACAAGTTCCACTACGAAGACGACGAGAAATCCTCCTGATGACCCGCCCCCGACTCATCGCCGTCGTGGCCATGACGCCCGACCGCATCATTGGCCGCAATGGCACGCTGCCCTGGCACCTGCCGGAAGACCTCGCCTTCTTCAAGCGCACCACGAGCGGCCATCCCATCGTGATGGGCCGCAAGACCTACGAATCGATCGGTCGCCCGCTGCCGAAGCGCCGGAACATCGTCCTCACCCGGGACAAGACGTGGAGCGCGCCCGGCGTGGAGGTGATCCACGCGCCCGAGGAACTACTAGACTTATCCGATCTCGGAGAAGAAGTGTTCATCATTGGTGGTGCGGAGATCTACGCCGCCTTCATGAACATCACCGATGAACTGCTGGTGTCCCACGTGTTTGAGAACCACGAAGGGGATACGCGGTTCCCGGAGTTCGAGTCCGCGTTTCCACGCCATGAAGTGGTGGAAACCCATGAGGCATTCGAAGTGAAGCGACACAGCCGCTGAACCGATTCGCCCCCGAAACCCTCCTCCCATGCAAATCCACGTCCAACTCGATGGCGATCCGAGCGGCCCGTATCACCGCGATGAAATCGAAGCCCTGATCACCTCAGGCCGGGTAACGGGAGAAACCCTCGCTTGGACCCAGGGTATGGCGACGTGGCAGCCGCTTGCCACCCTGTTGCCGGTTTCATCAGAGCCAGCCACTCCGGCGCCGGCAACCTCGATACCGCTGAATCCCTACTTGCCGCCAGCCCATCTCGAACAATTGCCGCAGGCCGAATATCAAAGGGGCCCCACCGGCGTCGGCGGCTGGCTGCTGCTCTTTTGCATCTCCCTCACCATCCTATCCCCGCTGTTGGGAGTTGTAGGACTGATCAATTCGCTCGACTCGATCACTCCCAGCCTGGCACCGGCACTCCGAACGGGCATCCTGATTGAGAGCGCCGGTTTTCTGGCGATCTTGATCGTCGGCATCGTGGCAGGAGTGATGCTCTGGATCCGAAAACCGGGCGCGGTGGGGATCGTGCGGAAATTCCTGGTGTTCCGGCTGTTCGCCATCATCGCCATTGAGGTGTTCACCATCATGATCATGCATTCCAGCCTACCCCCGGAAGCGGCGCCCACCGTGATCACCGCCGCTCTCACCATGGTGTTCCGGGAGCTGATCTACTTCGCGATCTGGTTCTCCTATTTCAAGAAGTCCAAGCGCGTGGCGAACACGTATCGATCGTAGCTGAAGCCTCCCGGCTTCAGAAAGTTCTCCCGACGGTCCCCGGCGGGTTCCACCTTGTGGCGCGTCTCCTCCCCCATGCACCGGGGACCGGCGCATGAACCATCCGAAGCCGGAGGCTTCGGCTACTTTGCCAGCTTGCGGATGCCGTCGAGGGCAGCCTGGCTGACGCCGAGCTTGAAGTCCTTCCGGTTTCGCATGTGAAGCTGGCGCTGCGCGATCGTCTCGCCGCCCTTCACCGCCCAAGCGATCCAGACGGTGCCGACCGGCTTGTCCTCGCTGCCGCCACCCGGTCCGGCGATGCCCGTGACCGCCACCGCGACATCCGCGCCGCTGCGTGCCACCGCTCCTTCCGCCATGGCACGTGCCACCGGCTCGCTGACCGCGCCGTGAAGCTTCAGCAATTCCTCCGGCACGCCGAGCATGTCGCGCTTCGCCTCATTGGCATAGGTGACGAAGCCGTGCGTGAAGACATCGCTCGATCCCGCGACATCGGTCAGGCGGCTGGCGATCAGCCCGCCGGTGCAACTCTCCGCCGTGGCCACCTTCCAACCCCGAGCACGGCAGAGGCGCAGCACCATCTCCGGCAGCGAGGTGCCATCGTCACTGATCAGGAAACGGTCGAACTCATCCAGTGCGATCTTCCGTCCCGCACCGCGGGCTTCCTCATCCCCGATCAAACGCAGGTCCACCTCGCCGATGTGCGCGCAGTAGCCGTATTCCAGCCCCGGCACCATCGCCAGACGCGCATCGATCGCCTGGTTGAAATCGCTTTCCCCCACGCCGGTGAATTTCAGTTCCAGCGCCCCAGCGGCAGCCTCCACTCCGGCCAGCGCGCGCAGGCGCGGCACCACCTCCTCGCGGAACATCGGATGCAGCTCGCGCGGCGGTCCGGGCAGCAGGAACACGGCGGCATTTCCCCGTCCATTGAGGCGCGGCGGCACATAGACGCCGGGCGCGGTGCCGTTCGGGTTCGGCAGCACGTCCGCGCCCACGGGAACCAGCGCCTGCTTGCGATTCGAGTCCGCCATCGGCCGGTTGCGGGCGGCGAAGAAAGCTTCCAGCGAGCGGATCGCCGCCTCATCCGTGATCAGCTCGATCCCCAGCACCTCGGCGGTGATTTCGCGGGTCAGGTCATCACTGGTCGGCCCGAGACCACCGGTCACGATCACCGCATCGGCGCGGGAAACGGATTCCGAGAGAGACTCGCGGATCGCCTCGCCATCGGGCACCGTGGTCTGGCGCTCGATGCGCAGGCCCAGCTTGAAAAGCTCCCGGCCGAACCACGCGCCGTGGGTATTGAGCGTGTTGCCGAGTGTCAGCTCGGTGCCGGTATTGATGACTTCGATACGCACGCGGGAACAAGAGTCCCAAAGTGCGGCCCGATCAAGCCCCGGTCTCGGTCGCCGGAGAATCGGTGGAATCCTTCCACTCCACCTCCTTCGCGTCGCCCCACAGCTTTTCGAGGCCGTAGTAGTCACGCAGCTCGTCGTGCATGATGTGGACCATCACGTCGATGTAATCGAGCACCACCCAGCGGGTGTCGGCCTTGCCCTCGGCATTCGCCGGGCGGGAGCCGGTCCACTCCTCCACGTGGGCGGAAATGTCGCGCAAGATCGCCCGCAGGTGCGGCATCGAGGAGCCCGAGCAGACAATCATGTAGTCCGTGAGATTCGACACGCCGCGCATGTCCCAGACGCGGATATCCTCCGCTTGGATCTCATCCGCCGCCTTGGCGCATGCCTTGGCCAGTTCCAGTGCTTCCAGTGCCATGTGTCGATTTCCCCGCTCGGGGGGCGGGATTCTAGGGGGGGAATCGCGGATTGGCCAATCGAAATCGAAAAAAGCCCTTGCCCGGGCGGAATCCCTCCCTCTGGAGCTGCTCTGGAAAAGGGCGATGATCCCCCGTCCGGCGCCCGGCCCGCCACGCTGGAATATCTTCCCCTCTTCGCAGGGAACGTCTAGTCAGATAGACCATGCGCCCCGCCGTCATCGCCCTCGCCCTGTCCATGCCCGTCTCCGCCGCGGAACTGGAGTTCAAGGAACGTTTCGCCGATCCGGCCACACGGACCGAGTCCCTCGGGCGGCTGGTGCCGGAGACCCGCGATTGGTTCTTCTACCGCGCCCTCGACCACCAGCTCTCCGGCCGCGACAAGGAATTCGAAGACGTTCTGGCCGAGTGGCGCGCCGCGATCGACCGCAAGGAGCGCCCGGTGGAGGATGAGGGCTTCCAGGCGCTGAAGAACCGCTCGCTGCTCCTCGCTTGGAAAACCAATCCGGAAAAGGCCGCGGAAAACCTGATCCGCGAACTGGAGCTGACCTTCGACGATACCCGCCCGGACGCGAAGGCGGATGAAAAGCTGCCTTCTTCCCTGTCTGCGGACGCGCTCTCGCAGGCCGCCTTCGAACAAGAGGCGGTGAACGCCTATCACGAGGAGCCGTGGCGCGGATACACCGAGCGGCGGCTGTTTCAAGAGCTGGACCAGGGTGCCCAAGCCTTTCCGCCCGCCAAGCGGGATTGGACCCTCTCCCATCTCAAGCGAGCGGATCATCCCACCATCGTGGCGCTCATCAACGCCGCGTTGACCCCACCTCCGAACCGTCCCTCGGCCAGCCTCCCGGAGCAGATCCCGCTGCTGAATTCCCTCACCCTCCAGCAGATGCAGGAGCTGATGCGGCTGAATCCCCGGTTGAAAGGGCACGAGAAATTCGTGCTGCGCTATCTGGGTGCCCTGGCACCTGCCGATGAAACCGCTCTGAAGACCGATCCCGCCCAGCGCGCCGCCTATGCCAAGCTCTGCGTGGAATTCACCGCGACCCTGCCGCCCACGCAGGCCTCCATCCACCTTGCGGCGCTGGGCGCACACCTCTTCTACCAGCGTGAGTTGGGCAATTTCCCGCGCGAGGACTTTCTCCGCTATCTGGCGGTTCCCCGGAAATCCCATTCGCTGCTGCGGAATGACTCGGTAAAGGGTGTGGAGGAAAACAAGGCGTTCTACACGGTCACGGAACTCGTCCAGCCGATCCCTGAAACCGAACTGATCTCGGCCTACCTGGATCATTTCCTCTCCACCGCCGATTCCGCCGCGGACTTCGCCCCTTTCATCGAGGAGAAACAACTGGCCAGACTCCATTCAAAGGCCCGGTTGCTGGCTGGAGGCGATCCGGCGAAATGGTCCGCCGCCCTCGATCCGGGAGCCTTCCGCGAATTGCGGGAGCTCACCACGCTAACCTTTGCTCCGGGACAACCGGGAATTCTGCCAGCGGATGCGCAGGTCAAGCTGGCCTTGGATCTCAAGAACACCCCTGAGCTTCTGGTCCGCATCTATCCGCTGGACCTCGCCTCCTGGTACTCCACCCACAGCGAGCCCCCGGACACCAATCTCGACCTGGATGGCCTGGTACCGGAGCGCGAACTCCGCCTGACCTACGCCCAGCAGCCCCTGATCCGCCACCGTGAGACCATCGATCTGCCCGATCTGAAAGGCCGCGGCTCATGGATCGTCGAAACCGTCTCGAAGGGAGTCGCCGCCCGCGCTCTGATTCATAAGGGCAACCTCTTCACCACTCCGACTCCGATCGAGGGCGGCACGGCGGTGCGCGTGTTCGATGAAACGGGCACTCCCGTGCCGGATGCGACGCTGGTGGTAGATGGACAAACCCTCACACCGGACGCCACCGGACGTATCGTGGTGAAAGGTGGGTTCCGCGGTGACAGGCCGCATACCTACGCCACCGGAGCCGGGCTTGCCGCGCCGGTCTCCCTCTACCTTTCCTCTTCCACGCCCTCTCTGGAGGCGAAGTTCCATGTCGACCGCGAGCAGTTGGTAGCAAACCAACAGGCCAAGCTACGGATGGCTCTCCGCCTGAGCGATCAGTATGCGGAGGTGCCGCTCGACCGGCTCCAGAAAGTCACTCTCACCCTGACTGCCAAGCTCGGCGATGGCGTGACGACCCAGCGTGTGATCTCCGACGGACTCAAGCCGCTCGCCGAGCAGACCGTAGACTTCCTCGTCCCACCGGATGCCCGCGATATTTCGCTGCGTCTGACCGCCAAGGTCGCTCCAGCCACCGGTGGGGACCCGGTGGAACTGTCCGCCACCCGCGAGTTCCCCATCAATCCGCTGCTGGACACGGAGAAGACCGGCACCGCCCTGCTTTCCCTGACCACCCGCGGCTATCGCCTGGATGTCCGCGGCCGGAATGGCGAGCCGCTCGCCTCCCGTGCGGTGCAGGTGGCATTCACCCATCGGGGCTACGAGAAGCCCGTGACGGTTCCACTGCGGACGAATGGAGAAGGCCGGATCGAACTCGGAAACCTGACGGACATCAAAACCCTGGTCGTCACCGGGAACGATCTGGGGGACACCACTCTCGCACCGGAAAGTCTCACCCAGTCGTCCCCCTATTCTCCCTCCCCGGTGGTGATGGCTCCCGGCGGGAGTTTCCGGCTTCCCATGGCCGTGGAGGCGGGAAAAGTGGATCGCCTTCGCTTCCGTCTCGTCCGTCGGATGCAAAACATGATCGTGGAAGATGCCTCCGATCATCTGGCCATCGAACCGGGAGTCCTGGTGGCACGGGGATCTTCCGACCGGCAGCTATCGGCTCCATGCCGATGACCGGACGTGGGATATCGCAGTGAGCCCCGGCATCAAACGCGAGGATCTCATCTTCCAAGTTGATAGCGTGCGGCGCGTGGTTGATCCGCAGCTACCGGCCATCGTCCGGAGCGAGCTGGGGAAGGATACCCTCAGCCTGCAATTGACCGGCGTGACCAAGGGCACCCGCGTGACCCTCATCGGCGCACGCTACCTGCACCCGGCCAATTCGTGGGACGCATTGACGCCCTTCTCCGACCAACAGCGGTCTTATTTCAAACAGTCCACCGCCACCTGCGCCTACCTCACGGATCGGAAACTGGACGATGAAATGCGCTACATCTTCGATCGTCGTGGCGCGACCGTTTTCCCTGGCACCCTGCTGCCCCGCCCCGGCCTGCTGGTGAACCGCTGGACCGAACAGGAAACCACCAACAAAGACGCGATCCTCAATGGCGGAGATGAGGGCCGGCCCCAATACTCGGCCTCCGCAGGCGGTAGTGGAGCGGCGGACCCGTTCGGAGGATCGGGGGCCTCCACACCCGCACAGGACTTCTCCTTCATCGACTTCCTGGCCACCAATTCGGTGGTCCGCTACTCGCTGGTTCCGCAGGCCGATGGAACACTCCGCATTCCGCTCGCGGACTTCCGCACCAGCCAGATGATCCACGTGCTGGTCACGGATGGGAGCCTGATGAGCCGCACCGTCGTGCCGCTCGATCCATCCGAACCACCGCTGCGCGACCTGCGGCTGAACCGTCCGCTCGATCCCACCAAGCATCACACCGGCACCCGCGGCTCCACCTTCCTGGCCACGGGCGGGGAGATCACGATCGACAACATGCTGGATGCCGACTGGCGGGCCTTCAACACGCTGGAGGACGCCTGGACCTATCTCGCCGGAGCCACTCCGGAGTCCAAGTATGGTCTTCCCGATCTGGCCTTCCTGCACCACTGGTCGGATCTGCCGGAAGCCACCAAGCTGGCCCACCTTTCCGAATCCGCCTGCCACGAGCTGCACCTGTTCCTTTACCGCAAGGATCGCCCGTTCTTCGACAAGTTCGTGAAGCCACGCCTCGCCGAGAAGATGGAGCCGACGTTCATCGACAACTATCTGATCGAGCGCGACCTGACCTCCTATCTCCGCCCCTTCGCGTGGGAGAAACTCAACGCGGCGGAGAAGGCACTGCTCGCCCGGGCCCTGCCTGCCGCCCGCGAACGCATCGCCACCGAACTGCGCCAGCGCTGGGAGTTGGACCGGCCGGACGCCGATGAAGAAAACGCGCTATTCCTCGCCACGCTGCGTGGCGAGGGCTTGTCCGAGAGCGATTCCCTTGGCTTGGCACGGAGCCAACCGGCACCCGTCGCAGGATATGTGGCATCTGGCGAATCCTCACGGAACGCAGACCAAGCTGGCACCTCGTATCTCACGTCAAAGCTGAGGAGCATTGTCATTCCTTCCATCAATTTCGAGGACACCACGATTGAGGAAGCCATCGAGTACCTCCGTCAGCGATCGGTTGAGCTGGATTCCACCGAAGTGGACCCGACTCGCAAGGGCTTGAACTTCATCATGCCAAAGCGGGATTTCGGCAGCGTACGCATCAAGACCCTCCGTCTCCGGAACGTCCCCCTGGCAGCCGCATTGAAGTATATTTGTGATGAAACCCGCCTCCGTTACAGAGTGGAGGACTATGCCGTAGCCATTGTTCCGCAGACGGAGACCGGTGAAGACCTGTTCACCCGGAAGTTCCAGGTTCCTCCCGGATTCAAAGGGATGCTTGCAGTCAATGACGGCGCGACCGACCCATTTTCCGGAGAACGCTCCGAATTGACAACCAACTCTCCCATCACCGAGCTCTTGAAAAGGGCGGGCGTCTTGTTTCCGGAAGGTGCCAGCGCCACCCTCTCCAACAACAACACGCTGCTGATCACCAATACTCCGGCTGAACTCGACAAGATCCAGCATTTGGCAACCCCCGCAACTCTTGGGGCCACCGATGCCCCCGTCTTGGGGATAGTCGCCGAGTCAGGCATTCCGAACGGCTTGGCGGGTTCTCCGGTGCTGCCACCGCTACCACCTCCCCCGGTTGATCCGGACACCACCCGCCTGTGGCGCGAGTCGAACTACTACAAGCACAGTGGCAGCACGGACGAGGAATTCATCCCGATCAACCGTTTCTGGGTGGATCTGGCCGCATGGGATGGAAAGGGCCCGTTCGTCTCCCCTCACTTCAACGAGTGCATCAGCAATGCCAATGAGGCGTTGATGTGCCTGGCACTGCTGGATCTACCACAACGTGCGGAAAAACCCGAGGTCCGTGCCGAGTCCTCGAAGCTGCATGTGAAGGCGCGCTCGCCGATGCTGCTGTTCTACAAGGATACCCGCGAGACGGACAAGGTGGCGAAGGACGCTCCGGTGCTGGTCCGGGAAACCCTGCTCCGGCTGGATGAAAGCTACCGCACCGTGGAAGGCCGCCAGCAACAGGCCGCAGTGGAGGGCAATCTCGTCGCAGGCGAACACTACGGGCTCTCGCTGGTCGTCACCAATCCCAGTGGCGAGGAACGCCGGGTGGATGTGCTCGCCCAGATTCCAGCCGGTGCGATGCCTTTGAAGGGACTGCCTGTCACGCTCTCGAAGACCGTCACACTGAAACCCTACGGCGTGGCCAGTCTCGATCTGGCCTTCTATTTCCCCGCCGCCGGTTCGTTCACGCTCTATCCGCTGCACGTCACGGAGGGAGACACCGTCCTCGCCCACGCGGCCGAGCGAAAACTCCAGGTGGATGCGGAAGCTGCGGCTCCGGATCTCCAATCGTGGCCCGTACTGGCGCGTGATGGCACCAATGAACAGGTGCTGGAACGCCTCCGCCGCGACAATCTCCACACGCTCGATCTGGACGCGATCCTGTGGCGGCTTCAGGACAAGGCGTTCTTCACCACCGTCACCACCCTGCTGCGCGAGCGGCTGGTGTTCTCACCCTCCATCTCCGCCTATGGTTTCAAGCACCGCGATGTCGCCGCGATGCGCGAGTTTCTGGAGAACTCGGAATGGACGAAGCAGACCGGCAGCTGGTTGGACAGTCCCTTGCTCGATATCCGTCCGCAGACCCACCTCGATTTCGAAACGCTTGAATTCGATCCGCTGGCGAATCCCCGCGCGCACAAGTTCGGAGAAAACCCGCGCCTTTCGAACTCGGAGGCCGTGGACTTCCAGGAGAAGGTGCTGGATCTGCTGGCATGGAAACCCGCGCTGGACGATGGAGATCAGCTCCGGTTGGCACTGCTGCTTCAACTTCAGGACCGTACCGGTGAAGCGATCGAGCGCTTCAACAAGATCGATCCCGCGAAGCTGCCGGGCCGCACCGCCTACGACTATCTGCACGCCGTGCTGCTCTTCGCCCTCCAGAAGCCGGAAGACGCGCGCACCATCGCCATCCTCTACAAGGAACATCCGTTGGCACTGTGGCGCGATCGCTTCGCCAAAGTCGTGGCGCAGGCCGATGAAATCGCCGGGCTGGCGAAGGGTCGTCCTGCGGCCGCTCCCGCCACGGCGGTCTTGCCATCCTTGGAAATCGCATCGGCGCCCGATGGCGCGCTGCAACTCAAGCACCGCGGACTCAAGAGCGCCCGCCTGCAATTGTTCCATGTCGATCTGGAAGTCTTGTTCTCCAAAGATCCCTTCCTGAAAGGCGGCATGGATGCCCTGCCGCCGATCCGTGCGAATGATACCCGTGAAGTCACCCTGACCGATGCGGGCGAAACCCGTGTCGAGCTGCCGGAAGCCTTCCGCCACGGCAACGTGCTGGTGGCGGCGGACACCGGGACGAAGCAAATCCTACAGGTACTGGACAGTCGTGCCATCGAGCTGCTGCGCGATCCAGCCGAACGCACGGTGCAGGCGCTCGATGCCTCAGGGAAGCCGCTCCTGAAGAGCTATGTGAAGGTCTATGCCGAACAGCGCGATGGCACCATCACCTTCCTCAAGGACGGCTACACCGACCTGCGCGGGAAGTTCGACTACTTCACCCACTCCTTCAATCCGGAGCTCCGGATCAAGCGCGTGGCCGTGCTCGTCATCCATCCCGAAGCAGGAGCCAAGACGATGGTGTTCGAACCCTGACATTCCGTTGCTCCCCGCCGGGGAGCCACTCCTTGCTCACTCTTCGGACTGGTTCAGCGAATACCGGATCGCCAGCAAGCGGATCGTGGTCACCACCACCGTGGTCGCGTAGAGGCCGAAGTTGGCATCGAGACCGATCCAATCCAGCCCCAGCAGCACCGCGCCGCCGATGATACCGGCGGTGGCATAGATTTCCTTGCGGAAGATCAAGGGCACCTCCGCGCGCACCACATCCCGCAGGACACCACCGAAGGTACCCGTGATCACCCCGAGCGCGATGCACGCCCACCACGCCAGACCGTGGCTCTGGGAAATGCGCACGCCGATCGAGACGAAGACCCCCAGCGAGATCGCATCCACCACCGAGACCGCCCGCCGCATCCTGCACCACAGCGGCTCCGCCACCCAGGCCACGACGGTAGCGACCGCCGCCACGGTCAGATACGCGGGATCACGCAGCACCACCGGTGGCACATCCCCGATGAGAAGGCTGCGCAACGTGCCGCCACCCACACCGGTGATCACTCCGACGACAAAGGTCCCGAACCAGTCCATGCCCTTCTGGCGTCCCGCCAGACCGCCCGATACGGCGGCGACGAAGACTCCGATGAGATCCAGCAAATACAACATGTCACCCTCGGCCTAACGCCCCACGGCTCCCCGCGCAATCCTTCATCCATCGTCCCCCGTGTTTGTCGCCGCCACTTGCTTTCGCACCACAGGTGACGTTAATTGTGGGTCATTCATGGCCGTTCTCACCCGTGTCTTCCGCCCCGCCCTCGCCCGCTATCCGGGGCGGGCCGTCGTCTCCTTCACCATGGCGATCATTTGCACCGCACTGGTGTTGGTGCTGCCGGGAGTGACGCAGGTGTTCATGAACGAGGTCATCGGCCGCAAGCGGGAGGACCTGTTGATCCCCACCGCCTTGCTCGGAGTGGGTGCGATCGCCGCCCGCCAGCTCCTCTTCACCCTGCGGACCTACGCGAACAACGTGCTGGAGCAGAAGCTCACCCACGACCTGCGCGTCTCGCTCTACACCAAGCTCCAGCGGCTGCCCATCAAGTGGTTCGACACCAATTCCTCCGGCGAGATCATGTCGCGCGTGGCCGATGACGTTCCGACGATGGACCGCATGATCGTGGAGGCCATCGACCAGACGGTGCCTGCGATCCTCCAGTTCTGCATGATGCTGGCGTGGATGTTCTGGACGAGTTGGGAGCTCACCTTGGTCACGCTCGCGCCGCTGCCGATCATCGCCATCATCACCACGGTCTATTCCAAGCGCGCCGAGCCACGCTGGCGCGCTTCCTCCGAGGCGACTTCCGCGCTCAATTCGCTGCTCCATGACAATCTCGCGGGCATCCGCCAGATCAAGGCCTACACCGTGGAACCGGAGGCGCTGGACCGCTTCGATGCAGCCAGCCGCAATGTCGGTGACAAACACATGCGCGTGATGAAGGGCCAGGCGATGGTGTGGCCTGCGGTTTCCCTCCTCGCGGAATCCAGCATCATCGTGATGATGGCCTATGCCTCTTGGGAGGTGCTGCACGGCAAGATGGAGGTGGGCACCCCGGTGGCCTTCATGATCTCGTGGGGCTTCCTCTTCGATCCGATCTCCCGCATCAACAATCTCACCCAGACCTTTGTGCGCGGCAAGGTGTCCGCGAAGCGCGTGTTCGCCATCCAGGACATGCCGGATGAGATCAACCTCACGGAGGGCAGCCGTCCGGAGGCTTTCCATGGTGGCGTGCGGTTTGAGAATGTCGGCTTCAGTTACGACCCGGACACGCCAGCGGTCGGCGGCCTCGATATCGAGGCGAAGCCCGGACAGACGATCGCGCTCGTCGGCCCCACCGGTGCGGGCAAGTCCACGGTGCTCAATCTCCTCACGCGCTTCTACGAGGCGGAAACCGGCGCGATTTACTTCGATGGCACGAACATCGCGGACATTTCGAAGGAATGGCTGCGCGACAATACCGGCTACGTCACCCAGGAGAGCTTCCTCTTCAACACCACGCTGCGGGAGAACCTGCTGCTCGCGAAACAGGACGCAACCGACGAGGAATTGTGGGCCGCACTCGATGCCGCGAACGCAGGTCCCTTTGTCCGCAAGCTGCCGGAGGGACTCGACACGGTCGCGGGCGAACGCGGCGTGCGTTTCTCAGGTGGCGAAAAGCAACGTCTCTCGATCGCACGCGCGCTGCTGAAGAATCCTCCGCTGCTGCTGCTCGATGAAGCAACCAGCGCGCTCGACAATCGCACCGAGCGCCTCGTGCAGGAAGCACTGGAGCGCCTGCGCAGCGACCGCACCTGCTTCGTCATCGCGCATCGCCTCAGCACCGTGGAGAAGGCCGACCTGATCTGCGTGCTGGAAAAAGGCCGCATCGTTGAAAAAGGCACGCATGAGGAACTGCGCACACAGGGCGGACTTTACGCACGTTTGTGCGAAGCCTCTTCCATTCTGGAGTGATTCACGTCATAGTGGCTCCCGCTCGTCCCATGGAAACCGTCGTTCATCTCCCCGAGTCCGAAGATCCCTGCACCATCCGCGAAGTGCTCGATGCCCTGCGGAAGCAGAAGCTTGAACCGCGACACGATTCGAAGAACTGGGGGGATTGGATCCATCTCGAAGGATGCCGCACGGTGATCAGCATCGAGTCGATGCGCGGCCTCACCCGCTCCGCCACCATCGAGCACGCGGAGGATGACAACGCGGAAACTTCACGGGCGATCCTCAAGGCCTTCGGAAAGCTCGGCTGGTATGGCATGGATGAGGACGGAGAGTATCCGCTCGACTGAGTGAGCGTGGATAGCGGGAGCAACTTCCCGCCATGTGGAGTGCGGATATGCGCATGACCTTCGGGAAGCCCCGGAGCGTGATAGCGTGGCGATCGGTTGGTTCCCAGCGCCTGTCGGCGATGGAGCTCTCCGTTCAATACGTCGACTCCATGGCATCGCATTCCACGCCCGGACATTCCTCCTTCTGGCGCAAGCTCGGCGGCGGATCGCTCACGATCTCGATCATCGTCCACGCGATCCTGTTGCTCATCGGCATTTTCTGGATCTTCCAGATCATTCCGAACCATCCGGCGGACGTCGATTTCATGCCCCAGGGTGGCGGTGGTGGTTCCCCGGGTGTGAAGGAAATCAGCAACAAGAAGCAGCGCGCCAGCATGACCCTGCCGAATGCCCCGCGCATGGCGGCGAAGGGCGTGACCAGCAGCTTCGCCCTGCCTGAGCCGGACAATGCGTCCGCCATGTCCTCGGTGGGATCGCTCAGCAGCGGCGGCCTTTCCGGTGGTCTCGGCGGCAGTGGTTCCGGGGGTGGCCGCGGTGATGGGAATGGCAAGGGCTTCGGCAATGGCATGGGACCGGGCCTCGGTGGTGGCGCGGGAAAGATGAGCCCTTTCGGCATGATCGATCCCAATGCCAATGCACTGGTCGGCACCTTCTACGATCTCAAGCAGGACGCGAAGGGGAACCCCAGCGACCTCGGGAAGAAAACCGATTGGAACCAGATCATCTCAGGCACACGGGAAATCGTACACAACTTCGTCAGCCGTGGTTGGAACGAACGCACCCTTTCCTCCAACTACTATCAGGCTCCGCAGAAGCTCTATCAGACGAAGATCTTCATTCCCTCGATGGATGCGGGCTCCGCGCCAAAAGCATTCAACTGCAACGTCCCGGGCTCGCGTTGGATGGTCGTTTACCGTGGCACGGTGCGGCCACCCCATTCCGGCAAGTTCCGTTTCGTGGGCGCGGGCGATGACATCCTGGTGGTCCGCTTCAACCGCCGCAATGTCTTCGACTACGGCTACGAGTCCGCCACCGGAAGCTTCCCGATCTTCAGCAATATCGCGAATCTCCTGGAACCGGAGAAGGCGAAAGAATTCGGGAAAAAGGTACGGGAGTTCTCCATGCCGCTGCCCTTGCAGACCTACAACTACACCGGCCTCTCGGACCACGCGCGCCAATACATCAAAGGGCTCGGAGTCGGTGAAACATTCGAAGCGCGAGAGAACACCGATTACCCGATCGAGATCCTCATCAGCGAAGTGCCCGGTGGGTTCTTCCTCGCCTATCTCATGATCGAGGAAGTCGGCGCGAATCCCGCCAAGACTCCGGAAGGGCTGCCCATTTTGCCGCTGTTCCGGCTGGATACCAGCGAACCCACGGGCAACGGGCCGCCCTATGACAAGCAGGCCCCGGCATGGCAGCTCTCTCGCGGTTCGCGGGTGGATATCTGAGCAAAATTCCGTCTCGGTCACTTCCCGATCCAGAACACATCGAGGAAGAACCAGATCAGCATCAGCACGCCCACCACCAGCTTCACCGCCAGGCCGGTGACGGTGCCGACCACCGAACCCACGCCCGACACCGTGGCGTGCTTCAATTCCTTGCGGGCGAAGATCAGTTCGAACGACAGTGCGCCAACAAGCGGTCCCAGCAACAGGCCGAAGGGCATGAAAAACATGCCGACAATGCTGCCGATGAACGCCCCCCAAGCTCCCCAGTGGGTACCGCCGAACCACTTGCTGCCCGCCGCTCCGCTGTAGAGTTCGAACGCCTGCGAGGCCGCCATCAGGACTACCAGCACCAGAAAGGACCACCATTCCAAGCCGGAACCCTCGCGCCCGAGCATCAGCCGGTGCGCCACCGCAGCGATCAGGATAATCAGATGCCCCGGCAGGATGGGCAGGATGCAACCGATCAGCCCCGCCAACAGCAAGCAGCCGGTCACGACCCAGGCTCCGACCGTTCCTACGGTGCCCCAGCCGGCCCAGCCGATGAGTGATTCCCACATGCCCGATCCATAGAAGCGAACCGCCCACCGTGCAACTCCGGACCCCGCCAGTCCCCACAGGGCAATTGGCCCTGCCCACTACCTTTTTACCATCCGGTTGCTAGACGGATGCAACAGATCCCGTAAGACTGCGCCTCATCGTGCATACTACCATGTCTAAAACGCTTTCGATTCTCGCCACCCTGGCGGCCACCATGGCCACCACCCACGCCGCCTGGTATGAAGAAATGCAGTTGGGCCCGGCGTGGTCGAACACCTTCGAGGACACCTTCCAGGGGCAGAAGCGGGTCGCCGCCGTCAAGGGCATCCTGCTCGATCTGGGCGATGGCAGTTCCCACGCCCTCTTCGACACCGAGACCCTCGGCCTGGTCAACGCCTACTCCGGGTTCGTCCACTGGGGCGGCACCCCGTGGACCGGCCAGCACGCCAAGCTCATCGCCCTCGCCGACGAAACGCCGGTCTTCAACACCGCCCGCGGCAGCGCCGTGTGGGCCGATGCCGGTGGTTCCTTCAACGACTCCCGCAAGATCCCCGGCTACGGCAACTTCGACCACGCCCGCTTCAACGGCTACTTCCGCTCCGGCAGCACCATCGTGCTCGACTACACCGTGCTCGGCAGCCGCGTACTCGACACCACCTCCGCCAAGGACGGCACCGTCACCCGTTCCTTCGCCCTCGAAGCCCGCCAGAACGACCTGACCACCCTCGTCGCCGACGAGGCCAAGCCCTTCACCGTCGCCGCCGACGGCGCCTCCGCCAAATCCGAGGACGGCCTGACCGTGCTCGCCAAGGGCGGCAAGCTCGCCGCCGATCCGAAGAACCCGGGCCGCCTGCTGCTGACCTTCGCCAAGGGTGCCAAGACCACCGCCCAGCTCGCCTACGCCCGCGGTGCGGAGCCGAAGCCCGCCGCGCTCCCGGACTTCGCCACCCTCATCAAGGGCGGTGCCCCGCTCTGGAAGGACAAGATCACCACCGAAGGCAAGGTCGCCACCGACTCCAAGGAGCCCTACGCCACCGACGTCGCCACCCTGCCCACCGACAACCCGTGGAAGGCCAACCTCCGCTTCGGCGGATTCGACTTCATCGATGACGACAGCGCCGCCCTCTCCGCCTGGAACGGCGACGTCTGGGTCGTCAAGGGCCTCAAGGGCGACTGGAAGAAGCTCACCTGGCAGCGCATCGCCTCCGGCCTCTTCGAGCCGCTCGGCGTGAAAGTCGTCAACGGCATCATCCACGTCAACGGCCGCGACCAGATCACCCAGCTCATCGACCTCAATGGCGACGGCGAGATCGACCAGTTCAAGACCTTCAACCGCGACGTCTACGTCACCGAGAACTTCCACGAGTTCGCCTTCGACCTCCAGACCGACAAGCAGGGCAACTTCTACTTCTCGAAAGCCGGCCCGGTGAAGTCCGGCGGCCGCGGCTTCGACAAGATCCTGCCCAACAACGGCACCATCATGAAGGTCAGCCCGGACGGCAAGAAGCTCGAGGTCATCGCCACCGGCCTGCGCGCCCCGGGTGGCGTCGGCGTCGGCCCCAACGGCGAGATCAGCGCCGGGGAGAACGAGGGCTCGTGGGAACCGGCCTGCAAGATCAACTTCGCCCGCTCCTCCGACCTGCCGGTGTTCTTCGGCTGCGAGCCGACCCGCCAGGACCTCGGCAAGGACAAGCCCTACACCGAGCCGCTGTGCTTCCTGCCGATGGACATGGACAACTCCGGAGCCTCCCAGGTGTGGGTGCCGGAGGGTGCCAAGTTCGGCGTGAACCCCGGCGAGATGCTCCACCTCTCCTACGGCCAGTCCAGTATCTACCGGGTGCTGCCGCAGCGCGCCGGCGACCGCCTCCAGGCCGGCGTCTCGAAGCTGCCGATCAAGCTCCAGTCCTCCGCGATGCGCGCCCGCTTCGCCACGGACGGTTCGCTCTTCGTGCTCGGCTTCCGCGGCTGGCAGACCAATGCCGCCACCGAGTGCGCCTTCCAGCGCGTCCGCTACACCGGCAAGCCGCTGCCCGCCCCGGACAAGTTCGAGGTCACCCACACCGGCGTGAAGCTCCACTTCGCCCAGGCGCTCGACGAGGAGCTGGCCAAGGACCCCGCCAGCTACCCGGTGCTGCGCTGGAACTACGTCCGCTCCAGCCAGTATGGCTCCGGCGAGTTCTCGGTGGACCATCCGGACAAGGCCGCCGAGGAGGCCGCCGTCAACAAGGAGTCCAAGGGCGTGAAGCAGCGCGACAAGGTCACCGTGACCTCCGCCAAGCTGCTGCCCGACGGCAAGACCGTGGAGCTGGAACTCGAAGGCATGAAGCCCTCGATGCAGCTCCAGGTCGGTTACGACCTCGAGGACAAGGACGGCAACCCGCTCAAGAGCAACGTCACCAGTACGGTCTACGTCGTACCTTGACCGTGACGGCTCCCCTGGCCTGAACCTTGGATCAAGAGGATCGGAATCGCGTGGTTCCAGTCCTCTCCGGCTTCCATTCCTCCGATGGATGCCTTATCCTATCCGTTCATTGCCTTTACCTCCCCGCCCCATGATCCGCGCCGCGATCATCACCACCCTCGCCTTGGCCACCGCGCGTGGCGAACTCGCCGCCAGCTTCAAGGCCGGTGAGGCCGCCGACGCCCGCCTCGACCGGCTGCCCGCGCTGCTGGTCAAGCCCGGCGAGCCCTCCACCCCCTTCCTCGCTCCCGGCCCGTTCGAAGTCGTCTGGACCGGCAAGCTGGTCCTGCCCGAGCGCCAGCGCCTCGCCTTCTCCTTCGAGGGCAGCGGCACCGCCAGCCTCAGCATCGATGGCAAGCCGCTGCTTGAGGAAAGCGGCACCCTCGGCACCAAGGCCTCCGACAGCACCCGCCTAAACCCCGGCGAGCACGATATTGCCATCACCTTCAAGAGCCAGCCCGACGGCTCCGGTCGCTTCCGCCTGTTCTGGGAGGAGCGCGCTTTCCCGAAGCAATCGGTGCCGCCCACCGTCTTCAAGACCGAAGCCACCGAACCGGTCACCCTCGGCGAGCTCCAGCGCCAGGGTCGCCAGCTCTTCTCCGCCAACCACTGCGCCAAGTGCCACGTCCCCGCCAACGGGCTGGGTGCCACTCCGATGCCCGAGACCAGCGAGTTCGGACCGCTGCTCGCCGGAGAAGGCGAGCGCGTGACCGGCGAATGGCTCGCCCGCTGGATCGCCGCCCCGCACCAGCTCCGGCCCGCCACCCGCATGCCCGCGCTGGTCGATGCCTCCAAGGAGGAAGGCCGCCAGCAGGCGGCTGACATCGCCGCCTTCATCGCTTCGCAAAAGCTCGGTGGTGAGCCCGGCAAGCCGGTCGATCCCCAACTGGCCCAGAAGGGCGGTGAAACCTTCCACACCCTCGGCTGTGTCGCCTGCCACACCCTGCCCTCGCAGACCGAACCGGACCGCGACCACCACCGGCTGCCGCTCAACAACGTCGCCTCGAAGTTCCAACCCGGTGCGCTCGCCGCCTTCCTCAAGAAGCCCGACGCCTTCCATCCCTCCAGCAGCATGCCGGACTTCCGGCTCAGCGAAGACGAGGCCGCCTCACTCGCCGCCTTCCTGACCACCGCCTCCACCGGCAAGGAGACCCAACTCCCCGCAACGTTGCCTGCGGGTGACCTCGGCCGTGGCGAGGCGCTGGTCAAGTCGCTGCATTGCGGCTCCTGCCACCCCGGCCTGCCGATGGCCGAGAAGACGACCGCTCCGGCCATGGAAGCCATCTTCGGCAAGGACTGGACCGCCGCCGGTTGTGTGGCGCCCCCGGCCAAGCGCGGCAAGGCGCCGCTGCTCAACCTCGATGACAACGAGCGGCTCGCGCTGGTCGCCTTCTCAAAGACCGGCAGCTCGCCGCTGACCCGCGACACGCCCGCCGAATACGTCCGCCGCTCGATCACCGCCCAGCGTTGCACCGCCTGCCACGCCATCGATGGCAAGGCGTCCCTGCTTGATGAAGTCCACACCACCAGCCGCTCGCTGGTGGCGGACTTGAAGCACCTCGACGAACGCGTCGCCCAGGACCGCCCGCAGTTCACCTACCTCGGCGAAATGCTGCATGCCTCGTACATCGAGTCGATGCTGCAGGGCACCGCCGAGCCGCGTCCCCGGCCATGGCTGCTGATGCGGATGCCCGCCTTCCACTCCCGCGCCGCGGCGTTCGCGGAAGGCTTCGCACGCTTGCACGGCATCGAACCCGGCAAGCCCGGGGAAGTCGCCGTCGATCCCACGGTGGCCGAGGCTGGAAAGAAGCTCGTCAGCGCGGAAGGGCTCGGCTGTGTCACCTGCCATGCCATCGGCGAGGCCAAGTCCACCGCCGCCTTCGAGGTGGAAGGCATCAACCTCGCGCTGCTCAAGAGCCGCGTGCGTGACGAGTACTTCCACCGCTGGATGGACAACCCGCCCGCCGTCACCCCCGGCACCAAGATGCCGCGCTACGCCGATGGCAACCAGTCGCAGCGCACCGACATCCTCGAAGGCGACGCGAAGAAGCAATACGACGCCGTCTGGCAATACCTCCACCAGAAGTAAGGCAGATGACACCCGTCTTCCGCGAATGGCGTGCCGATGACAACGTGGAAGAGCTGACCACTCTCCTGCATCGTGCCTATGCCTCGCTCGCGGCAAAGGGCCTGCGTTATACTGCAACCTATCAAACTCCGGAGGTCACTCTCCGGAGGCTGACCACGGGCCATCCGCTGGTGGCGGAAATCGGAGGACGGATAGTGGGAACCCTCACCATCTATCACTCCAAGCCTCAATCGGAAGTCGCTCTCTATCGCGATCCGGAAGCGTTCTGCATCGGGCAGTTCGGCGTCGATCCGGAATTCCAAGGGCTTGGGATCGGCAAGCAGCTCCATGAACTGGCGGTGGATTACACCCGCCGCCACGGGAAGCGCTATCTAGCTCTGGACACTGCGATCCCGGCGGAGGAGCTGATCGCCACTTACCAACGATGGGGCTACGTCATCGTCGAACACATCCAGTTTCCAAGCCCGAACTACGAAAGCGTCATCATGCGTCTGGAGGTATAAGCCTCCAGGACAACAAAAAGGCCGCGGGCACCATGCCCGCGGCCTTGGTCATGAGCACCCCGGTTACGGTGCTTTGGCAAATGGGCTCGCGGCTTCGCGCTGCTTGATCTCCTTCGGCATCCACGTCCATGGGTCCTGGCCCTTGGGCGTGTAGACCGCGAGACCGATCACTCCGACATTTCGGGTATCGCCTTTGGAGAGATTCGCATACGAGTTGCTCACGGTGGAGAACTGGAAGGCGGCGACCGAGTTGTAGTCGGTGCGATAGCCTTCCACCTCCAGCGTCTTACCGGCGGGCACCACATAGCCGCGCTTGTTCACGCTGGCAGTCTTGCCATCGATCACATCGAGACCATCCACGCTCAACACCACCTGCAGGTCGCACTTGCAGAGATTTCGCAGTACCGATCGAGTAGGCACCACCATGGGTGCCTTCGACGAAACGGCGGTTCTTCCCCCGCCAACTGGTTTCCTTGATGGTGGGCAGGAACCCGAAGCTGCCCTTGATACCCCACTCCAGCATGCCGCCAGCCGATGTCTGATATCCGGCGACCTTCTCGCTGTTTGGAAGCCCCAGCAACATGAAGCCTTCCGGATACACGCCCATCGCCTTCAGACCTTCACGATCATTGTAGTAGATCGCATCAATGCCCGCCGGTTTTGAGCTCGCGCGCGCGAATGAAGTGGAGGGCATCGGGGACTTGATGCCGCGTCCGAAAGTGGTGGCGAGGCCGGGGCGCTCCTTCTTCGGTGGAGCGAAGGCCTCGGAGGCATTCGCGCTCCCGCTCCGGTTGGGATTGTTCAGAACGGCGTCGATGTTGTTGCGGGTGATCGCGCCATCACCGGAACGAAGTCCACCCGTGACGATTTCCGAAGATTCCGCAGAGCGGCCTGCATAGGGATTTTTGAATTCAGAGCCACCCGAGCCACCAGTGGACGAGCAGGAATTCAAGAACACGGCCATCAGGCCCGCCACAGGAATCAACCATCGAAGTTTCATAGTGCTGAAAAAACAGCATTTATAAGCCTGCCCGTCAATCCATTAATGCTGCATTTTCAGCATTTGAATTCGTTGACTCAGAACACCGAATCATCACGCCGGTTTTCCGTCTTCACCCACTTCCATGGATCGGCTCCCTGTGGCTTGAAGACGGCGATGCCCACGACACCGACATTACGGGTATCACCGGTCGAATACCGGGCCTTCGATTCCGCCACGGAGGAGAACCGGAAGGACAAGCCTTCATAGCGCCCGGTCGGATATCCCTCAACCTCCAGCATGCCACCCGCCGAGACGACAAAGCCTCCCTGGTTGACGCCCGCCGGCTGGCCGTCCTGGACATTCACGCCATCGATGCTGAGCACCACCAGCAGGTCGCAGTTGCAGCGGTTGTAGAAAACCACCGAATAGTCCTCCCCGCCCTTGCCTTCCACGAAGTGGCGGCCTTTTGCCCCACCGCTACCAGGTTTATAGTAGGCCGTGAGAAGATCCGACTTTCCCTTGATACCCCACTCCAGCACACCTCCCGCCACCGGGAAGATGCCATTGACCGGCGTATCCGGCACCGCCATGCCGGCCAGCCCGGCACGATCGTTGTAGTAGATCACATCGATGCCATACGGTCCGGAACCCTTCGCCCTCGCGGCATTGGAACCGTTCATCGAAACCCGCGAGCCGGTGGTCGTGGCCAGCCCCTTGCGCTCGCCAACCGTCGCCTGGCTCGCTGCGGCATCCGCAGTCCGGCGCGCGGCGACGACATTGGGCGCGATATTGGCATTGCTGCTTTCATAGGATGACGAACAGGAATTGAGAACCCAGCACATCAGACCCGCCGCCAGCCAGCTCCATCGTGTTTTCATTGAGTCCCATCGCACCCCATCCGGTCCCCCTCCGTCAACTTCAATGCTATCTTTCCAGCATTTTAATTGCAGAATTTTCAGCACGTGTCATACTGCCGCCATGAAGCCCTTGGAAAACCAGCTCTCGCGCCGTGAGCGGCAGGTCATGGACATCCTCTTCCGCCTCGGCAAGGCTACCGCCCAGGAGATCATGGATGAAATGAGCGACCCGCCCACCTACTCCGCGGTTCGCGCGCTGATGGTGACCTTGGAAACGAAAGGTCACGTGAAGCACGGCAAGGAATCCCGCCGCTACGTCTACTCTCCGGCCGTGCCGGAAAAGAAGGCGAAGCGCTCCGCCCTGCGCCAGCTTCTCACGACATTTTTCGAGGGACGTCCCGAGAATCTCGTGGCATCCTTGCTGGACCCGGAAGACCAGCAGCTCAGTGATGCGGAGATCGAACGCATCCGCAGCCTGATCGATCCGAAGTAAATCCGGCCACCGCCATGAACGCGCTGATCGTCTTCCCCCTGCTCGCCGCGACCGTCGTATGGCTGGCCGGACGCCGTGATACCTCACGGGATCCACGCCTCACCACGCTGGCGCTGACCCTGCTGGCGATCGCCCCGCTGTTCCTGCTGCTGCCGAAGATCCCACTGCTGCCCGCACCGGTGCTGGTGGAAACTTCCGCTCCCGCTCCGATGCTACCGGTGTGGTGCGTGCCCGCGCTTTGGCTCACGGGCTTCCTGTTCTGCACGATCAAGCTGGTGCTGGCCGCGATCGGGCTCGGACGCTGGCGGAAGCAATCGACACTGCTCGAAACCACTGCCGATGGCGTGGAGATCCGCCGCTTGGATGGCCTTTCCGGCCCTGTCGCCGCAGGCGTGCTCCGCAAGACCGTTTTCGTGCCGACCAGTTGGAGCCAGTGGGACGAAGGCACACGGGAAACCGTGCTGCTCCACGAGCTCACCCACCACCGCCGCCGCGATCCATTGATACGCTGGATTGCCGCGCTGGCCGTGGCGGTGCATTGGTTCAATCCCCTCGTCCACTGGATGAACCGTCGTCTCGCGCTCCAGTGCGAGCATGCGTGCGACCGCCGCGTGATCGATACCGGCATCCGCGCCGACCGCTACGCCGAACTGCTCTGCCGCTTCGCCTCACGCGGTCGTCCTACCGCCGGGCTCGCCATGGCGGAAACCTCCTCTCTGGAGGCCCGCGTGCGCCACCTCATGGCTCCGCGCGCGCCGCGTGGATTCTTCACCCTCGCGGCACTCGCCAGCGTGGTGATCTGGGGCGGCTTCCTGCTGCCTCTGCTCGGTCGCAAGCCCGCCCCTGCTGAAGCTCCGGACCGGGCGGAAGTCGAGCTGCGCCTCAGCGCGAATCCCTTCCCGGCGGATGCTCCCTGAGCCCGGTTTTCCACCGGGGATTCCTGAATTGCGCCGTCCGGCGGCATCGGTCATCGTGTGGTCGCTCCACCGATGACCGCCGCGCGTACCGCCCGATCTTCCGGAGAGGGTTCCATGTGGGGCCTCTCGCTGGTGATCTCGCTTGTACTGAATACACTGGTGTTCCTGGCCATCGCCCTGATCGCACCGCCGGAGGTGAAGCCATCCCCCAAAGCCACATCGGCGACACCGGCAACGACGGCCATCATTGAATTGGTCATGCCGTCCGTCATCGAGCCCGTGGCGGCAGCTCAGGAAAAACCACGCGAGCCCGCTCCCGAGCCACCTCCGGCCGCTGAAGAGCCGACCCCGGCCGTAGTTGCGATTCCAGCTCCGCCATCGCTGTCCTCAGGCCTCACGTTCCAGCAGACGAGCGAAGAACAAGCCTCCTCCGAAGCACCGGTGAAGGCGATGTTCATCGGCGAGCACAACACCCGCGCCACCAGCGACCGCGCTCCCGATCCCGGGGCCGCCCCCCTGCCCTCGCAGCAGGGGACGCCTGCCAAAGAACGTGAGGAAACTCTCGCCCAAACTCCACCAGCACCCACGCCACCCTCTCCGCCAAAGCAGCCCGCGGTGACCGTGGAACAACTGCCACCCGGACCGGCCGTCACCGTGGAGCCCGCCGTCACCATCGAGCAGGATCCGCCCATGGAAGGCCCGCATCCGCTGGCAGTCCCGGTGCCGCGCCCGCCGGTGGAGCCCGCGCCCGCTCCTGAACCACCGAAGCCCGCCGCAGCGGAACCCACTCCGCCCGCTCCCCAGCCAGCACAGCAGAATCCCTCCGCAGGCAAGACCCGGATCAACGGCTCGATTTCCCGTACCGGCACCAGTGCGGTGGATGTGGTGGACTCGCCGCGCGGCCGTTATCAAGCTGTCGTGAACCGGCTCGTCGGCGAGGAGTTCATGCGCAACTGCGAACGCTACCAGAAGCTCATCACCCCCGGCTTCATGACCGTCCGCTTCATGATCAGCCAGGATGGCAAGCTGGGAAAAGATGTGACCGTCGTGGAAGAGGTGGATTGCACCATCCAGCAGAAAGGTTTCACCATCCAGTCCATCCGTTCCGCGAAATTTCCGCCGCTGCCGCCCGAACTGAAGAAGACGCTCGGCCGCGAACCGTTCGACTTGACGATCCGCTTCGACTACTAACCATGATCATCGCCCCGACCCTGCTGGCAGGGATTCCAGACAATGCGCCGGGAGGATTGGAGGCTCTCCGCAAATTCTTCCTCGAAGGAGGCTTCTTCATCTATCCGCTGGTCCTCGCCTCCGTGGTAGGCGTGACCGTGATCGTCTTCAAGGCGCTCTCACTGCGACGGGAGACCGTGGTGCCCGAGGCACTGGCGCGTAAGATCGAAGCACTGGACGCCAATTTCGATCATGATGGCTGGCGGGTGGTCGAGGGGGAGTTCCAACGCGGAAGGAGCGTGTTGAGCCGCCTCGGTGCGACCACCGTGCGCCATTCCGGAAAGAGCCAGCCCGAGATCACCCATGCAGTGGAGGCGGCCGCCCGCGGAGAGATGGTGAACCTCCACTCCGGCATCCAGACGCTGGACGTGCTGATCGCCGCGGCACCGCTGCTGGGTCTGCTCGGCACGGTCAGCGGTCTGGTGTCCGTGTTCCGCGGACTCAGCGATTCCTCGGACAATCTCGCCATCGCCCGCGGGATCGCGGAGGCCCTGCACACCACCATCTTCGGCATCTCGATCGCAGTGGTGGCGCTGGTCGCCCACGCTTGGTTCATGCGCCGCATCGAGCTGATGACCGCACGGCTGGAAGGCACGCTGGCGGACCTCGCCCGGCTCTGCGCGAAGCCCTCGAACTCCTGAACCACCGTGAGGTTCCATCGCCCGCCCAAGATTCAGAAGACGGCACAGATCGTGCCGTTGATCGATATCCTGCTGGTGCTGCTGATCTATTTCATCGTCACCACGCAGGCGAAGAAACCGCGTGACGTGATGCGGATCGAGCTGCCGACGGTGCATGAAGTGCCCTCGGACAAGGAGGCGGCCTCCCGCTCGGTGATCCGGATGGATGCATCGGGACAGGTGATGCTGGACTCGATGGCGGTGCCGGACGGCCTGCTGGATTCCTATCTCCAGGCGTTCATGAAGCAGAACCCCGGGCGCAAGCTCGAGCTGGAGGCGGACAAGAGCATGCCGATCGAGCGGTTGCTGGCGGTTTGGGATTCGTTGACCAAGGCGGGCATCCAGATTAAGGACGTGCCCGCCCGCATCCGCCGGCCGGACCAATAGCCCTCTCCCGCCATGATCCTCCCCATCGTCCAATACGGCCACCCGATCCTCCGCCAGCGCTGCCAGCCCGTCACCGAGGTGAACGATTCCATCGTCCAACTGGTGGGCGACATGCTGGAAACGATGGTGGATGCCAACGGCGTGGGCCTCGCAGCCCCCCAGGTGGGCGTGGACCTGCGGCTCGCCGTGGTGGATGTCTCCCACGATCCGGAGTGCATCTCCTACCTGCGGGTGAATGGCGAGGACGCGGAGCTGGACTCGATCATGCCGCTGATTTTCATCAATCCCGAGCTGGAATTCGGCGATGAGAAGGAAGCCGGGCCGGAAGGCTGCCTGAGCATCCACGGCGTCCGCGCCGATGTGCGCCGCCCGCTGGATATCAAGGCGACACTGCCCCAGCTCGATGGCTCCACCCTGGTGGTGGAGACGGACGGCCTGCTGTCCCGTGCGATCCAGCACGAAACCGACCACCTCAATGGCGTGCTGTTCACCGATCGCCTGCCCGCCGCCGTAAAGGTGGCCATGCGTAACCGATTGAAAAAGCTCGCTCAGGAATTTGAGGAAAGTTGATTTTCTGTGATGGATGCTCGACTTTGGGGCATCGGGAGGATATGACATGGGGCGAACTTGCGGTTTTAGCAGACCCCAATCCCCTCCCACCCCATGAGCAATCCTCGAGGCATTTTCGACTCGTTCCCCGGCCAAGCCCCGGCCCCGAGCCCCTTCGCGGTGGTTCCGGATGCCCCCCCGGCAAGCCCGTTCGCTGCGGTTTCCGCGACGACCCCTCCTGCCAGCCCGTTTGCCGCCGTGCATGACACGACGCCGCCGGTGAACCCCTTCGCCGCCGTTACGGAAACCGCCCCGGCCAGCCCGTTCGCCGCCGTTTCCCGCCCGGATTCTCCTTTCGCCGCAGCCGATGATCTCAACGGCGCCCGTCCGCTGGAGCCCGGCAAGCCAGCCCGCCTGCCAGAAAAGCGCAAGGGTGCCGAAAGCCCGTTCCAAGCTGCGGATACCAAGGAAAGCTTTGGTTTCGAAGCTCCCGCTCCAGCCCCGGCCGCATCCCAGGTGTTCGCGCCATCTCCTTTTGAAGTCGCTCCGGCCACCTCTCCTTTCGCCGTGGCTCCGCCCCAGCAGGCAGCTCCCGCTCCAGCCGCCGCCGCGTCTCCCTTCGCATTCGAAGCCGCACCGGCCCAGCCGGCTCCCGCAGCCACCCCGGCTCCAGCTCCGGCTGCCTGGACCCAACCGCAGGCCACTCCGGCTCCCGCTCCAGCGGCCGCCGCTCATGTCCCGGCTCCGGCCCAACCAGCTCCTGCTCCCGCAGCAATCGCTCCCGCCACGGAGTCCGATTCCTCCAGCATCCGCCAGCTCGAGCTGCGCGCGATCTTCGGCGTGGACCGGGAAATGAGCCCGGAGGAAATCCTCCAGCGCGCCCGCGCCCTGCCGGGCATCCGCCACATCGCCCGCGTCGCCCACCAGGACATCGCCACCATCGATTCGCTGAAGCATGTCATCGCGAATCTCGGTTTCGGCGGTGGCGGCCTCCGACTGTTCGCAGGCAGCGTGCCGGTGGAGTTCATCCGGGAGGGCAATGTGATGCTCGCCGTGCAGACCGATGGCGGCTTCGCCCCGGGTGTGCGCGAGACGCTGATGATCGTGGGCCGCGAGCTCGGACGCTCCGCCTGATCTTGTTTTTCGACCGGGCTCTGCCGCTGGGCCACTCCTCAGTGGCAGAGCTTCCGGACGCGCTCGAGGAGCGCGGCATCCGCTTCCAAGGCATCCGCCACGGCGCGGATCACGTCCAGAGTCGGGCGGGAGACATGGTGCTCCATCCCCTCCACGTCCCGGTAGATGGTTTCCTCATCGATGCCGAAGAGACGGAGGAACCGGGTGAGTGTTTCGTGGCGCTCAATGATCGCACGGGCGATCCGCTGGCCTTCGTCGGTGAGGACCGTGCCGCGGTATTTCTCATGCTTCACGAGGCCTTCGGCATCGAGGCGCTGGAGCATGTTCGTCACGCTGGCCTGGGAGATGCCGAGGTTCTTCGAGATGTCCACCGCCCGCGCATATCCCTTTTCCTCAATGAGGTGGAGGATCTGCTCGAGATAGTCGTCCATGGCGACTGAGCCGCTGGTGCGGTGGGAACGGGAAGGCATGTGACCGGGATGCTAGCGGGCCACCCGGAAGCAGCGCAAGTGTCCAAAAAGATCCCGCTGACACCCCCACAGACCGCATCCTTCCAGATCGTGATAAGCATTGAACAACTCCACCTCTGCGGACCACCATCTCCGTATGTCGCTGCGGCACCCCACGCATCTCCTCCTGACAGGCGCCGTCCTGCTGTCTCTCACCGGCTGCACCAAGAAAGACCCGGCGGCGGCCGCTGAAATCAAGCGGCTGCGCGAGGAAATGGCCGCCATGCGCGCGGACAAGAGCAAGAGCGAGGAAGCAGAAACCCTCAAGGCCGAGAACCAGGCTCTCAAATCGGGAGTGCTCCAGATCGAGCCGCTCCGCACCAAGCTCGATGCCTCGGAAGAAGAAACCGAAAAACTCCGCAAGGAGATCGAGGAACTCAAGAAGGCGAATGCCGAGCTGCGTGCCAAGACCGTTTCACGCGCCCGCTTCCAAGGCGTCGGCCAGTCTTTTCCCGAACTCGCCTGCCCCGGAGGCCGCACCTACCAGAATGCGGTCATCCGCACCATCGATGACACCACCGTCACCATCCGCCACGATGGTGGAGTCGCCACGCTGCGTGCCGATTCGGTGCCGCGTGAATGGGTGAAGCGCTTCTATCTGGATGATGGTTCGCGCCCCGCCACCATCCTCCCGGCATCCATGCCAGCTGCTGCCGGTTCCTCCGCCACGCCAGCTCTTGCGGCCGCGCCTGCCACTGCTCCGGAGCCCGCCGCGCCCTCCACCCCGGACTCCATCAGCGATCGTCTGACCCGCGCCGCGGTGCTCATCAAGGGCGATCAGTCCCAAGGCACCGGCTTCTTCGTTCGCGAGGGCGAGATCATCTGGCTCTACACCGCCGCCCACGTCCTGAGCGGAAATACCAAGATCGAGGCCTCCACCGTGGATGGCCGGGTGTATCGCAAGTTCGGCCTCTTCCAAGTCGCGGAGAATACCGACATGGCCCGAGTCGCCATGGTCGAGCCCGTATCCGCCACAGCGGAGCTTTTCGGCACCGGACTCTGCCCCATCGGCTCCGAGGTCTTCGCCGTGGGAAACAGCGGCGGTGGCGGCGTCTTCACCATCCTCCGTGGAACCGTCAAAGCCCTCGGCCCCGGTGAGATCGAAACCGACGCTGCCGTCATCCAGGGCAACAGCGGCGGCCCCCTTTGCTCCTCGGCGGACGGACGGGTCATCGGCGTGGTCACGCACCTGGTCCAACCTCGCGAGGATGTCTGGTCGGAAGGAACCCCATTCCGCGAGATCCGCCGCTTCGCCGCCCGCATCGACTCGAACATCCGCTGGCGTGAAACCCCTCTCACCAACTTCATGGCGGAGCCCCGCACGATCAGCGATTTCAACCGCGTGACGCGGCTCGTCTTCGCGCTCGCCGCCTTGCACCCCACCAAGAACGGCCTCCGCCTCAGCACCAATGTCGGCGGCTCCTACACCGCCCTTTCCATCCTCAATGACAACCGCGACTCCCCCATCGTCGTTGAACTCCTGAAGATGAACAATTCGCTCGCGGGTAACAATATGAAGATCTCCGACCGGGATCTCTACAAGCGCTTCAACGACTACTACGGCCGCATCGCCCGCGCCGCCCGCACCCAGACCGGCAACTTCGATCCCGCCCACTTCTCCGCCTACCATCGGGACAATGCGAAGCAGGCGCTCGAATGGCGCAACGCTGCGGAGAAAGCCCTCGCCGAGCAGATCCAGTCGCTCGAACACTGACGCAGAGCACGTCATTACTCCTCGCCGGGATGTCACAGGACATGCCCGGCTTTTTTATGGCCGAAAAAGTCACCTCGGTATCATAAGCGAATAGTCTAATAGTTTTTAATATTGTGATCGAGACAAGGAATCATGAGTGATAAAAATTTGTCCGAAATCGCGTGTGATATCACAAGCCGTTTCCAGCAGATTGACAAATCCCTTGATCGTCGCGGCAACCACCGCACGAACCTCCCCCAAGGCAAGGGAATCGACAACTCCTGTTCACCCTTACCTCATCATGAAAACATCAACTGCGAGTCTCCTCGCATGCCTCATCGTCGCCTTGTGCCCGGCGCTCCTGCGCGCGGCACCGAGCGTCTGGTGCTGGGCTCCCGGCATGCAGTATCCGGTGAAGATGAATTCGCTCAATCTCGGGCTGGGGCTCAGCCTGGGGCGGCCCTATTACTACCGGATCTACGGAGTGGCCGGGACGCTGACTCTGGGTGACCAGGTCTCCGGCGCCACCGCCGATCCATCGGACTCGCAGCGGCGCTTCCGCAAGAACCTGCTTCTCAGCCTCGGCTCGTATGTGAACTCCTACAGTTACGTGAAGCTGAAGGTGAATGACACCCGCTTCTACGACAAGTGGCTGGAGGTCTCCGGAGACCGTCCGAACGTGACCCTCGCTCCGGTCCGCTACATGGGAAACACCTGGATCGTGCAGAAGGAATTCGGCACCGCGGACACCCGCCTCGATTTCTACCTCGCCGGTCTCGGGCTCGGCTCGCTGCTCGGAGTGGATCCGCCCTACTACAATCTCAATCCAGCGGCTACTTCTACGTGGTGGGCGAATACCTCGCCACCCCGCCCACGCCCACCGGCAAGATCACCGTCTCGAAGAACTACGTGATGAACAACACGTCGATCCCGGTGACCTACCACATCGACCACGGTTTCAATCTCAATGGCGAGACCCCGCCATTCAGCGGCTACGATCCCAGCGGCGAGGTGAAGTTCGTGTCCGGCAACTGATCCCATTCCCCGGCCATGATCCTCCGCACCCTTGCCGCGATCTTCTGCCTGTCCCTTGCCGGGGCCGGGCTGGCGTGCGCCCAGAAGGGCGGCGGTATGGGACTCCAGTTTCTGCCGAAACACATCCCTCCGCCCGCGAACGACGTGATGACCGACGAGCAACTGCTCGCCCGCCAGCACCGCGAGAACGCAGGCAAGCTGATGCCGAAGGAGCAGCAGGTGAAGGGCCTCGATCTCCAGGACACCTCCACTTTCCTCCAGGCCAACGGGCTGTTCACCATCCTGCCGAAAGGTTCCGTGCTTGTCCTGCCGGAGAAGCTCGCCGCCCTGGTCGTCGAGACACCGGAAATCGGTTCGAAGTTCCAGTCCTGGCAGGAACTCCTGACGGCCAACCGGGGCTCCATCTCAACCTTCGAGGTCACCTTCGACGAAGCCTCCGGCAAGAGCCCGATCGACAAGGACAAGCTGGAAATGGCCCGCAAGTCCGAGCGGCTGATCGTCGCCGTCTGTCGTGGAGGAGCCATCTCCTGCCCACCCCAGGTCCCTCCGGCCGCCATCGCGGCGGACTCCGGACAAACCGCCAAGCCCTCGCCATGAAACGCTGCTTCCAGATCGTGGCAGCGCTTTTCGCCACGGCCGTCATCGCAAAGGCGCAGGATCAGGACCTGCTCCGCCAGATCCAGATCGTGAACGGCCAGACGGTGATCTACGACACCCCGCTGACCAGCACCGATGGGACCATCATGTCCCAGCCGATCTCGACCAACACCACCTTCCAGCTCTACAGCCAGGTCTACATCCCGCCATCGGGAGGTCTCGGATTGTTCCTCGGCACCACCGTTCTCGATATCGGGCTTCAGCTCTCGCTGTCGTTGTTCGGCCAATCCTCCTCGCTCTCGTTCGTGAAGGTGGATGAAACGACCATCGGCACCTTCCTTCCGAGCGTGACCATCCAAGCACTCTCGGAGGACTCCACCGTGCCCGCCCGCACTCGCGCCGACCGCCCCTACGGCATGCGCATCCAGATCTCCGGCCTCCAGAGCGATCCTTCCGTTCCGGAATACGCGCGCAAGGTGCAGGTGCGCCGCAGCTACAAGACCTACGATCCCCTGATCTACGCCGTAACCGCCGCCTCCGCCGTGGGGGAATACACCGACACCACCACCCTCCAGCAGAACGGCACTTTCGTGGACAACGCCATCCTGCAGCGCCTGCCGACGAACACACCCACCAAAGCCGTGGGACAGGAGACCTTCACCGTCTACACCCACCCGGACGCCGGCAGCACGCAGACCCAGTTCGCCTCCGCCACCGTGCAGGTCTGGCCCGTCGCCACCTCGGTGATCTCCGGCATCGACACCACCCGCACCTATCAGGCTCCACCCACCACCGGCAGCATCCAGATCAGCGATGCCTATCCGAAGAGCGTCACCTACGTGCAGATCTACAAGGGTCTGCCCGTCCTCGGCACCAGCGGCACTCCCATCGCCTCCACCGTGCTGTCTTACGACTCCACCGTCCCGCAGAATGCGATGCTCGGGATCACCGGGCTCGATGCCGTGGTCAAGGAAGACGGCACCTACACGCTCGAAGTGCTGACCATCACACCCTTCAACAGCGGCGCACCGGAACGGCTGGCCTACACCACCTTCAAGGTGGATCGCACCATCCAGGTAAACTCCTACTCCGCCACCCTGAGCGATTGAGCCGCCACGGCTGAGAAGAGCCGTTGTCTTGAGCCGGATCCCACCTAGAATCGGGGGATGACGCGCACCGAGACCGACAGCATGGGAGCGATCGAAGTTCCCGTGGACCGTTACTGGGGAGCCCAGACCCAGCGCTCTCTGAAATACTTCGCCATCGGCCGGGACGTGATGCCACGGCCGATGATCCGCGCGCTCGGTGTTTGAAAAAGGCCTGCGCCCTGGTAAACTCCGAGCTCGGCAAGCTGCCGGAGGAAAAGCGCGACCTCATCACCGCCGCTTCGGACGAAGTGATCGGTGGGCGCCTCGACGAGCATTTCCCTCTGCGCGTCTGGCAGACCGGCAGCGGCACGCAGACCAATATGAACACCAACGAGGTGATCTCGAACCGCGCCATCGAGATGGCCGGTGGCGAGATGGGCTCGAAGAAACCGGTGCATCCGAATGACGACGTGAACATGTCGCAGTCGTCGAACGATACCTTTCCCAGCGCCATGCACATCGCGGCGGTGGAGGTGCTGGAACACGACCTCCTGCCCGCGTGCTCGCTGTTCCGCGAGGCCTTGGTGGCGAAGCGCGTGGAGTTCGACCGCATCGTGAAGATCGGCCGCACCCACTTGCAGGACGCCACGCCGGTGACCTTCGGGCAGGAGTTCTCCGGCTATGTCTCGCTCATCGACCGGGACATCGAGCGCATCCGCCAGGTGATGGTCGGACTGTGCGATCTCGCGATCGGCGGCACCGCAGTGGGCACGGGATTGAATTCCCATCCGGAGTTCGCGGCACGGGCTGCGGCGAAGATCGCGAAGCTCACCGGCCTGCCGTTCAAGAGCCATCCGAACAAGTTCGCCGCGCTCAGCGCGCACGATGAGTTCGTGTATGCCTCCGGAGCGCTCAAGACCCTGGCGGGAACGCTGATGAAAATCGCGAACGACATCCGCTGGCTTGGCAGTGGCCCACGCTGCGGGCTGGGAGAGCTCTCACTGCCGGAGAACGAGCCCGGCTCCTCCATCATGCCGGGAAAGGTGAACCCCACCCAATGCGAGGCGATGACGATGGTCGCGGTGCAGGTGATGGGGAACGATGCGGCGATCGGCTTCGCGGGCAGCCAGGGCAACTTCGAGCTGAACGTGTTCAATCCGGTGATGATCCATAATTTTCTGCACAGCGTGGAGTTGCTGACCGGCACGATGCGGAGCTTCGCGGAGCATTGCCTGGAAGGACTGAAGGTGAATCGCGCGGTGGTGGATGGCTACGTCGCGAACAGCCTGATGCTGGTGACCGCGCTCAATCCCCACATCGGCTACGACAAGGCCGCCGCCATCGCGAAGAAAGCGCATCACGAAGGCATCAGCCTGCGCGAGGCGGCGCTCGCCAGCGGCCACCTCACCGCGGAGCAGTTCGATGCATGGGTGGTGCCGGAGCGCATGACACGCCCCTGACCGGGATCACAGAACTTCCGGGTTGAACCCGGCCGGATTTCCTCCCATTTTTTACCCGCAGATTTCTCCATCCCCATGCGTCCCCTTCACCTCGTTCTCGCCAGCGGCGCATTGGCCGCCGCCGTCCTCCCACACGCAAACGCGGCTGCCTCCATCGGCATCAATTTCAACAACAGCGATACCGCTGGCAGCCAGTTGGACGGAAACCTCGGTGCGGCGTGGACCAACGTGAACACCGCCTCCGGCACCAGCCTGACCATCAACGGCGGCGATGGAGCGACCTTGAACTGGGCGTCCTCGAACTTCTATCAGGGCGGAGCCTGGACCAGCAGCACGGTGGGTGGAGCCTTCAACACTCCCATCGGCATGATGCGCGTTTATCTGGATGACGGGGACGGTCCCACGGCGGGCTCTCCGGGCAGTCTGGGAGCGGTCAACGGGGACAGCATCGGCGTGACGGTGAATCTCACCGGCCTGACCGCATGGCTCGCTGCGGAAGGTGGCACCTCCTACACCATCCAAGCCTACTTCAGCACCGACATGGATTCCGCCACCTTCCTCCCGATCTCTGTTCGGGATGGCGGCAGCGTCACCTCCACGGTGATTGAAACCATCACTCCCACGGTCCAGGGGAATGGCTCGTGGAATGGCTCGATCCTGGACCCCGGCGCCATTCAAACCGATGGCACACGAGGCAGTGCGGTCTTCTCGACACAGTTCACACAGGACACCATCACGCTGACCCTGCCTGTCCGCGATGGCTCCGCGCGCGGAACCCTCGCCGGAATCATCATCACCGCGGCGCCGGAACCTTCAGCGGCTCTGTTAGGGACGCTTGGCACGCTCGCTCTGCTGCGCCGTCGGCGCGGATGAAACCGGTCAGGGTTTCACCTGCACGCTGATCGACTTCTCCGTGCGTGGCACGCCGCAATCACGAACGCGGATTTGCAGGGTCGTCGCAGCGGACGGCTTCTTCAGCGTCTTCAGTTCACCGGAACGCTTGTCGATGGAGAAGGCGTGATCGATGTTTCCTGAAACGATGTCCCATTCGAAGACCTGACCCGGATCGGGATCGATGGCCTTGTAGGTCACTGGATTTCCAGCGGGGATTTCCGCCGGGCCTTGGATCTCGGACACCGGTCGATTGCCGGACCACTCGGGGAAGCGTGCGGCAGTCGCGAGTGCCTTCGCACTGATCGGGAAGTTTCCCTTGCCCAGTCCGTAGCGGTTGAACCAAGGCGTGAGATTGCTCTTCGATGCGGCACAGAGGCAGACGAACAAACGATCGCGCCGCTGCTGGCCTTCATCACCTTCCTTCAAGGACGCCAGCTCGGCATCCGATGCGGGCTTCTGCAGGTAGCCCATCAGGCGGCCGAGTGCATCCTTCCACACCTGCCAGCCGAAGGCCTCGGCGAGACCGAATTGGAAATCGTAGGCAGCCACGCCCTCGCAGGCGTTCTCCCAGGTGCGTTCGGTTTCCGGCTGGGCCAGGAATTCCTTCATGCCCTTGAGACGCGAGGGGCCATCATAGGTATCGTGGGTGGGTCCGTCCCAGGCGGTGCGATCGTGCAGATACGAATACACGATTCCCGGCAGCAGGTTCACATCCACCTCCGCATGAGTGGCGAGCGTGTATTGATCATGGAAGCAGCTTTGGAAGCCGTGACCGAGTTCGTGATAGAGGCCCCAGTCCCCCTTCGCCACCAGATCCGCCTTCACGATCAGATGATCGCCATCACCGGGTCCCAGCATCAGTGGATAACCGGAATGATGAAGACCCGCCGTCACCTGCGCGTCCTGCACGGCACAGTCCGGGCGCTGCCGCCACTTCGCATAGCCGAGCCATTCATCACCGAGGCGCATCACCTCATCCCAATGACGGGCGTAGAGGGAAGGGTCAGCCACCGCCACCAGCGCCTCACGCTGGACATAGAGAGTCACATGGGGTGTCACGAGATAGCCCCACTCGCCGGGCTTCGCCCGCTCGCGTGTCCATTCATCGGGCGTTGTCTTGCCCATCACGTAGACCGGAGACTCCACCGCACCCTCGACGCGCACCTTGGCCTCGCCGAGGTTCACACCGGGATCGACATAGAAGCGGATGAGGCCGCCGAACGGCGAGCCGATCTTCGTCTCCGGCTTGTCGAGAGTGAAGGTGCGGACGATCGACGGGAAACGCAGTAGTTCCTTCTCCGCATTCTCGCTGCGCCACAATTCATCCTCGTGGATGCCGATCACCACCTTCAATCCCTTGCCCGCAAGAGCGGCGGGTACACGCACGGTGACAACCTGCCCGGCTTCCGCGTAGAGCCCGCTCTCCCGCCAGGTGCCATGGTCCGCACCATTCACGTAGGCATCCGTAGCCGGTGAGGTGGCAGGGAACGCGAGATCACGGGTGACCCGTGTGCCCGCCGGTCCGGCTCCGGGGAAAGCCGCAGCAGACGGATGCACGAACAACTTCTCTACCGGCAGATGCTTCAGCTCCTCGATCTCCGCAGCCAGACGCAGATCGGAGAGAGGATCGCGGCCCATGCGATAGGGCTTCGCTGTCGTCGGCGCGAGGTGGCCGTATTTCGTGGCGAGAGTGGCCAGCAATGAATCGAGTGCGGGAGGATGTTGCGGCAAGGGAATCGCGCCCTCCAAGGTCCGGCACGCCAGCTTGCGATCGCCCGCCGCGAGCTTGGGATCGGCGAGAGCCGTGGCCGCCTTCGCGATCGACAGCAGCGGCGAGGGTTCGGCAAGCCCCATCGGTTTCTCGATTTCGAATGCGTCACCACCCGCCGGATAGATCCCTGCGGAACCGGTCAGCGCGGCCAATTGCTTGAGAGCTTCTTCCTCCTGCGCCCAAGTGGTGGCGGCAACGATCACTCCACCGCCGTGATCAAGGTGATCGGCCAGCGCTTTCTGCCAACGCGCGTTATCGAGATGGGTCGCGCCGTGCACGAAGACCAACGCTGCACCAGTGAGCGATGCCGGAGAAGTGGCCAGCTCGCCCTTGAAACCCGCCTTGCCTAACCGGTCGACCCACACGGGATCCGCGGCCAGCGCCACCGCTTTCTTTCCCTTGGAGGCCACCCACGCGGCAGCGTTTGCCAGCAGCTTGTCATCCGCAGGCATGCCATCGTGAGCGAATACGATCACGCGGCCCTTCGAGAGATCATCGTGATAGAAACCACCCGCCGCTGGGATGCGACCCTGACCATCGGCCGCGAGGGCAAAGGTCTTGTCACCCGCCACCACGAGCCGCCCGGAGTAGCCGGTGAATGGAAAAGCATCGAGACCTGCAATCACCCGCGCACGCGCCTCCCCTCCTGATGAAGGTTCCGCATGGACAGTCAGAAGGCCACCGATGGCGACCGTAGCGAACGCAAGACGGGTAACGAATGACACCCCATCACCTGAGGCGATGGGGTGTGAATCCGCGAGGAAAAACTGGCAGCAGCGGCGGCTACTTCTCCTTCGTCTCCACGTCCGGCAGGAACACCGTGAGCAAGCCCAGCAGCGGCAGGTAGGCGCAGATCTGGAAGACGTAGTTGATGCCCGTGTGGTCCGCCACCTTGCCCAGCACGGCCGCGCCAATGCCCGCGATGCCGAAGGCCAGTCCGAAGAACAGACCCGCGATCATGCCCACCTTGCCCGGCAGCAATTCCTGGGCGTAAACGAGGATGGCGGAGAAGGCGGAGGCCAGGATCAGACCGATGATCACGCTGAGCACCGCCGTCATGCCGAGGCCTGCGTGCGGCAGCCACAGCGAGAACGGAGCCACGCCGAGGATCGAGCCCCAGATCACGCGCTTGCGGCCGAAGCGGTCACCCACCGGTCCACCGAGGATCGTTCCGGCAGCCACCGCGAACAACAACAGGAACAGGTGATACTGAGCGCTCTGCACGGAAACGTGGAAGCGGTCCATCAAGTAGAAGGTGTAGTAGCTGGTCAGCGAGGACAGGTAGACGTACTTCGAGAAGGTCAGCACCACCAGCACCAGCAGCGCGGTCACCACGGTGCGGCGGGAGGGCTGGTCTCGCACCACCGCTTCCGTTGCTTTCGGCTTGCGCTGGATGCGGTGCAGATTTCCCGCCTGCCAGCGGCCGATCTGGAACAGCACCACCACGCCCACCAGAGCCACCACGGAGAACCACGCGATCGAGCCTTGCCCCTTTGGCACGATGATCAGCGCGGCCAGCAACGGGCCGAAGGAGCTGCCCATGTTGCCGCCCACCTGGAACAGCGACTGGGCCAGACCACGGCGCTTGCCTGCCGCCATGTGGGCGATGCGCGAGGCTTCCGGATGGAAGATCGCGGAACCGCTGCCGACCATCGCTGCGGAAAGCAGGATCATCGGAAAATTGGAAGCCTGTGACAGCGAGACCAGCCCGGTGAGGGTGAGCCCCATGCCCACCGGCAGCGAGTAGGGCATCGGCCTGCGGTCGGTCAGGAAACCAACCACTGGTTGCAGCAGTGAAGCGGTGAGCTGGAAGGTGAAAGTGATGAGTCCGAGCTGGGTGAAGTTCAGCCCATAGGACTTGCTGAGAATGGGATAGATCGAGGGGAGAAGCGCCTGGATCGTGTCATTCAGCATGTGGGAAAAGCTGATGGCGAACAGCAGTGCGAAGACCGTGTTATGCACCGGGCGGGAGGCGGCGGCTTCCACGGCCACCGTTTCGTCAGGTTGTGCGCAAGACTCTTGCATGAGGAACACAGGGTGCTCCCGCAGCCGATCCGGAACAACGCGCCCGACCGGGATCAATCTCCCGAGAATGGTATTTTTCTCGGATTTCTTCACGAAACCCCGCTGGAGTGCCTCCTTCATAGCGGCGGAAGAAGCGGCTGAAGTAGGAGGGATCGTCGAACCCGAGCCGGTAGCCGATTTCCGAGATGCTGAGATCGGAGTGAAGCAGCAGTCGCTTCGCATCCAGCAGGCGGCGCTGCCGGATCTGCTCGCCCGCAGCGCTGCCGGTTTCCTCACGAACCACGTCGTTGAGATGGTTCACGGTCACGCCGAGCTGCTGGGCGTAGGAGTCCAGCGTCTGCCACTCGTGGAAATGCTGCTCCACGAGCAGGTGGAATTCACGCACCAGCCTCGATGCGCGGGTACCCCGGCCGATCGGATGCGCGCGCCCATACCAGCGGCTGGCGCGCACGAAGAGGATCCGCAGCAGAGCCTGAAGAATCTCCGCCGCGCCGGGTTGGGCGGCATCATACTCCCGCTGGAGATCTTGGAAAATTCCACGGGCCACGGTTTCCTCCTCCGGCAGCAGCGGCAGCCACGGCGGCAAGGAAGAGGCGTAGTAAAACGGAAGTTCCGCCAGCAACCCCGCATCCCCTCCCTGGGCGGTGAAAAATTCACGACTGAAGGAAACCACCCATCCCTCCTCCTGTGGATCAGGAGAAGCGGTGTGGACCTGGCCGGGGCTGACAAAGAACAGGATGGGACCGGAGAAAGCGGTTTCCCGGAAGTCGTGCATCGGCCGCCCCTGCCCCGTGAGCAGCGTGACCTGATAGAACCCATGCAGATGCGGATAGCCGCGCTGCGGATCCTTCCGCATCGACTCCATCATAGGCATCGCGACGAAGCCCCTGCCGCGCAGGTGTTCCTGCCCGTAATCGATCATCTCGATCTCCGGGACGGTGCGGCGCTTCATGCCTTCAATGTGCCACTTCCGGGGCGGTCTGGAGCAAGGACTTTTGCTCGCTCCTTTGTCAGAGTGAATCGACCTTCAGAGAGCTTGGAGAATGGTCGGCACCTCCGGAGGATTCCAAGCTCCAACGGAGCGTGATGTGAAAGCCCAAGGCAACGCCTTGGGTTACGGGTGGGAAAAGGACCAAGCCCTGAAGGGGCGACATACCGGAGGAGGCCGTTCCCTCTCTTTCATTCCGCCCTTTCAGGGCTCGTTACGACGGACCGCCATTCCCGGGGCGTTGCCCCGGGCTATCCCATGACGCCCCTTCAGGGCTGTTCTGAATGTCGATTCAGCTTGGAACTACGACAACTTCACCACCGCATTCCAACACGCCAGGAAGCCGGAAGCGAAGTCCGCAGGCCGGGAATCGATCCATGCCTGGACCTCACGCGGCGAGAACCACTGGGCCGCCTCGATTTCCGCACAGGGAAAGTGCAACGCCCCATCGTAGCGGCAGCGGTAGAGCCGGACATGCTCCCAACCGGTGGCCTCGCAGGGCCGGATGCGGGCGATCTCCTCCGGCTCCACGCCGGTAATCCCCATTTCCTCCTCCAGCTCCCGCACCACAGCGGTCTCGTAGTCCTCCCCTGCATCGAGATGCCCGGACACGCTGGAGTCCCAGACTCCGGGGTGTGAATCCTTCAGCAGCGAACGCCGCTGGAGCAGCACCTCGCCACGGCGGTTCACGGCAAAGACATGGATCGCACGATGCAGCAGGCCCTTGGCATGAACCTCGCCACGGGTGGATTGGCCGGTGACAACGTCGTTCTCATCCACCACGTCGAAGATCTCCGCATCCTTCTGCGGGATGTCCATCAGCGGATGGGGATCGTAGGCACGGGCGAGAGCCACCCATTGATCGAGCGAAAGCTCCTCCGCCCGTGCAACGGGGGAAATCCCCACGCTGGCCGCGATCTCCTCCCAAGGCGGGGATTCGGGCAGGTTCTTCTTGAGCTGCTTCCGGCGTTGCGAGAACCCGCGGCGCACCAACTCATCGAACAAACGATAATCGTAAGGAGGCAACCCGCCCACCCGCGGCGTGAGCACCGCCACACTGGAGTCGATCTGCGGGCGCGGGAAAAGCGCCTCCGGAGGAACGGTACGCAGGGGCTTCACCTCCCAACCGCTTTGCACCCGCAGCGTGAGCACGCCGTAGTCCTTGGTCCGGGGCACTGCGGCAAGGCGGTCGATCACTTCTTTTTGAAGCATGATCACCGCACGCTCGAATGGATGCGGTTTGCTGAGGAAATTTTTCAAAATGGCCCCGCCACAGGAGTAGGGCAGATTGCCGAGAAACTTCACCGGGCGGTGCTTGAAGATCTGCCGGACGTCGAACTTCACGCCGTCCTCATGATGGACCTCCACCGTCGGCTCGTCCTTGAAACGCTCCTTGAGCATGGCCGCCAGCCGGGCATCGAACTCGACGAGGATCAATCGTCGGACCTGACCGACGAGATGTTCACTCAGCGCACCAGTTCCCGGCCCCACTTCCACGACCGCATCGTCCGGCCCCGCCTCAAGCTGGGACACGATCCAACGCGCGCAATTCGGATCGATGAGGAAATTCTGCCCCAATTGCCGGCTGGGCGTCACACCGGATTGCTCCAGCACTTCACGGATTTCGCGTCCCGTCATTCGCCGCTTCTTGATCCATCAAGGCTTCCAGCGCAACCCCAAGCAGCTTCGAAAAGGGACTGAATTTATTTTTAGATTTTTTGAACATCTCCGGAAGTGGACGGTCTGAATCCTATGAAGACCGCAATTGCGCGTTTTCATGTTAGGGTGAACAGCAGTTGTCAGCCTCCCGTCGGCCCCCCGGCGACGAGGGTTGATAATCTCGGCCGCCGGGGGTGGGGACCTCCGGCGGCCATTTTTTTGCCCGTTGATCGAGCCCGGACCTGCGGCACGAAACGATCTGTCCGCCCGGATGTCCCGGAATCTTCTCCAGGCAGCCCCATTTGCCCTCCGGCCGGGGTGCCTTGCGAAGAATTGTTCCAAAAAAGCGATCGCTTTTCCGAAAGAGATTTCTTACGGATCTGCGAAGTATAACCTACCCTTTTCATGGCAGCCGCCCCTCAGCCCGCGTCGACCGCACATGATCCAATCCGCCCTTGGTTCAAGGCATTGGAATCACTCGGCGAATACATCGGCATCCGCTACGGTCGGGTGAATCCGGAAACCAACGAGGTGGAGTGGTTCTTCCTCCCACACACGGAATTCGACGGCATCGGAGCCTTCGTGCATCTGATGCGTGAGGCCGGAGCGGAAGTGACCAGCCTGCCCCAGATCACCCACCCCGCCCCGCTCAACTGGGCCTCCTTCATGCGGCTGATCCCCCGGATGATGGCGCCGCGCAAGCGACTGAAATGGCAGGCTTTGCCACAAGGCGAGCCCATGTCCAATACCCAGCAGCCACCGCCTGCCGTGGCATGGCACGTCTTCAGCGAAGAGGACACCGCCAAGCTCCGCCGCGCCAGCCGCCTGGCCAATGTCTCGGTGAATTCGCTGCTGCTGAAATACCTCGACCGTGCCGTGCGGGCGGATCTGGAGGACCCCTCCTCCGCCATCCCGTGGATGATCCCGGTCAACATGCGCGGCAAGGTCAACCAGCAGAGCGAGCTCGCGAACCACTCCAGCTACATAGGCATCCGCATCTTTGCCTCGGAGAGCGTGAAGGATGTCCACCGCCACATCTACGACGCGATCGGCAAGGGCCAGCATTGCGGCAACTGGAAAGCCCTGGACGCCACCGGCTGGACCTCCGAGCCCACCAAGCAAAAGATGCTCGTGATGGACCGCGCCACTCTCCAGTGGAACCTCGGCGGCTTCTCCAATCTGGGGGTCTGGGACCGGGAAAAGGCCATTACCGCCGAGAAATGCCAAGGTCCGTGGCTGTTCTCCCCGCCGGTGCTGAGCACCCAGTTGGTCGGCGCCGGCTGTATCACCTTCCAAGGCCGCCTCAGCCTCACGCTCCAGATTCATCCCAATCTCACCACCTCTCCGGAAGTGGCCTCGAAGTGGATGCGGACCTGGGTGCGCGAAATCGAGTTCGACTTTCCCAACGTGCTGCCCGACGAACCCGTCCCCACCCAGGGGCTGATCCATCCGTTTCCGGGAATCTCATCCCCGGATTCCGCACGCACGGGCTCCTGACCCGCATTCCTTTCCTCTTACAAAACCCGCTTATCCCATGTTCCCAGCACGCGTTCCCGTCACCCGGCTCGCCCTTCTCTCCCTCTCGCTTCTTGCCCTCCAGCAGGCCCACGCCGTCGGCTTCCGCCTGCCGAACCAGGACCCGGAAGCCATCGCCCGCGGCAATGCCTTCGCCGCCACCGCGGACAATCCCTCCGCCATCTTCTACAACCCGGCGGGTATCACCCAGCTCGAGGGCCAGCAGCTCAGCATCGCCACCTACGCGATCTCCGCGGACCTCCACTACACCTCCTTCAATGGAGCGACGGCCAGCAGCGACACGACCGTCCAGTTCATTCCGCAGATCTACTACACCTACTCGCCCAAGGAATCCCCATGGTCCTTCGGCCTCGGCATCTACGCCCCCTACGGCCTGGGCGTGGACTACGGCACCCAGAGCCCGATCTCGACCATCGCGCAGGAAGCCAAGCTCCTCTATGCCACCGCCAACCCGGTGGTGGCCTACCAGATCAGCCCCACCCTCTCCATCGGTGGCGGCGTGACGCTGAACTACTCGGACGTGAATCTGGAGCGCCAGATCGGCCTCGGCCCGGCGGACGGATTCCGCTTCAAGGGTGACGGCTATGACACCGGCTTCAACCTCGGCCTGCTGTGGCAGCCGGTGACCGAATGGTCCTTCGGCCTCAACTACCGCTCCGCCACCGAAATCGGCTACGATGGCAGATCGATCGCCTTCCCCTACGCCGGCTACAGCGCCACCAGCGCCTCGATCGATTTCCCGCAAAACATCGTCGCCGGTATCTCCTATCGCCCGAATGAGAAGTGGAACTTCGAGTTCGACCTCGACTGGACCGACTGGGATGTCGTGAACGACGCCTATTTCCGCGGCACCTTCGGCGGTCCGCAGGTCTTCCCGTTCCGCTACACCTCCGGCTTCATGTACAACTTCGGCGTCACCCGCCAGTTGGGCTGCGGCTACTTCATCAGCGCCGGTTACATCTTCAGCGAGAACTCGGTGCCGGACCGTACGCTCACGCCGTTCAACCCGGACTCGGACCTGCAGCTCGGCAGCATCGGCTTCGGCCATCGCGGCGAGTGCATCAGCTGGGCCGTGGGCTACCACTTCGCCTACAATGGCGGCCGCACCGTGGTGGGCAGCTCCGCAGTCTCGCCGCTGGGTCAAACGGCCGACGGTCACTACACGACCTTCAACAACGCCCTCAACGTCTCGGTGCGATACGCCTTCTGAGGCCGAATTTGCGGACATCTGGCCGGAAATCGCCCCTCAACAGCCTTGTTAGGCTGGATTTTTCAGATCACTGTAACACCAACGAAAGGCAACAACGCACTCCGGTGCGTTGGAACCTCTCTCACAAAGTCGGTGAATCCAAGTGATGCTCGTCGACCTTCAAAATCCGGGGGGAGATTGGAGGAAGAAGGAGCCGCGGAAGACCGCCGGTGCTGTTCCCTAAAAAGCGCGGACCTGCTTTAGCAACAGGTCCGCGCTTTTTGGTTCCGGGAGAACCTGCACATTCCTGACGTCCGGCGGGAAATGAAAAAGACCCTGATCCCGGGTTGCGGCAGCAGCGGCCGTATCCCGGTTCCAAGGTCCCACGTGAACAACGCCACCCGTTGCGGGGATTGTCTGCCGCATCGCGCGATGTGGCGAAAATTACAATTCCGTAACATTCGCGCAAAAAAGCGCCCGGCATCCCGGTATGCCTCCCCGTAATTTTCGTTCATTCGTTCATGACCCCGGATTCCCTTTCCCGCCGAGACGTTCTCAAGACCACCCTGCTCTTCAGCTCCGGCCTGCTCGCCGGAGGCTGGATGTCCCGCCTGCACGCCGCCACCGCGAAGACCGATTTCGGCAAGGATGGCATCCACCTTCTCGCCGTGGGGGACTACGGCACCGCCAATGCGGAGCAGAAGAAGGTCGCGGACCGGATGAACACCTTCGCGGGCCAGCTCGGGTCACCACTCACCGCCGTGCTCGCTTTGGGCGACAATTTCTACGGCCAGATGGCTCCCGAACGCTTCCAGCCGGGATTCGAGGACATGTATTCCAAGGAGCATCTCGATTGCCCGTTCTACGCCCTGCTCGGCAATCACGACTACGGCCCGCAATACGATTCCAAGCAAGGCCGCGCCAAGGCGGATATGCAGCTCGCCTATGCGAAGGAGAATCCCTCCTCGCGCTGGAAGATGCCCGCGAAGTGGTATGCCTTCGAACTCGGCGCTCCCGGCAAGCCGCTGGTCAAGGTGATCTATCTGGATGGCAACTACTTCGAAGGTGCCCTGACACCCCAAGAGAAGATCGAGCAGAAGCGCTGGCTGGAAGCAGAGATGCAGAAGAAGACCGACGCCAAGTGGTTGTGGGTCGTTTCGCATTACCCGCTGTTTTCAGACACCACCAAACGCGGCGACAAGGAGGGCGCGAAGCTGCTTGAAAACTGGGGCTCCTACCTGCGCGAAAAGCCCGTGTCGCTCTACCTTTCCGGTCACGACCACAATCTCCAGCACCTCCGCGTGGAGGGCTACCAGCCCAGCTTCCTCGTCTCCGGTGGCGGCGGCGCCCATCGCTATGAAGTGGCGCAATCGCCGCGCGGCTTCTCCATGCAGACACGGGGCTTCAATCACATCCACGTGACCGAGGACAAGCTCACCGTCCAGCTCATCAATCCGGAAGGTGTCCGCCTGCACGCCTTCGAGCGCAATCTCAAGGGAGAGACGACGCTTCTGACGGTGTGATGCACGGGGAGTAGCTCCACTGGGAGTGGCTCCTTTCGAGGAGCCATGAAAAGGGTTGCGATCTCCTTTCGCTCTGCGGCGAACGGAGAAACCCAACAGCGGCAGCACCGTGCCCAAAGCCCTTCATCCCCCTCTGCCATGGCTCCTCGAAAGGAGCCACTCCCAGTGGTCAAAAAACGCGCGGTGAACCCGTGACCGCCTTGGCGATTGGAATGTCCGGGAAAGTTTGCAAATCACATCTCCCGCCGGATCGCGTATTTTTCATGCGATCTTCATTCCCTGCGGCGTTTCCTTTGTTAGCGTAAGCCAGTTCAGATTCCCAGATTTCCATGGAACACGCCTCCGAAACTGAAGTTGTCAATGCGGGCAAACACCTGCGATCGCTCGTCAACGGCCTCAATCAGGTCCTTTTCGGCCAGGAGGAGTTGATCGACCTGGTGCTCACCGGAGTCCTGGCACGGGGTCACATCCTGCTGGAAGGTCTGCCCGGCCTCGGCAAAACCGAACTGGTCAAGGGCCTCTCCAAGCTGGTCCGCCTCGGCACCAAGCGTGTCCAGTTCACGCCCGACCTGCTGCCCGGTGACATCACCGGCAACCCGGTGCTCCAGGAGACCAACGGCCGCCGTGAGTTCGTGTTCCAGCCGGGACCGCTCTTCACCAACATCGTCCTCGCGGACGAAATCAACCGTGCCTCGCCGAAGACCCAGTCCGCGCTGCTGGAAGCCATGCAGGAGCGCCGCGTCACCGTGCTGGGAGAGACCCACTCGCTGCCGAAGCCGTTCTTCGTGCTGGCCACCCAGAACCCGATCGAACTGGAAGGCACCTATCCGCTGCCGGAAGCCCAGCTCGACCGCTTCCTCTTCAAGCTCGAGGTCACCCGCAACAACGTGGACACGCTCCAGCGCATCGTCTCGAACCGCGAGATCGGCACCGAGCCGGTGGTCGAGCCGGTGATGGATGCCGCCACGCTGGAAGAGCTGTTGGAACTGGTGCGCCGCATCTACCTGCCGGACGTGGTCGCGAACTACATCGCACGGTTGGTGGACGCCACCCACCCGGGGCAATCGTCCGCCGCCCACGGCATCCGCTACGGCGCGAGCCCGCGTGCCGCCCTCGCCCTGGCCTCCGCAGCCCGCGCCCGCGCGCTGATGAACGAACGCGTGAACGGCAGCTTCGAGGACGTGAAGGCCGTCGCCCCGGCGGTACTCCGCCATCGTATCGTGCTCGACTACAATGCCCGCGTGGAAGGCCTGACGCCGAACGATCTGGTGCGCTCCCTACTGGAGGAAGTGCCATTCCAGTCCAACGCCACCCCGCGTACCCTCAAGCCGGCCTGATGCCGCAGCGGTTTTCCGCCCGTCCCGTTTCCCGATCCCCTCCTCATGATGCGCCGGCTCGCCCTCCTGCTCGCCCTCGCCACCTGTGCCTCCGCGCAGGAACAACTGATCCGCGAGATCACCGATCCCAAGACCGACACCCACGTCGAGATCACTTCGTTGTTCTCCCTGCCGCCCCCGCGCGGCTATCTGCCGGTGCGGGTGAAGATCGCCAACCGGCTGGAGTCCAACCGCTCCGTCACCGTCTCCTTCGAAAGCTCCACCACCAACTATGGTCGCCGTGGTGACGGCAACAGGATGACCTCGTCGTTCACCTTCGACGCTCCGGCGGAGAAGTCGAACGAGCACGACATCCTCGTCCCCCTCCCCACCACCATCGGCGATGGGGAGAATGCGATCAGCGTGCAGGCCACGCTCTCCGGATCGATGGGTGCCGGCTCCCGCACGCTCTCCACCCAATATGTCGACAAGCAGCGCGCCGTGCTGATGGGTGAGAAGCTCTACACGCCGAACGCCCACGCCCTCGAGCGTGAGTTGGGCAGTCTTTCCAGCTCGTATCGCGGGAGCGCCGCTTTCACGGCCTGTCTGGATGCGCGCCAGCTCCCGGACGATTGGCGTGCCTACTCCGGCTACGACTACCTCATTCTCACGGATGAGGAATGGACGGTCACTTCTCCCGGCGTGAAAACCGCGATCCTCGCCTGGGTGCGCCTGGGTGGACACCTCCAGATCTACACCCCCACCGGTAGCGCGCCCGGCCTGGCTCTGCCCGCGGACACCAGCTTCGGCACCATCGAGGTGAAGAAGACCACCGGTGGTGCCTTGGGGTTGGATGCCGCCGCAGTGGTCACCGCCATCCACAAAGGCCCGATGTCCCAACGCGAGGCTCTCAACAGCGACTACAACTCGGGTTGGGCGCTGCAGAATGAGTTCGGCCGCGTGGGCTTCAACTACGCGGTGTTCGTCGTCATCCTGATCGCGTTCGGCGTGGTGGTGGGTCCGGTGAACCTGTTCGTGTTCGCCAAGACCGGCCGCCGCCACCGCTTGTTCATCACCACGCCCCTGATCTCGCTGGCCGCCAGCCTGCTGCTGATCGCGCTGATCCTCCTGCAGGATGGATTCGGCGGACGAGGTTCACGGGTGGTGCTGATGGAAGTGCGCCCGGACAACAACGAGAATGCCGCGTATGTCCACCAGGAGCAGTTCAGCCGCACCGGCGTGCTCACCGGCGCGCGCTTCACGATCCAGGATGCCGCCGCCATCTCTCCGGTCCCGATCGCGGATGACAACCGTTGGGCCCGCCTGACCACTTCGAATGGTGGCGCGGGCAATGGCTACGCCGCCAACTTCGTGGATGGCAAGCTGGAGACTTCCGGCGATTGGTTCCAGAGCCGCTCCGAACAGGGCGAGATCCTGGATGCCGTGATCCCCACCCGTGGCCGCATCGAGTCCGCTTCATCCAGCGGAGCGCCCTCGCTGCTCTCGACCTTCGATTTCCCGATCGAGACCCTCTACTATCAGGACTCCACGAAGCAGTGGTGGAAAGCCACCGATCTCCAGCCGGGTTCGCGCTTCCAGCCCGTCACCATCTCCACTCCGGATGCGGAGCTGGCCATCAACGCCGAACAGATCCGCCTCGGCAAACGCAATGGAGAGCTGCTCGCCAAGGTGAAGAACCGCCCCGGCAGCTTCGTCGCCTTCTCCAACAAGGCTCCCGCCGTGGAAACTTACAAGAGCATCAAGTGGCAGAGCACCCGTGCGGTGATCACCGGCCCGGTCCTCAACCCCTGAACACCATGTCCGCCGCCCTCAAGGTCCACAATCTCTACCGCTACTTCGGCCAGCTCCAGGCCGTGAACGGCGTCTCCTTTGAAGTGCCCCATGGTTCCGTCTGCGGCTTCGTCGGTGCGAACGGCGCCGGCAAAACCACGACCATGCGCATCCTGGCCACCCTCGATTACCCCACCATGGGCGTCGCCGAGGTCTGCGGGATCAATGTGGTGAACCACCCCTCCGAAGTGCGGAAGCTCATCGGCTGGATGCCGGACCACTTCGGCAACTACGAGCACATGACCGTGCTCGAGTATCTCGACTTCTACGCCCGCGCCCTGGGCTACAAGGGCAAGGAGCGCCGCCAGCGTGTGCAGGAGGTGATGGAGTTCACCGACCTCATCCCCCTCGCCGAGCGCTTCTCCAACAAGCTCTCGAAGGGCATGACCCAGCGTCTCGGCCTCGGCCGTGCGCTGCTGCATGATCCGCAGGTGCTCATCATGGACGAGCCCGCCGCCGGTCTCGATCCGAAGGCGCGCGTGGAGCTGAAGCACCTGATCCGCGTGCTGGCGAAGGAAGGGAAAACCATCTTCATCTCCTCCCACATCCTCTCCGAGCTCGGCGAGATGTGCGACTCGCTGCTCTTCATCAATGCCGGACGCGTGGTCCATCACGGCAATGCGGAAGATCTCAAGCGCGGTGCGGACGCACTCGGCGGCGTGCTCTACGACGTGCAGGTGGACGGCAATCCCCAATCGGTGTCCGACTGGTGCGTGCTGCAACCGCATGTCGAATTCCTGGAAGCCCGCAAACATGGCGGCCGCATCCGGATCGAAACCGATGATCCGACCAAGGCCGCGGATGTGCTCGCCCGCATGGTGAAGGATGGCCTGCGGGTCGTGGAATACCACCGCGAGCAGCGCAATCTGGAAGACGCTTTCATCGACATCCTCGGCCGCATCGAGCGTGGCGAGAAGAACGTGATCGCCCCGCCGCCGATGCCGGAACCCGCAGCCGCCGCACCGGTGCCTGCCACCGTCAGCGAGTCCTGACCGTCCCGCCATGTCCTCCATTTCCGAACGTCCCGACGATTTCCCGGACCAATTCCCGGCGATGCTGGTGAAGGAGCTGCGCCAGGGATTGCGGGCGAAAACCTTCGTCATCGTCTTCCTGATCCTGCAGGGCCTGCTGGGTCTGATCCTGCTGGTCGCCAGCGCGGGTGCGACTTCCGCACATGCCGGTGAGAAGGTCTCCGAGATCGTCTTCGTTTTCTTCTCCCTGACCGTGCTGGTGGTCCAGCCGCTGCGCGGCATCGGTGCGCTGACCGGGGAAATCCGCGGCCAGACCATCGACCTGATGGTGCTCACCCGGCTGAGCGCAACCCGTATCGTGCTGGGGAAATGGGTGGCGATCGTGAGCCAATCCGCGCTGATCGCCGCCACGATCTTCCCCTACCTCATCCTGCGCTACTACTTCGGTGGTATGGCGCTGTTCCCGGAGCTGGCGCTGGTGCTGATGGTCCTGTTCGTTTCCGCCGCCTTCACCGCAATCACGGTCGGGATGTCCGCCAGCGGCTCCGTCATCATCCGCGGCATCCTGCCGATCATCGCTGCCGGCGTCCTGATTGTTTACATCTTCGGATTCGGGTTCAGCGGTAAATTGCTCGACCTCATCAACGTCTTCACCTTCACCGACGGCGCAAAAACCTGCGGGTTGCTCGCCTTCATCATCGGCACCATCCACATCTCGTGGTGCCTGCTCTCGCTCGGCTCATCCGCCATCGCGCCGCATGCGGAAAACCACTCGTCCTTACGGCGTGTGCTGGCACTGGCCGTGCTGATCGTTACACCACTGTTGCTTCACGGCACCGGGATTCATTCCACCGCCGCCATCGGCATCTGGTTGGCTCTCGCCGCACTACCGGTGGCCTCCGCTCTCACCGAAAATCTCACGCTTATCCCGAGCGTGGCCACCCCCTTCGTCCGCCGCGGACCTCTGGGCAAGCTGGCCGGCCGGGTTCTGTATCCCGGTTGGCCGTCAGGAGTGATGTTCACGGTGGCGGTCACGTGCATCGCGGTTCTGGCCCAATTCTTCATCTTCAACACCCGGACTTCATCCGACCTGATCTTCCTGATCGGAGCCCTCGGCAGCCTGTTCCTGCCGGGACTGCTGGTGATCCTGCTCGGGGCCAAGCTGAAGGACCGGCTGGCGGTGTTCATCCTCACCTGGGCGATCACATTTGCGCTCGTCATGGTGATGGACGCCGTCACCCACGGCATGAGCTCGCGCGGAGTTCTGTGGGCCTTCGTCTGGTGCCCGGCAATGATCCTGCCGATGTCCGACATCAAGGAGTTCAGTCATCACGCTTTGATCGTCACCGGACTGATCGTGGACTGCCTCTATCTCGGAACCATGATCGTTCTGGCCATCGCCGCCCAACGGCAGATCCGTGAGATTGAATCCCAAGCCCTCCCAGTGGAATGACCCAGGCGGAACTCCAACTCTGCAACAGCCGTGCTCTGGCCGCCGCCGCACGCCTGCGGCTACCGCTTCGCTCGAAGGTCTGGCGCGGCCAGGCGGGCGAATTCAACGGCGGAGGCACCGGTTCCTCGCTCGATTTCCAGGACCACCGTTCCTACGTGCCGGGCGATGACCCGCGCCACCTGAACTGGCAGGCCTACGCACGCACCGGCCACTACACGATGAAGCTCTACCGCGAGGAAGTGCGTCCGGTGGTGGACCTGATCTTCGATGCTTCCGAGTCGATGTTCTTCGATCCGGTGAAAGCCGCGCGCTCCGCCGAGCTGTTCTATTTCATCGTGGCCACCACCCGTGCGAATGGCGCGAGCGTGGGCGTCCATGTGGTGCGCGGAGATGCCTCCATCCGCATTGATCCGGACAGCATCCCCAGCCACCGCTGGCTGGAAGCCGCCCGCGCGCTCCCCTCTACGGATGTGTCCGCGCCGCTCGATCTCTCCCGCGTGGCGCTGCGTGCCAATGCCGTGCGGGTGCTCGTTTCCGATCTGCTTTTCCCGGGCAATCCCGAGCCGCTGCTGCGCCATCTGGGCCAGCGCCACGGCAGCATCATCGTCTTCTCGCCGTTCCTCGAAAGTGAGGCCAAGCCCGACTGGGCGGGCAATTACGAGTTCATCGACGCCGAACGCCAGTCCCGCCACCAGCACCGCATCGAGCCTGCGGTTCTCGATCGCTATCTCGCCGCCTACGCACGACACTTCTCGTTGTGGAAGCAATCGTGCCGCCGCCATCAGGCCGCCTTTGCCCGGATCCCCGCGGAGCCGGATCTCGCCACCGCCCTCTTCAGCGCCGCCGTTCCTGCCGGAGCTCTGGAAACGTCCCACTGATCTCCCGTGCTGACCCTCTCCAATCCCTACGGCCTCTGGGCGCTGGCTGGCATCCCGGTGATCCTGGCGATCCACTTCCTGCAGCGGAAGTCGGTGGTGTTGCCGGTCTCCACCTTGTTCCTGCTGGAGAAAACCCAGCGGGAATCCGTGAGCGGCCGCCGCTTCGACCGGTTGATGAATTCCATCCCGCTGTGGATGCAGATCCTCGCCGTTCTGCTGCTGGCGTGGTTCCTCAGCGAACCCCGCTACCAGAAACCTCGTAGCATACAGCGCGTCGCCATCGTGCTGGATTCCTCCGCCTCCATGAATGTCTTCAAGGACAAGGCGCTGGAGAAGCTCAAGGCAAAGCTACCCGGCCTGCAGGGAGCCGCCACCGCCATCGATCTGATCGTCTTCGAAAGCGTGCCGGGACGCCCGCGCATCTACGCCGGTGATTCCCCGGAGAAGCTGCTGGATACGCTCAAGGACTGGCATCCGCGCGACGGCCTCACCGATCCCTCGCAGGCCCTGCGTCTCGCACGCTCGTTGGTCTCACGCGAAGGCATCGTGGTCTATGTGACCGATACGCCCGATGACAAGCTGCCCTTCGATGCCCGCATTCTGGCGGTCGGCGAACCGATCGAGAATGTCGGCTTCACCGGCATCTCCTTCGCCCAGGAAGAAGGCGCACTGGTCTGGCGCGCGCTGGTCCGCAACTACGGTTCCACTTCCTCCGACCGCACCTGGACACTGGAAAGCCCGTCCGGCCGCAGTGAGGCGAAATCCATTCACCTTGAACCGAACGGCCTCTCTTCGTTGCAAGGAGCCTTCCCTCCCGGCACCGACAAGGCCCGCATCGTCCTCTCCGCCGACCGCTTCACCACCGACGACATCCTGCCGCTGGTGCGTCCGAAGCCCAAGCCACTCACGCTTTTCGCAGGCACCTCGGAGACCTTCCAGGATCTCACCACCAAGCTGCTGCGCGCAATCGAGGGTATGTCTCCCGTCAACGATGCCGCCGAGTCCGATCTCGCCCTCATCAGCTACGATCCGCTCGAACCGATGCTTCCGCCCGGCAATGCCGTGGTCTTCGTCCACGACTCCACCAAAGGTGGTGCCTATCTGAAAGGCGGCATCGTTCCCGAGGCGCATCCGCTGATGGATGGCCTCAATTGGCAGCCGCTGCTGGTGCGTGAAACGATCACGCTGCAACGCACCGCCGCGGACCGCGTGCTGCTGTGGCAGGGCGATCGCGCGCTGGTCTTCCTGCGCGATGTCGCCGCCACCGCGGAGCGCCCTGCCGCACGGCAGCTGTGCTTCAACTTCGACCTGCGTCTCTCGAACGCGGCCACGCAACCGGCGTTCATCGTCATGCTGCACCGCTTCGCGGAATCGATCCGGGATTCGAAGGTCGCGCCTTCTTCGGAGAATCTGGAGACCAACCAGGCCGTGAAGCTCGCCTCCCATCCCGGCAAGGATGGCAAGCCGCCCACTCCTTTCGAAACCGTCGCTCTCAACCCGGACGGCAAGGCGATCTCGGCTGCGGAAGTCAGAACCACCGATTCCCTGCTCGCGCCACTCGATCCGGGATTCTTCACCGTGAAGCAGGGCGATGAAACCCTGCTCGAAGCCTCCGTCCACTACGGCGATACCCGCGAGGCGGACTTCACCACCTGCGGCAGCGCCGATACGCTCGACAAGGGTGCGGGCTCCGCCATCGAGCGCCACACCATGGAAGATCCGTTGTGGCGGGTGGGCCTGCTGGCCCTTGTCGCGGTGCTCCTGATCTCGTGGTATTACACCGTGGGTCGCTCGCGCTCCGCCGATCCGAATCCGCTGCCGGGAACCTGAATCCGCTTTCTCCGTGACTCTGCCCGTTTTCCAAGCTCCCGAATGGTTCCTGCTGATCCCGGCGCTCGCGCTGCTGGGCTGGTTCTGGCGTCCGCTGAAGCTGCATTCGCCGCTGCGCGCCCTCATTCTGCTGATCATCACCCTGATCCTGGCGGACCCGCGGATGCGGCGACAGCAGGATGCACTGGATCTTTGGGTGTTGTTGGACCGATCGGACTCCACCGAGGCCATCGTTGACCAAGGTCTGCCCGAATGGCGGAAGCTGCTGGAGAAGTTCAAGCCCTCCCGCCACGACACACTGCACTTCGTCAACTACGCCGCGGAAGTCGCGGAGCTCGGGCAGGACGGCGATACCTTCACCGGCTCACGCAAGCTGACGCGCACCAATCTCGCGCTGGAGAATATCGCCGCGATGGCGGATGAGAAGCGGCCTTCCCGCGTGCTGTTGTTCACCGACGGCTACGCCACCGAGCCGTTGCACGAAGCCGCCGCACAGCTGGAATCCCGCGGCATCCCGGTGGACTTCCGTTTGATCCGTGAGGAAACGGAAGAGGACTTCCGCATCGCCCGGCTCGACTTTCCGGAACGTGTGCAGGCGGGCGCGCCCTTCCTCATCAGCGTGGTCGCCCGTGGATCGAAGGACATCAGCATCCCGCTGGTGATCCGTCGCAATGGACAGAAGCTCACCGAAACCACTGTCACCTTGGTCAATGGCGCCGGGAAGGTGGAGTTCACCGATCGCATCCCCCGCACCGGTGCCTTCGAATACGAGGCGGAGATCCTCCCCGAGAAGGACGCCCACCCCGGCAACAACCGCTTCAACCGCTGGATCGAGATCGCGGGCGGACCGCGCGTAGTGCTGGCCACCCGTTACGAAAACGACCCGGTGGCAAAAGTACCAGAGTCGCAGGACTTCACCGTGCAGACGGTTTCCGATCCAGGTGCCCTGCGGCCCGGTCTGCTGGCGGGAGCACGCGCCGTGGTCTTCAACAACATCCCGGCCCACGAAGTGCCTGCGGATTTCCTCAAGGCGCTGGACTTCTACGTGCGTGAACAAGGCGGCGGCTTCCTGATGGTCGGCGGCGAGCGTTCGTTCGGTTCCGGTGGTTATTTCCAATCGCCCATCGATCCGCTGCTTCCGGTCTCGATGGAACTCAAGACCGAGCACCGCAAGCTCTCGGTGGCACTCGCGATCGCCATGGACCGCTCGGGCTCGATGTCCGTGCAGGTCGGCGGTGGCGGTGCCAAAGGTGTCACCAAGATGGACCTGGCCGACAACGGCGCGGCCAATGCCATCGACCTGCTGGGACCCATGGACCAGGTTTCCGTGATCGCCGTCGACAGCGCGCCGGAAGTGTTCGTGCCGATGTCCCGCGTTGAAGGCCACAAGTTGGAATTCCAGACCCGGGCTCGCAAAATCCAGTCCTCCGGCGGCGGCATCTTCATCTATGAGGCGCTCAAGGCCGGTTGGGACCAGTTGAAGAAAACCCAGGTCGGCACCCGCCACATGATCCTCTTCGCCGATGCGAATGACTCCGAGGAGCCGGGAGACTACAAGAAGCTGCTCGCGGAAATGACCGGAGAAGGTTGCACCGTGACCGTGATCGGCATGGGCACGAAGAAGGATTCGGACGCCAAGCTATTGGAAGACATCGCCAAGCTGGGCAACGGCCGCATCTATTTCGCCGAGCAGCCGATGGACATTCCCAACGTGTTCGCGCAGGAGACCGTGACCATCGCCCGCTCCGCCTTCGTGAAGGATCCCGTGGGCGCGAAACCCACCGGTCGCTGGACCGAAGTCTCACCGAAGCCGCTCGACTGGCTCCCGGAAGTGGGCGGCTACAATCTCTCCTACGCCCGCGAGGACGCCACCGTCTCGCTGGTGACGACCGATGAATATCTCGCGCCGCTGGTTGCCCAGGCCCGCCGCGGCCTCGGCCGCACCGCTGCGGTCTCGTTTCCGCTCGGCGGCGACTACTCGGACCAGGTGCGGGGTTGGAAAGGCTACGGTGACTTCGTGCAGACCGTCACCCGCTGGCTGATGGGCAATGAGATCCCTCCCGGCATCGGCATCCGCCATCGCCTCGATGGCACCCGCCTGACCGTGGATCTGCTCTATGACGAGGCCCTGTGGTCCGAAAAGCTCGCCGCCCGCCCGCCGAAGATCAAACTGCTGGAAGATGGTGGCGTTCCCTATGACACGCCATGGAAACGCATCGCGCCGGGGCACTTCAGTGTCACCCGTGATCTGGAGGCCGGATCAGTGGTGCGCGGCGCGATCCAGGTAGGCGATGTGGCGCTGCCCTTCGGCCCCATCAGCGTGGGAGCATCGGTCGAGTGGGCCTTCGAGCCCGAGCGGATCGCCGAGCTCCGCACCGTCTCCGCCCAGACCGGCGGCCGCGAGCTGCTGAATCTGGAGAATGCGTGGTTGCGCCCGCCCTTCGTCAACGAGGCGTCGTTGAAACTGCCGCTGGCCATCTCCTTGGTTGCCCTGATCCTCGCCGAGGCCCTCCTCACCCGCACCGGTTGGAAGCTGCCGGTCTTCGCCATGGCCCGCAGCAGCACCGCCCGCGCCCCACGGGCGGCCCGCGTGAAACCGGCACGTTCTACTACAAAAGCCGTAGCAATCGAGCCTCCACCCGCCGATCCCGAACCGGACGACAGGCCGCTCCCGAACTCGCCCCAGATCCCGCCACCGGACGACAGCGACCGCCGATCGCGCTTCCAGCGCGCGAAGGACCGCAAGTGAGCACGGGAGATCCTCTTCTCACGCGAGGATACCCTTGACCGGAGCCGCGGGTTCCACGCCGGTCAGCTTCATGTCCAGACCTTGGTACTTCACGGTGAAGCGACTGTGATCGATGCCAAACTGCTGGAGCAGGGTTGCGTGAAGATCACGCACGTGGACTACATCCTGCACCGCCGCGTATCCCATTTCATCGGTGGCACCATGAACGATGCCCGGCTTGATCCCGGCACCGGCCATCCACAAGCTGAAGCCCTTGATGTGATGATCCCGGCCGCTTCCCTGCCCCATCGGAGTGCGCCCGAATTCGCCCCCCCATATGACGAGTGTATCCTCCAACAGCCCGCGCTGCTTCAGATCCTTCACCAGCGCGGCAGAGGCTTGATCGGTGAGCTGCGCGCACGCGGGCAACTGCTTCTCGATACCTCCATGGTGATCCCAGCCGCGATGATAAAGCTGCACGAAACGCACCCCCCGCTCCAACATCCGGCGCGCCAGCAGACAGTTGCTCGCAAACGAGCCATCGCCCGGGGCTTTCACACCGTATAGATCGAGGATGTGCTGAGGTTCATCCCGCATGTCCGTCAGTTCCGGCACCGAAGTTTGCATCCGGAACGCCATTTCGGTACTGGGCAATACGCGTTTCGATCTCCGGATCGACCCGCTCTTCCCGGAGAATTCCATTCAGCCGCCCGATCTCATCGATCACCTGCCGCTGGGTGGATTGGCAAACTCCGTACGGACTACCGACATAGTGGACCGCGTTCCCCTTGCTCTGGAACTGGACACCCTGGAACTTGCTGGGCAGGAAACCCGCGCTCCACTGCCGCGCTGAAATCGGCTGGTCGGGCTCAGCCCCACGGGAAACCATGACCACATAGCCCGGCAGATCCTGCGTCTCCGCACCCAGTCCGTAAAGCAGCCACGACCCCATGCTGGGCCGCCCCTTGAGGATCGAGCCACTGTTCATGAATGCGTGCGCCGGGTCGTGGTTGATCTGCTCGGTGACCATCGAGCGGATCACACAGATCTCATCCGCGATCGAACCGATGTGCGGAAACAACTCCGAGATTTCGACACCGCTCTGCCCGAACTTCTTGAACTTCGTGAACGATCCGCGCGCGATCAGCTTCGACCCTTGAAGCTGGGCCAACTGCTGTCCGGCGGTGAAGGAGGCGGGGAATTCCTTGCCATGGAGCGCGTTGAGCGCGGGCTTCGGATCGAAGGTCTCCAAATGGGAAGGCCCGCCCGCCATGCACAGGTGGATCACTCGTTTCGCGCGCGCCGGGAAGTGCAGGCCACCCTGACCTTGGATAAAGGGCAGCCCGGACAGCGGCTGCTGCTCCGCCAGACATTTTCCCGCGCCAAAGAGCTGTGCGAACGCCAGTCCGCCGAGACCGGCGAAGCTGCGCTTGAGAAAAGTACGCCGACTCCAGTCGAGCTGGTGCCGTTCGAGATGTTCGATGAAGGGATGTTTCATCTCAGTAGCGGGTAATGGTTTCGTGGAGGTTCAGGATCACACGGCAGGTCTGGGTCCAAGCCGCGAGTTCCACCGCATTGGCAGGATCACCATGATCGGAAAGACCAGTCTTCAGGAACGCCGTGGCATCCGCTGGGGTAGCCGCGTAGGCCGATCGTTGTTGTCCGACAAAGGCGACCAGAGATTGCAGTTCGGAGGGCTTCGGCACCCGGCCGAGCGCCGTGAGGAAGGCATCCCGGACACGCTCGGGATCCGTGGCGGCCGGATGTTCAACGACCAATCGCAAGGCAAAGGCGCGGGCCGCCTCCACGAAGGTTGGATCATTGAGCTGCACCAGCGCCTGCTGCGGGCTGTTGGATTGCAACCGGTCTGCGGAGCATTCCTCGCGGCTCGGGGCATCGAAGGCGGCCAGCATCGGGTGCATGAACGTACGCTGCCAGTGCATGTAGAGGCCGCGCCTGTATTGCAGGTCGCCGGTGTCGGCGATGTAGTCGCGCTGGGGGAAATTCAGGTTCGCGTAGTAGCCGACCGGTTGATACGGCTTCACACTGGGACCACCGATCAGATCACCGGACAGCAGGCCGGAGATGGCGAGCGCGTTGTCTCTCACGAATTCCGCGTCCAGGCGCCGAGGTGATTGCTCGCAGAGCAGACGGTTGCCCGGATCGATCGCGGCCAGTTCATCCCGGGCCGCCGAGCGCTGCCGGTAGGTGTGGCTCATGACGATCAGCCGGACCATGTGTTTCACATCCCAACCGGAATCGCGGAACTCGGCCGCGAGCCAATCGATCAACTGCGGATGGGATGGCCACTCGCCCTGGTTACCCAAATCATCGAGCACGTTGGAGAGCCCCTTGCCGAAGAACTGCTTCCACAACCGGTTGGTGAACTGGCGTGGAGTCAACGGATTCTCCGGGGATGTCAGCCAGTGAGCGAGATCAAGGCGGGTGAGGCGCCCAGCCTTTCCGGCCAGCGCCGAATGAGGCAGGAATTCCGGAACCGCAGGCTGCACCACCTCAGCGGGAGCCGCCCAATTGCCACGCGGCAGCAGATGGGATACCCGCACCTGATCCGCAGGCAGCGCCTCTGCCACCATCGAGTGAGCGTAGCCACCGCGGCAAGCGATGATCCCGTCCCGGATTCTACGGTAGTCGACAGGCAGCTCCGCGTCCGGCGTGGTGCCTTGGAGCCAGCCCGCCACGAGTTCGCGGCGATTGGCTTCACTCAACGACGCGGCAGGCACTTTCAATGCCGTGGCAAGTTGGGCACGCAACGCACTAGCCATCCCCGGCACCGCATCTCCAAAGGGAGTCACACTCAGGCGGACCCGACCGAGGTTGGCGCTCGCCAACGTGACACGCAGTACCTCCCGGCAGCCGCTGGAAGAGGTTCCGCCAGATGATAGACCGCCTGATGGGGTCGGGAAGCAGCGTCCCGCGGTTCCTCCAGCACCGCCGGCGCGGAAGTCCACTGCGGTTCCAACAACGGCGAACTGTCACCTTCGTGATACTTCGCCGGGGTACGACGATCGGCCTGCGACCATGCGATCTTCAAAGGAACTCCATCCATGGCGAACGTCGGCGTGACACTGAACTTCCCGCTCGCCTCCCTGCCTACCCTGCCCGAGTTCTTCTCGTCCGGCAGGACCTTCGAGCCGGATCGCCCGCACACCCGAGTCCGGCAGCGGGAAGACCACCGTCACCACCTCGTCCTTCACCGGTGATCCTGTGAGCAGGATCGAGCGGTCCGCCTCATCGGCCTCGTGTGGAGTGCCCTTCGCGGTGATGATTTCTCCGGGTGCCAGCGCCGCCCAGCCGGTAGGGTTCGCTGCGAGGAACGCGGCCGCGCCCTGTTTCCACTGCTGGACCCCGGGAGCATCCATCCTTCCACCCGCCGCCAGTACCGCCACGCCCTGATCCTGAAGCCACAGCAGGCGCTTCTGCACCGCGGTGTTCGGCGCGTATATTTCAGGCGGGAACGGATACTCATTGTTGAATCCCGGCAGGTCCTTGTTCGGCGTGTAGTTGTAGTCGGAATACACTCCCCATTGCCGCACGTCGTCGAAGAACGCTCCCAACGAATAGAAGTCCTTCGCAAGCAGCGGGTCGAACTTGTGGTCGTGGCACTCTGCACAGCCGGTGGTCAGACCCAGCCAGGCAGCACCCACCGCACGCACGCGATCGCCCGTGTACTTTGCCAGATACTCCGGCGGCTGGGCTCCGCCCTCGCGGGTCATCAGATTCAACCGCAGGAAGCCCGTTGCGATTCGTTGCTCGTCCGTTGCTCCCGGCAGCAGGTCGCCTGCGAGTTGTTCGACTGTGAATTGATCGAAAGGCTTGTTGTCGTTGAACGCCTTGATGACGTAGTCCCGGTAGGGAAAGATCCGCTGGTTCTGGTCACCGTGATAGCCCACCGTGTCGGCGAAGCGCACCACGTCCAGCCATGGCACCGCCATCCGCTCACCGTAGTGCGGAGAAGCCAGCAACCGCTCCACCTGCCGTGCGTATGCGTCCGGAAGGGTGTCCGCCACGAAAGAATCGATCTCCGCCGGCACGGGCGGCAGCCCCGTCAGATCCAAGGTCAGCCGCCTCAGCAGCGTCGCCTTGTCCGCTTCGGGAGAGGGCTCCAGGTTCTCCTGCTCCAGTCTGGAGAGGATGAAGGCGTCGATCGGATTCCCTACCAATTCCGGGTGCTTGGTCACCTCTGGCATGGCGGGCTTCACCACCGGCGCGAAAGCCCAGTGCTGCTCGTACTTCGCCCCTTGTTCAATCCAACGGCGGATGAGACCCTTCTGAACTTCCGTGAGATCCTTGTGGAACTCCGGCGGCGGCATCACCTGTTCCGGATCGCTGGAGACAATGTGCTTCCAGATCGCGCTCTCTTCAGGCTTCCCCGGGACAATCGCCCGCAGCTCGGAATCCTTCAACTTCGCGTAGCCGCCCTCTTCGGTGTCCAGCCGCAGATCCGCCTTGCGGTGGGCCTTGTCGAAACCATGGCAGGCAAAGCAGGTGTTCGAAAAGATCGGGCGGATGTGGGCGTTGAACGACACCTTTGCAGGCAGCTCCGTGGAAGAGCCAGCCTTTACAGACACCGGTGCCGCCGCCTGAGAGCGGCTCCACACGGCAAACGCTCCACCGACAACCACCAGCGCAGCCGGGATCACGACTCTGGAAACAATTCGAAAGGACATGGGAAAAAGGTGACGAAAAATCAGTCAAACCAGGTCACGGCGCGAAGATCCGAATTTCATTGAGCCCTCCACCTTCGTTCGGATTGGACAGAGGGCGGCTGGCGTTGCGCCAATGGGCCAGACAGGCGAGCTTCACGTAACGGGCTGTCACCGGAGGAAACCGGAACGACTCGAATGGAATGTCCGTACCCGGCGGCGGTAGCTCGGCAACCTGAGCCAGCTCGCCCCGCGCCACCTCCCGGAAGGAGATATTGTCATCGGACACCAGCAGCGCGAACTCTCGGATACCGCGGTCGGCATGGTCGCGATTGCGGGTGTTCTGGAGATCGACCCGGCCGATCGTGACAGACTCCAGCAGATCCACCGTGAACTCCCCGTCCGTTCGGTTCGGGGCCAGCCAGAAAGACCAGTCTCCCGGCACACCGGTGTCATTGAGCTGGCCGTCGGTCAGATTGTCCGGCGGGAACACCTCGCCGGCACGGCCCGTATAGTAGCTCGGGGAAAAGACCGGCTTTCCCAGTGCGAGATTCACACCGTCCGCCGGGCGGGCGCTCACAACGGGCAGATGCCGCACCGGATTTGCGATGCTCACCGGCTGGTTGTCCAACTGCGAGAGCAGACGGGTACCGGCTTTGTCCCGGAGGATCGCCATCGACTCACCGCGTTTCAGCCGCTGAAACGACGAAGCCTCGCTGGGAATCAGGATCTCGCCATCGAACACCTCGCTGACCACCACCGCGCCATCGTCGCCCTTGCCGACCGCCACGCCGAACTCGGTTCCCAAGTCCGTGATGCGACCGCCGGGCGTATCGACCTGGAAGCCGCTCATCCCCTTCGGCACTTTCACCGAAGCTCTCCCGCGCGTCACCTTCATCGAATGATCCCCCGTCACCTCGAACTGGCACGGAGCTTGCAGGACCACCTTCACCCCGCTCCGGTAACTAAGCTCCGCGAAGCCGCCCGTAAGATCCTGCACCTTCCCAGGACCAAACCCCTGCTGGAGAACTACCGGCTCCGGCCAGCTGGCCGCAGTCATTCCAGTGAGCATCGCCGGCGGGGGCACGGATTTCCGGCTGGAGAAGATCATCGTCCCGACCATCACCCCCACAGCCGCAGCTGCCGCCAACGGCCACCAACGGCTACCCCGACGCACCGGCATCGGTGTGATTTTTTCCGGCACGAAAGCCGGCACCTCGCTACGGCCATGCCGCACCAGCGAGCTGTGGATGGAGACGATCCGCCGATAATGACGCCGTGCCCCGGAGCTGCCCCGCAACAGAGCAGCAAGCTCCTCCGCTGCGTCCGGCGGAAGATCACCATCCAGCAGCAGGTGGGTAAGCACCTCCAGGCGGCGGTCATGGGAGGAAGAGTTCATGGGACAGGGCGGCTCAGTTTTCTCTCTACACAGGACTCCAGCAGATGGCGGATGCGGTGCAGCTCCATTGAAACGGCATTGGGTGTCTGGCCCCTGGCCACAGCCAGTCCTCCCACCGAAGATTCCGGCCGGTAGCGGTCCAGGATCAACGTGCGGCGCTCAGGCGGCAACTGCCCCAGGCATTCCTGCAACGCGTGGTCCAGAACGCTGGCCTCCTCGTCATCATCGAAATCCTCCGCCGCCAATTGGTCGATAAGATCAGAATCGAACACATGCCGATCCCGAGCCGCGTCCCGGCGTGCGGACTTCACTTGGAAGAAAGCGATTCCACGAGCCCACGGCAGGAACGAGCGCTCCGGGTCGTAGTCAGCCGCCTTCCGCCACAAGAGGAGGTTCGTTTCCTGCAGCACATCATCCACCAACCGGTCGTCCGCCGGCATCAGGTATTGGATATATCCGCGCAGCTCTCCCTGATAGCGCGTGATGAGCGCCACCAGATGCTCTTCAGAATTCGCGGGCGGATGTTCCATTGCTCTTTCCCAATTGCCGGAAAATTCCCCGATCTTTCGGATTTTTCCTACCTTCGCCCGTCTTCCCCTCGGTAAATTCAACGTAAACCGTTCATCACGAACTTGATCCACACCATGGAGTGTCCGACCCTCGGAGACCCATGAAAACGAGCACCTTCGCATTGCTGGCCTCCACCGCTCTCGCGGCCGGAGGGACGGAATACCAACTCCACGAGTGGGGGACCTTCACCACGGTCTCCGGTTCGGACGGGATTCTGCTGGATGGACTTGATCGCGAAGAAGAGCTCCTGCCGCCCTTCGTCCACGCCCACTACGGTCTGGAGAACGGTCAGGCGCAGAAGCCTGCGGACATCGGCCGCATGATGCGGGTTCACGGCACCCATGGATTCTCCGGGCCGCTCATGAAGGGACTGGCCAACCGGCCGCTGGCGGGTGTCACGGTGAAGATGGAAACCCCGGTGATCTACTTCCATGCGCCCGAGGCGTTTCATGCCTCGGTGAAGGTCGGTTTCAATGGTGGCACCATCAGCCAGTGGTATCCGGAGCGCTCCGGCGGCGAGACCCTTCCCGAGCCTCCGGCTCCGGCCGATCCGGTGAAGAACCCGACCCCGCTCGCCGCGTGGGTGCTCGATTTCAACAAGCCCTACCACGGCTCGATCGAGTGGGACGTGGATGTGCTCTCCCCGGCGGACAGCGCGAAGCAACTGCTCTTCAAGCCGAACGATTCGCTCGGCTGGGTCCGTGCCCGCGTGCCGGACACCAATGCCGTCCGCACCCGCGGCGGTGAAACCGAGGGCTACCTCTTCTATCGTGGCCTCGGCCATTTCGATCCCGGCCTCAAAACGACGGTCGACATCACGGACAACCTCCATCTTCAAAATCACAGCGGCGGCAACATCCCCTACCTCGTCGCCTTCGAGCGGATGACCGATGGCACGGTGCGCTGGACCGAGCGCCGGGACGGGCTGGCCCCGGAAGCTTCACTCACACTGCCGGACAGCGGCTTCAAAACCGAGCCCGCCGGTTTCTGTGAACCGCTCTACCGCGCCGTCCAATCCGGCTTGGCCGGTTGCGGACTGACCGACGCCGAGGCGCACGCGATGGTGCAGACGTGGTGGCGGAGCTACTTCGAGATGCAGGGCTTGCGGGTGTTCTGGGTGCTCCCGCGCACCGCCACCGACCGCATCCTGCCGCTGGAGGTGACGCCCGCCCCCTCCGCCACCGTGCGGGTGCTGGTGGGCCGCGCGGAGGTATTCCGGCCCGCTCAGGAGCAGCAATGGCTCACTCTGGCGGCCGAAAGTTCCGATCAGAACCGGGGATGGGACCTTCTCACCGCCAACCACCGCTTCGGCCCGGCAATCCAAAAACGCGTGGGAATCCTCCAGCAACGCGCGGCGAAGTAGCCATCATGGCTTGCACATCCGTCCGGTCCGCCGTTGCATCGGGCATGGATTTGTCGGACTTCCGGAAGGAATACTCGGGCCGCGGCATGCACCGCGAGGAGCTGGCCGCGGACCCTTTCACCCAGTTCACCCGCTGGTTCCAGCAGGCCACCGAGCTCGGCCTGCATGAGCCGAATGCCATGACCCTGGCCACGGTGGACCAGCGCGGCATGCCCGCCCAGCGGACCGTCCTGCTGAAGAACGTGGACGAACGCGGCTTCGTGTTTTTCACCAACTACCAGAGTCGGAAGGCCTTGGATATCGCCGTCAATCCCCAGACCTGCCTGCTTTTCCCATGGGTGATCCTGGAGCGGCAGGTGATTGTGCAGGGGCGGGCGATCAAAACCTCCCACGAGGAGTCGCTGTCCTATTTCCATTCCCGCCCGCGGGAGTCCCAGATCGGAGCCTGGGTATCCGATCAAAGCACGGTCATTCCGGACCGGGCGTTTTTGGAAAACAAACTCGCGGAAGCACACGCCCGCTTCGGAGACGGCGAGATTCCCCTCCCCCCGCATTGGGGCGGCTATCGCGTGGTCCCACAGGCGATCGAGTTCTGGCAGGGCGGCCCGGCGCGGCTCCATGACCGCTTCGTCTACACCCGCGAGGGGGCGGGCTGGCGGATCGAGCGACTCTCGCCCTGACGGCTGCGAGCTTTTCCGGTTGCCACCCGCCGCCATTTCCCTAGGAAAGGCCACCCGCCCGGACGATTCCGGGCCCCACCCGTCGTCACCCGATGCGAGCATTCCGGATTCTATTTCGAAAGGAGCTGAAGGGGTTCTTCCAGAATCCGTTCGGCTGGATCGTCCTCGCCTTCGTCATCATCATGCAGGGGATCTCCTTGTCCATGGCGATGAAGGGGTTCCGCACCGGCGGATCGAACAGCAGCCTGGTCTATGCCATGTGCCACACCCCGCTGTTCTGGTTCTATTTTCTGTTCATCTTCCCGCTGATCACGATGCGGTTGTTCTCCGATGAGGAGAAGAGCGGCACGCTGGAGACCCTGCTGACCGCCCCGGTGCGGACCTGGCAGGTGGTGCTTTCCAAGTTTTGCGCCGCCTATGTGTTCTACATCGTCCTGTGGATCCCCAGCTACTTCCAGCTCCAGCTGTTCAGTTGGAGCACCGGACTGCCGCCGGCCTGGACCAATGGCGGGCTCATCGGCACCTACAGCATCGCCCTGCTGATGGGCGCGGCCTTCACCGCCGTGGGCTGTCTGGCCTCCTCGCTGACGAGCAGCCAGATCATTGCCGGGATCACCACCATCTGCGGGCTGCTGATCATCTACTTCCTCGGCTTCGTCACCGTGATCTGGGGGGATGGCTTCCCCGGCGCGGCCTTGTTCCGCTACATTTCCATCCAGCAGCACCTGCACTACTTCGCCAGCGGTGTGATGGATACCCGCCCGGTCGTCTTCCACCTCAGCCTCACCGCGTTCCTGCTGTTCATGACCTATCAGGTCGTCGATTACCGCCGCTGGAAGCACTGATCCCCCTTTCCCGTCCATGTCCGATTCCGCTCCAGAACCGACGACACCTCCCGCCAAGCCGGTCAGCCGCTGGCGTGTCGGCTCCCTTTCCTTCGTCCAGATCGCCCTGATCGCGCTGCTGCTGATCGCGGCGAACTACCTGGCGTCCCAGTATTTCCGCACCCGGGACTACTCCCGTGTCGGCGACTATTCACTCTCCGAGCGCTCCCTGAACTACGTCCGCAGCGATGCGGTCCGGAAGCACAAGGACCCCATCACCATCATCGTGGCCATGCGCTCCAGCGCACCCATGGTGGACCGCGTGCGCTCGCTCGCGGAGAACTACGCCCATGAGTCCGAGGGCAAGATCGTGGTGAAGATGATCGACCCGGTGCGGAACCTGGACGAGGCCCAGAAGCTGGCCGCCACCTACGGCATGTATGACCCGGCGAACCAGCAGATCGCCCGCAAGGATCTCGTCATCGTCGACGCCCGCAGCCAGGAGCAGATCGAAGCCTCCACCCGCGACAAGAAGCCCACCTCCGCGAACGTCCGCATCATCAATACCGACTCGATGGTCATCTACAAAGCGGAGGCCGGAAAGGCGAGCACGCCGGAGGCCATCCAGGCCGAGGACCTCCTGACCGCCGGCCTCGTCGCCGCCATCGAAGGAACCCCGCGCAAGGTCTATTTCCTAGCCGACAAGAGCCGCATGGACACCGACAGCGCCAGCTCCCCATGGCGGACGCTTGAGAAGACGCTGGCACTTCAGAACCTCCTGCTGGAGCCCGTCAATCTGGCCGGGATGACCGCCATCCCGGAAGACGCCGCCGCCGTGGCGATCGTGGCTCCGAAATACGATTTCACCCCGGAAGAGATCAACGTCCTCGAAACCTACTGGGACCGCCATAAGTCCGCCCTCATCGTCCTCCTGAAGCCGGATGAAGTCCCCGCCCGCCTGCGGGCCTTTCTGCGCGCCAACGGCGTGACGCCCCGGCGCGACCATGTCGTCGCCGTGCGCAACGGCCAGACGATCTCCACCGTGCAGGCCAACTTCACGAAGGGCGTCCCTTTCCTCGGCGAGCTGTCCACGCAATCGACCATCTTCGATGGCACCAGCGCCTCGCTGGAAGTGCGTGAGAACTCCGGAGAAGACGCCCTGGCAAACCGCCAGATCCACCCGATCGCCCTGATCGAAGCCCAGCCCCAGTTCTGGGGGGAAACCAAGTTCGGCCAAGGCAAGGAAACCTTCGATCCCCTGGAGGACAAGGGACCACCGATCTTCCTCGCCGCAGGTGTCACCCGCGGTTCGGAAAGCGACGTCCGCTTCGCCGACCAGAGCTCCCGCATGCTGGTCATGTCCAACACCGACTTCCTCGATCCAAACAACCTGATGGAGTCCAACGTCGATTTCCTCTCCTCCTCGGTCAACTGGTTGGTCGGCCGCGAGAAGCTGTTCGGAGTCGGCCCCCGTACTCTCGGCAAGTACCGGATTCCACTGCTGGATTCCCAGGCCGCGTTCATCAACCGGGTGAACCTGTTCTTCCTGCCGGCCTTCGTGCTGGTGATCGCCGGTTTCGTTTGGTCCTCGCGCCGCGCCTGATCCGATGCGTTCTCCCGTCTTCACCTTCCTGATCGCCATCTTCGCCACCATCGCGTGCGGCCTTGTCGGCTGGTGTCTGACGCGGGGAAACCTGGATGCCATCTTCGGCGCACCTCCCACCAGGATCGGAGAACTGCTCTACCCCGGCTTCCCCACCCCGGCATCGGAAAAGGTCCGGAAGATCACCCTCTTCACCAAGGCCGCGTCCATCTCGGATGATGCCAATACTCCCGAAAACGCGAACCAGGGCACCCGTGCGATTTTCAAGTGGTATCCCAAGCAGGGCTGGATGATGGAGGAACCGTGGAAGGACCGCATGGACCCCTACGCCGCGGAGGCTCTCATCAATTTCACGCGCGGCACCCACGTCGAGGACGTGATCCCGAAGGACAAGATCGACGGCGTGACGGCGGGCTTCAAGGACGGCGTGATCGTCCTTCGCATGGAGGATGAAAACGGTCTGCCGCTGTGCAAGTACCTGCTGGGCCGCAAGACCGCGTGGATCGGCACCGAACAACCCGAGCAGAAACCCGGCGCCGCTCCCGAGCAGCCGATCGAAGTGCCCACGGTATTCATCCGCCCTTGGGACAAGGCCCGCAAGAACCACGTCTACGCCTGCACGGGGGACATTCATCCGCTCTTCAACGATGGCTTCCGCTACCTGCGCGATCATCATCCGTTCTACTTCGTCCCCCAGCAGCTCCAGCACATCCGCATCCGCACCAGCGGAGGTGAACTGACCCTGGCCCGTGAGAGCGAGCAGCACGCCTGGCACATCATCAAACCTCTCGATCTGACGACCGACCCCGAGCAGATGATCCTGCTGCTGGCCGGACTGAAGAACCTGCGGGCCGTGAAGGTCAGCGACCGCGCTTCCGTGACCTTGCCCACCAACGGCGCAACCGTCGGCACCGAACAAATTGCCATCCAGGCCTTCGGTGCCGCCACGGAAACCGTGCTCGAGATCCTGCCTCCCGCCACTCCCGGAGCCACCACACGGCTGGCCACCATCAGCGACCGCCCCGGCACCGTATTCGAACTGCCGGTGAAATCCGACCGGGACATGCTGGGGCTTTCCGGCCTGCCACTCACCGTGAACACGCTGCGGGATGCGACCCTGACAAATCTCAACATCGCTGCCGTTTCCGGGGTCCTCATCCAGCCCGCCGGGAAACCCGCGATCTCCCTCACCCGCCAGCCGAAGCAATGGATGATCGGTGAAGGCGAAACCATGCTTCCCGCCAACGACCTGCGCGTCTTCGACCTGCTCAACGCGGTCAGCAGGGTGAAGGTCGCGGGCTTCGTGACGGACGCCGCCACCGACCTCAGCCAATGGGGTCTGGACAATCCCATCCTCAAGCTCCGGTTCCTTTCCGTGGACAACCAGACGCTGGAGCTGGCCTTCGGCCGGGACAGGGCCGGCACCTACTACGCCAATCGTACCGGCACGACCACGGTGGTGAAAGTAACCGGGGACATCGTCAGCAAGATCGCCACCCGTGCCTTTGAATGGCGCGGCGGCCTCATCTGGTCTCTCAGCAAGACGGACATCAAGAGCCTCACCATCGGAGCCAAGGGCAAACCGCTCGCCGCACTGCGCTACAACGACAACTTCGAGAAATTCGAAGCCATGCGGGATGGCAAGGATGTCACCCTCGATCTGGAGGAAGGGCGCGCCCGCAACTTTCTGGATGCCCTGATCGGCGTGAGTGCCACCCGCTGGCTGTCCGAAGAGGACGAAGGAGCCGCCACCGCCCTCGCCGACCCGGCGTTCGTCTTCAGCGTCACCAGCAACAAGGTGGATGAAAACGGTGAGGATGCCGGGCTGGTGACCCACGAGCTGCGCATCACCCCCGCCAGCGCCGGAGCCCTGAACCGCTTCTACTACGGCCAGGTCGACAACGAGCCGAACCCCTTCATGCTCGACCAAGCCACCTACCTCCGGCTCACCGTCGAGCTCTTCAGCGAAAATCATTGAGAGGGTGTGCCTGAAGAACGGGCGGCGGCTGGAACCAAGGCTCCGGATCAGCTGATGCGATTTGCCTTCCCCTCCAACAGGGGACTCGCCAGCATTCATCGCATCATCCCCAAATGAGCACCGATTTTTCACGTCCCGAACTCCCGGCGCAAGGCATCGTGGCCTCGCTTGCCGATGATGACCGCGCCCTTCTCAGCAACTATGGTGAGTTCCTTCCGGTGCAGCCCGGACAGACGATCATCTTCGAGAATCAACCGCAGGACTCCCTGTATTTCGTCATCTCCGGCGTGCTGCACGTCCACACGGATTCCCAGACCCGCCGTACCCTGATCGCACGCGCGGAGGCCGGTGAGACCCTCGGCGAGGTGAATGTCTTCGATCCGGGCACCGCGAGCGCTTCCGTCACCGCGCAGGATTTCACCCAAGTGTGGCGTGTGAACCGCGATGACGTCGAGGCCTTCGTGACCGCCTACCCGGAAGCCGGGGCGCGCCTGCTGGCCTCGCTGGTCACCCTGATGAGCCGCCGTATCCGCCGCATGAACGAGCGTCTCGCCGCCAAGGAACAGGAGTCCGAATTCCACGATTTCTGGCACTGAAGCCGTCATGTTCCCCGATCTGATCCTCGGTGCAGTTGCAACCTCCTCCGGCCAGTTCGATCTGGCCCGTGGCGGAGCACTTCTGTTCGCGTTGCTGATCGGGCACGCGCTGGCGGATTATCCGCTCCAAGGAGCCTTCCTGGCGAAGGCCAAGGACCGGCACTCGGACTCCGGAGCCATGTTCGCGGAGAGCGTGGCACCGAAGGGCCTGTGGATCCACGCCCTCACCGCCCATGCGCTGGTGCATGCGGGCTCGGTGTGGATCATCACCGGCTCCGTGGGGCTTGCCTTGGTCGAGCTGGTGCTCCACTGGCTCATTGATTTCGCGAAGTGCGAGGGCTGGACCGGTTTCACCACCGACCAATTGCTGCACGTGTTGTGCAAGGTCGGCTACGCCGCTGCCATCGCAGGAGGCTTCGTGGTCTCGAAGGGCGTCATTTGCTGTCCATGATCACGGTGCCGTCCCAGGTCGCGGGCGGCTCCACGGCATAGTCCGCCGACCACTTGGCCAGACGGCTGGCCGCGCCATCTCCCGGATCGGCACGCTGGAGATCCAGAAAGGCCTCCGCGGCGATCGCGAACTCGCCTTTCTGGAACAACACCAGCGCTTCCGCGAAAGGTTCCTCCAGATCCGGATCACGGGACAAGGTGTGCAGCTCCACCGGCTCATGACGGCCCTTCACCCGGATGCGCCCCACACACCGCAGCCGGGTCTGTCCTTCCGCCGCCTCCACCACCGCTCCGGAAACCAGCAGCGGCACGGCGAGGTACTTGGTCATTCCCTCGATGCGTGAGGCGAGGTTCACCGCATCCCCGATCACGCCGAACTCCGTGCGTTCCCGTGAGCCGATCTCCCCTGCCAGCACCTCGCCAAGGTGCAGGCCGATCCCGATCTTGAACGGCTCCCGGCCCTCAGCGCTCCACTTCTCATTCAGCTCGTCGAGCGCCTCCAGCATGTCCGCCGCAGCCTCGATGGCGGAGCGGGCATGGGTTCGTTCATCCCCTTCTTCCAACGCGCCCCAGTGGGCCATCACCGCATCGCCGATGAACTTGTCGAGCGTGCCGCCGTGTTTGAAAACGATGTCCACCATCCGGGACAGATACTCATTGAGCTGGGTCACCAGCTCCGCCGGATCACTGTCCTCCGAGCGGCTGGTGAAGCCGCGCACATCCGAGAACAGCACCACCACCCTCCGCCTGCGCCCTGAAGCGACGCCACGATACAGATCCGGATCGCGCACCAGCGTGTCCGCCACATCGCGTGATACGAAACGCCGGAACTCCCGATGCAGGCGGCCACGTTCCAGCCTTTCCGTCACCAGGTCGTAGGACTGGGCGAGAATCCAGCCGGCGGCAAATGTCCCTCCCACCAGCACCACCATGACCAACAAGAAGGCTTTCGCCACCAGCAGATAGGAGCCTGCCAACAACACGCCTGCCAACCCGAGAGCACCGACTGCGGAGACAATGGGACGACTGATCCACGCGGACCACGCCACCGCCGCAGCCACCGCGCCGAGCAACAGCAGCAGCCATGCCCCCATGGCATGCTGTTGATCCACCGGCCGGACATAAGCGCCCTCCAGCGCGCAGGTCAGAGCCTGGAGATGGAGCTGGGGTCCGGTGATCACGCCACCGATCGTGGCATGCTGGTCTTGGAACCGCGGAGAGGTAGGCCCGATCATGACGATCTTGTCCTTGAAAAAACTACCACCACCGTAGTTCCGCTTCCAATCGTCCGGCACGAAGATCGAGCGGACGCTGCGGGGGGCATAGATACTCTTCGCACCGTCCTTCTGCCCCAGCGCCATCCGCATCTCCTGCCGGCCTTCCGGCACGGGCTTGCCAAGAGCCCGCAGGATTTCCCCCGCCAGCGAATAGACCCGCTCGGAGTCCTGGTGGGGATGGCCGTTCATCTCGGACAGCGTGGTGACGTAGGAAACCTCCCGCACCGTGCCATCTTCATCCGGATTGAAATTCGCGAACCCACAGCGCGTCTGGTCCGGTCCCGGGCCGAATAGCTCCGGGATGGGCTCGATCAACGTGTAAACCGTCTCGCCTCCATCCTTCACCCCTGTCTCCGAGAACGCCGATGTCAGAATCACCTTGTCCCGATGGCGCGCGATCGCTTCCGCCAGATCCAAGTCCGATTCGGGGGAAGGTTCTTCGCTGAAAAACAAGTCGATCACGATCAGCTTCGCGCCCGCGTCCGAAAGCTTGTCGATCGCCGCCGCCCAGACCGATCGGTCCCACGGGAAGCGGCTGGTCATCATGCCCAAAATCGGATCGCCGGCGACCACCTGCGGATCCACGTCCGTGCTGGAAAGACTGGCATCATCAATGCCCAGCAGCACGACATCCTGCCGTTCCTTCGGCCCCCCGGTCGCCCTGAGAACCATATCCCAAATCCCCCGGTCGGCCTTCCGCGAGATATCCTGCAGCGGGCTGAACAATCGGAAACGGCAGCACCGCCACCAGCACCACCAGCGCACTCCCCAGAAACGCCACCAGCGCCTTCCGGACCGGGCGTTTCCCGGGTGATCGCGCGCAGGCTTGTCATGGCTACGTATTCTCCCTAATCTACGCACGACTAACAGGAAAATCCCCTAATCGAGAACCGTTGGCCTGCTATCCCTCGCGCTTGTGCCCTCGCTTGCGACGGCGGACGTCCTGTCTTCCTTCGACCGCTTTCTGGGCGATTCCCGTCCGGACTACGACCCCGCCCAGCTGGAGGCCCGCGAGGTCGACAGTGGCCGGGATTTCGCACCGTTCTCGCCCGGCGATTCCGATCTCGGCGTGCAGGAAATCCTCGGTGAATACAAGGGCCTGCCGCCGGTCCGCGCGGAGCTTTCCACCGGCCTCTACTGGACGGATAATGCTCCCGCCGCCACCCGCCAGCTCGATGACGAATCGTGGTTCTGGACCGCCCGCGCCGCGGTTTCCTGGCAGCCGCGCATCGGCCCGGGCTGGTTCGCGGACCTCGGGCTGGACACCAGTTTCTTCGAGTTCGATGACGGCAACGCCAACGATTTCCAGAACTACGTGGTCTACGCCGGTGTAGTGAAGCTCCTGCCGGATCTCCAGGACCTGCTGGTTTACGGCCGCTTCGAATACCAGTTCCTCAACTTCGACAACGGCGCGTTCATCTTCCCGAACAACGACGACTACAGCGCCGCCCGCATCCGCGTGGGCGCGCAGAAGGTGCTCTTCAATACCCCGCACCACCACCTCTCGGCCGGCATCAGCGCGGCCTTCGATCTGGCGGCGGATGATTCCACACTCCAGCGCAACGAGTATGCCCTCGATGTCCACTACACCTGGTTCATCGTGGACAAGCTGAGCGCCACCCTGTCCTACCGCGGGGCCTTCTGGGACTTCGATTCCCCCACCGGTGTCTTCCCCTTCTACACGGAGGACCGGCAGGACTTCAACCAGGTGGTAGGCCTCGAGCTCGCCTACCAGCCGTGCAAGGACATGAAGGTCTACACCTCGATTTTCTTCAGCGATTCCGACTCCAACACCCCCTTCGGCGCGAACGACTCCCAGGCATGGACCGCCGGGCTGGGCGTGGGTGCCGTGTTTGAATTCTAACACCCGATCCCGCGATGAAAACGGCCCTCCTCACCACCACCGTTTCGCTGCTGGCCCTCGCCGCCGGTCATGCGGATCCTCTCAAGTCCGCCAAGGTCACCGTGGCGGTCAATGAGGTGAAAATCCTCCCCGACGCCCAATCCGCCCGCCCTGCGGCCGTCGGAGACACCGTCAGCGGCTCCACCTCCGTGGAAACCGGTCGCCGCTCGCGCGCGGAACTCACCTTCACGGACAATACCGTGACCCGCCTCGGTCAGAATTCCGTCTTCTCCTTCCGCGCCGGCGGCCGGGACATGGAGCTCTCCCAAGGCACCATCCTCCTCCAGGTCCCGAAGACCAATGGCGGTGCCACCATCCGCACCGCCACCGTGACCGCCGCCATCACCGGCACCACCGTGATGTTCGAATACAGCCCCCAGAAGTGGATCAAGCTGGTGACCCTGGAGGGCAAGCAGAAGCTCTACATCAAGGGGCAGAAGAACGCCATGGAGATCCCCGCCGGGCAGATGATCATCATGCACCCGAACGGGCAGATCCTCCAGATGCCCGTCACCGTCGATCTCGCCCGGATGGTCGGCACCTCCGCCCTCACCGGAAAGAATGGCAATTTCGGCCCGCTATCCCAACAGGCCGAGAATCTGATCGCCGACGCGATCGAGCATCAGAAGGACCTCAAGCGCAACGGCGACCTGATCCCCACCTTCTCCATCATCACCGGCCCCGGCGGCCGTGTGGGCGATCTCACGATCCTCGGCAGGTCCGTGGACGGCTTCCGCCCGGAACTCGGCACTCCCAACAATACCAACCCGACCGGCCCGGGCACCGGTCCCTGACCCTCCGCACAGGGAAATGCCTCCACCCGGGGCGTTTCCGCTTCCCCATCGCCTGTTCATCCGCTTTCCTCCCTTTCACATCCCCACTTCAACGACTCTCACATGGAACTGGACATCATCGACGTGCATTTCGACCTCCGGGACATCAAACCCAAGGAGATCGAGGAAGCCCTCGAAGATCCCTTCTCCGTGCGCTTCATGCCGGATGTGGACCGCTCCGATGGCGAGGCCCGCTTCTACGCGCTGGGCCGCACCGTCTCGGACCGCTACCTGTTCCTCTGCTTCCGGACGGATGGCAAGGCCACCCGCATCATCGCGGCCCGCACCATGGGAGAAGCCGAACAGCGCTTCTACGACCGCAAGTACGCCGAACTCCGCTGACCTGATCCCTTTCCCCGCCTGATGAAATCCATTACCCGCTGGTCTGATATCCCGGAATTCCCTGACGAACAATCCGAAGCCCGGTTCTGGGAAGAACACGAGCTGGATTCCCGTCTCATGGCCACCTCCGTGCAGGAGTCCGATACCAAGGAATCGACCACCATCACGCTGCGCTTCGACCCGCGCATGCTCTCCCGCATCAAGCGCATCGCCCGCTCCCGCTTCCTCAACTACCAGTCGATGATGAAGCAGTGGCTCGCCGAGCGCCTTGAGGACGAGATGCGCAAGCAATAATCCGGGCCGGCTCCGATGCGCCTGCCCCGCCATCCGGCCGTCTGGCTGATCGCCTGGATCATCTGGGGAGCCACCCTCTGGTGGCTGTCCTCCGGGCCACGGGAAATCCCCGGCACGCAGAACATCGCGAATTTCGACAAGCTCTGCCACTTCGGCTACTTCTTCGGCGGCGCGGGCCTGTTCTCCGCCTTTCTCTACCGCCTGCGCCCCGCCAAGCCGGACTGGGGCATCATCCTCGCCCTCTGCATGATCGCAGGCATGGCCGTCGGCCGTCTGGACGAATATCACCAGACCTGGGTACCGCACCGCTCCGGGGATGACATCAATGATTTCCTCGCCGACATGACCGGCACCCTCTGCGGCGCGCTCGTCTTCCGGCGGATGCACCGCAGGCTGGCCTAGGTGCCGGATGGCAGGAGGATTTCCAGCGTGCCAATCCCTCCTCCCGCTATCAAACTGCCTTCGTGACGATGCGGCGCAGGCTTTTCCTCTGGCTTGGTTTCTCAGGACTCCTTCTGTTGATCCTTGTTGGATTGGTCATACGGCTCAGCCCGCGCCTCTACAACATCCCCACCTCTTCGATGGCTCCCACCATCCTCGCGGGAGACAAGATCGTCTGCGCCCGCCCCTTCAAGTCCGCGTCCCAACTTTCCCGTGGCACGCTGGTGACGTATGAGGTCCGTTTTCCGGCGAACGGTGCCCCCAGCATCTACGTCCACCGCTTGGTGGGTTTGCCCGGGGACAAGATCGAACTCATCGGCGGCGAACTGGCCGTGAATGGCACGGTGCTTCCGGAACGTGGCGGCGAACATAGCCAACTGCCCCCTACCACTTCCCGCAGATTCTCGTTCAAAATGCCTACCTATCCTTTCGTGGTCCCGGAAGGCGAGGCCTTCGTGCTCGGCGATCACTATTCCAACAGCCTGGACAGCCGCTACTTCGGCACCATCCGCCTGGACCAGATCCAGCGCATCGTCCTGCGCCGCATCCTGCCCTTCTCGCGGCAAGGGAAACTCGAATGAGCCCTTGCGGCGCAATTCCGCATTGGTCCTCTCCTTGTCCTGCGCTCTAATTGCCGGAGCCGCATGGACGATCTTTTCAGCCAGAATCCGACCTCTCCGGAACCCCGCATCCGCCAGCTCCGCGGGGAGCTCGCGCACCACAACCGGCTCTACTACACCGACGCCGCGCCGGAGATCTCCGATGCCGAATACGACAAGCTCTATCGCGAGCTGGAGGAACTGGAGGCGAAACATCCGGAATTCGAGGATGCCAATTCACCGACCAAGCGCGTCGGTGGCGCACCGATCGAGGGCTTCCAACAAGTCCGCCACCTCGTGCCGATGCTCAGCATTGATGATGTGTTCGAGCTCAAGGCACCGGAGAAAGCGGACCCTGAATTCATCGCGGAGAAGGAACTCATCGATTTCTACAAGCGTCTTCAAAAAGGCCTGGGTCGTGAAAGCATCGCTGTCACGGTCGAGCCGAAGATCGACGGGGTCGCGGTCTCACTGGTTTACCGCGACGGACATCTCGCCTATGCGGCAACCCGTGGCGACGGAGCCATCGGCGATGATGTGACCAACAACGTGCGGACGATCCGCACCGTGCCGCTCTCGCTGCCCGCCGGTCATCCTCCGCTGCTGGAGATCCGGGGGGAGATCTTCATGCCGAACAAGGCCTTTGCAGCGATGAATGCCGAGCGGGACGAAGCCGGGTTGCCGACTTTCGTGAATCCACGCAATGCCGCCGCCGGAGCACTCAAGCAGCTCGATGCAAAAGCCGTGGCCCAGCGTCCGCTGGCGTTTTTCGCCCACGGGCTCGGTGCCTACGATGGACCCGAGCTCGCCACGGAAGATCTCTTCCATGATCTCCTCGTCCGGATGGGAATCCCGGCCAACGAGCCCGTGCTGCACGCGGAGAATCTGGATGATCTTCTCAAAAGCATCCGCGTGATCGATGCCAAGCGCCAGGAGTTCGACTACGGCACGGATGGTGCGGTGGTGAAGGTGCTGGCCCGCGCCGAGCGTGAGAAGCTGGGCTTCACCTCACGTGCGCCGCGCTGGGCCGCCGCCTACAAGTTCCTGCCGGAGCAGAAGGAAACCCGTCTCCATTCCATCACCGTGCAGGTCGGCCGCACCGGCGTGCTCACTCCGGTGGCGGAGCTGGATCCGGTCTTCGTCTCCGGCACCACCGTCTCCCGTGCCACACTGCACAATGAGGACGAGATCCAGCGCAAGGACGTACGCCTCGGTGATACGGTGGTCATCGAGAAGGCCGGTGAGATCATCCCGGCGGTAGTCCGCGTGGTGACCGAGAAGCGCGATCCTGCCTCGAAGCCGTTCTCTCTCTTCGATCACGTCGGTGGCAAGTGCCCCTCGTGCGGCGGCCCGATCACCAAGGAAGAGGGCCTCGTCGCCTGGCGCTGCCTGAACTTCGAATGCCCCGCGCAGGCGGTTTCCAAGATCAAGCAATTCGCCTCACGCAAGGCGCTCGATATCGAAGGCGTCGGCGAGACCGTGGCGGAGGCACTCGTCTCAAGAGAGCTCTGCCGCACTCCTCTGGATCTATTCACGCTCACGGAGGAATCGCTCGGCAGCCTCAATCTCGGCACGGAAACCGAACCCCGCCGCTTCGGCGAAAAGAACGCCGCCAAGGTCATCGAGGCTCTGGAGGTCGCCCGCGGCAAGCCGCTGGATCGCTGGATCTTCGCTATGGGCATCCGCCAGGTCGGTGAATCCGCAGCCAAGGAACTGTCCCGTTTGTTCGCCAGCCTGAGCGAGCTCACTACCTCCGATCTCCTTCCCGCCATCGGTGAGCGCGGGCTCAAGGACACTTGGCTGAAAGCCAATCCAGTGAGCCCGAAAAAGGAGAAGCTGGAAGAAGCGGAAAAGGAACGCCGCAAGCAGATCGCCACCGACTACAAGCCCCGCATCGCCGAGCTCACGGAGATGCTGGCCCCCTACTCGATCAGCCCGGAGCTGGGTGGCGTGGCGGCACAGAGCGTGGTCAACTACTTCGGCTCCGAAGCCGGCCGCCACGTGCTGGAGCGCCTGTCGGAACTCGGTATCGATCCGAAGTCGGACAACTACCTGCCGAAAGCCAACGAAGCCGATCTCTCCTCACTGCCGCTCGCGGGCAAGACCTTCGTCATCACCGGCACCCTCACCATCGACCGCGATGACATGAAGCGCCTGATCGAGGAAAAAGGCGGCAAGGTCTCCGGCTCCATTTCCGCCAAGACCCACTTCCTCGTCGCCGGAGAAGGCGGCGGCTCGAAGCGGACCAAGGCGGAATCACTCGGCGTCACGGTCATCGACGAAGAAGCCGTGCGCGCCATGCTGGGCTGATCATTCCCCGGAACGGAAAACGCCCGATGGCAGCGGACTGCCATCGGGCGTGATCATTGCTCTATTGCTATTACCCAAGAAAACGGACGTGACGCCCCACGGAGGCATCGGAGCCGTGCTTTTCCACGAATTCCCGGACCACTGGCCACGCAGCGGCTGCAACACTCGAATGGAGCGGCAAAATCATCGGGAAATCAGAAAAGACGGCAAAAGGAACGGAATGGCTATTGCACGGAAACGACCGGTCAACAACCCCTTAGCTCGGCAAAATCTGCGAACCTGAATTGATCAGATTGCGAATCCGGAAATCCTCGCCGCCCGATTTCCCGCGATTGGCAAGCGGCGGACTTTACGCCACACCGGTTCCGTCATCGCCGTGCCGCCCCGCTGGTTGATCTTCATCCTGCTGCTGTTTCCGCTGGCTTCCTGCCGGAAGGAAGCACCGCGCCCGGCGCCCGCCATCGAGGCCTATGTCTGGCAATCCCCGTCCCGCCCGGAGGTCGCCGCCGCCATGCAGCAGGCTCACGGGACGGTCGCCACTCTGCACATCCGGGCGGCGGAAATGCGGTGGACGGGCTCGGCCTTCGAGACCAGCCGGGCCGTCACCCGCCCGCTGCCCGAGCCCGGTTGCGGGCTGGTCCTCCGGATCGGGGCCTCCGCTTCACGCTTGGATTGGACACCGGAGCAGATCGCCCCGGTCGCAGCCGTGGTGAAGGAATTGGCATCCCTCGCTCCCCGCGAGATCCAGTGCGACTACGATTGCCCCCAATCCCGTCTCGACCGCTATGCGCGGCTTCTGGAGGCCCTCCAGAAAGAAGCTGGCTCCATTCCCTTGGTGCCCACCACGCTGCCTTCCTGGCTGGAAGAGCCCGCGTTCAAGAAGCTCATCGCCCGGCGCCCCGGCTACGTCCTCCAGGTTCATTCCCTCCAGCTCCCGAAACAGGCCGGCCAACCGGTGGTGATCTTTGACCCGACCACCGCCCGCACTGCGGCAAAGAAAGCCTCTGCGCTCGGCGTCCCCTTCCGGATCGCCATGGCCACCTACGGCTGTGAGGTCTGGTTCGGCACCGATGGCAAGGTGATGGAGGTGATTTCCGAGGACGCCGCCCCCTTGAATAAAACTCCTGCCAGCCGTGCCTTCACCCTCGCGGATCCTACGGAAAGCGCCCGCCTCATCCGTGAATGGAATGCCTCTCCACCACCGGGCCTCCAGGCCGTGATCTGGTATCGCCTGCCGGTGGCGGGAGATCGCCGGAACTGGCCGTGGGTTACCTTCCAGCATGTCGTCCGTGGCGAGGAAACCGCATCCACGCCCACGCTCGAAACCACCGATCACGATGGCACGCTCGACCTGCATCTCGTGAACCGTGGTGACTTCCCCATCCTGCTTCCGGCGGAAGCAGTCATCACCACGCCTGCCATCTCTGCGGACGGCGCGGGAGCTTATCGTCTGGAAAAACAGGATGATGGCTTGCACTATCTCCGCCGCGAAGGCATCTGGCCGTGGCTCGATCCCGGGAAGAAAATTCCTGCGGGTTGGTTGAGAACCCGCGAGCCGGTTTCACGTATCGATTGGCACTTCACTCCATGAACCTCCGTGTTCTTCCCGGGCTGCTCGCCTGGACCTTGGTTTCTCCCTTCGCGGCCGCTTGCGGGCCGTTCTTCCCGGACACCGTGCTGGACAAACCCCAGGCGGCGCTGGATGTCCCACCGGTTTCCTATCTCGGTGAACTCTGTCGGATGGCTGGCAGACAAATGCCGGAAACCGACAGGGCCTCACGCTTTGATGAAGCATCCACTACTCCAACACAACTCTCCGAAGAAGTCGCGGAGCTGAAACAATATTGGGCGGGACAAAATGCGGATCCCGCGGATATCGAACGGCACCTTTTTCACTATCAGGATGTCAGACGAACGATGCTGGGCGGACTCGATTGCACCGCCGTATACCGGTTTCCAACACAGACGGAATCCATTCGCTCCCTGCCGGTACGCCCGCTGAACGATGAATACCCAAGGGAAGTAGCCGACTACGTGGAAGCTGCCCGGTTGTATAGGCTCCATGAGAACGACGAAGCCCGTGCGCTCTGGAAAGCAATCTTGGATCGCCCCATCGGTGAGCGGCGTTTGCGATGCGTATGGGCGGCTTGGATGCTGGCGCAAACCGCTCCCGATGATGGCGAATGCCTGACATGGTACGAGCGAGTGGAAAAGGAAGCCACCGCCGGTGGCACGGATGCCATCGGATTGGTTGCTGCCTCCATGAGCAAGCGGGCGATGTTTTCATCCGATCCTTCCAACAAACTCCGACTGTATTTCGAGGGATTCCGTCTTGGCGACGCCGCGAATGTGCGGGAGCTCAGGAGCTGCTCCCGAGATCTTCTGCGCTCTGCATCTCCGGAAGATCTCGTCAGAGCTGCAGCTGATCCCTGTGTCCGCCAGCTGGTTCATCTGGACCTGCAGGCCAGTTTGGACGGACCGCGGGATGAATCAGCTTCCAATGCCGATCCCAACTTGATCCCTCAGGCATGGCTGGATGCCGTCAGGCAACACGCTCAAACACCTCTACCGGATGGGGCAAGGCTCGCTTGGGCCCTCTATTCTCTGGGCCGCTTCGATGAAGCCCGCCAATGGCTGGATCTCTCGGTCAAAGAATCTCCACTGTCACTGTGGCTGGAAGCGAAGTTCGACCTCCGGGCCGGCAAGCTGGACAAAGCCCGGGACAATCTGAGCGCAGCCGTCCGAATACTGGAGGCACAGAAGGATTGGGACCCGGCGAATCCACCCCAGCGGGGCTATTGGACGGGAAACCTGCGGGAGCGTTTTCAAAAAAACCAAGGCCGCCTTCTCGCTGATGCCGGTTTGGTGGCACTCGGGCGGGAAGACTACCTGACTGCTCTCCAGCTTCTCAGCCAAGGTGGCTACGCCGCAGATGCTGCCTATGTCGCGGAGCACCTGGTTTCGACCACCTCCCTATTGAAGTATGTCAAAACAATGGCCCCCCGATTCTCGGACAAGCCTGCAGGCAAGGAGGATTATTTCGACTACCGCTTCGAAAGCACTCCGACGGAAGTCGATCCAGCCACATGCCTGGAGTCCGGTCGGATCGGCGTTTACCGGTGGCTCAAAAATCCCGACAACCGGCTCCGCTATGAACTGGCACGGCGACTCGCCCGCGAGGATCGACTCGACGAAGCCGTCCCCTTCATGCCTCCGCAGTTGGATAAGCTCTTCCGCCACTACACGGATTTAGATCACGCGGGGAAATCGGGAAATTACAAGGGCGCACGCCTCGCCGCAATCCTATGGAGGCAAGCGCGTATTCATCGCTGGTGGGGTGCCCAGCTTTTCTCCACCGACAGCTTCCCCGACGACGGAATCTACGAATGGGATTTCCCCTCTCCGGACCTCAGAAGCATGAGAACGTTTCGCAATGGCTGGACGATGGAGTGGTCTGGCGGCTCCCGTTATATAGGAATCGCCCGATTCGTGCCAACCAGCTCCGATCAGGAGAGAGCTGTCCCTCTTGTTCAAGCTGAGGAGATCCGTCGTCTTTCCATTCCACGGCTGAAATACGATCACCGCTATCACTACCGGACAGTAGCAGCGGATCTCGCGTGGCGGGCTGCCAAGCTGTTGCCGGATAACGATCCTCAGCTTGCTCTGCTCTACAACACCGCAGGCCGATGGGTGGAGACGACTGATCCCGCAATGGCAGACCGTTTCTACGAAACGATGGTAAGACGCTGTCCGAACACGGAGCTTGTAAGCAAAGCAGTCGAGCGGCGCTGGTTCGTCCGGGATATGGATTCACTTCAAGACCTTCCCACTCTTCCCTCCAGGCTGCTTCCAAAACCCTTTAAAAACGGATGGAAACCGAAGGACCCCAATGAGAATCTAGTTCCTGAGCCAGCGGACATCACCGATCCCAGCGATCCGTTTTCGAATTCCACGTATTGATTGGCACTTCACTCCATGAACCTCCGTGTTCTTCCCGGGCTGCTTGCCTGGACCTTGGTTTCCCCTTTCGCGGCCGCTTGCGGGCCGTTCTTCCCGGACACCGTGCTGGACAAGCCCCAGGCCGCGCTGGATGTCCCGCCGGTTTCCTATCTGGCCGAGCTTCACCGCATCGCCGGGATTCCGATCCCCGCGCCCTCGGCTTCACTGGGAGACACGACATTCCTCGCACAGATCCCGCTGGAGTCCGCGCAGTTGCGGCTGGAGTGGAAGGAAGCGGGCTTGCCGGAGGATACGATCGAGCAACGGCTCGCACACTATGTGGAGGTTCGCACGGCTCTTCTGACAGGCATCGAAACCGTGGGCCGGATGAACTTTCCATCCGGCATGGCGGGAGCAGCCTCGATCCCGGCCAATCCGCTCAAGGAGGACTTCCCTGCCGACATCGCGGACTACGTGGAAGGCGCACGGCTCCATGCCATCGGCCAACCGGAAGAGGCACGCACGCTCTGGAAGCAGATCGTTGCACGTACGGCCCCGGAGAAGCGCTTCCGTGGAATCTGGGCGGCCTGGATGCTGGCGAAGACCTCCACCGATCCGCAGGAGTGCCTGCATTGGTATGAGCAGGTCGGACAGGAGGAGCAGCTGGGCGGGATCGATCTGCTGTGCCTAGCCGCCGCCGCAAAGTCGTGGCGAGCTCCTCTCGCAGCATCTCCGGTGGAGGAGCTGCGGTTGTTCTACGATGCCTTCCGTAGCGGCAAGGAAAGCGCGGCGCTGGATATCCGGAACGTCAGCAGCCGCATCCTTGCCGATGCCAGTCCGGACGTTCTCAAGTCCGTAGCCGCGGACCCCGTGCTCCGTCGTCTGCTGAATCTGCACCTCCAGGCTCTCCTCGACGGCCCGAGGGTGAACGACCGTATCGAGGAAGAAGCGGAGCCGGATGAAATCCAGGAGCAGGAGCAGAATGCCGCGCTCCCGCCACCGGCCTGGCTGGAGGCGCTGTCCGCGAATGCATCGCTGCCGCTGGAGGACGGGGCGCGTCTGGCTTGGGCGTTCTATGGTGCGGGGCGCTATGACGAAGCCGCGCACTGGCTGGAGATCTCGGTGAAAGATGATGCCCTTGCCCGCTGGCTTCAGGCGAAGTTCGACCTGCGCGGTGGCAATCTCGAAGCCGCGCGCCAGAACCTCGCCACTGCCATCCACACCTGGTCCGCCGGCCCGGATTGGAACCCGGACAATCCTTATCTGGACATGCTGTGGGCGGACGAAGGGGCCGCTCGACTCCACGCCACCCAAGGACGTCTGTTGGCAGATGCCGGGCTGACCGCGCTTGCCATGAATGATGTCCAGGCTGCCGCCGCTGCCTTGGCCGAGGGTGGCTATGACGAAGATTCCGCCTATGTCGCCGAGCGCGTGCTATCCACCGAGGAACTGCTGAAGCTCGTCCGCGAAAAAGCTCCGGCATGGGAAGTGGCCCCCAGGAAATCTCCGGACTCGGAGGACGAGGACTTCCGCTGGACGGATGATGCCGATGTCGTCGATCCCGCGACTTGCCTGGAGGGCGACAGGATCGGCAGCTACTCATGGCACGTCACGGCCAGGAACCGGCTGCGTTACCAATTGGCACGACGGCTCGCGCGCGAGGGCCGTCTGGATGCAGCGGCGGAGTTCATGCCGCCCGCGCTCCAGGGATTGTTCGAGCACTACCGCACGCTCCACGCCGCCCAGGCATCCGGGCGCTACTCTGGTGAAGCTCTGGCGGCCATTCTCTGGCGGCAGGCCCGCCTCCACCGCTACTGGGGAGCCGAGCTTTTCTCCACCGATGCCTTCCCGGATGGCGGGGTCCATGGCTGGAGCTTCGAAGTGCCGGATCTCGCCTCCATTCGCACCCATCGGAATGGATGGATCATGGAGTGGAACGACCGGCTCGAGATCAAGGACGCGGAAGTCGAGGTCGACCGGGCCGTGCCGATGGTGTTGGAAAGTGAAATGGATCGCGTGAAACAGCACCCGCTTCCGAATGACAACCGCTTCCACTACCGCTATGTCGCCGCCGATCTGGCGATGAAAGCGGCGGCTCTCCTCCCCGACAATCATCCGCAGCTCGCAGCCCTCTACAACACTGCCGGGCAATGGATCTCCAACCGCAATCCCAAGGCCGCCGATCCGCTCTACCAGGCCATGGTGAAACGCTGCAAGGAGACGCCGCTGGGCCAGCAGGCGGATAAAAAGCGCTGGTTCATCAGCGATGCGGAGACCTTGCAGGACCTGCCGGGCCTGCCCGCAGAATTGATCCCGAAGCAGCCGTAGCCCTGCGGCTTCAGCTTTAGGAGGCAGGAAGGCTCAGAACGATTGTGGAAGAATTCCAATCTCCGGATATCGTGATTTTTTCGCGCGGGAGTGTCCATTTCCCACCCGCCCGTTCGTCGATGTCATGAAGCCGCTGCCTGATGCACGGCGAATCCCTCAAATACCATGAACGCCAGCACCATCACCGCCTCACAGATGTGCGTGAGTCTCCCGGTCAAGGACCTCCAGGCCTCGATCGCCTTCTTCAAAGCCCTCGGCTTCGCCTTCGATCCGGACTTCGCCTGTGAAAACGGCGCCTGCGTGAAGATCGGCGCCAATTTCAAGGCGATGCTCCTTGAGCACCAGCTGTTCCGCAGTCTGGCGCCGCGGGATATCGCGGATACCAGCAAGGTCTGCGAAATGCTCCTCGCCCTGCAGCTCGAATCACGCGAGCAGGTCGATGAAATCGTGCGCCGAGCGGTGGCCGGCGGCGGCAAAACCCACGATGAGGCACAGGACCACGGTTTCATGTACGATCATGGCTTCATCGATCTGGATGGCCATGGCTGGGGTGTCTACCACGTCTACGCCGCGCGTGCCGAGTGACTCCGCACCCAGTCCAACCACGGAAGGTGATGAACTACGCCGTCCGTAGTCCGTCGAAAATCTTGTGGGAGAAGTAACGCTCCATCCGGTCCGGGAAGACGGTCACGACCTTTGCGCCCGGGCCTTTTTCCCGCAGCACATCCAGTGCGGCAGCATAGTTGAGCCCGGAGCTCGGCCCCACCGGATATCCCAGCGCCCAAAGCTGGCGGGTGACTTCCAGACAACGCCGGTCCTCGATCCGCCATTCACGCAGCTCGCCATTGTCGCCGCCTTGCTTCCACGATTCATAGATCGCGGACAGGCACTCGACCACCCCCGGCACATCCGAGCTGAATGCCAGACTGCAACATTCCGCGTTCCCTCCGAAGACATCCCCGCAACACGGAATCGCCGCGTGCGAGCTCACCGGACAACCGGCATCGCGGAACGCCTCCCACAAACCCCGGAGCGTGCCTCCCGTGCCCACTCCGCTGACCACCGCATCCACGATGCGTCCGTCGATCTGGGACAGGATCTCCGGACCGGTGAACAGGCGGTGCGCCTCGGTATTGTCCGGGTTTTCAAATTGAAGCGACTCGAACCACCCGTTGCCGGATGCCGCATCGCGAGCCGCCTCCAGCACCCGTGCCATGCCACCGTCCACGCGAACCACACGGCCGCCCAGCGCCTCGATCATCAGGCTGCGTTCGTTGGTGGCGGAGGATGGAATGAACGCCACGAACTTCATCCCCATTTGCGCACACGCCAGCGCCAGCGCGATGCTAGTGGAGCCGCTCGATGCCTCCACCACGGTATCCCCGGCGCGGAGCACTCCACGGCGGCGGGCCTTTTCCAGAATGTGCCGCGCGATCCGATCCTTGGTTGATCCGCTGGGGTTGAGGAACTCCAGTTTGCACCACACCGGGCCTGCTTCCGGATCGAGTATCACCGCCGCCAATGGCGTGGGGCCGGTGCGATGGATGAATTCCCCGGTGGGAATGAAGGGCGGCGCGGAAAGCATTCCGTCATCTCATACCCGCTTTTCCCAGCCGCCAAGCTGCAATGTTTACCTGAGTTTCCCGGGTAATCTCGTCTGGTAGCAAGATCCCGGCTCCTGTAACCGTTATGGCCGTGATCATGACACGCACACTCATTGCAATGGCCTGCGCGCTCGTCCCACTCGCCCACGCGGGGGAAAAGCAACTCTTCAACGGCAAGGACCTCACCGGCTGGGAAGGCCAGCCCGGCTTCTGGTCCGTGAAGGATGGAGCCCTCACCGGCCAAACCACCGCCGAGCATCCGGTGAAGGAAAACACCTTCCTCATCTGGAAGGATGGCGAGGTGGCGGACTTCGAGCTGACTTTCAAATACCGCATCGTCGATCAGGACGGCGGCACCAAGGGCTTCGGCAACAGCGGCGTGCAATACCGCAGCCGGATCGTGAAGCCCGAGTACTCCGTGGTCGCCGGCTATCAGGCGGACTTCGAGGTGGGCACCACCTACAGCGGCATCCTCTATGAGGAAAAGGGCCGTGGCATCCTCGCCCAGCGCGGGCAGAAAGTAACCATCACCGACGGTGAGCAACCCGGGAAGCCGAACATCGCCGTCACCGGCCAGCTCGAGAAATCAGAAGAAATTCAAGCTGCGATCAAGGGCGGTGAATGGAATGAATACAAGGTCATCGCCAAGGGCGGACACCTCCAGCACTTCATCAACGGCCACCAGACCGTGGATGTTCAGGACAATTCGGAGATCGGTGCCACCAAGGGCGTGCTCGCTCTCCAGCTCCATCAGGGCAAGCCGATGACGGTCCAATACAAGGACATCGTGCTGAAGACGGAGTGACCGGATAGATCGTAGCCGAAGCCTCCGGCTTCGGAATATTGCCGCGTCCGTCCCGGGCGCGGCTTCTTTTTATGCGATCGTCGTTACCCAAGGGACACCGGAGACCGGCGTCCCAACTTTCCGAAGCCGGAGGCTTCGGCCACTTTCACCGCTCCAGCAGGATCTGGTCACCCAGCACCACGAGGTCCACGCGGCCCTTCAGCGTCTTGTCGAGGAACGGCGTGTTGCGGCTCTTGGACTTCATGAAGTCGAGCGAGAAGGTGGTTTCCGCTTCGGTGTCAAAGAGGATCAGATCGGCAGGCTTGCCTTCTTCGATGGGCACGGCTTCCAAGCCCATCATGCGGCGCGGTTCGGCGGAGTAACGCTTCACCACCAGATCCCAACCGAACTTTCCGGTGGCGACGAAGTAGTGGTAGAGCGAGACCAGCGCGGTCTCCAGACCGGTGATGCCATTCGGCGCGCTGACGAAGTCCTGGGATTTCTCGAACGGCGTGTGCGGCGCGTGGTCGGTGGCGATGAGATCGAAGACGCCCTCGATGAGTCCTTGCAGCAGAGCTTCGGTATCGGCCTTGGTGCGCAGCGGCGGGTTCATTTTGTAGTGGGTGTCGAAGTCACCGATGTCCTCCTCTGTGAAGAGCAGGTGATGCGGAGCGACCTCGGCGGTGACCTTCACGTCACCGCGCTGCTTCCACCAGCGGATGGTCTCCATGCCGATCTTGCTGGAGACGTGCTGGATGTGGATGTGCGCGCCCGCCGCGTGGGCGAGGCGGATATCGCGGTCGATGATGATTTCCTCCGCACAAGCAGGCGTGCCCTTGATCCCGAGGCGATAGGACACCACGCCCTCATTGAGCGCGCGCGGACCGGCGATCTCCGGCACCTCGCAATGGCTGGCGAAGAACATGCCGAACTCGCTGGCATACTGCATGGCCCGTAGCAGCACGGCCGGATCGGCCACGCTGTCGCCATCATCGGTGAGCATTTTCACACCCAGGCCGCGCATACCATCGATGCCCGCGAGCTCCTTGCCCGCACGGTCCTTGGTGATGCAGCCGGAGGTGTAAACCGGGATGCGGGAATTCTTCGCGGCGCTATCCAGCACCATGCGCACCACCGGCGCGGAGTCGATGGCGGGCTTGGTGTTCGGCATCATCACGATGCCGGTGATGCCGCCATTGATCGCTGCCTCGGTGCCGGTGGCGATGGTTTCCTTCGCCTCCTGACCCGGCTCGCGGAAATGCACGTGGGCATCGAACATCGCGGGCATCACGAGGCGGCCGTTCGCTTCGATCACCTTCGCGCCTTCGGGCGCGGCCAAGCCTTTGCCGATGGAACGGATGATACCGCCTTCCACAAGCACGTCGCCTTCGCGGAGCGTGGCGGAATCTTCGGAGGCGATGCGGGCGTTGCGGATCAGGAGCGCGGACATGGGAAAATCAAATCGATCGATCAATCTTGGGAAGCTGGTTTCAGCCAGTAGAGGACGGCCATGCGGACGGCGATGCCGTTCTCGACCTGGTCGTTGATGAGGCTGCGCGAATAGTCGAGCACGCCATCGCAGAGCTCCACGCCACGGTTCACCGGGCCGGGGTGCATGATGTAGAGACCTTCGCCATCGATGCGGCGCAGGCGTTCCTCGGTCACGCCGTAGAGGCGGTGATACTCGCGGAGGCTGGGGAAGTATTGGACATCCTGCCGCTCCATCTGGACGCGGAGGAGGTAGACCACATCCGGCTTCCACTTCATTGCTTCCTCGTAGTTCGTGAAGCGCTGGACATTTTCCGGACCGACCTTGGGCACCAGCGAACCGGGTCCGAGGTAGGCGACCTCGACTCCGAGCTTCTTGAGGATCGTGCTGGTAGAGCGGGCGACTCGGCTGTGAAGGATGTCCCCCACGATCAGCACGCGCTTGCCGGTGGGATCGGGGAACTTTTCCTTGATCGTAAAAGCATCGAGCAGGGCCTGCGTCGGGTGGGCGTGCGCGCCATCACCGGCATTGATCACGCTGGCCTTCGTCATGCGGGCGATGGTCGAGGGCAGACCGGAGCGGCTGTGGCGGACGATGATGTAGTCCGTCCGCATCGCCTGCAGCGTCTCCACCGTTTCACGGACGGACTCGCCCTTCACGATGGAAGACGAGGCGACGGCGAAGTTGGTGACGTCCGCGGAGAGCCGGTTGGCAGCGACCTCGAAAGACGAGAGCGTGCGCGTGCTCGGCTCGTAGAACAGCGTGAGAACCGATTTCCCCTTCAGGGCCGGGACCTTTTTGACCGATCGCGTGAAGAGTTCTTTGAAGGGAACGGCTTGGTCGAGGAGGTGGTCGATTTCCTCCCTCTCAAGCGACACGATATCGAGCAAATCCTTACGAGGCATGGACCGGGTTGAGGTTCGGGAACAAGTACAGGGCACCGAAGGCGACGACAAGCACGGCGATCATCGCCATGAAGCCCGCGTGGTGCCGGGAGAGAGGTTTTTTCAGCGCGATGTAGAGCGCCACGGGAAACGCCCCCACCCCACCTGCAAACGCGAGCACGTAACCGAGCCCGATGAGGAACGGATGGGCGGAGACGTGGCGAAGGTGGGCCAAAGCAGGAGAAACGCCGGCATGGGCGGCAGTCATGGCCTCCTGGCGGCGCATGTTGTCCAACTCGTTTTCGCTATGGCGGCGCTTGGGCAGGGCATTGGCGCCCTTTGCCTTTGCAGCCGCAGGAGCAGAACCCGCTTCCGGAGCAGGGGCTCGCTCGGACCGCTTCAGCGAGCGCACCGCCTTCGCGGGTGGACGCGGCAAGGCGGGCTCGTCCTCCACCTCCTCGGGAACGCTTCCCGACGCAGCCTCCGAGGAGACACTTTCCGGAGCAGCCTCAGCGGGAACATTCGCCTGAGCCGAGGGAAGCCCCATCTCCTCACGGAGCTTGGCGATTTCCTCGGCTGACTTTTTCCGCTGGGGCAGCGCGCTCATTTATTTCGATCCGGGTTCGACGACTTCGATGAAATCCTTGCCGTCCGTATTCTCCAGCGAAACGTAGACGTGGTCGAGACGGTTCGTCTCCAACACCAGGCCGACGTAGTCCGGCTGGATCGGCATCTCGCGATGACCGCGGTCGATCAGCGTGGCGAGTTCCACACATCCCGGGCGACCCCAATCGGACAGGGCATCCAATGCGGCGCGGATGGTGCGGCCGGTGAAGAGCACGTCATCCACGAGGATGATGTGCGCGCCATCCACGGTGAAGGGAATGTCGCTTTCCTGAAGCTTCGGATTCTCGTGGAGATGCTCGAAATCATCGCGGTAGAGCGAGATATCGAGAATGCCCAGCTCAAGCTCGCGGTCCTCATCGGCCAGGAGATTGCACAGGCGCTCCGCGACCTCATCGCCACGGCTGCGGATGCCCACGAGGGCGATGGCCTTGCCTTCGGTGCGGGAACGGATCGCCGCGGCGAGCGTTTCAACGGCCTTGGCGATGTCTTCGGCGTCCAGGGTGCGGTTCATGGAGGAAATCATTCGAAGTGCATGATGCCGATGTCCCGGCGGCGCTGCGAGCCGGGGAACGTGACGAGATCGGTGGCGGCGTGGGCTTTTGCCACGGCATCGGCGCGGGTTTCCGCTCCTGCCACCACGGCCAGCACGCGGCCACCATTGGTCTCCCAATCGCCATCGCAGGTCTTGCGGGTGCCGGCGTGGTAAACGCGCGCGCCATCCACGAAATCGAGGCCGCTGATGCGATCGCCGCTGCGGGAGCTTTCCGGATAACCGGCGGAAGCGAGAATCACGCACACGCTCCAGCCCTCGCTGAAGCGGATCAGCTCCGGCTTCAGCTCGCCCTTCGCGCCCGCCAAGCAGAAGCCCGCGAGATCGCCGGACACCAGCGGCATGACCGCCTGGCACTCCGGATCGCCGAAGCGGCAGTTGTATTCGATCACCTTCGGGCCCTGCGGCGTGAGCATCAGGCCGAAGTAGAGGAAGCCGCGGTAGGGCAGGCCATCGTGGCGCAAGCCGAGCACAGTGGGAGAGACGATGTCGCGCTCGATGGTTTCGAGCAGGTGGGCCTCGATCAGGCGGCGGCTGGCCACCGCGCCCATGCCGCCGGTGTTCGGACCGGCGTCCCCTTCCCCGATGCGCTTGTAATCGCGGGCCGGGGTGAAGATCAGAAAGCCGTCGTCCACCACGGCGGCGAAAATGGAAACTTCCGGACCGACGAGGCACTCCTCGACCAGCAGGCGGCCCGCACCGAAGCGGCGCTCGACCAGCACTTCCTTCAGGAACTCCTCCGCCGAGGCCTCATCCGGACAAACCGCCACTCCCTTGCCTGCGGCGAGGCCGTCGAACTTCAGGACCGTCGGATAGATGCCATTGATGGCGGCGCGGGCTTCCTCGATGGTGTCCACCACGGTGACCGTCGCGGTCGGGATCTTGTGGCGGAAGAGGAACTGCTTGGCGAACTCCTTGCTGGCTTCGAGCTGGGCGGACTGCTTGTGCGGCCCCCAGCACGGGATGCCCGCCTGCTCGCAGAGATTGGCGAGGCCCTCGTTTTTCACGAGATAGCTCTCCTCACCGGCCACGCAGAGGTCGATGGCATTGGCCTTCATCCACTCCACGAGGGATTCCAGGCCATCGGCAGGCACAGGCTGGGCGATTTCCAGGATCGCATCGCTGCCCGGGAAACAGAACAGCTCCGGGGAATCCGGGGATTCCGCCAACGCGCGAACCAGCGCGTGTTCACGCCCGCCTTTGCCAACAACCAGAATTTTCATCCGGGCCGGTTTTCCGGGAAAGCGGCGGAAGACGCAACCCCGGAGAGAAGGAACGCGGACATTCGCTACCAGCCTCTAATCCGCAGGGGAATTTCCTGGCAAAAGAACGTTCCCCCGCACCACCGCCATCAGGACATTCAGCCAACCCAAGAAGTTCCCTCCAGATTGAAGCCGCGCCGAGACGATGTGTCCGCTGGAAAGCGTGATCCTGAGGGAGTCCAAATCCGCCTTGGTGGAGGGTCCCGCCTCCTGAAGGTCTGGAGATACCTGATCCAATTCCGCCAACGGGATCGACTCCATCCGTCCCCCGGCTGCAATCACCAAACGCTTCTCGGTCAAAACCATCCAAGAGGCCCCACTTCGGTCACCGAGAATTAGAACTTCATCGTCCGCCAAGAGAGCTCGAACCTGCCCATCTACACCTTGCGCCAAAAGGGCCTCCGAGGCGGCAAGATCGCCACCCTTGCGTGCGAACACAGCTTTCAGGATCTCGGCTTTGTGCAGTTGCATTGGAGGTGATCTCAAAACTTCGGGGGGCACCAACAAAGTCCCCCCGAAACAGAGTAGGAACAAGAGGTTATCTACCAATCTTCAGGAGTCCGCTTTTCAAACAGCCCGGTTTGCGGCGCCGGCTCTTCCTCAAAACGCCGGATATCCGCCTCCGGCACGTTTCTGAAATACTTCACATCCCGGAGGGCTCTGCCGATCAGGCATAACCCCAGCCCGACGAAAATGTTGAACGACTGCCGGTTGCTCCAAAGCCATGTCGCCACCGCATCCGTGGCCTGCGTGTTGATGAGCTGCCGGATGATGAGCATCAGCCCGAAGTAGGTCCAAATCCAGCCCGTCGGGTTTGGATGAGCCCATCCCTGTCCCGGCAACCGTCCCGGTGCCGAAGGCAGCGCCCAGCGAACCAGGATATCGACGAACAGACAGATCGGAATCCCCCACCAGACGCCGAGATACCAGAGCAGCGCCGCCGTTCCTTCCAATGCCCACGACAGGAAGATGAGCCACTTGGATTTCCGGCTGAAGAGATTCACAAGTCCTGCGTATATAGCGGAACGCGACCCCGAACAATCGCAACCCGAACGATGAGGTCCTTCTTCTCTCTCCCCCAGTTCCAACAGTGCCTGATCTCCTCTCTGTTGGCCACGGCGCCTGCCGCCATGGCAGCGGACTCCCCCACCTCTCCGATCGAGACGGTGGTGATCGGACAGGAGGCGGGTGTCGAGCAGGTGGTTTCCGGTCAACGGTCCGTGGATGACCGGCTGATCCTGCTCCCGGACAGCTGCTTTTTCGCCGGAGCCGGTGGGCTCAAGCTCACCGGAGATGCTCCAAATCCACCGGTCGGGGCTGAATTGAATGGCGGCAAGAGCTTCACGCGCATCGAAGGCCTCTCCACACCTGACAGGAAAGTCGTTTGGCCTCTCCGGCTCCAACAGACCGGCGACGCCAAGGTGACCGTGTGGTGCCCGCACTCCGGGGCCACCGCCAAACTGGAACTACGCCTGGGCGGACAGACTCAAACCCTCACGCTCACTCCGTCCGACGGCACTGCTCCGCAGGCTTCCACCGCCACCTTCACCCAACTCCCACCGGGCAATCACGAGCTCATCCTTTCCACAGCAGCAGAAGGTCCCGAAACACCGCTGCTGAAGGCCTCGATCGAAGGCACCGCCATTCACGATGCGCTGCTCCTGCGAGCCCGTTGGCGACCCGCCGCCGTGCATGGCAAGTTCGGCAGTTCCCAGCTTGATGACAGCCATCAGCAGGCCCGGTTGTGGGTCATGGAGGTCCGGCCGCTGAAGGGAGACAAGGGATTCTACGGACCGGTGACCACGCCCTTCGGCTACTTCGGGTCCACTTACGAAGCCGATGGTACCTCCGGCGGTATCAATTTCTCGATGTGGTCCTATGGTGCGAATGCCAAGGAGCCACCGGTGGAGCAACTTTCCCATCTGCTGGCGGCGGGTGATCCCAGGGCCACGTTCGGGAGGTTCGATGGGGAGGGCCATGGCGTGAAGCCACGCGGATGGAATCCCTACGAGGGCCTCCAGATCACCTCCACCGTGACCGCGCTGCGGGTCGATCCGGGCACTCCTTACGACACCTACACCGGTTGGTTCCTCGATCAGAAAACCCGCACCTGGCACCTCTACGCCTCCGGGCGGAAGTGGACGGGCACGGGCCGCACCAACCGGGCGGAAAACCTGCTGCCCGGATGCTTCGTCGAGGTGCCGGGACCGCCTGCGATCCAGCGCACCGGCCAGACGCTGCGTGCCGCCGACTTCCGAGGCTGGTGCCAGGACACGGAAGGAAAATGGCATCCCATCGATACCCTCCATGGTGCCCGCAAGGACGCTGCCCGCGAGGCGACGAACAGCCTGTGGGCCGTCACTCCGGACGGATGGTTCCGCCTCGGCATGGGCGGCATGATCCACTATCGCTATCGTAGCGAGGTCAACCTGCGGAGCCCCTCGTCTCAGGCGCTGCCGGATTACATGGCTCCGGAGAAACTCGCCACGCTCTCCCGTCCGCCGGATGTCATCGCGATCACGAAAGCCACCCGCGATGGAGGACAGGTCAAAGTGGAGGTGAATCTCAAAGGAGCCGGATCACGGCTCAAAGCCCTCTACGGTCCGGAGGATGACCTGAGCTTCACCGAGCGGTGGAAGGCCACCCGCGACCTTGGTGAATTCAAGCCCGGCACTCATACCCTCACCCTGCCGGATGCTCCCGAAGCAGGCTTTTGCCGGATCATCGCCACCGGTCCGGAAGGCACCTATGTCAGCCCCGGGCCGGGATCGTGGAAGTGACTTCAGAACGAGCCGGGATCGTCCACCTTGGGATCACGCGGAGCGACATAGAGCGGAAGCGGCCGGTCCGGCAGACGCTTCATCGATTGGAATGAAGTGAGCGCCATCCCCGCACCGCTGATGATTGAACCGAACGTGATGAAAATCCATCCGCCGAAATTGAGCGCGCTGATCAGAGTCACCAAGGTCACCAACAGCCCGATCGAAAACAGACCGATGCCGATGAAGAAGCGCCCCTGGGCCTGATCGCGCAGTTTTTGATTCATGAGGGCCCCGTGCCGCAGCCCGGCCGGATTGTATTTCACCTCGATCTCCCGGACGGCGGCGCACGCCCACTCACGGGACCACCCCTCCTTCTCCAGATCCAGCGCCACCCGGCAGGGCGGTGAGCCCTTGAGCATCTCACGCAGTTTGACGCTGGTGGAGGCGACGGTCATTTCATAACTCTGGCCGGAAGAAATCATCGGCCCGGATGATGATGAAGGCCCCTGCGAAAAGGCAAGGTCGCGTCATCGGATTCCAACCACTGTCCGGCAAAAAAGAAGCGGCCCGACCGATCAACCTCAGGAAAAACCCAATAAACCTGATAGCTCTTCGGACGGGCCGCCTTGGTGTCGCGACTCGTGAATATACGCATATTCCGGGCCGCCCTATCGATTATTTTCTCAGAACGGTTTTCCAACCGCGCTCCCTCCTCCTCTCGGCTGAACTGTAAAGCGCACGAGAGTATCCTATTTGTCCGCGTCCCTGGCTTGTTTGGCTTCAGCACGCCTTACATCGTCCGAAATTTGCTCCAGTGCCCATGCCGCCTCGGTGTCATCGGCGGTCACCGCGTATCCGGCCAACGCATTGTCCCGCTTCCATCCTTCCGGACGGGAGATGAGCCATTCCCTCGCCTCCGCAGCAGATTGATTTCCCACGATGCTGGCGACGGCGGCTCGATACACCATTTCCGTCTCCTTCCGCTCCGGAAGCGTGTCCGCCCACCCGACGAACTCCCCGCGTGCCTCCGATGACAAGTCGGTTGCCGCCAGGCGCTGCGGTACGTTCTCCGCGATCGCCGTCCAATCGCCTTGGGAAATGAGATAGTCCGTCATCACCCGCAGCGATTTCTCAGTCTCACCGTGGGCGATGGCTGCGAGAGCGGCGGCCTTCTTATCGATATCCGCGACCGCATCAAACTGGGCCTTCACCGCAGTGGTATTGTCGACGGAGCCGAGGTACTTCCCCAGACCATCGAGCAGAAGGTTCCGCTCGATGTCATTGGTGGATGCCTTGAGCAGGGATTGGAGATTCGTGGAGCCACCGAGATTCCAATCCGGCATCGCGTCTCCGATCAATGCCGGGAGTGCTCGGTTGTCCGGATTCTCCGGCAGTGAGGAAAAAAGCTCCAGAAACCGCTTCTGCTCCTCCGGCCCGCAAGTGGTCAGGCCGGTCACACAACTCGATATCAACCGGCCTCTGGACAACGGGCCAAAGTCCCCCAGCCTGTCGGCCAGATACATCGGGTTACTGATTCCGACTTCCTCCATCCAGCAAGCCTGGAGATCGGCTGTGGCAAGGCCGTAGCGGTTCTCCTGAAGCGCGGGCCAGAATGCGTCCGGGTCCGTGCGCATCCTCTCGCGGAAGGCACTGAAGAGACCGGCCGGAACTCCGAGGCTCGAGTTCAGGTCGTGCACAGCTGCCGCGGCAGCGAGCGCGCCATCCAGATCCACCTCCGCCCATTTCTTGAGCAAATACATCTGAAGCACCCTCTTGTCTGTGGGACGCATTTTCCGGTCGTGGAGAAGTTTCCATGCCTGCGCAAAGGCCTCCGACTTCCGCTGTCCGGTGGGAATAGATGCCGTGTGGGAAGATCGCAATGCAACGCCGGATGCCCCCTGCACTAGGGCCAACCGATCCTCACCTGCGGAACGAGTATCCAGTGCCTGCGGTCCGGAAGACATCACAGCCAGCGTGATTCCCACACCTGCGGCCAGGGAGAGGCCGAGGCCGTGCCGGATAGCGGTGCGTGGCGGATTCATCGGTCTGCTCCGGGTTGGGAAATTTTCGCGCGGAGAGCTTCCGCCTGTTCCGGATGATCCGCCGCAACACGATCGGCCAGTGCCGCGAGGGCCATGTCCTTGTTTACCCCCGCCGGCAGGCTCTCCACCCACTGTGCATACCGGTCTTCATAGCGCCGCAGTCCGATATCGGTGGCTCGCGCCCAGGAGGCTTTCCTTGAATCCAGAGAGTCCACGGAGGGATCCAGAGGAACCGCGTCATAAATCCGGAGGACAAGCTGCGGGTCCGCATTCGAGGTTTCCGCATAAAGCTTGGCCTGTTCGTAGCGTTGCTGCGGCGGCAGATCATCAAGGAGCTCCTGTGCCCGCTCGGGATCCCGTGCCATGAGCCGACGCAACACCCGGAGCCGGACCGCGGCGGGATCGAGGACCATCACATCCGGCAGCGCCGCCGCCATCTCGGCAGCCACTTGGCGGGCGTCTTTCCCACCATCTTCAAACGACCGCATCAACTCCTCGGAATCCGCACCGGAGTCGTATTCCTCGTAGTCAAGGTTCATGACCTCCCTTCGGGCCCAGCCTTCAGAGCCGAGGTCGCCTTGGAGATCATAGAGTCGCGTCATCAGCTCGATCCTCTGGGAGAGCGGGAGATCCTTATTACGCGCGATCGGCCCGGTCGGACCGATGAAAAAATCATTCTTGAGGAATCCGATACCTTCCGGAGTTGCCAGAAGAGCTTGGATCCGCGCGGTCGCTTCCGCAGGTGCCATGCGCGCGAATGCGGCGGACGCCAGACGGCCATCGGCCATCTCCATCGCCTTCGGCAGCAATTCGCCCAATCGGTCCGAACGGCCACTTTTCAACCAAATTTGTGAACACGTTCGACCATCCTTCTTTTGGCAGCAGTCCGTGCAGTTTTTCCAACCCGGCCAGATCCGCAGCCTCTCCGATCTGAGTTTCAAGACCGGACAAGATCACCTCACACACGCTCCCTGCGGTCACATCCGTAGTCAAAAACTCGAAGAGCCGCACGGAGGGTGTTTCCTTCGCCCAAATCTCGACCGCGTCGGACGCGCAGATGGTGAGATTTTCTCCCTCGGAGAAATAAGCGAGCGCGGCCTTTGAGTCCGCCTCCATCCACTGAAGCACCCGCACCGCGATCTCCGCCCGCAGGGACACCGTGGCCTCATCGTCTTCCTCTCCCGCGCGGATCCTCGGACTCCGGGCCAGAGCCTCGAGTGCCGCCGCTGCCGGATCGGCAGCGGGTTTCAGGGACATTCTCAGGGCCGCGATCTTGGACTGGAGGTTCCTATCCGATCCGTTTCCCCGCCGCTCGGAGAGCGACTTTTGCTCACTCTCCAGCCGACTCAGCAACTGCCCGCCATCCGGATCGGATGGAATCCCCCCGATCAGCAGCTCTCCGGGAGATGGAGCGGGCTTCCCGAGTGTCCGGATAGCTGTGGATGAATGCGCGGGCTCCGGCCCATCCGGCCACTACGGCCAACAAATAGGCTCCAGCAAGTATCCCGCGTGACATCGTTCCGGACATCTTCAATGGGGGTTCGGGGGAGAAGTGATTGAAGCGCGCTGCTTCTCCAGCTCCCGCAGGATGGCTTCCCGCTGGTCCGGATGACGAGGCATTTCCCGTGATGCCAGCCAGATCGCATCGGCACGGTTGGGCCCCGGCAGGCGATCGAGGCTCATGAGCACCAGCAGCGGATCCCGGCGGCTCATGGTTTCCACCCAGCGCTGTGCCACAGCGCCGGAGTCGAGGCCGAACTCGCGGTTGCCGATGAGATCGAGGAACACCAGCGGTTCATCCGCGATACTACTATCAAAGGCGTACAAAATGCCGATGGCATTCGTTTCCTGATCCCAGCCTTTTTGCCGGGCGTCCAGAGCGGCGGTGAGCGCGCCTCGCGGATCGACTTCCGCCCAGCGCTTCAGGATGTTCGCGGCCAGCTGACGCTTTTCCTTCTCCGGCAGCCGTTCCTTCAGCATCACGTCCCATGCGGTGCGGCATTTTTCCCGGGTGCTGCGACCTGCGCCCATCTCTCACGCAAGCCATCCGCCGTGCGGGAGAGCGTGCCTCTCGCGTGGACCAGGCCTCCAGCCAATGAGGAGCGGGCATCCGTGTTCGTGCCACGCCGGGTGGCGAGGGCGAGGATCGCACCGGTAGCGAAGGCGAGCAGCATGCCCAAGCTCTTGCGGAGCCATTTCATTGCGAGCCTCCTTCCGGCGTGGCAAGCAGGGTGCGCGCGGTGTTCTTATCCGCGCCCTCCGGGAGCGTGTCCACCCAGGTGGTGAAGTCCCCGCCGAAGAACTGCCTGCCATCCCGGACGATCCTTTCCCAGATGCGGCTGCGGGTGGCGGTGTCACCCGCGGGCAGCTCCTGTAGCAGCTCATAGGCCCTGCGCGGGTCCATGTAACCACCGAGCGAACGGCCTTCATATTGCACCGCTCCGCCATTGAGCAGCACGGCCTCGATTGCGGCGGCCCGTTCTGCCGGTGGCAATGGATCGAGCAATGCCACCGCACGCTGCGGATCCGTGAGACTGAGCTGGCGGAAGACCTCCGCGCGCACCGCATCCGGAGCGGCCTGCGCGAGCTCCGGCAGGCGGGCCCTGGCATCCTCCAACACCGCGGCAGCATCCACCTCTCCGGTTCCGAACAACCGGAGCTGCGAAACGGAATCCTGATCCGCCTGCAGCGTGACCAGATCGGACACCACCATGGAGCCCAGCACCTGCTCCCGCGATGCCCCATTGCTGAAGCGTAGGGCACCGGCGATGCGCTCATCCAGTGGCAGGGTGCTGTTGCCGAGATAGGAACGCGCGAGGCGGCCTTGCTTCTCCATAGCTCCGGAGATGAAGTCATCCGAGGACTCGCCCGCATGGGCATTCGCAAAGGCCAGCGCCTGATCCAGCGGAGCGAGATCCAGATAGGCGGAAAGCAGACCGGTGTTTCCCGTTTCGCGGGCAAAGCGCAGCAGGCCCTCCGCATCGCCAGGCGGCCACTTCGCGGCCAGCCCGCGGTTGAAGGCGCTCAGCTTGTCCCCGCTCATCTCCGAAGCCAACTGCCGCGCGAGCTCCAGATTCCCGATGCCAACAGACGCCCGGCAAGATCCGGAGCGTAGAAGCTCATCGAAAGCCGTGTGTCCGGATCACGTGCCAGTTCGACGAGCCGGTCCGTGTCCACCTCGCCCAGGAACATTCTGGTGGCATACGCCTCGATCTCACTGGCGGAGGGATACTGGGCTCCGCGCAAGGCTGCCAATGCCGCCTCCGGGTCCTCCAGCATCCATTGATAGACTCTCACCGCCGCCATCGCCACGGCTTCCGTGTCGTAGGGGCCGAGTGTGCGCTCCAGCGACTCCTTTGCCGCGGCCGCACGATCCGCCACCGGGGCCAGTTCCTTCCGCAATGCTCCGGCGCGATTACCAGCGCCTTCACCGGGTGCCATGGGAGGAGCCTTCTGCGGCTCCTTGAACTCCCGCAGGATCTGCTCCAACATGGACGGCCGGGCCGGTTCCCACGCCTGCCACCGGTCTCCACTTCCCCATCCCTTGGCAAGGTGGCAAGGGCCACCATCCCCCACCCCGCCAACATGCATGTGCCATGAAGAACGAAACCACATAGGATCTTCCGGGTTTGGGTCATGGTCGGCTGGATCAATCTTCGACGAACAACCTGCGGGATTTCTTCAAGCCGATCATCTGCATAGCCTTGAGCTACCCTAACTGCCTTTACAACCAAACAGGCATTCATGGCGGATCATGCTCTGACCAAGCGTAAAATCCGTGGAGAGATGACACCGGATTCCCTCCTCTCTGACCTCATCGGCATCACCGACCAAAGCCGCCTATCCTCACCGCAAAAAAAGAAGCGGCCCGACCGATAAACCTTAGGAAAAACCCAATAAACCTGAAGGCTCTTCGGTCGGACCGCCTTGGTCGTCGCGACACCGGGGCTATAGGCAGAGACCGGCCTACTTGGTCAATGGATTTTTTCCGAATTTTCCGAGAAAGTTCAAAAATGCCCGCTGAGCATTTGAAGAACGGGACCAGAATGTCCCTGCTCGTTGGGACAAAAAAACCGGCCGGAGTTTCCTCCGGCCGGTTTTTGTTGGATCATTTCCATCCGCCTTGGATCAAGGCATCGGCACGTTGGCTTCGTCGGGCGGGTTGCCTGCTTCGGCTTCGACCGGGAGGAACAGGAGTTCATCGGTCTCACCACGGCGGACGACCTGGACGGTATCACCGGACTTGATGTCGCCGAGGAGCAGCGCTTCGGCCAGCGGGTCTTCCAGCTAGCGCTCCATGCCCTCCACTTTCCGAGCCCAAATCAAAGTCACTGCTGGGATGTGGAATTTTCGATCCGGATACTTTCCAAATAGCCCTCAATCACATCATATCTTATAAGGTAGCCAAGCATGCTTTCTCTCGAACCCTTAACCATCACCCCTTCAAAGCGAAGGTTCCCTCGGCCCTCTTGGGTAGGAGTTATCGAAAAAACCCCAGCCCCACTAAACCCTTGAAAAGAGCAAAGGTCCCCAGAATTCAAAAACCTGATTTGATCAACACCATAAAATCGATGTTCTTGAACTAACTCAACAGGGATGACGAGACCCTGCTGCGAAATCAGCTGGTTCTCATATTGAACATCATTTAACTCATTGGGAAACCCAGCTATAAAATACTTAGAACGTGGCGTTCGAGACTGAAATCGGTTGCCATTCAAATCAAAGACCGTTTCTGGCCGCAAATTTTCGACATTTAATCTTTCACGACAAACAGTAAAAACAGCCAGATCCTTGTGATCGGTATCGTCTTCAATATCAGTTTCTATGATTCCTGCATCTTCAAATGGAAGATGCTCATGAGAACCCGCTTCATAGGGAAGCATCACTTGATGGGCCTCGTAGGCACCGATCACATGTTTAGCCGTCAAACCATAAATTTGGCCGCGATAGCAAAGAATCACACACGAACCATGACTACTGTAAGGAAATTCCTCATATTCATTATTAAACAACACGGGCCGAGCAAGACCCATAAGATATTCAAAATGATCCATACCCAAATTTGCACCACTAAATCCATGAAGATTCCGGCAACCTGAACACACCCGCCCAGGTTGCCGAACATACACAAATCAATTTATGGCATCGGCACGTTGGCTTCGTCGGGCGGGTTGCCTGCTTCGGCTTCGACCGGGAGGAACAGGAGTTCATCGGTCTCACCACGGCGGACGACCTGGACGGTATCACCGGACTTGATGTCGCCGCGGAGCAGCGCTTCGGCCAGCGGGTCTTCCAGGTAGCGCTCCACCGCACGGCGCATCGGACGCGCACCGTAGGATGGATCGTAGCCCTTCGTGATGAGCAGGTCGCGGGCACCGTCGGTCAGCTCCATCTGCATGCCCTTTTCCTTGAGGCGCTTGACGAGCTTGCTGACTTCGAGGTCCACGATCTGCGAGAGATCCTTCTTCTCGAGCACGTGGAAGACCACGAGGTCGTCGAGACGGTTGAGGAACTCCGGTTTGAAGTAGCGCTTCGACTCCTCCATGATCTTCTCCTTCATGCCTTCGAAGTCGGCTTCGTCCGCATTCATGGCACCGAAACCGAGGGTGGTCTGGCGCTTGATGGTGGAAGCCCCGACGTTGGAGGTCAGGATGATGATCGTGTTGCGGAAGTCGATCTTGCGGCCCAGCGAGTCGGTGACCATGCCTTCCTCCAGGATCTGGAGCAGGAGGTTCATCACGTCCGGGTGCGCCTTCTCCACTTCGTCGAAGAGCACGACCGAGTACGGGCGGCGGCGGACCGCTTCGGAAAGCTGGCCACCTTCCTCATAGCCGACGTAGCCCGGAGGCGAGCCGATGAGGCGGCTGGAGGTGAATTTCTCCATATACTCGGACATGTCGATCTGGATGAGCGCCTCCGGATCGCCGAACATGAACTCGGCGAGGTTGCGGGCCAGATAGGTCTTGCCGACACCGGTGGGGCCGAGGAACAGGAACGAGCCGATCGGGCGGCGCGGGTCCTTGAGGTCGGCACGCGAGCGGCGCAGCGCCTTGGAGATCGCCTTGACCGCCTCGTCCTGACCGATCACGCGGCCCTGGAGTTCGTTCTCCATCTTGAGGAGCTTCTCGGTTTCCTTCTCCTCCATGCGACGGAGCGGGACACCGGTCCACTTCGAGACGACGGCCATGATGTCATCATCCGTGACGGTGACGACGGTCTCCTCGGAGCGGGCGCGCCAGTTCTTGAGGGTGTCCTCGAGTTCCTTCTTGGCGTGCTTTTCCGAATCACGGAGCGCGGCGGCCTTTTCAAAGTCCTGCTCGCTGATGGCGGCGACCTTGTCGCGGTTGATTTGCTCGATGTTCGCTTCGAGCTGCTTGATCTCCGGCGGGCGGGTCATCTGGCCGATGCGCGCACGGGCACCGGCTTCATCGAGCACGTCGATGGCCTTGTCCGGCAGGAAGCGTCCGGTGAGGTAGCGGGAGGTGAGGCGCACGGAGGCCTCCACCGCTTCCGGCGTGAACTTCGCCTTGTGGTGGGTCTGGTACTTCTCCTGCAGGCCCTGCATGATCTTGATGGCGTCGTCCACGGAGGGCTCGTCCACCTTGACCTGCTGGAAGCGGCGCTCGAGCGCGGCGTCCTTCTCGATGTACTTGCGGTACTCGTTGAGGGTGGTTGCACCGACGACCTGGAGCTCCGAGCGGGAAAGCGCGGGCTTGATGATGTTCGAGGCGTCCATCGCGCCTTCAGCGGAGCCGGCACCCACGATGGTGTGCAGCTCATCGATGAAGAGGATGACGTTCTTCACCTTCCGGATCTCGTCCATCACCGCCTTGATGCGCTCCTCGAACTGGCCGCGATACTTCGTGCCCGCCACCATGAGGGCGAGGTCGAGCGTCACGACCTTCTTGTCGCGCAGGATTTCCGGCACGTTGCCCGAGGCGATCTCCTGGGCGAGGCCTTCGACGATGGCGGTCTTGCCAACGCCGGCCTCACCGACGAGCACCGGGTTGTTCTTGGTGCGGCGGCACAGGATCTGGATCACGCGCTCGATCTCCGGCTCACGGCCGATGACCGGGTCGAGTCCACCTTCGCGGGCGAGCTTGGTGAGGTCGCGGCCGAAGGCGCGGAGAGCCGGGGTCTTCGACTTGCCTTCCGTTTCCGGAGCTTCGGATTCGCCCTTCACTTCTTCCTCTTCTTCGAAGGGACCATCGTCGTCCTCGATCTCGTCGTCATCATCTTCATGATCGGGCGAGAAGTTCGGATCGATCTCGGCGAGGATCTCGTTGCGGGTGCGCTGGATGTCCACGTCGAGGCGCTTCAGCACGCGGGCGGCCACGCCCTCGCCTTCGCGGAGCAGGCCGAGCAGCAGGTGCTCGGTGCCGACATAGGAATGATTGAGCGCCTTGGCCTCCTTGTTGGCCAGCGCGAGGACCTTCTTCACACGCGGGGTGTAGGGAATGTTTCCGGGGGCCTTCTGGGGCGCACCGGAGCCGACCTCTTTCTCCACCTCCATGCGGACGGTTTCGAGGTCGAGTCCCATTCGTTCGAGCACATTGACCGCCACTCCCTGGCCCAGCTTGATCAGCCCGAGCAACAGGTGCTCGGTGCCGACATAGGAGTGGTTGAAGCGGTCCGCTTCCTTGCGCGCGAGCGCAAGGACCTGTTGGGCGCGTGGAGTAAAGTTGTTCATGCGTCGCCGGAAGTTTCGGGGGTGTTGGAACTGTCCCTCGTTTCTGGTTGTAGGACGAATATCAGGGGGTGGAAGAGAATGCAACCGGGAGCGAATGATTTCCGCGCGAATTGCATCACGCTCCTCGGGGGAAAGCTTGCGTCCGCTGTGCAATTGGAGATGCGCCGGCTGGATGTCCATCAGCAGCGCGTCCGCGAGACGCATCGTCTCGTTGGAGAAGAAACCGAGGTCGGATCCGAGACGCAGCAGCGAGACATGATTCAGAGCTTCCTTGGAATCAATGACCCACGCATGACGGAGCACGCCGTAAGCGCGGCCGATCTTGTCCGCGACCATGTCCGGATCATCCTCCAACAGCTTCTCGCGGGCATTCCGTTCGTGCTCGGCGACCTGTGAGATCACTCGCTCGAGACGCCGGATGATGGTATCTTCACTCTCGCCCAAAGTGGACTGATTGGAAATTTGGTACAAATTTCCAAGCGACTCGGTACCCTCTCCATAGATGCCGCGGACCGCCAGACCGATCTTGTTCACCGCCTGTAGCACTTGGCCGATCTGGTCGCTGAGGACGAGACCGGGCAGATGAAGCATGGCGGAGGCGCGCAGACCGGTGCCGAGATTCGTCGGGCAGGTGGTGAGGTATCCCAGCTTCGGATCGAAGGCGTAGGGCAGCGCCTGGGCGAGTTCATCGTCCAGCGCGGAGAGACCCTCATAGGCCTCCCGGAGCTCGAGTCCCGGGCGGATGGCCTGCATGCGGAGGTGGTCCTCCTCATTCAGCATGAGGCTGTACATCTGGCGGCGCTCGATCACGGCCGCGGAGCCATCGCCGCGGGCGGCGTGTTCGCGGGAGATCAGGTGGCGCTCCACCAGCACCTGCTTCTGCACCGAGTTCAGATCGCTGAGGGTCTGGGAAAAGCCGTCCTTCATCGGAGCCAGCGCTTCCACGGCGGGACGCAGTTCCTCCAGCGTGGCGGCCCGTTGTTCGCGGGTGGCCCAGCCGGGGAAGGGTTCGTCGCGCAGGTTGCGGGCGAGCCGGATGCGGGAGGTGAGAACGACGCTGTTGTCAGCATTCGCGCCGGTCATCCAATCGGCGGGATACTTGATCAGCGTGGAGAAACGCATCATAAGCGGAACGGAGGGTCAGGGGTGTATTAGCGGAAAGCGTGCCATCAACCGGAGATCCCGGTATGCAGCTCGATCTGGCGGATTTCATCCCGCAGGCCGGCGGCCTCCTCGTAGTTCTCGGCGGCCACGGCCTGGTCGAGACGGCCACGGAGCTCCTCCAGCCGCTGGTCGCGGACCTGCTGCTCCATGAGGCCCTTCGGCACCTTGCCCACATGCAGGTTGCCCTTGTGCATGCCACGTAGGATGCCATTCAGCTCGTCCTGGAAGGTGCGGTAGCACTCACTGCAACCGAACCGGCGCACGCGGCGCAGGTCCTCCAGCGTGAATCCGCAGGCCGGGCATTGCTTGCCACCGCCCACCGGAGTGGGCGCGTGGGTCTGGGTCACCACGGTCTTCTGGCCGGGGAGTCCGCCGAGCAGCACGTCTGCCAGCGAAAATCCCGTCGGATCAGTCACCCCGCGTTCCTGGGCGCAGGATTCGCACAGACAGACCTTTTTCATCTGTCCGTCAACGAGTTGCGTAAGGAAAACGGATGCTTTTTTGTCGCAGAAGTCGCAGACCATGCCTGAGAGAAGCTAAAACCCCCTGAGCCCGATGCGAAATGAAAACTTCGCGGAGGGCGGGGTTTTTAGCCTGTGGCGGTGGTTTTCCCCCGCCAAGCCTCAATAAACCGGCGTTCCGGTCGAGTTCGCCTCCTCGCGGAAGGCCTCGATGAAGCGCTTGGTGATCGGGCCCGGCTTGCCATCGCCGATCTGGCGGCGGTCCAGCGAAATCACCGGCACGACCTCGGCAGCGGTGCCGGTCAGGAAGCACTCGTCCGCGATGAAGATGTCGTAGCGGGTCAGCGATTGCTCGCGGACCTCCACGCCCAGCTTCTTCGCCACGTGGAGGATCACCGCGCGGGTGATGCCATCGAGCCCGCCATCCGAGATCAGCGGGGTCAACAGGACGCCGTTCTTGAGGAGGAAGATGTTATCGCCGGTGCACTCGGCCACGTAGCCCTGCTCGTTGAGCATGATGGCTTCCAGCGCGTTGGCTTGGATCGCCTCGATCTTCGCCATGATGTTGTTCAGGTAGTTCAGCGACTTGACCTGCGGCATCAGCGCGGCCGGAGCCGGGCGGCGGGTGGCACAGGTGATCAGCGCGAGGCCGTTGTCGTAGTGCTCCTGCGGGTAAAGCTGGATGGTGGAGGCGATGATGAACATCGACGCCTTCGGGCAAAGGTAGGGGTTCAGCCCCAGACCACCGGTGCCACGGGTGACCACCAGACGGATGTAGCCGTCCTTCAGGCCATTGGCGGCCACGGTCTCGACGGTGGCCTTGATGACCTCCTCATAGGTCCACGGAATGGTCAGCACGATGGCCTTGGCGGAGTCGAACAAGCGGCGGATGTGCTCCTCCAGGCGGAAGACGCGGCCGTTGTAAATGCGGATGCCCTCGAAAACCCCGTCCCCGTAGAGGACCGCGTGATCAAACACGGAGATTTTCGCTTCGGATTCATCCACCAGGTTGCCATCGAGCCAGATTTTCATGCGGGGTTGGGAGAGTAGCGGTGGAAGCCCGGCTGGCAAGCCACTTAGCCTCGGACCTTCATACGGGAATCCCGTCTCTCGCGAGCAGACGGGAACCCAATCCAAGTCAAATCTCCGCCGTATCGACCCACCAATCGAGCCCCGCTGGCAGGTCGTAGCCGTAGACAGAGGCAGGAGCCTGAAGCACCTCGATGCCCTCCAGTTCCGGCAATAGCCGGGCCACCTCCCCGCTCGGCACGGCCACGAAGACGGCGGGCAAACCGTTTTCCAACGCCGCTGCCACTGCGGAGCGCAGCAGTCGCCCTCCTGCCGCCGGTGTCGTGTAGGCAAAGCCGGACAAATGCGCCGATAGCAGCTCGCCGCCATCCACGGGAAACAGACGCTTCGCCAAACGGGTGTCCTCCAGAATCCCACACGCGGCCCCGGCTTCCTCCACCAGTGACAGCGGCTCCATGAGCGATCGGAACCGACTCATGCCGCCCGTAGCCGTGCATCCGCCGTGTGCGATCCTCGTCCTCACCTTTGACAGCTCTTCCATGGAGCACGACCTGAAAGAGCTTTCCTGCCCTGCCGACAATCGCAGCACAGTGATGCTGCCGATCTTTTCAAAGACCGGCACGCCGACCCGCCCGGTGTAGCCCACCGGCAGACGCCCGGTGCCATCCATCACCACGCAATAGCAGGCATGGGATTCGCCGGGCTCGATCCGGGCTTTCGCCTCCTGAAGGAGACGCGACAACACGATCGATCCCCTCGCGGACGGAGCCACTTTCAGATCGCAGAGGTAATGCGCCGATCGCCTCTCCGTGCCCATGCCGGAGGAAGTCAGTTCCAGCGGACGTCTCACGAAAGCGAGCGTGCCAACCACTTTCCCATCCCGCTCCGCCACCAGCACGGAGGCCTCCCCGATCGCTTGGAAAAACGGCAGATACTCCAATCCATGAGAGATCCGGAACGATCGCCGTGGGCCGAGCGGATAGGCGAACTGGCTCTCGAACTCTTCCAGCGCCAGCCCCAAGGCAGGAGGCGCCGGCTGCGTGAGGACATGGATTTTCATGCGCGGCTGCCGACGTGGATGCGGGGATAGAAGAAGCTGCGGTCCCGTGCCTCCATCGCCATCCCACGCGGCACGTCCCAGACGATGGCAGGCTCCAGCCCGGCGAACTCCAGGGTCGAATTGAGCTGGCGGACGATCACCTTTCCGCCCGGTCGCAGCACTCTCGCCGCATGGCCGAGGGTGGCGGCGGCTTCTTCCGGAGAAAGCCAGTCGAGGATATTGGAAAGGTGGACCAGATCCACGCTGCCCGCAGGCAACCCGGCCAGCGCTTCATCCATCCGAGCGTGGTGATACACGGGGTGCGCCTTCAGGCTCATCGGTGCTCGCATGAACCCATCGTAGGCAACGCCCTCGGGGAACCTCCCGGCGAAGATCTGCCACAGGAACGGATTGGTCGCCGCAGGCAGCCGCCGCACCACCTCACGGGTCCGCCATGCGAAATGGCGGTGGAATTCCCGCCGTGGATTTCTCGTCGCTCCCTCGCCGAAGAGCTGCACCAGATTCGCCAGCGACATCACCTGCGCGAAGGCCTCATCGATCGCCACGCCGAAAGCAGCATCTTCCGCCACAGCAGCAGCCGCCACCTCCGGCTCCTGCGACTTCAGCCACCGATCGAGATCCTCCTGCCAAGGCGACAACGATTCGCGGAGCTTGGCGAAGGTCCGCTCGTAGCGGCCGACGTGATCCGGTCCGTATTCCGCCACGAAATCGATGGGACCGAAAACCGCGTCCTGCAAGCCGAGCTCTCCGCACAGCGATTGCAGACGCTCCTTCCGCAGATCGGGCTCAAGGAATTTGTGTCCCAGCAGAGCAACAGCCTCTTTCCCGTCACCGGATGCCAGCTGCCATTTCAAGCGGGTCAGTGCGAGTTGGGCAGCGTTCATATCCACCAGGTGGATCGTGCCCAGCGGCAGCTCCGCCAGACACACCGCGGTATCTCCACCCGAAGCAATCATCACCACCTCCGCTCCTACGGGCAGCTCCGCAGCCAGTTCCAGATCCAGCCGTGGATCTTCCCGCACCTGGGCAAACGCCAATGGCAATGAAGCCGCCTCCACTGCCCATGCCTGCGGCTTCCCGTTTCCTGAATCGTCCTTCATCGCGATGTTCCGCGCCATCCCAGCGGACAGCGCTTCAGACTGTGGCGGACGAACTCACGGACGAAAGCGGAATACGAGGCGATGTAGGGCGCACCACGCTCTTCCAGCTCGCCCTTCAAGGCCTGATGCACCTCCGGCAGATGATGCCACGGCACACCGGGATAAAGGTGGTGCTCCAGGTGATAGTTCTCATTGCACATGAAGAAGCGCACCAGCGGCGTGGTGAGGATGCTGCGGGTGCCACGGATCTCATCATCGCTGTGCTCCAGCAGGGTGTGCTGGCTCATGCCGCGGATGTTCACGAAGGTGTTGATGAACAACATCGGAATCCCCCACGCCTGCCAGATCCACGCCCCGGGCAGCGGAGATGCGATCACCAACGCGATGAGCAGAACCGTTGCCGCCACTTCGAGCACGATCCCCCGGCGGTCCTTCGCCGTGCCGTGCTTGAAGCCGAGGATCGGAATCATCGTGATGTACACCGGATAACCAACCAGAAGCCGCGCCCAGTTCATCCCGAAGACCAGCCACGACCAGCGGGTGTAGTTGGAATAATGGTCCGGGTCCCCTTCCTCTCCCAGATGGTTGTGATGGCGCAGGTGCAGCACCCGGTAGGCCGAGCAATTCTGAAGCACCGGAATCGCACACGCGGCTCCCAGCACGTCATTCCAAAAACGGTTCGCCGAAAGCGTGCCGTGCACCGCCTCATGCGTGAACAAGCTGATCCCATGGAGTGAAGCCGCAGCCACCAGATACAGCGGAAGCAGTAGTAACCACTGCCACGCCGCCGTCACCCTCTGCGAGGCATACACCGCTCCCACCGCGGCAGCCGCATAGAGAAAGATGAACCATCCCAGACGCAGCCAATGCCGCCACGAATCCCGGCGGTGGCAGGTGCGGGCCAGCTCCACGGGCAAACGCGGAGCCACATCCATCGGCGTGGCACTCATCCCCGTGCGCTCAAGAGATCCTCATACAGGCGATCGAAGAGATGAAGGCCGAAGGCAATGCCATCGTCCACCGCCGCTGCCGCATCGCCACCCTGGCTCCATGTCGTATCCACCACCCGGAAGAAATCCGCCGCGTGCTCCTTGTCGATCATCGCGTGCAGCTTGTAGTGGACCAGTTCATCCGCCTCCACCCAGCCGCGCTCGACCACCTTGCCGCCGATCAATTCGCAGATGTCCGCGAACACATATTCGATCACACCGAGACAGGCGAAGGCGAACTCCACGCGCTCCATCATGCAGGCACCGATGAGGCCGAGATTGAACGCACGCACTTCCGGTCCCTCCGGTTCGCGGGCCATCTCGGAGCCGTTCACGCCGAGCGTTTGCAGGAATGCGCGGAACGTCAGGTCATGCGCCACCGCCGGGTCAAAGCCCGGTGGCTTCGATGGATCCTCATCATCGAAGCCGTGCTCCTCGGACAAGTTGTGGATCAATCCCTGCCGCAATGCCGAATCCGGCATCCGCGCCATCAGCGCCGCCATCGGACGGGAGAAGAACCGCACGGCGAAGAAAAACTGCTTCTGCGTGCGGCGGAACAACTCCAGCTCCATCGCATCGTCGCGCAGGGCGGTGAAGTAACGATTGCCGAGAATCGGATGTGCCACGGCAAGCTCTTCCACCCGCTCCATCAGCGGCATCCGTTCTTGCTGTGGCAGTGTTCCAACCATCGTTCCCACCTATGCCGGGAACGAGGGTGCTTCAAGCTGCAATTCCCGCGCGCACGGTCGGAAACCGCCCGTCACCCGCGAACGAGGGTATCCAGGATCGCATCAAAAAACGGCAGCTGTTCCTCGATCTTGCCCGCTGGCTTTGCCTCGTCGATGGGGATCAGGCTGAAGCTCGCATTGATCAGATACGGCCCGGCGAAGGTCATGTAGGTGGCGGTCGGAGTGGTCGTCTTCTTGCGGCCGTGAGGATCGGTGGCATCGGCCAGAATCCGCAAACCGGGTTTTCCTGCGACGGGATGCCTCACCGCATCGGTGATCGCCATCGTTGGATCCGTGTTGGCCTTCCGCCGGGTCTCGGGATCGAAGAAAGCGGTGGTCTGCTCATCGGTCGGCGCCGCCGGATTGGAGGCCTTGTTGATCCGGAGAATGCACACGATATCCCCCAGGCCATTGGCACTGCGGAGCGAAAGCACCGGCATCTCCGGACCGGACTTGTCGATCCGGCTGACCCGCCAGCTGCTGGGGAAGGACAACCCGGCCTTGCCCTCGGGAGACTTGAAGTCATCCGCCAGCGTGACCGGACGAATGCAACCTGCCGAAAGCTCCGCAGCGGGATTTTCCCGGAACTCACGATTGGTGGCGCAGAGGGTCTGGCGGATGCTTTCCGCGAAGCCTCCTTTGGCATAGCCGGTCACGGTATCGAGATACTTGTCCGGAGTGATGCCGGAGACCGGAGCGTTCCGGATCTCTTCCTGCCATTGCTTGAGCATGTCCTCCCACTTCGTCTTGAAGTCATCGCCCTGGAGGCGGGTGAGCTCGGCGAGGAGGACGTCCTCGCTCTTGCCATAGGGCGAGGCGGCGAAGGCGGCTTTCACTTCCTTGGCCCGATCCTGGAAGCCGGGAAAGTCCGTCGCGATCCGGTCGAGCACGAACGACTGGCGCTTCAGCATCTTGAGCGTATCGAGAAAATTGCGCGCTTCGCTTCTTTCCAAGCTGTCCTTGGCCGAGGCCGGAAGCGTGCGCGGATCGCGCTTGAAGCCGCGCAGGATGGCTTCGAACAGCGGATTCCACCGATTGTCCGCCTCCTCCGCTGTCAGCGGGGCGATCTTCTCATCCATGAGGGAGAAATCCATGCGGATCAGATACGGTCCCTCAAAGGTCAGATAGGTGGTGGTATGGCGGGCGAGCCCGGGTGCCGGTTTCTCGGCCTGGGTATGCAGCCAGCCACCGGGATGACCGGTGACCTCACACGGACCGGAACTCAGAATGGTGGCGTTTTCTCCGACGGTGCCGGCCTTCAACTGCTCCGGCGTGAACATCGCGGCCGCCTCGGCATCGCCAAGCGGTGCCGGCAAGGCCTTGCGGGCCCGGATCACGCAGGTGACGGGACCATAGCCGTAACCACTGACGAAGGTGACGTTCGGCTCTTCCTTGCGGTTCACCAACTTCACCCAGCTCGCAGGCAGATCGACCCCGGTCTTGTAGTCCTCCAACGGGAAGACATCCGCGAAGGTGAGGTGCTGCGTCCAGCCGCTCGCGACCTCGCGTTCCGGGTGTTCGCGGAAGTCCGGATTCATCGCGAGGAGAATGGCAAGCAGATCTCCATCCGGACCGCGGGCGGCGCGCGTCTTCAGCTCCGCGAGATACTTGGAAGCCTCCGCCGCGGTGAGCGCCGTGCCAGCTGTGGTCTTGCGGCGTTCTTCCAGGAGTTTGGTCTGGGCCTTGTCGAATTCCGCCGCTCCCTGAAGTTCGCGCAGCCGCTCGATGGCGCCTTGCGATCCCTTGCCGAACACCGAAGCCTCATAAGTGGCAGCGGCTTCCCGCACCTGATCCCGGAGCTCGGGGAAATCGCGCTCGATGCGAGCGAGGCGGGTGGCTTGATCGATACTGGCTTCAAGAGCCTGGGTCAGTTCGTGGTTTTCATTCCGACGGGCAACTTCATCCGCAGGCCCGGCTGCGGGCTTGGAGGTTCCGGCACGAGGTTCGCGGACGATGCTTTTCAAGATCGTCTCGAAGGTCGGCATGTTGGCCTTCTGCGCTTCATCGAGCGTGCGGACATTCGGGATGCCACCGTGGAACTGGAAACTGATGAGCACGAGATCATGATGATCCAGCGTGGCGTAGACGATCGCACGACGAGGTGGATTCCCTGTGGCTGGATCCGCCGGAATGTCCGAGATGATGCAGCCACCGGGCTTGCCTGCGATGGCGTGTGGTTCGGCTTTCACCACATGGGAACTTGAGGAAACGATCTGATCGCGGAGATTGTCCGGAGCCAGCAGCTCGGCGGCCTTCTCGTCTGAAAGCTCGTCCGGACCACCATCGAAGGACTTGGTGGCACTCAGCGAGCAGACGATGGAACCGGTGCCATTTTCACTGCGGAAGACGAGGTTGCCCTTGCCCCTTTTGTCCGGCAGCCGCGCCCAGCTCTTGGGGAGATCCAGATGGATCGGACAGTCCGAGGACTCCGGACTATCGCGCAGGGAGATGCGCTGGGTGGGATCGGCTTTTTCCTTTTCCTTCGCCCATGCGGGAGATGAGACGAGGGCCACGATGGCGAATGACGGTGCGAGGATCCTGCGGAGGGAGGCTTTCACGTTGGGATGGGAGGGGGCTTGCGGAACGAAACCAAGTCACAGGCGCACGCCATGACCGCTGGAATACGGCTGCCATGGAGATACGCATTCCAACCAGAAGAGCATCCCCTTCTTTAAGAAAGAAGACCAAAAGATGATACAAACTGCGACAAACGGGTGACAACTCCACGCCCTACGCCTCCGTCCCTCACCAGTCCTTGAAGGGAGTCCGCACCAGCCGCGAATTCAGATAACGCCGGTCATCGGAGACCTCCTGCCCCACCCACTCCGGCAGCGGCACCTCCACGTCTTCCGACTCCATCTCCACCTCGGCCACCACCAGCCCTTCATTGTCGCCATGGAAGATGTCCACTTCCCAAAGATGTCCGGCGTGCTCCACACGATGCCGGGTCTTGTCGATCACGGAGGCGGTGCAGAGCAGCAACAACTCCCGCGCTTCATCCGCCGGGATCGCATATTCGAATTCCTGCCGCACCAAACCCTGCGCGCGGCCCTTGATGGTGATCCACGCTTCATCCCCCGCCAATCGCACACGCACGGTGCGATCCGGATCCAGACTGAGATAGCCCTGTGTCATCCGCTTGCCCGGTGAGCCATCGTTCCACCCGGAACCTGCCACCAGAAACTTGCGCTCGATCTCCTGCCCCATCGTGTCAGGCGTTCAGGGATTCTCGCTCGCGGCGGGCTTCTCCTTCGGCTTGTAGTCGGTCACGGCGGACCAATCGATCGCGCCATGATCGAGCCGCTGGGTTTCGCTGGCGTAGACCGCGTCCTCGTTCTTCGGGTCCATGCCGGCGGCCAGTTCGATGAAGATCCGGGCCAGCTGGGTATTCTCCGTGCCACCTTGCTTCTGGAGCAACTGGCCGCGGGTGATCAGCAGACGCGCCAATACCTGCGGACTGTAGTCACCGGTGGCCGCTTCCGGCATCACACCCTTCCCGAGTTGGAAAGTGGTCACCAGCGCCTTGCGATTGCGCGGGGAGAGGTGCAGCGCCACCGCCAGCAGGCGGCGGGCTTCTTCCAGGGAGGCAGGCGAGGCCTTCGCCTGGATCACGCGGTTGGTGGCATAGCTGGCCAGATTCGTGGCATAGTCCTCACGCTCGCTATCCAGCATGCCGAGGTCATTGGTGAACATTCCCTGCCCCACCTTCGGCGGAGCCCAGGTGAATGTCTTCGGCTCCTCGGCGCCGGACACCGACGCGAGAGCCATCATTACGACCGCAGCTTGCCACGCACCCCTCATGGCCGATAACCTCGAAAGCGCTCCGGCGCTTGGCAAGTGGCAAATCCCGAGACATTCCCGACAAAATCCGCACTCCGGCAGGAAATGCGCCGTCGCCTCCGCGAGATCCCGGGCGACCCGGCCACCCTCCGCGGAGCCATCTCGGCATGGCTGAACGCTCATCCGGAGGCTCGCGTGATCGCCGCCTTCGCCGCATTACCGGGAGAACCGGACCTGCTGCCGCTGGTGGCCCAACATCCGGAACGGGCGTGGGTTTTTCCCACCGTCCGGGGCGAACACCTCTCCTTTCATCCAGTGAAGGACACTGCGGCGGATTTCGAGGCCGGTGCTTTCGGCATCCGTGAGCCTTCCGCCTCGCTGCCGACCACGCCACACCGCGAGATCGACGCTTTCCTCTGCCCGGGCTTGGCATTCACCGCCACCGGCGGACGCTTGGGACGTGGCCGCGGCTTCTACGATCGCATGCTGGCGCTGGCCCGCCCGGATGCCACCAAGCTCGGCGTCTGCTTCCCCTTCCAGATCACGGAGAACACCTTCCCCGAACCGCACGACATCCCGATGGACGTGATGGTGTGCGGTTAGAAGGTGTAACGAAATGGGGAGACTTGAGCCCATTTAACCGAGAGGCGCGGCTGACCTTCTTCGTCCTGAAGGGACGACTCATACCAGCCCGGGGTCCACGACCCCGGGTCAGGTTTGGAGAGCGAGGTGCACCCTGAATGGGTGCCCCATGTGGGGAGCAGCTTTGGATGGAATGAAACGTTTCCCCTGCATGAGGCATGCCTTCAGCATGCGGAGAATCTGAGAAACGCCCACCTAGGGTCTGCGACCCTAGGCTGGTATGAGTCGTCCCTTCAGGACGAAGAGGCTGGCCCTTGGGTTTCGGTATACTCTCTTGGCGAAACAAGACGTCTCAACCTCTTGGAAAGAACGAGCGCGCTGTCACGGTAGCCAACGCCGCCGTGAAACCTTCGTTCATTTTCCTCTCCTCCGTCCTGGTCGCCACCGCGTCCGCCAAACCCATCGCCATCGTCAACGCGGGCTTTGAAGCCGACCCGATCGCAGGCGAAAACGCTCCCGTCTTCGAGGTGCGTGCCGCCGCCCCCACCGGCTGGAGTTACGTCCAAGGAGTCACCGGCATGAGCGGATTGCTGGCTCCAATGAACGCCGCCGACAACGCGAAGCCCGATTTCTATCCGGCCAAAGCGACCGGCTTCGAAGGCACGCGCGCCTGCTTCTTCTACCAAAACGGCGCGATCCAGCAGACGCTGGAAGCCAAGCTGGAACCCAATACCACCTACACGCTCAGTGTCGCCAGCGGCACCCGCCTGAAAGGCGCGTTCGGCGGCTATGCCATCACGCTGGACACCACCTCCGGAACGCTCATCGGCTCGTGGCGGGGAGTGAATCACAACATCGCCAAGGCAGGCACCTTCGCGGACACTACCCGCAGTTTCACCACCGGCCCGAATCCTCCCGGAGCCGGTGAAAAGCTCCGCATCACCCTCGCCCAAGGCACAGGCCAAGCGGGTGGTGACGACTACACCGATCTCGACAACGTGCGGCTCACCGCCGTCCCCGCCACCGCACGCCCGGCGAAGTGCCCCGTGGACGTGTTCTTCGTCTCCGGCCAATCGAATGCCCATGGGTGGAAAGCCGATGCCGCGGCTCTGAGCCCCGCCAACCGCCACTATGCCGATGCTCCCGACCCACGCGCGCTGTTGGCCTACGCCGAGCGGAACCTTCCGGAACCCATCGACAACATCGGCTCACCGGGACAGCTCGGTGTGCAAGGGGCTGGCTTCGGGGGCAGTTTCAGCGGCTTCGGGCCGGAGCTCTCCGCAGGGACCGATCTGGCCGCCGGTCTCAAGGGCCACGTCGCGATGATCAAATACGCCATCGGCAGCGCGGGACTTGAGCAGAACTTCCTGAAGACCGGCGTCACCGCGAAACCGCACTACGAGGCGATGCTCGCCACCTTCCGGGACTCGCTGGCGGAACTGAAACGGCAGGGATACGAGCCGCATCTGAAGGGCTTCTTCTGGTTGCAGGGGGAAACGGACAGCGGCGGCGAGGAGGCCGCCCGCTATGCCACGAACATGACCCGCTTCATCACCGATCTGCGGACGGATCTCGGAGCACCGGACCTGCGCGTCTTCCTCACCGAGATCAATGGCCAGATGCCTGCCCTGAAACCCCGTGCGGGCACCGCCCAGGTCAATACCGGCATGCAGGCCTGTGCGGCAGCAGACCCGCTCGTGAAATTCATCCCCATCAGCGACATCAGCACCGGTTTCGCCGACGCCATCCACTACAGCGCGGATCAGGAAATCGACATCGGCCAGCGCTGGGCCAAGGCGTGGTTCGCCAAATGAGCGCCGCCTTTCATGCCCAGTCCGGCACCCGGAGCTGGAACTCCGGGATGCGCGCGAAGACCCACTCTCCGCTGGCGGTTTCTCCGAAAAAAGCGCCCTCCACCCGCGCGCCCAGCTTGGTCACGTGGTAGCTGTTGTAGGAAAAATCCTCACCCGGAGCGATGACCGGCATCTGGCCGATCACACCTTCTCCCTCCACCACGCTGACCTCGCCGTCGTTTTCCCGGACCACCCACTTGCGGCCCCGGATGGTCACCTGCTCGGTGGAGCGGTTCCGGATCGAAATGAAATACACGAACGGGTGCGGCTTGTCCTCCGGAGCCTCCAGGCTCGGCATGTACAGCACGTCATCCACCTTGACGCTCAGGCCTTGCAGTTCGCGGATCGTTCCCGGCATGGGACGATCACCATCCCGCTTCTAACGCTTTCTGCCAAGTGGGAAACCGAGATCTTTCATAATTCAGCGGAAAATTCACCTGCCCCGCCCCCGCGTGAATCCACGCCCCAACCCGCCCGACACGGGACCCCCGGGCGCATTTAGGGAATCCCCTCTCCCTTCTCCGGGAAGAGCTCGCGGAACAAGGTGGTCTCCCGGCCCTCATTTCCGATTTCAGGCGGAACAGTGGGCCCTCCGGCGACATTTCCATGCGACCATGGGACGGCCCGCCCGCTTCTCCTCACAAACCGTCTCGACTCCCACCTCCTCGATCCGGGATGGTCGCGCCATGCACCCATCTCCTCCGGTCGCCCTGACCATCGCCGGTTCCGATTGCTCCGCCGGCGCGGGCATCCAGGCCGATTTGAAGACCTTCGAGCACTTCCGCGTCCACGGCCTCACCGCCATCACCTGCGTGGTCTCGGAGACCGCCAATATCGTCCGCGCCGTCCATCCGGTGCCGCCGGAGATCGTGGGTGACCAGGTGGAACTGCTGCTCGATGCCTTCCCCATCTCCGCGATCAAGACCGGCATGCTGTTCTCCGCCGCCCATATCAATGCGGTGCTGGACGCCCTCTCCCGCTACCCGGCCATCCCGCTGGTGGTCGATCCGGTGATGATCGCCTCCACCGGGGATCCGCTGCTGGAGCCGGATGCCATCGCCGCGCTGCGGGATGAGGTCCTGCCACGCGCTACCCTCGCCACGCCGAATCTCCACGAGGCAGAAGCCTTGGCCGGGGAAAAGATCTCCTCGGTGGACGATCTGGAGCGAATCGCGCTCGCCCTCTCCGCCCGCTACGGCACCGCCTTCCTGCTGAAGGGCGGCCACCTGGAGGGCCCGGAATGCACCGATCTGCTGGCGGATGGCGGGCAGGTCCACCGTTTCACCGCCACCCGTGTGGCCGTCCCCGGTTCCCACGGCACCGGCTGCACCTTCTCCGCCGCCATCGCCGCCCAGCTCGCCCTGGGACATCCGCTGGCGGAGGCCGTCAGCCGCGCAAAGGTCTATCTCACCGAAACTCTCGCCCGATCCTACTCCTTCCACTCCCCCGCCGGAGGCTCCGTCCACGCCCTGAACCAAGGCACGACGCTCTGATTTGAGCATTTCAAATTTCCAATTTTGAATTTCAAATCAACCCCATGCGCACTGCGGTCTATGCCGGTTCCTTCGATCCACCCACCAACGGTCATCTCTGGATGATCGAACGCGGCCTCGAGCTTTTCGACCGCCTGATCGTGGCGATCGGCAACAACCCCTCCAAGTCCTACACCTTCACCGTGGAACACCGCATCAAGCTGCTGCGTGAATCGGTGCCCTCCTGCGAACGACTCACCATCGACCACTTCGACAACCGCTTCCTGGTGGACTACGCGATGACCATGGACGCCCACTACATCCTCCGTGGCATCCGCTCTCCGGATGACTACGAATACGAGCGGGTGATGCGCCACATCAACAGCGACATGGCCCCGCAGATCACCACCACCTTCCTGATGCCGCCGCGCGATATCGCGGAGCTTTCCTCCAGCATGGTGAAAGGACTCATCGGTCCGGAGGGTTGGGAGGAAATCGTCCGCCGCTACGTGCCGATTCCTGTGTTCGAAGCGCTATCCCGAGACACCTGATATTCATGAAACGCCTGCTCACCACCCTGCTCTGGATCTTCATCTCGCTGCTCGGCATGACCGCCGTGGGCGTGGCCGCCTTCCAACGGGGCGAGCCGGTCAATGCCCTGTGGCTGGTGGTGGCGGGCCTCTGCACCTTCGCCGTCTCCTACCGCTTCTACTCCGCGTGGCTGTGCGCCAAGGTGCTCACGATCGACGATCGCCGCGCACCGGCCGCCGTGACCTGCGCGGATGGCAAGGACTTCGTGCCCACCTCGAAGTGGATCGTCTTCGGCCACCACTTCGCCGCCATCGCCGGTCCGGGACCGCTGGTGGGTCCGGTGCTGGCCGCCCAGTTCGGCTATCTGCCGGGCGTGCTGTGGATTCTCATCGGTGCCACCCTCGGTGGTGGTGTGCATGATGCGGTGATCCTCTTCGCCTCGATGCGCCGAAACGGCAAATCGCTCGGCCAGATGCTGAAGGAGGAGATGAACCCGGTGATCGGCTTCATTTCGATGATCAGCCTGCTGGCGATCATGACCATCCTCCTCGCCGTGCTCGGCCTGGTGGTCGTGAAGGCCCTCGCCGAGAGCCCGTGGGGCCTCTTCACCATCGCCGCCACCATCCCGCTGGCCTTCATCATGGGCGTGGCGATCAAGAGCGGCAAGGTGAGCGTGACCGCCGCCACGATCTTCGGCGTCTTCGGCCTGATGGCTGCGGTGGTCGGCGGCAAGTATCTGCCGGAATCCTGGAACGACGCGCTGACGCTGGATGCCAAGACCCTCGCGTGGGCGATCATGATCTACGGCTTCGCCGCCTCCGTGCTGCCGGTGTGGATGTTGCTCGCACCGCGCGATTACCTCAGCACCTTCCTGAAGCTCGGTGCGGTCGGCGTGCTGGCGGTCTTCATCGTGGTGCTGCATCCGCCGCTGCACATGCCTGCCATCACACCATTCGTGCACGGTGGTGGCTTCATCGTGCCAGGCCCGGTGTTCCCCTTCGTCTGCATCACCATCGCCTGCGGAGCGATCAGCGGCTTCCACGCGCTCATTTCCTCCGGCACCACGCCGAAGCTTCTGTGCCGCGAGAAAGACATCCGCCTCGTCGGCTACGGCGCGATGGTGACGGAGATGCTGGTTTCGCTGATGGCGATCATTGCCGCCTGCGCGCTCTCACCCGGCCAATACTTCGCAATCAACTCGCCGGTCACCGCCACCGACAACATCGCGGTGGCGGCCCAGATCGAGAAGATCAATTCCTACGGTCCCACCTATGCCGTCACGCTGCCGGAGATGCAGCAACTCGCGAAGGATCTCGGCGAGCCGCACATCATCGGCAAGACCGGTGGCGCACCGACCTTCGCCGTCGGCATGGCGCACATGTTCGCCAAGGTGATCCCCGGCAAGACCGCACTCTCGCTGTGGTACCACTTCGCCATCATGTTCGAGGCGTTGTTCATTCTGACAACGCTGGACGCGGGCACGCGGGTGGGGCGTTTCATTCTCCAGGACCTGCTCGGGCAGGCCGTGCCCGCGCTCAAGGACACCGGCTCATGGCTCGGCAACGTGACCGCCACCGGCCTGCTCGTGGCGGCATGGGGCTTCTTCCTCTACCAGGGCGCGATCGATCCCGCGGGCATCGCCAAGAGCCTGTGGCCGATCTTCGGCATCTCGAACCAGCTTCTCGCCGTCATCGCCTTCTGCTTCGGCACCACCCTGCTCATCAAGATGGGCAAGGCGCGCTACTGCTGGGTCACCGCCGTGCCGCTGGTGTTCCTCACCGTGGTCACCTTCTCCGCCGGTTGGTTGAAGCTGTGGGACCCCGGCTCGCTGGGCTTCATTCCTGAAATCGCCAAGCAACAGAAGCTCATCGCGAGCGGCATCCAAGGCAAGGCGCTCGAAGCCGCGCAGACCTCGCTGTTCAACGCCCGCATCGACGTGGCGGTGACCGCGATGTTCCTGATCTTCGTCGCCATCATCGTCCTCGGCACCGCGCGCGAATGCTGGCTCCTGCTGCGGAAGCGCAAGGAATCGGTCCTGCAGGAAAGCGACTACGTGGCTCTGGCGAAGTAACACGCTTTCCGGTTTTCCGATCCAATGATCCAAGGATCCAGGATCATACGTCGGCACCCAACCGGAACAGTAATGGTTGGGGTAAGACCTACTTCATGGGATTCCCTTAGAGGGTTTTTCCTTAAAGGGGATCTCCTTAGAGGGAATACCTTCGTACCCCTCGTTTCCGGGTGGGGGGCACCCCTCGTTTTCCGGTAGGGCCCACCCCTTTCTTCCCGGTGGGCCCCACCCCTCCTTTTCCGGCAGAGCCCACCCCCTCGTTGCCGGTGGGGGCACCCCTCCTTTTCCACCAAGGGGAGAAGAGCCACGGGTTGAAGCACCTCCGATATCTTCCAACGCGCGGCGTAGCCCTCCTTACCCGAGCCCACCCGCTCTTGGTCCTGAAGGGACCGCTCATCAAAGCCTGGGACGAAGTCCCAGGTCAGGCCCACCCACCGATTGGTGTTCTGTAGGAACACCTCATGCGGGGCACGGTCGTTCAGTCCCAAAGAAACCGTTCGTCGCCTTCGACTCCATACTTCTTCAGCAACAGCCGGTATTCCTCCTGAAATCCGATCTTCCGATGGTGTCCTTCCTGCCCGTCGATGTAAGCCACCAATTGGGACAACTGCGACTGACCAATGGAAAACGCCCCGTAGCCGCGTTGCCATTCGAACGCAGCGTGGATGGGGATTGCTCCTTCAACCAAGCAGAACTGGTTTGCTTCACCTGTTTGACAAATCCGGAAACGGCAACGGTGCGACCAAGATCGACGGCGAGATGAACATGATCATCCACGCCACCGATGCGAAAGACTTCACACCCGAGGTCCCTCCCGACGGCGGCCATGTAACCGTAGAGTGCCTCGCGAAGAGGGGCGTCGAGCCAACGTTCGCGATTCTTCGTCGAGAAAACGATGTGGAGAAGGACGCGAGCGAGAGACTGGGACACGCAATCGTTCTAACATAGGCCGCAAGACACATGAGGTGTTCCTACAGAACACGAATACAACCAATCAGGCTACCTGGGACTTCGTCCCAGGCTTTGATGAGCGGTCCCTTCAGGACCAGGAGCAGATGGCCCCTGCGAAACCCAGAGGAGTATTCTGCGCTCGCATCGATCCTCAAAATCTTTCGGCGACCCAACGCATCCTCCTCTCCAATCAAGGAGCCCCTCGGACGTCATTTCTTGTTCGGACCGGACCCCACGAAATCCCGGACTTTCTCCAGCAGTTCCTTCAAGTCCGAGAACAACCGCGCGTCCGATGGAATGAACTGAAAGCTATCCGGTGACCACAGCCGGTATTGGGTCAGCTCATAACCCATCAGTTCACCCGCCCGATCCCCCTCGGTGTAAAACCTCGCGATCGACTGCTTGTAAACCACCGTCGGGAGGCAACCCTTGTCATAAGACAATTGCCAGCAGCGCCCGCTCCGGGAATGCAGCGCTTCCGCCTCGATGGAAAGCACCCGCCCGTGCTCCCGCGTGACAACCACGGTCGCGCCATTGCAGGACTCCTCCCATTCAAAGGATGAAACCTCCTGCTCGGCCTCCACCCTCGAACCAATCGACAGGAGTAGCAAGACAGACAGGAAGAACGCTTTCATGGGGTGACAAGGATACGTGCGAGCAACAACCGCCCTTTCCATGCCAACCTTCAAAACGGATCGTCCTCCACCCAGCCGCCTCTTCCGACATGCCATTCCTCCACCAGATCCGCCGGGCAATCGTCCAGGAACCGTGACGGACGTTGGATCACATCGCCGGTGTAGGACTTCGGGTTGATCATCGGGTAGCTCATGTAGAGTTCGTCCTTGGCGCGGGTGATGGCCACGTAGAACAGGCGGCGCTCCTCCTCCAGCATGGCATCGTCCTCGGCATCGAGGATACGGCTGTTCGGGAACTGTCCGTCTGCCAGCCAGATCAGGAACACGGCCTTCCATTCGAGGCCCTTCGCCTGATGGATTGAGGAAAGGACCACGCACTCATCATCCTTCGCCCGCTTGTCGCCGGACGGCTCCCCGTCCACCGACCCCATCAGCGAGAGCTGGGCGAGGAACTCCAGCACGTCATCAAAACCCTGACCGTAGGAAATGAGCTGCTCGATATCGCTACGACGGTTCTCGTAGTTGTCGAAGCTCGCCTTGAGATACTCGTCATAAACCCCCTCCAGCACGCTGAAGAGCATGCTCGACGGCGGCACGAACACACCACCGGGCGAAAGTTCGTCCAGCGTGTAGCAGAGCTGCTCCCAGTCCTTCGCCGCTTTCTTGGGGGGCTTGAAGCCCATCATCACCTCCGACCAGGAAGCAGGCGGCTCATCCTTGTCCGCCCAGCCGCTGGCCAGCCAGTTCTGCCACAGCTTCTCCGCCGCCGCAGGGCCCACACCGGGCATGAGCTGGAGCATGCGTTTGAAGCTGACCTCATCCTTGCGGTTGGTCGCGAAACGCAAAAACGCCGAGACATCCTTGATGTGCGCCTGCTCGAAGAACCGCAGACCGCTGGTGATGGTGAAGGGAATGCCCGCGCGGGTGAGCTCCATCTGCACCTCCAGGCTCTGGAAGTGGGCGCGGTAGAGCACCGCCATCTCCTCCAGCGGAATGCCCTCGTCCCGCAGCTCCAGAATGCGCTGCGCCACGAATGCAGCCTGCGATGAAGGATCGTCCAAGGGCACCAAGGCAGGCTTCACCCCCAGCGCATCCCGCGAGGAGCGTAGATCCTTTTCAATGCGGCCTTGGTTCACACGGATCGCCGCGTTCGAGAGATCGAGGATCTCCGGCACGCTGCGGTAGTTCGTCTCGATCTTGAAGATCTTCGAGTTCAGGTAACGCCGCTGGAAGGACAGGATGTGCTCCAGATCCGCACCGCGCCACGAGTAGATCGACTGCGCGTCATCCCCCACCGCCATCAGGCTGTTCGAATCCCCGGCCAGCAGGTCGATCATGCGGCTCTGCACCGAGTTCGTATCCTGATACTCGTCCACCAGGATATGGCGGAACTTGCTGCGGTAGAGATCGAGCACGTCCGGTCGTTCCTCGAACAACTTCACGGTGAGGACCAGCAAGTCATCGAAGTCCATCGAGTTCGTATCGCGCTTCTTCTTCGTGTATCCGGCACGGACTTGGTCGATCTGCTCGATCCAGTCGTCGAAGTAGGGATAGCGGGTGGCCAGGATATCCTCCAGTGATTCACCGGTATTCTCGATCAGGCTGAAAATGGTGGCCAGCACGTCCGCTTTCGGGAAGCGGCGGGACTTGGTGTCGATGTCGCAGGCGGCGACCACCGCGGCGAGCAGCGATTTCTGATCGTCCCGGTCGAGGATGGAAAAAGAGCGCGTGAACCCGAGGTCATCGGCATGGCGGCGGAGAATGCGATTGCCGATCGAGTGGAAGGTGCCCGCCCACAGGTCCGAGGTATCCGCCGTCACCAGTTCCTGGACGCGGGTGATCATCTCGCGCGCCGCCTTGTTGGTGAAGGTCAGCAGCAGGATGTTCCGCGACTCCACATCGTGATCCAGCAGCCAAGCCACGCGGTAGGTGAGCGTGCGGGTCTTGCCGGAGCCAGCGCCCGCGATCACCAGCGCCCGGCCCGGTGGCGAGGACACGGCGGCGTGTTGCTCGCCATTCAGCTCGGCGGCATAGTCGATGCCGGACTGCGGAGCAGTCTGTCGCCGGTGGAGGGTGTATTCGCGCGCCATGTGTCCCCGCCACGATGCCGCATGCGCCGGGCCGATCAAGCGCGGGACGGGGAAATCAGGCTTGAACCGCCGGGGCACGGGTGAGATGGACCGGCATGAGCGCGGCCGCCCCACGATCCCTCCACGACCTCGGATTCTCCGGGATCGAGCGGGTATTGGAGGACTCCGGCGTGCTCCCGCACCACGCCAAGGCCTTGTGGAAGGCTCTCCAGCGTGAAAGCGAGCTCGACCTGCTGTCCCGCGATTTCTCCCCCCCGCTCCGGCGCTGGATCGAGGAAAACGTGGGCGAGGGCAAAGCGTTCTTCCTCGATGCCCCGGAGGTCACGGAGGAGATCCGCAGCAGCGACGGTCTCACCCGCAAATATCTGCTCAAGCTCCGCGACGGACAGACCATCGAAACCGTCCTCATGGGCTACGATGGCCGCCACACCGTGTGCGTGAGCACCCAGGCGGGCTGCGCGATGGGTTGCGTCTTCTGCGCCACCGGGCAGATGGGATTCGTCCGCCACCTCCGCCCCGGCGAGATCGTGGCGCAGGTGCTCCACGTCCGCCGCGTGCTCGCCGCGGACATGCCGGACCGCAAGCTCCGCAACATGGTCATGATGGGCATGGGCGAGCCCCTGCACAACTACGACTCCGTGATGCAGGCGCTGGACATCATCTCGAATGTCCGCGGCATCAGCCTCGGTCCCAGCAAGATCTCCGTGAGCACCGTGGGCGTGATCCCGAACATCCTCCGCCTGGCGGAAGAAGGCCGCCCTTACAATCTCGCCGTCAGCCTCCATGGCTCGACCGAGGAGCAACGCTCCGCCCTTATCCCGGTGAGCAAGAAGTGGAACCTCGCCGATCTCGTGGATGCCTGCCGCACGTACGGCAGAGTCACCGGCCGCCGCATCTTCTTCGGCTGGACGCTCATCGCCGGCAAGAACGACACCGAGGAGCAGGCCCACCAACTGGCGGAACTGCTGGCGGGCATCGACGCCCACATCAATCTCATCCCCCTCAACCCCACCGCGGGCTACGAGGGCACCGCCAGCGCCAACAAGGCGGGCATCCTTTTCCAGCGCATCCTCCGCGAGGCCGGTTTCCCCTGCACCTTCCGCCAACGTCGCGGCATCGATGTGGCCGCGGGATGCGGACAGTTGAAGGCGGAGAAGAAGCGGAAGGTCTAGCAAACAGGGGAAACACGGGGATCTCCCCGCCCGACCGCCCTGACCAGAAGAACCAAGTCGTTCCGGCCCATGCGGGCGGAAAATCGGATATCCACAAACAAATCCTCCCCGTGGCAGTCTTAGAAAGACGACATGCACCCCTTCCTCCTGTCCCTATTCGTTGGCATCCTGCTCATCTGCGGGGTTCATGCGGAGGAAGAACAGCCCGCTGTCACGGGCCGCATGACTCTTTTCCGCCACGGGCAGGCTGTCACAGCGAGTCTTTACCTGACCAACCATCGGAGTGACACCGTGCGATTCGTGGCGGGAGAGGCTGTCACCCAACGAGCCCTGACGCCGAGATTTCACGCCGGCAATGAAATGCTGTATCCTTCACTATGGCTCCGCGGAGCCAGTAGTGCGGCCCCCTATCCCTGGTTGGTGGAGATTCCACCCGGCACGGAAATACTCTATGATCGGTATGTAATTCCCGTCCCCACCTCAGGACCGGTCTCTGCGACTATCACCTTCCCGTCCCATCCTACGGCCAACTTCGAAGGCACGGTGGCTTTCAGCCCGATCGCCTTGTCCGATGATCCGGCCCAGCCGTTCGCCTCTTCTGATCATCCCTTCCCAAAAGCCAATCCCCCTCAGGCGCAACCCGGCGGTGCGGAAGATTCCGCCTTCGACAACAAGTCAATTAGCGGAAGAATCGAAGCGAAGGGCGATGGATATAGCATAGGGCTCCAGATTTACCTGACCAACAACACGGACAAGCTGCTGACCGGGGAATACATTGCCGGGGTAGACGACTCCATCGAACCGCTCCTATTCGCCAAGTGGCCGGGAGAACCCCATCAGATCACTCTCCACCACGCCGGACAGTGGCAAGTTCCGCCCGCTACTCCAGCCAAGGAACGTGCTCCGTGGAAGAATCACACTCTCACTCTGGAACCCCACCAAGAGATTCTGCTCGGAACCTACCGTATCCCCCACCCAAAGCCCCCAGCACGGGACTTGAAGCCCACGCCTCCTGATGCGGAGTTTTGTCTGGGCGGCATCCTTTACCTGATCAATCCACAATCCGGAAACCATCCTCCGGACTACAAGGTTGATCTCGGGCTGTATTCACTACCCGCTCCATCACCAGAGGCAGAAGGATCGGAATGCCCCCGCGGAAAGGAGTATCGTGGTTCACTCCACTGATCACACGCCCCTTGACGAACCTAGCGCGGAAAGCTGAGAAACCGACATGATCCGGAGGTTGATGCAGCCTTGGAAAAACGGATCCAGCTTCTCCACAACCTGCCAGATCCCGATCCTTCCAGGATGATTGGATTCGAGCTGTTCGAGCTCGAGGATTGGTTGGTCCACAAGCGTCTGGCCGCCGTCCCGTTGCAATGATCGGCGGAGCTAAAGATTGATCGTTCCAGTGTCACAGATGGTATAGCCACGGCAGGGATCGCACCCATCCGGGCTGCATGCTGGAAACGGCCATATTGGTGCCAAAGTAGTAGCCGGTGAGGTGGAAGAACACAGGCCCGGCAAACAGCAGCGAGTCGAGCCGGTCAAGAACCCCACCATGGCCGGGAATTCCTCTTCCCCAGTCCTTCGTGCCAAGCGACCTCTTTACCGCGGACATCACCAGGCCTCCGCAAAACCCCGCGATCACCAACAGAGCGGACATCCCCGCCGCCGCCACCGGAGGGAACGGCGTAGCCCACCACAAACAGGTGCCAATCGCCACTGCCACCGCTCCACCCAAAAGGAGTCCCTCGCGCGTCTTCGAGGGACTCACGGTAGGGGCTAGCGGCTGCTTTCCGAACAGCTTGCCAAAGACGTATTGCATCACATCGCTGAGCTGGGTCACCAGCACCACGAAGAACAGCAGCTTGGAGTTCTGCCCCTCGTAGCCGGGGATTGGCAGATAGAGGAGCATCGGCAGGTAGCTGAGGAAATAAACACAGGTCAGCACGGCCCATTGGATGCGTGCCGTACGCTCGAGAAACCGATTCGTGTCTCCAGCCAATGCGCTGCGGATCGGAATGAACACGAAGGCGTATACCGGAATCCAGACCAGGAACATCCCGTACCACGGTGCCCAGGCGAACAAGAAATGGACCGGAAGGATCAGGAAAAACACCCACGTGAGCGTACGGTGATCACCCGCTGACGATGGGGAAGCTGTGAGAAATTCCCGCAGGGCCAGAAACGACATGACGAAGTAGAACCCGAAGACTCCGGTGCGTCCCAACGCCAGCGATACAGAGAACACCAACATCATCCACCACCAGGCGATCACTCTCTGCCGGAGGTTCTGCAATACCGGTGTCACTCCGTTTCTCCGGATCAACCAAGCGGTGACAAGAGTGGCGATGACCAACACGGCCACTACCCCTCCCAGCAGCCAGAGCCATTGGGGATCTTTCACGACTCTGCGGATAAGAAGTGATTCATGCAGACCATCTTAGTGCTGGAAAAATAGCACTATCGACCTCCGCTTCAATAAAAATGCTATTTTACCAGCATTATAAACCACTCAAAACCCCAGATGCTGCCTCACGCGGTGGCGGTAGGCCCGGCCGACTGCGAGCGGCTCGGACCAGTGTTGCAGGTGCAGTTTCCAGCCCTCCGCCGTGGAACGGTCCAGCCGGTGGATGCGGGAGTTGCGGATCAGGTGGCGCTGGCTGATGCGCAGGAATTCCTCCTCGGGGAGCTGGGATTCCCAGGACTTCAGGCTGCGCAGCTCGGTGCAGCGCGGGCGACTGGCGAAATGAAGATGGGTGTAGTCGCCATCCGCCTCGATCAACACCAGATCGTCCCGATCGACCGAGAACACCACGCCCCCGCTGCGGATGTGGAGCACCCTTGGCGAAGGCTCGGCGGCAGGTGCGGGCACGTCCCCGTGGCGGGAATAGAGCAAGGCCGCGATATAAGCCGCGATTTCTGTTAGAAATGACTGCGCCGCAGCGCTCCATTCCATCTTCCGGCGCACCATGTCATAACCGAAGATCCCACGCAGCCTGCCCTCGTGATGAAGCGGCACGTTGATACTGGAGCGGATCCGCTGGCGGCGCAGTTCCGCCTGATAGGCCCTGGCCTGGCGGGGCAGCAGTTCGGTGTCCGGATTGGGCACGATGCGCCCGGCGATCAGGGGCTTCTGCATCCAGCGGATCATGTCCACGGAAGCCGCCTGGAGGTCCTCCAGATGCTCGGAAACATTGCCCCGCGTCCATTCGTGGGTGTTCCAGAAGTGGGTCAGCGGCTCATTGTAACGCACGATCCACACCCGGTCCACGTCATGGAAATTGCCCAGACAGGGCAGCACCAGACCCACCGCCCGCTCCGCCGGATGACTGGCGGCGATCAGCGCGAGTTGTCTCCACAGGTCCTCCTGCGTGATACGGCGGTCGGCGCGTCCTGACATGCACACATCATCTGGCAGGATGATGCAGAATATCGAACACTATTGCCGGAAATCGTTCCGACTATCGACAGAGGCTCAACAACCGTGGATAGCCGTGATAACCGGTCGGACGATCCGCTCCCCCCTCGAAATCGGCCCACCGGCAAAGCTGTGCTCAACACCCGGCTTCATGCGGGAGGCGTCGAAGCTCATGACTGCCTCCCGCATGTCCGGGATGGGTATCGCACGGCCCGGCTTCACATCTCCACCACCCAGGGAGGCCGCGGCTGATGGCCTCCGGTGGGGAATGAAGCGGCATTCACGAACAAGGTGTCTCCGATCTGCTTGCGCCCGTAGGCGGCGTGCACATGCCCGAAGACGTGGAGGCGCGGCCGGATGCGTTTCAACTCCTCTAACAGAATCGGGCAACCGAGGTGCGTCAGGCTCCTCGATGGCGTGTCCAGAATGCCGAAAGGGGGCGTGTGGGTGATGAGGATGTCGACTCCGGTTGGGATCTTCCGCCAATGATCGGCCAATTCCGCGCTGGTGGCGTAAAAGGCGAACCCCGGCAGATTCGGGCACCACGGTGCGCCATGGATCTGCAGCCCGCCGACCGTGGTCCCGGAGTCCTCCAGATAAGTGGCATGGCGGAAAGGAGGTGCCGCGCCAAGCGGCCGGTGCTCCAGCAGGCGATCGTGGTTGCCTGCGATGCAGATCACCTCCCTGGCTGGCGCGGCGTTGAACCAATCGTCCATTTCGCCAAGCGGATCCGGGCGGGGATCACCCCAGTCGCACATGTCCCCGCAGTGGATCAGCAGATCCGCTTCCGGCAGCGGCAGTTCATCGTGTTTCCCATGGGTGTCGGCAATCAGACAGATGCGCATCACTCCATGGTAGAGCAGTTCCCGCTCCACTTGGCGAGCCTCCTCATGGGAAGGCAACTACAGGATGCGGATCACCAGCGGGTAGCGATACCACTCGCCACGGTTCGCCGCGATGGCCGCCAAGATCTCAACCACCAGACAGAAGATCCCATACAGCACGAGCAACGGCAGGAACAGGAAGCCGATGCCGAATGGCAGGGTCACGAAGCAGATGATGACCGCGGGAAAGATGACGATCAGCCGGGTCAGGTGCAGATTGAGCGCCTCACGGCCGTGGTGGTCCACGAACCGTGATGCATCCTTCTTCACCAACCACAGGATCAGCGGTCCGAGGAAATTCGTAAGCAGTCCCAGAAGGTGGCACAGCATGCCCATCGTCCGGTCATCGGGAGTCGGATAGCCATACGGCACGGTCACCTGGGACACCATCATCGGTGGCGTCCCGGGCACCGCATAAGGATACGGTGGTACTACCGGAGGCATTTGCGGCGGAGCAACAGGCGGCAGTGGCGGCGGGACGTCCATGTGGGTGCCGGTCAGCCTAGCTGGCCGAACCGGAAATTGAATCGAAAAACCCGGCTTCTCGCACAGCTTCAGCGGTGCCTCCCGGGTGCCTCATTGCTCGATGTGATTCCCCTGATCCACCTGAGTGGACGGAGAATGAGGAATGGACGCCTCTACACCCTCGGACTTCCGCCCAAGGCGCTTCTCCACCAGAGGAACTCCCTGAGCTTTGAGCGCATTCAGAACGGCAGCTCTAATGCCGTCGTTTCGAGCCATCCAGCGCTCCACGCCAACAGGAAAACACTTGGCATCATGAAATCGCAGGGTCCCCCCGCGAGGATCAAACCACAGTGTCAAGTCGTCCAACATTCCGGCATGGTCGAATCTTTGCAGGCCATCCTGCGGAGGAGCGGCAACGAAGCCATTGGCCGATGCCGCTACCCCCACCGCAGCCGGGGGGATGGAGCGACCTTGTGGCGGGGCGTAGGAAAACGTGTAGATGGCACAGCTGCAGTTGGAGAGCATCACCGCCATCAAACAAGCCATCGTCACGCGCAAGGACAGGCTGCTCATACGCCGATAGCTCTCAGACAAGGGTCACGGATGCAAGTCATAAATGCTGTTTTAGCAGCATTTAATATCCCCATTCTCTCCGCTCACCAAAGAAGCCCTACTCCCCAAACTCATCACAGTCGCGCAATACCGGCCGTAACGAAAACGCCCGCGGTTTCCCGCGGGCGTTTGTGGAATCGTCTTACGCCTTCCGGAACAGCATCGTGCCGTGGTCCACATCGGCCTCGATCACGTCGCCATCGGTGAACTTGCCATCGAGCAGATCGAGACTGAGCGGATCGAGCAGATGATGCTGGATCGCACGCTTCAAGGGGCGTGCTCCGTAAACCGGATCGTAGCCTTGGTTGCCCAGGAACTCCTTGGCCTTTTCCGTGAGCGCCAGTGCGAGCCCCTGCTGGGCAAGGCGCTTGCGGACACGGTCGAGCTGGATGTCCACGATCGAGGTGAGTTCATCGCGGTGCAGGCGGTCGAAGATGATGGTCTCATCGATGCGGTTGAGGAACTCCGGCCGGAAGTGCGCGCGCAGGGCCTCGAGCACCTTCGCTTCGCGCTGCTCGGCGTTCTCCTCATCAAGGATGTACTGGCTGCCGATGTTCGAGGTCATGATCAGCACCGTATTGCGGAAGTCCACGGTGCGGCCCTGGCCATCGGTGATGCGACCGTCATCCAGCACCTGGAGCAACACGTTGAAGACATCCGGATGGGCTTTCTCGATTTCATCGAATAGCACCACGGAGTACGGCTTGCGTCGTACCGTCTCGCTGAGCTGGCCGCCCTCGTCGTAGCCGACGTAGCCGGGAGGCGCGCCGATGAGCCGGGAAACGCTGTGCTTTTCCATGTACTCGGACATATCGATGCGGATCATCGCGTTCTCGTCATCGAAGAGGAACTCCGCGAGTGCCTTGGACAGCTCGGTCTTGCCAACACCGGTGGGGCCGAGGAACAGAAACGAACCGAGCGGACGGTTCTCATCCTGAAGTCCGGCGCGGGCACGGCGCACCGCGTTCGACACCGCCTTGATCGCCTTCTTCTGGCCGATCACGCGTTCGCCGAGGCGCTGCTCCATGTGCACGAGCTTTTCCTTCTCGCCTTCCTGAAGGCGGGACACGGGGATGCCGGTCCACGAGGACACCACGCGGGCGATGTCTTCCTCCGTGACTTCCTCCTTCAGGATCGCGCCGTTCTTCTGGAGTTCCGCGAGCTGCTGCTGCGCGACTTCGAGTTCGCGCTGGGCAGCGGGAATCGATCCATAGGTTATCTCCGAGGCACGGCTGAGGTCGCCGATGCGCTGGGCCTTTTCGGCATCGGTCTTCAGCGAGTCGATCTTCTCCTGTGCAGCGCGGACCTGCTCGATGACGCTCTTTTCATTGCGCCATTGGGCCATGAGTCCGGCCGACTGCTCCTTGAGGTTGGATTGCTCCTCCTTGACCTTTTCCAAGCGGGCTTGGCTGGCCTTGTCGGTCTCCTTCTCCAACGCCTTCTTCTCCATTTCGAGCTGGAGCACCTGACGCTCGATCGTATCGATCTCCGTCGGCATCGAATCGAGTTCGATCTTCAAGCGCGACGCGGCCTCATCGACGAGGTCGACGGCCTTGTCCGGCAGGAAGCGGTCGGCGATGTAGCGGTCCGAAAGCATGGCCGCGGACACCAGCGCGCCGTCCTGGATGCGGACGCCGTGGTGCACTTCATAGCGCTCCTTCAAGCCACGCAGGATGGCGATGGTGTCCTCCACGGACGGCTCGCCGACCATCACCGGCTGGAAGCGGCGCTCGAGCGCGGCGTCCTTCTCGATGTACTTGCGGTATTCATCCAGCGTGGTCGCACCGATGGTCCGCAGTTCGCCACGGGCGAGCTGGGGTTTGAGCAGGTTGGACGCATCCACCGCGCCCTCGCTGGCACCCGCGCCGACGATGGTGTGCAGCTCATCGATGAAGAGGATGATCTCGCCGTTCGAGTCGGTGACTTCCTTGAGGAAGGCCTTGAGGCGTTCCTCGAACTCGCCGCGGAACTTCGCACCCGCGAGCATGCCACCGAGGTCCATCACGATCACGCGCTTGTTCTTCATCGAATCCGGCACGTCACCGGAGACGATGCGGCGGGCGAGGCCCTCGACGATGGCAGTCTTGCCAACGCCGGGCTCGCCGATGAGCACGGGATTGTTCTTGGTGCGGCGCGAGAGCACCTGCATCACACGGCGGATCTCATGATCGCGGCCGATGACGGGGTCGATCTTGCCGGCACGGGCACGCGCGGTCAGGTCGGTGCCGTATTTTTCCAGCGTCTGGTATTTCCCTTCCGGATCCTGGTCGGTGACCTTCTGGGAACCGCGGACGCTCTGCACGGCTTCAAGGGCCTTCTTCTCATCAAGCCCGGCCTCCTTGAGCAGCTTGCCCGCAGGGGTGTCCGCCTTGAGCAGGCCGACGATGAAATGCTCCACGCTCAGGAAATCATCGCCCGAGCGATTCGCGGACCTTGTCGGCCTCGTCCAAGGTGGAGCGCAGGCCGTAGCTGATCTGTGGCTGCGAGGACGCGCCGCTCTGGCGTGGCTCGCGGTCGAGCGAGGTGATGACCGCAGCCTTGAGGCGCGGGACATCGACTCCGGCTTTCTGGAGAATGGGAACGGTGATGCCGCCCTCCTGCTGGAGCAGGGCGAGCAAAACGTGCGCGCCCTTCAGCTCCGCATGGGCGGATTTGGAAGCAAGCTGCTGGCCGGATTGCAGGGCTTCCTGAAGCTTAACGGTCAGTTTATCGAGAGGCATGGTGTTCAGTTTGAGTCAGTCAATCTATCAGGAGTGGATGGCACTGCCACCCCCTTCCTGCTGTTTTCTGATGATTGGATACCCTAGCATGAACTTTATTCAAAAAATTTTACAACTTTCTGTCAGGAATTGCGATGAATGGCTGCAAACTGGAGCGATCCGTGCCACATATGAAACATGCCACGGCGCGCGTTGTTGATCGTTCTGGATTCAGTCGGGTGCGGAGGTGCACCGGATGCCTCGGTCTATGGTGATGCCGGTGCGGATACGCTGGGACATCTCTTCGAGAGGGTGGCCGGTCTTGAGCTGCCTCACATGGCTTCCATCGGCCTCTACGAGGTGATGCGCCGCACCCATCCGTCCTTCCCGCTGGCCACTCCCATGCTGCGTCCCCACGCCTCCTACGGGGTGCTCACGGAGCAATCCGCAGGCAAGGACTCGACCACGGGACACTGGGAACTGATGGGAGCCATCCACCCCAAGCCCTTCGCCACCTTTCCCCAGTTTCCACAGGATCTGGTCCGTGAGATCGAGCAACGCGGCGGCGTGAAATTCATCGGCAATGTGGCCGCCTCGGGCACGGAGATCCTCAAGTCGCTGGGCGAAGAACATGTCTCCACCGGCAAGCCGATCCTCTACACCAGCGCCGACAGCGTGCTCCAGATCGCCGCGCATGAAGATCCGGCCATCTTCGGCCTCGAGCGGCTGCTCGCGCTCTGCAAGCTCGCCCGAGAAGTGCTGGATGAACGCGGGGTGCGTGTGGGCCGGGTGATCGCCCGTCCGTTCCTCTGGGGATTCTCCCGCGACCTTCCACCGCACGGCGAACCGCCACGACTACTCCCTGACACCTCCGACGACGACTGCTGAACCGGCTCCAGAACGTGGGAGTGCGGACCATCGGCATCGGCAAGGTGGAGGATCTCTTCGCCGGATCCGGCTTGGATGTTTCCCGCCCCACCACCTCGAACGCGGATGGCATGGTGACCATCGCGCGGCTGTGGGCGGAGCAGCGGAACCAGCCGCACTTCATCTTCGCGAACCTGATCGACTTCGATTCCCTCTACGGCCACCGGCGCGATCCGGAAGGCTATGCTCGGGCGCTGCGGGAATTCGATGACTGGCTGGGCCAATTCATCGGGCACGTGGGTCCGGATGATCTGCTGATTGTCACGGGTGATCACGGGAATGATCCCTACCACCGCGGCACCGATCACACCCGCGAACGGGTGCCACTGATGGTGCTCCATGGCGAGGCTCCAGCGGAGGGGCACTTCAAGGACGTCTCCGCCTTGATCGAAAGGCATCTCTTCCCCACTCCTCCGGAATACTTCCAGACGGTGTTCCGTGCCGAGCCACCACCTGGCGGGTGGCCGGATTCCTTTGCCGTGGTCACGGCTTTCAATCCACGCCGGAATCCGCAGGCCAGCGCCGAGGAAAACGCCCACGCGGATCTGGAACTGCACCGCGAGCTGGCCGCCCGTGGTTTGCAGCCATTCCGGGTCACCGGTGCCTCACCAGACCTCCTCCATCAGGAGCCCGGCTGGGGTTTCGACGTGGCCGATCTGACCACACCTGCGAATTCGCGGCGCGTTTCGACCAGCTCGCTTTCTTCCACATCGACCACGGGCGGATCTTCATCCACCCGGATGGCTCCGGCACCCGTTGGCCGGTGGCCGAATGGCAGGACCGCTTGGTTTGACAGGCCGGGGCAACCCCGCCCCGGCGATTATTGGCCCACTCAGGCGACGCTCAGTCGGTAGGAAAAATCCTTCCGCTGGAAGTCGGTCGGGGAGACCTCATAGAAAGCTTGGAATTCGCGGGCGAAAATTTTCGGCGAAGCGAACCCAAGGTCGATCGAGACCTCTTTGACGGAATGGCCTTCGCGCAGCAGGTTCCGTGCGGCGACCATGCGCTCGCGGCGGAGCCAATCCTTCGGCGTGATTCCGATACCATCTTCGAAAACACGGCGCAGGTGGCGCTCTGAAATACCGACCATCTGGCACATCCGGTCGACCCGGTAGCAGGTGGTGCGGGTGATTGATGCCAGGGACAGGGCATGGGTTCCCGCGCGCATAGCACGAGGATCTGGCCGTTGCGATGAACGACCTCGACATCACGACGTTTCACGGTTGGGGACAAGGGCTGGTTGTGAACAGGACACCGGCCTTATACCTTTGGGAATCCGAACTGTCAAATTTACAAAGAAGAGGCTCCGGTTAGCGACGGGAGCGAGTCGCGAGGCAGAAAGAGGCTTTTTGCACGGGATATCCCCCTATAAGCACGTAATCCCGCCATAGCGCTGGGGATATTTGACCGTCCGGCAGCTGGCATTATAAGGCTGGAGGATGGATTCCCCCCTCCTCCCCCACCCTTTGCGGACTGCTGCCACCTGCCTTTCCTTCCTGACTCTCGGCCTTGCGGGAGCACACGCGGCGACCACCATTCCAATTCCCTTCGACACCGGAACAGGTGGTCAACTCGCCGGAACCACCACGAGCTTCGGCACCAACGCCACCGCTTCGGGCCCCCAGCAACTGGGCACCAGCGGCTGGTACGGGCGGGCGAATGCAGTCAACCAGGTCACCGGAGGCTTCACGACCGCAGGCTACCGTCCATCGCTCCTGGTGAACACCTCCACCGCCCTGGGAGGAGCGGAGCTCAACTTCCTTTCTCCCACGGTGCCTTCAGGCATGACCGGCCAGGAGCTGCCGGAAATGAATCTGTGGAAGGTATTCTCACAAACCACGCTGGCCCCCAACACCACCTACACCCTGACCTTGGAAGTGGATTCCGGCAGCTTGAAAGACGTTACCGCACTGGCGGCGTTGGGCTTCGGGATCGGCATGAGCACCGGTGCCAGCAGCACCAGCATGGGCACTTTCTACGCGGACTCGCTCACCTCCCCCTCGCTCCTGAATATCGAACTCATCAGCGGGACGCAGCAACGGCTCACCTTCAGCTTCACCACCGGCAGTGTGACTCCCGGCGGGGATATCGGCTTCAACGTCTTCGCCGGACGCGGCACCCAACTCATGACCGGCTCGACGCTGGCGGATTTCCATCTTAGCAACGCCTCTCTGCAAATCGTGCCGGAGCCGGGGGCGTGGATCCTCTGCGGGCTCGGTGCATTGGCAGGGGTCCGCCGCCGCCGATAGCATCAAGGCCGATCCGAACCGAAGAATCCCGGCAATTTCCGCCGGATCGATCGCCAGATGCACCGATACCAAGGAGGCGATTCAAGCATTCCGGCGGCGTGGTGCACTCCAATGTCCGGAACAACGATCGAACTGTAGATTTCATCCAAGGCATCGCTCGCCGGTGCGAAATCCTCATCCGGACCTTGGGCAGTGAGACACACGGTCAAACCGCCGAGGTGCCGGAGCTTCCGCCTCTGCCGGAACACTCCTTCCGCCACTTCATACCTCACCGTGATCTCATTTCCCGCCTCGTCCGAGGAAAGGACCTCATCGCTTTTCTGGATCATTTCCCCAACCGACATGCCGGGCGGCGGCAGTTGGAAGAACAGGAGATGCTGAGGATCTTTCCTGAACTCGAACGGGCACTGGGAGGATTCCAGATCCACCGTCACGACAGAAAAACCGCGGGGAATCCTGCTGCAGAAGATGCCGGTTTCCACCCTCCATGCCGGAAATTTCCCGCCTGAGGTGATATCCGCCACCTCGGAAAGGCTGCGGGTGGTGGATTGATTCACCCGGCTCACATATCCCTCTGCATCCGGCTCGATTCTGGCAAACCGGCCCGAGGGAAGGGCAATGTCCAGAGCCTCCTCTTCCCCCACCCTGGCAATGAACGAAGCGACCGGCGTGACCGTGAGGCCATGGCCGGAGAGCCGAGCATAGACATGTTCGCTCATGATGGGATTCCGCTCTCTTTCACCAAGCGCCCGGAAGCGCATCTACCAAAACCACCAAAGGCGGCTGACGTGTTTCACGCCGCCGCCTTTGGGAAAAAGCCCGTTTTGACTGCTGGGATGCTCAGATCAGTCCGAGAGCGGACGAGATCAGGAGATCATCATCGAACAACCAGCGCGCCGTCTCCGCTCCAGCAGGAGCAGCAGGCTTCGCAGGGGCGGTGATGACATCCAGCGTGAGACCCGCACCACGAACCCGGCGGACACTGCCACCGGCATCGTAAACCGCCATCAGTGCGGCCAAGGATTTCACGGATGCCTTGGTGGCGGAAGCGTCATCGCTGCGGCCCAACAGGACATCGATCAGCCCCGGAGTCGGGTCGACGTCCGAGCCAAGGCGGATGGCATCCCCGCTTGCGGCGATCGAGATCTTGGCACCGGCGGACTCGATCGCGGCACCCAGAGCCTCGATGCGGCCCTGGAGACCATCGATCTTGAGAACCGCCGGGAGTTCTTGTTCGAGAGCGGAGGCGAGTTCCACCTGACGCTCATGCAGCTTGCCCCAATCCGGCGAGCGCAGTTCGGCATCGCCACCCGATTCGCCACGGCCTGAAACCCCAATCTTGATGAACGAGGCGACCGCTTCCCCTGCGCGCTGGGCCTTGATACCGGCACACACGGGGGCCAGCGCGAAGGCAGCCAGGCGGCTGGCCATCAGCACGTTGCCCATGGCCTGCATTTTTGCGGAGAGCAGTGCATCACGCTCGCGCTTCACGGTGAAGAATTCCATCGCGCGGCGCAGCGTCACCTCGAGCTGGGGAATATCCCACGGCTTGGTGATGTAGCGGAAGATTCCGCCGTCGTTCACGGAACCGATCGCGGCATCGATGTCCGAGAAGGCGGTGGAGAGGATCTTGATGATGTCCGGGTAGTCGCCGGCGATCTTCGACAAGAAGCCGACACCGGTCTCATTCGGCATCCGCTGGTCGGTGACGATGATGCCGATTTCCGACGCGTGGCGGCGGAACACGTCGAGCGCCTCGACGCCATCCCCTGCCTCCAGGATGCGGAACTTGTCGCCGAAAAGACGCCGGAAGTACTTCCGGGTCTTCTCTTCGTCATCGACGAAAAGAATGGCGTAACGCTGGTAGTCGTATTGCTCGGGGTCTGGCATGTCAGTCAGGGCTGGATTGGGAAGTAGAAGAGAATGCTGTGGCGACGGTTTCTCCACCAAAACCGGGAAGAGAAGACGGAAGCGGGTGAAATCGCAGGAACGGCTTTCCACTTCGACCTGGGCGCGGTGGCGCTGGAGGATCTGGTGGGTGATGCTGAGGCCGAAGCCCATTAAGTGCTTGTTGCAATTATTGTGTTTCCCTATTAACCTT
>JASGJM010000034.1:0-86249 GCA_049840755.1 Luteolibacter sp. | reverse complement strand
ACCGGAGCCTGCTCCGCGAAGAAGAAGCCCTGAGACGTTTTCCACATTCATTGCCATGAAGCCCCGCCGTCATTTCCTGCCACGACGTCTTGTCCGAAAGCATTTGTCTCTCGGACTCGTGTGCACGCTTGCTACGACAATCGTCGTGCAAGGAGGGGATATCCTCGAGGGGGCGCGACGCGGGGCAATGCTCCGGCCACAACCACGGGAACCACCAATACGCCTGTCGCCATCACGCCACGAGCGACAGGAAGCGCCAATGACGCGCTGGCAAAAACCACCCAAGCGATTCAGGCCGTACAGGCGATGCAGACGGCGGCTCGCAATCTGGCGAAAAACAACGGTTCCAACAACCTTGGCCTGAACCCGACCAAGCCAGGACAGCTTCTGCCAGATGTTCCTGACGGTCTGGCTGCTGGCGGCCTGGAGGTGGATCCGCGTGTTCCCACCAACTCCGCTCTATGGCTGGGCGCGAACCTGCCCGTGCAATCCAACACCAGCGGTGGCAAGACGCAGGTTACGGTGACGCAGACCGCCCAACAGGCGATCCTGAATTGGAAGACCTTCAACGTCGGCAAGAATACTGAGCTCAAGTTCGACCAGAGCGCGGGCGGCAGCAGCGCTAGCCAGTGGATCGCCTTCAACAAGGTCAACGACCCGCTCGCGAATCCCACGCAGATCCTCGGCACCATCGAAGCACCGGGGCAGGTCTATGTCATCAACCGCAATGGTATTATCTTTGGCGGAAGCTCACAGGTGAATGTCGGGTCTTTGGTGGCCACTGCTCTGCCTGTCAATGAGGTACTCATTGAAAGAGGTCTGCTCAATAATCCGGACCAGCAGTTTCTTTTCAACGGCCTCGACCAGGGTGCGGACGATGACATCGATGCGAACACGCGCATCGGCGATGTCACCGTGCAGGCGGGTGCGAAGATCACCACCTCCGTGAGCGCGGATGGCAATGGCGGACGCATCATGCTGGTCGGTGCGAATGTCACCAACTCCGGCACGCTCGAATCGACTGCGGGGCAGGTCGTGCTGGCCGCGGGTCTCCAGGTCGGCATCGCCGCTCACAATAGCAACGACGCCTCGCTGCGTGGTCTGGATGTCTACGTCGGCGCGGTCACCGATTCCTTGTCCGCTCTTTCTCCGTATGCAGGCGTGGCCACCAATGACGGCATCATCTCCGTCGCCCGTGGCAGTGCGATCGTCACCGGTAAGGACGTCCGCCCAGAACGGTGCGATCGACAGCACCACCTCCGTCTCACTCAACGGCCGCATCGATCTGCTCGCGAACTACGGCGCGGTGGCGAACACCGGCTACGACGCCACTAACAGCACCACCGGCAATCCCTTCCTCTACAAGAACACCGGCAGCGTTACGCTCGGCGAGGGTAGCGTCACCCGCATCCTGCCGGAGTGGGCCAGCACCGACAAGGTGGCGGGCACCGAGCTGGCACTGCGCTCGCAGGTGAATATCCAGGGACTCACCGTTCATCTGGAAACGGACTCCATCATCCTCGCACCGAATGCGCAGGCCACGATCAAGGCGGGCACGTGGGTCTTCAATGGCGCGACCACTCCGCCGTCCTCCACGTTCGTGGCCACGGGCGGACAGGTCTATCTCGACAGCGGCGCGACCATCAATCTCGCCGGATCGCAGGACGTGGCCGCCTCCGTGGCGGACAATATCATCACGCTCCAGCTCCGCGGCTCCGAGCTCTCCGTCGCACCGGTGCAGCGCGATGGTGAGCTGCGCGGCGATACAATCACCGTGGATCTCGGCCTGAGCGGCACGTATGAGGGCCGCGATTGGATCGGCACGCCGCTTGCGGATCTCACCGGATACGCGGGCTTGGTCGAGCGCACCGTCGGACAACTCACCACCGCGGGCGGCACGCTGGATATTTCAGCGGGTGGCTCCGTGGTGTTGCTGAATGGATCGGTGCTGGATGTTTCCGGCGGCTCCACGAACTACGCCGGAGCCACGCTGCAAACCACACGTCTGATCGATGCCACGGGCAACCTCGTGGACATCGGCAAGGCCTCGCCGGACCAGACCTATCAAGGCATCTACACCGGCGGCTCGACGGTCGTGCACACGAAGTGGGGAGTGACGGAAACCTTCAAGAATCCGCTCGCGCCGACCGGTGCCTATTACAAGGAAGGCTACGTGCAGGGCGCGGCGGGCGGCAGCATTACACTGAGCGCGCCGAGCATGGCGCTCGATGGCTCGCTCAAGGGCAGCACCATCGAGGGCACGAACCAGATCCGCAATTCAACCACCACCAGCGCGCTGCCGCAGGGCGCGAAGCTGACGCTGAACTTCCAGTCGCAGACGTATCTCAACAACACCGTCGTCACCACCTATGGGACTTCACCGGACATCACCTTCCAGTCGGGAGTAGTGCAGGACGCGGTGGCGGCATTCAACACGGATGCGAACGGCAACCCGGCGGCACTGGCCGCGGACCGCATCTCGAATGTCTATCTTGCTCCGGAGCTGGCATCGGACTTCGGGTCGCTGACGTTGAACAATCCCAACGGCACCATCCGCGTGCCGGAGAGCGTCACCTTGCACACGGCGGTGAAGGGTTCGCTGAACTTCGGCGCGGCCAACATCAACATCGCCGGATCGATCATCGCGCCGGGTGGATCGCTGACCTTCACCACCTACAACATCGCGCCGGATGTGGCGGCCACGCTGCCGTCAGGGACTCCGGACCCGGCACCGAATGCGGGACGCGGTATCTTCACGCTGGGTGCGGGATCGACCCTGAGCACTGCGGGGCTGGTGACCGATGACCGCATCGCCAACTCCAATCCAATCGCCGCCACCGGTGGTTCGGTGAAGATCACCGGCTACGAGGTGAATCTCGCCACCGGCAGCGTGATCGACGTGTCCGGCGGCTATGTCATGACCGCGAAGGGCACCGGCAAATACGGGAATGCGGGTAGCATCTCGATCACTGCTGGACAGGACCCTGGGCTGAAGTCGGTGCTCGGCGGCTCGTTGTCGCTGGGTTCCACCTTGAAAGGTTTCTCCGGCGCGCAGGGTGGCTCACTCTCCATCACCGCGCCGTTCGTGCAGATCGGCGGCAGTGCTCTAACGACGGGTTCGCTGGTGTTGCAGCCGGAGTTCTTCAGCCAGGGTGGCTTCACCAAGTTCTCGCTCTCGGGTCTCGGCTCGGTGACGAACCAGGGCGCGAATGCCTTGCCCGAGGTGTGGGTGGCGGATGGCACCGTGGTCGCGCCGCGGGCGAAGAGCTTCCAGATACTGCCGGGGAACCCCGGATCGCTGTCATTGGCGGTGGGTGAGAATCCCGATGGCCTGCGTCCGGCGGTGAGCCTCTCGCTTTCCGCTCCCGGTGTGGATGCGCGTGAAGGCGGTCGTCTGCTCGCGGGTAATGTGGTGATCGGCGAGGGCGCGGTGATCCGCACCGAGGCGGGCGGCAATGTCTCCGTCACGGGGAATACGGTCACGGTGCTCGGTTCGATCTTCGCCGCGGGTGGAACGATCACCGTCGGCGGCGCGTCGAACTCCATCGGCTTGTTCGGCGATGATTCGCAGGCGCTGGTGACGACGTACATCGGATCGCATGCGGTCCTCTCCGCCGCGGGCGCCACCGTCTATACGCCGGATCCCTACGGGCGACGCACCGGCTCCGTGCTGGATGGCGGCACGATCAAGATCAGCGGCAACATCGCCGCGGCCTCCGGTGCCGTGATCGATGTGTCCGGCACCAGCGCGATTCTCGATCTGGATGCCAGCACCGTTTCCACGGGAACGAAGACCACCACCGGCACGCCGGGTGGCCTCACCACGGTGGCCACCCGCGTGGACAGCAACGGCGGCACGATCATTCTGGCGGGTGGCCAGATGCTCGCGTCCGATGCCATGCTGCACGCGGATGCCGGTGGCAGCACCGCGCTCGGCGGCACGCTGTCGGTCTCCTCCGGCCGCTACTATCCGGCGGGCGTGCTGCCAGCCACCGGTGATGTGAATCTCACCGTCACGCAGAGCGGGCAATTCATCACCAGCCCGACGGGCATCGGCCACGAGGTGGCATCCGCGAATGGCATGGGCGTGTTCGCGGTGGATGCGTTCACGGCTGGCGGGTTCGATTCGCTCACGCTCGGTGGCACCGTGAAGTTCCAAGGCGCGGTGACCATCAATGCCCGGAGCGAACTCACCGTTGCCAACAGCGGCGTGCTCTACACCACCGGCGCGACCGTTCTCAACGCCGCGCATGTCACGCTCGGCCAGCCATTCCAGACACCGGTGGCACCGGGTGCGAAGACGAATGTCTTCGGCACCGGCTACGCTCCTACCTGGGGCTCCGGCACCCTCACGGTATCGGCGAAGCTGATCGATGTCGGCAATCTCTCGCTGCAAGGTACGGGCAGCGTCGTACTCGCGGCGGACAACGGCGACATCCGCGGCAATGGCACGCTCAACCTTGCGGGCAATCTCACGCTGCGCGCGGGCCAGATCTATCCCACCACGGCCTCGGATTTCACCATCGTCGCCTACGATCACCTCGAGGGTGCGGTGGTGAAACAAGGCTCGGTCACGATCCAGGCCTCCGGCAGCCGGCAGCTCCCGCTGTCCGGTGGCGGCAATCTCGCGATCTACGCCTCGAACATCCAGCAGAACGGTGTGCTGCGCGCGCCCTTCGGCACGATCACGCTCGGTTGGGATGGCACCGGCACCGCGCCGAAGGATTACCTCGCGGGCGGCACCCTGGCGCTGCCGGTGACGAAGTCGCTCACGCTCGGCGCGGGCAGCATCACCTCCGTCTCGGCGGTCGACCCGCTGACGGGGAAGGGGATCACCATTCCCTACGGCTATAGTCCGGACGGCAGCAAGTGGATCGATCCGCACGGCACCGACATCACCGCGGGCGGCCTGCCGCAGAAGAATGTCGTGCTGGCCTCGAACAACCTCACCATGGAGCAGGGCGCGACCGTGGACCTGCGCGGTGGCGGCGAACTCTACGCCTACCGCTGGACCTCGGGCCTCGGCGGGCCGGTGGACATCCTCGCCTCGCTGACGAGCTTCGCGGTGATCCCGTCCTACCAGGCGGACTACGCGCCCTATGCGGAGTTCAACAACTCCAGCGCCAGCACGAACCTGATCGCGGGCGTCGATGGCTACACCAACGGGACCTTGAAGGCGGGCGACCGCATTTATCTCAGTGGCAGCGCGTCGTTGCCCGCGGGCTATTACACGCTGCTGCCCGCGCGCTACGCCTTGCTCCCCGGAGCGGTGCTGGTCACGCCGGTCAAGGACGGCGGATCGACGACTATCACCAATGCCGACAAGTCGAACATCGTCTCCGGCTACCGCTACAACGATCTCAACAGCGAGCGCACCGTGCCGACGATCCAGTCGCGCTTCGAGGTCGCCACCTCGTCGGTGGTGCGCGCGCGGGCGCAGTATGAGGACTTCAAGGCGAGCGATTTCCTGAAAGCCAGCGCGCTGTCGCTGAATCTGCCGGTGCCCACGCTTACTTCGGACTCCGGCCATCTCGTCTTCCAAGCCACGGACACGCTCAGCCTTTCGGGCTCGGTGTTGTCCGCCTCCATCGTTTCCGGGGCGCATGGTTCGTTGATCGATATCAGCACGCGCCTCGGCACCACCATCACGGCGAATGGTTCCGGCAGCGGTGCGGTAAATTTGTCCGCGGCGGTGTTGAACAGCTTCGGAGCGGAAAGCCTGCTCATCGGCGGACGCCGGGATGGCACCGTCATCACCACCACCAGCTCCAGCCTCACGGTGGACAATGCCGGGGCCGCGCTGGTGGCGAACGATCTGATCCTTTCCGCCACCGGCGCGCTCACGCTGGCGGCGGGTGCGGAGATCCGCTCGACCACGACCAGCAATGTCACTCCGGAAAACTTCTCGCTCACCGGTGATGGTGCGCTGGTCCGCGTCTCCTCCGGCAAGGGCGCGGCGATCACCCGCACCGGCGCGACCACTTCGCAAACTCCGGTGCTCACCGTCGCCGCGGGTGCGAAGCTCGCGGGCGGCAGCATCATCCTGGATTCCACCGCACGCACGCTGCTCGATGGATCGGCGGATCTGTCCGCGTCCACCTACGTGCTCGGCAGCGGCCGGATCAGCCTCCAGCTCGATGGATCGGTGGTGCTCCCGGCGGACAGCGGACTCACGCTTTCGAATGAGGCGCTCGCCGATTTCCAGGGTGCGTCCTCGCTGAAGCTGCTCAGCTACTCCACGCTCGATCTCTATGGAGCGGGCCAGCTTGGTGGAAACAACCTCGCGCAGCTCGAGCTCAGCGCGGGCTCGATCCGTGGCATCGGCCAGGGTTCCGGAACCGCGGTGATCCGTGCGGGCTCGCTGGTGCTGGAAAACACCGCGAACGCCGCGAACACGGCGGCCGCCACCACCAGCGGCGCGGTCGAGTTCCGGGCGGATACGATCACGCTCGGTTCGAACCAGCTCGCGGTGAACGGCTACACGAATGTCACGCTCGCCGCCACCCGTGGGGTGACCGGCACGGGCACCGGCGGACTGTCCACCCCGGGAAATCTCACCATTTCCGCCCCGCGCGTCACCGGTGCGGCCGGGGCGGTGCGGACCATCACCGCGGGCGGCACGCTCTCGCTGGTCGCGGGGACATCTACGGTGAATCCCGTAGCAGGTGGACTCGGTTCCAGTCTCACGCTCACCGGTGCCTCGGTGGAGGTGGATACGGCGGTGCAGCTCCGCAGCGGACTCCTCTCCGTGCGCGCCACCACCGGCAATGTCACCGTCGGCGGCACGCTGGATGTGTCCGGCACGCGCCAAGTCTTCGGAGACACGGCGAAGTTCACCGGCGGCGGCGATGTGGTGCTGGCATCGGACAATGGCAACGTCACCGTTTCCACCGGCGGACGCATCGATGTGTCCGCGCCCACCGGTGGCGGCGGTGCCGGATCGCTGTCCGTGTCCACGCCGCATGGTGCTTTTGCCTCGAATGGAACGCTGGCGGCGAAGGGCGGCAGCGGCGGAGCCAATGGCAGCTTCGTGCTGGATACGGCCACGCTTTCCTCGCTGGCGTCCCTCAGCGCCTCGCTCACGCAGGCCTCCTTCACCGGTTCGCAGGCGATCCGCGTGCGCAGTGGTGATGTGACCGTCGATGGCACCACCAAGGCTTCCGATTTCCTGCTCTCCGTCGACCAGGGTTCGATCAATGTCACCGGCACCATCGATGCCAGCGGCCTCACCGGCGGCTCGATCCGTCTTGCGGCCCATGGCGATGTCACGCTCACCAGTGGCTCGCGCCTCACCGTGGCGGGCCAGAAGTTCAGCGACGCGGGCAAGGGCGGAGACATCACGCTGGAAGCGGGTACCTCGTTGAACGGCGTGGTCGGCACCGGCTGGGTGGATATCCAGACCGGCTCCACGCTCGATCTCTCGGTGGCGGCGAAGGTCGCGGGCGATGCCTCCACCGCGGGCAGCAGCGCCTACAACGGCCAGTTCAGCGGCAAGCTCCACATCCGCGCGCCACGCACCAGCGCGGGCACGGACCTCAATGTGCGCGCCATCAACGGCACCATCACCGAGGCCTCCAGCATTCTAGTGGAAGGCTACAAGGTCTACGATCTCGCGGACTTCGGCGGCATCGTCAATGGCGTGACCGGCACCATCAGCGCGGATGGCAAGACCTTCCTCGGCGCGGCGGGCACCACCACCGCGGGCTACACCGCCATCCTCAATCGACTCACTGCGAACAACGCCGGACTGGTGAACAACCTCGTGCTCGCGGCGGGCGCGGAGCTCATCAATTCGCTCACGCCTTCCAATGTCACCTCCAGCCTGTCAGCCGCGAATAGCACGTTGGTGGTCGCCACCACCGGCGGCAGCGTCCTGTTCCCCTCCGGCACCGGTGCCAGCCTGATCCGCGTGAGCAGCGCGGCGACCGTGACCTCCGCCACCGGTGAAGTCACCACGCTCGCCGCGAATGCCACCACCACGCTGGCGGCAGGCAGCACGATCACCTTGGCGAATGGTGGCACGATCACCTATGCCAGCGGCAGCGGGGCGCTGGCGGTGAATCTGGTGACAGGCTCGTCCTACACCACCGGCGCGAGCAACAGCACCGCCACCGTCACCTCGCGTGGAACCGTGGTCACGCTGAATACCGCGGGCACCAGCCGTCTCTCGCTTGCCGCCGGAACGAAGATCACATTCCCGACCGGCACCAAGGCGGGCGCGACCACCGTGGTCAGCACCACCAACAAGATCACCGCCTCCGTCGCGGGCACGATCACCTCGGCCAGCGGCGTGGTCACCACGCTGGCGGCGAATACCGCGACCGCCATCGATCCGGGCAGCACGGTGACGCTTTCCGGCGCGGGCACCATCACCTTCGCCAGCGGCGGCACCGGCGGTCCCATCACCGTGGCGCTCGCTTCCGGCAGCTTCACCACCACCGGCGCGACCACCATCACGCCGCCGTCCAGCGACATCCAGCTCGGCACGCCGAATTCGACCACCGCGGACGATTGGAACCTCGCCTCCACCGACTTCCGCTTCGGCGCGAAGAGCGCGCCCGGCGTGCTGACGATCCGCTCCACGGGCAATCTCGTCTTCAACACCGCGCTCAGCGATGGCTTCACGCCCACGCTGGCCAGCACGGATACGAGCTGGCTGTGGACCGCCCGCCTTTCCACGCAGAACACCCTGCTGCCGGTGAATGAGCAATCGTGGTCCTATCGCCTGGCCTCGGGCGCGGATCTCACCGCCGCGGACTTCGGCCAGGTGAAGGCTCTCACCGCGCTGGATGCCACCAGCGGCAATCTCATCCTCGGTCGCACCTCGACCAATGCCGCAGCCACCGGATCGAACTCCGCGACCACGGCGTCCGTGATTGCAAACCGTTTCCAAACGATCCGCACCGGCAGCGGGAACATCGAGATTCACGCGGGCCGCAGCGTGCAACTGATGAATCAGTTCGCCACCATCTACACCGCAGGTACCCGCGTGCTGGATGCTACGCTCGGCGGCACCTTCGATCTGCCGAATGTCAGCCAGACCACCTCCGGCGGCCTCGGTTCCGCGCAGCAGTCGTATGCGGTGCAATACAGCATGGCGGGCGGCGATGTGGTGGTGAAGGCACAGCAGGATATCGAGCGACTCACGCGCAATGCCGCGAACCAACTGGTGGCCGATTCGCAGTTCCAGATGCCGGACAACTGGCTCTACCGCCGCGGCTATGTCGATCCCACCACCGGCACCTACGGCACCGGCCGCTTCGGCGATACCACCACCACCACCTGGTGGATCGATTTCAGCAACTTCTTCCAGGGCGTCGGAGCGCTCGGGGGTGGCGATGTAACCTTGGAAGCGGGCCGCGACATTCACAACGTGGATGCCGTGGTGGCGACCAATGCCCGCATGCCGAAGGGCACCACGAATGCCTCGCGCCTGGTGGAGCTCGGCGGCGGCGATCTCGTCGTGCGCGCCGGTCGGGATATCGATGCGGGCGTCTACTACGTCGAGCGCGGCCACGGCCGCCTCAGCGCGGGCGGTGACATCCACACCAATGCCACCCGCTCGGTGCTCAACCAGAGCCTGTCCTCCGCGGCCTCGGTCTACACCCAGCTCCCGACCACGTTGTTCCTCGGCAAGGGCGGCTTCGACATCGACGCGCGCGGCAATGTGCTGCTCGGTCCGGTGGCGAACCCGTTCCTGCTGCCCGGCGGCCTGAACAACTCGTATTGGAACAAGAGCTACTTCTCCACCTACGCCTCGGACAGCTACGTGCATGTCTCTTCGCTCGGCGGATCGGTCACGCTGCGCGAAAGCGGCACCACCGTCAGCGGTGACACGCAGGGCTCCGCGTCCTCGCTGCTGCTGGCCTGGTATGCGAACAAGCTGCTGCTCTCCACCACCTCCGCGTCCTACACGAAGCCATGGCTGCGCCTGAATGAAACCAGCGTGCAGCCCTTCGGCACCTTGTCCTCGCTGCTGCCGGGCACGGTGCTGGCGACCTCCTACAGCGGCGACATCAATCTCGTGGGCAACCTGATCCTCTCGCCGTCCGCCACCGGTACGCTGGAGCTGCTCGCGGGTGGATCGATCAACGGCCTGCAACCGAACGGCCTCGTCGCACCCGGTGGCGTGACCAAGACGCCGTGGGGTGTCGCCACGGTGAATGTCTCCGATGCCGATCCGAACTCGATTCCCGGCATCACCTCGCCCTTCGCCTACCAGTCGGTGGTCGGCATCGATAGCTCGGGTTCCGCCAGCACCACCGATACCAGCATCGGCTACCTCGATTTCCTCGACCGCTTGTTCGCGGAATCCGGCGCGACCACTGGCACCAACGTCGTGCTCCAGACGAAGCAGGCGCTGCACGGGGCCGGTCCGCTGCACAAGGACGATGCTTCGCCGCTGCGCCTCTATGCGGGTGCGGGCGATATTTCCGGGTTCACGCTCTATTCGCCGAAGGCCGCACGCATCACCGCGGGCCGGGACATCGCGGATGTGGCATTCTACATCCAGAACGTGAACGCCACGGACATCAGCGTGGTCACCAGCGGCCGGGACATCCTGCCCTACAGCTCGTCCTCCGCGCTGCGCGTGTCCGCCCTGGCCACCGGCAATACGGTGAATGATGGCAGCGCTCCGTTGGCAGGGGACATCCAGATCAGCGGCCCCGGCACGCTGGAGGTCATCGCCGGGCGCAATCTCGATCTCGGCCTCGGCACCGCGAATGCCGATGGCACCGGCACGGGCATCACCAGCATCGGCAATACCCGCAATCCGTGGCTGCCGTTCGAGGGTGCGGATCTCGTGGTGGCCGCCGGTCTCGGCAGCGCCTCCGCGCTTGATGGCAGCAACGCCAACTTCGGTGCTTTCATCACGAAGTACATCGATGGCCCGTCCGGCACCGACTATCTGAAGGCGATCGGCCTGACTCCGGCCGAGTTCGACAGCCTCTCCACCGAGGGCCAGAACCTCGCGGCGCTGCGGGTGTTCTACGTCATCCTTCGTAATACCGGCCGCGATCACAACAACCCGGAGTCGACCGGCTACGGCAGCTACGATACCGGCAAGGAAGCCATCGCCACGCTCTTCCCGGGCACCACCTGGGATGGCGACATCCTCACCCGCGGCCGTGACATCCGCACCACCAATGGCGGCGATATCGGCATCTTCATCCCGGGCGGCGGCCTCTCGATGGCGAATACCGCCATCGGCAATCCGCTTTCGCCTCCGGGCATCGTGACCGAAAGCGGTGGCAACATCTCCATCTTCGCCAACAACGACATCAGCATCGGCATCGGCCGTATCTTCACCCTGCGCGGCGGCGATGAAATCCTGTGGTCGTCCAAGGGCAATATCGCGGCCGGTTCGTCCTCGAAGACGGTGAAATCCGCACCGCCCACCCGCGTGCTGATCGATCCGCAGAGCGGCGCGGTGAAGACGGACCTCGCGGGTCTCGCCACCGGCGGCGGCATCGGCGTGCTCGCCACCGTGAAGGGCGTGCCGCCGGGCAATGTCGATCTCATCGCCCCGGAGGGCTTCATCGATGCGGGCGACGCCGGCATCCGCGTGACGGGCAATCTCAACATCTCCGCGCCACAGGTACTGAATGCCGGGAACATCTCCGTCGGCGGCACCAGCGGTGGCACGCCTGCGGTGACCGCACCCTCCGCGAACCTCGGCGGTATCGCCGCATCGAACACCGCAGCCGCGACTTCGGCTGCGGTGCCTACCAACCCAGCGGCCCAGAATGAAACCGCCCCCAATCAGGACCTCCCGTCGATCATTGTCGTGGAGGTCATCGGTTACGGTGGCGACGACGAAGACGATGAGGACAAGAGCCAGGCCGCTCGATAGCAAGATCGGCGGCCTTGATTGGCTCAACTCTGCGGAGCAGATGTCTCCGCAGGATGTTGGGCGACATTGAGCTCGTCACGGCGCCAACGGGTGGGCGAGATCCCGGTGATGCGGGCGAAGCCGCGGTTGAACTGGGAGAGTGATTGGAAGCCGACCTCGAAGGCAATCTCGGAGACGCGACGTTGCGGTTTGAGCAATTCGCGCTTGGCCATCTCCACGCGATAGCGGGTGACATAGTCGGTGAGGGTGAGTCCGGTTTCTCCGCGGAAGGTGCGGCAGAAGTGGGATTCACTCATTCCTGCCTCGCGGGCCACGTCCGCCAGGGAGAAGTCATCGCGGAAGTGTTTTTCGATATAGGCCCGCGCGCGCGCGATCGAGATCGATTCAGATCCTTCTTCGATCACGGAGAGCGTGTCCGCGAGTTGGGACAGATGATCCGCGAAAAGCTGGAGCAGCGTGAGCATGCTGTTATAACGCTCCGGCTCGATCGAACGCGTGAGGAAGTAAGCTTCACGAAGTTGTTTGGAGAGATCTTCATTGATGTCCTTGCGACCGATGGCGGCCAACATGCGCTGGAAATCCCGTTCAGTTTGCTGGCGGGTGAAAACCTGGCCGGTTTTCAGGTAGCCGACGATGGCGGCTCCGAATTTCACCGGTACGGCGGAGGCGGAGAGGCCTGCGAAGCAACGGCAACTGCTGGGGCCTTTCACGGTGGCTTCCTGCATCAGCCGTCGGTTGGTATCGATGCAGGCGTCGCACGCTTTGCCGCAGACATTGAGCTTCTCGCAGAAGGGACTCCGGTTGCAGGATTCGTCGTCGAGGCACCAGCCGTCCGGGTCCGCGCCGACGATGCGCAGCGGCAGACCGGTGGCGAGACGGAAGGCGTCCTGATAGGTTCGGAACAGCGAGGACTGCTTCAGGCGTTCATGCAGGGACGCGTTGAATCGCGCCTGGGCCCGGGTTGGTTTGGTCGTGCTCATCAGGATGAGGGTGGTTGGAGGTGTTCGAAACGAGGATGGCTTTCCTGCCAGCGGTTACCACGAGAAGGATGGCCACCACCGAGCTGAGAGGCATGACGATGGCGGCGAGCAGTGGGTTCATGCGGGACATCGCGGCCAATGAAATGACGACGATGTTGTAGACCAGAGCGAAAGTGAATGCGGCATGGATGCCGCGAGCCCGGGCGTCCGCCGCTGCAAACGCTTCCGGCAGATGATTGAGACCGCCGCCCAGCGAATAGAAATCAGCTTTCGCTTCAAGCAAGCTGCGGTCCACGACAGGAGTACCGGTAACGTAGGCAGCATCGAAGGCCAGTGAGTCGTTCGCGCCATCGCCGAGATAGAGAGTGTTTCGGTGGTCGAGGGCGGCCACGCGCGAAGCTTTTTGCACTGGATCAAGACCACCTTCGGCATGGGAGGCGGGAATGCCCAGGGCAGCCGTAACGTGGGCAACTTTTTCCGGAGCGTCTCCGGAGAGGATGTGCAGTGTGAGGCCTCGCTTCACCAGCGATGCGAGTGCGCCGGCGGCAGCGGGGCGGAGCGCATCTTGGAATCGAAAACAGGCCAACGTTTCCTCGTTTCGGCGAAGGACTGTGACACCTTCTTCCGCTCTTCCCAAAAACCATTGCGCGTCTTCACTGGTGCAGGTCACGCCTAGTCCGGGATGTTCTGCTACGGGAACAGTCCCGTGCATATCGAGCAGGGATTGACCACGACTTCCCAGTTGTTCCAGCAAGGTGCGGGAAACAGGATGCAGCGAGGCGCGGGTGAGTCGGGCGAGCGCGAGCGCGGCATCGTCCGGTAATGAATCGATCAGAGCAGGATCGAGGAGCAGAGGACGCTCGGAGGTGAGCGTGCCGGTTTTGTCGAAGATCACGTGTTTCACGCGACGCAGCCGCGGCCACAGGCTGGTGCGGCGAACGAAGGCTCCGGCACGGGTGAGCCGGGATGCGGCAATTTCATCCGCCAAGGGCACCGCCACACCGAGGGCGCAGGGGCAGGAGACGACGAACACGGAGATCATCGCCTGGAGGCCACCGAGACCGTCACCGGAAACCCAGCGACGTATGCCCGCAGTAATACCGATGCAGATGACAGCCGTGAGATAAATTTTCAGCAGGCGCTGGAAAACCGGCGAGCCACGATCGCCGGTGCCGGGTGCAGTGAGTTGATGAAGGAGGGAATCGTTCCAGCTTTCATCCGCAGTGACTCGCACCGGCGTGTTGCTCAGAAGGATGGCTCCGGCTGGAAGACGTGCTCCGGGCTGCACCGTCACCGGATCGGATTCCCCGCGGATCCATTCCAGTGAAACTTCGGCGCTGGGGCCGGTGAGGATGGATCCCACAGGCAGAGCTCTTCCCGAATCGAGTTGGAAGGTGAGACCTGGTGCAATTTCGGTGAGAGGCACTTCACCGGTGCTGCTGCGCACCGTGGTGGGCAGGGGAGATGTCCGGGTGAGTCGGCGGCGGTTTTTTCCACCGCCGCAGTTTGAATCCAACGACCCAGCAGCATCAGGAAGGTGAAGGTGGCAACGAAGTCGAAATACAACAGCCGTTCTTCACCCTCGGCCCAACCAATGATCGATCCCGTGTAGGCGGCGATCAGTCCGAGAGCAATGGGCAGATCGATGTGCAGTGTCCGGACCCGCATCGCCCGCCATGCCCGGACGATGAAGTAGCCCGCCCCTACCAACATCGACAGGGAGGCGGAGGCAAAGGCGATCAGATGGAACAGCCCGGCAAACTCGAAATCCGGTCGCATGCCCAGATAGCCCGGCAGTGAGAAGGCCATCGCATTCAACATGAATGCTCCGCACAGACCCATCCGGCCAGCCAGGGACCGCATCTCGCCCTGAGTGGGTGCGGAAGTGGGAGGGCCTGCTGCGTAGCCAAAGCGTGCCAACTCCTGGAGATACTCGCGCAGATCGCAGGATCCGGGTTGCCACTCCAGGTGCAGCAACCCTGTGGCCGGATTCGCTGCGGCTCGGATGGCTCCCGGCCGATCTTCGAACAAGGAGGCGATCAACCAGACGCAGCCGACGCAGGAAATGCCTTCGACGGAGCAATCCATGCTCGCGACTTCCGCACGGGCGGATGACTCGCTATCGGAGACGCGGGTTTCCAACCAACTGAAATCATGTTCCTCGAAAGGACGGCTGCGCACGGGCATCGTCGTGGTGCCCTCCTTCAAGCGGTAATACCGGTCCAGCCCGCGGCCGTGGATCAGCGCCGCCACATGCTCGCACCCGCGGCAGCAGAAGCGTGCGTCCGGTTCGCTCGGAACGAACCCGGTGCCGCAGTGCTCGCAGGAGTGAAGCGTCATCGGATTGAAACTATGCATTTCTTGCTCGGTCCGCCACGCAGGCCTTGCCGCAAACTGTGCAGAAATTGCTCACGAACCGTGGCAACAGGAGGGCAGTTCCTGAGGTGTTTCTCCCCGATTGGGAAATGGGAGGGTGCCATGAAGCCGCCATGCCAACACCAGCGCGGCAAGCAAAGCCAAGCCACGCTGCCAGCGTGCCAAGGCCAGCGGAGTCAGCCGCCATTTCAGCCTCAGCCATTGACGCTGTGCGAGCCATAGCAGGGGCACGGTGCCGAGAGAAAAGGCCAGAGCTGTTTCGGCTCCCCGGGCGGCAGAGCCGGATGTCACCAATGCAAGGAACAGCGCATAAAGCGGGCCGCAGGGTAACAAGGGGGTGAGCAATCCCATCAGGCCACCGCTCGCAAGCGCTGGCATCGATACCGCCTTGAACCGCATCCGTGCGGTGAAACGCAGCAGGCGGGCTGGGTAGGGGATTTTCTTGTCCAGGCGGGTGGCCGAGAGCAGCAGTGCCATCACCAGCAGCCAAGGTAGGACGACCGCCGGAGAATGGAAGAACCAGCTCAGTGGTTCCTTGCCGACGGCCCCGCAAATGGCGCCGATCACGGCATAGGCAATCATCCTGCCGGTGTGATACGCGCACATCGCTGCCAGATGGCCATGCTCGCTGCGTGCCGCCGCGCCCACGCCGCAGGCCAGAGGTCCGCACATCCCCGCGCAGTGGACGCTTGTCACGAGTCCCGTGGCAAAGGCTCCGGCGAGGGTCAGATCCATTTTGGAATCAGCGTTGGGGTTCCACCAGCGCCGGCCGGTTCCGGACTGCGACCGCAATGAGGGAACTCCAGGCTCCAAGCAACAACGCGAATGCAACGATGACGAACAGCCACGGATGACGGATGAGGAACGAAGGACGGGATGAATCGGAGTTCATGGCATCAGGGAGTGGGAGCTGGGCCTAGGAAATGAAAGGTATGGCGGATGCGCACATCGCCGGGGTCCGCGGTGAGTTCCAATGTGAGGTCACACGGACCGTGATAGACATCTTTCGGAACGAGGATGATGGCGGTCCGGGTGATCTCGCCACGGGCCGCCACTTCCATGGCCGTATCCAAGCCGCTCACGGTGAACCCTGCCGGGGCGTTCACCAGCCGCAGCGTGCAGGTGGCGGGTTGGTTGCGCTTGTTCTGGAAGCGTATGAGGTAGTGGTTACGCACAGCCGCATTGTCCGCGTAGAACGGTTGGCCGCGCATCCGGGAAAAGTCCGCCGTATAGGGGCGGGCCCGCAGCCATGCGGCAGCAGAGAATGCGGTTAGTCCCAGCACGCCCAGCAAGGTGTAAACGATCACCCGTGGTCGCAGCCAACGGTGCTTCTTTCCGGCGAAACCATCCAGTGAATCGTAGCGGATCAGGCCGGGAGGCAAGGACAGCTTCGTCATGACCGTGTTGCAGGCATCGATGCAGGCAGTGCAGCCGATGCATTCCATTTGCAGCCCGTTGCGGATATCGATGCCGGTGGGGCAGACGTTCACGCAGCGGCGGCAATCGATGCAATCGCCGGTCGTTTTACCCTTCGCGCCGCGTGGTTCGCCACGGGCGGCATCATAGCCCACCGTCAAGGTATGGTCGTCCGTCAATGCGCTCTGGAGACGGCCATACGGGCAGAGGACGATGCAGAACTGTTCGCGGAACCATCCGAAGCAGAACCAAAGCACAATGGTGAGAGTCGATACCAAGGCGAAGTCCGTCGGATGGGCCAGCGGTCCCTCCTGCATGCGTGACCACAATCGAGGGATCGAAATGAAGTAGGATAGGAACACATGAGCGATCGCGGCCGCCGACCATGCGTAGAGGGCATGTTTGATGATGCGCCGTGTGATTTTTCCCGCCGTCCATGGAGCGCTGTCCAAATGCCGGCGCGCTACGGCATCCCCTTCGATCCAGCGTTCAATCCGACGGAACACGTGATCGAGAAATACCGTATAGGGGCACGTCCACCCGCACCAGATACGACCGAACAGCGCGGTCACGAAAAACAGGGTGAAGCCGAGTCCTGAGATCCCGAAGAACATCACCCACAGGTCCTGCGGCACCAGCGTCAGCCCCATCACGTGGAACTTCCGCTCCTCCACATCTAGGAACAGCGCGGGGGCGCCATTCACCGGGATCCAGGGCAGCGCCACGTAAAGCGCGATGAGCAGCAGGCCGGAGATCCGTCGCAGGGTGTTCCATTTTCCACGCACATCCGCAGGGTGGAGGAAATTGCGTGATCCATCGCGGTGGATCGTGGTGACGGACACCAGATCCGGCTGACGCGGCGCTGACGGCGGACGGCTCAATGAGGGAAGTCTTCGGGATTCTTCGAAATCAGGAATGCGGTCACCTCAGCCACCTGCTTGGGCGAGAGTGTCTGCCCCCATGCCATCATCTTCGCCCCGTTGTAGCCGGGTGAGCCCGCGGGGGTGCCTTCGTTGATGAGCTTGAAGACATCCATTGGCTTCGATCCGTATTCCCACTTGTGGTCGTTGAGTGGGCGTCCGGGCAGAGGGATTGCCTGATTGTTCACGATCATGGTCGCACTCAGGTCGGCGGCGTGGCAGGCCGCGCAATTCGCCTGGAAGGTCGCTTCACCGGCAGCAGTGATTGTCGGGTCGGATGCCCATTTCGTCACCAGCGTCGTGTCATCCAGTGAGGCCAGGGTCGCGGCCAGTTCACGGTCTTTCTTTTCCTGGATCGCCGTCATTGCGGTGCGGATCGTTTCATCATCCGTCCGGACACTGGAGGTGTAGTAGTAAACGCACCAGTGGACCAGGAACCAGGCGATGGCGATGTAGAACGTGAACAACCACCAGTTCGGCAGCTTCTGGTCGTATTCCTGGATGCCGTCGAATTCGTGCTCGCGCAGAACCACCTCACCCTTCTCGCGGGCATAGTTGCCGCGTTTGGTTTCCTCCTTCATGATAAGTTTCAGCGGGGTTGGTTCGGGGATTCGGTGGAGTCGTTGGCGAGGGCGGCAAGTCGTTCGCGTTCCTCAGGCTTCATCCGCAGCGCGCGGAGGGTGGTCACCAGGAAGACGGTGAAGAGGCACACGAATGACAGGACCGGGATGATCGCGGCCCACTCCTCATGGCTGATGCGCTTGAACATGATCGTGATCGGGGTGGTTTAGTTTCCAGTGCTGCCGGTGGCGGTTGCGGCCGGTTTTTGATTGGCCGCGCGGTAGGAATCCGGATCGAGCGGAATTGGACCTCCGTTCTCACGGTGGACTTCCCGGTAGCTCCCGAGCTTCTGGACGTAGGCGATCACGGCGACCACTTCACTTTCAGAGAAGCGCCGGACGAGTTCCGCGGAGGAAGCTCCGGGGGTGGGCGTGTAACTGACGGGAGCGCTTCCCTCGAAGAGCGAGCGGGCGATTTCCATTCCCTGGTTGCGGGCCTGCTGATCGATCTCATCGCGTGACCATGCGGGGTAGGGAACGCCGAGTTCGCGTTGAACCGTGATCTTGCCGGTCAGGGATGCGAAGTCGGTCTTGTTCTCATAGAGCCATGGATAAGGTGGCATGTTCGAATCCTCGTTCGCCCAGCGCGGGTTCTGGAAATGGAACCAATGCCACTTGTTGTCACGCTTGCCGGAGCGCATCAGGGTGGAGCCAGTCACCAGCGGACCGCCTTCGTGAGCCAGATCGGGGCCGGTGCGCTTCGATCCCCACTGGAACGGATGATCGAAGAGGGATTCACCCAGGTGGGAGTAATCGTCCGCGACTCCGGCCCGTCCGTAGCGCATCACGTCCGGCACCAAGGTCCGGATCATCTGCGAGTGGCAGTTGTAGCAACCTTCCCGGACATAGATGTCGCGTCCCGCCAGCTCCAGCGGCGTGTAGAGTTCCTGGAGTCGGCCTTCCACGTTCTTCTCCTTGTTCACCATCAGGGAGGGCAGGATCTGGGAGGTCCCGCCGATCGCCACCGCCACGAACACGAGCACCGTGAAGGGCAGATGGTTCGCCAGCAGCCGGTCGTGAACGGCGTCCCATGGTGCGCTGTCTTTCTTGAACAGATACACCGCGCGTCCGGCAAAGATCAGCACACCTGCGAGTGCCGCCTTGTCCGCGTGTGGCGGAGCGAAGAACCAGGCGATGCTGAGGATGATGCAGAACAGGCACAGCATCACCGGATCGTTGAAGAATGCCTCCGTGAGCCACATCGGGCGCGCCGGTTTGTCCGCGACCTTCACTTCCACGGATTCGTCCGCAGCCGAGCCCTTGCGGGCGGTCATCCACAGGTTCACCGCACACAGCACGAAGCCCAGCAGGTAGAGTCCGCCGCCGATCGAGCGCAGCACATACGTCGGTTGGATCGCCTTCAGCGTTTCCACGAATTCATACTTCAGCGTGCTGCCGCCTTCAGACATCTGGCCAAGCATCAATCCCTGCATGATGCCCGCAGTCCACATTGCGGCCACGTAGAGCAGGATGCCGGTGAGGCCGATCCAGAAGTGCATGTTCGCCCAAGCCTTCGACCACAGCGGCGTGCGCCACAGCCTCGGGGCCAGCCAGTAGAACATGCCCGCCGCCATGAAGCCGTTCCAACCCAATGCACCCGCATGCACGTGGCCGATGGTCCAGTCCGTGTAGTGGGAGAGCTCGTTGACCGCGCGGATCGAGAGGAGCGGCCCTTCGAAGGTGGCCATGCCGTAGAACGTCAGAGCTCCCACGAAGAACTTGATCACCGGATCGGTGCGAAGTTTGTCCCATGCGCCGCGCAGCGTCAGCAGCCCGTTCAGCATCCCACCCCAGGAGGGGGCCCACAGCATCAGCGAGAACAGCATGCCCAGCATCTGGAGCCAGTGGGGAAGCGCGGTATTCAGCAGATGGTGGGGGCCCGCCCAGATGTAGATGAATACCAGCGACCAGAAATGGACGATCGAGAGCCGGTAGCTGTAGACCGGGCGTTCCGCCGCTTTCGGCAGGAAGTAATACATGATCCCGAGGATCGGAGTCGTCAGGAAGAAGGCCACCGCGTTGTGCCCGTACCACCACTGCACCAGCGCATCCTGCAGACCGCCGAAGATCGGATAGGAGTGCGTCCACGAGGTGGGGATCGAGAGGTGGTTGACCACATAGAGCATGGTCACCGTCACGATCGTGGCGATGTAGAACCACAGCGCCACATACAGGCTTGGCTCGTTGCGGCGTGACAGCGTGCGGAAGAAGTTCGTGGCGAAGACAAGCCAGATCACTGCCACGGCCAGATTGATCGGCCAGATCAGTTCGGCGTATTCCTTGCCACGTGTCAGGCCCGCGGGCAGCGTGATGGCTGCGGCCACGATGATGGCCTGCCAACCCCAGAAGTGGATCCGTGACAGTGTGTCGGACGCCATCCGCGTTTTGCACAACCGCTGCGTGGAGTAGTAGATCCCGGCGAACATCATGTTCCCCACGAAGGCGAAGATCACCGCGTTCGTGTGCAACGGCCGCAGTCTGCCGAAGGTGAGATATTGGAGGCCTTCTCCCTTGAAGAGCCCGAAGGAGATGCTCTCGAGGAACTTACCGTTCATCTGCCACCAGGAGAGCTGGGTGGCGATCAGCACTCCCACCAGCATGCCTACCAGGCCCCACACGACGGAGGCGGTCAGAAATTGCCGCACGGAGCGGTCGTCGTAGGTGATGGTCGTGGTCCTTGACTGATTCATGGTTGAGGAGGGTCGGCGGGGCGGGGATCCTCCAGCGGCAGCAGCGAGTCGCGCTCCGGGGAGGAATGGCGGGAACGCCGGAATTCCGCCGCGCAGCACGTGATGAAAATCCCTGCCAGGCATGAGCTGACGAGGATGGTGAGCGCGATGACTTCCATGGCGGTTCCTTTCGCCCGGAGAAAAGCAGGAGATGCGGAATCAATCGCCGCGGCAAATGACGGAAACTGTGCAAATCCTGCCCGTCTTCTTCCGCCATGACCTCAAACACACGGACGGATCATTTTCCAACGCCCGCAAGACCCGCTGGAATGCCATTCCACTTGCCGACGTCAACGGGACGACCTTCGCCGAGGCAAGCGCGGGTGCCGTAGCCCGGTCGATGCCCGGTCCTATCGCACAAAGGACGCTTTCAACGCCCGCGCGTTCAATTCAACAATCCGCGTGGATGGCTTGCTGCACGAGGCCTCACGGCACCCGGGCCAGCAACGCGATCTGAACCATCTCGCACAGGTTCCGGAGATTGCCTGTGAAGGCTAACTCACCCGCACATTGGTTCCAGAAGGCGCTGACTCGTGGACCGACGTTCATCGACCTGCCCGCAGTGGAAGTTCCATGGCAGGAGCGGTCGAACTCGGCGAGATCGGAAAGCGTGTGGAGATGGAAATGCCGGACCACCTTCCGCAGGGTGGAAGCACACTCCGCACCGTGGCGAGTCCACAGCACGCAGAGATCGGAGCCATTGAAGGCGACCATGTGGATCCAGTCGTGGTTGACCATGGATAGGACCGCTCCCTCGTAGGGGAGACCGAGGCGTGAGTGGGATTTCATGGCGGTGGAGGATTGGGAATGAGAGAGGGGATTTGTCTCTTCGACGTGATCGGCTGGCTTTTACTTCATCATCTCCCTCAGGTGCTGAAAATTTGGATGGCTGCCGTATGAAATAGGATTTCGCATATTCCATGCCGGAATCCGGAACCGGGGATTTGCAAGCAGTTGCACACCTTGGGAAGCAACGGTTGCCGTGCGGATCACCGAGCCGGTTCCGGCCAGGGTGCATTTTGCGCGATATCTGGAATGGAGTGTGGTGATGGATTCCAGCCTCGCTTGAGGCTCATCTTGAAATCGCCGGGATTCGGACGAGATTCATCGAATGAGCGGATCCCATCCATACTGGTATGAGGGGGAGCCGGAGCCCCAGAGGCCCCGCGAGGCGGCCAATGATGGCTTCCCCGGTGATAAGGACGTTTCAGAGCCGCCGCACGGCAGCGATCCGGCGGCCAAGGAACGGGACAAGCTGACCGCCAGTGGCGATCTCTCCTTCCGGCGCGGACCGAATGAAAAGCGCTGAGGGTGAAGGAGGTGTCACGGACAAGGGCTCGAATTGTCTGGCTTTGCGCGCATGGCCTGTCTAATGGTTAGACAGGTGGATGAATATTCCGGCCCATGGTTGTCCCGTTTGTGGTTATCCCGGCATCGACGTGCTCGATGGCGGGAACGTGGTGACTCATGAAATCTGCCCTTCGTGCAGCATGGAGGCTGGCTACGAGTACGGGGAGAAATGGATGATACCGTATTGGTGGAATTGAGGAGACAGTGGCTGGTGGACCGCCGTGGCGTGTGGTGGAGCACCGTGACAAAGCCACCTTCCGGATGGAATGCGCTGGAGCAGGTGCTTGAGGCGGGGCTTCCTCTGCCGCCCTTGGACTGAAGAGGCGGGAGATGCGCGTTTTTCACGCGTCCGGTCATTTCCTTTTCTTGCAATTCATGCACGGCATCGGTAGGCTGCCCGATGCTGGAATGTCACAACTTTGTGGCGGAAATCGATGATATATAATCGCTGTCGTCAGATGATATGAACCCTTGCAACGATCAGGACAGAAGCGTGAAGGCGCAATTCGTGGCCTCGATGGGGGTCTTACCCACCGATTCGGACCGCATCGTGGACGGGGACCCGTCCGAATTCAATCAGGAGTGGATGGTTCGCGCCCGGGAGCGGGTTCGGAATTTCCGCAGAGCCACCCTGTGCCCGCATGTCAGCCGTCTCCAATGGTTGGTGGCGGAAGGCTCCGGGTTTCTGGTGGCCGCGCTGATCGGTGGATCCTTTTTCTACCTCTGCAACCGACTGATCGGACCGGAACTGCGGGTATTCGCCGTCATGGCTGCCATGGCCGCGATCACACTGACGCTGGCCTACCAGAGTGCCAGTTGGGCCAAAGCACGAATCACCGGCCGCTTTCTCCACCAGAGGCGGCCGTGATCTCTTGAGGGCGCATGTCCTTTCGGTCTGCCGGATGATTCCACAGGCCCGATTTCCAATTTTGTGAAAGATTTCCGAACAATCGGCGCTGGTCACGGCCGGGGAGTGGGGCTAGGCTGCCCGCGATGAAAGGTGGATTGCTTGAACCCTCCGGACTGATCGAGCAGGGCGGGCCCTTGGTGTGGGTGCTGCTTGTTCTGGCGTTTGTCGGCGCGGTGTGTGTGGTCGAGCGGTTGTTTTTCTTTCATCGGGCGCGGATCAACGTGGGGGATTTGCTCGTCGGACTTTCCAATCACGTGCGGCGTAAAGCCTTTGCGGAGGCCCAGTTGGAAGCTGCGCGGGCTCCGGGGCCGGTTGCACGCGTGTCTCACTCACTTCTGTTGCGCCATCATCTGGTGCGCTCGGATCTGCGGGATGTCGCCCAAGAGGCTGGCCAATTGGAAGTGCCGCGGATCGAGAAAAACATCCGTTTGATTCTCGGTGTCGCGCTACTGGCTCCATTGGTGGGGATGCTCGGCACTCTGCTCGGGATGGTGGAAACCTTCCAGCGGGTGAGCGAGCAAAGCGGTTACGCCGGTCCGGCTGAGCTTGCGGGTGGCGTTTTCCAGGCACTCGTTACGTCCGTGATCGGGCTCACGGTGGCGGTGCCGATGTATCTTTTCTACCTCTACTTCCTCGGTCGGACGAAACGCCTCGTGCATCGCATTGAGCGCGCGGGAATCGAATTGGTGAACCTGATTTCCGATGCCCGTGAAGAAACCGCGATCGTTTCCTTCCGTGAGGAGGTCGAGGCTCGCAAACGTTCGGCACGGAAGAGCAAGGGGGAGGACGCTTCGTGAAATTGGAGCTGACCTTGCCGGAACGGCCGGGTTTCCTGCACGTCGTCCCGCTGTTCAATCTCTTCGCGCTGCTGCTGATGTTCTTCGTGCTGGGGCCGTCGTTGGTCCTCCAGTCCGGAGTCGCAGTAGAGCTGCCTCCCTCGAAGTTCCAGATGGAGCGCTTTACTGGCGCACAAGTGGTGACTTTGGGGCCTGGATCCCCTTCGAAGATCTATGTGGGCCGGGAACTGACTCCATTGGACTCACTGGGTAAAAAGCTCGATGAACGGCGCGGCAACGGGCCTGCGGCGGTGCTTCTGCGGGCGGATGCCGGTACGCCGGTGGCCCTGGAGCGGGAGGTTTCCGAGTTGATCCTTCGGAAGAACTACAAGGTGATGCTGGTGGGGCGTCCGGCCCAGGTCGGGGCCGGGGAAATGGCTCCTGTGAAGGAGGCGGATCCGTGAGTGAAACGGGCACCAAGCGGGAGCGTCGCGACCGTGCCTGCGGATTGATTTTCGCCTGGCGGGTGGGGGACACCTTTCATGTCGCCACCTGGATGTCGGTGGTGATTGTGGTTTTGCTCGGCGCGTTGTTGCTGGGGACGGTCAAAGTCCGGGTGGTTCCGCCGCCGCGGATCATCGAGCGCAAGGCCTCGACCGTGCTTGTCCCTGAAACTACGGAAGGCCGTGCCTGGGTGGTGCGGGCGGAGGAAGAGGGCCCTTTTCCCGCCCGGTTCCGCCCGGGGGATTCTGAAATCGTGCGCGCGATGGAGGAGGAGTTGCTCGGCAGGCCTGCCGATGAGCCTGGCTATCGAGCCGTATTGCGTCCGTTCCCGAAGGAGTCGGGGCCGGGTGCCGTGCTGGTGGCGGCCCGGGGCGAACGGGTGTTTCCAGTCCAGCCTCCTCTGGAACCTCCATTCGCGGAAGCAGCTCCCTCTCCTTTGCGTCCGTCACTTACGCTGCTGGCGAAATTGCCCGCCGACGCCCGTCCTGCCGAGCTGCCACCGTTTTACGATCCGGTCACTCCCGAGATGGCGGCGATCCCGTGGCAGTACATGGTGGAGCTTGATTCCCAGGGACGCGCGCTGCGCTGTGTCTCGCTGGATGGAGGAAAGCCGGATGGGGAGCAGGATGAATTTTCCCGCACACTGGGTTCCTGGTTGTGCCACGTGCGGTTCGGTCCCGGTGCCGCCAAGGCAGGCTGGGTGGGGGTGGAGATTAATTTCAGCCGCTGATCACGATGGAAGTCACTCTCTCCGAATTCGTGCTCTGTGTGCTGCTGGTCTCGATGGGATTGGTCGGCTTGTTCACATTGGTCTCCCGCGTTTCGCGGCGTGGCGTGGAGCTGAGGGCGATCCGCCACCGCATCATCTGCCGGTTGTGTCTCCATCCCTTCGAGGACCACGGTTCTGAGAAAAACCCCTCCTGTCCGGCCTGTGGAGCGCTCAACGAGCGTGGACGCGATCGGAGACTGGGCTGAATGACGTGGATGGAGAGAGGGAATTGCGGAAGGTTTCCCTCCCCCTTTGTGGGCTTGCGTCGGCGGATTCCCGGCCCCATCGTCCCCCCGCGCCCAGCGCGCCCCTATTCATTATGAGCGAACGACGCGTCGTTATCACTGGCATTGGTTGTATTTCCCCCCTCGGCAATGATCTGGCCTCCACTTGGGATGGTCTGAAGAACGGCCGCAGCGGAATCGGTCGGATCACTCAGCTCGATCCCGAGCCGTATGAGTGCAAGATCGCCGGTGAAGTGAAGAACTTCAACGCGGACAGCTACTTCAAGGCTCCGAAGGACGCCCGCCGCTCCGACCGCTACGTGCAGTTCGCCGTGGCCGCCGCCAAGCTGGCGATCGAAGACTCGGGCATGGACACCAATGCCATCGACCCGCGCCGCGTGGGCGTGATGGTCGGTTCCGGCATCGGTGGTCTGGCTACGCTCGAGCGCGAGCACGAGGTCTGCCTGACCAAGGGACCGAAGCGCGTCTCGCCCTTCACCATCCCGATGATGATTTCCAACATCGCCAGCGGCATCATCTCCATGGAACACGGTCTTCTCGGGCCGAACATGGTGATCGTGACCGCCTGCGCGACCTCGAACCACAACATCGGGGAAGCCTGGCGCATGATCAAATTCGGCGATGCCGATGCCTTCGTCTGCGGTGGTGCGGAAGCGACCATCCTGCCGATGGGCCTCGCGGGCTTCGCCAATATGAAGGCTCTCAGCACCCGCAACGACAATCCGGAAGGTGCCTCCCGTCCGTTCGATAAGAACCGCGATGGCTTCGTGATGGGTGAAGGTGCTGGCGTGGTGGTGATCGAGGAACTCGAGCACGCCCTCAAGCGCGGTGCCACCATCTACGCGGAACTCACCGGCTACGGTGTCAGCGCGGATGCCTACCACCTCAGCGCTCCTTCCCCGGACGGTTCCGGCCCGGCCTACGCCATCCAGATGGCGCTGCGCCACAGCAAGCTGAACCCGGAAGACGTCGATTATCTCAACGCCCACGCGACCTCCACCGGTCTCGGTGACATCGCGGAAACCAAGGCGATCAAGCGCGCCTTCGGTGACTACGCCACCAACGGCCTCGCCGTCAGCTCCACCAAGTCGATGACCGGCCACATGCTCGGCGCGGCCGGTGGCATCGAGCTGATCGCCAGCGTGATGGCCATCAAGGAAGGAATCATCCCGCCGACCATCAACGTCGAGGAGCAGGATCCGGAGTGCGATCTGGACGTCGTCCCGAACACCGCCCGCGAGGCGAAGGTGGATGTGGCGATGAGCAACAGCTTCGGCTTCGGCGGCCACAACGCCACCGTGGTGGTGAAGCGCTACGCTTGATCCAACTCCATCGCATGGATGCGCCGCTCTATCGCCACGCCACGGAGATCGCCTTCGGGGACACCGATGCGAGCGGCCTGATGCACTTTCCCAGCGTGTTCCGCTACGTCGAGGCGGCGGAACACGCTTTTTTGCGCGCGAACGACATCCACGTCTTCGACCGCGAGAACGGCGGCTGGCCGCGCGTCCACGTGGACTGCGACTACCGCCGCCCGATGTTCTTCGGCGACAAGATCGAGGTTCAGCTCGGCATTTCGAAGATCGGCGGCTCCTCGCTGACCTGGGTGTTCGAGATCTGGAAGGGCGAGGAATGCTGCGCCGCCGGATCGATCGTCACCGTGCGCGTGAATGCCGTCGGCAAGCCGCTGGAGATCGACGCGGCCACGCGGGCGGTGCTGGGTGGTTGATCGTGGTGGCGGGTGAAATCCGCCACCACAGTGAAAATCTCTGGCGGATTCCGTTCTTTTGAATACTGTTCAAAAGAACTTGATGAATCTCTCCGAGAAACTGGCGATTCTGGCGGACGCGGCGAAATACGACGCGTCCTGCGCCAGTTCCGGGGCGAACTCCCGAGATTCCCGCGATGGCAAGGGCGTGGGCTCCGCCGGTGGCGCTGGGATCTGCCACAGCTACGCACCGGACGGGCGCTGTATCTCGCTGCTGAAGGTGCTTCTCACGAACCGCTGCCTCTACGATTGCCACTACTGCATCAACCGCCGCTCCAGCAACGTGCGCCGCGCCGCTTTCACGCCGGAGGAGGTGGTCACGCTGACGCTGGATTTCTACAAGCGGAACTACATCGAGGGCCTCTTCCTCAGCTCCGGCATCATCCGCAATGCGGACCACACCATGGAGCAGGTTGTGTCCGTGGCGAGAAAGCTGCGCGAGGAGCACGATTTCCGCGGCTACATCCACCTCAAGACGATCCCGGAAGCCTCCGGCGAACTCATCGAACAGGCCGCGCGCTATGCCGACCGCATCAGCATCAACCTGGAGCTGCCGACCCAGCACAGCCTGGACACGCTGGCACCGGAAAAGAATCTCGGCCGTACCAAGCAGGCGATGGGCCGCATCCGCCTGAAGCTGGAGGACGCCGCGGATCGCAAGAAGGGCGGCGACCGCGCGCTGCGCCACGCCACCGGCCAAAGTACGCAGGTCATCGTAGGTGCGGACGCTTCCACGGATGCGGACTTCCTCGCGCGGGCGGACGAACTGTATGGCTCCTACAAGCTGAAGCGCGTCTACTACTCCGCCTTCAGCCCGATCCCGGAGCCCTCGAAAATCCTGCCGCTGTCCTCGCCGCCGCTGGTGCGGGAGCATCGGCTGTATCAGGCGGACTGGCTGCTGCGGCACTATGGCTTCGGCGTCTCGGAAATCCTCCCGTCGGACGCACCGAATCTCGACCTGCGCATCGATCCGAAACTGGCGTGGGCGCTGCGGAACCGCCACGAATTCCCCGTGGACCTGCAAACCGCCGGTCGCGAACAACTGCTGCGCGTGCCGGGGCTCGGCGTGCGCAATGTCGACCGGCTGCTGGAGATCCGTCGCCACACCTGGATCCGCCTCGCCGATCTCACCCGGCTGCGCGTGCCGCTGGTGAAGGTGATGCCCTTCGTGATGACGGCGGATCATTCGCCCTCCGCGTTGCTGCTGGACAGCGACCGCTTGTTGTCCCGTTTCGCGCCGAAGCCACAGCAGATGGAATTGTTCGGATGAGGCATCTCGATCCACCCGTGGATTTTGCCGGATGGCGGGAGCTGGCGCGCGCGCTGGTTGCGGAGGGGGTGCCGCCGCAGGAGGTGCTGTGGGAAACGAGCGCGGGGCAGGTGGGATTGTTCGCGGAGGAACCGGCGGCATATGGAAGCAAGCGTGGAGACTTCAAAGTCCCGGCGGAGTTCGTGAAGCTCGCGCGCGCGGTGGCCTGTCATGCCGATCCCTCGCGCTGGGCGCTGCTTTACCGGCTGCTGTGGCGGCTGGTAAGGGGAGGGGAGAACCACCTGCTGCGCATCGCCAGCGATCCGGATGTGGCGGTGGCGGAGCGGATGGCGAAAAACGTGCGGCGGGAGATCCACAAGATGCACGCCTTCGTGCGCTTCCGGAAGGTGGAGGGCGATTGGGAGCGCGAGCGCTACGTCGCGTGGTTCGAGCCCGAGCATGCGGTGATGGAGGCTGCGGCTCCGTTTTTCCGCGACCGCTTCGCCAACATGGATTGGTCGATCTTCACGCCGAAGGGCTGCGCGCACTGGAATGGGGAAACGTTGGGGTTTTCGCCGGGTGTGGCGCACGATCCCAGTGATCAACCGGATGCCCTGGAGGAAATCTGGCGGACCTATTACCGCAGCATCTTCAACCCCGCGCGCCTGAAGCCGCGGATGATGAAGTCCGAGATGCCGGTGCGCTATTGGAAGAATCTGCCCGAGGCGGATCTGATCTCCGGTCTGATCCGGGACAGCCGGCACCGCGTCGGCGGGATGCTGGAGGAGCCGGGTCGCGAGGTGCGGGAACTACGGCATCACTCGTACATCCAGGAACTCCGCGAACTCTCACAGCCGCACGGCGATGGCAAGCCGCCGGATCACGACGTGCCCTTGGACGAACTGGCGAAGATGGTGCAGGCCTGCCGTGCATGCCCGCTGTGGGAGCGTGCGACCTGCGCGGTGGCGGGGCAGGGACCGCCCGATGCACGGCTGATGATCGTGGGCGAGCAACCGGGCGATCAGGAGGATCTCACCGGCAAGCCGTTCATCGGCCCCGCGGGGCAGTTGCTGGACCGGGCGCTGGCGGCGGCGGGCGTGGATCGTGGCACCGCCTACGTCACGAATGCGGTGAAGCACTTCAAATGGGAGTCGCGCGGCAAGCACCGCCTCCACAAGAACCCGGACCGCAACGAGATCGAAGCCTGCCGCCCGTGGCTGCTGGCGGAGCTTTCCAAGGTCGCGCCGGACGTGCTGATCCTGCTCGGGGCCACGGCGGCGCACTCGCTGTTGGGTCCTGGTGTGAAAGTGACCAAGCAGCGCGGCCTGATCGAGGCTCCGCATCTGGCGCGGCGGGTGGTCCTCACCGTCCACCCGTCCTACCTGCTGAGGCTGCCGGACAAGGCGGAGCAGGCGGCGGAATTCGAGCGGTTCGTGACGGATTTGCAGCTCGCCAATCCTTGATACCGGAATGGAAAAATAGTGTTCTCTTGAACATTTGTTCCGGCGGGCTAAGGTGGCAGCCGTGTCCGCCCTCGACCAACTGCGAAGCGAGCTGCGCCGGAAGTTTCCGGCTGCGCATGCGGGATCGTGGCGATTGCAGGAGAGCGGCGCGGAGTTCACCCGTTTCACCGATCTGGAGGCTTTCCGGCCCGGCACGGTCTCGGAGGTGGTGCCGGCCGCCGGGCTGTCGGTGTTCGGGCTGCTGATCGCGTCGCTGCTGGGTGATCCGGATCGCACCGCGGATTTCCCGGAGCTGGTGCTGGTGGATGGCGGCGATGGCTTCGACCCGGAGTCCTTCACCGCCGCGGCCTGTTCGAAGCTGCTGTGGGTGCGCTGCACCTCCGCCATGGAAATGCTGAAAGCGGGCGAGCTGATGGTGCGGGATGGCAGCATTCCGACCGTGCTGCTGGATGCGGCCGGGCTGGACCTGCGGCAGCTCCGCGCCATCCCGGCCTCCTCGTGGTGGCGGCTCAAGCAGGGGACGGAGCAGACCGGATCGCGCCTGATCGTGCTCTCGTCCGCGCAGGTGGTGCCGTGCGCCAGCCTGCGGCTCGCCCTGACGGCGGACCTTTCCCTCGCCGATTTTTCCGAACCCCGGCCGGTTCTTCTCAACCGTTTGCAGGCGCGGCCGGAGCGCCTGCGCCACGCCACCTGATTGTGCCATGTTCGCCGCCCTTCATCTCGCCGATCTGCCCGTCATCGCCGCCCTGCGCGGTCATCCATCGCTGCAAGCCCGCCCGTGCGTGGTGCTGGGCGGGGACCATGAGGACGAGAAGACTCGCGGCAAGCTGCCGCTGCTGTCCGTGAATGAAACGGCCCGCGATGCCGGAGTGGTGGCAGGGTGGACGCTCGACCGCGGACGGGTGCGTTGCCCGGATCTGGTGGTGATGCCGCGGAACCGGCGCGTGGAGCGGGAGCTGCTCGCGGAGCTGCTGGTGCGGGCGGAGGCGCTGACGCCGGATCTGGAAATCACCGCTCCGGACACCATCCTGCTGGATCTGACGCACGCGCCGCTACGGCAGATCCAGTACTTGGACGATGTCTGGATCAAGGGTGCGGTGGTGCACCACGTGCGGGCGGAGACGCCGGACTTGGCGCACCTCGGCGTGCTGGATCCGGATTTCGATGGAGGCACGGTTTCGCCCGCATCCATCGCGGCACTGCCATTGGGATTGCTGGCGAAGTTGGTGGGCGATGCGCCGTTTTTTCAACTGCTGGAGCTCTGGGGGCTGCGGACGCTGGGGGATTTCATGAACCTGCCGCGGCAGGGGCTGACCGAGCGGCTGGGAGCGGAGGCGGGTCAATGGCATGAGATCCTCCATGCCCGGCATTGCCGCCTGCTGCGGCTGCACCGCGTGCCGGAGTCGCTGCAACAAAGCGTGGATTGCGAGGACCCTCTGCATGCCGTGGAGCCGATGCTGTTCGTGTTGAAGCGGATGCTCCACACTTTGTCCGCGCGCCTTGCCAGCCGTCATCTCGCGGTGAACCGGCTGCATTTGAAACTGCGGCTGGAATCCGAAGAAAGCCTCTACCGTTCCATCAGCTTGCCCGAGCCTTTGGTGGAACCGGTGGAAATGCTGCGACCGCTGCAAACGCTGCTGGAGTCGCTGCGATTGGCGGCGCCGGTGGTGGGACTGGATCTGGATGGAGAAACCGCGCTTCCCGGCACGGCCCAGCGTGAGTGGTTCACCCGCCAGCTTCCCAATCCCAGCCGCTGGGCGGAAACGCTGGCGCGCGTGGAAGCCTTGGTCGGCGGCGGCAGGACGGGCATCCCCGTGCCGCCCGCCACCCATCGGCCGGATGATTTCCGTTTGTTGCCGCCACCAGCTGTCATCGGGTCCGGTGTTCCCTGCGGTGATGACGAACGCCGTCCCGCCTCGCCGCTGCCGATGCGCCGCTACCGGCCTTCGCGGACGATTGCGGTGGCCTCCGATCTCGATGGCGAGGTGCCACGGCCCCTGGCGCTGTTGACCGGACCGCATCCGGGCCAGATCGTGGAATGCCAGGGTCCCTTCCCGATGTCCGGCCAATGGTGGGACCCGGAGGCGCGTTGGAAGCGTTTCGAATGGGACATCCAGATGGCGGACCAGCACCTGCTCCGCCTCGCCTACGTGCCACCGGACCGCTGGCAGCTCGAAGGCGTGTATGCGTAATCAGGGAGGAGGGACATTCCTGTCCCTCCATCAGACGGCATGAAACGGTTATTCGAAACTCCCATCCCTGAAGAAAAGAGACAGGAATGTCCCTTCTCCCTGCGATGAAACCGATCTTCGCAGGCGAGTTCCACGCGCGCTCGGCGTTTTCGTTCCTGCGCGGTGCGAATACGCCCGATGAGATGGTGCTTCGGGCGCTGGAGCTTGGCTATGAATCAATCGCATTCACCGATCACAATGGTTTTTATGGCTCTGCACGGGCTCACAAACGCGCGGGATATTTGAAGGAAGATGGCTTCGGGACGATCCTTGCCAAGGTTGGTGCCACATGGGAGCTTCCTGATGGATCCCATCTGCCGGTTCTTTGTTCCGATCCTCAGAGCTATCATGGGCTCAGCCGGGAGCTGACCACGTCGCATCTTGAAGCAGGCAAAGCGGACCCACGGGAGGTCCGGTATGCGACCCAAGGTTTGATCGCCTTGACGGGTGACCGGGACGGTCCGGTTTGTCGTCACTTGATCCGGGATGACCATGCAGCTGCCTTGCGCGCCGCCCAATGGCTCATCGGCCTATTCGGCCGTGAGAATGTTTATGTGGAATTGAACCGGCATGGATTGCGCGAAGACCGGCGCCTGAACCGCTACCTCGTCGATCTGGCGGAGCATCTCCGCCTGCCTTTGCTGGCCTGCAATGCGCCCCTGCATGCGACCAAGACGGACCGTTTGCTGGCGGATGCCTTTGTCTCTTTGCGGAATCATGTTCCACTGGATGGCGCTGGCCATTTTCTCGCCGCCAATGGCCAGAGGCATCTGAAGGCGCCATGGGAAATGGACGCCTTGTTTTCCGACCTGCCTGTAGCTTTGGAAAACACGCGTCGATTGAATGAACGGCTGCCTTTCACGTTGGAACACCTCGGATATAAGTTTCCTGATTTTCCAGATGAGCACGGTTTGCCGATGTCGATGGACGATCAAACCCGCAGGTTGGGTGAAATGGTGGAGACTGGCTTCCACCGGATCGATTTCCGATGCCGCGATCGTGCCAGGGTGCAGATCCGCAAGGAAATCGAACTGATCCACAAGTTGGGATTTTCGGGCTACTTCCTGACAGTGCATGACATCGTTCGCTTTGCGAAGAGCAAGGACATCCAGTGCCAGGGTCGTGGCTCCGCAGCAAACTCCGTGGTGTGCTACGCGCTTGGCATCACAGCGGTGGATCCTATCAAGCAGGATCTCCTCTTCGAACGATTTCTTGTGGATGATCAGGCCGCATGGCCGGACGTGGATGTGGATTTTCCTTCCGGGGAAAAGCGTGAGTCTGTCATCCAGTATGTATTTGAAAAATACGGCGAACGAGGTGCCGCCATGACGGCGAACGTCATCACCTATCGGCCACGTTCGGCTTTCCGTGAGATGTCGAAGGTGCTGGGTTTTCCATCCTCCATTGCCGACCGGTTTTCAAATGAAGGTTCTTCGAGTTGGAAGTCGAAACCACAGACTCTTGAGGAGAAGCTGGACGATTTCGAACAGCGGACCTCCACTTTCCTCCCACCCTCGCATCCGCGTTTTTCGGCGCTGGCGAAGCTCTACATTGCGGTGCTCGGTATACCCCGGCATCTTGGACAGCACTCGGGAGGCATCATCGTATGTGCGGGTCGGCTGGATTCCGTGGTTCCGATCGAACGCGCCACGATGCCCGGTCGTACGGTGGTCCAATGGGACAAGGACGATTGCGAAGATCTCGGCATCGTGAAGATCGATCTGCTGGGGCTCGGCATGCTTGCCGCGATGGAGGACATGCAGGGGATCTGCAAACGCTTCGGGAAACCCGCTGTGCTCGATCACATGGACATGGAGGATCCGGCTGTATTCGAGATGATGACGCGGGCGGATACCATAGGCACCTTTCAAGTCGAATCGCGTGCGCAGATGGCGACTCTGCCGTTGTTCAAACCGAAGACGTATTACGATGTCGCCATGCAGGTTGCCATCATCCGTCCGGGGCCGATCGTCGGGGATCTGGTGCATCCGTTGATTGCGCGGCGGCAGGGGAAGGAGAAGATCGATTGCATCCATCCGGATTGTGAAAGCATCCTGAACCGCACCTATGGCATTGCCTTGTTCCAGGAGCAGGTGCTTCGCATGTCGATGGTGATGGCGGGATTCACTAGCAAGGAGGCCGATGAACTAAGGCGCGCCATTGCTTTCAAGCGGGATGATGAACGGATGGTGCGCGTCCAGGCTAAGCTGCGAGGTGCGATGACAAAGCTCCGGCATCCACAGGATGTGCAAGACAAGATGATCGAGGCGATCGGAGCCTTCGCCCTCTACGGCTTTCCGGAGAGCCATGCGTTGTCATTCGCCTACCTGGCTTATGCTTCCTGCTGGTTGAAGCTTCATCATCCCGCCGCTTTCTACACCGGCCTCATCAACAACCAGCCGATGGGCTTCTACTCCGTCCACACGCTGATGCAGGATGCGAAGCACCGTGGCATCCGGTTCTTGCCGGTGTCGGTGGTGCACAGCGGTGTGATGACGGATGTGGTGGATGAGAAAACGATTCGGCTCGGGTTGCACCGGGTGAAAGGTTTGTCCGCGGATACGATGAAGCGGCTCGTGGAGGAACGGGAAAAGCATGCCTTCGAATCGCTGGAGGATTTCCTCGAACGCGCGCGGCCGAAGGACAAGGAGCGGCGCGCCATGGCGAAGGCGGGAGCCTTGAACGATCTGCCGCAGGTGGTGCACCGGCGTCATGCGCTGTGGCAATCGGAACTGCCGATCCGGGAAGAACTGCTTCGTCACGAGAACACCGCACCGGTATTGCCGCCGATGGCGATGGCGGAGCGGTTGAGCGCGGACTTGGAAACGCAGGGCGCGTCCACCGGGCCGCATCCGATGAAACTCTGGCGGCAGACGAACACCCTGCGCCTGCAACGCGCCCGTGATCTCGATTGCCAGCCACATGGCATGCCGGTGACGGTGGGCGGCATGGTGATCTGCCGCCAGCGCCCGGGCACGGCGGAGGGACATTGTTTCATCAGCCTAGAGGACGAAACCGGTATCGCGAATCTGTTCGTGCCTAAATCCACCTATGATTTATTCCGGTTGGTGATCGTGACCGAGGGCTACCTGTTGGCGGAAGGCCGGGTCCAACGCCGCGGCGACAGCCTGCCGACGGTGTATGTCACGGCCATCCGTTCACTGCCGGGATTCGATCCCACGCATGGGACGAGCTCGCATGATTTCCATTGAGGGGAGAAAAAGTCGGGGAGTGCGGCCACAAAAAAAACGGACGCCCTTGTGGGGCGTCCGTTTGTCCAACCGGTATCGGAACCGGGAAAATTTCAGGCTTCGACGGGGGCTTCAGCAGGGGCGGCTGGAGCGTTCGAGAAGCGCCAGCGGATCTTGTTGCGCTTCGAAGCGGAGCGCAGCTTGCGGGCCTTGCGCTGGGTCGGGGTCTCGAAAGCGCGGCGGCGGCGCATTTCTTCGAGGATACCCTCGGTATCAAGCTTGGTCTTGAGGCGCTTGAGGGCGCGATCAACAGGTTCGCCTTTTTTGACGTTCACTCCACGCATGCGATCAGTAAGTCGTTGGTTTGGTTTGGTTCCGGTGGGTTGGGGCGCGGAAGCTGGCGGAATGTGCCCCGAATGTCAAGGAGGAACCGCCATCCGATTGTGAATAACTCCGGAAAATCGATCTCCGGCCCTGCGTGAATCCACGCGGGAGTGGAAGAAAGCCGATTCCGCCTGCGTACACAGGAAAATCCATGCCTGACCCGGATGATCCGGGTTTCAAAACCGCTTGCGTGCAAAGCGCCCGGGGGGCATGGAGGGGCTGCCATGGACCGCTATCTTCTGATCGTCTCGACCCTGCTCGCCGCCGTGGGCGCGGTGTTCGGGATGATGTCCGTGCACCATGGCATCCGCAGCCGCTGGACGGTGCTGTGGATGCTGGCTTCATTCTGTTGCCAGCTCAGCTTTCTGGGATTGCGCGGGGAGGCCCGGGGGGCCTGCCCGTTGAGGGATTTGGGTGAGATTCTCGCGTTCCTGGCTTGGTCGCTCACGATGTTTTATTTCGTTGTCGGACCGCCTTACCGGCTTTCCTTGCTTGGAGTATTCACCGCTCCCGTGGTGGTGGTGTTCCAATCCGTCGCGCTATGGCCCGGAGTGCTCACCGAGCTGTCCGCTGTCAAACGCTTGTCCGGCAATCCCTGGGGAGAGACTCATGCCGCCATGTCCGTGTTATCTTACGGGGCGCTCGCCTTGGCCGGGGTGGCGGGGGTGATGTTCCTGGTGCTGGACCGGCAATTGAAGGAGCACCATTTGAAGAGCGGGCTGTTCCGGAATCTGCCTCCGGTCCGGGAATTGCTCGATTCCATGGTCCGCCTGCTGTGGCTGGGGACGGTTTTGCTCACGATCGGCATCGTCGCCGGATTCATCATGCCACACTCCGGAGGCTACGGCCATTTCGCCGCTGCGGTGGTCACTTGGATCGGCTACTGCCTGCTGCTGGGGATCAAGGTGGTGCGCGGCATGACGGGGCGGAGGTTCTCCCTGTCCGCAGTGGGCATGTTTCTGGTCTCTCTCACGGTTTTCGCTTTCGTCTGATGGAACTGGTTTGTCTCGGCCTCAATCATCGCACCGCGCCCGTGGAGGTGCGCGAGCGCTTCGCCGTGGGCAATACCAAGCTCGGCGAGGCTGCCCGCGAGATCGCCTCGATCGAGGGGGTGGCGGAGGGCGTGGTGGTTTCCACCTGCAACCGTACGGAGTTCTACTTCGCCGCGGACGAGGGGGAGGAGACGTTGACCCGTATCGAGCATACCTTGGTCGAGCGGCATGGGCTCGATGACACGGTGCGGGACCATTTCTACCGGAAGGAAAAGGGGCTCGCTGCCGAGCACCTGTGCCGCGTGGTCAGCGGGCTGGACTCGATGGTGCTCGGAGAGACCGAAATTTTCGGCCAGGTGAAGCAGGCCTACAAGGCGGCGCTGGAGGCAGGAACCACCGGTGGCGTCCTGAATCGCTTGTTCCAAAAGTCCTTCGGCGTCGGGAAAAAAGTCCGCACCGAGACCTCCATCCAGGAGGGGGCGACCTCGATCGGTAATGTCGCCGTCGATCTGGCGGAAAAGATTTTCGGGCATCTCAAGAACAGTGAGGTGATGATCCTCGGCGCCGGGGAAATGAGCCGACTCACCGCCCAGGCATTGGTCTCGCGGGGGGCTCGTGGCATCTTCGTGACGAACCGGTCCTACGACCGTGCCGTGGAGCTGGCGAACGAGACAGGCGGCAGCGCCGTGCGTTTCGATGAGTGGCAGAAGGTGCTGGAGCGGGTGGATGTGGTCATTTCCTCCACCGGCGCGCCGCACGCGATCGTCCACCGCGAGGAGGTGGAGAAGGTCCGCCGCGCACGGAAGTTCCGGCCGCTGTTCTTCATCGACATCGCCGTGCCGCGGGACATTGATCCGGCCGTCGGTGAGATCGAGGAAGTCTACCTCTACGACATCGACACGCTGGAGCAACTGGCCGAAGAGGCCCGCACGCGCCGCCAGCGCCAGATCGAGGAATGCGAGCGCATCATCGAAAGCGAGCTCGCGAAAATGAACCTTCCCGGCACCTGATTCCCATGAGCGAAACTTTCACCATCGGCACCCGCGGCAGCGATCTCGCGCTGGCCCAGGCCGTATCCACCGAGGCCGCGCTGGCCGCTGCCTTCCCCGATCTGCAGGTGGCCCGCAATGTGATCCGCACCACCGGCGATCGCCGCACGGATGTGGCTCTCAGCGAGGTAGCGAAGGTGGAAGGTGTGCTCGACAAGGGTGTTTTCACCAAGGAGCTGGAGATCGCTCTGGATGCCCGCGAGATCGATCTCGCCGTGCACAGCCTGAAGGATGTTCCGACGGTGCTGGAGGACCGCTTCGCCATCGCCGCCGTGCTCGAGCGTGCTCCCATCCGGGATGTGCTGCTCACCCGCGATGGCACCGCTTTGGAAAGTCTGCCCGCCGGAGCAGTGGTTGGCACCAGCAGCGTGCGCCGTGCCCGCCAGCTCCAGTGGCTGCGTCCGGATCTCAAGATCATCGATCTCCGCGGCAATGTGCCGACCCGCCTGCGGAAGCTGGCGGAGGAGGGGACCTACGATGCGATCATGCTCGCGGAGGCGGGTCTCGTCCGTCTGGGCTACCTGCCGCTGGTCTCTGCTGGCAAGGTGGAGCCACTCACCGGTGAGGATGCTGTGATCGCCACGCTCCATGCCGAGCGGTTGCCGGAGGATGTTTTCTATCCCGCCGCAGGGCAGGGGGCCATTGGCTTCGAGATTCGCGCCGATGATGTCCGCGCCCGCGATATCGCGGAAATGATCGGCCATCGTGACACCTGGCTGCGCGTGGTGGCGGAGCGCGAGTTTCTGCGCCTGCTCAATGCCGGCTGCCATACGCCCGTCGGCGTCTACACCGCCATCGAGCACGGCCAACTCCACCTCAAGGCACGCGTTTTCCCCGAGCAGGGCGGCGACCCGAAAACCGGTGATCTCTCCGCCTGCACCTCCGATCCGCTCCACGCGGCCTTCCTTCTTTTCGAATCCCTCTCATGAGCACTCCCGGTATCTGTTATCTCGTCGGCGCTGGTCCCGGCGACCTCGGCCTCGTCACTCTCCGCGCGAAGGAGCTCATCGAGCGCGCCGATGTGCTCGTGTACGATGCTCTTAGTAGCCCGGAGCTGCTGCGCTGGACGAAGCCCGGTGCGGAAAAAATCTATGTGGGCAAACGCGCCGCCGATCACGCTCTGTCCCAGGACGGCATCAATGCGCTCATCGTCGAGAAAACGAAGGCTGGAAAGAATGTCGTACGTCTCAAGGGTGGTGACCCGATGATCTTCGGCCGCGGTGGTGAGGAAGCCGCCGAACTCGCTGCCGCCGGTGTGGCTTTCGAGATCGTGCCGGGCATCAGCTCCGCCATCGGCGGTCCGGCCTATGCGGGCATCCCGGTGACTCATCGCGACCACTGCTCGCAGCTCACCATCTTCACCGGTCACGAGGATCCGACCAAGGGGGAGAGCTCGATTGACTATGCCCACCTCGCCAAGACGCCGGGCACCAAGGTGTTCCTGATGGGCGTGTCCCGTCTGCGCGAAATCACCGCTGCACTGGTCGCGAACGGGGCGGATGCCGCCACTCCGATCGCGCTCACCCGCTGGGCCACCACAGGCTCGCAAAAAACGATTACCGGCACCTTGGCGGACATCGCGGACACTGCGGAAAAGGAGAACTTCGGTTCGCCCGCCGTGGCTGTCATCGGCGGCGTGGTGAAGGAGCGGGAGAAGATCAACTGGTTCGAGAAGCGTCCGCTGTTCGGAAAGCGTGTGGTGGTCACCCGCACCCGTGAGCAGGCCGGTGAGCTGTCCCGTGCACTCACTGCGCTGGGGGCCGATGCCATCGAGCTGCCGACCATCCGCATCGAGCCGCCGACGGACAAGCTGTCGTTCGCGGAGATGGTCACCCATGTCCACGAATACAACTGGCTCGTCTTCACCAGCCCGAACGGTGTGCAGCGGTTCTTCGATGCCTTCTACGCCGTCTTCGAGGACGCCCGCAGCCTCGGCAATCCGCGCATCGCCGCCATCGGGGAGGCTACTGCGAAAAAGATCCGCGAATACCGCTTCGCTATCGATCTTCTGCCAGAGCGCTTTGTTGCCGAGGGGTTGCTGGAAACCTTCGAGCAGGAATCCGTCGAAAACCTCACCATGCTGTGGGTCAAGGCCGAGGAATCCCGCGACGCACTTTACGACGGTCTGACGTCGCTGGGAGCCATCGTCGATGAATGCGTGGCCTACCGCACCGTCCCGGAAACCGAGGACCCCACCGGCAACCTCAGCCGATTGAAGGAAGAAGGGGCGGACATGATCACCTTCACCTCCGCCTCCACCGTGGACAATTTCTTCGCCCTTGGTGTGCCGTGGCCGGAAGGCTGCGCTGCCGCCAGCATCGGCCCCGTCACCAGTGAGGCCCTGCGGAAACATGGAGTGGAACCGGCTTTTGAGGCGAATCCTCATGACATTCCCGGTTTGGTGGCTGGCATTCGCAAGCACTACGGGGTGGCGTGAGATCGATCGACCTGCTCATTACGAATGAGCAGGTCGCTGGGGGACCTTGAAATCCACCTTTTCCGATGACTTCCCGCTTGCCGGGCCGTCGTCAACCTGCATCATACCGCCCGCCCACGGCGAGACGCCGCTGTAGCTCAGGGGTAGAGCAGCTCATTCGTAATGAGCAGGTCGTCGGTTCAAATCCGACCAGCGGCTCCATTGTCAGATCAAATCGTGGCATATCGGGTCTGAGCCAGAGACCGGTTGGGATGCGTTTTTGGAAGATGCGCTGGCAATTTTGCCTATTTTCCCACGCTTGATCTCGCCTGAGGAGTGGGGAAAATTAGCTTCATTCGTAGAGTGGGATGCCCGTTGAGGCCGAGGACTGTCCGTCCGAGGGATGGATGTTTGGGAAATAGGGCGCGTTGCTCTTCTTTATTTCGGGAGAGCCTACTCAGATAAGGAATGAGGGCTTCTCCAAGTTATCTTGATTTCGCCCTGTTTTAGTGGGTTTTTCCTTTGTCTGATATGTCTGAAAAAATGTCGGAAGGGCGAAAGTGTCACATTTGGTTGATTGTTTTGCTCGCTCTTGGACCGATTGCTGACTCAAATTCATCTCATCTACAGGATGTTGATTTCCGGCCGCGCCTTCCCCCTCTGATTGGTGCCGTGCCGGATGCACTCCTTTCTCACCCTGGTTATCCCCATCTACCAAGATCCAGATATGATCCATTTCCTGATCCGGCGCTCCATTGAAACGGGAGTCAAACGGCTGTTTGGTGTGATTCTATTTCTGTTCTCCATGTCCGCGGTCTTCGGGCAGACCACGATTTGGTCGGAGAGTATCTCCGCCACCTCATCGGTTGGGACGACCCGTTCTGTCGTGCGGATGGGCACCGGTGATTATGTCTCGGCGAGCAAGGTTGGCTCGAACAACGCCTCGGTCCTCCGTGTCATCCGCCATGATGCGACAAACGGAGATGCTGTCTGGACGGCCAATATCAACAAGGGCCGCGCAAACGACGTCAACGACATCGTCTACGATGCCAACACGGGTGCGATTTTCGTGGCCATGCGAGCGTCCTCCAACCCCACCACGACCAGCACCTATCACCTCGATTGGTTCATCGTGCGATTGAACGGGACGACCGGAGCGGAGGAGTGGACCTACACGTTCAATGGATCCGCCACGGACGGGAACGACGAGGTGACCTCAATCGCGCTTTGCCCGGATGGAAACATTGTCGGAGTCGGTAATGCCGAAGGTGGCATTCGGGCGCGGGTGGCCAAGGTCAATGGGAGGTACCGGCGCGCTGATCTGGGCGTTCATGGAGAGCGACAATACCATCGTTCGCGACTTCACGAAGGTGACCTGCGACTCCTCCGGTAACATTTACACCGTGGGGACGAAGGACAGCGGCATCTATGCGGCGAAGTTTTCGTCAAGCAGCAGCACGCCGATCTGGCAGATCACCTGGAAAGGGCCGGCGGGTCTCTTCGCCTCCGCGAGCGACATCACCACCGATTCCTCCGGGAATCCGATTCTCTGCGGGACCTATCGTCCCCCCAGCAGCACCACGCAGGACCTGCTGGTCCTGAAACTGAATACATCCAACGGTAGTGAAGTCTGGCGGTCCGTCACGGCTGGTACGGCTTCCGGTGCGACGGACCAAGCTTCCACACTGAAGCTCGATGCCAGCGGCAATATCTACGCCGCCGGGTTCGTGCGGGACACGGTTTCCTCAGCTCCCGACCGCGTAGCATTCGCGCTGAAGCTGGACAGCAGCGGCAATACACTGTGGACCCACCGGAAGAATGGCACCGGAGCCGTGGCCACCAATGGTGCGGACCGTTACTACAGCCTCCAGCTTTTCGGCACCTCCGTTTTTCTTTACGGCATTCAGGGCAATTCCAGCACCGACCTGCTGGCTACGAAGCTGGATGCATCCACCGGTGCCGAGCAGTGGTCCTTCGCCTACGATCTCTCCGGTGCACTCGATAGTACGTTCGGCAGTCGCACGTGCTTCGTAGTAGTGGATGCGAATACCATCGTCCTCGCTGGCGAGACGGGGCCGGATGCGACGAACATCACCGGCGTTCTCGCGAAGGTGAGCGCCCTTTCGGCCGCGCCGGAGGCGGATGTGACCGAGAATGGCAACGCGGTGGCGGATGGCGGCTCCCTCAGCTTTGGTTCGACCACCGCAGGCACGGCGGTTACGAAGACTTTCACGGTCACCAACTCAGGCAGCGCGAACCTCACGTTGTCCGGTCTCACGGTGCCTACCGGATTCTCCATCGTGAGTAATTTCGGATCGGGCACGGTCACCCCGGGAGGAACGACGACCTTCCAGGTCAAGATGGACGCTGCCGCGGTCTCTTCGCCAAGCGGAACGCTGAGTTTCACAACCAACGACAGCGACGAGAACCCGTACAACTTCACGATCAGCGGCACGGTCAACGGGCCGTCCCTCTCGATCAACGACGTATCGCTCAACGAAGGCAATTCCGGCACCACTTCCTACACCTTCACCGTCTCCTTGTCCTCGGCCGCACCCACGGGTGGTGTGACATTTGACATCGCCACTGCCAATGGCACTGCGGTCGCTCCGGATGATTATACTTCGAAGTCCCTGACCAGCCAGACGATCCCGGCTGGCAGCAGCACCTACTCCTTCACCGTGCTGGTCAACGGCGACACCACTGCCGAGAACAACGAGACCTTCTACGTCAACGTCACCAATGTCACCAACGCTACGGCGGTGGATAGTCAGGGCGTTGGCACGATCACCAATGACGACACGGCTCCCACGGTGTCTGTCAATTCCCCGTCCGTCACGGAAGGCAACAGCGGCACCGCCACGCTCACCTTCACCGCGTCCTTGTCCGCGGTTTCCGGCCAGACCGTCACCGTCGGCTACGCCACCGGGAATGGCACGGCCACCACGACGGACAACGACTACGTGGCGGCCAGCGGCACGCTGACCTTCGCACCCGGCGAAACCAGTAAGACCGTCAATGTCACGGTCAACGGCGATACGAAGTTCGAGGCAAACGAAACCCTCACGCTCACCCTCAGCAGCCCCACCAACGCCACGCTGGGCACGTCCGCCGGCACCGGCACGATCACGAACGACGACACCGCTCCCACGCTTTCGATCAATTCGCCTTCGGTCACGGAAGGGAACAGCGGCACGACCAACCTCACCTTCACGGTGACCCAGTCCGCCGCCAGTGGCGTAACCTCCACGGTGAACTACGCCACCTCCGATGGCACGGCGACCACCGCGGATAACGATTATGTGTCGGCCAGCGGCACGCTGACCTTCGCGCCCGGCGATCTGACCAAGACCTTCACCGTCCCCGTCAATGGCGATACGAAGTACGAGGCGAACGAGACGCTCACCGCAACCTTGAACAATGCCACGAATGCCACGCTGGGCACGTCCACCGGTACCGGCACGATCACCAACGATGACACGGCTCCATCGCTTTCGGTCAACTCGCCATCGGTCACGGAAGGGAACAGCGGCACCGCCACGCTTGGCTTCACGGTGACCTTGTCAATGGCCTCCGGCCAGACGGTGACGGTGAACTATGCCACCGCGAACGGCACGGCGACCACTGCGGATGGCGACTACGTGGCGACCAGTGGCACGCTGACCTTCTCACCCGGTGAAACCAGCAAGACGGTCAATGTCACGGTCAATGGCGACACCAAATATGAGGTAAACGAAGCCCTCTCGATCACCCTCAGTAATCCCACCAACGCCACGTTGGGCACGGCTACGGGCACCGGCACCATCACCAACGACGACACCGCTCCCACGCTCTCGATCGACTCGCCTTCCATTGTGGAGGGCAACAGCGGCACCACCAGCCTCGTGTTCACCGTCACCCAGTCCGCCACCAGTGGCGCGACCACCACGGTGAACTACGCCACCTCCGACGGCACCGCCACCACCGCGGATGGAGATTACATGTCCGCCAGCGGGACGTTGACCTTCGCGCCCGGTGATCTGACCAAGACCTTCACGGTCACCATCAATGGTGATGCGAAGTATGAGTTGAACGAAACGTTCGCCGCCACCTTGAGCAGCCCTTCGAACGCCACGCTCGCCACGGCTACCGGTACCGGCACGATCACCAACGACGATTCCCAGCCGTCCATTTCCGTCGATTCCCCCTTGGTGGTGGAAGGCAACAGCGGCACCACCAACCTGATCTTCACGGTCAGCCTTTCCGCCGCCAGCAGCCAGACGGTGACAGTGGGCTATGCTACTTCCGATGGCACTGCCTCCACTGCGGACAACGATTACACGGCCGCCAGCGGCACGCTGACCTTCTCTCCGGGCCAAGCCAGCAAGACCGTCATCGTTTCCGTCAATGGCGATGTGAAGTATGAGGGCAACGAGACGCTCACCTTGACTCTGAGCGGTGCGGGCAATGCCACCCTGGGCACCTCTACCGGCACCGGTACGATCACCAATGACGACAGCCAGCCGACCGTTTCGATCAACTCTCCCTCGGTCACGGAAGGCAACAGCGGCACTGCCACGGCGACCTTCACCGTTACCTTGTCCGCCGCCAGCAGCCAGACCATCACGGTGAACTATGCCACTTCAAATGGCACGGCCACGACCGCGGACGGCGATTACGTGGCGGCCAGCGGCACGCTGACCTTCGCGCCCGGCGATCTGAGCAAGACCTTCAATGTCACCGTCAATGGCGACACCAAGAACGAGGCGGATGAAACCTTCACCGCCACCTTGAGCAGCCCGACGAACGCGACCCTGTCCACGGCCAGTGGCACCGCCACGATCACCAATGACGATCCGGTGCCGTCGCTGGTGCTCAATTCGCCTTCTGTCACGGAGGGCAACAGCGGCACCACGGTCGTGACCTTCACCGCGACCTTGTCCGCCGTCAGCGGCCAGACCGTGACGGTGAGCTACGCCACCTCCGATGGCACCGCGACCACCGCGGACGGCGACTATGTGGCAGCCAGCGGTACGCTGACCTTCGCCCCCGGCGACCTAACCAAGACCTTCAATGTTACGGTCAATGGTGACACCAAGAACGAGGCGAATGAGACCTTCACCGCCACGCTTTCTTCTCCGACCAACGCGACCCTTTCCACGGCCACCGGCACCGCCACCATCACCAACGATGACGCCGTGCCCACCCTGGCGGTCAACAGTCCTGCCGCAGTCAACGAAGGCAACAGCGGCACGACCACGGTGACCTTCACCGCCACCCTGTCCGCCGTCAGTGGTCAAACCGTGACGGTGAACTACGCCACCGCCGATGGCACCGCAACGACTGCGGACAATGACTATGTCGCAACCAGCGGGACCCTGACCTTCACTCCCGGCCAGACCACGCGAACCTTCTCCGTGACCATCAACGGTGACGCCAAGGTGGAGGCGGACGAAACCTTCACCGCCACGCTTTCTTCTCCGGCCAACGCGACCCTGTCCACGGCCACCGGTACGGCGACGATTACCAATGATGATACCGCCACCGTCTCCGTGGCGAAGCTGAACAATGGAGCGGAGAGCAATACCCCCACCGCGGGAGCGTTCCACATCACCCAGTCCGCAGTGAGTTCACTGGATACCGTCGTGAACTTCTCGTCTGGTGGAACCGCCACCTCCGGTTCCGATTACACCGCATTGCCAGCCAACGCCAAGATTCCGGCGGGCCAGACTTCGGTGGATGTGCCGGTCACGGTGCTCAATGACAACATCATCGAATCCACCGAGACGGTGACGCTCACGCTCACCAGCCTGGGTGTCAGCAATCCGGGCATCTCGATCGCGGCCAACCCGGCAAACACCGCCTCGCTCGATATCACCGATAACGACGTGGCGGCCAGCATCACGGTGAACAGCGGCTCCAACCAGAGCGCCACGGTCGGCACGGCTTTCTCCACTCCTCTGGTCGTGATCGTGAGGGATTCGGGAGGAACCGCCCTGGCGGGAGCTTCCGTGACCTTCACCGCCAATGGCACCACCGCGAATGGCAGCTTCACCAGCAGTGCCACCGTCGTCACCAATGGCTCCGGCCTCGCCACCGCACCCACGTTCACGGCCAACAATGTCGCGGGGTCCTACACCGTGACCGCGGCCACTCCGGGCGTGACGCCCGTGGCCAGTTTCACCCTGACCAACAATCCGGGAGCTGCCACGCACTTCGTGGTCAGCGCGCCATCGACCGCCATCGCCGGGGTCCCCGTCACGGTCTCCGTCACCGCATATGATGCCTTCAACAATCTGACTCCGGCCTTCGCCGGTTCCGTCCATCTCACCTCCAGCGATGGGGCGGCGGTCCTGCCTGCGGACTCGACGTTGACCTCCGGTGCCAGGGATTTCAGCGTGAACTTCTCCACCGGCGGCAATCAGACGGTGACCGCCACCAGCTCCGCGGTGACCGGCACCAGCGATTCGGTGACCGTCAGTCCGCGTGCGGACCTTGCAGTCTCGCTTGCCGCGACTCCGGATCCAGTGAGCGCTCTGGCCAACCTCACCTACACCATCGGTCTGACCAACAATGGGCCGAGTGCTTCGGTGGCTCCGTCGGTGAGCTTGCCGATTCCCACGGGCACCACCTTTGTTTCGGTGAATGCTCCGGGAGGCTGGACTCCCTCGACTCCGTCTGCGGGAGGCACCGGCACGGTGACGTTCAGTGGCGCATCGCTCGCTTCCGGAGCCAGCGCCAGCTTCACCGTCGTGGTGAATGTGAATGTGGATGTGGTCAACAATTCGATGCTGACAGCCACCGCCACCTCTTCCCAAACCACCATCGATCCGGAGGCTCCGAACAACAGCGCCAGCAAGAGTGTCACGGCCCGCAGCGGTGCCGACCTCGAACCATTGCTCACTGCCACGCCGCAACCGGTCGTCGCGGGCACCAACCTGACTTATAACCTGCGGGTGAAGAACAACGGGCCGCTCGATTCTGAAAACGCGCTCCTGAGCTTCACTTTACCGACTGGAACCACCTTCGTCTCGATCGGTTCGAATGCCGGCTGGACCGCCACGACTCCCGCCATCGGTGCGAGCGGGCTCGTGACGTTGGCCCATCCGCAGTTCGCCACGGGTGGCGACGTCAGTTTCCCGCTGGTGGTGAAGGTGGGATCGGGAGTGCCTACCGGCACGGTGATCAGTGCAAGCCTCACCGCCGGTGCTACCACGGTGGACATCGCGCCCGGTAACAACACCGCCCTTGCCAGCTCGGATGTGATCACCCGCTCCGATCTCGCCCTCTCGCTCGTCGGCACCCCCGGCATCGCACCGAAGGGCACGGACGTTTCCTATGCCATCTCCCTGACGAACCAGGGACCGAGCGATGCGGTGAATCCCTCCGTCACTTTCCCGATCCCGACAGGTATGACCTTCGTCTCCGCCTCTGCTCCGGGCGGCTGGTCGCCAAACGTTCCTGCCGCGGGCGGGGAAGGGACCGTTACCTTCTCCGCGAGCGGTCTGGCCAATGCCGCCATCGCGGAATTCACGGTCGTGGCCAAGGTGAAGACCACCGTGGCCAATGGCACCGTGATCCAGGCGACCGTGTCCGCGTCTTCCGCTGGCACCGATCCGGTGGACGCGAATGATAGTAATTCCACTGGTACTGCGGTTGGCACCACTACTCCGACCGCGCTGCAACTCACGGCTACCGGCGCCCTGAACCGCCAAACGGGTCTTTTCGAACTCGTCGTGAATGTCACGAATACCACGCCGCTGCCGATCAACGGTTTCCGTTTGCACGTGGACTATTCCTCCTACCTTGCGGCGTATCCCAGCCTGCGCCTCTACGCGCCTTCCAGCCCCATCGGTAGTTCGGACGTTTATGTCGATTACCCGTATCCGGTTGCGGTCGATGGTGTGGTGCCGGTGAAGCTGACATTCTACACCAGCACCCGCACCTTCCCGAGCCAGTTCTCACCGGTGCTCACCCTGGAGGCACTGTCAACGTCCGCGGTATCGGATACCAATGGCAGCGGCGTGCAGCCGACTGTCCTCCGTCTGACCGATGGAAATGTCCTGCTCGAGTTTCCATCCGTGGAGGGGCATTGGTACCGGGTTCGCTACAGCCACGATCTGACCAACTGGTTTGATTGCCCGGTTCCCGTCCGGGCGGGTGGCAGCCGTACCCAGTGGGTCGACAGCGGAGCTCCTTTCACCATTTCACCCCCATCGAGTGTGCCCAGCCGCTACTACCGTGTGAACGAAGTCCAAGCCAACTGAACGGCTGTTTTCACACCCTCCTCCAGATACCCTCATGAAGCTCACCCGCTCCATCTTCCTCCTCGCATCGTTGCCCTGTTTGTTGAAAGCGGGGGAACCTCTGTCGATCGATCCGGCTCCTCCCGCGAACCGCTGGCGCTTCGGCGTTTCGTTCGCACCGATCTTCAATGTGGATGCGAGTTTCTCCGGGCTCGGTGGCTTCAGCAGTCCGTTCACCCCGCAGCCGCTGGGTGCAGGTGTCAACCGGGAGTATGAGGATGGCTACGTTTTCGTCGATTCCAGCGGCAATGCGGGTGGCGCCACCTGGAACTGGGGCTACGAGAACGCTTCGCAATACAATCCCGCAGGTGCGGGCTCGATCGATCAGCACCTCCACAACAGCGCGGCGAACGGCCACGCCGATGAGGAGAACCAGATGGCTCCCGCCATCGAGATGTTCGCCTACCTCGATATGGGGAAGGTAGGGGATCTTTCCGCCGGCCCGGTCAACTGGGGCTTCCGAGGGGGCGTCCATTACGCCCATTTGTCTGTGAGCAATTCCGATGCGATCACTTCGGACGTCATCCGTTTGACCGATAGCTTCAGCCTTGGTGGCGGCGTGGTGCCCGGTGCTCCCTATCAGGGCAGTTTCAATGGTCCCGGGCCATTGCTCAGCGATGATCCCACCCGCACCACAACGGTAATTTCCAATGGCGCGCTGGTTCAAGGACGGCGTGAGCTCGATGTGGACATGCTGACGCTCAGTGTCGGGCCGTATCTGGAGATCCCGGTGGCTCCCAGGTTCTCCATCTTGGCGGAGGCGGGCGTGAATGTGGCCCTCGTCCGTGGCGATTACCAATTCGACTCTCTCACCACCCTTACAGGTCTCGGCTCGCAGTCCACCCGCGGCGATGACAGCCGCACTGTGATCCTGCCGGGCCTGTATGCCGGTGTCAGCGCGACTTGGAAGCAGAGTGACTCCTTTTCGTGGATCGGGTCTGCTCGCTATCAATATCTGGACGCGTTCGAAATCACGACCGGCGGTTCACGGGCTACGCTCGATTTCGACGGTGCGGCCGTGATTTCGATCGGCGGATTGTGGAACTACTGAAAAGGTTCAATAACGTCCTTGTGCCGGTAACTTGCGGGCAATGGAATTGTGATCAGAGAGTCACGTGCAGCCGCAGGAATTTCCGCGGCATTCCCGAGGTGATAGGGAGCGTGGCGGTGACGAGTTGGTCATTCGCGTTGTCTTCGGTAACTGTTTCCGTAATCCCGGTGGTCGCCCAGGTGACGAGGTTGTCCGACCACTCGGCATGACCGGTGGCGGCGGAACCTTTTTGGCGCCGCCAGGTCAGCGTGACCTGTGAGGAAGTCCGAGCAAGTACGGTGGCCGACGTATTTGAAACATTCGGAGCGAGACCCAGATGATATTCGACCAGGTTCGGCAACCCGTCGTGATCGGGGTCCGCGGTGGCGGAGGTGTCTGACAAACCTGGGTAGGCGGCTGTCCAGGCAGCATAGTCGGCGCTGGGAGTCGTGCCCCGCACGGTGAGTTCCGCCGAGTTCAGCGTGCCGGTGACACCGGCATCGAGATCGGCGATTTTCAATGTCCAGGTACCCGCCGAGGATTCGCCCCAGTGCCGGACGGACGAGAATGTCCAATCGGTGTAGTTGTCCCCGGGATCGTCATGCAGGGCGGCGAGAACGTCCGAGACACCGGAAGGGGAGGTGAGCGTGATGGCCAGATCGCCGCGGTAGGTGTGGGAGATGTTCACCTTCACGGTGACATGCTCGACGCGCAAGGCACCGCTGGCGGGGAGGACGAAACTGCGGGTGATGCCGGTGGCGTTGTTGTCCGGAATGGTTTGGTTCAGGGACGATTGGGGGGAGACGATCGGAGTGGCATTTGCGGGCAGGTTGACCCACGTGGCAGCGAGATTCACGGCCGCCGTAGCGTCGATGAGGCCGGCACCATAGTCGTGATGGAAGCGGAATCCCGCGGCATTGCCGACCCAGCCGGAGTCGGTGGGATTCACACGTTTGCTGGAGCGGATGAGAATTTCCCGGACATCACGCCAACCCAGATTGGGATTGCGCTGGAGCATGAGGGCCACGATGCCGGCGGTGGTGGGGGTGGCGGATGAAGTGCCGCCAAAGGTGGAGGTGTAGTCGCCTCCGGAAGCAGTTGAGGAGGTGTTGTAACCGGCGGTCCCGGTGCGGTCCACGGTGGTGATGCCGAGAGCGGGGGATGCGCCGCTGGAGGGTGCCACGCAGATCAGGTTCGCACCCGGCTCGCTGTAGTAGGAGCGCCGGGCCTGGCTGTCGAACGCGCCGATGGCGATCACGTGGATGGAGTTCGCATATCCATCGTAGTTCGAATTGTCGCCCACATCGCCACCGTTGCCTCCCGCCCAGGTGAAGATGGTGCCCCGGCCGCTTCTGCCATTGGCGGTGGCATTGGCCAGTGCCGCCTGTGTCAGGGTTCCGGGGCCTTCCAGGGTTTCCCCATCATCGGTGGGACCCCAGGAGTTCGTTTTGATGGCGATCACGTCGCTGTGCCAGCCCATGGCATCCGCTTCCTGTGAATCGGTGGTGGCGGCAGCAATGAGGCGCATGCCGGTGAGGGTGGCTTCGGGAGCTGTGCCTGAGACACCGGTTCCATTGTTTCCCCGGGCGGCGGCGTTTCCGGCGCAGGAGGTGCCGTGTTTGTCCACGGTGCCGGTGGTGGAGGGATTGGGATCGGAGTCGTTGCCGTTCCAATCGTGACTGTAGGTGGCCTCGTAGTTCGCGCTCAGGTCGGGATGGGCGGTTTGCAGGCCGTCATCGACGATGCCGATCCGCACCCCGGTGCCGCGCCACGCATTGGTTCCCGAAGTGCCGGAGGGATAGTTCCACACGGATTCGATGTTTACGTCCGTCCCGGCGACGGCCCCGGACTGGCCCTGGTATTTCAGGTGCCATTGATTGGCGACGAGGGAATCGTTCGGCATCGCACGCGCCGCCTGCTGATGGGCCAGTTCCACATCCGCAGCGGCCACGCCGGGAATGGCGCGCCAGTTTTCCAGCCCATCCAGCGCATCAAGAGGGGTGGCCGCACGCAGCACAATGTGATGCGGTGAGGCCTCCGGCACGGATTCCACCGCAAGGTTGAGAAGAGAAGGCAGGGTCGTGCGGTCGATGCCTCCGGAGGCTTCTGCGAGCACATTGGCGGTCACCAGGCGGCGGTGACCCGCGGTGCGTGTCTCATCGTCCGGGTAAACCACCGGCATGATGGTGGTGCCTGCGGATGAGAGGGAGGCAATGCGCGCGCGATAGGTGGCGGAAGTCGCGGGCGGAGAAAGAGGCTGGGAGCGATCCTCCCCGGCGGCATCCCGGATCACCACCTCATCCAGGGCCAGTGTGAAAGGGCGTGTGCGCCCTCCGTCCGCGAAGGTCCAGGCCAGAGGAACCGGACCTGCGGGAGGTGACGGGGTAGTAGGGGCGGTTGCTGGGCTCCCGTGTGCAACCGATGAAACAGGTGCTGGCTCGTCGTTCTGCGGACCTGATGCTGATGAAGAGCGTCTCGCACGTGGCCAGCAGACGAAGATCAGCAGCACCAGACAGAGCGCGACGGCGATCAGCCAGCGGGATCTGGAAAGCGGTGTGGGCATGGCGTGGAGCTCGGTGGCGACCGGCCATTCGCCACCATAGTAGGAAAAGACAGCCAGGTCGAGTCATCGCGGAATGGTCCGCAATGCTCTCTGCTTTTAGCGGTCCGGGGATGAAGATCCGGTTAAATTTCGTTCCTACCTTGCGGCCAGACGATGACAGTCTTGTCATTTGCGCAGGGCTTCTCCGGAGTGGCGTTCGCCTGTGGGACTGGATGCGTTTCCACCGGCAAATCCCTTCTCCGGTGGCGTTTTTCCTTTTGCCAAGCCCGCCAGCCACGGGGAAACTGGAAAACCTCATGCTCCGCAGCACCCATCTTCTTCTTCCGCTGACCCTCATTCTTGCCGCCTGTGACAAGGAGGGGGATCGCGTGCCTGATCTGAAATCGTCTTCCTCCCGCTCAGAGCGTGCCCCTCGGGAATCCCGTGCTCATGAGGGGCATGACGATTCCGCTCCGGCATTCAAACGGCGGAATCCGCTCGCCAATCCGGGGAGTGAGGCGGATATCCGCGCCATCCGCGAGGGCGCGGCAAAGTATGCTTCCGATCCGGTGGCGGGGTTGGCCTGGATCTCCAAAACCGCAGGCAGTAGTGATGACTCGCTCCGCCAAGGCTACGCCGCCCTTTTGGATGAGATGCTGAAGAACGCCAAGACCGAGGATGTGGTGGCGCTTCTAGACAAGCCGGAGGCCGGACCCTACCGCCAGGCTCTCACGATGGAGCTCTATGGTGCCTTGGCCCGCAAGAACCCGGATCAGGCCTGGGCGCTTCTAAAGCAAAATCCCGGCGGTGTGATTCCACTCGCCGCCACCCGCATGATCGTGTCGCAGCAAGTCAACCGCGACGGGGTCAATGCTGCCTTCCAAGCTTTCCGAGCCAACAATAGTGCTTCACCATCCTCGTTCTTCCTGGCCTCCATTGCTACCGAGAGCGGTCTCCCTCGTCAGGAGGTGACTGCGGCCTTCGGGCTCCTGCGTGAGGCGAATTCAAATGGGGAAGCCGGATTTTCGCGGGCCCTCGGAAATATCGTTGCCAACGTGCAGCCTGCAGACCGCAGTATGGTGACTTCCTATCTGGCGGAGCGTCCGGAGGATAAAATTTACGATCAGGGTTATCGGGCTGCGACAACCCTCCTGCTGGACAGCGGTGATCCTTCTGCCGCCGCCTCATGGGCCTCCCGCATCACGGATCCGACTCTCAAGGAAGCCGCCCGTGGGGAAGTCCGTGAGAGCCTGAAAACGGTGGACGCTGCCACCCGTGAAAAGGTGGAGAACGAGCTCCAGCAAAAGTGAAACTGCAGAGGACGACACCCGCACCGTGAGGAGGACGGGGGCTGTCCACCAAGCCTCTCTCCACTTTTGCCGGAATCCTCCCCTTGCCGTATCACACTTCCTGCGCGAGGATTGACCATTCCGCCCATGGTTCGTGTTTTTTTGCTCATTTCCACCTGTGCGCTTGTCGCGTGCAATCGTTCCAGTACTGCCGCTGGAGGTGAAGGGAATCCGCCTTCTCCCGGAGTTGTTTCCGCTCCGCCAGTTCATCTCGTGGGGGATATGCCGACCGCCCAGCCGGGAGCAGCCACCGATCTTGCGACATTGGAGAAGGCCCGGACCTTCGCGGCGGATGATCCGGAGGGGGGGCTTCGCTGGCTTTTCTCATCCGGGCTCATCCTTGAATCTCAGGAGGATCGTCCCGATGGCCTGCGGGCTTTTCTCGGCGTTCTCGTCGCGAAGAACCCGCGTCAGGCACTTGATTTCGCGGATTTGATCGATCCATTGGAACAACGGATCGTCTATCAGCTCACTGCCTACGACGTTCTGGCGAAAAAGGATCTCACGCTCGCGTGGCAGCAATGGGGTGAGCGCCATGCCCAGCATGCAGATGAACCGGTCGCGATACTTTCTCTCAAGGATTTTCAACAGTTCGGACTGCGTCATGCCTGGGAAGAGCTTCGAAAGCATCATGCTGCCGCTGCTCTTGCGGATCTACCTCTCGATAGCATGGCCAAAGATCGGCGCTTCAAGACGGAGGATGCATCGTTTGTGATACAACTCCTGGGCGCTGAGGATCGTTCTTCTCTTTCGGTGCGAGATCCCGATCTTGTAGACGCATTGGCGCGCCTTGATCCAGTGGGATTTGGCGCATGGCTGGAGGCATTGCCACGTGATTCCAATCTCGACACCGCCTATGCCGCCATGGCCTGGCAGTCCGGGCGGAGGCACGATTTCCAATCCGCCCAGTCCTGGCTCCAGCGTATCCATGATGAAGGCAAGCGTGAGGAAACCATGGTCTACGTGAGGACCCAGATGTCCTCGACTCCGGTGGATGTCTCACCGCGTGCAGACTGAAGGCGGCTGGTATTTTTTCGTCAGTCGAGGCCCGCGATCACGGAAGTGTCAGGAAGGATCGCAGGGGGTATGAATGAATCCGTTCACTCCCTACCGCGTCGTTGTCCCCACTCGACCGGATAGCTCCCCAGCTTCCTGACATGAAATCGATATCCCTTTGCGTCGGCGCTGCCGTTTTTTCTACGATGGCCCATGCCGCTACCGTTAGTGCGCCATCCACCCAATGGACTGCCATCAGTGGGAACTACGATTATCTGGCGGATCAGCAAACCGGGCAACCTGCCGGAGACATTGTCGGGAGTACCGGCAACCCTGGTTTTTTCACTACTTTCAATGACAATGGCAGCGCCAGTCATACCGATGGAACGTTGGGATTCCGGGTGCGTTTGGATGAGGCTGGTGGGAATAAGAGCAGTCCAACCTTCGACCGGGTGCTATGGATCGGCATCGATGCCAACCTCAATGGTTCGATTGATGCTTTCCTCGGAGTCAATTTCCAAGGTTCCAACGGTTCCATCGGCATCTACGCACCCGGCACGGGACTGAACACGTCGCCCAGCACGACTTCCATCTCCAGCAGTGCGGCATATACCTATTCGGTCACTTCATCGAATTACGATTACCGACCGGTCGCCTTCGCCACCGATGGAGGGACCACCAATGACATCACCACCAGTACCGACTGGCGATCCCGACTACTATGTCAGTTTCATGGTTCCATTCCAAGACGTGGTGAGTTTTCTGAATACGCAGGGGTATTCGATCACCGATCAATCCGCCTTGCGCTATGTGCTGGCCACTTCCACCCAGGCAAACAGCCTCAATCAGGATCTGGGAGGCGTGAATGGCGGGGTCAATTCATCAACCAGCTGGAGCGATCTCGGTGGATTTTCACCTACGATGAACGCTCCAGGGACCGTGGTCCCGGAGTCTTCCTCCGCTTGGTTGGGAGTGATGGGAACGATGCTTCTTTTGCGCCGTCGTCGCTGAAACGTCTGATGGAGGAGGGATTCAAGCCGCTTGTTTGCGGCTCATGCGGATGCTCCGCCTGCGGATTTCCGTGGCATCGACCGGAGAGGGGAAGAGGCTTTCCTTCAAATGCTCCATTTCCTCCCTTTCCCATGCCTCGGCGGAGAATTCGATGTCGACCACAATCTCTCCCTGTGCATTGGCCAACCGTAGCAACGGCTTTGCCGCGTTTGAGGGAGGCAGGAGATAGACCAGGGGAAATTCCGAAGGTGCGATGGTGAAGCCGCTTAGCTCGTCGTGGAGAACGGATCCTTGAGATACGAACAACCCGAACCGGACTTCCCGGGTTCCCAAGCATCCGGATCTTTCCATACACAGCTGGCATGGGCCGAGGTGAATCATATGCCGGAGGAGGGTGCCGGTGTGGTGATGGAAGCGGTGGCCGGCCTGATCATCGCGAAAGATGAGTCGTTTCATCGATCAGGAGGAAAGCACATCGTGAGTTCCTGCGCCCGCGCGCCCTTGCCGGATGTCGATGGCGGGTTGCGACTGCGCGTAGTCCCGTTTTCGATGCGTCAGTTCACCAACAACTCCCACAATCTGTTTCCAAACTCCTCCGGACTGCGGTCTGCAAGCAGCTCGCGGCAGCTTTGATGAAACGCCAAAGGATCCATGTTGCTGAAGCCGTCGCAGGCCACCAACGGAAACGCCATTCGTGCGCGCAGAATCGCTTCGGCCAGTGCTCCAGTGTCGTCAGGTGGGACCAGTAGCGCGCGCCCATCTGCTGTCTCCGGGACAGCTCCGGCGGCGCACGCCACCACGGGGGTTCCGCAGTGCAGGGATTCCAACAGTGGTAGACAATAGGTTTCGTGGCGTGTTGCCAGAACCGTCAGATCCGCGGCACCGTAGACATGCGCCAATTCCTCCCGCGAGGCCGGAGGACCGGTGAAGCGGACGTGCCCGGTGAGGTCTGCGGCTTGAATGAAGGCCCGGACATGGGATTCGTAATCCGCGTTCGCGGACAGGGGATTGTGAACGACCTCCAGATTCCAGGTCGCGAACCCCTGCGCTTTCAACTGCTGCAATGCTTTCAGGATTTGCAGGAGGCCCTTGTTTGCAACCAACCGCCCGACATGAAGAAGGCGGAAGATTCCATCGTTGCTGCGCATCGGGCGGGGGAGTTCTGGCAAATCCACGGCCAGGGGCAGCATGGCGTAGTCCGGTTGATTCACTCCCATCGAACGGGCCAGTTCACGTGAGTAGCGGGTGGCGTGGAGCACGAGATCCGCCCGATCGGCGAGCCGGAAACGGCGGCGTGAATGATCCACCCATTCCCGGTCCGCCGGTGGAACCAATTCCCTCGGTGTCACACCGTGGAAGTAGACCACACGTCGTGCGCCGCGTGGAATCCAGGGTAGCAGATTGAAGAGATCGTAAGAGGCTCCGTAGTGGAACAGATGCACGTCCGAATCCCGCCACCGCGGCCATTCACGCAGGCTCGTGCGCAGGCCGTTTATCTCGACCGCATCCGGGTGGTTGATGCTACTGCGATCGCAGTAAATGACGCTTTCGGCTCCGCGGTGCTTCAATGCCTCGTGCATTGCCATGACCGCGTTGCCGGTGGCGTCCTGTCGGCCCAGCCAGCCGGTGTATAAGGCGGCTTTCAAGGCAATTGCTTATGCGGGCACTCCGCCGAGCAACGCATCCACCGCGGGCAGGAAGTGCTCCCGGTAGGTGATCGCGCGCGTGATGGAACCATCGTTCTTCAACAACTCAGCCCGCCAGTCATAGCGAAGCACTCTGCCGCTGCTTTCGGGCTCCGGAAAATCTCCCGAGGCATCGGCGATTTCTTCCAAGGCCAGATGTTCCGGTGTGATCACCAGGAATTCGGGGCCGGCTTGTTCGCGCAGGTTCAGATAGATGTGATCGCGCGCGTGGGTTTTGTGAGCCAGTTCGGCGGCGGTCAAGTGATATTGGAATCTGCGGTCCGAGCAGGCTTCCGGCACTCGCTGGATTTCATAGCTCTCGGCGTCCGCGGGTTTTTGGTAAACCAGCGGGATCTCATAAAGTGCGGCTTCCGGAAGACCTTGCAGCGCCCGCAGGACCATCGGGCGTGTGATGTCGTGCACCGGATTGTAGAATTCAATCGCATCACAGAATACCTGGTCCGGTTGCAAGCGCTCCAATTCCACGCGGAGGTCGTCCGCCACACGGGCAAAAAGGGCGTCATCCCGGTCCAGCAGGGCCTCGTAAAATGAGGACTCGCTGTAGCCGAGATAGGTTGCCTTTTCCAACAACCCGATCCGCTCGAGTCCTTCCCGGGACTGTCGTTCGCGTTCCGGGCCACCGCCATCGGTGATCACCACCACGTGTGGCAGGTGGCGTTGGAGCAGGCCGTAGATGGCCAACTCGTGGGCCGGATGACCGATGACCACCACGCGGCGGGCGTTCGGCACGGAAAAAGGATCGGTTTGCTGGGACATGGCAAGTGCAAGGGTGGGTTGGAACGGGAATCCGCTGAATCAGCCCGGTCATGCTGTTGGATGCTGCGACTGGCGGCAAGACGGGATTGGATACAGGGATGGCACAAAGGTTTTTCCCCGCAGGGGAGGGCGGGGGAGAGGCATTGCGCTTGAGTCCTCCGCTGCTTTCCTGCAGGGAAGCAGCCATGGAAACGAGCACGTCAAACAAGAAGATCGCCGGTCATCTGGCGGCTGTTTTCGGTGGTAAGCCGGAGATCACTCGCTATCACGATGAATCGGAGAAGCATCATGTGGACATCCTGCATTGCCCGAGTGCTCCGGAGCAGGGAATCGATTCCTTCGCGACGGTTGGTCTGTCCGATCATCCGCGGAAGGTCGAGGGAATGGCGAAGCCGGTCTGCGTGGAGATCACCGGCGGGTGCGTATCCAAGAGTGCGGAGGTGTTTGCCTCGATCCTTTCGACAGCAGCCTTTTGTTCGATCAAGGAAGGTTGGCCGGTGTATCCGGGAGCGGTCTTTGCGGATCTGGTGAAGATGTACGGAGGTTCCAGGACCATGGAGCATGTGATGTTCACCGAGCCGTTTCCATGGGACGATCTGGAGCCGGTGGAGCTGCCGGAGAAGGAAGTCCTCTGGCTGATGATGATCCCCGTGTCCGAGTCGGAGGCGGCCTATGCGGAAGAGCACGGTTTTGAAGCGCTGGAAGCTCTGTTCGAGGAGCGGGAAGTGAACGTGTTTGATTTGGATCGTGCGCCTGTGGTGTGAGGTGTCCGGGTTATGCTTAGCTGCCCAATACGATTGCTCAGATTTTGCTATCCATTGTTGGATGCAAAACGACGGATCAACTGTTAGGGAGTTGGATTAGATCGATCATTTCCCCGTATGACGGGGGAATGGTCGTGCAGGCATAAGAGCAAAACCCGTTCCGATGCGTGCAGGCCCGTGCACGTCCATTGGAACAGCTCTGCGGTCTCCTCAACGGAGGCCGGCCGGTGGCCTCGTGCCGCGGCTTCTCCCCGAAACCCACGAACCATATGAACCTGCATTACCGACTTCGGACCGGTGCCGCGCCTGCGTGGCGGCTCGGCCGTTTCAAAGCCCTCCTCGCCCTTGCGGCGCTCACAGCCACCGCCAAGGCCCAGGACCCTAATAATCCACCGTCATCCTTCACCCGCACCTACACTTACAGTGGGGGCAGCACCACGGTGACGTTCAACAAACAGTCCGTCCGCGGACCGAACTACGAGGTCTACCTGCATACGGGTGGCAGCTCGTTCACCTCTTATTCGCCCACCCGCCCGATACGGACCTATATCGGCACGTTGTCCGGATTCCCGGGCGCGATTGCCGCAGGGCAGTTGCTCTCCGATGGTAGTGTTAGAACCTCGCTGATCTTCGAGGATGGCACGACCTGGCGTGGTACCGGTACCTCGTTCACGATGCCGTCCGCAGCGAGCTGGACACCGAAGTATCCTACGAACGTGGTGGGTTCCGGCGGCGCGGGTTCCTCCGTGTATGCCGCGGATGTGGGCTTGGATCTGAGCTATTCCTACTACAACAAGGCCAGCCTGAGCGCGGATGAAGCGCTGGAGCGTGCGGAGTTCTCCGTGATCGAGACGAGTGCCATCTACCTGCGTGACTTCGCGGTGCAGCCGCGGATCGGCCGCATCGTGCTGCGGACGAATTCCGCGGACGATCCATCCACCTCGCTCACCAATCTCGCGAGCCAATGGAACACGGTGCTGCCTGGCGTGCTGCCTGCGGCGGATTTCGATGAGGCGACGACGGTGGTGGTCACCGGCAGTGGTGGTTTGGCCTACGTGAGTAACATCCATACCTCGTCCTCCTATGCTTGGGTGAGCATCAGTAGCAGCTTGACCGATGCGAACTTCTGCACGGTTTGGCGCCACGAATTCGGCCACAACTGGGGCTCGGGCGATAACCAGGACGACCACACGGAGGGGAATACGATCATGAATGGCAACGGGCTGAGCCGGTTCGCCTCCTCCGAGCTGGCGAAGATGATCCCGTACCGGAACACCCGTACCGGCGTGCTGGACAATGTGGGATCCTACGGATTCCCGCTGCCGCCGCGCGCGAATGCGGACCGCGCCAAGGTCCACTTCACGCTGGCGGATCTCACGCTGGACGTGCTGGCGAATGATTCGGACTCGAACGGTCAGTCGATCACGATCAGCTCCTTCCCCTCCACCTCGCACGGCGGCGCCAGCATCACGCGCTCGGTGGGCACCGGCCCGGGCGGGCGGGATCAATTGATCTACCACCCCTCGTCCTCGATCACCAGTCTGGACTACTTCTCCTACCGCATCCAGGACTCCGCGGGTTATACCTCCACCGGCTGGGTCATGATCCAACCGCCCACCCAGGCGCCGGATCCGGATATCGCGGCGGATGTCACCTCGGTCTCAAGCGGGGCATGGTCCACCACTTCGGTGTGGAGCGATGCCGCCGTGCCCGCTGCGGGAAAGAACTACGGAATTTCCAGTAGCAATACGGTGGATTCGGCTCCGAACAATGTATCGAGCGGCGGCACCGTCGATTTCGCGGGCGACACCCTGGCAGTGAACTCCGGCGGCATGCTCCGTCTGAGCCACAGCTCGGCAGGCGGAAACACCACCTACACCTCCGCCTTCGATGGCGGCCTGATCCTGCGCGGTGGCTCCACGCTCCAGTCCTACAACTCGAACGTGGGCAACGTTACCCGCAACCTCCGCGGCCCGCTTGTCATCGGTTCCGGTACGTCCACGATCCGCATCCAGTCGGACAGCAGCAGTTCCTACACCAATGCGCTGCGGGTGAACGACGGCATCTTCGGCTCCGGCAACGTCAATCTCACCGGGTACCCTCCAGGGCCAGTCCGGCGAGCGTCGTTTCCTCTACATGGCACTGAACAACGTGGCCTACAGTGGAAACTGGAATGTCACTGCCGATGGCACCACCGACAATACCCGCCGTCTCTACCTCGTGGCCGAGGCCGCCAACTCGCTGGGTACCGGCACGGTGACACTGAACACCCGGGCACAGCTCCGGAACAGCGCCGCAGGTGGCTTGGACAGCCTGTACGGTGTCACGCTGACCACCGCCACCTCCACCCTCCAGCTCACCAACCCGTGGGTGGATCCCGCCGCCACCCTGGACCTCCAGGCTGGCACGTTGGATCTGGGAACAGGCGCGAGCACGGTGGGTATCCTGAAGATCGGTGGGACCACGATTACTCCCGGAACCTACAATGCGACCACGCTCGGAGCCTTTGGCTACGGCGGGACGTTCACCGGCACCGGCACGATCACGATTGCCACCATTCCTTCCGTGGCCAGTGGGGATTGGACCACCACCAGCGTGTGGGCGGATGCTTCCGCACCCGCCAGCGGCAAGAATTACCGTGTGGTGAGTGCGAACACGGTGGACTCGGTATCCGCCTCGGTATCCAGCGGCGGGACCGTCACCTTCCCGGGTGATTGGATCACGGTGGCAAACGGAGGTATCCTGCGCCTGCGGCACACTTCCGCAGGTGGGAACAACACCCACACGGTGGATCTGAAGGAGCTGCTGTTGGAAAACGGAGCGACCTTCCAGTCGTATAACACCTCTCTGGGCAACGTGTCCCGCAACATGAGCAATCCGGTGTCGCTGGGCACTGGCGGCAGTGTGACGATCCGTCTCCAGTCCGACAACGGCAGCGCCTATTCCAATACGCTGCGGATCAATGGTGCGCTGACCGGAAGCTCGGACATCAACCTGACTGCCGCACTGCAAGGGCAGAGTGGAGAACGTCGTCTGCTTTATGTGGCCTCCGCGAGCAACACCTACAGTGGCAACTGGACGGTGGCGGGCGACGGCACCACGGACAACGCACGCCGTGCCTACCTCGTGTCAGAAGCCGCGGGAGCACTGGGTTCCGGAACGGTCACGCTGAACACGCGGGCACAGCTCCGCAGTGGTGCGACCGGTGCGCTGGACAGCCTGTATGGCGTGGCATTGACGACGAGCACTTCCACGCTCCAGCTCACCAACGCTTGGAACCAGGGACGGGCCGTGTTGTCGATGACGGCTGGCACGGTGGACCTGGGGGAAGCGTGACGAGCACGATCGGAACCATGACCATCGGCGGAAACAATGTGCCTGCCGGTACCTATACGGCGACCTCGCTGGGAGCGCTCGGCTTTGGCGGCACCTTTTCCGGCACGGGAAGTCTGGTGATCACGGGCGACCTGCCGTGATGACGGATTGTGGAATTTGAGGTTTCAAATCACTCCCCCGCGTCGGAAACGGCGCGGGGGTTTTTGATGCCGGGTATGAATAAAAAAAGGCGCCCCGGTTGCGACATCCGGAGCGCCTTTCCCCCCCGTTGCAGCGGGGTGTTTGCCCATGAAGAGGGAGCCTGCCTTGCGAGCGAGGCGGAGTTGGTAAAATCAGACGGAAGTGATATCCCGCACGCCCTTCAGCTCGATCTGGTTGGTGGCCGGATTGAGGAAGATGATCTGGAGCACTCGCTTGTTGCCCGGGTGTGGCCACATGCCCGCACCAATGCGCTGCCATTGGTTGTCCTTGAAGGTGAAGGAGCGCATGCCGGAAGTCTGGTTGTCACCCACGGGCGGATCCTCGATGTTGCGGATCTCCCCGATTTTGAAATCGAAATCCTTGTTCTCAAGCTGGATGTGTACCGGCTGCGGACTCAGGTTCATGACTTTCAGCGAACCAGCCGGGAAGTTGCGCGCGGAGTCGTCGATCACCATCACGCGGGCGGCATCGTCGCCTGGTTTGCCTGAACCGGGAACGAAGAGAAAGATCGCGGACTTCAGATTGGGGGGGACCGCCGCGCGGGCGATACGCTGGTCGGCCGCTTTCACACTTGCCGGATCGGCGCTGCGTGTGAACACGATCTCCTTGGCTGCGGCTGGAAAATTATCGCCCTCATGGTTGAGGTAGTTCTTGGCGTGCACACTCACTCCCGGGAGCGGATTGGTGGCGCCGGGGTCGTGCGCGGAAGACTTCACCGGGAAGAGAATCGAGAAGAAACAGGAGGCTGCGCGCACGCATGGTCGGTGCCTCATCCGGTTTCTGGGCGAGAGGCTTCGGAGCCACGCTGTCGCGACCGGTGGAGGAGGAGCCGAGCTGCATATTGGCGGTGACCTGCTGGGCACCTGCGTTCCCGGCCTGGAGCATCAGAACGGCGGCGAGAACGGGAGTGAGAAGGACTTTCATGAGCAGTGGGTAGTTCTTGGGCAACTGGTGTTTCTTGGGGGCTTCTTTGTGAGGGGGGACGAACCCGTGGCAGACGCGGCGCGGGTCCGGCGGGTGATCAGATTTCCTTGGACTCGAGCCAGCGGAACGAGACGATTTCAAAGCGACGGCCGAATGTTTTGTTGGAAGTCACGGTCAAGGCGGCCGGGAGGATTTCCGGTGCGTCGGCTGGATCCACATAGGCCGGCATGCGCTGGACAACGGCTTCGCACCAGGCGCGGGCGGCGATCGTTCCATCCGAGTTACGGGATTCACCGTAGGCCCGGATGCGGAAGGTGTCGCCACGGACGGTGATGACGGGTGCCAGGGCGCTGAGAAGGTCACCCTGCGTGATGGTGGCGGGTGAGCCGGCGGAGGAGTAGCCGATGCGGGCATCCGCGTTGGCAAGGCCCACCATGTTGCTGGCCGTTGCGAGCATCTTGGCATCGGTGGCGTTGTAGGCGTCGTTTACGCCGGAATCATCGATGGCCTGCTGGAGAACTCCGGCGAGGAAACCCGTATCGAGCTGGAAGCCACCCGACGGTTCACGAACTCGCCGAGAGTCAGGAACGGAGCCTTGTCCTTCGCTCCACGCTCGCGGATGCGGGTGACGATGGCCGTGGCCAGCGACTGGATCTGGGTATCGGTGAGGGAGCGGAAGCCAGCCCAACGGCGGGCACCCTGGACGTCGATGGAACTGGAGGAGTTGATGTCCTCGGCGGCACCGGAGATCGGGAAGGTGAAGCGCGGGAACCCGGTCTTGTCCTTCGTGGTCATGTCGCTGTTGCTCCATCCGGCGATCGAGGCGTCACGCATGGAGGCGATGAAAGCACTCCACGCGGCGACAGAATCGGAGTTGACGTTGAAGGCTCCGCGCACGCCGATGCTGGATGCGAGCTTCTTGCACAACTGGGCATCCGCCGTGCCATCAAGCTGGGTGGCCAGCTGGGTCGGGTCGGTGGTGGTGGAGATCAGGGGAGTGAAGCGCTGGTTGAGGAGCTGCTTTTCACCTTTGAGGAAGCTGGTGAGCAGAGACACGCGGCTGCCGGTATTGACGAGCGGGCCGTTGAAGGTGCCCACGGTGGAGAAGAAGAAGCGATCCCAGAGCGCGTCATTGAGGCAGTAGGAGTGATCCACAAAGTTGCCGGTGGCTCCTGTGGGACGATACATCGCCGCATTGGACGGGATCAGCGGATGAGCGCGGGAGTTGCCGATCGGATGGGTGACGCGTGGCAGCGCGGAGCCCGGAACGACATTGGCGGTGACGAGATCGCCGAGGCTGGTGGCGGGCATCAGCGGCACGCGGAACATCGGCACGTTGGAGACGCCCCGGTTGGCGGTGGTGCTCGCACCGTAGAAGCCGCGGTTGGATCCCGGATCGATCTCGATGCCCGGGAAGGTGTTGAAGTCCGCGACCTCATTGAGGGTGACGTCGTAGGAATCCAACGCGTTCGAGGCCTTGTTGGAGTCCTGGGTGCTGCCCTCCACAACCGGATGATTGTGCAACCACGGGCGGGACATGTCATAGGGATCCGCAGTGGTCTTGGCGGCCATCGTGAAGATGGCGAAGGGGGTCTTGCCACCGACGCCATTGTCGGTCGGTTTTTGAAGCAGATCACCGGCAATGAAGGTGCGGTCGATGGCCGTCTTGGTGCCTCCGGGAGAAACCTCGTTGGCCACATTCTTCATCCGGAAGCTGTAGGTGCGGAGAATATCGCTGGCGACGTCGGTGTTGCTGCCGGCAAGCAGGTCCGCTTGGAAGTCCGGATCGGTCGTGTTGGTGGAGGGGAGTCCGCGGCCCGGTTCGGCGTGGACGGAGAAGGTGTCTCCCGCCTTCTTGATGGCCACCCAGCCGGCGGTGCCGTAGCTGGTGTTTTGCTCGAAATCGTAGGCGGTTCCCGCCGGGCGTGCACCACTGACGGAGAGGTTGTCCTCCTGGAGTCCGGCGCGGGCCACCCAGCCCGGAACCGTTTCCACGCCGAAGGGATTCTTGGTGCGGCCGTTGACGTTGCCGAAGTTCTTGCTCACGTCGAAATCGAAAAAGACGTGGACGTTGTATTGGTCGTTGGTTTCGTAGGCCCAGTTCCAATCCTTGTTGACCCAGGGTGCGAAGACCCGGACCTCACCGGGCTGCATTTTGATCGGGCCGCCTGGATTCGAGGTGCTGTCAACGTCACGAAGCAGCAGGGTGAAATACTTGCGGGCATTCGTGTTGGTCTGGTCGGTGATCGTGAAACGGCTGATGGGCAGGAAGTTGCCGCTGGCGAAGTCATTCCGCAGCCAGACTCCGTTCTTCTTGAACCCGAAGAGCACCGGAGCATCCCAGATCCGGAGGCGCAGCTTCGGCAGTTCGATGGCCACGTCGTAAGGATTGTAGAGGGTGACGACGGGGTCGTAGACAAGGTGCGGGACGACGTAGTTTTCGTTGCCCAACGGGTTGCCCTTGGTGTTGTAGAAATTCACGCGATCCGTGATGTGGGAGTAGTGGCTCACCGCGGAATACATGATCTGGAGCTTCGAGATCACCGGCATGAGACGCTCCTTGGTAGGGGAGATCTGGGTACCCTTGGTGGATGGCAGCAGCTCGGTTGTGGTGGGCTTGTAGACCGGTGCACCGGTGTCGATCCCGGAAAGGTTCGCGCTCTTGTAGAGCTGATAATGGTTGCGCAGGTAGTCCCAGGAGGGGGCGCTGTCCGTGGCGGTGGTGGTGGTGGCTCCGGCACTGACCGAACCGTAGGGGCCATTGCCTCCGAGGATCGAAGCGAGGCTGGTGTTGGCTTCGAAGAGAGTCGTCAGGTCGGTGCGAAGTCCGCCATCCGAGACGTTGGTGAGAAGGCCGAGCGAATCGGTGGTGAGATCTTCCTGGAGGGCCAGGATCTCTTTTTTCCCGCCGGTAGCCGGAACGGCGGTCGGAATGGTCACCAGCTTGCGTGGCTCGCCGACTTGATCGGGGGAAAGGCCTTCGACGAGAATTTCCGGGCGGGTGCGGGGAGGTGCGGTGCGCTGTGCGATCTTCTCGCCGGTATCGGCAGGGGCCGCCTTGGCGAGATTGAGCATCGCCTTCTGGTTCTCATCCATCACGGCCCAGGCGAATGAGCCGTTTTGCTTGCCCACCGTCATGTTGACCTTGTCGGCACGGAGGCCCGGGCCGTTTTCCTGGGCACCATCACGGGTGCCCACGGTTTGTGGATTGATCAGCCATACCGGGTTGGTGAAGCCGGTGGAGGTATAGGAGGGATCGAGGCGTTGTTGCTCGGTCGGGGCGGAAACGAGCCAGCCTTTGAATTTCGCGGCCTTCAGGCTGTAGTCGGGGCTGCCGAGAGCCACCTTCCAGTGCCAGCTGTCCCAGGCGCCGATCGCATTCTTCTCTCCGTTCTGGCCATTCACGGCGGAAGAACGGGCGGTGATGCGCTGGTCGGGCCCCATTTGCTTCTGGAGCTCCCCGATCGCCAGCATGAGGGCCAGGCGGCTGTTCGAGCGGGCTTCCTGCCGGGCCAGATCGGTGACACCGGCACGGAGAGTCACGGTGGAAAGGCCGAGCAGGCCGAGTGTGAGGATGGTGATGAGCACCATCATCAGCAGGCAAACAATCAACGCGAAGCCGGATTGTCGCTTCGCTAATGACCGGGGACGGTTGGCATGAGTCGCATTCATGGTCGTCTGGGCAAGTGCATTTACAAGTGATACTCGGAGGATGAGCCTGGCTCTCGGAAACGAGGGTTTGGGGCGAGTCAGGGCACTACGATGGATTGACCATACCTCTCCTTTTGAAACCCGCTTGTATCGAAGGGGCCTCTTTGTGTATGTTTCCGACTACGAAAATCAAAAAGCCCATAGATTTCAATGATTGAGCACCCATTTCCGAGCGATTTGGTGGTCGATTTGTTCTGCTTCACGAGGGGAGAAAAGGGCGGATTTTTGAAAGATCTTGCTCCCAAATTTGGGGGCCAAAAGCCGAACGAAGCCTTGGCTGGGATTTATTCCAAAGCTATCTTGTCGAACTTCAAATGTCCATACATCAAGGCCTGGAGCTCAAAATGACTGGTGCGAATCAGAAGGATCGAGTCACCGGGTGATCCATGCATGGGCCCGGTGCGGAATTGGAGAATGCCTTTTTTGGGAAAAAGGGAGGGCAAGGAAGGTCTCCTCGATCGGGAAAAATGATGCTGAAATTTTTTCCAAAACCCGGAGGTGGGGAGGGTCAGCCGAAAAAGGAAACCATCTTGATCAAGGATCCCCCGGATTGCGCCAAATCGCTGATTATGGGGAGGTTAAATTGCGTGAAACACCCGCAAGGATGTGGTGTTACTGCCCTCCGATGTGGATCTACTTCCCATCGAAATGAATCATGAAACTACTCTATTGCATTGCAACATTGGCGCTCTCCGCCTTCGCCGCACTGGCTGATCTTCCAACGCTGTGGATCGTCGGCGATTCCACCGTCCACAATACCGGCAAGAGCGGCGAATTGGAACTGAAGGGCTGGGGCGACGAAATTCCCGCGTTTTTCGACCCTGCCAAGATCAAGGTAGTCAACAAGGCGATCGGAGGACGCAGCAGCCTGACGTTTCTAACGGAGAAGCGGTGGGACGAGGTGCTGGCGGGCATCAAGCCGGGGGACAGGGTGTTGATCCAGTTCGGCCACAATGACGTGGGTTCTCCGGGTGAGAAAAGCCGCTACCGGGGCACGCTGAAGGGGACCGGTGAGGAGACCAGGGACGTGACCAAAGCGGATGGTACGACAGAAGCCGTACATACCTACGGCTGGTATCTCCGGAACTACATCACGACCGCCAAGGCCAAGGGCGCGGTGGTGACGGTGTGTGCACCGATTCCTCACAAGAAGTGGGAAAACGGGGTGTTTTCCCCGGATTTCGTCGACTATGGAACCTGGGCGCGGGAAAGCGCGGAAACCGCCGGTGCGACTTTCATCGATCTCACCAACATCATCCGCGCGGCCTATCAGAAGGATGGCGAGGAAACGGTGGCAGGCTATTACGCGGATGAGCGCACGCACACCTCCATCGCCGGAGCGAAGCGTAATGCAGGCTGTGTGATCGCGGGACTGAAGGCGCTTCCAGGAGCTCCGTTTGACGCGTGGCTGAGCCTGGAGGGCAAAGGGATCGAGGTGTGGAAACCGTGATCAGCGGTTGAAAAGTGCTTCGATGGAAGCTCGCGTGGACGGGAAAACCGCCGGTTTCCCGTCCAACCAGACGCCGATGTTTCGATTCCAGAGGAAAAAGGTGGGTCCGGTGGAGAATTTTGAGGCGTGATTGGAGAATTCCGGGGCGACAGCAACCGGATTGCGACAGTTTCCCTTCCGTTTCAGCCTTGTGTCGGTGGCGCGCATCCTGCTACCCCCTGCGGCGTCATGCCAGTCGCTACTCCCGCCCAATACCGGGCCATGCTCGACGCCGCCCAGAAGGGCGGATACGCCTATCCCGCGATCAACGTCACCTCGATCACGACGATCAACGGTGCCCTGCGCGCCTTCGCCGAAGCGAAGTCCGATGGCATCATCCAGGTGTCCACCGGTGGCGGCCAGTTCGCCTCCGGTACCAAGGTGAATGACGCGGCCTTCGGCGCGATCGTGCTGGCTGAAGCAGCCTACCGCCTGGCGGAAAAGTATGACGTGCTGGTGGCCCTGCACACCGACCACTGCCATCCGAACAAGGTGGATGGATTCCTGCGTCCGCTGCTGGCTGCATCCCGCGAGCGAGTGGCTGCTGGCAAGCCACCGCTTTTCCAGAGCCACATGTATGATGGTTCCGAGCTGCCTTTGGACGAGAACATGAAAATGTCCAAGGAACTCCTGAAGGAATGCGTGGAGCTGGGCATCATCCTCGAGATCGAAGCCGGCGTGGTTGGTGGCGAGGAAGACGGCCACGACACCTCCGGTCATCCGGCCGAAAAACTTTACACGACTCCTGAAGACATGATGACGGTGTACGAGGAACTGCAGCCGATCGGCCGCTTCCTCTTCGCCGCCACCTTCGGCAACGTCCACGGTGCCTACAAGCCGGGTGCCGTCCAGCTCAAGCCGACCATTCTCCGCGATGGCCAGAAGGCCGTGACGGACAAGCACGGTCCGGAAGCCGAGATGGATCTGGTTTTCCACGGTGGCTCCGGTTCCGAACTCTCCGACATCCGCGAGACCCTCGGCTACGGCGTGGTGAAGATGAACATCGACACCGACACGCAGTATGCCTTCACCCGTCCGATCGTGACCCACATCTGCCAGAACATCGAAGGTGTGCTGAAGATCGACGGTGAAGTGGGCGACAAGAAGCAGTACGATCCGCGCTCTTATCTGAAAAAGGCCGAGATCGGTCTGGCTGACCGCTTGAAGACCGCGTGCGATGACCTGCTTTCCACCGGAAAGACCATCCACGGCACGGTCTGAGCGGAGAAAGTGAGGTTGAAAGCCGGGGCTTTTTCCAGTTCCGGCTTTTGCCCTCCGATCTGGACAAAGTCCGAAAGACGAAACAGGAAAGGCAGGGCGCTTCAGGGGCTCTGCCTTTTTTCTTATTCCCTGTTCCTACTCCACTACTATTCCCATGTCCCACAAGCCTGAGAACCCGCTGGTCAACATCATGGTGAACGTGTTGGTGCCGGTGCTGGCGTTGGGGACGCTGAGCAAGGACCCGGCGATCCAGGAGAAGCTGGGCAAGGCGGCGCACTGGTGGCAGCTCGGGCCTGTCTATGGACTGGCGATCGCGCTGGCACTGCCGCTGGGTTACGGGATCTGGTTCTTCGTTCGGAACCGGAAGGCGAATTTCTTCTCGCTGATCGGCCTGTTGTCGGTGGCCCTCACGGGGTGCATCACGATTTATCTCTGGAACAAGGACGGTACGGTGAAACCGGGTGCTGCCGCCCTCTACGGGCTGAAGGAGGCGGCGATTCCCTTGGCGCTGGCATTCGCGATCCTGTTCTCCCACCGCACGCCAAATCCGTTGCTGCGGGTGTTCCTCTACAATGATGCGTTGTTCGATATCCCGAAGATCGAGGGCAAGATCGGCGCGGACGAGCAGCCGGGTTACGCGGCGCTGCTGTGGCGGTCGACGCGATTGTTCGCGACATCGTTTTTCGTGAGCTCGGCACTGAACCTCGGCTTGTCGCTGTTTCTGTTCCGCGGTTTCGACCACACGGCGGGCGACGCTCTTGAGACCTACAATGCCATCATCGGCAAGATCACCTGGATGAGCATGCTGGTGGTGCTGGTGCCTGCCTTCGGCTTCCTGTTCCTGACGCTGCAACGTTTGGTGGCGGGATTGAGAGCTCTCACCGGCTTGACGGACGATGAGATCATGCTGCCGCGCTAAGGCATGGCCATATCCAGCCCGGAGAATCGATAGGGTTGGTGGAGGGGTGAGGGTGGGGGATTATTTCCTCCGGGCTGTGTCGAGGCGGGCCTGATCGTGAGCGCGCTGACCCTCCCGGATCGAGCGGATCAGGATGAATCCCACCCAACTGGCTATCAGGCTCGCGGCGACGGACAGGTATTTCCACAGTTTCAGATCATTGCGATACACGCGCAGGGAGACGATCACCGGTACGGTGATCAGAAAGACCACCACGATCAGGGAAATTTCGGAAGAGCCCATTGATTTTGGAAAAGAAACCAGAGGGAACCTAGCTGGAGGCAGGTGAGGCGTCGATTCCATTTCAAACGTGGGATTCCAAGTGATGGACGGGGGCTGGAGGGGGATGATATTTCGTCTATCTCTTCATCATGTGGCATAAAGCATTGAAATGCATGATGCCGGTCAGGCACGATGTTGGCATGTCCCCACGGTTCACCACCGATCTCCCCCTCGTCGGCATGCTGGGTCTTTCGTTGCTCGTCACTTCTTGCGACAAGTCCTCCTCCTCCTCATCATCGGCATCGGAGGTCAAAAACCTGCGCGGGCAGATTGCAAATCTCCAGGCGGATATTCAGATGCAGAAGAAGGCCGGACAGACGGAGCGCGATACTCTGGCGGCCGAAAACCAAGCTCTCAGGGCCACCCTTCAACAGCTCGATCCACTTCGTGAAAGGGCGGAAAAAGCCGAGCAGGAAACCGCTCAAGTCCGGCAGCAACTCGCCGCATTGCAGAAGAAAGGCGCTGAAGCGTCCGGGCAGGTGCCCGAAGCTGCCGCCGCTCCGGTGGCTGCGGCCCAATCTGTTGGAACTACCGATTCCACTCCTCTCCCGGCTCTGGCGGCCTCCGGTATGCCCGGTAGCTCGGTTGACAAGACTTTGGCCAACCGCTTGCTGGCCTCCGTAGTAATCATCAAAGGGGATCAATCCGAGGGCAGTGGTTTCTTCGCCCGCCAAGGAGGAAAGACCTATCTCTACACGGCAGCCCATGTTCTGAGTGGGAACTCGAAACTCGACGTCCGCACGACCGATGGTCGCGTTTTTACGAAGTTCGGAGCGTTCGAGGTAGCGGAGGCGGCGGACATGGTCCGCTTCACCATGTTGGAGGAGCCACCATCCGCTCCGCCGGAAGTAGCAACTGAAGGAACGAAGGTCGGCCATCCGGTCTTTGCCATTGGCAACAGCGGCGGTGGAGGAGTGCTCACCATCCTGGATGGCACGGTCACCGGCGTAGGCGACGAATCAGATAGAAACCATGCTGGCCGTGATCCAGGGGAACAGCGGCGGACCACTCTTCACCGCTCCGGAAGGGAATGCGCTGGGGATCATCACCCACCTCACGCCGACGCATCTGCTGGGCTGCGGCCACGCCCTTCGCGGATGTCCGCCGCTTTGCGCACGTCTTGATGGAAATGTACCTGCGCGTGTGGTGCCGGTGGCGACATTCCTGGATGAACGCCGCCGCATCGAGGAGGTCAACAATGGACCCGCTTGCTACTGGCACTTTCCACGCTCCAGCCGACCACGTCCGGGCTGCGCGCAAGCCAGAGTCGGGGAAGATCGATGCGTTGGCCATTCTCCAGCAGAATCGGTGAACGTCCGTCCGTGAAAGCACTGTTTCAGATGAACTCCGCACTATCCTCCAACCGGATGCGGCAATCGGAACGCGACCTGATCAAAAAGTTCAATGGGTTCTACGAAGCCATTCTGTCCGAGTCCCGCCGCCTGACGGACGCTTCATCCGGAACGTTTCGGTCCCTATCACCGTGACCTTGCCCGTCAATCCAACGAATGGAGCAAGGCCGCACAGGGGCTTATCGCGGATACGATCGAAGAGCTCGACAAGGATATCGATCTCCCTTCTGCGACCGAACGAGGACCGCTTCATCTATCGGCGGGATTCAATGGCAGCAGGTGGCGAGGGAGCAGCTGCCGTCCCCATGCCAGCAGGCGTTGCCTCATCGTCCAAACCAGCAGGCCGCCAGCGGCCAGTGTCGAAAGGACTGCGGTCAAGACGCGCCAGTGTTTGAGCCATGCACTTTCCTTGGGGGCTAGGGACTGCTATCGTGGGTGGCCCGATCACTTCGATCGTCCGTGGCGGAAAATCCACGTGCTGGACCTTGCCGGTAGTCGGGTTCAACCATTGCAAAGTGTGGGCTGGAATCGTTGCCGTGCCGGAGGTTTTGCAAACATAGGTGACCCGGTCGATCCGGGTACGGCGTGTGGTGCCGCGCTCATTCTGATCCTCCACGGTCGGATTACCCGGGTAGATGGAGACGCCATCGATGGCTTCCGGCGAAAAGGGAGGGAAGGCCATGCCGGGAACATCAGACGCAGTCCAGGTAATCGTCCTCACCCACGCATCACCGGGTTTGGCTTTGGGGCCGGGTTCGGGCTGCCAGGATTCGGTGACGGTCAGGTCGGCTGAGGTCAGGAGATTGGAACCGGCGGGAAGGCCGGGCGGATCCTTGATTTTCGATCGACAGTGGAGGAGGTGGAATCTCTGGGGAACGGTGTCTGTGTCGAGAGACGAGCGCTTGATGGGAAAGCGGATTTTCGAAAGTGGAATGTCGAGGCTGCCAGCCCGGTGGGCGAAAACGGACAGTTCATGATGTTGTACGGTATACATCTGTACTACCTGTCGTCTCGGTCGAGAGGTAGGGGGAGCCGGACAGGAGGGATCAGCAATGCACCCGGAACCTCCGGAAGGTCGAAAACCGGAGCCCCTGCGAAGTAACCGGGAGCAAGAAGTTCCACCTGGATCACGACCTTCTGTCCAACCCATGGAGCCGTGTCGGTTTTGGCAAAAGCTGCCCGGACCTTGGAGGCCGGGACATCTTCGGCGGAGGCGGCCAGGCTCAAGGCCAGACACAGCAATGACAGCAGGATCTTCATGGCTTGTCGGATGGGGGTGGAGCCTGGGCCTGCCAGGCGAACTTGGCCTTCAGGAAGTCCGCAGGAGTGGTCTTCACCCGCCGCAACCAAGTGGCTTGGAGCGCGGTCTGGTCATCCTGTCCCTCTCCTTCCGTGTCCGGTTTCGACTTGGATTTATCCGAGCCTTTGGGGTCATAAACGATTTCATCGGGTTTGTAGGCATCCGCCGATTCCTGCGCCCTGATACTTGTCCGAGGCCTTCATCCAGTCCCGTCGTGCGATGGCGAGGGCCCGGTTGTCGCTGGCCTCCTTCCATCCGGGCCAGAATCCGAGCGCCTTCTCATAAGTTGCGATGAGCATCGTACCATACTTGCCATGCATCAGCCAGGCATTGCCTACATCGTAGGCTCCGATGGCTCCCGAGACCTCGGTGAATGTAGAAGATTCCGCAACGGAATGCGTTCCGTGGCATTTCAGCGGGGGGGCGTCCGCGGTTCCCGCGTACGTCGCCGTGCGGCACCCTCGTTGCTCTGGCCGAGGCCGCTGGGGACGAGTCTCCAATCCGAGGCGGGTCGGGCCGGGCAGTCCGGCCCTTGCCACAGGGCGACGCATGTTCTAGCACGGACGGATACCGCGGCGGCGGGGCGGGTTTACGTTGGTCGAGTTGCTCGTGGTCATTCGGGATCATCGCGATCCTGATCTCGATCCTGCTCCCCGCCCTGAGCAAGGCACGCGAGCAGCCCAGTCGGTCAAGTGCAAGTCCAACCTCCGTGCAATCGGCCAGGCCCTGGTCGATTACAACCGCGCTAACCGCGGGTGTGCGTACCCTCCAACAACATGACCGGCACCAGCAGTGGCGGGCCGCTCGACGGGTGGGCCTGCATCCTCGACTGCGGCGGACTGATCCACGCCCAGCACAGAGCGACTCGGTCTTACCTGCCGTCGCAGATCGACATGACGGCGCGATCGGCGGGAGACCGGGTCCGACGTCGGCCGCCCCCAGGGGTGGATGGAATGGCCCAACACCGGCCTGGGCACCCCCGGCCAGACGATCCCCTGGCCTCGGCTTCGACAAGATCCTGCGCGTCGGCTACTGGATCAACGCCGACAACCCGATCGGCACCACGACCACCGTCACGCCCGACCTCTACTACACGAGCTCCGTCGGCTACGGCCCCGGGAGCAGACGGCGCTACTCCAGGCCCACCAAGATCACCGCGATCCGCCGCCCCAGCCAGACGATCGTGCTCGCCAACAGGATCTACGCCGGCCGGCAGAAGGATTGCCGGTTCGGCGACACCAACGCCCGCCTCGGCTACCGCCACAAGTCCGGCAAGACGCCCGCCGTCAACGTCGCCTACGCCGACGGCCACGCGAACTGCTCGAAACGAGCAAAATGCCCCGCGGCAAGGGCGCGGCCACCGGCACCGCCGACGAGATCACCACAGAAAACCTGGGCGGCAACCCCACCTTCTACGCCAACCCCGACGCGGTCTTCGTCGCCCCCTGACGCTGCACCCATCCCCGTTTAGCGTTCGCACGAAGTGCGACGTGACCGCGCAACGCGACCCATCGCTCCCGACGCAACCCATCCGACCGACGGACACGCCTTCATGACACATCACTCTCTCCACCCGTGCTCGTGCTCGTAGTCACCTCGCCATGAGGCGCGCTTCGGCCGATGCCGCGCCCCACGAATCCTCAAGCCCACGCCCCCGCCACCCCCGCCCAACCCCCACCGCCGACATCGGCTTCATCAGGCCTTCACGGCGGCGTTCTTCGACCAACTTGCCGCGCACGCGATCCGCTCGGCCTCAAGCTCCGTTACTTCGAGGACGGCGACATCGCCGCCCGCAAGGCCGACCTCGGCTCCGTCCGCGTCCTCTACGTCCAGCACACGCCGAGGAAGACCGCGAGGCGTACCGCGCCCTGCTGACCAAGGCCGTCGAAGCCAACCCGGGGCTCAAGATCCGCAGCCTCCAGAGCGAAGTCGCTCGACTTCTTCCGCGCAATCAGGGCGTCGAGAAGGGCCTGACCGAAGACAAGGAGGCGCCCAGTACTACGGCTCATCCAGCCAAAGTACCACCGGCTCCTCGCCTACACCGCGGCCAGGTACCTCGGGCGAACCCACATCAAGATCTGAGCCGCCACAGGAGGTCGCCACGGTCGGCCTATACCACCCCGACCGGGCCGAGCTCTTCAACTCCGTGAAAGAGTTCACCGACTGGCGGTTCGCCCGACCCGGCGGCGCGCACGAGAAGGCCAGCCGCGCGTCCTGGTAGCCGTCCACGCGACCCACCTCACCTTCCAGCAGCCCAAGGTCGTCGACGCGCTCGTGCGCGAGCTCGAGCGGCAGGGGGCCCATGGCCGCGGCGATCATCGACGGCGCTCCGGCGATTACACCCGGCTCGCCAAAAAGTTCGGCCGGACACGGTCCTCCACACCTGCCACTCGATCGACGCGCTGCCGTTCCGGCTCGATCTGGACGTACCGCATTTGCACTCGATCTTCTTCCGCAAGCAGTCGATCGGGGATTCGGCTGACCGGCCCCACGGGGCTCTCCAGCAGCGAGACGGCGTTCCATATCATCGGGCAGGAGCTGATCGGCGGGATCGAGCCGCAAGCCGTGGCCGGCACGAGATCTGGGAGCGGTATGCGCGAGGCGTTCGAGCCGATCCCCGAGCGAGTGGAGCACCTCGTTCGGCGGGCCATCGCGCAGGCCCAACTTCGCCGTACCCCGGAGGCCGACAAACGCGTGGCCGTGGTCTACTATGATCGTGAGATGGGCAAGGGGGAACTGATGCGCGGCAGCTCGACCGGGATGCACATGAACGCGCCGTGAAGTTTGCTCGCGGTGCTGGCCAAGATGCGCGAGCACGGGTACCGCGTGGACCCGCTGCCGCGCACCGAAGACGAAGTGCTGGGGTGGATGATGAACCGGGGGAAACTGGTGGGCGCGTGGGCGCCGGGCGAACTGGCGCGGATGGTGAAGGAGGGGTCGCCGGTGCTGATCCCGGCGGCCCAGTACCGGCAGTGGTACGAGCGGCGCGTACCGCCCGAGCGGCGGGCGCAGGTCGAGGCCAAGTGGGGCCCGCCGCCCGGCAAGTTCATGGTCTGGGCCGACTCGGGCGGGCAACAGTTCATCGTCGTCCCGCGGATCGACCTGGGCAACGTGATCCTCCTGCCCCAGCCGCTCCGCGGCGAGTGCAGGGCAAGGAGGCGCTGAACCAACAGGCCCACGACAAGACGACCACCCCGCCGCACAACTACCTGGCGACCTACTTCTGGCTCGAGGAGGGATTCAAGGCCAACGCCGTCGTGCACTTCGGCACGACGGTCGAGTCGCGCTCCCCGGCAAGCCGAGCGGGCTGTCGAACTACGACTGGCCGGACGTGGTCATGGGCTCGATGCCCAACTTCAACCCGTGGATCATCGAGAACATGGTCGAGTTGGCCCCGGTCCGCCGGCGCGTCTACGGCACGCTGATCAGCCACCTGCCCCCGCCGATCGTCAACGCCGGGCTGAGCGACGACCTGGCCACGCTGCACGAGACGATCGACAAGTGGGAACTGATGGAGGAGGGCGGCCTGAAGGAACCGCTTCGCCGCCGAGATCGGCCGTCAGGCGCCGCGGGCTGCGCCTCGACGTCAACCTGAAGCTGACGATCCCGCCCGGCGACAAGCTCGACGCCGCCTCGATCGGCCGGATCAACGATTACCTGCACTCGATCGCGGAGGAGACCACGCCCACGAGCCTGCACGTGCTGGGCCAGCCGCCGCGCCGGACCTGCTCCCGGCGTACATGGTCAACGTGGTCCGCGGGCCTGTTCCTCAAGGCGTTGGAATCGCTGGTCCACGGCCACACGCACGATCCCGCGACAGCGGTCACGCCGACCGGCGGCACGAAGGTCGTCGGCGCAACAACCGCGCCCGTTGTGCATTCGCACGACGTCCGGCCGACGGCCGAGCGGATCATGAAGGCCGTCCTGATCGACGGCGTCGAACCGAAGATGGCCGTCAGCATGGCGGTCGGGCCGAACCGTCGACCCGCTGCCCGAGGCGATTGACAAGGGGCTGAAGCTCGCCGTGCGGATGAACGCCGACTTCGCCCGCACGACCGACGAGATCGACAACCTGCTCAAGGGGCTCGACGGGCGGTTCGTCCCGCCGGGCCCGGGGACAATTGGATCCGCAACCCCAATGCAGTTCCGACCGGCGCAATATGTATCTGATCAACCCCGAAGAAATGCCAATGCGGCCATCATGGGAACTCGGAAAGAAGTTGGCCGAGGAGCTGATCGTCACTCGTGCATAAGATCGCACACGAGGACAGTTTCCGACAAAATCGGATTCGATCTGCGAAGTCGTGCCACGTTTCGTGACTATGGCGTCATGGAAGGGCATATCTTTGCAATGATGGGAGTCGAGCCAATCTAGGACGAGAGGCAACCTGGTGATGATGTCCGACTGATTCCAAGGGACGATTTGGGGCGGCCGCGCGTGGATGTCTTCATCGCGGCCGGGTGGCTGGTACGAGTCGAATCTTCCCAGCCGCCTCAATTTGTGGGACAAGGCCGTACGGCTGGTCGCGGCCGCCGCAGAGCCCGACAACCCAATCTACGCGAACACGCAGGCGCCGGCAGAAGAGCTGGCGGCCAAGGGCGTCGAGCCGCGCGGGCAGCGCCGCTGGTGCCCGGGCGCATTTCTCGATCGCCCCGGGCCGTGAGGGAACCATCGGGTCGGCTGCCTACACCGTCGAGCGGAGCGGCGACTGGACCAGCCGCGACGAGATCGCCCGCCAATACCTCGCCGCGCACAAGTTCGTCTACACCGAGGGCGCCGGGCGAGCCCGCTCTACGACGCCGCCATCCAGGGCACACCCACACGGTCGTCCGGAGCTGGTCCGACTACATGACCAGCCCCTGTCCTCCAGCCGCTACACCTGGCTCCAGGGCGGCACGCTCACCCTGGCCGTCGAGCAGATGACCGGGAAGCGGCCCCAATACGTGTTCAACTACTTGGTCGCGACCCCGACAAGGCCGGCGTCCTGCCAATGCCGAGGATGCGCTCCTGGAAGGAGTACCACGTCCGCCTGTTCAACCGGCGGTGGCTCGAGGGGATGATGAAGGAGGGGTACGCCGGGGCCACGACATGCGCTTCCTGGTCAGCAACAGCTTCGGCTGGAGGCGATGCGCCCGGGCAGCGTCGGCGAGGCCAACTGGCAGGAGATGAAGAACGTCCTTGTGGATGACACGCTCAAGTTGTCGCTCCGCGAGTGGTTCGAACGCACCAACCCCTACGCCTTCCAGGACGCGACCGCCACGCTGATCGAGGCCGTCCGCAAGGGCTACTGGAACCCCGACGCCGCCATGCGCGGTAACTGGCGCAGGAGTTCGCCCAGAGCGTCGCCGGATCCGGCCTGTCAGGAAGCTTGCGCAGCGGCGGGAACAAACCGCTTGACGAAATGGTGCGCGGCGACTTGATCCATCGCCGACGCTGGCACCAAAGACTTGCTGACCCGATACGCGGCGAAGTTGGCGGAATCCGTGGGCGCGGTGCCGGCGTCGCCCCGGGGTCCGACGCCAGTGGCGGCGGGAGCAGTGCCGGACGCGTCAGCGGCTGCGACGCCGCCGGCCAATGACGCGGCGAAGCCCGAGGCGAGTGCGTCGGCCGAGGCGACGCCGACGGCCATGGTGCAGGGTGTGCGTGCCGAGATGCGCGACCCGTCGGCGGCGCCCGCCGGCCTGCGGTGGTGGTGGATCGGGCTCGGCGTGGGCGGGGTGGCTGTGCGGTCGCGTGGGGGGCGCGGCGGTGCAGCGGGACGATGGTGTGACGGACGGGTGATGACGCAGGCAGGACGCACGCGATGGTCGAACAGGTGAACAACGGGATCTCGGAGTGCTCTACGCCGTGTCGTCGGTGCCGCTGCTGCCAGTGCTGGTGGCGGTGGTGCTGCTGGCGGTCACGCTGGCGGGCGTCGGCGGCGTCGTGGCGAGGCGGCGGACCGTTGGCGCGGCGGGTGGCGGCGCGGAGGCGCTGGGGATCGCCGAGGCGGGGGGGCCGGCGTCTGCGGCGTGGATGCTGGCGACGGCGCCGTTGGGGCTGGGGCGGCGGTCTCGGCGAAGATCGGCCCGGCGGCGGACGAGCGGTGCTCGGCGGCGTGTGGCGATCCTCGACGCGGACGTGGCGGCGGTGCTCGGGCGGGCGGCGTTCGTGGCCCGGGTCGGGCCGATGCTCGGGCTGCTCGGGACGCTCATCCCGTTCGGGCCTGTGTGGCGGGGCTGTCGGCCGGGGACGTGCGGGCGCCGTCGGCCAACCTGGTGACGGCGTTCGCGACGACCGTGGTCGGGCTGCTGTGCGGCAGTCTGGGGTACGTGATCGGCAACCGGCGGCGGGCGTGGTACCGGCGGGACATGGACGATCTGGAGCACTTGTGCGACCTGCTGTGCGCGGGTCGGTCGGCGGAGGGCGAGCGGCATGCTGAGACGGAGACGGCCACGGCGGCGGGATCGGGCGTGGGAGGGAACGGGACGACGACCCGACCGCCGGGTTGGTGAACTTGTTTGACGTGTGGATGGTGTTCGCGGTGGTGCTGCTGCTGTGCCGTGCAGGTGGGTGCAGGCGGGAGGCGTGCGCGGGCGTCGGGGGCGGCGTCGGCCGCGAAGGACGGCTGAAGATGCCGCGGCCGGACGCGGCGAAGGTGGTGCAGATGACGGTGACGCAGGGCCCGCTGACCGGGGAGGGGCAGCGCCTGGGGACGGCGTCCTGATCTAGTCGGGAGGCGGTGTATGTCCCGGATCCGGGTGGCGGCGGCGGGCAATGAGGGGCATGCAGGTTGGTTTGGTGGGGCGCCGCGGCCCCCCCCTTTACGGGCGGACGCCCGTGCCACCTCGTGCGTTACGCGAGGAGCGCTTCGAGTCCCGACCAGGAGTCGACGGACTCGAGGCGGGCGCGGTCGAAACCGAGTCCGCCGTCGATCTGGTCGCGGGTGCTGTTGTTGAGGGCGAGGAACTGGTCGTTGCCGGCGTCGCCGAACAGCTGGTTGTGGCCGAGGCCGCCGGACAGGTAGTCGCCGCCGTCGCCGCCGCGGAGGAGGTCGTCGCCGGTGCCGCCGAAGAGGGTGTCGTTGCCGGCGACTCCCGAGGAGGGTGTCGGCGCCGCTGCCGCCGAGGACGAAGTCGTCGCCGGCGCCGGCGTCGACGAACACGGGCACGGACATCGCGACGGCGTCGATCGTGTCGTTGCCGCCGCCGGCGTTGACCGAGATGCGGGAGAAGGTGCCGGGGGCGAAGGTCGCGGGGTAGCCGAGGAGGCCGACGTTGCCGGCCCTGTCGCGGGTGAGGCGGAGGAGGTCGGCGTTGGCGGTGCCGGTGATCGTGAGCGTGCCGTTGATGACGCGGGCGGTGGGCCCGGGCGTGGCGTCGTCGAGGAAGCGCCAGAGGGTGATCGCGCCGGTGCCGCCGGCGGCGAGGACGGACTTGCCGTCGGGCTGGGTGAGCAGATCCGAGCCGTAGACGTTCCGGCCGGGGTCGAGGAGGAGGAGGCCGTGGTCGGCGAACGTGGTGTCGCGGGCCCCGGTGGCGGTCAGGCGGACGACGGCCTGGGTTTGGCCGCCGGCGGCGGTGGAGCCGCCGGTGACGAGGAACTTGCCGTCGGGTTGGGGACGACGGCGTCGCCGGAGTCACCGGCGGGTTGGCCGGGGCGGTAGTTGAAAGAGGAGCTTGCCGCCGGTGCCGAACGTGGGGTCGGGCGAGCCTGCTTGTGCGGAGCAGGGTGAGGGCGACGCGGCGGGTGGAGAAGTCGCCGTAGACGAACGTCGTGCCGACGAGCAGGACGCGCCCGTCGGGGAGCGGGGTGGCGTCGTTGGCAGACTCGGTGGCGTCGAGGTTGGGGTCGAAGGGGACGAGCGTCGCGGCGCCGGCGCCGAACGTCGGATCGGGGAGACCGGCGGCGGTGAACCGCGCGACGGCGAACGCCGTGTGGAGCGAGCCGATGCCGCTGGAGGTCGGAAGGATCGCGTCGCCGACGGCGAGGAACTTGCCGTCGGGGAGGACGAGGAGGCGGTTGACGCTGGCGAAGTCGCCGAGGCCGGTGCCGGCGCCGGGGAGGGCGATCGTGGTGCGGCCACCCGAGCCGAAGGCGGCGACGGGGTGGCCGGCGGCGTCGAAGCGGGCGACGGTGAAGGCGCCGGCACCGCCCGCGGCAAGGGCGAAGCCGTCGGTGTTGCCGACGAGGGCGATGGCGGTTTTGCTGCCGCTGGTCTGGCCGACGGTCACGCCGAGGACGCCGCCGGCGCCGAAGGAGGCGTCGAGTTGTCCGGTGGGGGTGAGGCGGATGACGTGGAGGTTGGGGGTGGTGGCGGTGGCGGACTGGGTGACGCCGAGGATGCGGCCGGCGGGGTCGATGACGACGTTGCCGGCGCCGCCGTAGTGGAGGTCGATCGGGACGCGGGTGCGGCCGCCCTGGCCGAAGGTGGTGTCGAGGGAGCCGTCGGGGTTGAGGCGGACGAAGTCGACGCCGGTGTCGACGAGCTTCCAGGTGGAGTAGAGGATGATCTTGCCGTCGGGCTGGCGGGCGATGCTGGTGGTGACGTTGTCGGCGGCGCTGGGGAAGGGCGTGGCGACGCGGCCGGGGGTGGGTGTGCCGGCGGCGAACGTGGGGTCGGGCACGCCGGCGGGGGTGAGGCGTCGATGCCGAAGGCGCCGGTGCTGGCGGTGCCGAAGGCGCGGCCGGCGACGTAGAGCGTGTCGGCCGGGCCGGCGGCGGCGCCGACGGCGGGGCCGAAGCCGACGGTGACTTTGCCGGCGACGCCGTAGGCGGTGTCGAGCCCGCCGGTCGGGGAAAGCGCGACGACCTGGCCGGGCGTGGTGACGAGCAGGCGACCGGTGGCGGTGGGGACGACGGCGATGGCGGCGTCGTCGTACTGCCCGAGGTCGACGGTGAATCTGCCGGCGGTGCCGAACGTGGGGACGAGTTGGCCGTTGGCGGACAGGCGGGCGAGGGAGAGGTCGTTGGCGGACGAGCCGCCGAGGAGGATGTCGCCGCTGGCAAGGCGGGTGACGGTGGTTGCCGTGTCGCTCGGATTGCCGAAGTCGACACGGGCGAGACCAGCGGATCCCGGGCCGCCGAAGGTCGGGTCGACGAGGCCGGCGGGGGTGAGGCGGACGAGGAGGTCGTCGCCGGCGAGGGCGCCCGCGAGGAGGGCGCCGCCGGCGGGGAGGGCGGTGACGGCGTGGAGGGCGAGCGGGCCCGCGGGGCTGGTGAGGGTGCGGAAGCCGCCGGGGTAGGCGGGGTCGAACGGCGCCGTTTGCGGAGAGGTGGGCCCAGGCGGCCGGGGGACGGCGGGGGCGGTCGCGTACGGGTCGAGCGTGCCGAGGAGGAGGATGCTCTGGTCGGCGAGGACGGCGCGGCGGAGAGGGAGAGGGAGTTGACGCCGACGGGGACGGGAGGGTGGCGACGCCGCTCGCGCCGAAGGTGGGATCGGTCGTGCCGTTGGGGCGGAGGGCGTAGACGCGGAACGCGTCGTCGCTGACTGGCGGTGAGGAGGACGCGGCCCGAGATTGCGGCGAGGACGGATCACGGGCTGGTCGTTGGGCAGTCCTGGGCCGCGGATCTGGACGCGGCCGCCACTGCCGAAGGTGGCGTCGAGCTGGCCGGTGGCGGTGTAGCGGGCGACGGCGTAGTAGTGGGCGAACATGACGCCGGAGTGGCCGGCGACCAGGACCTTGCCGTCGGGCTGGCGGGCGACGGAGTCGGCGTCGGCGGCGAGGTCGGCCTGGAGGGGGTGACGGACCTGGCCGAGGTTGCCGAAGGCGAGGTCGAGTTGGCCGGCGACGAAGTAGGTGCGGGGCTCGAGCGGCTCGACGTGGCGGGCGCGGGGTGGGGTGAGGGCGTCGGGTCATGGGAGCCTCCTTCGGGAAACGTCGCACTGCGTGCGACCGCTAAGCAGGGCATTTGCGTTCGATGCGTTGAACGTTGGAGCGGGCGTCAGCCGAGGGCTGCTTCGGTGCCGGCGACGAGGTCGTCCTTGTCGGCGGTGACGCGGTCGAAGCCGGGGCCGGCGTTGATCGTGTCGAGGAAGCGGTCGTTGGCGAGGAACCTGGTCGTTGCCGTCGTAGGTGAAGACGGTGTCGCGGCCGGGGCCGGGGTTGACGTAGTCGTTGCCGGCGAAGGAATCGATGCGGTCGTTCCCGCCGCCGCCGAAGATCGTGTCGTTGCCGGCGCCGCTGGAGAGGAGGTCGTCGAAGGCGGAGCCGAGGACGGAGTTTCGGCCGTCGCCGGCGTTGATGGAGACGGGGGCGGGGGAGTAGGAGGCGTCGATCACGTCGTCGCCCGCGAGGCCGTCGATCTCGATGCGGGGCCAGGGGCGATGGTGAAGGAGCCGGCGACGCCGGTGATGAAGAGGCGGCCGTCGCGCTGGGCGAGGCGGGTGACGTCGTTGCCGGGGGTGCCGGTGATGACGAGGTTGCCGTTGCGGACGGAGGTGGTGATGGGGCTCGGGTCGGCGAGGTTGAGGCGGAGGGTGGCGAAGTCGGGGCCGGTGGGGTCGGTCTTGGCCGCGGCCGTGACGAGGAGCTTGTTGCCGGAGACGAGGTTGAGGCTGACGGCGCGGTTGTACCGGCCGGGCGTGGTGAGGGCGAGGCCGCGGTCGCCGAAGCTCCAGTCGGGCGTGCCGTCGGGGCGGAGGTGCAGGACGGCGAGGTCGGTTTGGTTCTCGGTGGCGGCGGTGGTGTAGGCGGCCACGAGGACGGTGCCGTCGGGGGCGACTGTCAGGGCGGCGGGGAAACGGTGACGGCGAAGGTCACGCCCGGGGAGGGGGTAGGGGCCGGGGACGACCGCGGCGCCGCCCGAGCCCAAGGACGGGTCCGGCGCGGGGGCGGCGGTCAGGCGCATGACCCGGAATGCCGTCACGTTGCCGGCGGTCTGCGTGCCGGCGAGCAGGATCTTCCCGTCGGGCTGGAGGGCGATGGCGGCGAGGGTGTCATGCCAGGGCCCGGCGTCGGGGAACGTGACGCGCCCGCCGGCGCCGAACGAGGTGTCGGGGGCGCCGTTGGCGTTGAGCGCGAGACGGCCCAGTTCTTCCTCGGAGAGGCTGGGCTCGAGCATGGCGGCGAGGAGGACCTTGCCGTCGGGCTGGATGGCGAGCCCGTTGACCAGCGGGTCGCCGCTCATGGCGACCTCGGGGCCCATGACGATGTCGCGGCCGGCGGCGAAGGCGGGGTCGGTGGTGAGGTCGGGGCGGAGGCGGCGGAGGGCGGGGCCGCTGCGGCTGTACAACGTGATGACGAGTCGGCCGGCGGGGTCGGTCTTGGTCGCCAGGGCGTACCCAGGGAGGGGGGCGGAGCGGTCGAGGCGGCCGGCGGCTAGGAGGGCGACGTACCCGGCGTTGGGGTTGTCGGGCCGGCTCGCCCAGCCGCCGACGGCGATCCGGCCGTCGGGCAGGAGGGCGACGGCGGACACCGCGGTGGGCCCGAGTCCGGTCAGCAGGGTGCGGCGCCCGTCCCGAACGTCGGGTCGAGCGTCCCGTTGGGAGCTGGCGGGTGACGAGGGCGAGGCCGTGGTGGGGCCCCGTCGGTGACGATGCCGGCGGTGACGATCTTGCCGTCGGGCTGGACGACGGCCTGGGCGGGGTTGTCGTCGGTCGTGGTCTGCGCCGATCTCGGCGACGCCGGCGCGCTGAACCACGGGTCGGCGGCACCGGACGGGGCGAGGCGGGCGACGGCGAAGTTGTAGTGCGCCGAACCGGCGGCGAGGATCGTGCCGGTAGCGGTGACGGCGACGTCATTGGCGTCGAGGTCCACCTGGGGGAGGGTGCGGACGCCGTCGGCGTCGAAGGTGGGGTCGGGCTGTCGGGCGTCAGGCGGACGAGGGTCATGAGTGCGGGGAGGGGGGTGGCGGGGGATGCGGAGGCGGCGATCGCGAGGATGCGGCCGTCGGGCTGGAGGGCGAGGCGGGCGACGTCGTGGTTGCCGGGCATGCGGCCGCCGGCAGCGGGACGTTGCGGGCCCCCCACGCCTCGCCGAAGGTGGGGTCGGGGTCGCCGGCGGGGGTGAGGCGGGTGACCGCCAGGCCGGTGTCGGTCTGGGCGAGGAGGAGCAGGCGGCCGGCCGGATCGAGGGCGAGGTCTGGCGGGTCGTGGGCGTAGGCGGAGGCGTCGAGCGTGCGCCGACCGGCGACGCCGAAGGTCGGGTCCGGGAGGCCGGCGGGCGTAAATTGCAGGAGTCGGTGTGGGCGAACATCTTCGGTCCGAGGTCGGCGTTCTCGCTGCCGGCGAGGAGGATGCGGCCGTCGGGGAGAACGGCGAGACCGGCGAGTTCCTCGCTGCCGAGGTCGGTCCGGTCACGCCGGCGCGGTGCGCCGAGGTCGGGTCCGGGGCGCCGTGGGGGTGAGGCGGACGAGAAGGAAGCTGTCGGCGGGGGCGGTGCCGAACGGGCCGGTGTCGCCGGTGGCGGCGAGGAGGATGCCGGCCGTCGGGGCGGACGGCCATGCGGACGAGGTTGGACGTGGGGGAGACGGCGGGGCCGAGGTAGACGCCGTGGTTGGCGAAGGTCTGGTCGAGGACGCCGTTGACGTAGAAGCGGGCGACGAGGAGCCCGCGGTCGGACGGCCCGGCGAGGTACTTGCCGTCGGGGAGGCGTGCGAGCGCGGTGAAGCGGGGGCGCGGTGCCGGCCATTTGTAAGGTGAGCCGGCCACTGGTGGCGAACGTCGGGTCGGGCGTGCCGTTCGCGTTGAAGCGTGCCACGGGGTCCCAGTGCTCGTGCTGGTGGCGGAACCTGCCCGCCGACCGTGACCTTGCCGCCGGTGTCGGGGAGGACGGCGTAGGCGTCGGCGTTAGGTGCTGTTCGGATTCTATCGTGTTTCCCTATTAACCTTAGCAATACGTAACTAAACGAAGTAGAGTAGAT
>JASGJM010000033.1:0-156003 GCA_049840755.1 Luteolibacter sp. | reverse complement strand
AAGGTTAATCAGGAAACACGATAGAATCCGAACAGCACCTAGATTTTGCGGCTTCATGGCTCAGGCAGCCTGCCGGCTGGATTCAGCGATCCGTGTTGGTGACCCGCTTCAGGAACGCGAGCTCCTGAAGCACCTTGCCGGTGCCTTCCGCCACGGCGCTGAGGGGATCCTCGGCGACATGGACCGGCAGGCCGGTTTCCTCGCGAAGCAGTCGGTCCAAGCCCCTGCAAGAGCGCTCCACCGCCAGCCAGCACGATGCCGCGGTCCACGAGGTCCGCGGCGAGTTCCGGCGGGCAACGTTCCAGAGTCGTGCGGACGGCATCGACGATCGTGTCGAGAGGGTCGGACATGGCCTCGCGGATTTCCTGCGAGGTGATGGTGATGGTTTTCGGCAGGCCGGCGACGAGGTCGCGGCCCTTGACCTCCATGGTCATTTCCTTTGGCAGCGGAGCAGCGGAGCCGAGGCGGATCTTGATGTCCTCCGCGGTGCGCTCGCCGATCATCAGATTGTAGGCGCGCTTCATGTACTGGATGATCGCCTCATCCAGTTCGTCGCCCGCGGTGCGGACGGAGCGGGCGTAAACGATGCCGCACAGCGAGATCAGCGCCACTTCTGTGGTGCCGCCGCCGATGTCGACGATCATGTTGCCGGAGGCGTCCTGCACCGGCAGGCCCACGCCGATCGCGGCGGCCATCGGCTCCTCGATCAGGTAAACTTCACGTGCACCCGCCTGCTCGGCGGATTCACGGACCGCGCGGCGCTCCACTTCGGTAATGCCGGAAGGGACCGCGATAAGCACGCGGGGATTGGTTAGCGGCGGCGGTTGTTCACCTTGCGGATGAAATGGCGGAGCATCGCCTCCGTCACTTCGAAGTCGGCGATCACACCGTCCTTGAGCGGGCGGATCGCGACGATGTTGCCCGGCGTGCGGCCGAGCATGCGTTTGGCGTCGTCACCGACGGCCAGCACTTCATTGGTGCCGGCCTTCACGGCGACCACGGACGGCTCGCGCAGGACGATGCCGTGATCCTTGACGTTGACGAGGGTGTTCGCGGTGCCGAGGTCGATGCCGATATCGTTGGAAAACCAGTTTCCGAAAAACTTTTTGAACATGGATGGGTAGGAAAATAGACGTGATGCCTGAATCGAACGGGTCCGGGCGGCACGACCTGGGTCCCGGATGACATGACCCGGTGACTACCAAGGAGTTGACGGAACCCCGTCGAAAGAGGCGGAAGTGTTGATTCCGGCCCGCGACAGGTCAAGCGGGAACGGTGTTCCACGCTTGTATTCTCAATGTTCCACGCTCTAGGCTCAGGAGGCAGCCACGGCTGCGCCCTGAGCGGCTCTACGCGCCAAGAACTCATCGGCGAGCGCCCCGTAGGCATTCGAGCCCGGACCGGACGGATCATGCTCGAAGATCGACTTCCCATGGCTGGGTGCCTCACCGATGCGGATCGTGCGGGGAATGACCGACTGATAGACCTGCTCGGGGAAGAACTTCACAACTTCCTCAACCACTTGGCGGGAGAGGAGGGTGCGGCCGTCATACATCGTCATCACGATGCCTTCCAGAGTCAGCTCGTCATTGGCTCCGGAACCGCGGATTTGCTCAAGCACGTGCACGATCTTGGCCAAACCCTCGAGGCCGAACCACTCGCATTGCAACGGGATGACAATCTCATCCGAGGCTGCCAGGGCGGATGTCATCGGTCACGCCCAGCGAGGGTGGGGTATCGAGGATGCAATACTCGAACAAGTCGTTCGGTTTCAGTCCTTGGAGAATATTCCGCAGGCGGGTGAGATGATCGTCCGCACGAGCCAGTTCGATTTCCACGCCCGCCAGATCCATCTCGGACGGCACCAGGGAGAGGTTTTCCCGGCCGGTGGGCAGGAGTTGCTCATAGACGGTGCGCTCGCCGATCAGCACGGGATACATGCTGCCTCCCTCGGGCACTTCGATTCCAAGGCCGCTGGTGCAGTTTGCCTGCGGGTCGAGATCGACCAAAAGCACGCGCTGGCCGCGCAATGCGAGCGCGGCGGATAGATTCAGGGCGGTAGTGGTTTTCCCGACCCCGCCCTTTTGGTTGGCGATGGCGACGACTTTCATGAGGCACACCGGAGAACCGGATGAAAACGCAGTCTTTCCATCCACCCCGCCACTGGCAACCAAAACCAACAAACGGGCGAGGGGAAAGCAGGGATTTCAGGACGCTGGGGAAACTCCGCCATCATCTGACTGAACGATAACCAACTGAGGTGTCGTAGTTAGAATGCTCAATCCAGCTATTATTTGCATGAAACAAATTCCTCTTTCTCGTTGTCTGCCTTATGCCGGAACCGGTCTGGTTGCCCTCGTGGCGGGCGTGGTGATCGGGCGGGTGGCGCCTTCCCCGGGAGATGCGGCTTCCAAGGAGGATGCGTCGCTTTCTCTGCTGGCTCATCGTTCGGACCGGGCTGCGGAGGGTAGTGGAAGAGGCGCGGGCGTGGGTCGGGGAGGTTCTGCGAAGAGCGGCGAGCGCTCCGCGGACAAGGAGATCGGTCCGGTTCTGGAGGCCACCAGCAGCCTTGAGCGCACCCAGCGGTTGCTGGCGTTTCTCGAGCGGCTGCCAGCGGATCAATTTGAAGGCGTCTACGATGAGTTTCGTAATAATCCGCTGGCGCGCGTCCGGGAGTCGGAGCTGTCACTGGTATTGCAGGCCTGGGCCGACCGCGATCCCCATGCCGCGTTGTCATTTCTCCAGACCAAGGGCGCGCAGGATTGGGAACGTGAGACCGCTGTTTCCACTTGGGCGGGAAAGGATCCGCAGGCGGCATTTGAATGGGCGAAGGTCTCGCCTGATACAGGACGGGTGAACAACTGGGTGCTGGGAGCGATGCGTGGTATCGCGTCCACCAACCCGGACCTTGCACGTGATTATCTCATGGGGCTTGAAGGGGAGACACGTGATCGTTCGTTTGGCGCGCTCCAGCCTTATGTCACCCAGTACGGATTCGACTACGCCAAGAACTGGATTGCCGGTGTGGAAGATCCCGCTTTGCGCAACCAGGTGACCCGCAACATGGCCCGCGATCTGGCGAACCTCGATATGGATCAAGCCGCCGCATGGGCAGCCTCTCTAACCGACTCCGATACTCGTCGTTCGGTCACGGGCACTGTTTCGGAAACCTGGGCGCGCACCGATGTGGCGGGTGCCAAGGCGTGGGTGGAATCCTTGCCTGCCGAGATGAAAAGCAGGGGAGTGGAAGGGGTGTCTCGCTACTATGCCCAGGAAGATCCGGTGGCGGCGGCGAGTTGGTTGACGAGCATGGGCACCAGTCCGGAGATCGACCGGGCCAAGAGCATCTACGTGGAGGAAACCTTCCGTGGTTCGCCCGAGACCTCGTTGAATTTCGTGTCCAATGTGGCGGACAAGGGCAGTCGTGAACGCCTCTATTGGCGCTTCACGACGGAGTGGGCCCGCCGTGATCCTGCATCCGCGCGGCAGTGGGTGAATGCCAACGCCAACCGGGTGCCTCAGGATCTGGTGAACCGGCTGAATCGGTAAGCTACGCAGGATTTAAAGGGAGTAATGTGGGATTTGGCTGTTGCAGTCAAATTCGGGCATTTACGCGCTCATTTGGTCAAATATCCAACAAATACTAAGGGTTTGTGTTGGAATAAACCAATCAAAAGAAGGCATTCAAAGATTTGTTCTTGCATGCATCTAAGTTGGATGAGTCAAATAGGGAGCATACTATTGCCCAAAAACCATGAAACCCCGTCATAGACTCTTCCTTCCTGGAGCCCTCGTTTTGAGTTTTTCCGCGCTGGCGACAAGCATGTCAACGGCTGCTGATATCGTATGGGACGTCAATCTCTCGGCGGGGCCGTGGGATTGGAATACAGGTGGCAACTGGGTGGGTGGAATCGCTCCATCCACCAGTGCGGATCGCGCGGATCTACGGAAAGACTGGACTGCGGCTGCGACGATCAACCTCAGTGCGCCGACCACGGTGAATGGCATCCTTTTCGATGATACGGGGGCTTCCGGGGATGTGGCAGTGACGCTCGGCGATGGTGGAAACAGTGCGAATACCCTCACGCTGGATGGCAGCACCCCGGCGCTGAATGTCACCGGCTCGCTCACCATTGGAGCGGGGCTGGCGGGTGCCACGAATTGGTCGAAGACCGGAACCGGTGCTCTCATTCTTACCAATGCCAATACCGGCTATACGGGGCCGGTGGTGACGGTTGCAGCCGGCACCTTGCAGATCGGCAATCTCACGGCTTCAGGAACGGTGGCGACATCGTTGGGATCGGGAGTGACGATCCAGAGCGGTGCGGTGATGAATTATCCGCTGATCCACGCCTTGTCTTCCCAGACGGCGAGTTTCACCGGAACGACCCCTATCAGTGTGGAGAGTGGCGGCACGCTCCGTGTCCAGGCGGGCACCGGCTCGTCGGTTTACAATATCGCCGCGCCCGTGACGGTGGCGGGTGGTTCCGGCAGCAGCATCACGATCGACAACAATGGCGGAAGCTACGATTCGGATGCGAATTTCACCGGGAAGTTTTCCGGTGCCGGAACCATCAACTATATTTGTAGTACTGGATCCGGGTCGGCGACGGTGAACCGGACGTTGACGCTGAACAATGCGTCGACGGATTATACCGGGAGCTGGTTCGTGGATTATACGGGCTCGACCAGCGATGACTTCGCGGAGCTGGCGTCCGGAGCGGCGGGTGCGCTGGGTACGGGTTCGGTGGTGCTGGATGACAGGGCGATCCTTTCTCCGGCCAGTGCCAACGGCTTGGATAGTCTGGCTGGCGTCACGATCCAGAAAAGCACCTCGACTTTGAATGTGGCGTCCTTCGCCTGGACCAATCCGGCCGCCACGCTGACATTGAATGCCGGCACGGTGAACGTGGGGACGGCGGCTTCCAGTGTCGGCACCCTGACCGTGAATGCGAGTGCCGCGACTTCGGGAAGCACCGGCACATTGTCCTTTGCCACCGCAAACCTGAATGGCGGAACGCTGAGCGGCACCGGTGCTCTGGCACCTGCGGCAGGTGGCACGATCACGAATGCGGCCGCCACAGCAGTGCCGACGGTGAGTGCACCGGTGGATTTCACCAATAGTGCTACGGTGGCGGTGTCGAATACGACGGGGGACTTGAATCCAGACATGATCCTCGCCTCGGTGAAGGGTTCCGCGGGCTTTACCAAAACCGGAGTTGGCACCCTGCGCCTTTCCGGTACGGTGGCGGATTCCGCCATCACGGTATCCACCGGCACATTGGACTATGTGGCTGCCACGGGAGGGAGCGGCCAGGTCACCGTGGCGGATGGCGCGATGCTCTCCGGAGAGGCGGTGACCAGTGGGCCGCTGGTGCTCGGTAGCTCCACGGGGGCGACGGTGTTGGCGGATATTTCCACTCCGGGCGCTTTCACCTGCTTCAATCTGACGATCAACGGTACCGACAAGGTGGTGCTGAATGGCACTCCGGTGCCGGGCACGGCATACCCGGTAATGGCCTACAGCGGCATGATCGGGGGCAGTGGTTCGCTGCTGGCGACGTACCGGAATGCGACCTTCGACTACGGTTCAGGAGTGAACAGTGTGGTGACGATCACGACTGGAACCGCCGCGGCTTTGACATGGACGAATGCATCAACCAACTCCCTTTGGGACACGGCGACCTCCCTGAACTGGAACAACGGCGTAGGAAGCGATGTTTTCTACAACGCGGATGCCGTGACGTTTGGTGATGGCCCTGGCACGAATCAATCGGTCACCATCACCGATCTGATTTCGCCGGGCGGCATCACGCTGGCGAACTCGTCCATCAACTATTCGTTCAGCGGTGGTCCGATCATGGGTGCGGCGACTCTCTCGAAGACCGGCACCGGCACCGTCTCTCTGCTTTCTTCGAATGCCTATACCGGTGCGACGACATTGAGTGCCGGAAAGCTGCGGGTGGTGAGCGGTGCCCTGGGGTCCGGGACTCTTGCTCTCGGAGGCGGCACGCTCTCCAGCACCGGCAGCGGTGCGGTGACTCTGGCCAATGCTTTGAGTCTCGATGGAAATATAACCCTGGGTGATGCGACGGACAATGGTGCCTTGTCCCTGACTGGAGCCGGTGCTCTGACCACCAGCCCTACCCTGACCGTCGCTTCTCCGGTGACACTCGGAGGAGTGCTCAGCGGGGCTTTCGGTCTCACGAAAGAAGGCAGCTCCACCCTGACACTCTCTGCTACCAATACCTATACCGGTGCGACCACCATCAATACAGGTACGCTGCAAGTGGGGGCCGGGGGATCTACCGGCGCGCTTGCCGGATCGGCGTCGGTGGCAAGTGGTGCGACCCTGCGATTTTATCGAGGTGACACGCCAACATTTGCCAATGTGATCTCTGGTGCAGGTACGGTGACCTTTGGAGGAATCAACTCCTCCGCGCTTTCATCCTACACGATGACCGGAGCGAACACGATGTCCGGCACGGTGATCGCGGAAACCGGCGCTCGCGCGTCGTTTGGTGCGACGGGACGTCTCGGCACTGCGGCGGTTCAAGTCCAATCGGGCGGGCAGATCTATCTCAGTGCGGGTACCTACCCGAACAACTTCACCATCGCCGGCAACGGCTGGACCGAAGGCGCGGGACAGCTCGGAGCAATCCGGGTCAATGCAACGATCACGGGCTCGGTGACGTTGACTGCGGCCTCCCGCCTGGCGACCTACAATGGCAGTGGAACGATCTCCGGTGCACTGATCGGAACGGCCCCGCTGGAGATCAACTCGACCTCTACCAATTTCACCGGCACACTGACCTATTCGGGGAATGGCTCCGGGTTCACCGGTCCGACCACCTTGTCCCAAGGCGGTCTGGCCTTGAGTGGCTCACTGGGGGGCTTGTTGAATGTTTCTGCGGCAGGAGCTCCCGGAGCTGCCACGCTGAGTGGTGAAGGTTCCATTGGTGGTGCTCTGACGATGGGGGCGGGCACCCTGGGATCGAACCTCACCATCAATCCGACCACCGCCGGGGCGATCACCTCTACCGGCGCACTGACGGTCAACAATACCGTGACCGTCACGCTCTCCACCACTCCGGCTTCAGCGGGAACCGTGGCGGTCATCAAGCATGGCGGCACGACGGCGACTCCTGCGAATTTCACCTTGGCGGGAGCGACCAACTTCCGTCCGTATTCGTTCGATACGACCACCGACCCGACCACGGTGAATCTCATCCTTTCCGGCTCTACATTGACGTGGAAGGGCAATCTGTCCGCCGTGTGGGATGTCAATACCACCGCAAACTGGGTGAATCCCTCGTCGGTGGCGGATACGTTCCACACGTTGGACAGCGTGGTGTTCAATGACACTGCCACCGTGTTCGCGCCGACGCTGGCGGTGACGGTGAATCCGAGCAACGTCACCTTCAACAACAGCACCAACGCCTATACCTTGACCGGAGCCGGTATCATTGCGGGCGGTGGCACACTGACGAAGACGGGTACTGGAACAGCTACGATCAGCACGCCGAATACCTATACGGGCGGCACAACCGTCAGCCAAGGAACGTTGATCAGCACGGTCACCAATGCGGTCAATGGCATTGGCACCGGTCCGGCCTCCGTTGCCACCGGCTCCACCCTTCAGTATAATGCCTCCAATACGGCGAATACCGGTAACGCGATCAGCAACACCATCACCGGTAATGGAACGATCAGCGTCAACTTCGCTGCGGGAACCACCGCGCGGAACACATCGATGCCGAATGTCACAGGCTTTGCTGGAACGGTCGTGTTGACCAATACGGGAACGAATTCGGACAAATGGAATACCTCGGTTGGTGTGAATGCACCGAACGCCTCGGTGATTGTCGGCAGTGGCAGCCAGCTTTTCTGCAATTCCAACCCAAGTGCCTTCTCGACCATCAGCATTATCGGAACGGGTAACAATGAAAACCGCGGCGCGCTGCGGGTGAGCAACACGCTTACCTCGAACGTAACGGTGGCGGGTGCTGCGACGATCGGACCCGAGGGGGCAACGCTCAATGGCAATATCAGTAGCGGAGCGGCAGGCACGCAGACTCTGACCATCGGTACGACCAACTCCACCGGTGCCCTCGCGGTGAATGGGGTGGTGGGGGGAGGTAGTGGCAATCTTGCCGTGTCGAAGGTCTCCTCCGGTACGACCACCTTCAATGGTGCAAACACCTATACGGGTGGCACTACCATCGCAAGCGGTGGTGGCATCATCGTCATCACCCAGCCGACAGGTCTGGGGACCGGCACCGTTCAGAACAACAATGGCGCATTGACCACGGGCATGGTTCAACTGCAACTGACCGGGACGAACACGGTGGCGAACAACTTCGGCTTTGCCTCGGCAACGGCTTTGTCCGACTCCGCGGGCGGTGGTTTGCCGCAGCTCCAGAACGTGTCCGGGAACAACACGCTGACCGGCACGCTCACGGTGAACACCACCGGCGGCAATGGCCTCAACCTCCAGTCGGACCTGGGGGCGACCCTCACAGCCACGGGGGCGATCACGGCCAGCGGCTCCGCGAACGGGTCACGCAACATCTCCGTCGGCGGAGCGGGCACCGGCACGCTTTCGGGAGTGATCTCCAATGGCACGGCTACCACCGGCATGTCGCTCAACAAGGTTGGCACCGGCACCTGGACGATCTCCGGGGCGAACACATATACCGGCGCAGTGAGCATCACCAACGGCACGCTGGTAGCAGGCTCGAATGCGGCCTTTGGCACCACCGCCGGTGGTGTGACGGTGACAGGAGGCACGGTCGATCTCAATGGCAAGACGATCGGCGCGGAGCCTTTTACGCTGAATGGCGCGGGGTTCGGTTCGGCCGGTGCGCTGATCAACTCGAATACTAGCACGGCCGCCACGCACAGTGGCACGGTCGCACTGGCCTCCGCGGCATCCATCGGTGGTGCGGGTAATACCACGCTGAGCGGTGTGATCAGCGGTGCCTTCGCCCTGAACAAGGTGGGTGCGGGCACGCTGACGGTGACGGGTCTGAACACCTACAGTGGCGCGACCACGGTCAGTGGCGGAACCTTGGCGGGTACCGGCTCCGCGACCTCGGTGTTGGGTGTGAACAGTGGAGCGACAGTGGCGCCGGGCTCGGGTATCGGCACATTCCGCACCGCAGGCGCGACGTTTGCGGCCGGTTCGACGCTGGCCCTTCAGATCAACAGCACGGCGCTGACGACGGACCTGTTGGATTCGACCGGCGGGGATCTTACGATCACCGGCGCGAATGTGAACTTCGCCGATCTCGGCAGCGCCACCTTGCCGCTGGGAACGAAGCTGACGGTGGCGGACTATACGGGACACACCCTGACCGGCACCTTCAATGGATTGGCGGAGGGCGCGACGGTGATTGTTGGAACGAACGCTTTCGCGCTGAGCTACGTGGATGGATCGACCATCAGTCTGACCGTGCAGGCTCCGACGGGTTACACCACCTGGGCGGCGGCCAATGCCGGAGGACAAGCCGCGAATCTGGACTACGACAACGACGGCGTGGCGAACGGAGTGGAATATCTGATGGGCCAGACCGGCTCGTCATTCACATCCAATCCACAGATCGTGTCCGGAACGATCACCTGGCCGAAGGATCCAAGCGCCGTGGCTACCTGGGTGGTGCAGATCTCACCGGATCTTGTGAACTGGAGCACCGCGACGACCGGAGTGTCAGACAATGGCACTTCGATCCAGTATGTGGTCCCCACCGGTAACACGAAGTCCTTCGTGCGCTTGCACGTGACCGTGCCGTAAGGGCCTCCATGTGATGAAGCCGGCTTTGGAATCATGATCCAAAGTCGGCTTCGGTCCTGCGGTGGAGAATCGATCGCGATGTCGCTTTCTCTCCCGGGGCGCGTTGTGGACCTGCTGACCCAGTGGGCTGTTCTTATCTGCCAATCGTGAACTCGATGTCCACGGGGGGCTTGGGTGCTACCAGTGCGACCTCAATCTTTTTCCCGGGAACCGGGCGTCCATACCAACGGGACGTCAAATTCCAGTCAACTGGAGCGGAAACGGAAGTTGAACAGCCGCTTCCACGAAACTGATAGATGCCGGAGGATTCGGATTGGTTGTCCGCCAGCACAACTGTCTCCCATTTCAGCGGGGCTGCTCCCAATTTGTCGCGATCACTGCCGGAGCCCAGAGGTTGGATGACTCCTGCAGTCTCGAATTCATAGACGGTGGGAGTGATGCTCGGGTCTCCAGGCAACTTGCTCAAACGGCAGTTACGTTGGCCATAAACGGCGCATTCGTCCTCATCCACTTTCGGGGAAATGCAAGAAGCCCGGGTGATACCAAGGGATTTTCCTCGCGGTGTGATATCCAATTGAAGTGAGGCATCCAAGGCGACCACTCCTTCGGCGATCACCACGCACTCCGCACGCTGACGGATGCATGCCTCCGTCGCAACAATTTGGCCGAGCACGCGGACAGGCGTGGACGCCATCGGGAATCGAAAGCCATAGGTATTCTCACCATCAGGAAAGTAGGCGTAACGTGAGACATTGCCCGTTTCATCCCGCGCCTCGACGATGTTCCATTCGTAGCCAATCGGGTTCGTTGCAACCGGAATGAAATCCGTTTCGGGCTGAAGAATGGGATATCCATCTTCGATCATCGTCAGTTTTGCACCCTTGAAGACGACCGAGCCTTCGGGATTGGTGAAGGTGGATGGAATCGCATCTGGCAGCCATGCAGGAGCCGGGCAGGTCATGCATGGTGCGGGATTGCGTACTTTGAATTCCAGAGGAGGCTGGGCACCTGCGATGAAACGGATCGTCAGATCGGGCTGATTGCGTGGCCAGGTTTCGATGAAAGCGACGCACAGTCTGTTCGGATCTTCCTTGTGAGCGACCGGGCCGTCCGCATTGATCCAATGTCCTTCACCATCCGAGATCTGGACCAGTATGTCCGGTCGAGGCAAAGGAGCTTCCTTGGAGTTGTTTCCATTGATGATGGATTCAGAGTCCAGGCAGCGCTTCAATTGATACGAGCCTGCCTTCGGCTCCAAGGGCGACACCCATCCTGAATTGAAGACGAGACCGGGCCGTAGAAGCGTCCCGTCCCGATCCAACCATCGAAATTCAATCAGCAAGGGGGAGGGAAAGCGGTTTTTGAAGCTGATGCTTTCGAGCGTCTTCCCGTGATCCGACATGGTACGTGAGATTTGCGGATTACTCTGGAGGCCGAAAGGATACGTGTCGCCGGAGGTCACGGCGATCTTGAGGAAGCCACCGGCAGCCGGTGTGCCGGTGTGATGCTCGATCGCACCGTAGCTTGCTTGGATCAATTCGATGCGCCGTCCATCGGAAAAGCTTCGGCTGGCTATCGGCGAAGGAAGGATCAGCCCGCCTCCTGCGGTGGATGCAGTGGGTGCCCCCTTGTTCAAAAATGAAAAGGCAGCCACCACGAGGATGACTGCCGAAATCAAAATCCACTTCAGGCGCGTGGTCATTGAAGGGAGAGGCAGCTCAGCGGCGGCGCTTCTTGCCGCCACCACCGCCCATCTTGCGGCGCACCGGCTTCGGCGGGGAATCGTCGAGCAGAGCGGTGTAGATGTAGTCGAAGCCTTCCAGCTTCTTGCGGTCGATCTTGCGGTCGATGAAGACTTCCACCGACTTCGCGAAATCGAGTTCGTCCGCGGTGAGCAGGGTGAAGGCATCGCCTTCCGCTTCCGCACGACCGGTGCGGCCGATACGGTGGACGTAGTCCTCGGCGTTCTCCGGGACGCGGTAGTTGATAACGTGGGAGACACCGGAGATGTCGATGCCACGGGCAGCCACGTCGGTGGCGACGAGCACCTCGTATTTGCCTTCCTTGAAGCCCTGGAGGGCCTTCATGCGGTCGGCCTGGGCGATGTCCGAGTGCATCGCGGCGACCTTGTCGTGACCTTGGGTCTTGAGCAGGGAGGTGAGCTGGTCCGCTTCCTTGCGGGTGCGGGTGAAGATCATTACCGAGTGGTAGTCGGTCTTGTCCAGCAGGGCGATGAGCAGCTCATCGCGCTGGTCCATGGCCACTGGGTAGAAGGCGTGGGTGACGGTGGAAGCCACTGCGCGGCGGGCGATTTCCACTTCCACCGGATCTTTCAAGCACCACTGGGCGAAGGTCTGGATCGCCGGTGGCATGGTGGCGGAGAAGAACAAGGTCTGGCGCTCATCCCACGGGCAGAGGTTCACGATCTTGCGCACCTGCGGGAGGAAACCCATGTCCAGCATGCGGTCCACCTCATCCAGAATGAGGACCTTCACTTCGCCGAAGCGCATGGTGGCGCGGTAGAAGTGATCGACCAAGCGGCCTGGAGTGGCGACGACGATGTCGGCGCCCTTCGCGAGCTCTTCGGTCTGCTGGCCGTAGCCGACGCCGCCGTAGAGCAGGGCGACCTTAAGGCCGGTGTGCTTGCCGTATTTGATGAACTGTTCCGCCACCTGATGAGCAAGCTCGCGGGTGGGCTCCAGCACCAGAATCTGCGGCTTGCCCATCGGAGTGAGCTTGCTCAGGGATGGCAGTGCGAAGGCTGCGGTCTTGCCGGTGCCGGTCTGGGATGCTCCGATGACGTCCCGTCCTTCCAAGACAAGCGGGATGGCTTGAGCCTGGATCGGGGTAGGGGAGGTGTAGCCGGATTCCTCAATGGCTTTCAGGACGGCTTCCGAGAGCCCGAGTGTGTCAAATCCCATGCGCGGCGTTCCTAGTGTCAGGGGGGAAGGGGGTCAAGAGAAGAGAGAATCTAAATCCAACACGTTGTGAAGGATGGATCAGGCGGCGTGGGCCGGCGCCTGGATCAACAAGCAGTCCTCGAGGAAGGGTTGGAGGTCCTTCATCAACGGTGGGCCACCCGGAACGAGACGATCCCGGAAATGATCCTCGATCCGCTTCAATGAGAATTCGAGATCCGCAATCACCAGCTCATTGCTGCGACCACGGACGATGGCCACCAGGACTGCGAATTTCCCGGAGCGGGAGACCGCGGTGCGATGTTCGGGGAGTTCGAAATCCGGTCGGATACCACCTTCCGCGTCCCGCAATTGGAGCGCCAGCCGCTGGACCGTGCCTTCCACGCGCTTTGCGGAGGCATGGCGGCCCGGTTGGTTGCTGGCGAAGGACATGAGGGCCAGCGAATGCACGTCGAGCAGGAAGACTTCCTCCACTTGGAAGCGGTGGGTCTTTTCGAAGAGGATGTCTTCGTAAGTCCGGCTGGTGAAAAGAGCCTGCAAGCGCCACAGCATCCGGTCGATCGTGCCGGGAGATTGGAAGGGGCGCTGGGTGGGCGTGTATTCCGCCAGAGCCCGGCGGATGGTGGAACGCAGCATCGGCTCCAGATAGGTGTCGATACCGTTTTCCCGCGCATAGACCGCGTTGCGAACGGCGTGCTCGATGATCGGGCCGAAGGCTTCGCGCAGATCCTCGTCGTTGAAGTCCTTTGGTGGTTCCTCCTGACCCTCCTTGGCCAAGGGAACGATCTTCGTCACCAGGGTTTCGAGCGGCTGCGGAGCGTGCTCGGCATCGACCGGTGCCGGGGTGAAGATCCGCGGCACGCAAACCGGCGGTGCGGATGGAGCGGACGGGACTTCCGGCAAGACCGCCAGAGGAGAGGGCCAGGAAGCAGGAAATTCCTGACCGGCCCCGGCAGGCAGACCCGGCAGCGGGCTGCGATCTTCCGGTGAGGGGACAAAGGCCTCGAACGGTGCGGGCGGACTGCTCCATAGCGGCGAAGGGCCTCCATGGGAGATGGGCGCGGGTACCGGGGCGGGCAGGGGGCGGAGGGCGGCGGACATCAAGGCAGTGGGGGGAGGTTGCCAGGAAGGGATCCGGATTCAGCGGCTTCCGCGAGGGAGCGGGCGGCCTTGGCGATCAGGGCGAAGCGGCGCTCCAGCTCGGCATGATCGTGCTGCTGTTGCTGGTGCGTGGAAATTTCGGAAGTCACCCATTCGCGGACCTTGGCGAGCTCGGTCTGGAGTTGGGTAGCCAGTTGTTGGCTGCGGGCTTCCGCCTGCTGGTGGGAGGAGGACTGCCAATCGGTCAGCCAGCGGCCGAGTTTCGCCTCAAGCTGCGAGCTGCCATCGAATGCGGCTCGTGCGGCCAGAGTCTGTTGAATGTGATCCGCCAACCGACGGATGTCTTCCTGATGCCGGATTTCGCGCCCTTCGTTCTCAATCCGTAGATTGTCGGAGAGCCGCTGGAAGTGGTGCTGCAGGGCTTCTACACGAGCCTCGATCGCTCCAAGGCGGGTTTCCGACGGGCCATCACCACCATGGGCGGACGGCTGTCGTTCGAGGATGGCCACACGCTGCTCCAGCCGGTCCAAATGGCGGCCCACGATGATTTCGCGGATCCGCTCGACCGTCTGCGAGGGATTGGGTGTCTGGGTGTTTGAGAGCATGTCGACTCGCCGTGGGGGAGGCCCCGGGGTGATGCGGAGCACGGGAGGAGAAGATGGACCGGGAAATCTAACCTCAGCCGACCGCTCATGTAAACAAGTTCGCTGAAAGTTCGCTCATCCGGATCTTACGGATTTCCAAATAGTTGCCGCGGAAATGCCCGGTCTTCCGCTTGTTCGCTCGCAATGAATGAAAGACTTTTGTCGCGGAACCTGTTATTGGAGGCCGGATGTCCGACGACGACGATGACAAGCAGCGCGACGAAATGTTCGCGCAGGCGTATGCCAAAACGCGCAAGAGCCTGATCGCACGGCTGGACAACTGGGAGGACCAGAAGACTTGGGACGAATTCTACCAGACCTACTGGCGTCTGATTTACGCGGTGGCGATCAAGTCCGGCCTGCGCCCGGATGAGGCCTCGGACTGTGTCCAGGAGACCATCCTTTCCATCGCCAAGCAGAGTAAACGCAACCTCTACGATCCCGAGCAAGGCTCCTTCAAGACTTGGCTCATGAACATGACGCGCTGGCGCATCAACGACCAGTTCCGCAAGCGCAAGAAGGACACCGCGATGAGCGGTGGGGATTGGGAGGATGATCGGAAAACGGCGGTCATCGACCGTTTCGAAGACCCGAAGGGCGATCTTCTCGCCCGCCTGTGGGACGTGGAATGGAAGAAAAACGTGGCCGATGCCGCTCTCGCACGGGTCAAGGCCCAGGTCTCTCCGAAGCAGTACCAGATTTTCCACTATTACGTGGTGAAGCAGTGGGACGCCAAGAAGGTGCAGGACCACTTGAATGTCAGCATGGCGCAAGTCTATCTCGCCAAGCACCGGGTTGGTTCGGTATTGAAGAAGGAGTTGGCCCGCCTGGAAGAAGATGCCGAGTAGAACCCGCCCCGATCCGATCATTCCCGACCATGAGGTCCTGAGGAAAATCGGCGGCGGGAGCGTACGGCGAGGTCTGGCTAGCGCGCGGGGTGACCGGCGCGCTGCGGGCGGTGAAAATCGTCTGGCGGGAGGATTTCGAGGACGCCCGCGGTTTCGAGCGCGAGTTCGAGGGTATCCTCAAGTTCGAGCCGATTTCCCGAGATCATCCGGGGTTGGTGAACATCCTGCACGTCGGCCGCAGCCCGGACGGCACCTCGTTCTATTACTACGTGATGGAGCTGGGGGATGACCTGCGCACCGGCGCGGACATCAATCCGGTGGAATACGAGCCGCGCACGCTGCGGGCGGATTCCAAGAACTCCGGGGGGGTCCGCATGGAGACGGCTCTGTGCATCGATGTCGGCCTGCGTCTGGCGGAGGCACTCGATCACCTGCACGAACGCGGGCTGGCACACCGTGACGTCAAACCGGCGAACGTCATCTTCGTCAACGGCAAGGCGAAGCTCGCTGACATCGGCTTGGTCGCCGCCCGCGATCAACGCACCTTCGTAGGGACCGAGGGCTTTGTTCCTCCGGAAGGTCCGGGCTCCGCCCAAGCGGACGTCTACAGTCTGGGCAAGGTACTTTACGAAATCGCCACCGGCAAGGATCGGCTCGATTTCCCGGAGCTACCGGACGAACTGCCTCCTCCGGAGGAGCGCAAGCGTTGGCTGGAACTCAACAAGGTCATCTGCGATGTCTGTGATCCGCACCTCTCACGGCGCAAGATCCGGACGGCCGCCGATCTGGCGGATGCCTTGCGGCGGCTCCAGCGCGGCAAGCGCCGCCGCCAGACCGGTATGGCGGCGTGGATGACGTCGCTGGTTCTCGGCGGGTTCATTGTTTTTGGCAGCTGGGAGGTGTTGAAGGACAACCCGTGGGTTCGGCAATTCACCGAGAAGGTTCCGCTCGTGGACATGACCCCATCGCCGAAGCCGGTGCTCATGGGGCAGGTCCGCATCGTGAGCTTCCCGGAAGGGGCGGAGGTCTATGGCATCGGCCCGGATTCGATCGGCGTCACGCCTCTGGACCTGAAGGTGCCGGTGGGTAACGAGGTGGATTACACCATCGTATTGGACCATTATCTCCGGTTTCCCGTGAAGGAGGTCGTGCCGAAGTCTGCCGTCAGCAGTCCTCTGATTCTCGGAGGTGCGTTGCAGAAGTTCACTCCGCCGGAAATCGGGACTCCATGGGAGAACCGGGGCGTTCGTTATCTGCCGGAGAAACAAGGCCACCTTTCAGCCACCTTTGTCAGCGAGGCTGCCTGGCTCGACTTTGCGAACAAGACCAAGCTCCAGAAGAGCACGGCGAAATTCCTCAAAGCCTCGGAGAACGGGAAGACCGGCAAGATCGTGTTGGCGTCCGATTCGGAAGCCAGAGCGTTTTGTGAATGGTTGAGAGCGGATGCGATCCAGGGAGGGCGTCTCAACGATGAGTATGAGATGAATTGCCTCTTCGAGAGCGATTTCAACGATGCTTCCGATCCTGCAGGTAGTGAAGCCGCCCGCACCGCGGATCTGAAGCCGTTCCGGGTTTCCGTCGGCCTGATTCGCTACGGTCGTATTTCCGTCACCACCAACCCTTCCGGAGCCACGGTCATGTTGAACGGACGTCCGGTGGGGGTGACGACCGTTCCGTTGGAGCTCGAACGGATCAAGCCGGGGCCCTTTTCCCTCAGCATCACTCTGGAGGGATATGAGCCCAAGACCTTCGATGAATCCAACTACGATCCGAAGTCGAACAATCCCCGTCCCGTGATGGAGGGGAATGGATTCCTCGCCTACAATATCAACCTGCAGGAAAACAAGGGGGTGCGGTTCGACCGGCCATGGAAGAACAGCCTCGGAATGCAGTTCGTGCCGGTCAGCAAGGACCTCATGGTGTCCGTCTATGAGACGCGCAATTCCGATTACGATGAGTTCCGCAAGGCCGAGCAGAGGAAAGCCGGTGGGCGGGCTGGCGCGAAGGACGATTTGAAGAGCCATCCGGTGGCCGGAGTCAATCGTGACAACGCACGGGATTTCTGCGTGTGGCTCACCCAGCGTGACCGGGCTGCTTTCCTGATCTCCGCCATGCATGAATACCGGCTCCCGACCGATTTGGAATGGAGCCAGATCGCGGGGCTGAACGAGGCGGTCAACCAGACTCCGGATGCCCGCGAGGGCTCGAGCCCTCATGTATTCCCATGGGGGCCCAGCTGGCCGCCTCCGGATAACTTCGCGAACTTGGCCGACCTTTCACTCGCAAGCTCGCGTGATACGAAGGCGCGGATCATCAAGGGCTACAAGGACGGGTTCGAGCGCTCGGCTCCGGTTGGATCATTCCCGCCATCATCCGTTTATTTCAACGACAAGCGTTACGAGGTCTATGATCTCTGCGGCAACGTCTACGAATGGGTCTCGGATGACATGCAGCCGCATTCGCGCTTCGGCGTGTTGAGGGGAGGCTCTTGGAGTACCTTCCAGGAAAGCAATCTCTACACCGGTTATCGCAATGCGGTCCTCCCGAACGTGAGTGACGATATCTACGGTTTCCGCGTGGTGCTTGCCAAAATCCCCTTCACCGAAGACAACTCGAACGAATCCGAGACCGATCCCGACCATGGTTGAAATCCGCATCGATTACGAAGGAGACCTGCACTGCAATGCGCTCCATGTGCCCTCCGGCAACCGCATCGCCACCGATGCCCCCGTGGACAACAATGGCCGGGGTGAGGCTTTTTCACCGACCGACCTCGTCGCGACCGCGCTCGGCGCCTGCATGGCCACCGTCATCGGTATCGTCGCCAAGCGGAAGGAGATTGCCGTCGAAGGGATGAAGGTCGTCGTCCGCAAGCACATGTCCGAAGACCTGCCGCGCCGCATCGCGAAACTGGAGGTCGACATGACCGTGCCTCTCTCCGCCGATCATCCTGAGCGTAAGGTGCTGGAAAGCGCCGCCCGCGGCTGTCCGGTGCATTACAGCCTGCACCCGGATATCGAGGTGGTGATGACCTGGAAGTGGGAGGGTTGATCCGCTCCCGTGCTTTTCAAGGGATCCGGTGAATGCCGGATCCCTTTTTGGTTTTGTTCTGTTTCAGGGACGCTCTTCCGCATCCATCAGGTCGAAGAATGTCTGGATGTCCTCCCGATCTTCGAAGCCTGCTTCCTGCTTGGCTTCCACAAGGCCGGCTTCGTCGTTCCAGCCGCGTTTGCGCATGAAGCCGTTCCAGACATCGATCTGTTCCTGGTCTGGTTTGCGTCCGTGATCGAAGCACCAGTCGAGGATCTCCTCATCAGAGCCGCCTTCGAGAGTGCGCTTCTGGAGATCTTCGAATGAGATACCGAGCAAACGGCAGACGCGGTCATCAAACGTGCGTTTCCCCTCGATCGGTCCGATGTGATAGCCATCGGGAAGCTGGCCCTCGGCGGTGAGGCGGATCTTGTCAAGAATGCGGCCGAAGACGGAGATGCCGCCGACCATGTCGCGCGGACTGCGGATGGGAAATGCCATGCCGGGAGTTTTCGTCCGTCGTCCGCCCGCGTCAACAGCGGCACCGGAATGATTTGTAACGATCTTGCTATTCGGCATCCATCACATCGCCGACCACCTCTTCCGGGATGATGTCCGCCCGGAGGTAGGAACTCATGGCGGAGCGCACCATGGCGATCGCACTTTCGCGCTCGTCATGGATCACGATGACCTCCCGTTCCCGCAGTTGCTCGACTTCCTCGGGGAACTTGGCCCTTCCGAAGATGACCACACCCGGATTGCGTTCCCGTACCATCGGCACCGCCACGCAGGTGGCGGCCGTGTTCGGGAAGGTGAAAGCCACAAGGCGGGCGCGCCCGATACCGGCGAGATCGAGTGCTTCCGGGTGGGTGGCGTCCGCGAAGAGCACGAGCTGGCCCTTTTTCTTTAGATCACGCACGGTGTCGGAATTGAGTTCCACCACCAGTGTATCCACGCCGCAGCGCTTGAGCGCTTCATTGAGGGCTCGTCCCACCGGGCCGTAACCGATGATGACGGCATGGTCACCGATTTCCTTGATCGCCTTTGACGGTGCCAGGGATTCGGGTAGCGGCTTCTTGGACTTGAACCACCCGAGCAGCTCCATTTTCCGTCCGACGGGTCCGCTGAGGCGCATGAGGCCGGGGACCAGTCCCATCGTCACGGCGCTGCAGATCAGCATGAGCTGGACGGTCGCTGGATCGAAGGCCCGCAGGTAGGACGCCTTTTGCATCAGGACCAGTGAGAATTCCCCGGTGCTCGCCAGAGAGGCGGCGGCAAGCAGGGCGGGGCGGGGCGGTAGTTTCAATGCCCGGGAGGCGACGAAGGCCACACCACCCTTCAAAGCGAGAATCGCGAAGCAGCCTGCGAGCACCCGCGGCCAATCCGCTGCCATCGCCTTCAGATCGATTTGGAGACCCACCGAGATGAAGAACAGGGCCAGGAAGAGATCCTTGAAAGGGAGGATGTCCGCCATGATGCGATGGCTGTAGATCGACTCGCTCACCACCAGACCAGCTGCGAATGCTCCCAACGCCAGCGAGAGATCCAAGGCTCCGCCGCCCATCGCGACACCACAGCAGAGCGCCACCACGGTGAGGGTGAACAATTCGCGGCTGCGGGTCCTCGCCACCGCATGGAGCAAGGGCGTGATCCCGTAGCGTCCCAGCAACAGCGCTCCACCGAGAAAGAGGAGGCCTTTCCCGATGGCCAGCAAGACCCCACCTGCCACCGATCCACCGCCCACGCCATAAAGTGATGGCAGGATGAGGATGAAGACGATCACCAGCAGATCCTGGAACAAGGCGATCGCCAAGGCCACGCGGGCACCCGGGTTGTTAGGTTGGCCGAGATCCTGGAAGGATTTCATGGCGACTGCGGTGGAGCTCAGGGCCACCGCCACGGCCAGCACCACCGCCTCCGCGGTAGGAAAGCCGAACCATTTGGCAATGCCACCGGCGATCACTCCGGTAAGGCCCACCTGCAATCCTCCACCCACCAGCGCCTTCCTCCACAGGTGGCCCAGCTCTCCCAAGGAAAACTCGATCCCCAGCGTGAACATCAGCAGGATCACTCCGATTTCGGCGAGGTGTGAGATGACGGCGTCGCTTTCCTCGCCGCCGACAAATGGCAGCAGCCCGCAGTTTGCGATCACCACGCCGCACAACAGATAGCCGACCAGCAGGCTCTGGCGGAATTTCACCAGCACCAGCGACACCAGCACAGCCAGGATCAAGACCAGGCTCAGCAATGCGAACAGCGGTGACACGTTCGTCGCCCCGCTCGCCAGCAACCACACGCAACTCATTGTTGCATTTCTCAACAGCTTGCGGCGGGCCAGCAAAGAGAAAAATCCCGCAACCGACCGCGAATCCAACACAAGCTGCCGTCAGACAGGTTCCGCATCATCTGCCATCCTCCTGTCATGATGACACCCGTGCTGCCACCGCTCGTGCGCCGATTCCTCCCGGCTCCGTTGTGCAACCGGCTGCGTGTCGGCCTCCAGCTGGCTCTTTGGCTGGGACTGCTATGGATGGAACTGTTCGTGATCGCCCTGGTGCGCTCGCACGTCTCTCATCCCGAAACCGCGCAGGCAGGGATGGTGGAGAACTCTCCTCCATAATCGAGTAGGACAGCCGGTTTGCTCTTGCATAAAATTTGCTAAAACCGGCATAGTCCGGCCGTGGAACGGCTACGGAGACTCCGCCTGCTGAAGGTTGCCCTCGTGGGCATCCTGCTGTTCCAATTCGCCCTGATGCTGGTGATGTCGGCATCGGCCCGGCTGCACCGCGAGCTTCACTGCGATGCCGATCATCCGGGTCACCAGTGCGAGGTGACTCTGTTCACCAGCGGCGCGGTGGATGATGTGCCGCCGCCGACCGGGACACCGGTTCTGATGGCGGCTCCCGAGCTGCCCGAGGTTCTGCCGCCCGCCCTGCGGGTGGCGGTGACACCCGGACATCTTCTGGGTGGCATGTTGGCCCAATCGCCACCGCGCGGGCCCTGACCGGAACCGTTGTTCCGATGTCTCTAAAACGACAGCACGACGCCCATGGCGGCGCGTGTCCGGCTGTCCGCGTGTTCCTTTTCCAAGGCGCCGCCATGCCCGCATTCCAACCATATGAAACCATTTTCCCGTTCTCTTCTCACCAGCATCAGCTTTCTTGCCACTCTCACTCCGGCCCTCCGGGCGGAAGATTCCTCGGACAAAAAGAAATCCGACGAACCGCTCGCATCACTCGACGACGTGGTTGTGACCGGCAACCGCCTCGGCCAGACGCTCTTCGAGCAGGTGCAACCCGCGTCCATTCTCAAAGGAGAGGATCTGCAAATGAAGCTCCAGCCGACACTTGGCGAGACTCTCAACAACGAGCCCGGTGTCAGTTCCACGTACTTCGGGCCGGGTGCCAGCCGCCCGATCATCCGCGGGCTCGGTGATGACCGGGTGCGCATTCTCCAGAACGGCACTTCCGTGCTGGACGTGTCCAATGTGAGCCCCGACCACGCGGTGGCTGCCGATCCGCTCACGATCAAATCGGTCGAGGTGCTGCGTGGCCCTGCCTCACTGCTTTACGGCCCCAATACGGTTGGTGGTGTGGTGAATGTGATCGACGACCGCATTCCGACCGAGAAGTTCAGCGGCACCTGGCCACAGGGCAAGTTCGACTTCGGCGCCGGTTCGGCGGATGAGATGCTATCGTCCTCCGGTGCGTTGACTTGGGGTGCGGGTCCGCTCGTTTTCCATCTCGATGGGTTTGATCGTCAGACCGAGGACTTGCACATCCCCGGCTTCGCGCGGTCCGAGCGTGAACGCTTGTTGGATCCTCTGCCGCCCGGAACACCGGAGCCTTATGGAATCCTGCCGAACAGTGCCACCGATTCGAAAGGGGCGGGCCTCGGAGGCTCTTACGTTTGGGACGATGGCTATGTCGGGCTTTCCTATTCCGGCATTGATTCGACCTACGGCACAGTCGCCGAGCCGGATGTCACGATCGGGTTGCGCCAGCGGCGCTGGGATTTCCGCGGCGCGTTCTATCACCCGGCGACTTGGATCAAGGAGATCAACTACAAGTTCGGCTATTCCGACTACGCCCACACCGAGTTCGAAGGCAGCGCTCCAGGCACCCAATTCCTTATCGAAGGTTTTGATGCTCGTGCCGAACTGTTGCATGAGAAGTTCCATGGCTTCGAAGGCGCGTTCGGATTTGAAAGCCAGAAGAGCGACTTCTCCGCTCTCGGCGATGAGGCCTTCCTGCCACATACGGAGAACTTCACCAACTCCGGTTTTGTCTTCGAGGAATACGCGATCAACGACAAGGTGCGCCTCCAGTTCTCAGGTCGTTACGATCACCAGACCAACGACACCGAAGCGGATCCGAAGTTCGGTCCCGGCCTGAGCCGTTCTTTCGATGCCTTCAGCGGATCGGCGGGGATCGTCTACAATCCCGTCGAGAACTATGCGGTCACGGCTTCGGTAGCCTACACCGAGCGTCCGCCCACCTACGTGGAATTGTTCGCGAATGGACCGCACGTGGCCACCGGGACCGTTGAAGTGGGAAACCCGAATCTGGGTACCGAGAACTCGTGGGCGTTTGATGTCTCGGTGAAGAAGAACACCGGCTTTGTCACCGGCAGCGTCAGTGGCTTCTACTACCGCTTCAACAACTACATCAGCCTTCAACCGACCGGTGTCATTGATCCGGTGGAGCTGCTTCCCATCTTCAACTACGAGGCGATCAACGCGGACATCTACGGTGCGGAGGCGGAAGCCGTGTTCCATCTGCTTGCTCCAGCAGAAGCGAGCGACACCAAGGTGATGGCGGACCCGAAGGCTCAGATTCCCACAGCGTTCAACCCAGCCACCCAGAAGCTTGATTTCATCCTGCGTGCGGACTTCGTCCACGCCCAGGATCGCCGGACCGGTGAAGATCTCCCACAGATGCCGCCGGTGCGTGGCACGGCTGCTTTCGACTACCGGATCGGGAAGTTCAGCGCCCGCTTGGAGGGGACGGCTGCTGCGGATCAAAACCGCACCGCCAACTACGAGCTGCCGACCGACGGCTATTTCCTCGTGAATGCCAGCCTCGGCTATGATCTCGATCTCGGCGGGGTGAAGACCACGCTCTATGTCAAAGGAACGAACCTCACCGATGCGGAGGTGCGCCAGAGCACCTCGGTATTGAAGGATATCTCCCCGATGGCAGGTCGTGGCGTGACCGTCGGCTTGCGAGGGGAGTTTTGAGAGACCGCGTTGGGCCGGTCCGGGCATTCCGGACCGGCTTTCCCTCATTGCGGGAGTGGGGAAATCTGGTCAGGTTTTCTCAAATAGTGGAAGGTTCCACTCGATGGAGCCACTCCCGTCGCCGGAAGAACCGACTCACGAGGATGAGGCGGAGTTCAACTGTGCCATGGAGGTGCTGATTCCTGCGCTCCAGGGCTACGTGAGATCCCTGCTGCCGGATCGCGATGCGGTGGATGACGTGGTGCAGGAAACCTGTTTGTTCATGTGGGAGCAGCGCCATCGTTTCCACGGGGAAAAGTTACGGCCGGCGGCCTTCCGGATCGCGTGGTTCAAGGCGCTGTCCTATCGGCGTGACCGTCAGCGCGAGCAGCTGGTGCATTTCTCGGAGGAGGCGTTGCAGCGCGTGGCGGGCGCTGCGGAAGAGTTGGCAGCAGAGGCCGATCAACGGCTCCACGCCCTGCGGCTGTGCCTGGCCAAGCTTTCATCGGGCGATCTGGCGCTGTTGCGTTTGAAGTATCTCGACAGGGATTCGATGGCGCGCCATGCCCGCGCCCGGCAAATGTCTCCGAACCGGATGCAGAAGGCCCTTTCACGGCTCCGCCTGGCATTGCGCCACTGCATCCGCGCCACCCTTTCAGACGCACCATGAACCCACAGCCTCCCAGTTCCGAATTGCGCTGTCTTGTCGATCAATTGCTGGATGGCCGGGCGCTTTCGAAGACGGAATCCGCACGTTTGGAGGAGATTCTGGAGGATGATGATGCTTTGGCGTTTTATGTCGAAGTGATGCAGCAGGATACCCTGTTGCCACATGCTCTCTCCACCTTGCCCCGTGCCATGAAGCAACCGGTTGTTTCGCTGTGGGATAGACCGGGTCTACGGATTGGAGCGATGGCGGCTTTGGTGGCGCTTGCGTTTGTAGCAGGTATTTTCATCGGGCGCCCCTCCCGTGTCGCCCCGGTGGCGTCACCCGCAGCCCATGATCTTCCGGTGCGGCTGACGGGATTGGTTGGCGTGGAATGGGAGCCGGATTTCGAGCCGGGAGCCTTCTCGGAAGATGGCAAGAGCCGGCGCTTTGCCATTCATACCGGCCTGGCTGAATTGACCTATGGAAACGGTGTCAGAGTGACCGTGGAGGGGCCGTCCGAATTCCTTGTGACAGGAGCGAACTCCGCCAAGTTGACCCGGGGGCGGGTGGTGGCGGCCGTTCCCAAGGGCGCGGAAGGTTTCCAGATCGATTACAAGGGAGGTCGGGTGGTGGACCTTGGCACGGAATTCGGCCTTGAGACCTCTCTTTCCGGGAGGACTGAGGTTGGGGTGTTCGATGGCAAGGTCGAACTGCATCGGCCGGACCGCGATGTGCTGTCCCTCACCGAGAATCAGGCTCTCTTGCTCAATGAATCAGGTGCCAATGAGGTTTCGGGCGTGCCTCTCGACCGGGATAAATTCGTCCGCCGTATCCCCACCCGTGATTTCCGTTGGGAGCTGACCGGCGCCGAACCGGTGGACATGGAGTTCGATGTTTCCCATCTGGTTTGGAAAGCTTCGACCTATCGACCGATTTTCAAATGGATGAAAGGCGCGGATGGCGTGGAAATCCGCAATGTGACGCTGTGTCTGGATGGGAAACCGGTCAGTCGGAATTCCGCCCGTGGGCTATCTGGGAATACGGGTGCGGTTCATGACAACCTCCTGGAGCTGCCGGTTTCTTCCCAGCAGTTCCGACGCGGTCGCTGGACCCTGCGGGTTACTTTGGAAGTGATCAAACCCTTCGCCTCGAACCGCGATTTCAAGACGAAGCCTATTCAATGCCTGGGAATCATGCAGTTTGAGGAGGGGCTTGTCAGTGAGGCCACGGCACGGGACTTCGTTGGGACATGGGCTTACACCTATGCGGGTTCGAAGTATGAGCGGACCTTCCATGCGGACGGCACGGTGTCGCTCAAGATCAATGGCAAGCCGACATTTGCCGCCATGAGCAAGAGCCATTGGACGGTGAATGGCGGGGTGCTTTCCGTTGCGATTCCGGGCATTCCCCAGAAGGAGGATCACATCCTGCGTGACCACGAGACGCTGATTTTCATCAAAAATCCCTACGACAACGCCAAGAGGGTCATGGTGGAGGAAAAATAATTCATTCCGGCCGTCAGCTTTTGGAGGATTCCGGAAGGTTGGTCAAAGGAGGTCACGATCCTTCTCCAACTCCTACGCTTCCCCATGATCCGAAAAGCTCTTTCCGTCTGTATCCTCGTTGCGGCCGCTTCGCCTCTTCACGGAACGGTCATTGTGGCCGATGATTTCAGCGGGTCGTCGTCCACCAATCTGAGTGGCTTGACCACGGACGTCGGGGGGAAGACCTGGACTGCGGATGCTTTGTTCAAGGCTGATGGTTCCTACACCACCGGTTCGAATGTGGACCGTGGTGCTGCTTTGGATCTGGGGGCCACCTTTTTCGCCGATCAATTCGCTGCGGGAAACAACACGATCATTCTCACGGTCACCTTCGGGGCGTCCGGAAACGCGAACTCCTTCGCCTATGCCGGTTTCACCACCGACAGCTGGACCGCCGCCACCACAACTGCGGTGGCATCGGAATTCAACGTGGGAGCACGGGCGCAGTCCCAAGGAGTCATTCTCGGTTTGGAATACGACACCATCGGAGCGGTGTCTTCGAGCCTGCATCAGGACAATACCGCCGGTGATTCGGGAACGGATATTCGCACGGCCCTGAGCAGCACCCTGGCCAGCACCTACACGATGACGATCACGGCGGATGGAAGCGGCTTCGCCAACTCCACCGTGACCCTCAGCGATGGAACCAACACCGCCTCGATCACCGGCTACAACGCCAACGCCCTCCGTACGCTGTATCTTGGCGTGGAGGCAACCACCGGCACCAGCAGCGCGAATTTTGATTCGATCCAGCTCCAGGCCATTCCCGAGCCTTCCGCCGCCGTCCTTGGTGGCTTGGGACTTCTTGTGCTGGCACGCCGGCGCCGGTGAAATCCATTTTTGATGTCAGGTTCCCCGGAATCCGGGTATGAACCGGCATGATGGAGCCTGTCCCCAATCCCGAGACCGAACCGCCTCTTGATGAGGTCGGGTTCACGCGGGCATTGGAGGCGATGCGGCCGGCGCTACGCGGCTACGTCCTGTCGATTTTTCCCCACCCCCATCTGTGTGAGGACATCGTCCAGGAGACGATGCTGTTCGCGTGGGAGAGGAGAGGGGAGTTCAAGCCCGGCTCCAACCTCAAGGCCTGGGTGTTCAAGGCCGCCTATTTCAAGACCCTCGCCCAGCGGCGGGATGCCCAGCGGGACAAGCTGGTGACCTTTTCCGAGGACGTTCTCCAGAAAATCGCCGGGGCCGCTGAAGAGCGCTTGTCTGAGACGGATCGTCGTTTGACGGCTCTCCAGAGCTGCCTTTCCGCCCTGAAGCCCCAGGACTTCGCGCTGCTGAAGCTCAAGTATCTCGATCGTGGATCGCTATCCGCGCAGGCCCGCGAGAAAAGCGTGTCCCCGAACCGCCTCCAGAAGGCTCTTTCCCGTCTGCGATTGGCGTTGCGCCATTGCATCGAGGAGAAACTCGCCGCATTCCAATGACCTCCATTTCTCCACCCAGCCCGGAACTCCGCCGCCTCGTCGATCGCCTCATGGATGGCGAGACCTTGGCGCGTACCGAGATGGCCCGGCTTGAGGAGTTGCTGGATGCTCCGGATGCGCTGGCCTATTATCTGTCGGTCGCGACCCAGGAAGGGTTGATGCCGGAGGCAGTTGCGGCTGCGGAACCACCGGCGGAAGCACGGGCCGGTGCGAGAATCCACCGCTTTCCATTCCGGCTCGTGATCCAGGCAGCCGCAGCCTGTGCGATCTTCGCCATCGGGTGGCAGCTTGGCCACCATCGTCCGGAGGCTCCGCAGGTCGCATCCAATGCGCCAGCAGCGCGCATCACTGGCCTCATGGGGGTGGAATGGAAATCGGGCCATGAACCCGATTTGGTCGCTCATGGAGGCTCGGCCGGCCGCCTGTCCTTTGCGTCTGGGCTGGTGGAGGTGACCTACGGCAGCGGCGTGCGGGTGACCTTGGAAGGACCTGCCGATTTTACCGTCAATGATGCGACGTCCGGCAAGCTGGACTCCGGCAAGCTGGTCGCCTCCGTGCCCAAGGGGGCGGAGGGTTTCCGGGTAGACTACGCGAAGGGCAATGTTGTCGATCTCGGCACGGAGTTCGCGATGGATGCCCGCAAGGACGGCGCGCTCGAACTGGGCGTGCTGGATGGAAAGGTGGACCTGAATGTGCCCGGAGATGCCCCGCGCCGCCTTCTGGTCAATCAGGCGGTGATTCATGGGAATGATATGGAAGAACCGGTGCAGGTGATTCCCTTCGACCGTGAGAAGTTCGTCCGCCGGCTGCCGGCCCGCGATTTCCGCTGGAACATGGATTCTTTTACCCCGAAGCAGCTCGAATTCGATGTCACCCATCTCATCTGGAAGGGCTCCAACTACCGTGCCATCTTCAAGTGGATCAATGGCAAGGATGCCATCATGGTACATGATGTGGGGCTGTATTGTGATGGAGTGCCGGTTGCCGAGGATTCGCATGTGGGTAGCACCGGCTACCTCAAAAATGTGAGGGACAATGTCTACGGCCTGGAATTGAAGCCAAAGGACTTCCGTCGTGGGCGTTGGACGATTCGTGCATCCATCGACCCCTATGAGCGTGCGAAGGAAATCAAGGGTCCCGTGCACAGCGAGGGCATCCTTCAGTTCGAAGAAGGCATGGTGACCACTGCGGGACCGTCAGACTTCATCGGACGCTGGTCCTATTACTACGGAGGCCGTCATTTCATCCGGGAATTTACGTCCGATGGCCACTTGCTCTTCACGACCGATGGTAAACCCAGCTCGGATTTCCAAGGAGCGAAATGGACTGTGACGGAGGGCGCGCTGGAGATCAATGTTCCCAGCATGCCGGGTATTTTCGAACGCCATGTGCTGCGGGATCCGAAGACTCTTATCTTCACCTCCAATCCGTATGATAATGCGGTGAAGATGGAGGAAAAGATCCCGGCTGAGAATAAATAGCAGATGGGATGTGGCCGGGTGGAAATGCGGTCAGCTTTGAAAGCAAAGGGGTATGAGAGGGGCGGAGGAGCTGAGTTGATTCATCTTCTTCCCGGCCCGGCTCGGGACCTTCCCAGGGTGGCCGGTGTCTCTGGTTTTCTTTGGGTACATGCAATAGAGCAGCCGTCCGGGAGTGATCCCGGACGGCCTTTTTGCAAAAAACAGTGGCATTCCGCGGCCCTCTCGTTTGGCATCGCTCCCGTGATTCATCCCACCGCGGTCATTTCCCCGGATGCCAAGCTCGGCGCGAACGTGCGCGTGGGCCCCTATTGTGTCATAGGCGCGAACGTCGAACTCGGCGATGACTGCGTCCTTCATTCCCATGTGGTCATCCACGGCACCTCGAAGATCGGCAAGGCCAACGAGTTCTTTCCGTTCGCGGCGGTGGGGGGCAAATCCCAGGACCTGAAATACGAAGGGGAGCCGACCTACCTGATCGTCGGTGACCGCAACGTGTTCCGCGAGAACTGCACCGTCCATCGCGGCACGCACGAGCATACGCCCACGCGGATTGGCAATGACAACCTGTTCCTGAGCTACTCGCATGTGGCTCACGATTGCCAACTGGGCAGCCACATCATCCTTTCCAACAATGGCACGCTCGGCGGCCATGTGACGGTGGACGATCATGCCATCGTGTCCGGCGTCACCGCGGTTCACCAGTTCTGCCGGATCGGCCAACACTCGATCACCGGAGGTTGCTCGAAGATCGTGCAGGATATTCCGCCGTTCATGATCGTGGACGGTAATCCGGCCTCCACCCGCGGACTCAATCTGGTGGGTCTCCAGCGCCGCGGATTTTCGGAGGATTCGGTCCGTGCCCTCAAAAGCGCCTACAAGAAGCTGTTCCTGAAGAAGGATGCGAATTTTTCGATCGCCCTCAGCTCGCTCAAAGCCACCCACGCCGCTTCCGATCCACAGGTGGCACATCTCATCGAGTTCATCGAAAGCTCGCAACGCGGTGTGAGCCGTTGAGACGATGGACGCCGCGGATCGTCTCGCCCGCCAGCTCCGCTTCATTGTCGAGGCGGACAAGCTCAAGGAGGTTTTCCGTCAGAGCCTCTGCTCGCAAAGCCGCAGGCAGGAGAACGATGCGGAGCATTCCTGGCATCTGGCACTGCTGGTGATCACCTTGGCCGAGCACTCGAACGTGCCGGATCTCGATGTCGCCCGTGTGCTCAAGATGGTGATTCTGCATGATCTGGTGGAGATCGATGCGGGTGATACCTTCGCCTACGACGCCGCCGGGGCAGCGGATCAGAAGGAACGCGAAGCCCGTGCGGCGGACAGAATCTTCGGCCTGCTGCCGGAGGATCAATGCTCGGAATTTCGGACGATCTGGGAGGAGTTCGAAGCCCGTGAAACTCCGGAAGCGAAGTTCGCTTCGGCCGTGGATCGCTTCCAACCGATGCTGCTGAACATTCTAACCGAGGGTACCTCGTGGAAGAAGCACGGCATCACCCATGACCGTGTCGTGACGCGTAACCGCACCATCGAGGAAGGCTCGGAAGAGCTGTGGCGGTGCATGTCCGCGCTGTTGGACGAAGCCGTCGCGAAAGGGGATCTGCAGAAGTAGCAAAAGTTTTCAACTTGTGAATGAGAACGGCCTGCCAATGCGGCAGAGCCGAGATCGCGTTCAAGGGATCATTCGCTGCTTTTTCCTGATGGCGCACCGCTCACATTCACAAGTTGGAAACTTGTGCGACTACGCCGGTACCCGGCTCAGAAACTCGACCACCGCTTCCCGGCAGGCATCCGGATTCGTGAAGAGCAGCAGGTGCGGCGATTCGATCCACACCGATTCCGCACCCGGGAAATGGCGTTCCAATCTCGACTGCGATTCCCAGGCCAGCAACTCGTCGTGGTGGGCTTGCACCAGAAGCACCGGCAGGGAATCGAATGACGGGCAGTCGCTTTCCCGCAAAGCGAGGATCACCTCAGCCCGTGCACTCAAGGTCGATGACGGCACGCTTCGGATTGCGGAGTTCAGAGTCTCCACCATCTCATGACTGGCTTCGGAGCCCACCAGATACTTTTTCAGAAACATCGCGGGTGGTGGCAGCAGAAACAAAGGACGCAATGGCACCAGTGCGAGACCCGCTGGAGCGGGAGACGCACAGAAACCGCCGACAACGATGAGTGCCTCGACCCGGCCGCGTTCAAGCCGGGCGATTTTCATGGCGATCGGTCCGGAGAAAGACTCGCCCACCAGAACCAAAGGGCCTTCTGGCAGTTGGGAGGCCAGTACCGTCGTTAGCGAGTCATAGTCCTGTGGTCCGTCCTTTGGGATCGGCAGGACCGTGACCGGATGACCGTGCCAATCCCCACCCGCGAAATCCCGGCTGAGATGGCCGGTGCCATCGAGTCCGGGAAAGACGACGACGTGTGGAAGGTCCGGGTTCAAGGCGCTACCTGACTATAAACTTCGACTTCCGAGAGGAAAGCAAAGTTTGGATCATAGCCATCCTGTTTTGGATGATGATCCTCGATGGTGGCACGGACGAAGCGCGCCGGAGTGGTGGCAAAGCGCGCGGTCGAAGTTGCCGCGGTTTTCGGGGCGAAGGCGTTGCGACCCACTTCCATGAAGTTCTTGCCATCGACGCTGACCGAAACAGCCACTGTCTTGGTCGCGCCGATGTTCGGCACGCCGTAGCGGATCGCCTGCACCGAACGTTGTGTGCCGAGGTCGATGGTTACGGTCTTGGGGAATTGTGGAGATTCGTTGGTGGCGTAGCAGGTGCCTGCGGTATTGCCCCAAGCGCCGTCGGTGAGGCCGGAATTCCAGCCCTTGTTGTTCGCGTCGCTGGATTGATAGGGGCGTCCGCCGGACACCAGTTCACCCAAGGTGGGATCGACGGGCCAGTGGCTGTCAAAGCCGCCTGCCGGAAGCTTCTCCTTGTTCATGAGATTCGGCTCGGCGATCTGCGACCAAGCGAAGCGGACTTGGAAGGGCGCGGGAACCTTGTCGCTGTGGACCAACACTGACTTGCCATCCGGAGCGATCTTCGCGGCTGCTTGCACGAAATTGCCATCTTCTCCGGCGATCTCGAACCAATCCGGATCCTTGCCGTCGCGGGTGGTGAGGCCGGAGCCGGTTTCGCTGAAGGTCACACGGATGTTGTTCCCCTCGATCTTGTAGCCCGAGTAAAGTGGGCCGGACCGCACCACGCCCTTCTTTCCATAGACATCCGCGAGTGCCCATTGGAGCAGACGATGGGCGACGTCGGACTTGTTGGTGGGATGGATGTCCTTGGGATTGCCCACGTCATTGGTGATCGCCATGCCGGTATGATGCACCTTGCTTAGAACGGCTTGTTGGGCGGACCAGAGCTGGGGAAGGCTGTTGATACGGTCCGCTCCATAGTTGAACGGCGCGATCTGGACGAAGAGGAAGGGAGCATCCGGATTGCCGAACTGCTTTCGCCAGCCCTCGATGAGAGCCTGCATCTTGGTGGTGTAGGCCATGGCATCGCCATTGTTCGACTCGCCCTGATACCAGAGGAAGCCGCGGAGCGCGTAGGGAACCAACGGGTGAATCATCGCCTGGTAAGTGCCGGTCTCGCCACCGGAGCTTACGTTGAGAAGAGCGGGGGCCTTCGGAGCTTCCGGAGTAGGCCTTCCGGCGTCCATGGCTTGCTCTGCGGTCGTTGTCCAATCGCGGAGGGTTTTCAAATAGCCGCGGAAGGACTGATCATACTCCGGGTAGCCAGGGAGGGAGGCATGGCGGCGTTTCACCAGATCGGCATATTCCGGGATGCCTTCGAGGCCTTCCTCCGCCCACCACGGTTCGATTCGCGAGCCACCCCAGTTGCTCTCGATCAGGCCCACGGGGACCTTGATGTCTTCCGAGAGGCCCCGGCCGAAGAAATACGCGACCGCTGAAAAGCTCTTCACTGTCTCAGGAGTGGCCGCTGCCCAGCGCGCATTCACTTTGTCCTGCCGGGCGGGAGAAACGACGTGGGGGACTTGGAAAAGTCGCAAGGTGGCGGTGGTCGGAGTGGCTGCCAATTGTTGGTCTTCCGGTCGGGTTTGCCCGACTCGGAATTCCATGTTCGATTGTCCGCTCGCCAGCCAGACCTCGCCCACTAGGACATCTTTCACCTCCACTGGTGGTGCTCCGCTCTCGGTGACGGTTAGAGTCCGCCCTTCCGCACTGGCGGGTTGGGCCGGTAGCGTGAGTTTCCAACGTCCGTTTGCGCCTGCGGTGGCGGTGGCTTTTTGGCCGGCGAATTCAACGGTCACCTGTGAATTCGGAGTGGCCAGCCCCCAGATCGGTACCGGGCGATCACGCTGGAGCACGGCTCCATTCTGGAAAAGGGGAGCCAATTCAACTGCGGCTCCGCAGGGAAGGACCGTCAGCAATAGGGCAATCGTGCCAATGAATCTGGGCATCATGGCGCAATACTACGCAACGGGACTCGACGAACCATTCGTGAAAATCAACTCTCCGCGCGCAATAAAAAGGTTTGCATCGCGCCCGATGCAGACCCAGAGTCCCGTCGAAATCTTATAATCTAAGGCAACAAACTAAGGATTATGCTCCCCGAGCACGCCCCATTTACTCCCGACCAGCGCCGTGCCCTTGAGGCCGTTCTTTCCGGCCTCGATCCCGTCCAGCGCGGTTGGCTCAGTGGTTTCCTAGCTGCCACCGGCACCGCTGCTGCTCCGTCTGCGACCGCGCCTGCCGCTGCTACGAAATTGACCGTGCTCTATGGAACCGAGTCCGGTAACTCGGAAGTCCTCGCGGACCGCACCGCCAAGGAGGCCAAGAAGCGCGGCTTCCAAGCTGCGGTGAAGAACATGTCCGACATCTCGGCCGCCGATCTGGCGAAGGCGGGGAACCTGCTGGTGATCGTCAGCACCTGGGGCGACGGTGAACCGCCCGAAAGTGCCACCACTTTCTACAAGGAGTTCATGGGAGCCTCGCTGGCGCTGAAGGACGTTTCCTTTTCCGTCTGCGCGCTGGGTGACACCAGCTATGACAAGTTTTGCCAGACCGGTAAGGATTTCGACACCAAGCTCGAAGCCCTCGGTGCCAAGCGCGTGACTCCCCGTACCGACTGCGATGTCGACTACGAGGAAAACTACGCCGCGTGGTTGAACAATGCCCTTTCCGCCTTGGCTCCGACCGCCCCGTCTCCCGTGGCTGCCGCAGCCACGCCTGCCGCTCCCGGCGCGCTGGTGGAATACGGCAAGAAGAACCCTTTCCCGTCCGAAGTGGCCGAAAGCCTTATTCTGAACGGCGAGGGTTCTGCCAAGGAAACACTCCACATCGAGCTCTCGCTGGATGGCTCCGGTCTTGTCTACGAGCCGGGCGATGCGCTCGCTGTTCTTCCGGTCAATGCTCCGGACGTGGTGCAGGCCGTGCTCCAGGCGGCCAAGCTGACCGGTACCGAATCGGTCGAAGTGAAGGGCGAGGGGAGCAAGCTGCTCGCCGATGCCCTCCGCGAGGACTACGACATCACCGCCGTTTCCCGTGCGGTTCTCACCAAGCTCCAGGCCGCCACCGGTTCCACCGAACTGGCCGCGCTGCTGGCCGACGATGCCAAGGAAAAGCTCAAGGACTGGAATTACGGTCGCGAGATCGTGGATGCCCTCGAAGCCTTCGCTCCGGGCGGTCTTTCCGCCGCCGCACTCACCGGTATCTTCCGCAAGCTGCCGCCGCGTCTTTACTCGATCGCTTCCAGCCCGCTCGCCCATCCTGGTGAGGTGCATCTCACTGTCGCCGCAGTGCGTTATCAAGCCCACGGCAAGGCTCGCAAGGGCGTGTGTTCCACCTACCTCACGGACCTCGTGAAGAAGGGCGACAACGTCCGCGTCTTCGTCCAGCCGAACAAGCACTTCCGCCTCCCGGACTCCGGTGAGACCCCGGTGATCATGGTCGGTCCGGGCACCGGCGTCGCTCCGTTCCGCGCCTTTGTCGAACATCGCTCCTCGCTCGGTCACCCGGGCAAGAACTGGCTGTTCTTCGGCGACCAGCGCTACACCTACGACTTCCTCTATCAGCTCGAGTGGCAGGATCATCTCAAGTCCGGAGCCCTCTCGAAGCTCGACGTCGCCTTCTCCCGCGACCAACCCGAGAAGATCTACGTGCAGCAGAAGATGCTGGAGCACTCCAAGGAGATCTTCGCCTGGCTCGAAGAAGGCGCCCATTTCTACGTCTGCGGTGATGCCTCGCGCATGGCTCATGACGTCCACGAAGCCCTGATCACCATCGTCGAGAAACAGGGCCACAAGTCCCGCGAGGATGCGGAAGCCTACCTCGAAGACCTCAAGAAAACGAAGCGCTACCAGCGCGATGTCTATTGATCCTCCTCCTTTCCTTTTTCCCTTTCCCAACCTTCGCCACCACAACCAATGAGCGAAAAGAAACTCTCCGCCAACGAAGGCATCAAGACCCGCAGCCACTACCTCCGTGGCACCATCGCTGAAGGCATCGCCGATCTCTCGACCGGTTCGCTTTCAGAGGATGACCAGCAGTTGCTCAAGTTCCACGGCTCCTACCAGCAGGACGACCGCGACCTGCGCCCGAACCGCCGCAAGCATCGTCTTGAGAAGGCCTACTCCTTCATGATCCGCATCCGCCTGCCCGGAGGTGTTGCCACCCCGGCCCAATGGCTGGCCACGGATGACATGGCGGAGCAATACGCCAATGGCACCATCAAGCTCACCACCCGCCAAGCCTTCCAGCTTCACGGCATCATCAAGAGCAACCTGAAGCGCACCATCCAGGCGATGGACAAGGCGGCCATGGACTCGATCGCGGCGTGCGGCGACGTGAACCGCAACGTGATGGTGAATCCTAACCCCTACCTGTCCTTTGTGCACGCCGAGGCGTTGCAGAAGGCCCGTGAGATCTCGGATCACCTTACGCCGAAGACCCGCGCGTATCACGAGATCTGGTTGGATGGCGAGAAGGTCCAAACCTCCGAGGAGGAAATCGAGCCGATCTACGGCAAGACCTACCTGCCGCGCAAATTCAAGATCACCATCGCGGTGCCGCCGTCGAACGACGTCGACATTTACGCGAACGACCTCTCGTTCATCGCCATTGTCGAGAACGGCAAGCTCGTCGGCTACAACGTGGCCGTGGGTGGTGGCATGGGCATGACCCATGGCAACGAAGAAACCTTCCCGCGCCTCGCCGATGTGATCGGCTTCTGCACGCCGGACCAGGTGGTCGATGTGGCCGAGAAGGTCGTGCTGGTGCAGCGCGACAACGGTGACCGGACCGATCGCAAGCACTCGCGCCTGAAGTACACGATCCAGGATCGTGGCGTGGAGTGGTTCAAGACCGAGCTCGACAAGTATCTCGGCTACCATCTCGCGCCGGCGCGCTCGTTCGTCTTTGAGGACAATGGCGACCGCTACGGCTGGGTCGAGGATGCCAATGGCAACTTCCACCTCACTCTCTACATCTCCGGCGGCCGCGTGCTCGATACGCCGAGCTACCCAATGCGCACGGGCCTTCGCGAGATCGCGAAGATCCATGACGGCGACTTCCGCCTGACCGCGAACCAGAACCTCGTCATCGCCAATATTTCGCCCGCGAACCGTCCGGCGATCGAGAAGCTGCTGGAGCAGTATGGCATCAAGGACAGCCACCTGAAGAGCGCGCTGCGTCTCAGCTCGCTGGCTTGCGTCGCGCTGCCGACCTGCGGCCTTTCGCTTGCGGAAGCGGAACGTTATCTCCCGGACGTCATCACCAAGCTGGAAGAGAGCCTCGAGGAAAACGGCCTGCGCCATGACGCGATCACCATCCGCATGACCGGCTGTCCGAACGGCTGCGCCCGACCCTACATCGCCGAGATCGGCTTTGTCGGTCGCTCGCCCGGGAAATACAACGTGTATCTCGGCGGCGGCCACGCCGGCCAGCGCCTGTCGAAGCTCTATCGCCCGGAGTTCCCCGGCGATGAGATCCCGCAGCTCCTGGCTCCCATCTTCAAGCACTACGCGCAGGAACGCCTCGATGGCGAACGCTTCGGCGACTTCGTCATCCGCACCGGCTACGTGGCGGAAACAAAACAAGGTGCCGACTTCCACGCGAATGTCGGTGTCCCCGCATGACACAACTTTCGACATCCATTTCTGAAGCGGACGCGCTCTCCGCTGAACTTGCAGCCCTCAAGGCGGGAGACCGCCTGAAGCTGTTGCACGAGCGTTATGGCTCCCGGCTCGTCGCCACCACCAGCTTCGGCATTCAGGCGGTGGTGATGCTCCATCTGATCCATGAGAACGCGCCGGAAATCCCGGTTGTGTTCATCGATACCGGCTATCTCTTCCCGGAGACTTACCAGTACATCGACGAGGTCACCAAGCGGTTCCCGAAGCTGGACCTCCGCGTCTATCAGCCTGCCCTCACCGCCGCCCGCATGGAGGCGCTGTATGGCAAGCTGTGGGAGCAGGGGAAGGAGGGCAACGATCGCTACGGCATCATCACCAAGGTGGAGCCGATGGACCGCGCGCTGAAGGAAATCGGCGGGGACGTCTGGCTCAGCGGTGTGCGCCGCAGCCAGTCCAGCACCCGTGCCAACCGTTCTTTCGCCGAGCAGCAGAAGAAGACCCTCAAGGTCTATCCGATCCTCGATTGGGCGGACGCGCAGGTGAACATCTACATGAACCAGCACGCCCTCCCGCCGCATCCGCTGGCGGAGCAAGGCTATGCGACCATGGGAGACTGGCATTCCACCAGTCCTGTCGTCGAGGGCCAGGACGCCGAGTCCACTCGCTTCAACGGAGAGAAGTATGAGTGCGGTTTGCATCTCGACTCCGGAGTCTCCGACTTCCAGATTTGATCCAACGGTTCACTTCCTTCCGGTCCGGATACGGAACGCGGAAATCGGGCCGCCGGATTTACCTATATATCATAGAAACCGAAACCTGATTCATCCCATGCCCATCGCAGACAACCTCGTCGCCACCGTCGGCAATACCCCTCTGATCCGTCTCAACCACCTCACCAAGGGCCTCAACGCCGAGGTTCTGGTGAAGGCCGAGTTCTTCAACCCGCTCTTCAGCGTGAAGGACCGCATCGGCAAGGCGATGATCGAAGCCGCCGAACGTGACGGCCTGCTCAAGCCGGGCGGCCTCATCATCGAGCCGACCTCCGGCAATACCGGCATCGCCCTCGCCTTCGTCGCCCGTGCGAAGGGCTACCGCGTCATCCTGACCATGCCGGAGAGCATGTCGATCGAGCGTCGCGTTCTGCTCCGCCTGCTCGGTGCCGAGATCGTTCTCACCCCGCGTGCCCGCGGCATGGCCGGTGCCATCGCCATGGCGAAGAAGCTGCTGGATGAAACCCCGGGCTCGTTCGGCCCCGGCCAGTTCGACAATCCGGCGAACGTGCAGGTTCATCGCGAAACCACCGCCGAGGAGATCTGGCGTGACACCGAAGGCAACATCGACGTCTTCGTCGCTGGTGTTGGTACCGGTGGCACCTTCACCGGTGTCTCCGAGGTCATCAAATCCCGCCGCGAGCTGAAGACCTTCGCCGTCGAGCCTGTTGGCAGCCCGGTCATCACCCAGTTCCGCAAGGGTGAGGAGCTCAAGCCCGGCCCTCACATGATTCAAGGCCTCGCTGCCGGTTTCATCCCGAAGAACCTCAATGTCGATCTTGTGGACGATACGATCCTCGTCACCAACGAAGACGCCTTGGCCACCGCACAGGCACTTGCACAGACCGAAGGCATCCCGGCCGGTATTTCGACCGGTGCCAACGTCTGGGCTGCCCTTCAGATCGCCCAGCGCCCTGAGTTCGCGGGCAAGCGCATCGTCACCGTAGCTCCTTCCTCGACCGAGCGCTATCTCTCCACCCCGCTGGCCGAAAAAGTCCGCGAGGAAGTGACGAACCTGCCGGTTCAGGAGATCTGATCTCTCCGGTTTCAATAGGTTTTGTAAAAAGGCGTGGATCCAACGATCCACGCCTTTTTCATTGGAGGGTGTTTTTCTTCCGTGGCGTGTGGTAGGGTTCCGAGGTGTCCGGTTCCTATCAGATTCCACCAGAGACATACGATGCCGTGCATCATATGGTGCTGGCAGTGGTGAATGCCTCGGCGGTGGATGATCGGGTGCTGGCGGATCATCATCGGCAGATGCTCCGGGAGTTTTGTGAAGCGGAAACCCATGCCGGGCGTGGTTCCGGGTTCATGTGGGAGGCCTTGGCGGATCTCACGCATGAGCCTGCGGAGAGGGTTTCCCGATATGAGAAGGCCTTGGAGTTGAGTCACGCGAATGGTGAGCCATTTCAAACAATCCTGCTGGAACTCGGGAGATGCTGCTTCGATGCGGCCGATTGGAAGTCCGCTGGGAACTGGCTGATGCAGGCTCGCGATCAAGCGATCTGCATGGAAGATTTGGACACGGAAGGGGATGCGGTTGTTTTGCTGCTCCGGATTCCGGAAGAATGCGAAGGAGCGTGAACGATAGGCGGTTGGAGGATCGAACGTATGCGTGCGTTCCATGAGAATCCTTCCCGCCGTTACGGGCCTTTTGATGCTGGGGCTGGCATTTCCGATGGATATGCTGGCGGATCCAGCGGAGAGGTCTGCCGGCGGTTCGGAGATCGCGGTGGCGAAGGGCTCGGACTTCGAGTTCGAATTCCAGCATGCGGGCAAGGCGATCCACGTTTTTGGATATCGTCCCACCGGTTGGAAGGAGGGTCCGTTGCTGGTGCTGTTTCACGGTGCCAATCGGGACGCTGCCGGATATCGGAAGTCGGGACGGGAGCTGGCCGAAAAACTGGGAATGCTGTTGGTAGTGCCGGAATTCGATCGCGCGCGTTTCGATCCCGAAGCGTATCAGGAAGGCGGCGTCTTTCTGAAGAAGAAGCAACAGCCCTTGGAAGACCGCACCTTCTCCTATCTGGCGCCTCTGCTTGTGGAAATGAACCGACGCGAGGGCAGGGAACTACCGTATTACCTGGTGGGGCATTCTGCTGGCGCGCAGTTCATTTGCCGGATGGCCGCGCTCCATCCCAACCAAGCCAAGCGGATGGTGGCTGTGAATCCGGGATCGCTGGTGTTTCCGGATCGCGATCAAGCCTATCCTCATGGATTCGGCGGATTAGAGGGCGATGAGGCTTCGGACGAGGCAATCAAACGCTATCTGGCGGTCCCACTGACACTTTATCTCGGCACCGGGGATACCGGTTTACAGTATTTGGATACGGGGGAAGCCGCGATGAAACAGGGCGCGACCCGGATCGAGCGCGGGCGGAATGCCTATGCGGCCGCCAAGAAACTGGCCGAGGAACGGGGGTGGCCCTTCCATTGGAATTTGGTCGAAGCCGAGGGCTTGGCACACGGTTGTGGTCCGATGTGGGAGCCCCCCCGATGTCGGGAGGCGATCCTGGGACGGTGAGGACTGGATGGCGCAGGGAAAGGTCTTACTTGCCTTGCGGGACGCCGGTTCCGCCTGTAGAAAAGCCGCCATGTCCTTGCTGCTCGGCGTCAATATCGACCACGTGGCCACGCTTCGTCAGGCGCGCTACGCTCTTCTTCCGGATTCTCCGAACGCCGAACCCTCGCCGCTGGAAGCCGCCTACGATGCCATCGGCGGTGGCGCGGACTCCATCACGGTCCATGTTCGTGGAGATCGTCGGCACATGCAGGATCGGGACGCACGCGCCATCCGTTCGGAGATCGGAGTGCCGCTCAATTTTGAAATGGGCATCACCGAGGAGATGATCGCTCTCGCGCTGGAGCTCCATCCGGAGTTCGCGTGCTTGGTGCCTGAGACTCGTGAGGAAATCACCACGGAGGGTGGTTTGGACGTCGTCGGTCGGCGTCGGGAAACCGGCGATTGCATCCGCCGTCTTCAGGCTGCCGGGATCCGTGTCAGTTTGTTCATCGATCCCGATCTCGATCAGGTGAAAGCCGCCGCCGAGCTTGGCGCGGAGATGGTCGAATTGCACACCGGGTGTTTCGCAAATGCCGAAGGGGATGCGGTGGCGGAAGAGGTCAGCCGCTTGGCCGAGGCGGCCCGATTGGGGTATTCACTCGGTCTTCAGATCAATGCCGGCCACGGCATCAATTACGGCAATTTGTTCCACCTCTTCGAGGTGCCGCATCTGGTCGAACTGAACATCGGCCACAGCATCGTTGCCCGTGCCCTGAAGGTCGGGATGGCGGAGGCTGTTCGCCAGATGAAGCAACTGATGGCGACCTACCCGGGCGGCTCATGCGATTGATCGGCATTGGCATTGATGTGGTGGAAGTCCAGCGCATCGCCGAGGCGCTGGAGCGTCATGGCGAGGCCTTTGGCGAACGTATCTTCACTGCGGATGAGCGGCGCTATTGCTCCTCCCAGAAGCGCCCGGCCCTGCATTTCGCGGCGAGATTCGCCGCGAAGGAGGCGGTGGCGAAAGCGTTCGGAACCGGGATTGGCAAGGACCTTGGCTGGCTGGACATGGAGATCATACGCCGCGAATCCGGTGAGCCTGCGCTGGTTCTGACAGGAACCGGCAAGGCCTATGCGGAAGCAAACGGGATCCGGGAGGTGAAGATCAGCCTCACCCATGCCAGAGACTATGCCGCAGCCAACGCGGTGACGCTGGGGGATTGAGCTGCGGTCTTTATTTTCTCAACCGCCGCAGTTCCTCGCGAAGCTTTTCCACTTCGGTGACCAAGCCGAAGACCATGGGCAGCATTTCGATCGGGACACCGTGTTGATGGCGGAGCTGCTCGATGCGGCGGATGTCATACAATGCGTCGTCATCGAAAACCGGCTCCGCTTGGGACTCGGCCTTCGCGTGACCAAGCAACCCATCGCGGCAATAGCGGCGGAGAATCTCCGGCTCCACGGAGGTCCTTTCTGCTGCTTCCTCCAGCGAGTAATGGGGCATCTCCGAGGGACGCACCTCGATGGAAACAGAAGTTTGAACCAGGACGAAACGGGTCATGACGGGTTCCTCGGGTTGAAGGTGGAGATGGAGGCGAGCTTTTTCCACAGTTCCTGTTCTTCCGGTTGGCTTTGTTCCGGTATCTGAATGTGGACGATGGCGTACAGATCGCCACGTTGTTTGTTCTTGTCGGTCATGCCGCGCCCCTTGAGTCGCAAACGGGTGCCTGCTTCGGTATTGGGGGGCACCCGCAGCTTGGCCGGGTCATCAAGGGTCGGAATTTTCACCTCCACTCCGAGCACCGCCTCCCAGGGCGCGAGATCGAGATCGTAGTGGAGATCGGCTCCATCCACTTGGAATTCCGGGTGTCTGGCGAAGCGGATACCCAGATAGACATCCCCGGCCGCTGCTCCTCCGGAGCCGGGGCCGCCTTTGCCTGCCAAGCGGATGCGCTGGCCTTCCCGCAATCCCGCCGGAATGCGGATGTCAAAGGTATCGGCGGTGCCGTCCGGCCGCCGCAGCGTGACCGAACGCTGGGTGCCGTGGAGCGCGTCCTCCAGTGAAACCAGAATGTCCGCCTCAATGTCGTGGCCGCGTTGAGCGTGAGCTCCACGTGCGCGGGAAGACTGGGCGTTACGGCCGAAGCCGCCCTGAGCTCCGCTGAAATAGCGCTCGAAGAAGTCGCTGAAGCCGGTGCCTCCGAATTCGAACGAAGCTCCGTTTTCATCGGGCTCCCACGACCATCCGCCAAAGCCGCCTTCCGGAGGTGGTGGGCCGCTGGGTTGGTTCCAATTGGCTCCGAGCTCATCGTAGCGCTTCCGTTTTTCCGGATCACCGAGGACTTCGTAGGCCTCGTTGATTTCCTTGAATTTCTCTTCGGCGCCGGTCTTATCCTTTGCCACGTCCGGATGATGGATGCGGGCGAGCTTGCGAAAGGCCTTCTTGATCTCTTCCGGGGGGGCATCGCGTGCGACGCCGAGTGTTTCGTAGTAGTCCTGGAACTTCACGGACATGAAAAGGTTGTGGGACGATTCCCGAGCCTAACATGAGCACGTTCCGCTTCCGGGGCAAACGGTTTTGGACGGGATATTCGGCCCATTCTGAACGCCCCCATCTAGTCCATTCGGGTTATTGTCCGGAACACGGGATTTCTGTTGAAGATGAACCACGGCGGAGACCCGGTGACACCTGTCTCCGGAAGGCCGTTCTCCATTCATGAAAGCGTGCTCATTGATCCATTTGGCTGTTGGCGGACTGGTTATTTCTGCCTCTCCGGCGTTCGCGGCCTTTGGAGTGGTGACGGATCCCGCCTCGTTCATGGTCGACAGCGGGGCGGGACTGACCTTCCGGGTGATGAGAGACAGCGGAGGGATTGACTCGATCAAATTCAATGGGACCGAACTCAACGATCGTTCGAAACGATCGAGCATCGCATCGGGACTGGGAACCCAGGGAACGACCGTCGGCGTTTGGTCGGACAACAGCATCATCAAAATCACCGTCGCGACCAATGCGGAGAACCAGGTGGTGAAAGATCTCACCCACTACTACGTGGTTCGGAAAAATGAGAATACCATCTACATGGCGACCTATGCCGGCAACGAGCCCGCAGTGGGCGAGCTGCGCTGGATCACAAGGCTTCAAGGGGCCTTGTTTCCTGGGACGCCGGTGGAGTCCACCAATGGTGGAAGCACACGGGGAGTCGAGTCGAAGGACGTGATGGGTATGGCGGATGGAACGACGCGGAGCAAGTTCTTCGGAAACCAGCGGGCGAAGGATCTGACCCTGCGCGGCGTAACCGGACCGGGAAGGGGCGTCTTCATGGTCTATGGCAGTCGGGAAAGCTCGAGTGGCGGTCCCTTCTTCCGGGATATCCAGAATCAGAGTGGTGGCAATGCCGAGGTCTACAACTACATGAACTCCGGGCACGGCCAGACGGAGAAATGGCGGACCGGGGTGCTTTATGGACCTTATGCGCTGATGTTCACGAATGGGGCAGCTCCCTCCATTCCAGATACGACATTCATGGGGAGCCTCGGGCTTGTCGGCTACATCCCGGCAGCCGGGCGTGGGAAGGTGGCAATCCGGGGTATGGGCGGTCGAGATGCCGCAGTGCCCTATGCGATCGGTTTTTCCAATGCGACGGCCCAATATTGGACGGATGCCGCGCGTGCCGATGGTTCCGCCACCAGTGGCTACATGAAGCCCGGAGACTATACGATGACGGTCTATCGCGATGAACTTGGAATCTACACCGCGCCGGTGAAGGTCGTGGCAGGCCAGACGACGACCGTTCCCGTGTTCAATCTAACCGGAGATCCGTCACGTGCGGAATGCCTGTGGAGGATCGGAAACTGGGATGGGACTCCTCTCGAATTCGCGAACGGCCCGAACATTCCGCGCATGCATCCTTCCGATGTCCGTCAAGCTGCATGGAAGACGGGGGAATACGTGATCGGTAGGAGCGCTCCGAAAGACTTTCCCGCCTGCCAGTGGCGGGGAGTGAATGACCCGATTTCCATCTCATTCCATTTGGACCAGAGCCAAATCAAGGATCGCACGGTGCGGATCGGCATCACGACAGCCTTTGCGGGCGGGCGGCCACAGGTCGCGCTGAACTCGGCGTGGACCTCACCCTTGCAGAAGCCGTCCAGCCAACCGGACTCACGGACGATGACCATAGGCACTTACCGTGGCAACAACGCCACATTCAGCTACCGGATTCCTGCCAGCGCTTTCAAAGCCGGTGACAACAAGTTGGAGATCCGCATCACCTCTGGCAACGGAGGATCGGGATTCCTCAGTCCCGGCTATGCCATCGACTGCGTGGACATGGACTGAGTGAGCCGTCGTTCCCCCGATGCTAATGCTTTTGTGGTATTCCAACCGGGAGGATCTTCCATCTAGGATGGAAGATCGTTCCAATGCCACCGGTATCCCCACCAGCCCTTTCCCCATGAGCTGCCACCTCCTGATTCCAACGCTGCTCCGTGAAGGAAAGTGCCTTCGGATGTCGTTCCGGATGATGCGATAGACGGAGGCATCAAGTTTCCTGTTCGTTGTATGAAAATCCTCTTTTCCATCCTGCTTATGGCAACCGCGGTGCTGCGTGCGGACCCTCTTCTGACTTATGAGAATAAGCCGATAGGGTCCGTGGAAGCTCCTCTCCTGATCAGCACCTATCTTCCTGACCCGGGATTGGAGACTTCGGTTTTTCAGCATTATCATACGGGCCAGACTGCTCCCAAATACAGTCCGGAAAAGGGAACGGATTTGCCGGGGGAAGAGCTGCCGATTGCGGGAGTACCGGCTGCTCTTGCGGTGAACTTCGGGGCGCAGTTGTCCTATGTGTTCGATACGGTGGAATGCAGACCGCTCTATGCCTGGCAGGGGGGATTTCTGGATTTCACGCCCTATTGGGGTGATAAGACACGTGGATCACGCGTCGCGTTTGACTACGTGCCGAAGCTGGTCGGAACCCTTTTTAACAAAGCGGAGGGAACGCATCCGCTATCGATCGATGGCAAGCTGGTGGATGATCCGCATTACGTCGGCTACAAGCTGGAGAAAGGCACGCCCCGCTTCTTCTTCAAATCCGGAAGCCACCTTGTAAGCGTGAAGATCACACCGGATGCCAAGCCACTATCCTATCATGCGGAATGGACCTGCTCCCCATCCGCGAAGTTGGCCTATCGCGAGGGTGAATTGGAGGTCTCGGGAGAGGGCAAGGTGGAGTTCTCCCGATCCGGAAAGGTCCTGGGTCAATTCAAGGGCTACGAACTGAAGGTCGATCTCAAGAAGGCGAACGTGAATGCCGGAAGCGTCCTGTTCAACAGTTACGGATGCACCACCTGCCATTCCATCGATGGCTCCAATGGCCACGGCCCCACGCTGGCTGGACTGGCAGGCAGCAAGGTGCCCCTGGCGGATGATACTTCTGTGACTGCGGATGCCGCCTATCTGGAGGAGTGCATCCGGAATCCCAACGCGAAAATCGTGAAGGGATTCCCCCCCAACTACATGCCGCCATACACTCTGAAGGACGTCGAAGTCGAATCGTTGGTCCTCTTCATCCAGTCCATCGCGAAGCCCGAATGAAACCATTGCTCCTTTTTCCACTGCTCGCGGGTCTCGCATGTGCCGCCGGGTTCGACGATTGCTACAAGGTCGAGACGATCAAATTGCCTGACGACGTTCCACCTGAAGTCGGCGGTCTGGATTTCTCACCGGATGGTTCCCTCTTCGTCGTGCTGCGTCGTGGAGACGTGATCCATGCGGTGCCATCGTCCGACCCGGAGGGATTCAAGTGGCAGCTCTTCGCCACCGGTTTCCAGAATGGCTGCGGCATCGACGTGGTGTCTCCCACGAAGATCCGTGTCATCCAGATGTCAGACATCACCGAGGCGGAGGATACGGATGGGGATGGCAAGGCGGACAGTTACATGCGCTTTGCTTCGGGCTGGGGGTTGAGCGGGAACTACCACGAAACCAATACCCTCACCCGGGATGGCAATGGTGGCTACTATCTCGCGATCGGGACCGCATCCCACAACGGTCCGGTTTTCCAACACGTGATGGGGGACTATTCTCCCGCAGGACGCCGTGGACGTAATTTTTCGGCGGTCAAATGGCGCGGGTGGGTGATGCACTGTGATGCAGCGGGAACGCTTTCGCCGGTTGCCAGCGGCTTCCGGATGCACAACGGCATTTATCGCGATCCGGATGGAAACGTCTGGTGCGGGGACAATCAAGGCGACTGGAAGGCGGTGACTCCCCTTTATCTCGTGGAGAAGGGGAACTTCTACGGGCATCCCAGTAGCTTGACCTGGGATCCGGTATGGGCGGGGAAGGATCCGCTGCTGTATTTCCGGCAGGATCTGGATGCCTACAACAAGGCCCGCACCAAGGCCGTGGTCGAGCTCCCCAATCTTGAGATCAACCGCTCGGCGGGAGAACCGATGGAATTGCCACGAAGCGGCGGATTCGGACCCTTCGCGGGGCAGCTTCTATTGCCGGACAACAACGGCACCCGCATTTCACGGATCATGCTGGAGAAGGTGAATGGCCATTTCCAAGGTGCGGTCACGCACTTCATCAATGGTCATGGCTTGCGATCCGGAAATCACCGGCTGCGCTTTTCTCCGGATGGCAAAGCAACTTTACGTCGGCGCGACGGTGAGAGGGTGGGGCACACCCGCAGAGGGAATCCAACGTATTACCTGGCTCGGAGGCACTCCCTTCGATATCGAATCGTTCCATATCACGAAAACGGGCTTCAAGGTGACCTTCACCAAGGATGTGCCTGATTCCCTCGTGAATCAGACGTCCTGGAAATTTGCTTCCTTCACCTACCAGCCGAAGTGGACCTATGGCAGCGACGCCGAAGACAAGAAGAGTCACGAGGTGACATCCATCTCCCGTGATGGTTCGCGGACAATCGAGGTGAAACTGGCGGATTTCCAGCCGGGCCGGGTCTATCAACTCGATCTGCCGGAGGCCGAAGCCGCCGATCACTCACCGTTGCAGAACCGCTTGTTCTACTACACGGCCAACGAGCTGCCCTGAGGCTTTCCTTCGTCCTTGCGGCTCATGGCTCGCGGCTGCGGATCTTGAGATACTTCAGCGCGGCTTCCGTGCGTGACCTCACGTGCAGCTTCTCATAAATGTTGCGAAGGTGGACGCGCACGGTGTTCGGCGCGATACCCAGTTCCGACGCGATTTCCTTGTTGGCTAGTCCCTTGCAGAGCCATTCAAGGATTGCCGTTTCCCGGGATGAGAGGTCCGATTCCGGAGGGGCATCCGTGCTGGGCTGCTGGAAGGCTTCGACCACGCGGCGCGCGATCTCAGGACTCATGGGGGCGCCACCGGCGAGCACCTCATGGATGGCATCCCGAAGCTCGGAGGGGGAGGAACGCTTGAGGAGATAGCCCGAAGCTCCAGCCTTGAGGGCGGCGAAGATCTTGTCGTGATCACCATAGACGGTGACCATCACGATCTGGATCTGGGGGAGGTGCTGTTTGATCCTGGCGGTGGTTTCGATACCGGAGATGCCGGGGAGATTGATGTCCATGAGCACCACCTCGGGACGGAAAGCATCGATCTTTTTCAGAGTATCTTCACCGCTGGTCCAGACACCCACACACGAGAGATCCTCCGCGGACTCCACGATCTTTCTCAGGCTGGCCCCCAGGGCGCTATTGTCCTCGACGATGGCGACACTGGATCTGCGATTCTGAGTCATGGCGGGATCTCGGAGAAAGTGCGCGACCGCGCTCATGCGGCCATCGCCTTTCCAAGGGGTTCATCTGCTTTTTCCGCAATGGGTCAAGTCGTTTTCCCATCGGGAGAGATGGCGTGGCTCGCACACTCCATTCGGCTGGACACCGGTGAGCGCAATACGGTTCCATGATGGAAAATGCTCCGGTATCTCGTTCTGTTGATCCTGTCCACAGCCATGGCTGTGGGCCGGGAGACGACGACCCGCCCCGAGTTCCTTGTGCGGACCTGGCAATCGGACGAAGGCCTTCCCGGAAATCTGGTCCGCTCCGTGGGGCAGACACCGGACGGGTTCCTATGGATCGCCACCGCCGAAGGTTTGGCTCGATTCGATGGTCTTGAATTCGAGAGTATCCAAGCGACGGGAGAATGGCGGGGACGGCCTCTTGATTTCTACCGCGTTTTCACTCCTGCGGATGGTTCCGTTTGGGTTGCGACCTATCGTTATGGATTGTTCCGTCTCGGTGAGGAGGGATTGGAATGTGTGATCTCCGACTATGAGGAGCAGTCTGCGGGGATTGTCACCCGATTGTTCTCCTTTGGAAATGAAACCTACGTGGTGCGCGACCAGCGGCTGTGGAAGATCCGGGATCATTCGGCGGAAATCGTTCGCGATGTGTCCGCGCCGTTGGCTCACGCGATGTCGGCCGATCTCGCCCTGCAAAGGCAACGGGGTAGAGCCGATGATACACGTGCCCCGGAGCGCCTGATCGATCAGCTCGGAGGCACATGGTCGATGGGAGCAGAAGGTCTGGAGTATACTGCAGCCGATGATGCGAATGCATCCAAGAACTCCATTGCCATCCATGACAGCCTTGATGCTCTTGATCTGCTGGAGGATCGGGAAGGGGATCTGTGGGTCGCCAGTCCTCTTCGTGGACTGGTGCGTGTGCGTCATGGCCGCGTGATCCGGTTGTCGTCCAAGGATGGTGTCTATTCGGAGCCAACCCGGGTCGCCATCCAATCGCGTGATGGCTCCTGGTGGATCGCCAGACGCAGTGGGGGTGTGGATAGGATCGATCATGGAGAGCTCCAGCATGTGCCCATTGTTTCCAGTGGAGTGACCCGAATTGTCTCCAGCATGTTGGAGGATCACGCCGGAAGATTGTGGATCGCATCCCGCGACGCGTCCGTATTCGTCTACAATCCCCAGACCCGGCAAGTGGAGGCACGGTTCGGCAATACGCCCGAACTATCCAAAATCAGTGTCATCGCGGAGGACCACGAAGGCCGCCTCTGGTTTGGCGGCAGATCAAAGCTCTTCCGCTGGGACGGAACCACGCTTCAGAAGTTTCAAGACCAGCCTCTCCTCCAAGATGCGGAAATCTCGACGCTCGCATTCGATGCGAAGGGGATGCTTTATGCTGGAACGCTGGACGGTCGGATACTCACCTGCGATGGCTCCGTGTTCTCGCAACTGGGTGACATCGGCCCGCTGCCGCGTCGCTCCATCTCGACGATCCTGCCGCTTTCCCAGGATGAACTGTGGGCGTCTTCTTTGGGAGCCGGTTTGCTGCTATGGAAGGACGGTGTCTGGCATCGCTTTGGAAGCCGCCAAGGAATCCCTGACGAACGTCTGACCGCGCTGGCTCTGACTGGAAATGATTCGCTGTGGATGGGTTCGCTCGCCGGTGTGTTGCGGGCATCGAGGACGGATCTCCTCAAGTGTATCGCGGATGATACCTACATGCCCGGCTGGCTGCACCTCGATCGTTCGGACGGTCTCGTCACCCGGGAGTGTGTCGGTTGGACGCAGCCGGGTGTCTTTAGCGATGGCATGGGCAGTCTATGGTTTCCCACTACGGGTGGTCTGGTGGGAGTGAAGACGGAGCCCATGGAAACTTCCCATGTCGCTCCTATTCTCCACTTGCAGACCGTGGAGGTCCAAGGTGTCCCACAGCCGAATGGGAGCAACCAAATCGTGGCTGGGCCCGGAAGTGTCCGACTTGGATTCCATTTCACCGGGCTGAGTCTCGGTGCTCCCGAGAAGGTCACCTATCGGGCCCGCTTGAAGGGCCTTGAGCAGGAGATGCGCTTCATCGGAATCAACCGTGAGATCGAATATCCTCTGGTGCCTCCGGGCCGCTACACCTTCGAAGTGGCTGCCACCAGCGGAGATGGGATGACCTCCGATCCCGAGGCGGTGACGATCGAAGTCCTGCCACATTTTTGGCAACGACCCTGGGTCATGGTGTTGATTGCGATGGTGTCCTTGCTCTGTCCTCTCCTAGTCGGATGGCTGGTGGCGAGAAGGCGCATGCGACTGAAAATCCACCAGCTCCGCATGGAAGGTATGCTGGATGCCGAGCGAGCTCGTATTTCCCGTGATCTTCACGACGATCTTGGCGCGAGTCTCACAGAGCTTTCCATCCTCTCTGAGCTGGCAGCGGAGGATCATCACCGAGGCCGCCCAGCGTCCCGCCCTCGACCAATTGGCCCTCAAGGCCAGGCACGCGGTTGGGGCTCTCGATGAAATCGTGTGGGCCATCAATCCAACCCAGGATAGCTTGGCCTCACTCGTTGAATATCTCTCGTTTTCCGCCCGGGACTTCCTCAAGTCGGTCAATATCCCGCTCCATACGGATATCGTGCGGGATATTCCGGAAATGAGTGTCGGTCCCCGGCGGCGTCACCATATCGCTCTGGCCACACGTGAGGCGCTCAATAATGCCGTCAAGCACGCCGATCCAGCCTCGATCCTGCTGCGAATCACTCTTGGGAATAACAAACTCGTGGTTCTCATCCAGGATGATGGCAGCGGTTTCGCTGTTGAATACGCTGCCTCCGGCGATGGACTCAGGAACCTGAAAAGGCGCATGGAGGATTGCGGAGGGAACTGCGAAATCGTCAGCCAGCGAGGTAAAGGCACGGCAGTCACGTTGACGGTTCCATTGGGGGCTTGAACAACCTCCGGAGAGGAGTCCCCAGTTCAACGCTTCTCTTGAAGCCAGGAAGCCCACTCCCTGAGGGTGTCCGGACTCTTCGTTTCGAAGCCTCCAAACTGCGTGCCGTTCCACAATTCCACCGATCCAGCCTTGTAGGTTACAGCCGCCCGCATTGCTCCTACCCAGTCCAGTCCATTCGGCGAATGAGTTTGAAAAGCGATCGGCGGGCCGAGCCGTTGTATCTCCGCATAGATCGGAATCAACTGCTCAGCCGTGGTCTTGGACAGCGAATGATTGCTCAGTACCGCGCGCGGCCCCAATTCCTGTCTCGCGTGTTGCATCAACTTCAGAGTGAATTCCATGTTTGGCTTCGGCTTGCCTGAGTCGATTGCTCGGTAGGGATTGCAAACCATCTCCACTCGGGTGGTCCTCCAACGGGCAAAATCCGCGGGAGCTTCCAGTAGGCAGGCTTTGAACAATTCATCTGTGAATCCTGCTGCTTTCAGATTTGTCACGGACTCCGCATCGGCGGGCAAGAGCACAGCTTCATCCGTCATGGTCGAACCGGAGGTATTGGATACCTCCCGGATCAAAGGCTCTGCGTCATAGCGCTCAGCCAGGCGGGTTTGGAGGCTGCGCCAGGCGTCACGATAATCCTTTGTCCAGAATCTCCCGACTGTAATGGAAAGCCCCTTATGCCGGACAGCCACCGGGGCACCCCCGAGATTCTTCGCCCACACCGGAGCATTGGGGCCCGGCCAGACCCTCAACCGGACTCCGATGGGACACCCGGTATTGGCGCTGTTATAGGACCGGATTTCGTCCAAAACACGATCGATCTCCTTGGTATCGAGGGTGCCCGGGGTCGGTTCCAGTTGTTGCCAGGTGATATTGATCACTGTCCCACCAAAAATGCCCGGTAAACGCAGAAGATCTCCAAGTGAGGGTTTGGCCGAACCTCCGTCCTGCCGGTGAAATCCAATGTCTCCCATTTGGACAAGTCCACTCAATGGAGCCTTCAGCGGAACTTTCGTGTCCGGCTCCGCGGCGCCTGCCTGATGGTCCGACAGCCCCAGCACGATGGGGATGGCGCAAAGGATCGCTACCGGTCTCTTCAAAGGGATCTGCATTTCAAGGTGGAGTCTGGATGAATGAGTGGTTGATCTGCGGAGATTGAGCACGCCCTGGACTTCATGGTGGAAGGAACACCGCCTTTGTCAGGGGCCTCACTTGCGAAGCTCGATATCGCCCCGGACAGCGAGCTGGAAACCAAGGTCCGGAATTTGGGAAATCGGAAGATTGCTGTCCAAAAGGTGACACCCGTGGAACTGCCATCATCGCTCGAATGTAAGCCCCGAAAGTAAGATGCCAAAGAGTTTTTCCATTCTACTTCATGAGCACAGCCGGATCGGCGGGGAGTTTGTGATCTTCGCTATTCTGGACAGCGCAGCGGACGAGGGTGTTGTCCTTCACGACAACCTTGGCGCTGTCGGCGAGCAGGACGCCGCGCGCAAAGGCATCGCGGATCTGGCAACCGGATACTTCGCCGGTGCCATGGAAGAAGGCCACGGCATCATCGCCGGATGCGACGAAGCGACAATTCCTCACGATGTTTCCCTTGGTCGGTGGATCCCATGGTTGTCCGATCTGAGGTCCGCCCTCGGGCGAGGCGAGGCAGGTTGCCTGCCCGGCGATGGGCGCGGCACGGTCGGTCACGCAATCGAGAATCTGGATCTTGTCGAACGAGCCGCGGAAAACGCCACGGGTTTTCTGGGTCCACTTCACGGATTGGAAAATGAAGTCGGAGCCACCCATGAGCCAATAAGCCTGACCACCGTGCTTCGACTTGATGCCGATCAATTCGCCCTTCTGATAACCCGGCACGAGGTTCTTTTTCAAGAGATTCAGTTGCCATAGACGACCGCCGAGCGGCTTCGCATCAAGCCAGGCGATCTGCGCGTTGTCCTTCACCACGAGCTGTGGGTCTTCTTTGCTGTTGGTGTAGCGGCGGAGGAAGCGCCCCTGGTCACTGCCCGCAGAGAAGATGTCCGCAGGAGTCGGAAACCCCTCCTGGATATCCAGTACCAGCTTGCCCTTGGAGGCTTCGACCACGAGTCCTTGGCTGACCGTGTATTTTTCACGGGTCATGTGCATGCCGGCCATCGTCACGCGGAAGACCTTGCGGCCGGAAATCGCAGCGATGTTATCGCTGAAGACAAGCACCGTCTTGTCCATCCCCGCACCCTGGAACACGAGCCGACCTTCCGGACCCGGATTGACTCCGCTGAGATCGATCGATCCTTCGTCGGAGTCTTTGCCCTCCACCTTGAAGACGCCCGCGTCGAAATCGAGAACGACGGTGTCATTGGGCTGCTTGCTGAAATGCTTCTTTGCCGCCTGGACCGCCTTGCGGATGCCGTCGGCGGTGATGCCGTATTGCTTCTGAACGTTCCAGTGGAGTGTCTCCGCGCCCGCGTTCAGCCCCAACAAGGCCGTGGCCACCATGCTCCGGAGCAACCATGGGATAAATGTTTTCGGGGAACGGATGAGAGACGACAGCATGACGAGTGGTGATGGAGATAGGGAAAGGGGTGGGAGGGAATCCATCCTGGTCAGCGCGGAGATTTCACTTTCTCCTCCCGTGGCACGGAGACCGGAGCTTGGGGAGGAGTTCCCGTGAAATCGTCTTTCGTTCTGGTCTGCAGTGCTGTGAGCTTGGACCAATCGGCGCGTTTCGTATCGAAGTTGAGGATGCGGATCTCCGATGGCTGAAGCGTGATGGTGATGGCGTCACCATACCGGCAGGTGGTCTTCAGTCCCGTCAGTGAATCCGCGAGCGGGGAGCTGAGCTGGTAGGTCTTCCCGGCGGCGTTTTTCGTGAGGCCGAAATTCCGGTCGAGGGTGAAGGTATAGGTCCGGGGTTTGTCCGCCGGATTGTGCAGCGAGACATAGCCCTGATCATCCAACCAGGCCGTGTAGCCATAGACTTCCTTCCTGCCCGGATCGCCGCCGTGCATCTTCGAATGCTTGAAGGTGGGGAAAACCTGCCGTGCCCAAAGGAGTCCTTCGGCCAGGACATCCCAGTCATACGCTTTCAGGATATCCGGCTTGATGTAAAGTTCGACGAATCCGGTGCCTCTGGACAGGTGCATGTAGAGGTATTTCCGGAAAGCGTCCTTGGTTTCCTCGCTGGTGGTCTTCTTCGGTTCGTGGTTGAAGATGGAGCAGAGTGGAAACTGGGTGTTCTCCGAAACCGCGAGGTCGTGGTAGACTCTGTCGCGGTAGACGAGTTCTCCGGTGCGGTCGGCTCCTTTCGCCGCATCCCCCGCATTGATCATCCATACCGAGTCGATGTGCTGGAGCCACCAGGGGGAAAGCCATGCGCCGTTGGAGATGACGATGTAGACGTTGGGATTGATGGCGTGCATCTTGTGAAACGCACCGATCAAGCGGTCCGAACCATCGGTGAGATACTGGATCTTCTGTAGATCGTATTGGGGATCGTTGAGCTTCTCCTCCGATCCCTTGAAGCCGGCGATGTCGAAGTTGCGCGTGTTGAGATGTCCGAAGACCCCGTCGAGCTTGAAATAGGTGACACCCATCCCGGTCAGTTGGCCGAGCCGGTCGGTGAGCTTGTCCATGTAGCGTGGATCGGCGAGAGACATCCACGGATCAAGCGCGCGGAAGCCCGCCTGGCGCATGGCGGGGATCGCCGGTTGCCCGCCAAAGACGCAGCCGGGAGAAAGCCACAGACCGAGGCTCGATCCCGCGGCTTTGGTCGCGGCCTTCACGTCCTTGAATTCCGGATCGAACTTCTTGTTCACCTTCCAAACCGAGTCCGACCAATCAGACGGATCCTGCCACCCATCATCGATCACGTAGGCGGAAAGCGGCGGGACACTGCGGGCACGATTGAGTTCCTGGCTGATCTTTTCGACCGAGGCGATGAACTTGCCGGACTCGACATTTTTCCCTTGGTCGAACCAGCAGTTGTACTGGACCTGGAGTCGGAGCGGACGGATGCGGGTTTGATCGATGTAGTCGAAGAAAGCCTCCTTGATGAAGTCCGGGGAATCGGAGACCCCGAGGACGGAGGAGTGAGTGGTGTAACGTTGGCCAGCCTTGATGGTCTTCCCGACGAGATAGGAGCAGACAAGGGTCCCGTCCTTGACCGTGTTGACGGAGGCGGGGTGCTCGATGCCCCAGAAGGTTCCTGATTCTTTGGTATAAAGCGGTTGGCCGAGCCCCGGTCGCCATTGGCCCGCCCCCCGGGCGGTGATCTGAGAAATGGTGTAAGGCTGGTAGGCTTGTGCCAGAGTGAGAGACTCCAGGTCGATCCCGATGATCTCAAGATCCTGAGAGGGCGTAATCTCAAGCGACTTCCGAATGAAGCCGTCGTCCGCGCCCAATACATAGATCAACTTCGCCTCCATGGCAGGACGAGCCGCCTTCATCCCGATCTCCAGGCGAGCCACTTCTTTGCCGTCAATGACCGGTTGACCGGCTTTTTTCGACACGATGGAGAAGTCCGAGGCTGAAAGAGTGGCTCCGTCCTTCAAATGGAGGACGAACTCCCTGGTATTGCCGGGAACGAGGGTTTTGCCATCCAACTTGTTGAGAATCTCGGTCGTGGTGATCGCACTTTTCGTGGAGATCGGTACGCTTGAGTTTTCCGTTCTCGATCGTGATCGTGTCGCCATCGGTGCGGGCCTGCGGTGCAGCCAGCATCAGGCCTGGAATGAGGACGAATAGCGCGCAGAGGGTTTTCATATAGGCTCCTAGAAATACAGACGGACGATTGGACACGGCTGGATCAGAGGGCAAGGGAAACGGAAATCTCACACCAATTGATAGCAGCGGACGGCTCGATCTTAACCTCCGGATGATAAAAATAGGAGAAAAAGCTCCCAGATGGCCCTGCATGGGGGAAAGTCGGGCGGCACACCTTTCGCCCATGAATCCCAATCTGATTATTTTCGCGTAAGATTTCCGCCTGCTCCAGCTATTGTATCACAACCATGGAATCCTTCGATCCCCTCGCCGATCCTTCAACGAGCTTTGTGAGTCTGATCACACGGCATCAGGGGGACGTGTGGGCGTTCATTCTCACCCTCATGCCCGGTCACGCGGACGCAAAAGACGTCCTGCAGAAAACCAACGTCGTCCTTTGGCAAAAGCGTGACGACTTCACCATGGGCACCAATTTCAAATCCTGGGCGCTTACGTGCGCACGCTTCACCGTGATGGATCACCTCAAGCGCATGAAGTCCGACAAGATGCGCTATTTCGACGATTCCCTGCTCGAAACCATGGCCGACGAAGCGAGCCATCGCCCGGGGAATGCCGACCTCCGCCTCGAAGTTCTGGAAGGGTGTCTCCAAAAACTCCGCCCACAGGAACGGGAGCTGGTTGAGTTCCGCTACAGCAGCGAGGGCGGACTGGACGAATTCGCCACGAAGGTCGGTCGCAGCGTTTCCGCCCTTTCCGTGAGCCTTCACCGCCTGCGGACCCAGCTCCGGAAGTGCATTCTGAGCCAACTCGAACCCGAGTGCCCAACCTCATGAATCCGGCGGAAATCGAACGCGCGATCCAGGACGTCTTCGATGGCACGGCAGACGAAGCGACCGGCTACGCCTTGGCCGAGGTGTTGAAGTCCGATCCCGCCGCACGCGAGCTCTACTACCAGCACGCCGAGCTGGAACAAGCACTCACCACCCGCTTTTCACAAGGCTCGGCGGCTGAAACCGCCACCGTTCTCGCCAACTCCAGACTCCGCCTGCAGAACCGCCGCCGCGGTATCGTGGCCATTCTCTCCGCCGCGGCAGTCCTCATGCTGTCAGCGGTCGTTCTTCGGCTCATCCTGACGAAAGCTCCTGAACGGTTGTATTCTTTCGAGACTGCGGCTGGAAGCCTGGTATCGATCACAGGCTCCAACCCGCATGCTAAATCGAACGAGCTCACCGTAGGCTCCACCGTCCAGCTCGACCAAGGATCGATCGAGCTGACCTTCGGCCACGGATCGCATGCGCTCATCCTGGCTCCCGCCAGCTTCCATGTTCCATCCCGTGACACCCTACAGCTCCAACGCGGCACCGGATGGTTCCGGATCGACGAAACCACCCAGGGGTTCAAGGTGGTGACACCGGGGCTCGAGGTGACCGACTTCGGGACTGAATTCGGAGTCGTTTCCGAACCAGACATCCCCGATCAAGTCCATGTCTTCAAAGGGCGGGTTCGCGCGAAAAACCTGAAGGCAAACGATCACGAGGAAGATCTTATCGCTGGGGATTCCCGTGTTTCAGATCCGGCCGGCAAGCTCGTATCGACCCGGAGCCGACCGTGGGATTTCCTAGTCCGTCTGCCTGAGTCCGCTTCCGATGGGATCATCGTCAATGGTGGTTTTGAATCCGGCGAGACCCCTCCGGACTCGAGCTTCGGTGTCGAGGCCACTGCATCCAATCTGCCGGGCTGGCGCTTCGGGCACAGGATCGCGGTGGTTCGGGCCAACTCGGAGGGCGAGCCGGGATATGGCACGAAACGCATCACCATCCTCTCGTCCACCGGGGACAAGCAGGTCGCTTTCAATGCGGGAGGCCATGGCACACCGAATCCGAATCTTGTCCGCATTTACCAGACCTTCACTACCGAGCCGGGGTTCGAATACGAAGTGAATTTCGAGATGGGCGGCATCTTCTTCAGTGAGAATCCGGTTGCGGTGACCGCTTCCGTCCACAATGGGATGGGCCCCGGTGGCCCCCTCCTTTCCGAGCATACCGAGCAGCGCAAACCAAGCGAAGGTAATGGCTACAACGCTCCCGCCACCTTCCGCTTCAGGGCGACTTCCGCCAACACCACCCTCGTTTTCACCGAAACCAGCGCCTCGTCTTTCCGTGCCGATCCCGTGATCGATAACGTCAGCGTCAGAGCCGTCCGCTGAATCCTGGTCTGGAACATCCTCTGGCACGGCAAGGTAGAGACCATCGAGTTCACGGTCCCGCCACTGCCGGTGGCTCTTCGCATCCGAATTCCCCAACTTCTCCCCACCAGCCACTTTGCATCTATCCCTCAATTCTTATTCCCACCCAGCGCCATGACTCTCCGCCTATCCATTGTCGCATTGATCTGTCTGATTCTACCCTCGACAGCGAAGGAAGCCACCCCGGCGGACTTGGAGGCCCATGGCCTGATCGAACGCATCACTCCGCAGGTGGCCGAACGCTTTCAGGTGGATACCTCGCTCCCGATGCGCGATGGCAAGGATACCTTTTCGATCTCCGATACCGCTGATGGCAAGATCCTGATCAAGGGTAACAACGGTGTTTCTGTCGCATCCGGTTTCAACTGGTATCTCAAGAACCGCGCCAACTGCCACGTTTCCTGGTGCGGCGACCAGCTCGCTCTTCCCAATCCTCTGCCGAAGGTCGGCGAGCCCGTCACCGTTACCTGCCCGCTCGAGCGCCGCGTCTATCTCAACTATTGCACGCTGAGTTATTCCGCTGCCTGGTGGGATTGGAAGCGCTGGCAGCGTGAGATCGACTTCATGGCCATGCAGGGGATCAATACCCCGCTCTCCATGGTCGGCCTCGAAGCCGTCTGGTACAATACTCTTCTCAAGAACGGCTTCACCGATCTCGAGGCCCGCACCTTTCTCTGCGGTCCCGCCTACTTCGCATGGCAGTGGATGACCAACATCGAAAGCCATGCCGGTCCGCTACCGAAGTCTTGGATCGACCAGAGCGCCATACTTGGGAAACAAATCATCGAGCGCCAGCGCGCGCTGGGGATGACCCCCATTCAACAGGGCTTCACCGGCCATGTTCCGCGCCTTGCCAAAGAAAAATTCCCGAAGGCCAATATCTCCTTCAAGAAGGAATGGTGCGGTTTCCCAGGAGCTGCCCAGCTTGATCCGCTCGATCCTCTTTTCGACACCCTCGGGCGTTCGTTCCTCGAAGAGCAAACCAAGCTGTTCGGAACTTCCCATCTCTACGGGTGTGATCCCTTCCACGAAGGCTCTCCGCCTGTCGCTGGCGATGAGTACCTCACAAAGGTGGGCGAAAAAATCGGCCAATTGATCAATAGTATCGATCCAAAGGGGACGATCGTCATGCAGTCATGGTCGATCCGCAAACCTCTCGCCGTCGCCATTCCGAAGGATCGCCTCCTCGTCGTCGACCTCGGCGGAGTGAAGAACAAGGCCAACGACAATTTCTGGGGCTTCAAGTTCGTCACCGGTCGTCTTCACAATTTTGGTGGTCGCATCAACCTGCATGGCGACATGGGCCTTCTCGCCACCAATCCTTTTGCCAGCATGTCGAAGTCCATTCCCAACTGCATCGGCGGCGGGCTCTTCATGGAAGGCATCATCCAGAACCCCGCCTTCTACGAACTCGCCTTCGACACGCTCTGGAAGGCTGATCCGGTTGATCCGAACCAGTGGCTCCACGACTATGCACGCCGCCGTTACGGAGCCGAATCCGAGAACGCGAACAAGGCATGGGACCTCCTGCTTGAGACCGCTTACAAGCCAGGAACCGACAACAAGGAGAACTCATCGATGATCGCCGCCCGTCCCGCGATCCGACCGAAAAAATCCGGTCCCAATTCCGGTTTCCTCATTCCTTACCCGCAGGCTGATCTGCTCGAAGCCTGGACTCTCCTCCTTGCCGATGCAGACAAGCTCAAAGCCTCCGACGCGTATCGCTTCGATATCGTTGACCTCGGGCGTCAAGTCCTCAGCAACTACTCTCAACTCCTTCAGCCACGCATCGCCGCAGCGTGGGACAAGAAGGACCTTGTTGCCTTTGATAAGGCCTGCGCCGAGTTTGACCAACTCCTGCTCGATGTGGATACGCTCATCCAACCGCGCCCGGAGTACTCGTTCGCCAAATGGATCACCGACGCCCGCTCTCGCGGAACCAGCCCGGCCGAAAAGGACCTTTACGAAAAGAACGCCCGCGGTCTCATCACGGTCTGGGGGCCGATCGAAGGAGCAGACCCGATCATCGTGGACTACGGCTGGCGCGAATGGTCCGGCCTCATCAAGGACTTTTACTTGAAGCGTTGGCAGATGCACCACGCCATGCTGCGCAAGCACCTCGTTAACGGAACTGCTTACACGGAGGATGGGATCCGGCAGACCCACGGCCGCGAGGCCTTCGGGGCAAACGCTTTCTTTAAGGAGCTGGGAGCCTGGGAGCTCAACTGGGTCAGAACTCCCGGCAGTGTCAATTCCCCGGTCGTAAGCGGCGACGAAGTCGCTCTTGCCCGCCAGTTCCACGCCAAATACGCCGATTCGATCAAGGTCGCCGCCTCCGCCCCGGTGGAGAAGGCATCCAAGGTGGGCAAATCGGCTGCCCGTTGGAAGGCCGGGAGATTCGACTCCACAGGCCCAAAAGCCGTCGACTTCAACATCGCCGAATCCATTGATGGTGAGGGGACCTACGTCGTCACATTCCGCGGCAAGCAGGACAAATCCCGCCTGAACATCACCAAGGTGGAGCTGCTCGAAAACGGAAAGCCGATTTCCACCGACGCCCATCAGGGCTATTCGGGCGGATCCAATCAAGGTAACAAATACACGATCCAGTTGGAGAACCACGCCTTCGGCACAAAGTACGTACTGAGGGTTACTGCAATGTCAGATGGCGAAGTCGAATCCAGCGGCGAGATCTCTCTAACCAAGAAGCCGTGAGCTTCTCTTTGGCTGGTCTCCGGATGCAATCCTTCAGAAAGGGTGGCGTCGAGAGACGCGTATGGGAATGGATTGCGCCTTTATGAAACATTTTCTCTTTGCCCTGTCGTCACTCGTCACATGCTCCATCAGTGCCAGCGCTGCTCCGCTCGTTTACGAGGGATCGTCTGGTCCGGGGAAGGGCAAGCACATCGTCTTCCTCGCTGGCGATCATGAATACCGGTCTGAAGAAACGTCACCGGCTCTGGCACGAATTCTCGCGAAGAACTTCGGGTTCAAATGCACGGTGCTTTTCAATATCGATCAGACCACGGGTGAGATCGTGGCAGGAAACTCGAACATGCCAGGAATGGAGGCGCTTGATACCGCCGATCTCGCCGTGGTGTTCCTGCGCTTTCAGAATTTCCCGGCCGAGCAGATGAAGCATTTCGACGACTACCTGAATCGAGGCGGGCCAGTCATGGGCCTGCGCACTGCCACGCACGCCTTCAAGACGGGAAAAGAAGATCCGTTCGCGAAGTACTCATTTGACAGCAAGGTCCCGGGCTATGAGCTGGGATTTGGCCATCAAGTGCTGGGACAGACCTGGGTGGGTCACTATGGCACGAACCATAAGCAGAGCACGCGCATCACGATCGTGGAGGACAAGAAGGCGAATCCGATTTTGCGCGGAGTGAAGGATGTCTGGGTTCAGGCCGGTGGCTATGTGGGCAAGCCGACGGATGGCGAAATTCTGACGATGGCACAACCGCTCAATGGCATGACCCCGGATTCACCGGTGGATTCCACCAAAACGCCGCAGCCGTCGGAATGGACGCGCACCTACAAGTCGGCATCGGGCAAGGATGCCCGCGTGTTCACCTCGTTATACGGCACGCCGGAGGACATCACGAACGAAGGGTATCGCCGGTTGTTGGTCAATGGATGCTTCTGGGCGCTCGGATTGGAGTCAGCCATCAAGCCGGATATGGAAGTTGGATTTGTTGGTCCGTTCAAACCCAATACTTTCGGCATGAACGGGAACGCGAAAGGCGTGAAGCCCGAGATGTATGCAGGCTTTGAGAGCCCGATCCCGGCCAATAACGATACGAAGAAGTAAGGCGCTCCATAGGCCGGAGGGGGACGTTTGGCCTTGTAGTTGTTCATGGTGGGCATCAGCCGTGCCGGAGAGAGGACACCTCAAAGTCGAACGGGCCAACCCTGACCCTGCTTCTCTGAAGGGATGGCAAGTCAGCCGGTGCACCAATTGCAGTTCACGTCGGGCAGCCTCAAACCGTTCGTCTGAATCACTTCAGAAACCCGACGTCGAAAAATTATGGGCTGCCACTCTGGATAAGGTGGTTCTTGCCCATTTCTCGCTGTTCTTTGTGTGTCCCATAATCGTAGTCCAAGACCTTGATTATAAGCGGATTCGCTGAGTCCAAACAAGTTGCGGAAATGAAGCGGAGAGGGTGGGATTCGAACCCACGGACAGTTTCCCGTCTTCGGTTTTCAAGACCGACGCGATAGACCACTCTGCCACCTCTCCAGGTTGCCTGCGGCGGTGTTCCTATGCGGTTCCCCGAGCCCGCTTTCAAGGGGAAAAGAGCGATAGGCCTAACGAAGAGGCGGATCGAGGGACGATTATGGAGGCGGCCCCCAGAAAGTTTGCTCCGAATTGACCGATGCGTTGAACGTGGAAAGCAGCGATTGCAGGCTGGTGACCACGGCGGGATTTCCCGCTGCGACGTTGTAACGCTCCGGAGGATCGGCTTCGACGTTGAAGAGAATCGGCTGGGAGAGGGCGGTCCTGGCATCCGAATTTGCGGCGAATCCGTAGTTGTCGCCGGTCTGCGAATAAAGGTGGGTGTGCAACTTCCACGGGCCCTTGCGGGCGGCATACGTGGGATTGTACTCGTTACCGGTGTAGATGAATTGGAACTCGGGTACGGTGCCTGTGAAAAGCGTCGGATTGAGGTAGGGGCGGAGATCCCGACCATCCAAGGTGCGTCCGGAGGGAAGAGGAACTCCGGCGAGGCTGAAGACGGTGGGCAGAACGTCGAGGGAAGAGGCCGGCTGGCGGGAGACACTCCGTGGAGGAATCACGCCAGGCCACCACCATACGCCCGGCACACGCAGGCCACCTTCCCAAGTCGAGCCCTTGCCGTCACGGAAGGGCTTTGAGCTGCCGATGTGGATGCGGGCCTCGCCATAGAGGGAATCCGAGGCGGTGTTCTGATACTTGATCCAGTGTCCGTTGTCGGAAGTGATGATGACAAGTGTGTTCGAGGCTATGTTTTCTTCCTCCAAGGCCTGCCGGACGGAGCCAGCGAGATTGTCGATCTCACCCATGGTATCCCCAAGCAGTCCACGGAGCGACAGCCCGGAGAACTCGTCGGATGCGGCAATCTGGAGGTGGGGGAAATTGACCGCGATGTAGGCGAAGAACGGTTTGTCGTGATTCGCGTGGATGAATGAGACTGCGGCATCCTTGTAGCGGCCGGTGAGTGTCTTCACGGTGGGCAATGCTCCCACGGTGCCGAGATTGGTGGCGAGCGTTTCATAGCCGGAGATCGGATCGGTCCCGGCTGGATTCGAACGCATCAGTTTTCCGTCCGCATAGTCGTGGGAAACGTTGGTACCGATCCACTGATCGAAGCCGTGTGCGAGGGGCAGGGCATCGGGTGTGTAGGAATTGGAGGAATTCGGCGTGCCCAGATGCCACTTGCCGAAGATGCCGGTGGCATATCCCTGGCTTTTCAATCCTTCTGCGAGTGTGACCTCACTGGGATGGATATAGCGGGTATCAGTCGGTCCCAGCACCCAGCGGAGTCCGGACCGGCGTGGATTGCGACCCGTGAGCAGTCCGTAACGGGATGCCGTACAAGACGGCGAAGCAGAATAGAATTGTGTGAAATTGAGCCCCTCCGCCGCCATCTTGGAAATCGAAGGTGTCTCGATGGTGGGATGGCCGGTGTGGGAGAAATCCGCATACCCCGCATCATCCAGGAGGATCACAATGAGGTTCGGCTTTTCGAGTGCAGGCCGGGCTCCGGCGGACGCGACAAAGAGAAGAGGAAAAAACAGCAGGCGGAACAAATTCATGGCGATCAGGGATCGGCGGGACGGGAAGCGGTAAGGCGGACGAAACGTCGTTCGCCGTCAAAAGGTGCGACGCCGAAGGGAACGTGGACTTCCAAGGCCTCGTCGTGATTCGATCCCGCAATCCGGGAGATGATGAAGTTCGAGACCGGTGTCTTTTGCCAAGTGGCAAGGTCCTGGCTGTGCTCGATCTGATAGAAATCGTCCAATGAATCGGAAGGGCGGGTGAGGGAAAAGGTGACACCGGTTCCTCCTTCCAAGTGGCTCGAGATTCCATCCTTAACGGCTGCTTTTGGAAGCGGGAGATCGGCTTTTCCCGCAGCGGGGAGGGAGGCGGAGAAGCTATTGGCGAACTGCTGCAACTGCGTGACCGTCGCGGCCTGCTGGGAAGCGCGGTTGATGTATTCCTCCGCATCGACTTGGAGATCGTAGAGCTGGCTGCCAGTGGTCGGGTTGGTATTCAGTGGGTCGATATTGACGATCGAAAGGTGAGATTTCCATTTGCCCTGTCTCACCGTGGCTAGTTTCCAAGCAAAGCTCTCGTAGCGGAATCCTATGGCCGTTTCATCTCCCGTTGGGTGGGTTCGAGTTCCTTTCAATGCGTCCGCGCGCGAAGCTCCGTCGAGCGGTCGATCGGTAGCAAGATCTCCGCCCAATAAGGAGGCCAGTGTCGGCAACAAGTCCGGCAACCAGATGGGGGAGAGATTCAGTTGTCCTGCAGGCAAAGTGCCGGGCAGGCGGGCGAGGAGAGGTCCGCGCATTCCACCTTCCCAGGTGGTTCCTTTTCCATCACGGAGGACGCTGTTCGATCCTCCACTGGCATCGCGGGCAGCTCCGCCATCGGATGAGAAGATCACCAGCGTCTGATTGGCGATACCATGGGAGCCCAATGCGGCTAGTAATCGCGCAACAGCTGCATCCAGTGCTTCAATCCGGTTGCCCTGTGGTCCGCCGATCGAGGTTCCGGTGGCCGGGAGTGCGGGAGCTTGGAAGACGAGAGCGAAGGGCTGCGAGGATTCGTTGATGAATCGGGTGGCTCGTTCCGTGAGCTCGTCCAACAAGGTGGCTTGCGCGGGTGAGGTCTCGAGTTCCTGCCTGTCTTCGACCAGCGGTGGATTCGCTGCCAACTCATAGGGAAGGCCATGGAAAAGGCGGAATCCTTGGTCATTGGGATGACTGCCTGAAGCATTGCCAAGCAACCACTCTCCGATGAATGCCGTATCGTAACCGCGGCGTCTCAAGGACTCGGCCATCGTCCATTCCTCGGATTTCAAACCGGAGTCTCCTGCGACGACAGATGCTCCCATTCCGGATCTTGCGGGCACTCGCCCGGTCAGAAGGGCATATTGGCTGGCGGGAGCCCCCGGGCCGGTGGTGGTGAACTGGGTGAAGCGTATGCCATCATAAGCCAGAGAGTCCAAAGTTGGAGTCGCGATGTTCACTCCGCCGTAGCACTGAAGGTCGCCATAGCCGATATCCTCTCCGATGATGAAGAGCAGGTTTGGCGTGCCGATCGGCTGGCGCGTGGCATAGGTTCGCGATGACACGGAGCCGGTTACGCTGCTCTTGATGCCGATGGCTCGTACGGTCGCCGATGTATTGAGTGGGAACGGGCCGCTATAGAGAGTGGAGGTTGCGCCGGGTACGCTGCCGTCCACGGTATACCGAATTTCGGCATCAGCCGGAGTGGAAGAGAGAGTAATGATCTGGCCTGCGAAGAGGAGTGGGGTGGCTGGCGCGATGGTGACGACAGGAGGATCCGGCTGTGCCACGGGAGCTGGGCCATTCAGGGTCAGAGAAACCAATCGGGCATCGCTGGCCGGGCTTGCGGCGGTCGGATCTTCATATCCAATCCAGAGATAGCGGTAGCCTGCGGTCAGATCGACCGCGATCGGAGATGCCAGACCATCCACTGTGAAGGTGGCATTGCTCAGGTTGTTCGTCGTGAGGGTCAGCGTGGCCGTGCCAGTTGTCGCGGTGACGGTGGTGCCAGTCACGGCGGCAGCTCCGGGGTTCTTCCAGGAGGCGAGGGTGTCGCTTCCGGCGGCGATACGCCGCGCCCGCACGGCGAAGTTGGTTCCCTGGGTTTGGACCTGTGCTCCGGCATTGGGGGCCGTGGTCGAGAATCCGGCGAAGAGGATGCCATTGTCGAGGTTCGTCCAAGACAGGCTCAGCTTGTAGGTCTGATTGGCGGAGAATGTGAATGTCTGGCCAAGATCCAGCCATGCGCCACGGTCGGTGTTGGTTCCGTCATTTACCTGCCCGTTTGCGGCGAAGATCGTATCGGCGGTCCACACGCCACCGGGAGACAGCAGGTTCACTGCCGGGGTACGCCCATTGAAGGAGTCCGAAGACAAGCCGTTGAATGTCTCTGAGAACAGGATAGTCTGCGCGGCCGCGGGAATGCCGGTGGAAGCCAGCAGCAAAAAGATTCCCGCAGAGATTCGACGGAACAGGGAGATCACAATCGGATGGATCGGAAAAAAGCATCTGCCCCGTGACGAAGGGGGCAGGTGCCAAGATGGTTTTTCAACGGCGGCGGCGCATGAGGGCGAACAGGCCCAAGCCTCCCAGAAGAGCGGCAGATGGCTCAGGCACGGGGACGAAATCGATCACCACGTTGTTCGCTCCAGCTTCGCTGCCGAAGATGTAGCCGCCGGCTCCGTTCCAGGAACTGTAGAAGCCGATGGCCACGGTCTTCCCGATCGCAGCGCTGCCAGGGGCGATCACATACGTGGTGGTAAAGAGTTCCGCAGGGGCTCCTACGGTGCCTGCTCCCGTGTCCAGGGAGGATGGATAGGGGCTGGGCGTGGTGGTGGCGGTGACACCACTGAGGCTGGCGAAGCTGCTCAGCGCGGTATTGACCGCCGAGGCGCTGGCTGCCAAGCCGCTGGTCGCGTCATAGAGACCCTGGATGCCGGGGCGGAAGGTGCCGTTCACGGTATTGTCCAGATAGTAGGTCACCGTAATGGTGCCAGCCTCGGTGATGGTCCAGACAGTGGAATTCGAGGTTCCCGCTACTTCTCGTGCAGCGGAGGTGGTCGATGCGATTCCGATCCGGGTACCGGTGCCGTAGCCGCCCGCCGTGCTGAGACGGGTGAAGGTGTCTGCAGGATTGCCGGAAACACTGCCTGCCCAGACCGCAACGGTGGCAACAGTGGCGGCATGGCAGGAGGCTGCCAGTGCGAGCGAAAGAAGCAAGAGGGTGGGTTTCATTGGGAGAGGTCGATTCCCTCTGTCATAGCCACCTGATGATTCGCGGTTAGCGGATTTCTTCCGGAAAAGTTTCAATGGCGCTCTGCCAGTGAACGCACCGCCTGCTCGTCCAGGGCCCCGGCGAAAATCCGGAGCTCATCGAGCGTTGCTGTGAGGTAGGGGTTCCGCCCATTGCCGGGTAGTTCGTAACGGCCCAGTGCGAAGGTTCCGGAGCGGTCGCTGCCGGTTTCCGTTTCGATAGGAGCCGGGTCCGTCATCGTGAGATTGCGGGTTTCCGGTCTGCCATCCACATAGAAAGCAAGGTCGGGAGATCCCGAAGGATCGTTGCCGCGGTAGACGACCGCCAGATGATGCCATTCACCATCCGCCAGCGGAGTGGTGCCATCGGAAATATGGTTGCCAAAGGAGGACCGGAGGACCGTGCGGCCTGCAGAGTCCGTGAATAGGGCGATCTTGAATTTCCTGTTCGAACCGCGGGCAGGATTTCCCCACCACGTCAGGGGCGGGGCCGTCTGCTGCTTGACGCCTTTTGGAATCCGGCACCACAGGCTCACTGTGCGAGGAGCCGTACCGGAAATGCCCTGCCAGGTCGTTTCGATGTAAGCGCCATCTCCCTTGAACTCGATCGCCTTTCCAGACACGCCGGGGACCAGGCGCACAAGCTCCGGGTGGATCAGACGGGCTTGGGATTCGTCCACTCCAAGAAGATCTCCGTGGATCGAAAGGGTGTCCTGATCGATCTGTTCGAAGTCCATTTTAAGCTCGGGCAGGCTTTGTGGCAGGCTGGAGCGGTAGTTCCCGGGATTGGCGTCGGAAGGCACCGGCGTCCATCGGCCGTCATCTCCCAGCTTCACCGTTTGTCCGACGGTGAGTTGCACTTCCTGTCGAGCGCCGATGAGAGCCCGCACCTCGATTTTACCCTTCAGCAAGCTGATTTCGGGATCGATGTCTTCCCGTTGGTCGATTCCGAATTCGGTGCCGAGATCCACCACCTCGAACGAAGGAGAGGTTACCTTGAATCCCCGCGCATCCGGCGGCACATGAAACCACGCGCGTCCGGATGCCAGTTCCATCGTGTTCCGGGTCTTCAAGCTGAAGGTGGCCGGTCCCTCGATGACGGCCTCCACTCCGGAGCGTAGTTTCAGACGGGCTACTCCTTGACCAAGTGTGACGGCTTCATCCTTCGACAGGTTTGCATCCTGGAGGCTTGCTCCACCCTGCGTGAAGACCCGGGAGCCGCGGCAGGTTTCGATTTGTGCAAAGGGTCCGCTGTTTTCGGTTCGGACCCGGATCAGACTCAGGATGACCGCCGATAATACCACTATCGCAGCGGTGGCCAACAGCGAGACGGGCAATTGTCTCCGTTTGGCGGATGGTTTGGAGAGTGGAGCGCTTTCCTCCACGCCTTCTTCCATCCTGTTGTGTCCGGCGACATATCGGCGCAGCCCTGCATCCAAAACGGCATGACGGCAATAAAGATCCAGTGCTTCTGGAGATGCCTTGAGCGCATCCCGCAATTCCGCAGCACGCTCGTCATCCAGCACGCCGTCGAAGGCGTCCTGGATGGCTTGTTCTAGCTCGTCAGGTGACATCGGATTTCTATGATTGGCTCAAGCTGCTCCTGTCGCCAGTCGGTCGGAAATGCAGCGGCGGAGAATTCCCCGCAAGCGGAAAAGGGTGACCTTTACGGTGCCGGGTGTGCGTCCGGAACGCTGCGCGCATTCGGCTAGCGACTCGCCGCCTTCATAGTGCGCCAGCACCAGCTCCCGGTCGATCGGACGCAGGCGCTCCAGACACAGCCGCAAGGCAGCTTGGGTGGCATCCGCAGCGGCAGGGAGACTTTCGATCATCCGTTCGGTCACCGCGCGGGTGAGGTCGTCATCGATGATCAGCCAGCTCTTCCGCTGCTTTTCCTTGAAATAAGCGCGCATCGTCCATTTCGCGCATTCGAAAGCCCAAGCCCGGAAATTGGTGCCTGATTGGTAGTCGTCGCGCTTCCGCCAGAGGGTGATATTGGTCCGCTGCATCACCTCGTCCACGCCGGAATCGCCCGGCATCAGCGAGACGATGAACGCCTGCAGGGCGGATTGGGTCACGGTCAGTTCGGTGACGAACTCCTCTTCTGAGGCGGGTTGGGGCATGACGGCGTGCTCTTATATAGCCATCGGGGCTTTCGCGGTTAACCATTTTTCGGATGGGCCGGATCTTTCCTTCGGAGCGGGATGGAATAGTGTCCGGCCATGTTCCGCTGGTTTTCGAAATTGGCTCCATTTGCGGTATGTTTCTCCCTTGCCGCATGTGCCACACACACCGGCCGGGTGGGGACGGCGGTCCAAGCGGTGAAAACCAGCTACGTCGTCCAACGGAACATCACCTATACGCCGGGGAACTGGCCAGAGGCGATTCAGGGCGACCTCTACCGCCCGAATCTGAATCAACCGGCTCCAGCAGTGCTATTGCTGCACTATGGAGGCTGGACGGGACCCGATCATCGGAATCGGATGGCTCCGATCGCCCGTCGCCTGGCGAAGCGGGGGTATGTGGTATTCAATGTGACCTATCGGAAAGCCCCGAAGTGGATCTACCCGGCACAGCTTGATGACTTGCATCAAGCTCTGTCATGGATGCGGCGCCATGCGAAGGAGAACGGCATCGATCCCAAGAGGATGGCCACCTACGGCTATTCGGCGGGTGGTCATCTCGCGGCGTTGATGGGCTTGATGAAGCATCCCTACAATGAACACCTGCAGGCGATCGTCTCCGGGGGAAATCCCGCCGATCTTACAATGACCCAGGGTGTAGGGCTCGTGGGGGATTTTCTCGGTGGACCGAAATCCAAATTCCCCCGCCGCTACATGGAAGCTTCCCCCGTGTATCACGTCACACCGGACAGTCCGCCGGTGTTCATCTATCATGGCTCGGCGGATTGGTTTGTGCCAACCGAGCACGTTCGGAGATTCTCAGCGGCGCTGGAGCGAAACCACGTTCCGCATGAGGTCTATTGGATGAACGGACGCGATCACTTCACGGCTTTCCTTTTCCCGGGCAGAGTCCACGAGGTGGCGATCGATTTCCTTGATCGGGTCATGCGGAAAGGTAGTTAGAGCGGCTCGGATGGCAGCTTGCCGTCTGCGATCGCCTTGGTGAAAACCGCGTAATCCTTCTCCACTTGATCGGCGTAGAGACGGGCGAAGGTGGCGAGTGAGTCGGCGAATTTGGCGGACTTCCCCTGATAGCCAGCGAGAAGGGCGGGCTCGCTGGTGCGGGCGTGGGCCTTGGCAAGCACTTCACCGCAAACGAGACCATACTTGAGCAAGGCTTTGCCCTTCAGATCTCCGGGATCGATCGCGGCCTTGCGATCGGCAACCTGTCGCACGAGGAAATGCCGGTCCTCGATGGTGGTCCAGCCGAGGAATGGATCACTGACGGTCTGCATGCGTTGTTGCCCTTGAGCAACCCGCTGCCCGTGATGAGAAGGTGCTTTGATCTCGGGTAGGAAAGGGGCGTAGCAGGAGGGGAAGGCCTCCTTGATCTGAAGGAACAGAGGATCAGTGGTGCCGTTCCCGAAGAGTAGGACGATGTAGTCGCGTGAGCCGACGCTGCCGGTGCCTGCGATCTTGAAGGCGACATCCGACGGATGATAAGCATCGAAAATCGATTGGCGCCCTGCGGCGAGGGTTTCCCGATAGTGTTTCAGCGAGCCGATCACACGGCTGGCCACGGCCTCGGGAACCTGGGTCTGGAGGGGAAGCTCGCGGAAGCGCGGCAGGCCGGCGGCATCCGGCGCGGTGCGTTTCTCCATTTCCTGGCCGGGTGTCTTGCGTTCGGCCTTGCGGAGGATGCGCTGAACAGGCCCGTGGCCGACGGATCGGATGACCGCATAGCGGGTGAGATCGAGGACGGGCATGCGGGCGAAGGCGCGCATCGATTTCCGGTAACGCTCCGCCATTTCCCGCACGGCATCCGCGCAGGCATCGTCGTTCTGTCCGGCCTCACGACCGACCACCATGATGGAAGCGGCGAGTCTTTTCAGATCCCATTCCCAAGGGCCACGGGTGGTTTCATCGAAATCATTGACGTCGAACAGGAACAGATCGTCCTGGGTGGCATAGGCGCCGAGATTTCGCACATGGGCATCGCCACAGATCTGGGCATGGATACCGGTGACAGGAGAGGTGGCCAGATCCTCGGCCATGAGGAAGGCGGTGCCGCGATAAAACGAGAATGGCGAGGCGGCCATGCGGGCCATCTTCAGAGGCACCAGCTTGTGGACTCGATCGTGATTGGAATGATGGATCATCGCCACCAGATCGCGTTCAACCGGTTGCCAGACTCCGAGTTCCTTTCGCGGGAGTTTCAAACGAAGGTTTCGGCCGGAAGCGAGACGTTCGCGGTAGTCGGCAAGGTGGGGCGGCTTCATGAGATCAACCGTGATCCTAACAGCGGATTCCCATGGATGCGACTCTGAAAGGCGGAGGATCCGGGAAATGGGGGAGTTCCGGGATTACCGGGACGTCATTGCTTCACCGAGAGCCTTGCCCAGAGCCATTCCAAGCAACCACTGACCCTTGGCGACGTAGTGGACGGTATCCGTGCCGACAGGAAAGGTGTCGGTGGGCACCATGCGGCAATGCGGGATGGCCAACGGGCTGCCGGAGCTCATGTCGCAAGCGGTCATCTGGCGGCGGATCAGATCGCGGGCCACGAAGCGTGGCAGGGTGGGGGCGTATGGAAGCACCTGGCCGAAAGCCATCGGCAGGTCGGCCACATGGAGATCTTCTGAGATCCGGTGGCGGAGCAGTTTGAGATTGGCAGGGTAGTGGTTGGCGGATTCCTCGTGCTTCGCATCCTGCTCGCCCTGCATCCAGAGCAAGCCCCGCACTACCGGTGTGTGACCCTGCTGGGAGAGGAAGGCCAGCCCTTCACCGAAACGAGCGATCATCTCGGCATACAGCCGACCATGGTTCGGATCGGCGCGATCATTGCCGGGAAAGAAGTTCACCCGGCCCGGCTTCCGTCCGCCGAGCCAAACGCCTGAGTTCCAACCCGGGTCGAGCGGCATCCCACTGGCGGAATACTTGATGAGAAACACAGGACGTTTCGGAGAAGGGATGGCATGAGCGAACGCCAGCTCGGGGCCGAATTCCCCTTCATTGGCCGATGAGCGGGTTTTGCCGGGTGTGAGGGGTTCGAACTCCTTGCCGTTCCAGAACATGACACCTTGGACCGGAGAAAGGTCACGTGCAGGCAGATCCGCCAGTCTTGCGATACCCTGCATGTTCGACTGTCCGGCCAGCAGATAGACATCCACCTCTCCGGCGAGGGATGGAACGATCAGGCACAGGACGAGGAAAAGCGCGCGGATCACGGGTTCTCGAAAACAAGCAGGTGCTGCCATGGGAGGACGGTGGAATTCGAAACGAAGCGGAAGCCGGCTGCTTCGAATTCCAGTTTGGCCTGAGCTTCCGTCATCTTGTGAAGAGGCTTGATCGGAACATCCGGATCCTCCCCACGGAACTCCAGCAGGTAGATTTTCCCCTTCGGTTTCAATGCCAGGCGCAGCGAGGCAAGCATCTCGGCCGGCTGCGAGAACTCGTGATAGGCATCCACCATGAGCGCGGAGTCCAGTGAAGCTGCGGGCAGCTTCACTCCATCGATGACTCCCAGATGGGGTTCGACATTGGTGATGCCGGATTCGGCCGCTTTCTTGCGTAGGAACTCCAGCATCTCCGGCTGGATGTCCACGGCCATCACCTTGCCTTTCGGTACCTTAGGTGAAATACGGAAACTATAGTAACCGGATCCTGCTCCGATGTCCGCGATCACGGCGTCCGGTTTCAGGTCGAGTGCGGTGATTGCCTTTGAGGGGGCTTCCTCTTTCTCCCGATCATCGCGCTCCAACCAGCCGATCGCCGGATGTCCCATCACCCTGGCGATCTCCCGGCCGTGGAAGAACTTGCCGATGCCATCCGGACTGCCCTTGGCAAAGGTGTAGACCGGAGCTGCGGCAGGAGGAGCGGGAGGCTTTTCCGTCTGCTGGGCTGAAAGCGGAGAGAGGGCGGTCCATGACACCGCGGCAGCCAGCAGATGGAAACGGAGATTCATTTGGGAAGAGACGATAACATACCGCCGTCGGGTCACTTGCTGTCAATGGTGACGCCGTCGAATTTCCACCAGTGGGGATTGGGATTCGGGCTCGGGCGGGCGAGAGTGAACAGGCCCGTGTAGGCTTTCGCAGGTACCTTGGCATTCTCACGCTTGCCGATTTCGGTCCAAGCCTTGCCATCCGTCGAGCCGTAGGCCGTGAAGGTGTTGCCGGTACGCTGGAGCTTCAGCCAGGTGTAGTTGCCATGGTTCAGATCCGGACCGCTGACGGGGCCGCCGCCGTTGGCATCGGTGTCGGCCTGAAGATGGATGGTGCCATCCACCTGGGCATAGAGTGCGACGAAATGATCGCCGGGAGGATTGCTGGTGTTGGCATTGAGATTGTCCCGGAACACGAGACCGCCCTTCCAGTCGCTGCCATATTTCGAGCCATCGCCCTGCGAACCGCTGCCAGGATCCGGCTTGGCTGCGGTGTGGGCGATGAGGGCGCGATCGCCTTCGAGCTGCTGCCAGATGAAGTTGAAGCCATCACTGACGACCGAGAAGGTGCCATCGGCCACGCCCGCGGCGGCGGGGAAGGCACGTGTGCCGACCGGTGAGAAGGTCCAAGGTGTGAGAGCAGGTTGGGCGACATCGACATCCACCGCAGGGGAGTCGACGGACTTGTTCCCGTCATACACCAGTCTGGCCCGCAGGTGATTGGGGCCGCTGCCGAGCAAGGTCCGGGTTTCCGTGCCACCTGCAGCGCGGGCCCAGAGGGTGGAGCCCGAGAAGAACTGCATCTCACCGGCCTGTTTGTTGGAGACTACTGCCACCAGTTTCGTGTCCGCAGCGTTGGAAGAGGGCTTGAGCTGGCCGGGTTTGGGATCGATCAGGCGCACCTGCGGATCGGCTCCGTCCGGTTTGCGCGCCCAGGCGCTCTCAGGAACTTTGGCAAGAGGCGTGCCGGGGCCCTGCCACCGGAGTTCCAGCAGGTCGATGTTGTCGTTGCTGGCACGAGTGCCTTTGAAATACTGCACTTCGACATTGTGGGTCCCCGCTTTGAGAGCCACCCATCCGCCGGCGGTGCCGCCGTTGCTGTGGTAACCGTCGAAATCGACCGCCGTTTTGTTATCGAGGATCAGCTTGCTGCCGTCACTGGAGCGGAGGTGGAACATCCACAGCCCTCCGGTGGGGATGACAAGTGAACCGCTGTAACGGCAGGCGTAGTTCTCGTGGCGATGGCTGATGGTGAGATCGAGATCGTTCACCGCGCCGGTCCATGCGGGCTTCAGCTTGGAAAGATCGGGCATCTCCTTCGTGTTGGCGGGAAGCTCGAACCACGCGTAGTCGAGGCCGCCGATCGTCTTCACCGCAGCGGGTGGAGTGAGGATCTCCTGCGGTCCGGGAGCGGCCACGAGCACCGGTGAAGCCGGGCGATCGAAGATATCGGTCAAGGTGAGCCGCACGGCAATCTTGTCGCCGTGCTTGAGACCGGGAGCGTTCACCAACGCCATCCGGGCATCCGGATCACGAGCCTCGCCGGTGGCGAGAGGAGTGCCGGACGTCATGGCTTCCTTCGAGCCGAAGACCTCGACCTTCCATGCGAACTGTGGCGCGCTGGTGTCCGGTACTTTCCAATCCACCACGACCTGCCCACCCACCGAATGGGCTGTGACATCCGTGACCTTGAACGCGTCGAATGCAGGTGATGCAGGCGTGGCGAGCTTCCAATTCTTTTCCACTGCACCCGGTCCCATCGTGCCTTTGTAGGACTCACCGGAGCAGGTTTCGAAGAATGCGGCGGTGTTGTTCTCGATCAGGCCGGAGTCACCCTTCTCGGTGGCCTGGCGGGTCGAACACGTGAAGGTATCGGAGGGTTTCCATGCACCGTTGACATGGTGATAGGCATTGCGGAATTCCACCCTGCGAGGGTTGCGGTTGCCGTGGGAGAAGTCTTCGACGAAGCCACCGCTGCCTTTCAGTCCGGTCGCGGCGAAGGGGACGCGCATGGTGGCGAGGTGCTTCCATTGGCCGGTGACACCATCGCGGAACCATTGGCCGATGCGGGCGTTTTCTCCGTTCTCGTCGGTGGGTTTCCAGACCCGGATCAGGCCGCCGTACCATGCCTGGGTTTTCATCGGAACCTTGCCTTCGATCTTGCCGGAGGCACCTTCGCCGATGGAGAGAGGGGATTGGTAGTCTCCGGCCCAGAAGACGGGTTTGACCGCATCCCCGGCGGTGATGGCCCGATCGACCGGCCAGAAGCTCCAGATGTAGCCATTGAGCGCTTCGGCCTTGTCCGTGGAGCCGAAGGTGGGTCCGCTGTAGAAGTAGGTGGACGGTCCATCTTTCTTCTCTCCGATCACGTGCGAACTGAATCGGGCATTGTAGGTGGATTCCGGCCAGAAGGGGTAGCGGGTTTCCAGATAGACGATGTCCGAATTGTCATCGACATTGAAACCGAAGTACTCGGCTCGTGAAACGGCGGGAATGAGAGCTAGGGCAACTGAGGCGGCTAGGAGCGAATGGCGGGCAGAAATCATGATCGCGGAGAGGGAGACGGTGGAGACAAACGGAGGCAAGACACGGACTATACGTCTTGCGCCGGAAAAGTGGTCAGTTCTTCGCAACTATTTCCAGCAGTGACGGTCATGAATGGTGTCTGTTGCATGCATTCGGTGGTGGACAAATGAGGGGAGGCCAAGAATGGATGACTCATGACTCGTAGGGTGCTCGCGGTGGTGCTTGTTTTTGCGGGGATACTCTCCGTCGATGCAGAGGATCTGGTCCTGGTGGTGGACCCGGCGGATGAGAAGGCGTTTCACTCGATCAAGCAGGCGGTTGATGCCGCGGTCGCCAGAGGAGAGCGTCAGGTGGGCGAGTGCCGGATTCGGATCAAGGCGGGTGTCTATCGTGAGAAGCTGGTGATTCCAAAGGAGGCGGGGGAAGTTGTGCTGGAAGGCGAGGATGAAGCCCGGACGGTAATCGTCTTCGGTGATGGCGCGGATACTCCCCGGCCGGAAGGTGGGACGGTGGGAACCTTCGACAGTGCGACGATCACGTTTCGATGCCCGGAGATCCGCGCGAGCCGCCTGACATTCGAGAATGCGCGCGGCAAGGGAAGCCAGGCGGTGGCGGTGTCACTGGCTTCGGAGAAGGGGGAGTTCCGCAATTGCCGTTTCCTTGGTTGCCAGGACACATTGCTGATCCAGTCGGGGAAGCATTTTTTCCAAGGCTGCCGCGTCGAAGGAGACGTGGACTTCATTTTCGGTGCAGGGGTCGGTTTCTTCCGCAGTTGTGAAATCCATGTGAAGGACAACGGCTACATCACTGCGGCTTCCACTCCGGAGAAGCAGGACTATGGATTTGTGTTCGACCATTGCTCGGTCACGGTCGCGCCAATCGCGAAGCGGGTTTACCTTGGTCGACCATGGCGTCCTCATGCGGCGGTGGCGTTTTTGAATTGTTCGATGGAAAGGGGCATCTCAGCTGCAGGTTGGGACAACTGGCGGAATCCAGAGAATGAGAAGACGGCGCGGTATGTGGAATATCGGAACACGGGCGAGGGGTCTGTGATCGGGCAACGGGCCGCATGGACGCGTCAGCTCGATGACAAGCAGGCAGGAGACTATGCGATGAAGAAGGTATTGGGCTGGGAGCCGGAGCCTTGAACATACGGATTCAAAAACGGGCAAAATCGGTAGAATTCCGTCATTTAACCGCAAACTTACAAGCGGCGCTGTGGTAAGGCTTGGGGCTCAAGAGTTGCATGCCACGAAAAACCCTCTTCGCTGCCGCGCTGTTGCTCGGTCAGCAGTCCCTTCACGCGCAATCTACGATTCCTGCCTTTCCTGGAGCGGAGGGTTTCGGCGCGCTCGCGACCGGCGGGCGTGGCGGCGATGTGTATCACGTGACGAACCTGAACTCGAGCGGCGCGGGTTCGTTGGCGTACGGTATCGCGAACGCGCCGACTGCCGGACGCACGATCGTGTTCGATGTGAGTGGCTACATTCATGTGCCGGGATCGAACCTGCGGATGACGCAGAACAAAGTGACCATCGCGGGACAAACCGCACCGGGAGATGGGGTCGGGCTTAAAGATGGAACCTTCCGGATTTCCGCCGATGACGTGGTGATCCGTCACCTCCGCTTCCGACATGGCAAATACGGCTCGGGAGGCGATTGCATCGATCTCGACAGCAATTCGACTCGTTCCGTCCTCGATCACATCTCGATGCAGTTCAGCACGGATGAGAACATGTCCAGCTTCAGCAGTCCTCCGGAGAATCTGACGCTCCAGTGGGCGATCAATGCGTGGGGACTGGAGTCCCACTCGTGCGGTGGATTGTGGGACCAGAACCACGCTACCGCGCATCACACCCTGTGGGCGCACAACCACACGCGCAATCCGAAGGCCCGCCCGGGAACTCTGGACTGGATCAACAATGTTACGTTCGACTGGGATATCGGCTTCATCATGGGTGACTCCGAGACACCGGCCACCTGGCAGGCCAATGTGCGGAACAGTTACTTCCTGAGTCCCCCGGGTAACCTGAGGTCGAAGGCTCTGGAGAAGGCCAGTCTGGACCGCAACGGAGTACCGAACTTCAGCCTCTATCTCAACGGCTGCCTCCACGATGCGGATGGCGATGGTGTTCTCAATGGCACGGACAAGGGCTATGGGATCGCATCCGGTTCCTACAATACGGCGTCCACACCATTCACCTCCAGCACGGTGCCGGTGACGATGGACAACGCGCTGACCGCTTACAAGAAGGTGGTTTCGCAAGGTGGAGCCCTGCGGCTGTCCGTGGACGCGTCGCAGCCAATCCGGGACGAAGTGGACACGATCCTCTTCAACATGCTCACAGGGCAGGTTCACAAGCATGTCACTCGTGAGTCGGAAACAGGAGCTTCAAGCTCTGGGTTCGGCACGCTGGCGTCCACCAGCGGGCCGATCGACAGCGACCAGGATGGGATGCCGGATTATTGGGAACTGGCGCTTGGGTTCAACCCGGCGGTTGATGATCACAACACGGCCTTTACCGGATCAGGCGGTGTGATCACCGGAACGACTTTCTTCCCGGCCTCGACTCCGCTCGGATATACGCGGCTGGAGGAGTATCTGCATTTTCTGGCGATCCCGCATGGAGTGGTGGCGAAGAGCACGGCATCCGCACCGACCTCGCTCACGATCGATCTGCGGAAGTTCACTGCAGGGTTCTCGAAGACGCCGGTTTTCACACTCTCCGGAGTCACCGGAGGCACGGTGGCACAATCGGGAACGGGGGGCGCGATGGTGACATTCAATCCAACGGTCAATACCTACGGACGCGCCCGGTTTGAATTCACCGTAACGGATGCCGATGGAAGCACATGGACGCAAACGTGCGGGATTCTTGTGACCTCAAGTGCCTTGCCTCGTGATTTGAAATGGCGGGGAGATGATGCTGGCAATCTGTGGGACACGTCCTCCCTGAACTTCCGCCAAGGAAACACGGCTACTGCGTTCGGGAACGGAGATCGTCTCACATTCGATGACTCGGGATCGATTTCGCCTTCGGTCTCGGTGCCTTCGACGGTGTCACCCGGTTCCATGGACGTGACGTCTTCGGCGGATTACACGTTCACAGGCGCAGGGGCGATTGGCAGCACCGGCCCCTTGCTGAAACGGGGGACGGGCGCATTGTCTCTGTCCAATACGGCAACCAACGGATTTTCGGCGATCACCGTGGAGGATGGAACGTTGGTTCTCAATTCCGCAGGGGCGGCCGGAACTGCTCCAATCCGGATGAGCGGAGGAGCGCTCACCTTGAACGCGGCTTCGAATGGAACGATCTCCAACGCGCTCCAGTTTGATACGGACACGACAATCAAGGTGCAGTCCCAGCACAATGAAACGGGCAACTGGACCGGTGCTGGCAATGTTACCGTGACGGGAGGATATCTCTGGACGGTCGGTGGCACGTGGACTGGATACACGGGACGGGTGACGCTGGGAGACGGCGGCCCTCGCATCCGGTTGAATGGAGGATTCGGTAGTCCGGCTGTGGCAGTGGATCTGGGAAGCAGCGGCCAGCTGATGAACCGGAATGGCAGCACGACCAATTTCGATATAGGCTCCCTGAGCGGAGGCTCCGGGAGTTTTTTGAGCGGAGCCCAGAGCGTGGTGGCGGCCAGTACCTACAGCATCGGAGCGATGGGCGGGAGCACTGCCTTTTCCGGAGCGATCGTGAACGGCACGGGCAATGCAGCGACAAATATCATCAAGACCGGGAATGGTGCATGGACTTTGGCTGGCACCAGCACCTACACGGGCACGACCACGGTAAGCGCGGGAACCTTGTGTGTCACCGGTGGGCTTGGAAGTACGGCGGTAACCGTAGCGAGCGGTGGCACGCTGGCTGGGACGGGTTCGATCACCGGGCCTGTGACATTGCAGAGTGGTGGAACCCTTTCTCCAGGTACGGTGGACAATCCGGCCGGGATTCTCCAGGTCGGTGGTGGCGTGACGCTGCCGAACAACTCGGTGCTGCCGTTCGATCTGTCCTCTTCCCCTGCAGGAAACAATGATCGGGTGTCCATGCAGGGAGGCAGCCTTTCGGCAACCGGGACGCTCAATTTCAAATTCCGGCTGACGGATGGCCTGTTGGGCCCGGGCACCTATTCGTTGATCGATGGCGCGACCGGCAGTTCGATTTCCGGATTGTCTCTGGCGAGTGATCTGCCGACGACGGGCACGCGGCAGACCTTCGCGCTGGGGCGTTCCGCGTCCGGAAGCAATCCTTCCTCGATCTGGCTGACGGTGACCGGTTCTGCCGCTTCACTGGTATGGAAGGGGAATGTCAGCGGCAATTGGGATCTCAATACCTCCTCGAACTGGACCAATGGCGGTGTGGCATCCTCTTACTACAATTTCGATGCGCTGGCCTTCGACGATACAGCGACCACTACCGCGGTGACATTGACCGCGCCGATGGTTCCGCGCTCGATTGTCGTCGACAACAGCACGAAGGCCTACACGATTTCCGGTCAGGCAATCACGGGAACAGGAAAGCTCATCAAGCGGGGCACGAACACGCTGACACTTTCGCCCTTGTCGGTAACCGTGGATGCGAGCACCACCGCATCAAGCCCCACCATCACGGTGCCAACAACCGGTCTGGCTGCCGGGATGAGCGTCACAGGGACTGGTATTCCAGCTGGGACGACCATCGTCGCGATCGTGAACAGTACATCGCTGACCCTTTCGCAGAATGCCACGGCGACAGCCTCTCCGGTATCACTGCGGTTTCTGGCGATGAACTCGTGGACTGGAGGAACCGACATCGAGGGCGGGACCGTCCAGTTCACCAACGATGATGGAAACGCGTATGGTCTGGGGCCGGGGCCGATCACTTTCAAAGGTGGGACCCTGTCCATGTACCGGAACTCAGCCACCTACAATAGCGCCACCTACAATCTGGTGGTGCCGACGGGACAGACCGGGACATTCAATGCGGACGACCGTTGTGATCTCTATGGCACGTTGGCAGGTGGAGGAACGCTGGATTTCCGCATTCCGTATGTACGCACGACGTTGTTCGGAGATTGGTCCGCTTTCACCGGCCGGTTGCGGGTGATCGATTCGACGAACAACGGCGGTGACTTGCGGTTCGGGTCTTCCTACAGCTACCCCGGCTTTCCAAATGCCGCGGTGGAGCTGATGGCGAACACGAGTGCCTATTACGTGGGCACTCTCTCGGGAGGGGATGGAACGACCGTTTCCATCGGGGAGTTGGCCGGTGATGCCGGTGCTTATCTTCTCGGTGGAGCGACCGGCGGACGGTTCCTGACTTATCGCATCGGAGGCATCGGCACGAATGCGACCTTTGCCGGAGTCATCACGGATCAGAACGCCTATTGCCCCACATCGATCATCAAAACGGGCAGCGGAACGTGGACGCTTTCCGGCAACTCGACCTACGCAGGGCGCACTACGGTGGAGCAGGGGGCACTGAAGGTGACGGGATCGATTACCAATCTGAATACCTTGGAAGTGATGGGTGGGGCGGCATTGCAATTGGAAGGCGGAAGATTGGCGGTGGATACGGTGACCGCCGGAGCTGGAGCCATCATGGGGGCTTGGGGAACTGTGACTGGTGATTTGGTGGGTGGTGGTGCGATTTCGCTGAAGGGATTTGGCACAGGAACGGGGGGGACTCTGGTGGTAGGAGGCAGCCTGACGCTTCCGGATGGGGGATTGCTGCAGGCCCGCATCGGAGCAGCTGGAGATGTGGTGGCGGTAGGTGGTGATCTCTCGATAGCGGGGATTTTGAATCTATCGGTGCCGGCGGGGACGGGTGCGGGACGTTATCCATTGTTCTCGGTGGGAGGAGTCGTGCAGGTTGGCTCGGTTCTGGTCGTCGGAGCACCGGTGGGTTTGACGGCGATATTGGACACGACCGTGCCCGGGGAATTGGCCGTGGTGTTGGCGGGGCCCTACGAACTGTGGCGCTTCTCAAAGTTTGGCAGCTACTCCTCGGCGGAGTCCGATCCCAATGCGGATCCGGACGGCGACGGCCAGAGCAACCAAGTGGAGTTCCTCGCTGGGACATTGCCGAAGGATGGTTCCTCGCGTTTCAAGGCAGCGGTGGTGAAGGATGGCGCCGGGTTCAAGATTTCCTGGAACTCGGTGATCGGAAAATCCTACCAAGTGGAAGCCAGCTCGACGTTGGGGTCCGGTTGGTCGGTGATCGCAACCAAGACGGCTACGGCGGTGATCAGCGATTACACGGACGGTGGCGCGCCATCGAAGCGGTTTTACCGGGTGAAGGTGGTGCCGTGAGCTTCCGGGCGCGACCCACTGAATGTGAACGCCCGACGGAGGGACTGGGGAATTGCCGCCGATTTTTGATTTTCAAAACCGGCGATCCGCCTAGTTTCCCGCCTCCCGCGCCATGTCAGCAAAAATCCGCTTCACCTCCGCCTCCGCCACCCGCCTCGTCCTCGCCAAAGTGGGCCACCCGCAGCGCGACGAGCCCCTGCAGACTTCCAAGCAGGTTTTCCATGTGGAGGAGGCTGACCAAGAAGTGCTGACCTCGATCTTCGTGAAGCCGTTTAAGAACCTTTCCGGGCATCGCTTCAGCCACCACTCATCGCTGGACCAGCACGAGATGAATTCGCTGGCGACGGCGATTTTCAACTCGGAGGATGGTTTGCTGGAGCGTGGCTGCGATATCGCGAAGCGGCTGTACTCGAAGTCGAACCATCCGAACATCAAGTCGGGCGATCTTTGCATCTCCTTCATCAAGGACATCGAGGTGAACGGTGAACTGACCCAGGGAATCTGCATCCTGAAGTCCGAGAGCGTGGTGCCCTTCCTGAGCATCTCCACCAAGGACGGCGACCTGGAATTGCACACGGAGCAGGGGATCAATCCGGAGAAGATCGACAAGGGCTGCCTGATTCTGAATCACCATGCGCAGAAGGGATACTACGTGCTGACGTTCGACCGTTCCGGCGCGGAGTCGCGATTCTGGGTGAGGGATTTCCTCGGCGTGGTGCCTGTGACCGATCCGTCGTTCCTGACGAACAAGTACGCGGACATGGCGGTGGCCTTCGTGAAGAAGGAGGAGAAGGCGAAGAAAGAAGCACGCAAGGAGCAGGCTCCCGAGGCTGCCGCAGAAAGTGCGGACGACACCCCACCATGGGGCACCCACAGCGCCGCCCGCGACGCGATCTCCTATTTCGAGGAGAAGGAGAATTTCAGCATCCAGGAGTTTGAGGAGCAGGTGCTCAAGACTCCGGAAGCGGTGGAGAAATTCAAGCGCCACCGTGCCGAGGTCGAGCGCGAGCAGGGCCATCGCTTCGATGATTCCTTCCAGATTTCCAAGAAGGATGTGAACAAGGCGAAGAAGAAGATCGCCGCAGTGGTGAAGCTCGATACCGGGGTGGAAATCCACCTCAAGCCGAGCCTGCCCGGCGAGGCCGACTCCGTGTTGGAGCGGGGCTTCGACGAGGACAAGAAGATGAAGTTCATCAAGGTGTACTTCAACGAGGATGTGTCCTGAAGAATTCCTGAATCGGGCAGTCGCATACGGTGGGAGGTTCTGCTATGGTGAAGCATGGCCGGGTCTCCCGTTCGTGTGCTCACCGCCGTTCCGTTGTGCGACGGCCACGATAGCGCGATCACCGCGGTCAATCTCGAGCTGATTCGCCACGGCGTTGAGGCGGTCTATCTGGGCTTCCACCGCTCGGTAGCGGACATTGTCCGGGCCGCCGTGCAGGAGGATGTGGCTGCGGTCGGCATCTCCAGCTACAATGGCGGCCATATTGAGTTCTTCCGCGAAGTTGCTGAGGGACTGAGGTCCGCCGGGCGTGAGGAGATCGGCTTGTTTGGCGGGGGCGGGGGGACCATTACATCCACCGATGCGGAACGGATGTACGCGGAAGGAACCGATCGGATCTTCCTCGCGGGTTCGTCGTTCGATGAAATGGTGGCATACGTCAGGGAGCGTTATCAGCGGGTATTGACGGTGCCGGATCGCCTCGATGCGAGCGATCCGCTTTGCCTGGCCCGGATGATCACCTGTCTGGAGGAGGGAATGCTTTCGGGGGATGAATCCCCGCCGCGTGGCCCGGCGAAGGTGGTTGGCATCACCGGCCCGGGCGGTGCGGGAAAGACAACGCTCATCGATGAACTGACCCGCCAGTATCTTGCTGCGCATCCCGAGCATCGGGTGGCGATCCTTTCCCACGATCCCAGCACCTTGCACCAGGGCGCGTTGTTGGGGGACCGTGCGACCATGGTGTATGCTCAGGACGACCGGGTGTTTCTCCGCAGCATGGCGACACGGGGACGGCAAGGCGGCCTGTCTCCAGCCACTGAGCCGACATTGGCTCTCCTGTCCTCCACCAAGGCCGGGTTCGATCTTGTGATGGTTGAAACAGTGGGCATCGGTCAGGAAGCGCTGCCGTTCCCGGACCAGATGGTGGATCGCAGGATTCTGGTGATGAATACCGACCATGGCGCGCGCCTTCAGCTTCAGAAGATCCTGATGCTGGAAGCTGCGGACATCGTAGTGGCGAATAAACAGGACCGTCCGGGAAGCGATGCTGCAGCCATGGAAATCCGCCATTACCTTGATGCTGTCGCTCCAGACAAACTGCTCATCCGCAGCGTGGCCAGCCGCCATGGCGACGTGGGTGTGGCGGAACTATTGGAACAACTATGAGCGCGCTCAAAGACATCGTCGTGGCCGTGCATCGTTTCAATAGCGCGGTGGAGGATCATGTTGTGGAGGTTCGCTCTGATCCGGAGAGGGGGGAGGCTCTCATGAAGGAATGGCAGGCGATCCGGCAACGCATCCCGGAGGTGGAAACGCCCACCGGCTTGCGCTTGCCACGATTGGCTTTACCCGATCTGGATGAACCTGGGGCAGTGGCGAGGTTTCTACAGGGTGAAGGTCTGCCGGGCGTGTTCCCTTATCTGTCTTCCGCCTACTCCGAGCTTTACCTTGATCCGATTGAAGGTCCGCGCGCGGAGGAGCCGACACGGTTGTTCGCGGGACTCGGTCTTGCCGAGGATACAAATGAGCGCTTTCACCTGTTGACGAAGAACCAACGTTCACACCGCATGAGCACGGCCTTCGATGGTCCTACGCTCTACGGTATGGATAGTGACGAGCCGGGAGTCTTCGGCAAGATCGGCGAGGGCGGCGTGGCGATCGATACGGTGGATGACATGGAGAAACTCTACGCCGGTTTTGATCTGACTGCGGCCTCCACCTCTGTCTCCATGACGATCAATGGTCCGGCACCAACGATCCTGGCGATGTTTGTGGCAGCTGCGAATCGCAGGTTCGGGCCAGATGCTGCCGCCAAGCTGCGGGGCACTGTACAGGCGGATATTCTCAAAGAGGTGCAGGCGCAGAACGAAGTGCTGTTTCCCGTGGAGGACTCGCTGCGGTTCCTGTTGGACATGTGCGTCCACTGCGTGCGGGAGATGCCGCGGTGGTACCCGGTTTCGATCAGTGGCTATCACATCTCCCAGGCCGGGGCCACTCCGGTGCAACAGGCTGCATTTACCTTGTCGAACGGCTTTGCCTACGTGGACATGCTGCGTCAGCGGGGTTTGGAGGTGGATGAGTTTGCGCCCCGGTTGTCGTTCTTTCTCGATTGCTCGCTGGATGTGGAGTTCGTGGCACTCGCCCGTGTGTGCCGCAAGCTGTGGGCGATCGGGATGCGCGATGTGTTCGGGGCAACGGAGCGTGGGCAATCGTTCAAACTCCACACCCAGACCAGTGGGCGCTCGTTGGTGTCGTCGGAGTTCAAAAACAACCTCACGCGAACCGCGCTCGAAATCCTGCTGGCCTGTCTCAATGGCACCAATTCCTGCCACAGCAACAGCGCGGACGAGCCGTTCACCACTCCCACCGAGGAATACGCACGCCTTGCCTCACACGCGCAATCGATCCTGCTGGAAGAAAGCGGCCTGTTTCGTCACACGATGAACCTGCTCGCTGGATCGCCGGGAATGAAGCAGATCGAGCGTGCGGTGGAGGATGCGATCCTCTCGGAATTTGAAACCCTGGATCGGCTCGGTGGGGTATTGGAGGCGATGGAGCAACGCTACCAGCGTTCCGCCATCCAGACTGCCGGACACCGTTATGAGCGCCAGATTCTTGATGGCACGCGCCCGCTCATCGGTGTGAACCGATATTGGAGTGATGGCGCGCGGCCTACGCCTGTGCTGGTAAGGATACCGGACCAACGGAAGCAGCAGCAGGTGGATCGACTAAGGGATTTCAAACGTCGCCACGCGGATCAGGCTCCTGTTGCCCTGGAGCGTTTGACCCAAATCGTGCGGGATGGCGGTAATGTTTTCTCCGAGCTGATCCGTACAGGTGGAATGTTGCTCGCTCGGTCAGATCACGAAGGCGCTGCAGGACACGGTGGGGCGCTTCAGGCCGCTGGTGTGATGGTCACCCGCCCGCGCAGCCCATCGACCAGCACCCGCGTTCCGGTTGGCAATTTGGACAAACAGCGATGAACCGACATCACTGCGGGAATACCCATCTCCCGTGCGGTGACGGCACCGTGCGAGAGGGGGCCACCGCTCTCGGTGATGACTGCTGCAGCCACGTGGAAGAGCGGCGTCCAGGCGGGATTCGTGGTTCGACTGACAAGGATCGCACCTTCTGGAAACCCTGCGAAGTCCTCGGGACCGCGCACGTGGTGGATGACTCCTTCCGCCGTGCCTGGGCTGCCTGGGAGCCCATGTAATACTTCAGTTCCCTCCTCAATTGGTAATGCTTCCTCTCCGAGCACCCATGTCGGTTCCCTATGGCGCGCCGCCTCATAGGATTGTTTGCGACTACGGATGATGGAGGTGATTCCTTCGTCGTTATGGGTGAGGAGCGCGGTGATCTCGGCGATCTGAGCGAAGAATAGATCCATCGGCTGATCGATCAATCCTCGCTGATGGAGTCTTCCGCCGAGATGGGCGATTGCTCGTCGTAGCGGTAGATTCAGGCGTGTGGTCTGGTAGTGCTCCAGATCGTCGATCTGAGTATAGAGCCGGGCGAGACGAAGGATTTCCGAGTAAAAGAACGACCAACGCTCCGGCACGAGAGTGAAAAGACGGTGTTCGGCCTGATGGGCGGCGATCTTGGCCGCGCGCTCGGCTTCGTGGCCATCCACCTCACCACGCAGCATGCCGCGCAGGTTGTCGATCACGACCCACGGTGCGTCACCCCACGGCGGCTGATACATGTCGAAGTCGGTCTCGCGGTGGCCGTGATCGGCGATGAAGCGAGTGAAGCGCTTTTCGAACCCCGGGTGTTGGTGGATCTCTTGATCAAGAAAATCCTTTGAAGTCTGTCCACGGATTGCCTCGGACAGCACCGGCTCTTTCCGGATGAACGCGGCGAGTTCGGACAGCTCTCGGTTGATCTGGGAGGTTTTGGTGTTCCCCCAGGCAAGCAGCGATTGGAACATCGCCGGCACTTCCAGCTCAGGGACGACCAGTGAAACCAAACGATGCAGGAGACGGCAGAGCATGCCGTGGGTGATCGAAATGGCGATGTTCGGTCGAAAGTATTCCGAGCCGTGGCGGACCAACGATTGGATGTGCTCCCACAGTGTGAAATCGTCGAATGACGAAATGTCGGTGGCCGTGGCCTGGCCGATGCCAATCAGATAGGAGTCAAGGTCGCGCATCCAATCGACCGGCAATTGCTGTGCCCATCGGAATTCCTCACGCAAGCGGGGGATCAGCCCTTCGAGGTCCTCCATCGTTCCGAGGTCGAAGGGGAGGCGGCGGCGATGTAACTTCCACCACGTTCTGATTGCCATAGATGTAGTGGTCGAAATCGGCGAACCATTTGCCTTTGCACGGCGGGAAACCCATCAGCTTCAACGACCAGTCCAGCGATTGATGGAAGCCGTCACTCACGAACTCCCAGGTGAGAGGAGTCATCGGGTTCGGGAATCGTTCGGCGGATTCATCGCGGGTCCAACGTGGCGGCAGGGTGGTGATAGCCCTTGCTTGCAGCAGCCATAGTTTGCCATCCGCGAAGCCCCATTCGATATCCTGCGGAACGCGGGCCTTGCGTTCGACATCCAGTACCAGTGCTGCGACTTGCTTGAGCTCCTCCTCGTTAAGGCAGGGAAGTGTGGCGTTCGTCTCATCCAGGATTTCGTTCCGAACTCCTTGCGTGGTAGCGATGGTCTTGTGCTGCTTTACTGCGATCGTGCTTTCGGTGACGTTCAGGGTGGCGCGGTCGAGAGCCCAGTGATCCACCGGCGTCTCACCTCCGACAACGGATTCTCCCAAGCCATGGTTGGCGTCGATGAGCACACGCTTGGGATCACCGGTGACGGGATCGAGACTGAAAGCCACTCCAGAGGCATCACAGGGAATCAGGCGCTGGATCACCACCGACATGGTGGCGCGGCGATGATCGAGACCCCGCTGGTGCCGATAGCTGGTGGCGCGTTCGTTCCACAGGGAGAGAAAGCACTGCCGCACCTTCTCCAGAATGGTGTCGGTGCCACGGACGTTGAGGTAGGTGTCGTGCTGCCCCGCGAATGAAGCTTCGGCAAGGTCTTCCAAAGTCGAGGAGGAACGGACCGCCACGGCATGGTAGCCGAAGATGGACAAGGCGTCCCGCAGCATGATGGCCAGATCGTTGGGCAAGGGCTGTTGTGCGAGACATTCCATGAGCCGTTCGCGTCCGTGTGGAAGATCGATGTTGTCCAGAAGACTGTGGAGATCGGGAACGGAACGGACGAAGGACTCGTAGGCCGTCGAGGTAACAAGCAGCGCGTTCGGAACGGAGAAGCCTTGTTGATGGAGGGCTGCGAGCCGTGAGCCTTTGCCTCCGGTAAGCGCGGATTGCGTGGCGAGCTCGTCGCCGAGCGTGAGGATCAAGGGAGTGTTCATGATGGGGAATGAATAGAGAGCGGTTTGCGAAGCGGGCGGACGAACCACCGCCAGACCAAAACGGCGAGAACGGCTCCTGCCACGACATCTGCGGCGTAGTGGTATTGCAGGCCGATGGTGGCGACCACGATCAGACAAGCGGGCACCAGCAGCACCGCGAACAGGCGGCGAGAAAGTGTTCTAGCGCTAAGTAATACGAAAATCGTGGCGGCGGTATGGAGGCTGGGGAAGACATCCACACCATTGCACCCGGCGCGGACGATCGAGTCGTTCAGACGGGAAATGAGCCCTTCGGGATGGAGGGCATGGAGTTCTCCGGCGAGTTCTTCATAACGGAAAGGGCCGGCCGCCGGGCAGAGCGCGTAACCTGTGAAACCGATGGCATAGATGAGGTAGAAACCACTGAAGAACGCGGTGCGTGCTTTCCCTCCTCGACGCGCAGCCACGATGAAACCGGTGACAAACAAGGGAAAGAAGAGCAGGTAGGCGCCGGATAGCAGTTCGTAGACGCCACCCGAGACCCATGGTGCGACTTTGGAGGAAAGGCATTCCCCGAATAGCGCGCGATCGATCGACAGCAGACACGCGTCCCCCCGCCAGTTGGTCAGCCGAGGGATCGCATCACCCAACCAGTTGTAAGTGATGTTGAAGCCGATGAACGGAAACCACATGCGGGCTTGAAACCACGCACCAACCTCGCCTTTCTTCATCACGATCAGGAGGCCGGAGATGAGGACCGGACCGAGAAGATCGACAGGCTTGAAAGCTCCCTTGAAACCGAGTGCCACGAGCACCGCAGCCCAGAGCAGGAGAAAGGAGAGCTCATGCGGAAATATCTTATGGCGTTCGGTTGGAAGGCTCTCAGACATGATGGAGGGGAACCTTTGAAAAATGGAGGATCGCTTTTCGTGCGGATGCAGGAGCGAGCAGGTAGCGGAGATTCCGCCACGCAGTGCGCACCGGATTCCAAAGCACCAGCAGCAAGGCGGTGGCGGCGATGACGACAAAAACGCCGATCCATTCGGCCGTCATTCCGGCGATGAGCAAGAGGAGAGGGGACCAAACGAACGCGGCCAGCGTGCCACCGAGAATCTTCCAAAGTGCGATGACATTTTGAGCGTCCGCCATGCGGCGAGATGCGAGGGCAGCGACCAGCAGCACTGGCAGGTGCAGGATGATTCCCGGCACGAGCAAGGGTGCCAGCCATAGCGGCAACAGCCCTGGCCGGGCGGGGGTGGCCCGCAACGCGAGATCGCGGACTCTGCGCGGGATGCTCGACCACCCTGCGAGGCTTTCCTTGCCGGGAGGGAGTTCCATTTGCTTCAGACCCTGATAGACGGAAGTCTCCTGGCGTGCACGGAGCCACGCCAGTTCCTGATGATCGGAGTCGGAGAAGTTCGCACCCACTTTCAACAGACCTTCTTCGATCGCCCGTCGGCAGGCTCCGAGCGAAGGAACGGAAACATGCAGTGGCTCACCGACCACTACCTCGACTGATGAGCGGAAGCTTTCCGGATCATGGTAATGCAGGCCGATTGGAATGATAGGCGGGCAGCTTCCGGATTTCTCCCAATAGGCAATCGCGATCCGCGCCGCACCGGAGTGATAGGGGAGATGCTGTGGTCCCAGTGCGCTGGTACCCTCCGGGAAAACACAAAGCGAGCCCCCTGCCAGCAGGTGTTCCTCACAGCATTGGATGGCGGCATGGTTGTCGCCGCCGCCATCCTTTTGCCTCTTCACTCCGATACCACCGAAGAAAAGCCGCTGGAACCAAGTCCGGGTGAGCTGTGCGGACAACATGAACTCCAGCTCTGGCATCAGAGCGTGGAGCAGGAAGCCATCGACCGCACCATTGCGATGGGTGGCTACCACCAGCACAGGGTCCTCGGCGGGAAGTTTGCCGTGCAAGCGGATCTTTGCGAACCAGGTCGCGCCAATCAGCCGGTGCAGGCTTTTTCTCCAGAGATCCGCGATTCGGAATGATGTGCGTGGTTGCTGCACACCTTCTTCATAGCTCCGGGCGAACCGTTTTCAAAATTGATAGAAACTCACTCATCATTGTGAAAAACGATGATGAGTGCCTGCGTTCACCCAAAGAAAAAGCCAGGACCGGCGAACCGATCTTGGCTTCCAAAACAGGTGCGATGATCAGACCAGTGCTTCGGCAGCAGCAGCCTTTGCAAAGTCACGATTCATGCGGGCGATGTGATCGGCGCTGATTTCCTTCGGGCAGACGGCCTCGCACTCGTATTGGTTGGTGCAGTTGCCGAAGCCTTCGGAGTCCATCTGGCGGACCATCGCAAGCACGCGCTTGTCTCGCTCCGGCTGGCCCTGAGGCAGGTGGCCGAGGTGGCTGACCTTCGCGGAGACGAAGAGCATCGCGGAAGCGTTTTTGCAGGAGGCCACGCAGGCACCGCAGCCGATGCAGGCGGCAGCGTCGAAGGCCGTGTCGGCATCCGCTTTCGAGATGGGCAGCGCGTTTGCATCTACGGCGGAGCCGGTACGGACGTCGATGTAACCACCGGCCGCGATGATGCGATCGAAGGCCGAGCGGTCGGTGATCAGGTCGCGGATGACCGGGAAGGCTTTGGCGCGGAAGGGCTCGATCCAGATGGTGTCGCCATCGGAGAACTTGCGCATGTGGAGCTGGCAGGTGGTCACCCCGCGGTCCTTGCCGTGCGGGATGCCATTGATGGTCAGCGAGCACATGCCGCAGATACCTTCGCGGCAGTCGTGGTCGAAATGAATCGGCTCGTCACCGGAGTTCACGAGCTCCTCGTTGACGATGTCGAGCATCTCGAGGAAGGAGGCTTCCTCGGGGATGTCCTTCGCCGCGTAGGTTTCGATCTTGCCAGCGGAGTCGGCGTTCTTCTGGCGCCAGACTTTGAGAGTGAGATTGAGCTTCTTGGACATGGCGGGATTACTCCTGTTCAGTGAAAGAAATTCCCGATGAGATAAGAGCGGGAATTATCGACGGCCCGGCGGCTCGCTTCGGTTAGATGTTTGAATTCGGGACCCTGATCCCATTCCCCTTCGACGGGGACAACGTTGCGGTTGTCGTAGCCGACCCCCGTGTTCCAGGACGGTTGGGCGGAGCCGCGCTTGATCATGAAACCGGTGGCGTGTGCGTAGCCGGAGGGACGGCCAGTCGGCATGAATCCGTAATAGGGCCGGATCGAGCCATAGGCATTCAGGGAGAGCACCACCAGGTAATCGGCCTGATAGGCGGTGAACACGGGAGAGTAATCCCGGCCTGCATCTCCGGATGAGCCGCCCTTGAGCTTCGGGTAGTCGCTGAACTTGAGATCCGCCGGCACCGCCACGGCATTGATGCCCCGTTTCTTGAGCTCAGTTACAAACTGGCCTTTGATCTGGCGGAACGGTTCCGGAGAGAGATTGGCCAAGGCTCGGTTCGGGCCGGTCGTCATCGCGCTGTTGATGGCGATATCGAGCAGGCCCTGGTTCCCTTCCTTGTAGAACGCGCCCTTGCCAGATCCGGTGGTGACAGCGACGGCGACCTTTGCCTGGCGATCCTGCCAAAATGATTGGGAGACCGGAACCTTCGAAACGCAACTGGTCGCCGCCACGGCTCCCAACAGCAGCGCCGCCAGCCGGGGCAGGTGAGTGAATGCTTTTTTTAACATACGAACGCTGGAAAGGAAAATCACTGGTAGCTGCGGACGGAAGGCTTGAGGGTCTCGAACACGAGCGGCTCCTTGTGGAGTGAGGGGCGGTTGCCCGCACCGGTGAATTCCCAAGCCGCGACGTAGGCGAAGTTTTCGTCATCGCGCTTGGCCTCACCGGCCTGGGTCTTGCCAGACTGAACTTCCGGGTCAGCGTTGGTGTATTGATGCTCGCCGCGGAAGTGGCCGCCGCAGGATTCCTCACGGTTGAGGGCATCGTAGCACATCAGTTCACCGAACTCGAGGAAGTCGGCCACACGGCCTGCCTTTTCGAGCTCCATGTTGGCACCCTCGCCGGAACCGGGGATGCGGACGTTGTTCCAGAACTCCTCGCGGATGGCCGGGATTTCCTTGAGTGCTTCCTGGAGGCCTTCGGCAGTGCGCTCCATCCCGCACTTGTCCCACATCACCTTGCCAAGGTCGCGATGGAAGGAGTCCACCGTGCGCTTGCCGTTGATGTTCACGAGGCGGTTGGTTTTTTCGACGATCTCGGCCTCGGCTTTCTTGAATTCCGGGTGATCGGTGGTGACCGAACCGGGCTTCTGGGTGGCGAGGTAGTTGGCCACGGTGGTCGGGGCGACGAAGTAACCGTCGGCCAAGCCCTGCATCAGTGCGGAGGCACCGAGGCGGTTCGCGCCGTGGTCGGAGAAGTTTGCTTCACCCAGCACATGGAGGCCGGGGATGTTCGACATCAGGTTGTAGTCCACCCACAGGCCGCCCATGGTGTAGTGGACGGCGGGGTAGATCATCATCGGGCGGCTGTAAGGGTCCTCCCCGGCGATCTTCTCATACATCTGGAAGAGGTTGCCGTAACGGGCACGGATCGTATCCTCGCCGAGACGCTGGATGGCATCGCGGAAGTCGAGGTAGACCCCGAGGCCGGTGGAGGCCACACCGCGACCGTCGTCGCAGGCTTCCTTCGCTGCACGCGAGGAAATGTCACGCGGCGAAAGGTTGCCGAAGGAGGGATACTTGCGCTCCAGGTAGTAGTCGCGCTGATCGTCGGGGACTTCGGCGGGATTGAGCTGCTTGCGGCGGATCTTCTCTGCCACATCCTGCGACTTCGGCACCCAGATGCGGCCGTCGTTGCGGAGCGACTCGGACATCAGAGTGAGCTTGGACTGGTAGTCGCCGCTGACCGGGATGCAGGTCGGATGGATCTGGGTGTAGCAGGGGTTCGCGAAGAGAGCGCCCTTCTTTGCAGCACGCCAGGCAGCGGTCACGTTGCAGCCCATCGCGTTGGTGGATAGGAAGAATACGTTGCCGTAGCCACCGGTCGCCATCAGCACGGCGTCCCCTGCGTGGGAAGAGATTTTGCCGGTCTTCAGGTCGCGGACCACAATGCCCTTGGCTTGGCCGTCGACGAGCACGAGATCGAGCATCTCGGTGCGCGGGAACATCTTCACGCCGCCCTTGTGGATCTCTTTTTCGAGTGCCTGGTAGCAGCCGATGAGGAGCTGCTGTCCAGTCTGACCGCGGGCGTAGAAGGTGCGGGACACCTGTGCGCCACCGAAGGAACGGTTGTCGAGCAGACCGCCGTATTCACGGGCGAAGGGAACACCCTGGGCCACGCACTGGTCGATGATGTTCGAGGAGACTTCGGCGAGGCGATAGACATTTGCCTCGCGGGAGCGGAAGTCACCGCCCTTGAGAGTGTCGTAGAACAGTCGGAAAGTGGAGTCACCGTCGTTGCGGTAGTTCTTCGCGGCGTTGATGCCACCTTGGGCGGCGATCGAGTGGGCACGGCGAGGGCTATCCTGATAGCAGAAGCACTTCACGTTGTATCCCAGCTCCGCGAGCGTGGCGGCGGCAGCGCCACCGGCCAGACCGGAGCCCACCACGAGGATGGTGTATTTCCGCTTGTTGGCCGGGTTGATCAACTTGGAGTCGATCTTGTGCTTGGACCATTTTTGGTCGAGCGGGCCGGACGGGATCTTGGCGTCGAGAATCATGTCAGTGGAAAGTGGGTGTTGAAGGAATGATTCAGTGGCGACCGAAGCCGAAGATCAGGATCGCGAGCGGGATGGAGATGAAGCCGAGCCAGATGAAAAGAGCGTAGCCCTTGCTGATGAGGCAGATCAGGCCCTTCGACTTGCGGGAGCGCAGGCCCAGCGTTTGGAACATGGAGGCCACGCCGTGGGAAAGGTGGGAGCACAGCAGCGTCATGGCGATGATGTAGAACAGCACCACGTACCACACGGAGAAACCGTCGATGACCATCTTCCATGCATCCATGCGGGATTCGCCGTGCTTGGCGAGGTAGTCCGGATCCACGTAGGTGCCGTAGGTGTTGCCCACGTGGAGGGTGAAATGCAGGAGATGGTAGATGACAAACGCGAGAATGGTCAGGCCGCTCCAGATCATGATCCGGGAGGACTTGGAAGCCTGCACGGTGGCCTCATAGGCATAAGGTTCGCGGGCCGCTTTGTTTTCCTTCGTCAGCAGGATGGTCGCCCAGATATGGAGCGTGACCGCTACGAGCAGGCCGATCCGTGCCACCCACACCCCGCCGCCGTGGAGGAAGTGATGGAGAAATTGCGCATAGTCATTGAACGCCTCACGGCCAAGGAAGACGACCAGGTTACCCGTGAGGTGGCCCGCCAGGAAAAGGACCAGAGCCAAGCCGGTGATGGCGACGATGAGCTTCTTGCCGATTGAAGAGCTCCAGAATGAACACAAGCTGCGGGAGAGGACGTTCATGGGTGGCGGAAGACGAAGTAAGCGGACGACGGGTTTGATAGGCACCCGTACCCCCGGTGACAAGGGGAGACTCGGTGCTTTGAAAATTGTAGCGGCACCCGCACGTATGCCGCGTGCGGACGGGCATCCATGGCATTGCAGGAGGCTTCCGATGAAGCCCAAAAAACACAAAAAGTGTATTGCGAATGAGTCGCAATTAATTCGCCGAATCCGCCCGCTTCATGACCCGGGCGAATGGAGCACGGGCTGCTTCATTCCTGTCGTTTATTGACGAGGTTGAAACTTGGCCCACGGGCTGCTATTTGGGCGGGTGAAACCCCTTTTCTTATGTTCGAGGGCTACGAACCCGAAAAATTCTACGACGAAATGTTCTCCGCCCCCGGATCCGTCCGGGATCATTGCGCGCCGCTCTACGAACGCTTCAACGGCCTATCCGAAAGGGATTTCCTGTCCCGGAAGGCAACGTGCGAGCTCTACTTCCTGCGCCAGGGGATCACCTTCAATGTCTACCATGACAACCGTGGCACCGAGCGGATCTTCCCGTTCGATCCGGTGCCCCGTGTGATCCCTGCGGACGAGTGGGAGCATCTGGAGGCCGGATTGACCCAGCGGTTGCTGGCATTGAACCTTTTCCTCCACGATATCTACCACGATCAGAACATCCTGCGGGATGGGGTGATCCCGCGACACTACATCGAGAACGCCAAGCACTACCGCCCGGAATTCCGCGGAGTGAACGTTCCCGGGGATATCTACATCCACATTTGTGGCAGTGATCTGATCCGCGGTCATGACGGCGTCTACTACGTGCTTGAGGACAACGGCCGCTGCCCGTCCGGAGCTTCCTATCTGTTGGAGAACCGGAATGCCCTGAAGCGCGCGTTTCCGGGGCTTTTCGACAGCCTGGGCGTGCGTTCCGTGAGTTCCTATCCGCGCGACCTGCTGGACATGCTCCATCACATCGCGCCGCGCCGGACCGATGATCCGGTGTGCGTGCTGCTGACTCCAGGCTGCTACAACAGCGCCTACTTCGAGCACTGCTATCTGGCCCGCGAGATGGGCATCGAGATCGTGGAAGGCCGCGATCTGGTGGTGATCGACCACATCGTCTACATGCGGACCACCCGCGGCCTCGTGAGGGTGGATACGATCTACCGCCGCATCGATGACGATTTCCTCGATCCGACCGTTTTCCGGAAAGACTCCGTGCTCGGAGTGCCGGGACTGATGGCGGCCTACCGGGCTGGAAACGTGTCGCTCGCCAATGCGGTGGGGACCGGGGTGGCGGATGACAAGGTGATCTATTACTTCGTGCCGAAGATCATCGAGTATTACCTGGGTCAGGAGCCGATTCTGCCGAACGTCCCCACCTACCTCGCGTCCGAGGAGGAGGACCTGAAATACATTCTCGATCATCTCCCGGAGCTGGTGGTGAAGGCCGCGAACGAGTCCGGCGGCTACGGCATGCTGATGGGACCGCAGGCGACCAAGGAGGAGATCGCGGCTTTCCGCGAACGGATCATTGCTGATCCCCGGAACTACATCGCCCAGCCGGTGGTCTCGCTGTCCCGTAGCCCCACATGGTGCGAAGGCGCGATGGAAGGTCGCCACCTCGATCTGCGGCCGTACATCATCTACGGCCGCGATATCAAAATCGTCCCCGGTGGATTGACCCGCGTAGCCTTGACGAAGGGCTCGCTGGTCGTCAATTCCTCACAAGGTGGAGGCAGCAAAGACACTTGGGTCCTCCGCCACTGATTTCCCATGCTCTCCCGAGTCGCAAACACGCTTTACTGGATGGTTCGCAATGTCGAACGCGCCGACAACCTCGCGCGCCTCATCGACGTCAACCAACAGCTCCTCCTCGATTTCGAAAGCCTCGACAGCGAACGGCTCCGCGCCTTCTGGCGTCCGATCATTCTCAGCACCGGGGATGAGGAGACGTTCGACAAGCTTTATGAAAAGGCCGGCAGTGCGGAAGTCGTCCGTTTCCTGACCGATGACCGCCGCAATCCCAACAGCATCGTCTCCTGTGTCGCCCTGGCGCGTGAGAACGCCCGCACGGTACGTGACCAGCTCTCCGATGAATTGTGGGAGGAGCTGAACGCCCTGCACCTCTATGTGCAATCGGACGAGGCCTCTTTCGTTGCCCAGCATGACCCGACGAAGTTCTACGGTCAGATCCGCCGTTCCGCGCTGGCCTTTCACGGCATCGCGGCATCGACCACGGCCCGCAATGAGGCTTGGGAGTTCATGGATCTGGGGCGCTATCTCGAGCGTGCGGACAAGACCACGCGCTTCCTGGATATCGCGAACTATCTGCCCTCCGGAGCTGATGCCACGGAGACAGGTTCGCCGGGCGTGCTCCACTGGAGCGCCATCCTGCGTTCGTGCGGCGCGATGGGGGCCTTCCGCGCGGAGTATCAGGGTGAGATCACTCCGGAGAACGTGGTGAAGTTCCTGATTTTCTCCCATGATTTCCCGCGTTCGGTGCGATTCTGCCTGAACCGTATCGATCAGAGCCTGCATCGGATTTCGAATACGCCGCGGGGAACCTTCTCGTGTGAGGCGGAACGGGAAGCAGGCAAGCTGTTTTCGGATCTCAGTTTCGCATCAGCCGGAGAGGTCTTCGACATGGGGCTTCACGAGTACCTCGATCATCTCCAGGAACGTTTCAATACGATCGGCGGAGAGATCTTCGAAACCTACGTGCTGATGCCCGAGCGCGTGCAGTCGCGGCCGGTCGAGTCGTTCACCCCGACATCCACGGCGCTGGCATGGCAGTTGGAACAACAACAGCAGCAACAGCAGTGAGCACGGAAGAACCGGCGGCGGCTCCCGCGCCGGAAACGCTCGCGTGCGGGATGAAGCTGGCGGTCACGCACCGCACGGTGTTCTACTATGGCGGTCCGGTTTCCGACAGTGTCAACACGCTGCATCTGGAGCCGCGCACGTTTCCATTTCAGCAGACATTGGGCGGATTGGTGAAGGTGCTTCCCGCGACCCGGGTGAGACGTTTCACCGATCTGTTCCAGAATATTACCCACCACTTCGAACTGCCGCAGGCTCATACGAAGCTGGAGATCGAGAGCCGGATCAAGGTCCGCAATCTGCCTCTGGAGATCTCGGGTGACGCCCGCTCCGCCACTCTGGACGATTGCAAGGACAGCTCCATCCGCGAGCGGATCTGGCCCTTTCTCCAGGAGAGCCATTTGATCTCGAAATCACCGGAGGTCTGGAGGCAGGCGGTGGATCTCACCCGTGGCCACGATTCGATTTTCTCCCGATCCCTGGCCATCCTCCACTGGATCCATGAATCGTTCACCTACGATGCGGGTAGTACGCATGTGCATACCCACATGGACGAAGCCTTCGGGTTGCGGCGTGGAGTGTGCCAGGACTATGCCCATGTGATGATCGGTCTCTGCCGGGCGGTGGGGATCGGTGCGCGTTATGCGTCCGGCTATCTTTACAACGGCCCCCGCGACCGTCTTGTCGGGGCCCAAGCCTCACACGCCTGGTGCGAGGTCTATCTGCCCGGAGCCGGCTGGATCGGATTCGATCCAACCAACGGCACGCTGGCCGATGCCCGATATGTGAAGATCGCGGTTGGCAGGGACTATGACGATGTAGCTCCGGTCAAGGGGACCTACCATGGGCACGGTCACTGCCACATGGAGGTGACCGTGGAGGTGACGAAGCTGGACGGTTAGGAAGCGATGGGGATGCGCATTCCGGAAACGAAACCGGGCAATGGTGACGTTGATGTCTTGCCCGCAGTGCTCCCGCGAGCTTGAGTTCCGATTGTCACCCGTCCCGCATGACCATCCCCAAAGCGTCCGCCACCCCGCCTTCCCATCCAGGAGGATGGAAGCATACTTGCTGGTTGTGGGGGGGCACGGTGATCGTGGCGGTTTTGCTGTGGCTGAACAGGGAAAACGAGCAGGTGGTGAGGGGATGGTTGCTCCTCAACGTTCTGGTGGCAGCGACCATGCTGGTATGGGCGCTCGGGCGTATCCGCACGGTATTCAGCGCGCGTGGAACCATCATCCGCTGGGCCTTCTGGCCGACGCTGCTGATCACCCTTTCCAATGCGGTGGGGGCCGCCGGTGCACCCGGCCGGGATGCGGTGAGCTGGCTGCCGGGCGGGGCTTCCTATTTGCTGACGCTGGTGGTTGTTTTTCCCGTCTTCCTCGTCGGTGGTGTCATCGCGGGGATGATCGGTGCCGGTGGCGCGGTCATGGGCGGTGGTGGAAGCCTGGACCGGGTGGCAATCGCCCGCAGTGGCATCCGCTGGATCTGGGTTCTCCTGTTGGTGGTCTATCTTGTGAAGCTCATCCCTGGAGTCGGTGGAGGCTACCTGATTGTGGGGAGCATTCCGTGGGCGTTCTTGTGTCTGCGGCCTCTGATCGGAAAGGGGACCCGGGTGGCCCTCATCGGTCGTTTCGATCTGTGGCTGGCCAAGCGGTTGCGTTGGAAGCTTTTGGGCCGGACCTGGGATCTGCGGGCGGAGGTTTTTGGAACGGCGGGCTTCCTGCTCGCCTGGGCATTGGTCTCCCTGAAGATTTTCCAGCCCCTGCAAGGTTCCGCGCTGCTTTCCGCCATCCAGGTGGTGAATGCAACGGGAATTCACAAGGCTCCGAAGCCGGGGCGTATCGTGCTGTTGGAGTGGGATGCCGCCCTGTTGCGGGCTGCCACCACACGGGAGTCCGAGTCGGCGATCCAGGCCCGGATGATCCTACGGCTGGCAGAGCTGCGGGCACGCCGGGTGGTGCTGCCGATGCCTGCGGAGCGGAATTTGCCGGATGAGCAGCCTTCGCCGATAGAGGATGAGGAGTGGTTCCTTCCTGATCTCAAGCAGTCGGAGTTGAGCCGGACCGAAAGGGACATGGTCGCGCTTGAAACCGCGATGCGGGCGGCGGGGAATGTCGTGTTGCTGACTCCTCCTCCGGAAGCCGGCCCGAATCCCTTCTTCGCCCGGTTGAGGCCTGTCGCGCGTGAAATCGCTTCACCGGGATTCAAGCCCTATCTGAGCCCAGCTCTACCGGCGATTCCGTTCCGGTGGCCCGAGCAATCTCCGCCACCTGCACCTTTGGTGCTATTCGCGGCCCAGCAGGAAAATCCCGGAGCTTTCCAGCCAGAGATCAATGGCAACGGTACGGCTCAATTTGCGGGTAAAACCTTCCCGGTGATGAATCGGGACGGTGATCTTCTTGTCGATTTGGCAGATAGCCGCGGTAGCCGGGATTTCGCCCACGTGACCTACAGCGAAGTTCTGCGTGGCGAATGGCAGTTCGCGCCGGGCGATGGGATGAAAAGCGGTCGCTGGGTCCGGCCGGAGGAGTATTTCCGGGACAAGATCGTCATTCTACCTCCTCTCCGCAGCATTTCCGTACCCGGCCCGCTGGGGACGGTCGATGCCACGGAGCTTCTTGCCCAGGCGACGCGGACTTTGTCCGGGGATCGCTTCCTGCAGCCGGTTCGTTGGCGTTCGGTGGTTCTTCTGTCCTTTGCCGCGGCCCTCGTCATCGGTCGTCTGGCGATGCGGCGTGAACCGCTCAAAGCTGGTTGGCGATTGCTGGTGACGATCGGCCTGATCCTCGGAGTTTGTTTCTTCGTTTTCATCGCGGAGAACCTTTGTCTGGATCCCATCTTTCCAACGGTCTCGGCGCTTGCGTCCTTCCTGCTGGTCACACAACTGAGCTTCAGTCTCGAACGTGCCGCCAAGGAGCGGAACCGCATGCTTCTGCATCGCTTCGTGGATCCGTCCATCGCGCGCGAGCTGTTGGATTCGCAGCAATCGCGTCTCGGTTTGGGTGGAGATCGCGAAAATGTAGTGATTCTATTTGCGGACGTCCGCGGATTCTCACGCTTCGCTGAGGCGCATCCTCCGGAGGAGGTGATGCGGGTGGTGAACGCTTATCTCGGCGTCATGACCGATGCGCTGTATGCTCGTGGCGGCCTTCTCGACAAATATACGGGTGACGGGTTGATGGCCATGTTCCGTCTGGAGCGGCAGGGTTCGGTCGCCGGGGCGGTGGACGCGGCGCTCGCCATGCGCGATGCCGCTCTGGAGTTGTCACGGGAGCTGAAAGCGGAAGGGGAGAAGTCCCTTCGCGTCGGCATTTCCATGCATGCCGGGGAGGCTGTCGTGGGACTGGTGGGTAACGCCGAACGCCAGATCAATTTCACCGCGCTCGGTCATGTGGTGGTCGTGGCTGCCCGTTTGCAAACCCTGACTGGAGGCGGAGAGGTGATTGTTAGCAAGGAGGTGCACGATGCGGTCGATGGAGAGTTCAAGATGGAGCCTCGTCCGGAAGTCCATGTGAAGGGTGTTTCGAAGCCGGTGAAGCCGTATGTGGTGGTGGGGAAGTGATCCCAATTAGATTTCCGCTTAGGATGAGGAAAGTAGCAGCGGCTGGCTCTTGAGGTCGTCCTCACCGGGGATGCCGTCGGGACCGTAAGAAAGAAAGGTCACCGACATCTTATCTCCCTCTTTGTCGACCCTGTAGATGTAGGCATGATTCCAAGGATCTTTGGGCTCCTGGGCGAAGAGCTGAACCCAATGCCGCTCCTCCCCGAGTGTTGCAGGACGTTCGACGAAAGCCTGGATGCCTTCCTCTTGAGTGGGCGGTCTGCCCGCATTCATTTGAAACAGGGTTACGCAGCACTCGAGCGAGTGGAAGTCAGTCTCGACTTGTGCGTATTTCGCCTTTTTCGCGATGCTCTTTAAATGGAGGCAGGCGATAGCGGTCGAAATGATGAGAATGGTGAAAGCCATCGCAGCCACCCATCGCAGCAATCTGCCCAAACTTGATGAGGTGCCGCTCGTGCTCATTCTCGGACAAACCCGTGGAAACGTATTTTTGTCCGTAAGGGATGGGCATGCCCGCGGCGTTGTGGGTGGGTGCCTGAATGGATCCGGCCCGAAATCCTATGGCATTGGCTGCGCGGAATGGATCTGCCTTGCAGATTCTTCTGCCGCGCATCGTTCCTTCGCGAACGAGAGATACTCGTCGTCCAGTTCGGTTCCCGTAAACCGCGCCAGCTTCATGCGCATGGCGGCGATGGCCGAGCTGCCGATGCCAAGAAACGGATCAAGCAACCGCGTGTCCGCTCCCTTGCCATGAAGTCTCACACACTGCTCGACCAAGGCCACCGGGAAGGTGGCGGGATGCGGGCGTTGGTTGTCGCGTGACTTGATCGTGTCATAGGGGATGAACCAGGTGTTGCCCCGGCAGCGCAGGTCCTGTCCGCCGGTGTGTCCCCAGCGGGCGATGTTCGATTTGTCCTGGTAGGGCACGCCTCCCGCACGACGATCCACCGGAACGTTTCCTTGTTTGGTGAGATGGAAGACATACTCGTGGCAGTCATTGACGAACCGCTTCGAGTTGATCGGTTTGAAATGGCCCGCGCTGATCTGGTCGCCCTTGCGGGTTTCCACGGTGATCGACTTGATCCAGTGGAAGGTGTTCTGGAGAGTGAACAGCGGTTCCTCACCATCCGTTAGGGCCAGCAGGAGCTGGTGGGGCATCAGGGGGTTCTTGGGAGTAGCCCCTACATTGAGAAAGAAAGATCCATCCTCCGTCAGGATCCGCTTCACTTCGGAGGCCCATCGTACGCACCAATCGAGGAATTCCGCGCGCGGGGCGGTATCTTCGAAGGTGCGGTAGCCGATTCCGAGATTGTAGGGTGGCGAGGTGACGACCACATCGAACCCACCCTCGGGAAGAGAGGGTAGGACTTCGAGGCAGTCACCGTGGAGCAGTTCGATCAAGCGTGATGCAGCAGGATGGAGTTCGCTGCAAAATGATCGGAAAGAATGTCCGAGACAATCACCAAGGGAGTTCCCGGGCGAACCAGATCGAGGGCGCGCAGGTGGTCCGTGGCACGTTGGATGGTTTCCTCAATGGTGGCGGCGAAGGGGAGCTTGAACGCCTGCACACCGCGGGTGAGGCCGAGCTGGCGGCAGACCTTCTCCTTGGGCGTGAAAGCGAAGAACCCGGAGGTGCGTGGACGCAGCATCGCGGTCTGATTGGCCAGCACGCCGCGGCGGGTAAGGACGACAAGCAGCGCATCAGGCAGTGAATCCGCCAGCGTCACGGCCGCGCGGGCGCTCTTCTGACGTTCGTCGCGAAGCAGCACTTGGGCTCCGAAACCGAGGCCGCCCGAGCGTTCGATGCGGTTGGCGATCCGGACGATGGCTTCCACGCAGCGGGCTGGATAGCGACCGACGGAGGTCTCTCCGGAAAGCATCAGGGAGTCGGCTTCCTCGTAGGCGGCGTTCATGACGTCCGTGACTTCCGCGCGGGTCGGGGTCGGATTGACGATCATCGACTCAAGCAACTGCGTGGCGACGATCACGCGGGTGCCGAGCTCGTGGCAGCGACGCACGATGCGGCGCTGGAGAATGGGAAGCTCTTCGAACTCGACCTCGATGCCGAGGTCACCACGTGCCACCATGATGACATCCGCGGCGTGGATGATCGCATCGATGTTGCGGACCGCTTCCTGGTCCTCGACCTTGGCAACGATCTGGGCATTGCCTTCCAGAGCCTCCATCGCTTCCCGCAGTTCGCGGACGTGGGCGGCATCACGCACGAAGGAGCCGGCAATGTAGTCGGCATCGCATTCGACGGCCAGAGCGAGGTCGATGCGGTCCTTGTCCGTGAGGGCGGGGAGGTTGAGGCGGGTGCCGGGGAGATTGATGTGGCGGCGGGAGCCGAGCTTGCCGGGGGTCTTCACCTCGCAGACGATCCGGTCGTCCTGCTTGGTGCGGATCAGCATCAGCATCGTGCCGTTGTCCACGACCAAGGTCTTGCCTTCACTGACGTCGTCCATCAGGCCGTCGTAGTTGACGGTGGTGCTGTAGGGGATGCCCGGTTCGGTGTTGCTCTTGCGGAATTCGACAAGATCTCCTTCCTGCAATTCAAGCGGTTCGGGCAGATCGCCGGTGCGGATCGATGGTCCGGTAAGGTCGAAGAGCACCGGTACGTGGATGCCGCGCTTGTCGGACTGGCGGCGGACGCGGTGGGCCATTTCGCGGGCCCATTCATGTTTCGCGTGGCTCATGTTGAGCCGGAAGACGTTGGTGCCGAGGTCGATGAGCTGGCCGATGATTTCCTCCGCCTCCGTGGCGGGGCCTAGGGTGCAGATGAGCTTCGTTTTGCGGGGCATGGGAGAAGTGGCAGCAGTTTGCTGGCCGATTTCGCCGCCGTCGAGGGCGGAACACCCCGTGAACCTCAGCGTACGTGTGTCGGTTTCGCCGCCAGTTCCCGGAACGACTCCTTGTCCAAGGCGGGTTGCCGCAATTGGCGAATGCCTTTCATCAGGTAGTCGTAGCCCGACCAAGCAGTGAAGAATGCCGCCACCAGGCAGGGATACAGCGGATCGAGCGGCACCCACTTCAGCATCACCCAGCCCAAGGCGAACATCTGGGTCACCGTGCAGACTTTGCCAATCCAGCGGGGCCCGATGTTGCGCATCTTGCGGGTGAAAAAAAGGATGGTGATCCCGCCGAGGATGATCAGATCCCGCAGGATCGCCAGGGCGCAGAACCACCACGGAATGCGCCAGCCGCCGGGACCCCAGTCGACCACGCTCAAGGTGATGATGCCGGTGAGCAGCAGCGACTTGTCTGCGATCGGGTCGATGATCTCCCCGAACCGGGAACGCTGGTTGAACCGTCGGGCGATCCAGCCGTCGATGCCATCGCTGGCGGCCGCCGCGACGAAGGTGGCCAAAGCCCACCAGCGAAGCGCCTCAACCGGTTGGCCTGCGGCCACGGTGTGACCATAGCGCACCGCCAGCACCGCGAACACCGGAACGAGGCAGAGCCTCCCGAGGGTGATCTTGCTGGCGAGGGTCATGCTCCGATATTGAAGCGCGGATCGAGCGGAAAGAAAATTGAAAAGACATGCGAAACGAAATCCGGAGATCGGATTTCTATCGGTCAATGCCCACGGCGATTGCGGCAAGTTCGTCGTCCGGGATGTAGATCCGTTCTTCCGGTGTGATCAGTTGAGAGAAATCCCCGTCTGCATGGTGGCGTTGGGCAACAACGAAGGGGGTGATGTCCTCGATGGATAGGATGGCCTCTTTGCCGTAGTGGTGGAGGGTTTTTCCGCGCAGGCCGAGTTGCACTGCCCTGCGTTCCAATGAGTGTCCGGTCGGAGAATGATCCGGGTCCCATTGGAGGCGGACATCGGAGGATGCCACGGCTGTCTTCCATGCGTCTTCATTGGGGTAGCGGGATGGGAGGTATCTGGATGGCACGACTTCACGCAGCAGATGGTCAAAGAAATCACGGCGCAGGGTTACGGCGAGAATGTGCTCCTGCCCTTCCTTGCCGGCCCAGCCGGAGCGGTACATCATCCAGAGGAAATTCGGTTTGATCCAACTCATGCGGTTGTAACTGAACTCGCCGCCGAATGCCTGATGCTTCACGGCGTATGCGGCAATGGAAGAGCGGTATGCCTGATAGACGATGATGGACTGCTCGTCGTATTGGGCGAGGATGTGATGGCCGTTCTGCGGCCATTGGGCGACTTGGTCGAGATAGCGTTCGAAACGCATGGGGGTAGGATATCCGGCCTGCAATCGGACGATGGTTTGGTGAAGCAGGCTGATCCGGTTGTGAAAAAGTTCCAACGACCGGTGCGGGTGCCTGAGCCAGATGGCCGGCGTTTCCCCGCCTCCACAGTGCCTGCCTTTGGTGGCGGCCTCCGTGACGCCCTTTTGATTAGAGAGCTCACCCCTGAATGTCAATGCCCGGAGCGGATGTGGATTTCCTCATTGCCATCATGCGCCTCCGCGCCGAGACCGTAGCCATGAAACCGCAGGTGGGAGAAATGGCCCCGGACTTCACGGCTCCGGTGGTGGGTGACGGGATCGGGGAAGGTGAGACCGTGACCTTGTCGCAGCTTCGCGGACAGCGCGTGGTGTTGGTATTCTATCCGAAGGACGACACTCCCGGCTGCACGACCCAGGCCTGCGAACTCCGTGATGGCTGGACGGATCTCAAGGATCGCGCCCGGATCTTCGGCGTCAGTATCGATGACGTGAAGAGCCACGGGAAATTCATCCGCAAGCACTCGCTGCCGTATCCGCTGATCTCCGATCCGGACAAGGCGATCGTGGAGGCCTATGGGGTGTGGGTGGAGAAATCCATGTATGGCAAGACCTTCATGGGCACCGAGCGGACGACCTTCGTGATTGGCTCGGACGGACGAATCGAGCGGGTATTGGAAAAAGTGTCGCCGAAGGACCATCTCGGACTGCTCTCCGGAGTGCTCGCCTGAACGCTTGTGGAATCGCGGAGGCTCTCCTAGGGTCGCGGCCCGCGATCCTCTTTTCCTCCTTATTGGCATGACCCACCATCCCGACCCCGCTGAAAAGCTTCCCCGTGGTACCGTTGCCCTGCCGGCGGCGTGCATCGGTGTGATGTCGCTGGTGCTGGCCGTAGGATTCCAGTCCGTGGGCCTGTTGGATCGTTTGGATGCTGCCCTACAGGGGGGAATTCATGCAGCGGGAATTGAAGGGGCTCCGGTGGTGCTTTCGCCATGGCTTGGCTGGGGTGTTGCCCTGCTCATTGCCTTTGCCCTGCCGATGGCCATCCTTGAAACGCCGACACATTGGCGCCGCACGGTGGTGTGGATCGCCGCGCTCGCCGTCGTGGCCGCAGTTTGGCCGGTGCTCGCCATTTCGGCGAAGTGGTGGCCGGTCGCTCCTTCCATCGTCGCTGCCGTTTGGAGCGGTCTGTGTGCGAAAATCTACGCCTCGCGTCATCACATGCCGTGCGAGGGAGGCGATGCGGGCCGCCGCCTGAAGCGCGGTCACGCCAAGTAAATCCATGGCGCGTGCGGAATATCCAGAGGCGGTGGGGGCTTTGGTCGGGGAGCTGAAACGGCTCCCCGGGGTCGGCCCGCGCAGTGCCGAGCGCATTGCCATCTGGTTGCTCCAGCACCCCCGGGCCGAGCCGCTTGCATTGGCGGTAGCCCTTCAGTCAGCGAAGGAAATCGTGATTTGCTGCGAGGTTTGTGGTTTTTTCGCCACCCGCGAGTCCTGCGGCATCTGTGATGATCCCAAGCGGGATCCGGGTGTCCTGTGCGTGGTGGAGCAGGCCACCGATGTGCTCCCACTGGAGCGGTCCGGTGCTTTCAAAGGCCGCTATCATTGCCTCGGCGGCAAGCTTTCACCCCTCGACCGTGTATCACCGGAAGACCTGCGGATTCCCGCCTTGATCGATCGGATCGATGCTGCACCTGGGATCGAGGTCATCCTTGCCCTGGGGGCGGATGTGGAGGGCGAGGCCACCTCCAATTATCTGGCCGATCTGCTGCGTGGCAAAGACTGCCGGATCACCCGTATCGCGCAGGGGTTGCCAGCCGGCGGTGGTCTCGATCACGCTGACGAACTCACTCTGATGCGCGCGCTCGAAGGGCGACGCGCGTTTTGAACCAACGGGCAGGGGAGAGACGTTCCCTTCCGTCGTTTACGATTCACCATCTACTCCTTATTCTTTCTCCATGCCCGGACCTCCCCGCCGCCCGTTTCGCCGCCAAGGACCGCCCCCTCCACCCAAGGACAAGGGTTGGGATCCTGTGGCGGCTTGGTATGACAAGCTCGTTGGTGAAGATGGCTCCGATTATCACAAGCATGTCATTCTGCCAGCGACCCTGAAGCTGCTCGATCCGAAAGAAGGAGAGTCGGTGATCGATGTCTGCTGCGGTCAGGGCGTGCTCGTGCGGCCTCTGCTGGAAACCGGGATCGCCCGTTTCACCGGTGTCGATGCCAGCCCGAAACTCATCGAGGCTGCCAAGAACCGTCACGGCAACAATCCGAGGGTGAAGCTGATCACCGCCGACGCCTGCAAGCCGGGTGCATGGGCGGATGGCTCCCACGATGCGGCCACTTGCTTGATGGCCGTCCACGACGTGCCCGATCCGGTGGCGATGTTCCGGAATGTCGCCCAGGCTCTCAAGCCCGGCGGGCGGGCGGTCATGGTCTTCATGCACCCGTGTTTCCGTATCCCACGGCAATCGCACTGGGGATGGGACGCCGAGCACAAGATCCAGTATCGCCGGTTGGACCGTTACGGTTCCCAACTCGACATTCCGATCACGACTCATCCGGGACGGAAGTCCGGTGAGCTGACCATGTTCCATCATCGTCCGCTGTCGGATCTGCTCACCGCTCTCGGGCAGGGAGGATTGGGAGTGATTGCCTGCGAGGAGCTCTACAGCCACCGTCGTTCGCAGCCCGGTCCGCGCAGCCGGGGCGAGCATCGCGCGGCCCAGGAGTTTCCGATGTTCCTGGCCATCAAGGCGATTCGATTGGGCTGAAAAAACCGTGATGAGAAATCGGTAAAAAACTCGCCCCGGTGTCTGGCAGCGAATGAATTCTGGTTCGGATAAAAATGCGGATTCCGCTGCTTGGGCGGGAACCTTGGCTGCCTCGTTCTCTGGCAGCGAGGGGAAGGTACCCTTGCCTTTGGAGCGGCTGCTCGACGACCTTTCCGGACTGGTTTTTTTCATCAAGGATCGGGACGGTCGCTATCTGTGGGTCAACCGGACCTTGGTCGATCGCTGCGGCCTGTTTGAGAAGGGACCTTTGCTTGGGAAACGTCCTTCGGACCTTTTCCCGGAAACTCTGGCTCCCTTTTACGAGCGCCAGGACGAGCGGGTCATCCGCCTCGGCAAGCCTCTCATCGATCAACTTGAGCTGCATTTTTACCCGGGGAGGCGGCGTGGCTGGTGCCTCACCAGCAAGTATCCGGTTTTCGCGCCCGGTGCCACGCAAGCGACCGGATTGCTTGGGGTGTCACGGGATGTGGAAACATCCTCCCGGGGAGCCAAGAACCGGGGCTTCCCGGAACTGGCCAAGGCACTCCAGCTCATCCAGCAGCGGATCGCGGAGCCACCATCCTTGGGAGAGCTTGCCGAGGCCAGCGGACTTTCGCAGAGCCAGTTCGCGCAGTGGACGGAGCGGTTGTTCCATCTGACCCCGAAACAGTTGGTCATGAAGGCACGAATCGACGAGGCGCTTCATCTGCTCGCCACAGGTGATCTTCCACTTTCGGAGATCGCCCTCGCGACGGGCTTTTGTGATCAAAGCGCGTTCACACGGCATTTCCATCGCTTCACCGGCATGCCCCCGGGAGCGTTCCGGCAGCAGATCCGGGGAAAGTGACCGGCCTCAGCGGCGGCACTTTTCCAGCAGCACCTGTAGGAACCAGGTGATCTGGATCAGCGCATCCTTGTGATCCGATGGCGCCAGGATCTGGAGATCTTCACGGCAGGAGGCCAGCAGGCCGACGGCGGTATCGACAGCGCTTTCGATCGCGCCTTCGTATTCGGCGATGCCGACGAGGACGGGAAGATCGAGAGGTTCCTGGTCGATGATCCGCTTGTTGAGCTTGCCGCGCTGGGCTTCGCTGGCGGTTTCCAGAAGATTGAGGATCGGGAGGGTCAATTTGCCCTTGGCCAGATCGGTGCGGAGGGTTTTGCCGACTTCCTCCTCGGAACCGACAAGGTCCAAGCAGTCGTCATAGATCTGATAGGCCGTGCCGAGCTTCATCCCGTAATCGTAGAAACGGGCTTCGGTTTCTTCATCGGCACCGGAGAGGTTGGCTGCCAGTCCGGCGGAGGAGGCGAACAACGCGCCGGTTTTCATTTCGATGATCCGGAAGTAGTCCGCCTTCGTGAGAGTGAGGTCGAAGCGGCGCTGGGTCTGGATGATCTCCCCTTGGCAGACCTCGCGGGAGGACTGGCCGACCTTGCGGCAGATGTCGATGCTGTTGAAATCCGTGGCGAGGCTGAGGGCGTGCGAAAAGAGGGCATCACCGAGCAGAACGGAGAGTCCAGCGCCCCATTTGGCATTGGCGGTGGGAACCATCCGGCGGGTCGTCGCGCCGTCGATGATGTCATCATGGACCAGCGTGGCCATGTGGATGAGCTCCATGATCACGCCGAGCTTGAGATGGCCTTCATTGACCTCGCCAAGGGCTCCGCCGACAAGAACGGCGAGGGCGGGGCGGATGCGCTTTCCTGAGGTGTTGCAGACGTAAGCCACGTAGGGCTCGACGGCTGGATCGAAGGCCCGCACCTGTTCGCGGATGGCGGACTCCACCCGTTCGAGCTGAGGTTTGACCAATTCGAACGGGAAACGGTCGCTGCGACCGGTCTGGAGAGGTTGGGCTGGCATGGCAGGAAAGGCGCGGGAAACATCTACGATCCCAGCGGCTCCCGCAACACTTGATATGAAGTCCGGACTTGAAAGATTACGGCTTTCCACGCGTACCTGTGGCCCATGAAATCCACCGGATGGATACTGACGGGCACGCTGGCAGCGGCGTGCGGAGTGGCGGCGGGCGAAGGATTCGGCGAGAAACCGAATACCCCGCAGCTCCCCGGAGTGCCCTATGTGGTCCATGACGGAACCCGTCCGCAGCCACCGATCGTCGCACCGGCCGGAGTGGTGAACTCCAAGCCGCCGGGAGACGCGAAGATCCTGTTCGACGGCACCTCCACGGATGCCTGGACCAACGGCGGCAAACCGGCGGAATGGAAAATCCAGGACGGAGCCCTGATCGCAGGCAAGCCGGGTGACCTCCAGACCAAGGAATCGTTCGGTCCGATCCAGCTCCACCTGGAGTGGCGGCAGCCGGCCGATCGCCCGGTCAACGGCCAGGGTGGGGGCAACAGCGGCGTGTTCCTGATGGGGCTCTTCGAGATCCAGGTGCTTCAGAGCAACAACAACAAGACCTATCCGGACGGCCAGGCCACGGCGCTCTACGGCCAGCTTCCACCATTGGCGAATGCCTGCCCGCCGCAGGGTGAATGGCAGAGCTACGACATCGCGTTCGAGCCGCCGGTTTCAGAGAACGGCAAGGTGGTGAAGCCTGCGAAAGTGACGGTGATGCACGACGGAGTGTTCACGCAGAACGGCGAGCTGTTCCTTGGCCCGACGCAGTATCGGAAGCTGGGCTCGTATACGGAGAACACACCCTCGACGGGTCCGATCAAGCTACAGTTCCACGGGGATCCGGTGGAATATCGGAACATCTGGGTGCGTCCGCTGGGAGTGCGCGACTCCGGGCCAAAGCCGTGATTTCCCTCAGTTCATCGTGGGATCTGGCGGGGCCTCCGCCAGAACACGATGATAGGGAGAGAGATGGCGGAGGATCTCCGTCCACAGATCACGATCGTGATTCTGTCCAAGCAGGGCATTGTCCGGCTTGGTGGTGATCCACGAGTTCCTTCGCAGCTCGTTTTCGAGCTGTCCGGGGTTCCAGCCGGAGTAGCCGACGAACGCTCGGATCAGGGTGCCGGGACGATGGCTGTGGGCGATGGCGTCCTCCGCAGAGATCCGGATCGCCCAGCGCAGCTGTTTCTTCTCCGGGTTCCACCAGAAGGCGGAAAACGTCAGGTGTTCGCAGGACACCGGGCCACCCTGATGGACCGCCACCTTGCGCAGCGGTGCGAAAGCCTCATCCTTGAGAAGGTCACCGACGACGTGGCCGGTCGGATGGTTCAGGACCAGCCCGAAGGCTCCACTTTTGGGAGAATGCTCCGCGAGCAACACCACGGAATGATCGAAAACCCCATCGCGCAACGAAGGGTCCGCCAGCAGGAGCTGTCCTTGCAGGGCGATGGGCTGATCCGATGAAGAGGGCTTCGACTCCACGGGCTCATAATACTGCAAGGCGGTGCTGACGCCAATGGCGGATTCCACGCAGAAAGGCCCTTTTTTTGTTGGAAACGGTGGAGCTGGGCCTCTTGCTCGCGGGACGCGCATGGCCAAACCCGGATTGAGTGTCGAAGCCAGCAGCCGGGCGGTCGGAGAAGTGGAACTGGCTGGCAAGCTGGGAGGCCTGTCGTTGACGCGGCAGGTGATCACGCTGGCGGTTTGGCCGCTTTTGGAGAACGTCCTGGCGTTTTTCGTGGGCCTGACCGACCTGCTCATTTCGGGGCGGATGGCGGAAGGCGCGGAGCGGGTGGCGATTCTGGACGCGATGGGTTTGGGTGGCTATGTCGGCTGGTTTTTCAACATCCTGCAAGGAGCGGTGGCCACCGGAGTGATGGCGCTTGTCTCCCGAGCCACCGGTTCCAGAGACCAAGCGCTGGCGAACCGTGGATTGGGGCAGGGGCTGTGGCTGGGAGTGGCGGCGGGGATCGGCTCCCTGACGATCCTTCAGATCGGCATCCCGCTGCTCATCCGGCAGATCGGATTGAGTCCGGAGGCCGGAATACAGGCGGAAAAATTCCTGCGGGTGCTGGCTTGGTCGGGACCGATCAGCGGTGCCATGTTTGCGATCAATGCCGCACTGCGCGCTGCTGGCGACACGCGCACGCCGTTCCTCGCGATGGTGATCGTGAATGTGGTGAACATGGCAGTGAGCTGGTTGCTGGTGTTCGGGCCCGCACCCTTGGGGGGACACGGCATCGCGGGGATCGCCAGCGGCACGGTGACCGGCTGGATCTGCGGGTTTCTGACCTCCTTCCTGATGCTCGGGCATGGCGCCGGTGCCGCATTGCTGAAATGGACGCGGTTCGGCCTGAAGTTCCACTGGGAGACCATGAAGCGGATCATCCGTGTGGGGGCTCCGCAGTCCTTGGAAATCCTGGTGATGTGGCTGATCCATGCCTATGGCATCCATGTGATCGCGAAGTCCGCCATCGAGGGCTCACTCGGTGCGCACATGCTGGCGATTCGGGTGGAATCGATGAGCTTCTTGCCGGGATTCGCAATCGCCACGGCCGCCGCCGCATTGACCGGGCAATATTTGGGTGCCGGCTCGAAGGAGATGGCAGTGAAGGCGGTGCGTCTGTGCTGGAAGATGGCGGTCGGGCTGATGACCCTGATCGGCCTGATCTTCGTGTGCTTCCGCTATCAACTGATCGGAATCATGGCTCCCGGCAGCGAATTCCACGCCCATCTCGGAGCCCCGCTGTTGATCGTTTCGGCATGCACGCAGCCATTCTTCGCGACGTGCATCATTCTGAAGACCTCCATGCGTGGGGCGGGTGCGACTGTCGCGGTGATGCGTTGGTCGTTCGGCAGCATGATCTTCTACCGTGTGGGAGTGCTGTGGTGGTTCTTCCACCACGGGGGCATTTCCCTGGTCGCGGTGTGGATCGTGCTGGGACTGGATCTCTTCACCCAGGCGATCGCTTTCACCTGGCTCCACTTCCGTGGCAAGTGGCTGGAGGCGCGGGTGTGATCAGAGCAGTCCTTTGACAAACCGGGTGAAGATCGCCGCACCATCTTCAAGCTCGGCGATGTCGATGAACTCATCGACGGTATGTGCTTGATCGATCGAACCAGGACCGATGCAGACGCTGGGGATACCGCCGTGGGAAAGGTGGGCAGCATCGGAAAACCAAGGTGCACCCGCGAGGTTGATCTTGGGATCAGCCGCCATCATCGCCTGGATCATCGGGTGATTCCCGTCGGTATCCATCGGAGTGTTTTCATGCGGGCGGACGATCTCCAGAGGAAGATTCAAGGAGGCGATCGAGTCTGTCAGCAATTGCAGGGCACCGCCGGAGTTTGAGAGCGCTGGGGTGATGCGGATGTCGATCTCGGCCTCGGCAAGATCAGGCACGACGTTCGGACGGGAGCCACCACGGATCACGCCGACATTCATGGTGCTGCGGCCGAGGACCGGGTGGGTATAGGTGGCGAGCTTCGGTGGAAGATTGCGATCCAGCACGTCCAGCGAACGGGCGAGCGTCATGATCGCGTTGTCGCCGCGTTCCGGTTGTGAACTGTGTGCTGCCTTGCCGGTGGCACGCAGGGTCGCCCACAACGAGCCTTTGGTAACGTTCACGATCTGCATGGAGGTGGGCTCGCCGACGAAGGCGAAGTCATAGTCACCACCGTGCTTCCTGACGAAATCCTTCGATCCCCATTGGCCGGATTCTTCCGCCATGAAGGCGACGAAATCGATGGCCACCGGAGCTTCGGCGAGTTGCTCGCGGCATTCGTAGAGCGCCCACAACATTGCGGCCATCGGGCCCTTGGTGTCCGAAGCGCCGCGGCCCCACACCCGGCCATCCCGGATCTCGGCGCCGAAGGGATCGATGATCATGCCGTTCACCCCCACGGTATCGAGGTGGGGACCGAAGAGGATACGCGGGCGACCATCTTCCGGAGCAAAGCGGGCGATGAGATTCGGGCGTCCCGGCTGGACGGTATCGAGCGTCACCCGGGCTCCGATGCCCTTCAGCCAATCGGCCAGGAAATTTGCCACGTCCGCCTCCCCGGTGCGATCGGTGCCCGGAGTATTGTCCGGATTGACGGACGGAATACGGACCAATTCCTGAAGCAAGGTGACGACATCGGAAGGCATGGCCACGTTGTTAGCCGCCCGGCTCCGGATCGGAAAGGCACAATCTCGTCACCGCATGATCACGTGGATCATTTCAGCGCCGCGGCGGCGGTTTCGCGCACGGTATCGTCCGGATCCTGGGTGGAAATTTCACGGAGAGCAGCCGTAGTCTGCTCGTTTTTGCTCCGGGCGAATGCCTGCACAACGGTGAGTCGGACGGTGGGGGAAGTGTCACTACGATGGGATGCAAGCAACTCGATGGCTTTCGGATGAGGGTTCATCAACAGCGCTCGGGCGGCATCTTCGCGAATGGTGGCGGCGACCTTTTCGGCATCCTCCGGCTTACCATAGGCCATATCCTGGCCGCTGAGATTGAGCTTGTGGCCGAGCGCCTCCACGGCGGCATCGGTAGGATGGCGGCCGAGTGCTTGGATGGCGTTCCATTGGAGCCAGCCTTCCTTGCCTTCCACAGCGCGGATCAGGAAGGGAACCACGCGGTCATCCTGATACGCGGCAAGTTGTTGGGCGGCTGGCATCGCCTCCTCATCCTTTCCTTGCAACATTTTGGCTCCCAAAGAGTCAATTCGGGCGGCGAATTGTTTAGGGTCGACGGCAGTCACCCGGATCTTGGTGGAAACGGTGGTTACCACATCGGAGCTGGTGGGATGGAGCGTGCCTTCCAGCCATTCCTTTTCCTTGGCATTGAGGCTGGCAGTCCGGGTGGCGGTCACCGTGTAGGTGCCCGGAGTTTCCAAGGTGGCCCATTCACCCAGCAGCAGGCGGGCACTGTATTTGTCACGGGGAAGAAAGGACTGCTCGGTGGCCGGGACATCCCCGACACGCGGAATGGGATGATCGGGAAGTGGCAGAGGCTGGCCGTTCGGATCCGTAACGGTGAGGCTGATGGACAGCGGCCGTTCGGAGAGGCAGGTGGCTTCCGGCGTGCGGCGCAGCGTGAGCGCGGTGCGACCGGCATTCTGAAGCTGGTAGGTGAGAAACAGCGGCTCCCCGGCCATGATCTCCGTCTTGTCCGCCACCAGAGCGGCTTTCAATGACCAACCATTCACTTCAAAGGTGGTGCCGGTGATCGCGGCTTGTTCCTTGGGAACTGCTGCCGGGGTCGGTGCCGGAGCTTTCTTCGGTCGGGCGGTGGTTTTTCCCTGGCTGGCGCAGAGACCAAGAAAGAGAAAGAAGACCGTAAGGGCGCGGGATTTCATGAGCAGGCGGGTGCCGCAGGGCGATGGGGAAAACCTAGCCGCCATCTCCGGGAGGGCAAGAAGGGAGGGGCGGACTTGCCTGTGGCGGTGTTCCGGCCTTTATTCCGTCCCAACGATGCCGCCGAACCGCCCGCTGCCGATGATTGCCTTGATCCTTCGTGTGTTGCTTGGCGTGTGGTTTCTCTACTCCGGGGGTGAAAAGGTCTTTGGCTCCGGACTCACGGAATTCACCCGCGCCGTGGCGAACTATCGGATGGTGTCAGCTCCATGGGATGCAGTGATCGCCTACACCTTGCCGTGGTTTGAGATTGTGTCGGGTGTTTGCCTGATGATCGGGGTGCTGCGAAAGGGGGCTTTGCTGCTCGTTGCGGGAATGACCGTGATGTTTGCCATCGCGGTGGGGCATGCCTTGCGGGAGGGCTTGAACATCGCCTGCGGCTGCCGGGGTTCCGATGCGCCCATGAATTACGGCGGAAAGTTCGTCGAGTTCGCGGCCTACCTGTTGGCGGTCGGATTCGTGTGGTGGCAGGACCGGCCGAAAAAAGAGGATGTCCAAGCAGATTGAGAGGCTGTTGGAAGGGCCACGGCGTTGGTCACCACCATGGCTGCATACGGAAAACGGCCCCATCGTTTCCGATGAGGCCGTTTGGAAATCAAGAGTAAGAGGTCTCCGGATCAGTTGTAGGTTTTAAGCCAGGCAATCACATCCGCCACATCCTGGGCGGTGAGTCCAAGCTGGTCTGCGGAGAGCATCAGCGAGCGGTCCATGTGCTTGGTGGATTGGATGCGGTTCTTTGGCACCATCTGCGTCACGCCGCCGGTGGAGGTGATCACGGTCGGGTCGCCGGTGGAGGTTACGAGGCCGTCGATCCACTTTCCGTCCTTGAGTTGGATAGCGGTGCCTTCAAAGCCGTGGGCGATGTCCGCGGAGGGATCCACGATCGAGCGGGCTGCCATAGCCGGACCCTGGCGGGATACCCATCCCTTGAGATCGGGGGCGTAATGCGGACCGGCGTCACCGATCTGGTGACACATCACACAGCGCATGGCGGTCGCCTTGCCCTTGGTGGCGTCGCCGGTGAGCTTCATCACGTCATCCGGGGAGAAATTGGCTTTCTCAGGCTTGGCGGGTACCGTGATCTCGGTGAGCTCGATTTTGTCCGGATCGTAGATGCCGCGCTTCTTCAACTCGTCACGGAGGTTGAATTTCGCCCAAGCACCGGTGCCGCGGACGAAGAGCCAGCCCACGGCATCGGCCTTCGATGGAGACTTGTCGTCGGCGAGTTCAAACATCGCATCGGCAGCGGATTTGTCGTCGATGAACGAGAGAGACTCTACCGCCAAGGCGCGCTGTTCCTTGGTCAAGGAAGTGGAAAGAGCGCGGGTCTTCAGGTCGGCCACTGCTTGGGACGGCCACAAGCGCCAGGTGAGCTTGGCGAAATTGTCAGTCCACTTCAGCGGATCGGTTTGGCCGAGCGCATCGCGCATGCCAGTCCAGACGGCGTTTTCCTGCTCTGCAGCGGCGAGGCCGATGGACTCGATGTAGTTCTTATCCTTGCCATCCCAGCCCTTCGCCACCTGCACGAGGATCGGCGTGGTTTTTTCAGCCGGGAGGTCGCGCAGGGAAAGGGCGACATCGCGACGAATGGCGGCGGAGGAGTCGGTGGCCAGCTTCGAAGCGTAGGGCAGGATATCCTTGGTAGTGCGACGCAGGGCGCGGAAGGCGACGAGGCGCATGCGGGTGTCCGGAGAGGCCAGCAGGCTTTCGCAGGCGGATACACCCTTCGGGCCGAGGTGTGGCAGCAGCCACACGCCACGGGCGGCGATCCACGGATCGGAATCCTTGGTCACGGCCAGCACGGCGTCGAACGCGGCGGCACCCTTCTGCTGGAGGCTGTTGAAGCCGGTCCAACGGATGTTGTTGGCCGGGCTGCGAAGTGCGGCGATGCTGCCCGGAATGGTGGACAGGTCGATCGGGGACACCTTGGATTTGAAACCCTTCGGAGCGATCCGGTAGACGGTGCCTGAGCAGGAATCGTCCATGTCGCCGTGGCCACCCACGCGGGAGTCATACCAGTCTGTGACGTAGAGAGCGCCATCGGCACCCACCACCACATCGGACGGGCGGAACTGGGTGCGCTCCTCAGCGTTCTTCTTCATGCCGGTATAGTCCGCGCCGGAGAATTCTCCGGTGGTGTTCGAGGTCATGAAATCGCTGCGGTCCAGCTTGTAGCCCGCACCGACAGGTTCCGGCTGGTAGCCGAAGATCACATTGCGTGCGGCTTCGCAGCTCAGCAGGGTGCCAGCGTATTTCTGGCCCAGCGCTCCGTTCTCGTAGAACGCGATGCCGGTGGGCGATCCACCGCCGTAGAGATCGCCAATGTCGAAGGTGCCGGGATCGTCCTGACGCCAGTGGGTGCGGCCCCAATCGGAAATCGGCATCACGGTGGAGACAGTCGGATTCTTCGAATAGGACGCGCGCTTCACGGTGGTGTAGCGGCGACCCTCGCGGGTGAAGTAACCGGCCGAGCCGTATTCCAGAACATAAGAGGTGCGGCAGGCGGGCGGATCGTCGTTGTCATTCTGGAACATCTCGCCAAGCGAGTTTTCGCAGTTTTCGTAGCTGTTGCGGTAACCGTAGCCGACGATCTCGACATTGGTGCCGTCCGGATTCATGCGGGCGGTGAATCCGGGCGTCCAGACGTGACCGTCGTCGCTCTTCTTGCCGAGTTCCTTTTGGGTATCGACGTACCAGTTGCCGCCGCCGTCCTTGTAGTAGTCACCGGCCATGCGGAAGGTCTTGCCGGACTTGTCGGTGAAGACCGCGCCGCAGTTTCCGTTGTTGATATACCACTTGCCATCCGGACCCGCGGTCACGGAGTGGAGCGAGTGGTCGTGGTTGCCGGCGTTGAATCCGGTGAGAAGCACCTCGCGCTTGTCCACGGCGGGGTCGAACTTCAGGTCCCGGTTCACGTCCGTGTAGACGATGATGTTCGGTGGCTGGGAGACGACGATCTTGTTATCGAAAACGGCGATGCCGAGCGGGGCGATGAGATCCTTTTCCTGGACGAACGTGTGCGAGGTGTCCGCCTTGCCATCGCCGTCGGTGTCTTCCAGCACGACCACGCGATCGCCTTCCGGGCGGCGGCCTTCATGGCGGCGGTAGTTCACGCCCTCGGTCACCCACAGGCGGCCTTTGGCATCCACGTCCATGTTGGTGGGATTGAAAAGCTGGGGCGTGGAGGCCCACACGGTGACTTCAAGGTCGGCAGGGACCTTGAAATCAGAGATGGGGACGCTCGCGGCGTCTTTGGAGGGTTTCCATTCCTGGGCGGATAGGAACGAGGTGGTGACAGCAAGGGTGCAAAGAGCGACTCGGATCATGCGGTCCAACCATACGGACAAGTTTCCCCGATCTTTGCTAGAATTTTCTGGGAATCCCAGGGCCCGAATCTGCCTCCATTGGAAGAATCCTTTTGGAGAAAAGGCGGCGAAACCTACTCTTCCCGGGCTGTGGTGGGGTCTGGATGAGCAAGAATGTATCGGGCGGAATCGAGGAGGTGGCCAGGAGGGGCATTCTCCAGCCACCGGTCGAGATCCTCGGGGGCGATGCGGTGCCAGCGTTCCACAATGTCCATCCCCAACGCGCTCGAGAGACCCTCCGGTTGGAGACGTTCCAGCCAATCCATTACGGGTGCGAAATCCGAGGGATCCAGCATGGCAGCGGTTTCTTTGAAACGGGTCGTCCGTTCTGCCAGCAACGGTTCACTCACAACGGCTCTCAATCCGGATACCACCGTGCCGCCCCAGCGGGAACGAGGAGGAGGCTCCGGGATGACCACTCCGGTCCTCCAGCTTTCGTCGTCCTTGGCGATTGGGGCCCGGCGACCGGAGCGATTGGGCGGAAGGCTGGCCCGGTTGTCCGGGGGGACGGAGGGGGCTGCTGCCAAGGGAGATTGGGCATCGGCGTCCTGAGACTGCGAATGGATGGTATGTCTGATGATCACCAGCATCCCCACGAGAAGCAGGACGGCAAGAGCCGCCAGACCTCGGGTTCGTCGGGGTAATCCAGACATGGATGCATGGGATGAAATCGTGCCGGGTGATGTCAACCGAGGGTATAGTGAGCGATCGGGCTTTCTCCACATGAGGGAATCCCCGATGCTTCCGACATCGATGAAGCTTCCATCGCCCTATTTCACACTGGCCGGTTGCGTCTGGCTGCCGCGGATTCTCGCGAAAGCAAGGTTGTTCGCTGCCGGAGAACTACCGGAGGACTACGCGGCACGCTTCGGGCACCCGACTGGCGTCGATGGCCAGTTCCTGAACTGGTTTGGTTTGGGGAGAGATGAGATTGTTTCTGCGGCGGCAGGCACCGATCTGGAGGTGGAGGAGTGGTTCCAGGTTCGCTTTGACAACGAGAGGATTGCGAACTGGAACCACGTGGCGTTGAATTTGGGGAGGCCCGGTTTTCCGATGGAAGAGCGACTCCCGGTCGCGAAAGCAACGTCCTATTCCCATCTCGATACCACCGGAGTTGAAACGGTGTTCGAGGTGCTGGCGTTGGATGAGGCGGATTGAAGGGAAGACGATGAATGGGGTGGAGGCGACGTCCCTGTGGATGTGTTTGAGTGTAAGGGTGGGGAATGATCCGTGGCCTCGATAAGCCGGGAGCTTGCGGAGACGCCGGGGGCTGGCTAGAGGATTCGCCATGCGCACACCCATCCGCGAGATCCTGCAAGCCACCGCTCCCTGTGAAGAAATCCATGCTGCCGGATGGGTGAGGACACGACGGGATTCGAAGGCGTTCTCGTTCCTGGAGTTGAACGACGGTTCGTGCTTGGGAAATCTTCAGGTCATCGCGGACGCGGGTATTCCCGGCACGGAGGATCTCGCCAAGATGAGCACCGGTGCCTCGGTCGCCGTAGTGGGGAAATTGGTGGCGTCGCAGGGTGGCGGCCAGGCGTGGGAAGTGCAAGCGAGCTCGATCCGTCTGCTCGGCGGCGCGCCGGACGATTTCCCGCTGCAAAAAAAGGGCCACACCAGCGAGTTTCTGCGCTCGATCGCGCATCTGCGCCCGCGCACGAACCTGTATGGCGCCATGTTCCGCCTGCGCAGCCGCATGAGCTATGCAGTGCACACCTTCTTCCAGGAACGCGGGTTCCACTACATCCACACGCCGATCATCACCGCCAGCGATTGCGAGGGCGCGGGTGAGATGTTCCGCGTGACCACGCTCGATCCCACGCAGGCGGGCGCGAAGTCGTTCGCGGACGACTTCTTCGGCAAGGCCGCGCACCTCACTGTGTCCGGCCAGTTGGAAGGCGAGACCTTCGCCTGCGCGTTGGGGAACATCTACACCTTCGGGCCGACCTTCCGCGCGGAGAATTCGAACACCTCGCGCCACGCCGCGGAGTTCTGGATGATCGAGCCGGAGATGGCGTTCTGCGACCTGCAGGGCGACATGGACTTGGCCGAGGCGATGGTGAAGTATCTGGTGAAGGAGGCACTGGAGAAGCAGGACGGCGACCTTTCGATCTTCGAGAAGTTCGTGGACAAGGGCTTGCGCGAGCGTCTCGAGTTCGTGGCTGGCAATGCCTTCGAGCGCCTGCCTTACACCGAGGCGGTGGAGATCCTGAAGAAGTCCGGCAAGACCTTCGACTATCCGGTGGAATACGGCCTCAACCTCCAGAGCGAGCACGAACGCTGGCTCACCGAGGAGCATTTCAAGCGCCCCGTCACGGTCTTCAACTACCCGAAGGAGATCAAACCGTTCTACATGCGCCTGAACGACGACGACAAGACGGTGACCGCGATGGACCTCCTCGTCCCCGGCATCGGTGAGATCGTCGGTGGCAGCCAGCGCGAGGAGCGCCTGGACGTGCTGCTCGGGAACATGGCGCACCACGGCCTCTCGATGGACGACTACGGTTGGTACGCCGATCTTCGTAAATACGGCACCGTGCCGCACGCGGGCTTCGGCATGGGCTTCGAGCGCCTGCTGATGTTCGTTACCGGCATGGGCAACATCCGCGACGTGATCCCCTTCGCGCGGACGCCCGGACACTGCGAGTTTTAATCTTTGCTTGGAGAAAAGCAGCCTGATTCAAGGAGCGACCGGATCCCGGTCGTTCCAAACAAAACTCCCCAATCAAATTGAACGAGCTGCCAGACTCCATCCGATGCGCGTCATGCGATAAGATCCTGGCGGTATGGGATGCTGCAACGGGCAACCATCGGCCACGCCCGGAGGAAGTTGTGAGTTTGGGCGCCGTGCCGATTCCCAACTTCGGTTGGTTTTGCTCGCAAGGGTGTGGAGATGCCTATGAGGCAGCCAAGGGTGTTTCATTTTCCCGTGATGGCGCGGGTCGTATTTCCTACTATTGATACGGCAATACGTCCATCGCAGGTTGCGCTGGGATTTGCTTCACTCGGTCATTTTCTCAAAAAGCTTTTTGGTATCCGGGCGGGTGAACGCCTTGCTGAAAAACCTTTCCACCGTCTGGTTGAAGAGTTCGGAGTCTTCGCGAGGGATCATGTGGGTCGCGCCCGGAAAAATGCACAGGTGTGCATTGGGCAGGGCATGGAACATCTCCAGGGTGTGGTCGTCCCGGATCACGTCTTTGTCCGCGGCCATGACGAGTGTGGGAGCTTGGATCGTCTTCAGCTGCTCAAGAGTCATGTTCGGTTGCCTGACCATGAGTCCGAGGTGCTGTTTGTAGGTTTCCCAAGGCGCAGATTCATCTCCTTTGGCGATCAGGGCATCGATGAGCTTTTCTTGCTTCGATACCGTGGCAATCGCCCAGTCGTAGGCTCCGTTCGGGTTGAGGTTTGCGCCCATGATCGCCAGCTTCTTCACCTTTTCTGGATGATGGATTGCCAGCAAGAGGCCTACGATGCCTCCGTCACTCCAACCAAGGATGTTGACTTGCTTCACACCGATTTGATCGAGAAGAGCATTCATGTCCTCCGCCATCTGTTCGTAAGTGAGATCGCCCTTGCCGATTTCGCTTTTGCCGTGTCCGCGGCTGTCGGGGGCGATCACACGATAGTGGGTGGCAAAGAAATCGAGCTGCGGCCGCATCGATTCAATGTCTCCGCCATTCGCATGAAGCTGCAACAGTGGTTCACCTTCGCCATAGGTTTCGTAGTAGAGCTTGATCCCATTCAGCTCGGCGAATCGTCCCACGGATTCATTGTTGCCATAAGAGACAGAAGGTGAATCGGCAGCCGCCTGGGCAAAGGTTGGAACGGCGGCTCCAAGCGCCATCGCCAGAACAGAGAGGAGAGCGACGATCTTTCGGCTGCGTTTCATCATGATGCTGGAGTCGGGAACTCCGTATATGTTTCTCCGAGAGTGATTATTTTACAACAATCGGATGCCGGGGAACTGCTTTTCCGCGGTGCGGCGGACGGTTTCGATGAACTCCTTCATGTAGGCCTGTGAGGCACCCTCGCGGGTGGTGGCGGCGTGGAGGCTGGCGCGCAGGCCGTGGGTGCCGATCGGGCGCTCGGCGACGTAATCGCGGTCGAGATACTGCTGCACGGCCCAGCGCGGCAGGGCGGCGATGCCGCGCTTGCTCTTTACGAGCTGGAGGATGGCGACGGTGAGCTCGGTGGTGCGGCGTTCCTTCGGCTCGATGCCCGCGGGTTCCAGCACTTGGCGGAAGAGGTCCATGCGGTTGTCCGGGATCGGGTAGGTGATGAGCGTCTCGCGCTCGAAATCGCGGGCAGTAAGGTGGGTCTTCCGCAGCAGTGGGTGGTCGTGCGCGAGTAGCGCGGGCATGTCGTATTCGAACAACGGGTGATGCTCGATGCCCTTGCGGCGCTTGGCGCTGGAAACGATGACCAAGTCCGCGCGGTTTTCATCGAGGAGTCCCACGGGATCAGCGTGGAAGCCGGAGACGATATCCATTTCCACGTCCGGCCAGCCCTCGCGCAGGAGGTCCATGGCGGGCATCAGCCAGTCAAAGCAGGAGTGGCACTCCACTGCGATCCGCAGGGTGCCAGCCACGCCCTGCTCAAGGCGGGCGAGGTCGCGCTCCGCATCGGCGATCTGGCGTTGGACGTCGTAGGCGAGGATCAGCAGCCGTTCTCCGGCGCGGGTCCACTTCAGAGGGCTGGTCTTCCGCTCGAACAGCTCGACCCCGTAGTGCTCCTCCAACGTGCGCACCTGGTGGGACAGCGCGCTCTGGCTGAGCGATACGCGTTGCCCGGCGCGGGTGAGATTGCCGGTTTCGGCAAGGGCGACGAGGGACTGGAGGTGGCGGACTTCGAGCATAAGGAGAAGTGATCGGCGATTAGAGAAGAAGATAAGAACCGTGGATGGACGCAGATGAACGTGAATAGGAAGAGAGTGGATGGCGGCGCCATCGGAGAAATCTGATTTTTAATTAACGTCCATCTGCGTCCATCTGCGGTTCAAATTCATCCGAATGATGGCCGATGGCAGGGGTAATGAATCATGAAATGGATGGTGGATCAACATTCAGAGCATGCGTTTTGTTCATGATGATTCCCGGGGCATGCTGCGCGGCGATGAATCCAAATCTGACCACCCACGTCGGCGGCTATCCGCGGATCGGCCGCAAGCGGGAACTGAAGCAGGCGCTGGAGGCGTTCTGGGCCGGGCGGCTCGACGCGGCCTCGCTGGATGAAACGGCGCGCTCGCTGCGCATCCGCCACTGGCAGGAACAGAAGGACGCCGGCCTCGATTTCGTGGCGGTGAACGATTTCAGCTACTACGACAACATGCTTGACCTCGCCTGCGTGTTCGGCGTGGTGCCGGAGCGCTTCGGCAAGGCCGATGAGCCGGTGACGCTGGACCGCTACTTCCGCCTCGCCCGCGGCCGCGCCCGCAAGGACGGTCGCCCGGACGTGGCCCCGCTGGAGCTGACGAAGTGGTTCGACACGAACTACCACTACCTCGTGCCGGAACTGGCGGCCGGGCAGGAGTTCCGTTTCGCGTGGGACAAGCCGGTGCGCGAGCTGAAGGAAGCGATCGAGGCCGGACACCCCGCGAAGGTGGTGCTGATCGGGCCGGTGACGTTCCTGGCGCTGTCGAAGACGCCGGAGGGCGATCCGCTCGCGTTCACGGAAAAGCTGCTGCCCGCCTACCGCGCGCTGCTCGAGGCGCTGGCAGCTGCCGGGGCGGAGTGGGTCGAGATCGCGGAGCCGATCCTGTCCACCCGTAAGGACGCCAAGGTCCTCGCTGCGCTGCAACGCGTGTGGTCGGAGCAGGACGGCATCGCGTCCGTGAAGGGCCTGAAGTTCCTGCTCTCTGTCGCCTTTGGCCCGATCGGTTCCGCCTTGGAAACCGTGGCCGCGCTGCCGGTGGACGGCCTGCAGGTCGATGCCACCCGCGGCCAGGGCGATCTGCCGTGGCTGCTCAAGAACTGGCCGGTCGACCGCGTGCTGTCGCTCGGCGTGATCGACGGCCGCTCGATCTGGCGCACGAACCCGGAAACGTGGCGCGCGGTGGTGGCGACTTTCCGCGAGCAGCGTCCGCAGGAAAACTTGTGGCTCGGCAGTTCGTGCCCGCTGCTGCACGTGCCGCACGACCTCGGAGAGGAAACGACTATCGATCCGCAACTCCGCTCGTGGCTGGCGTTCGCGAAGGAGAAGCTCGGGGAGCTCGTCATCGTCGCTGCGGGCGAGGCCCCGGTGGACGCGCTGGCGGCAGCCCGTGCCGCGATCGCCTCGCGCAAGCAGCACCCCGGCGTCCATAATACCGCGCTGCGCAACACGGTGGCCGCGCTCGATGAGAAATCCGCTCGCCGCAGCAAGCCGGTGACCGAGCGTGTGGCGCTCCAGCGGGAACTACTGGGACTGCCGTTGTTTCCCACCACCTCCATCGGTTCCTTCCCGCAGACTGCGGAGATCCGTGCACTGCGTGCCCGCTACCGCAAGGGCATCGACAACGAGGCCGCCTATCAGGCGGGTCTCGACGCCGCTCTGCGCGAAGTGATCCGGAATCAGGAGAAGCTCGGGCTCGACGTGCTGGTGCACGGCGAATTCGAACGCACGGACATGGTCGAGTTCTTCGGCGAGAAGCTGGAAGGCGTGGCCGTGACCGCGAACGGCTGGGTGCAGAGCTACGGCTCGCGCTGCGTGAAGCCGCCGGTGATCTGGGGTGACATCACCCGTCCACAGCCGATGACCGTGGAGGTTTCCAAGCGCGCGCAATCGCTCACCGAAAAGCCGATGAAGGGCATGCTCACCGGCCCGATCACCATCCTCCAGTGGAGCTGGGTGCGCGATGACCTGTCGCGCTCCGCCGTGGCCACGCAGATCGCGCTCGCGGTCCGCGCCGAAGTGGTCGACCTGGAAGCTGCGGGCATCCGCGTGATCCAGGTGGACGAGCCGGGCCTGCGCGAAGGCTTCCCGCTCGATGACGCGGACCGCGCGGCCTACCTCGAATGGGCGGTGCGTGCCTTCCGGATCGCCACGTCCGGCGTGGCCGATGAAACGCAGATCCACACCCACATGTGCTACGCCGAGTTCACCGACGTTGCCGGAGCCATCGCGGCGCTGGATGCGGACGTGATCACACTGGAGGCCTCCCGCAGCAAGATGAAGGCGCTTGGAGCGGTGCTCGAGGGTGGCATCCTCTCCGAGGTCGGCCCAGGCGTGTGGGATATCCATTCGCCACGTGTCCCCGCAGTGGAGGAGGTTTCCGACCTGCTGCGCCGCGCGCTGGCGGTGATCCCCGCCGAGCGCCTATGGGTGAACCCGGACTGTGGCCTGAAAACCCGTGGCTGGGAGGAAACCAAGGCCTCGCTGAAGAACCTCGTCGCCGCCGCCCACGTCCTGCGCGAGGGGCACGCCGCCGTGGCGGTGTAATCAAGGAGTCGGGACATTCTTGTCCCGTTCTTCAAAACACTAAAGCGGCTCCGCATTTCAGTGGAGCCGCTTTTTTGTAGAGAGGCGCGTTCTGGCGAAGTGGAGTTCGATGTGAACGGGACAGGAATGTCCCGACTCCTTGGGTCGCCCGGATTTAGTGCTTTGGATTTAGTGCTTTCAGAGCATAGCTCTGCCCCGTGGACGCTTGGTCGATTTCGGTGGAAACGGTGCGCGCCGCCCTCGGGGCTGGTGTGCGCGAGTTCGTGGTGTGCGCCGGGGCGCGGAATGCCGCGCTTCTGGAGGTGCTTGCCCGCGCGGAATCGCAGGGCCGGGTGAAGATCTGGCGTCATTTCGAGGAGCGCAGTGCCGGGTTCTTCGCGCTGGGGCGTACATTGGCGATAGATGCTCCCTGTGCGGTGGTGACCACCAGCGGCACGGCCGCGGCGGAGCTGTTGCCCGCGATGATCGAGGCGCATTATCAATCCCGCCCGTTGGTGGCGATCACCGCCGACCGTCCGGCGCGGTTTCGTGGAACGGGAGCCCCGCAAGCAATCGAGCAGCCGGGGATTTTCGGCCCCCACGCGGTTTCCTCCTATGAGGACTGGACCGGTCTGGGACCGCTGCACCTGAACGTGGAACTGGAGGAGGAATTCAAGATCGCCGAGGCGAAGTTTGCCGAGCCCGCCGAGTTCGTGACCCGGGAGAAGAGCCCGCTGGTTGGTGAACTGGCCCGTTGGCTCCGCGAGGACGCCTATCGGGGTCTGGTGGTGATGATCGGCGGGCTGGAGCCATCCGATCACGAGGAGGTGTTTCATTTCTGCAGCGACCTCGGTGTGCCGGTGGTCGCAGAGGGGACGAGTGGACTGCGTGAAGGATTGCAGGAGCTGGCGCTCCCGGATGCGGACCGCGCACTGAAGGCGAATCCGCCGGGGAAGATCCTGCGCCTCGGTGATGTGCCGAGCGGTCGCTTCTGGCGCGATTTGGAAGATCTGCCGAAGGTCGAGATCTGGTCGGTGTGCCGCGGTGGTTTTTCCGGGCTGGCGCGCGAATCGAAGGTCATTCGCGGTGGTGTCGCACGCGTGCTGCGCGCGATCGGTGAGGTGGAGGAGGTCGGAGACGCGCTCGATCACCTGGTGGATCGTTCGCGACAGAAAGCGAGGATCGATGAACTGCTGGAGGCTCATCCGGACAGCGAACCTGCCATGGTGCGGACACTGTCGCTATACGCCTCTTATGGTAGTTCCGTGTACCTTGGAAATAGCATGCCGGTTCGCGAATGGAATCTCTTCGCTCAATGGGACCGTCCGGTGACAGAGGTGCGGGCGAACCGCGGTGCGAACGGCATCGACGGCCAGGCGAGCACTTGGCTTGGCTGGACGGCGGACAAAACCGGCGCATGGGCGGTGCTCGGCGACCTGACCGCCCTCTACGACCTCGCGGCGCCGTTCGTGCTGGATCAGCTTGAAACCAAAGGCCGGGTGCTGGCGGTGGTGAACAACCACGGCGGCCGGATCTTCGAGCGTTTGCCCCGTTTGGCGGACATGAGCCCGCGCGCGGCGGAATGTTTCACCAATCCCCAGGCCGCCGATCTCTCCGGTTGGGCGAAGCTGTGGGGCATGCGCCATGTCCGGATCACCAATGCCGACGACTTCGACGCACTTGAGCAGGGCGACGAGACCGTGCTGCTGGAAGTCCTGCCTGACGCGGCGGAAACAAAAGCGTTCTGGGCCGCTTGGGACAGGCTCTGAGAAGGAAACGTCAGTGACGGGCGAAAATCCTGCGGAGGAAACCGCAGGCAGGGAGAGCGCGAGCAGCGTGCACGCGCCAGCTACGAGCATGGGCACCAGCGCGAGAGGGCTGGTGTCAAGGTCGCGGCCGAAATAGAAGTAGGCCTGATGCTGTGGGGTGCAGAACAGGAAATGGGGCAGGGTGAGGAATACCGCCACCAGGATGGCTGGGATCGTGCCCAGGATCATGAACGCCGAGGTGCGGGCGGAAACTTTGCCGGTGACCAGCAGCAATGGGCCGGTCCAGAGCGTGGATTTCAGGAAGCTGAAGGCTTTCTGGACATGGCTGCGCGCGCTGCCACGACGGAGATTGGGATGATCGAGGGACATGGGTGACCGAAGACGAAACACCCATTACACGCGATCGCGTAGCTTGCCAAGCAACTTTGAAAATCCGGAATCCAAAATGTTCAAAAATAGATCACATTTTTTGACTGCGAATGATTCGTGCAAAATGCATCTGTTAGAAATGGGGCGTGAGAGGGTGATGAGGGGTTGAAAATGAACGGTTCGGAGTTGGCGAAAGGGGGATACTGGGTTAAAAAGGGTGTCCATGCAGGCACCGCGGATCGATGGCCTAAGAGTTACGGACCTGACCGGTGCCGGGCCCTGCGGAAACGTGTACGCCGCTCACGATGAGTCCGGAGCCAAGCTGGCGGTGAAGGTTTTCCACGGCATGGCGATCAACCGGCCGCTGCTTCAGAAGACCACCGCGAGATTGGAGGCGGCGGGATGGCCGACCGGGGTGATGCAGGTGGTGTCGGCGGATTTCGACTCCCGGCCGGCATTGCTGGTGATGCCTTGGATGGCGGATTCTGCGGAAGACAGGCATGGGGTTCCGCGGACCCTGCAAAACCGTCTGGCGGATTTCCCCGGAGAGCGGTCTTGGCCGCTGGTGCTGGAGTTGGCACGGGCACTGTCCGTGTTTCACAATGTCCAGGTCGCGCACGGCAATCTCAAGCCGAGCAATGTGTTTTTCGATGACGCGGAGGGGGTTGCTCTCGCGGATTGGTCGCTGGGTAACATGCCGGGGGTGACTCATGCCGACTATTCGGATGCCTATCTTTATCAGCCTCCCGAGCAACTCCGTGATCCCGATGGATACTTCGATGAGAAGGGCTATCGCTGGGATGTATTTGCCTTTGGAGTGCTGTCATTCCGGATAATCACCGGCAGCTTTCCGCGTTGCAACGACACCTTCCTCCAAGTGGCACCGCCGCCCGGAGAGATCCGGAGGGATTCCTCGATCCATGCGGACCTGCACAAGATCGCCAGAAAGCTGGAAGGGCATGAGAATGTGACATGGCCGGACGAACCCGCGAATCCGGTGGAAGCCGGATACCGTGAATGGATCATCCGCTGTCTCGCACTGGATCCGGCGATGCGTCCGGCGACCATGGCCGAGGTGGTCCACGGTTTCGAGCGGGTCGAGGAACGCATCGCGACCGAGACGCATCGCGACCAATTGCTGGATCAGCGCCGTCGTGCCGACCATCGGGCATGGCGGGCGTTGTTTGCCATGGGCACGGCCGCCGCACTGGCACTGGTTCTCGGCGGCTTGTGGCAGATTTCACTGGCGCTGCTGCGCAAAGAGAAGGCTTCCCATACCGAGGATGTGCGCGAGCTGAAGGCCAAGGCGGACACTGCGATTGTGGCACGGGATGCGTCAGCAAAGTCTGAAGCGGAGGCCAAACGCGCGTTGGACTATGAGCGTGACGTGGCACTGGCCCGTCTGGAGGCATCCAGGGCCATCGGCGACCACTTGTTCGAATGGGCGATGGAGAAAGGCCATCGCAGTCTGCCACCGTTGGATGGACGTGAATTGCGTTTGTTGCGGTTGGAACGCTATTTCGACGATTTCCTGAAACGCACGGCGGATGTGAGTTCGCTGGATGACGAACGGGCGCGGGTGAAGCTGGAACTGGCCGAGGTCTCACTGGCGGCCGGTGATGCCAATGCGGCGCAGACCCGGTTGGGGAATGCTCTGGAGGCGTGGAAGAATCGTCCTACGGATGCCGCGTGGAAGCTGCGGATTGGCACGGACAGGTTGCTGCTCGCGCTCCTGAGACAATCGAAGGACGAGCCTTCGACAGCGGCGGCGTTCGTTGAAGCGCGGCAGGCTCTGGGGGCGGTGCCGCAGGGCGAAGTGGATGCGGATCGTTTGCAGCAGTTGATGGCGGTGCTGGATTTCCACGAGGCGCAGTTGCTTGCGCAAGGCGGACAGGGCGATGGCAAGGCTTTGGAGCAACTGATGCGCGCCACGGAGACACTGAACCGTCTGGTGGACCAGCGTCCGGATGTGGCGGTGCTGAGATCGGAGCTGGCGAGCTGCTATCTTTCCTCGGCGACCATTCTGGATGGGATGGGCAGTCTCGGTGATGCGCGGGAAGTCCGGAACCTTGCCGCCGCCGAGCTTATCAAACTTCTGAAGGACAAACCGGGAGATCCGAAACTGCGTCTTGAACTCGCGGGATGCTACGGGGCGATGGCGGAGGCGGCGGTGCTTTCCGGAGATGTGGCCTCCGCGGACAGCCTGTCGAAACAGGCGACCGGCTTGCTTGAAGCCCTGCTACGGGAGCAGCCGGACAATACCGAGGCTCTCTCTCGCTTGGGCGCGCAACGTTGGATCCGTGCGGGCCTCCTGCGTGACAGCGGCAAGACCGATGAAGCGATGGCGCTGGTGGACGATGGCATCCGGATGTTGGAAGGCGCGCGCGCTTCCGATGCTGCCAATGCCACGGTGGCCTACCGGCTGGCATTGTTGTGGTGGCAGAAGGGGCGCATGGTGGGGGCGGCGGGGAAAACCGATGACGAGCTGTTCCTGATCTCCAAGGCCCGTGATGCATTGAATGGGTTGATGGATCGCACGGAATACGGGCTCGTGCGGGGGGACCAGCTCAGGAAGTCGGTGGCTTATCTGTTAGGCGATCTTGGGCATGCCCAGCAGTTGGCCGGAAAGAACGACGATGCGAAGAAGACCTTTGGTCAGGCCGTGACCGCATGGGAAACCCTAGTCAAGGCCCAGCCTCGCAGCGAGGAAGCGGAAGAGGCTCTCTCGTGGTGCCGCCAGCGGCTCAAGGAGATGCCGTAAGAATCAAATCACTCGATGGCTCCTCCGTTAAGACGGATGTCGCGCTTGTGCCGGATCGAGGCGGCGATGGCGAGAGTGACGCCTTCTTCAAGCTGATCCAACGACAGAGAGGAGTTCCATGGAGCCGGGAGGTGGATGAAGCCACCACGCACGGCAGGCGTGGCGGCGAGCTGGTGCATGAGGCTGTAGAAGATGTGGTTACAGACGAAAGTACCCCGCGCTTTGGGAGATTCCGGCCGACAAACCGTGCGAGGCTACCGTATGGACGATGGCCTTGATCGGGAGCGTTGACCAGTAAGCGGCTGGTCCGCCACGGATGACCGGTTTGTCCACGGGCTGGTTCCCCGCGTTGTCCGGAATGCGGGCGTCATCGATGTTGATGGCGATGCGCTCGGGGGTGATGGCCTGGCGTCCGCTGGCGAGGCCGAGGCAGATGACGAGGGAAGGCGAGTGGCGGGCAATGGTAGTCCGCAGTTGCCGTCGGGATTTGCCGAACTCGCAGGCCAGCACCTTGCCGATGATCCGGTGACGGCCGACGATGGTGCCGTCGAGTCTTTCAGCGATGACCTGGGAGGGGTTCGATTCGTCTCCCCGAAGGGTTCGAAACCGGTGATGAGGACGGTTTTCATCAGAAACGGTAAACGCAGATGTAGAGGATGAGAATATTCACGGCCAGAAGAGTGGCTCCGATGGGAACCTGCGCCTTGATGACCGCATGGGGATCACGGAGATCCAACAGCATGGCAGGTACAATATTGAAGTTCGCTGCCATGGGGGTCAGCAGCGTGCCACAATAGCCACTCAACATCCCGATCGATGCCATGATCGCCGGATTACCATGATGTTGATGGACGATGATGGGGAGACCAACACCCAGGGTGATGACGGGAAACGCCGTGAAAGCATTGCCAAGGCAAATGGTGAACAGAGCCATGCCCACGCAATAGACTGCCACAGCCACGAACGGATTGTCGGTGGGGAAGGTGTCTGCCACGAAATCCGCGATCACCTTGTCCACACCGGCCTTCCCCATCACACCGCCGAGAGCGGCAAGCAACTGGGGCAGCAACATCGACCAGCCGATGGCTTGCAGCAGGCGGCTTCCCTCTTGGAACGGCTCACGGGGTTGTGCCCGCGTCAGTCTCATGGCCACGGCCAGAGCAAGAAGTGCTCCCAAGCCAAGTGCCGCGAGTGTGGGCTGTTTCGTATCGAAGAGATGGACAGTTCCCCTCGAGATCTTCGCAAGAACCAGTGTGCCGAATACGGCGGTGGTGGGAACGACAAGCGCGGGGATGAAGATGCGATTGCCGAGACGCGTGGCTTCTCTTGCACGTTGTGCCGCTGGGACCGCGGATTCGGGTGAGGAGGTGATTTGCCTTGTGGCTGCAAGGATCGCCAATCCGAGAATGATCCACCCGACGGCGATTGGCGGAAGATGGCTGCCGAAGAGGTAGATGATGCCCAGTGCGGCCCAAAACAGGGCCGTTCCGTAGGGGCGCAGGTGGTCCCGGTTTCGGACCACACCTGCTGCAATGAGGATCAGCAGCAGACCCGCAATCGCATACAGGGTATCGAGGGAAACAAGGGTCATGCGTTTTCCTCCTCCACCACAGTTGGCGACGATGTTTCCTGGACTTCCCGCGTGATGCGCCGGTCCAGGACCCGGGTCCTCCAGGCCATGATCAATGAGGCGGCGATGGCGGTGGGGATACCCCATAGAGCCAATGGCCAGACACCTACTTCTATGTTCTGGGCTTGGAAGAACCCCTTCATGAGGAGGACCGCCCCAACAGCGATGAATACATCTTCACCGAAAAAATTCCCGACGTTTTCCGCAGCTGCGGCATGCGCGCGGATGCGATCGCGGGTGTCCGGTGGCAGCGGACCATGCTGTGCCTGGGCGGCTCCTTCCGCCATCGGGGCCACGATCGGTCGCACGGCGCCGGCGTGTCCTCCGATATTCATGCCGAGTGCGATGCTGACCTGTCGCACGAGGCTGTAGAGGAATATCACCCGTCCGGCGGTGGCGCCTCGTGTCCTGCGGATCAGTGTTTCCGCCCTCTCACGGAGTCCGTGCCGTTCCAGCAAACCGATGACCGGGGCGATCAGCACCACTGGCAGTGTCATGTAGCGGTTTTCAACGAACAGCTTGCCAAACAAGGCGAGCACCTCGTTGAAAGACATGCCGGAAGCCAATCCGGTGCCGATCCCCACGGCGACCACGAGGAGCAAAGTATTCAGCCGTAACAGGGAAGCCATGAACCGGATTATGGTGTGAAACGTTTGATTTCGATCCCTGCTGCTTGAAGCTTCCGCCGGAGTGCGTGTGCGAACTCCACCGCATGCGGACCATCACCGTGGATGCAGACAGTGTCCGCATGGCCTGCATGAATCAAACGGAGAGTCTGGTCACAGGCTTCCGCAACATCGTGGATCATGGCATCCGGGTGAGAACGGGGAACCAGACTGCCATCCGGTTGATAGCGCCGGTCGGCGAAAATCTCGCGCGCCGTGGCGAGACCCCGGGCTTCACCCGCACGGATCAGCTCGCTGCCGGAGAGACCGAAGAGCACCAACGATGGGTCGATTTCGTAGATGGCTCCGGCGATGGAACTGGCAATTGCGGGATCACGCGCCGCCTGATTGTAGAGCGCTCCGTGGGGCTTTACGTGCCGCAATGTCGCCTTGTGCGAGGATGTTGCCGAGCGCAGGGCGTGTATTTGAGCGGTCACCAGATCCACCAAATCAGAAGATGAGAGAGTCATTTCGCGACGGCCGAAATATTCGCGGTCATCGTAGCCGGGATGGGCTCCGATGGCAACATCGTGGGCCAGGGCCAATTCCACGCATCGGTTCATCGTTTCCTGATCACCTGCATGGAAACCACAGGCGACGTTGGCCGAAGTGATGAGCGGCATCAGTTCCGCATCATGAGGAGCCCCTTCGCCGAGATCACAATTGAGGTCGATGTGCATGGTCTAAAGCCGCGGCGCGGAGAGATGGGTGGCGGCGATTGACAAATCCCGCTCCCGTTCCACCAGCAGTGCGTGGGCCACGGCCACGGGGATCTCTCGGAACCGCACGGGTTCCCCGGGGCGAAGTTGAGCCAGCCTGCCAAGGTCGGCGGTGGCGACCACGCTGATTCTGGGGTAGCCGCCCAGCGTCTGGCGATCCGCGCCCAAGACGATCGGTTGACCGGAGGGAGGAATTTGGATCACTCCATGATGGACGGTCGAGGAAGCCATCTCGCGTGGACGTTCGAGGGCAATGGCGGGACCTTCCAAGCGGACGCCCATGCGGTTGCTTTCCTTGCCGACGCCATAGATGGCGGTGGTGAATCGTTCCCTGGCGGAAGGTGTGAACCATTCCCACTCGGGTCCGCGGACGATCCGTAACATGCCCCGGCCATTCGGCTTGCCCAGGGATTCCGGCACGAGGCTCCACGAAGCGTCCCGACCGGAAGTGCGCAGCATCTTCAGCATCCCGGACGCCCACTCGGAAGGATCGCCGGTGGGAAGGGAATCGCCAACCACGAGCGGGCGTCCGCCTGTGCCTCCGATATGGGCACCCGAGTCGGTGGAACGGCTTCCCAAGACCGTGGGAACGGTGATTCCGCCGGCTACGGCAAGCCAAGCCATGGCACCACGCCGGGTGCCTTTGAAGTCGATGGTGCTGCCCTTGGCGACGAGCACCGGACGGTTTTTCGGTAGGGGCCGATCATTCGAGGTGGCGTCGAAATCCGCACCACACCAGGCAACCAGCATGTCTTGATCGAAGTGTAGCGCGGGACCGGCAAAGGCCATTTCAATGACGGCCGCCGCGTGGTTGTTGCCGACCAGGAGGTTGGCCACTCGGGCGGCGAAGGGATCGGCTGAGCCGCCGACCACAACCCCGAACTTCTGGAATCCGGAGCGACCCCGGTCCTGAACGGTGGTGAGCATGCCCGGGCGGGCTACGTGGATCATGGTAGTTCCTCCCGTACTTCAAACTCTTTGGCCGTGATCACCTTGAATTTCACCCGGTCTCCGGGTTGTAGCAGCACCGGCGGCTCCTCTGCCGGTAGAAAGAGCCGTGATGGCGTGCGCCCGATGACATGCCAGCCACCGGGCACCGCCTGAGGGTAGATGCAGGACTGGCCATTGGCGATGGCGACCGATCCGGCGGCCACCGAGATCCGGGGTGTTTCCCGACGAGGCAGCGAGAGCGAAGCAGGAAGACCTTGGAGATAGGGAAATCCGGGCGCGAACCCAAGTTGGATGACGAGGTATTCCGCTGCGGCATGGCGGGTCACCACGTCGATGACCGACATGCCGGTGCGACGTGCGACATCTTCCAAATCCGGTCCATGTTCGCCACCATAGCATACGGGGATTTCCACCATTCTTGTTTCTCTCCGGGTTCCCTCTTCCGGCAGGTTGGCGAGTCGCTTCCGGATCTTCCGGGCAAGCACCTCAATGAGATCTCCGTTGGGCTGCCCTGCCTCCCACAGTGCCAGTGGATCGAAGAAGACGGTAATGGAAGCGGCTGCCGGGACGATCTCTGTGACCGCTGGAAAGGCTGCCTCCTCCAACCAGCTGGCAATTTCATGGCTGCGGAGAAACGGCCACGGAAGGGCTTGCTCGGCTGGCTCGAGAACCAATGCACTATCGCCCAATGGTATGACGCGGATATCCATGAAGAGGTGGCCGGAAACTACGTAGCGCAAAATCAAAATCGAACAAGCGGCGAGGCGGAAATAAGCCGTGGCCGGTGTGGATTGGTGATAAATGAAGGTGGGAATCGACCCATTGGCAGCCAAGAGCATCCGTCCTAGCCTTGAGGGATGGGCTTTTCCCTCCGCGGCCTCCTTGTCAGTGGCTTTTGCTGTCTTGTTTTCCCTGTTTGTGCCGGCGCCGTTCCATTGACGGCGGGGATGAAAATCGGGATCGATTTCGGCCCCACGCTCACCGCGAACTGGAACAACATTGTCACGCTCAATCAAGGGGTTGCCGCAGGCTCCGTAGTCAACCTTGGTGGCACGGTGGTGGACGGGGTTTCGATTGCCACCGCGAACGCCCAGTTCATCAACAATGATGGAACCGACAATTGGGTTGGCCTGTCTGTGAAAGGGGGGAATGCACCGCCCGAGTTCGTCGACAGTGTGGTGACGGACATTGCCGGTAATTCGAGTCTTGGCGATGCAAGTCCCTACAAGATCACCCTCGGGGGACTGGACCCGGCGTTGGTCTATACGGTGGTGGCCGTTGCAACCGCCACCGGCTCGCCGACGGATACTTTCACGATCAAGGGTGCTGCGACGTATGGGCCCTCCGCCATCACCCGGGCAAATGCGCGGACCGGATTGTTCCATACCTTCACCAATGTCAGTCCGACTGCAGCCGGAGGCCTGGTGATCGAAGTGATGGACAGCAGCACGGGCACCAATCCGATCGTCAATGGGATCCTCCTCACGGCCTCGGCACCCGGGAATCCCGATTCGGACGGGGATGGGTTGCCGGATGCCTGGGAGCAGGAACATTTCGGCACGCTCTCGCAGACGGCAGCGGGAGACTACGATCAGGATGGAGACACCAATCTGGCGGAATACCAGAATGGCACCCTGCCGGAGGATATCAGTTCCCATGCGGCTGTGCTCCAAGCGTGGCAGGTCGACTTTCAAGGCAGTAGCGGAGGAGCTCTGGGATCGGCGGCTCCCATCACCGCCAGCTTTGATATCGGCTACGGAGCGAAATGGAACGCCTTCGAAATTCCGGCGACCGACGGCAACGTCTTTGCGAATCCAGCCATCCACAATGCCGCCATCGATCCACAGCTGTTGAAACTGCATGACGCGAAGGACGTGGCAACAAAGCTGAATTTCAAGATCAGCGGCGGCGTTTCAGGATTCAATGTTGGTCGGATACTCACCCGTGGTGGTGTCGATGAGGCTTTCGGTGATCACTGGTTCTGGGGTGCACAAGGAAGGACCACCTTGAATGTGGGGTTCACGTTTTCCCATCTCCTGCCCGGCACCTATTCCCTGACCGCGTATGCCAATCCGGATCAGCACTCCCCGCCTCGTGACTTCAGTCTTACGGTGGGGAGTTCCACTGTTCCGATCCAGCCGACGTTCGGTGCGACCTTCTATGCCAATGCCGGTACGTTCGCGGGGACGGTCCGCAATATCACGGTGGGTGCCGATGGAGTGATCTCTGGCAATCTGGGGACCATCGGTGGAGACCCCAGCATCTCCGCGATGGTCTTGCGGCGGATATCCGCTCCTGCTGTCGCTACCGCAGGGAACGACGACGCCTCTGTAGGAATCGGCGGCAAGGTGCGGATTGCAGTGACGGAAAACGATGCGATTCACGAGCCATTCGGAGCGCTCGAGATCTTAAGTCCACCTTCCGCCGGAACAGCCATGGTGAAACCGGATCGTTCGATCCTCTACACTTCCACAGCAACTGCCGCTGGTTCTGATTCACTGACCTACCGGTTCACGGATGCGACGGGCAATTCCAATACGGCGACCGTTTCCATCCAGGTGTCCGGGGGGCGGATTGCTCCCGGATCCGTTACTCTGCCGCTGGAGCCTCCCCAGGGGACTTATTCCTTGGAAGACGCCTTCGTGAATCGTGGGGCATTCAACTTCGGAACGCCGACATGGATGACTTCGATTCCCGGCAACTCGAAACGCTTCTTCGTCTCCGAGCGCACCGGAGTGATCTGGGAGATCCCGGATATGAGCGTGCCGACAGCTACGAGGAAGGTCTTCGCCGACCTTTCTGCGAATCTCGATCTTTATACCGAGATGGGAGTGAAGTCCTTCGCGTTCCATCCTCAGTTTGAATCGGGTAGTCCGTATGTCTACATCACCTACAATTACGAATCGCCCTCCAACAGCTCCACGGTGGGTTCGGTTCGCTTGTCCCGTTTCACCGTGACGAACAACGGGGCGGGGGGGGTGGACATGGCGAGCGAGAAGATCCTGTTCGAGGTGGATAGCCGCAGCCAGGACCACAATCTGGACAGCTGCAAATTCGGGCCGGACGGCTATCTCTACATCGGCTCCGGTGACGAGCGGCGCCCTGCGGAGAATTCCCAGACCATCACCAACATGTTCTGGAGTTCGGTGATCCGCATCGATGTGGACCGCCGCGCGGACAACATCGAGCCGAACGCGACGACAAATCCGTCGCTGTCGATCCCCACCGATTCAGGTCTGGCTCGCTACAAGATTCCCGCCGACAATCCTTATGCCGCGACCACGGGCACCGTGAACTACCGTGGTGTTTCGTATGCGGCGAATGCCATTCGTTCGGAAATTTACATTACGGGGGTCCGGAACCCGTGGACTTTCAGTTTCGATACCATCGATGGCGAGCCGGTGCTGTGGCTGGGGGATGTGGGAAGCGATGGCAGCGACAGCCGCGAGGAGGTGAACATTTTTCGAAAGGGAGACAACGGCGGATGGAGCTATTTGGAAGGAGACCGCTACAACAGCACGCCGCCATCCGGGGTGGTGCTGCGAGCTCCGGAGTATTTCTACGCGCGGGGATCGGGTGCGTATCAAGGTGCCTCGGTCATCGGAGGCATGATGGTTCACGGCAGCCGCTATCCCACTTTGGACGGGAAGTATTTGTTCGGTGACTGGTTGAACGGCCATCTTTGGACATTGGAGCGAGGCGCGGTTGCCGGTTCCCCGACGGTCACCCGGATCGCGGGGCTTTCCGGAGTGGTGGGCTTCGCCACCGATCCGTCGAACGGGGATATCCTTGTGCTGAGTTGGAACAGCCAGGGCGGTGGATTGTTCGATCAGAGCGGGCAGGTTGGGAAGGTCTTCCGCTTGAAGTCCCAGATTGTTTCAGGAGCTGAATTTCCGGGCACACTTTCGGAGACCGGGCTCTTCGCGGATCTCTCCGACATGACGCCGAATCCTGGACTGCATTTCTATGAGCCGAACGTCACCTTCTGGTCGGACAACGCGAAGAAGAGCCGCTGGTTCGCCCTGCCGGGGACCACAGACAAGATGACATGGGTGCCGGAAGGCGCGTTCACATTTCCCACCGGTGCATTGTGGGTGAAGCATTTTGAAATGGAGACCACCCGTGGGAATCCAGCCACCCGGAGGCGCTTGGAGACCCGCGTGATCGTGAAGAACGAGGGGGGAGTCTATGGGATATCCTATCGCTGGAACGAGGCCGGAACCGAAGCTTCGTTGGTGGGGGATGGCGGGGATGCTTTCGATATCCAAGTCACAGATCCTTCGTTGCCTGTTGGGCAGCAGACATCCATCCAACGCTGGCAGATTCCTTCACGCACCCAATGCCTCACCTGTCATAATGCGGATGCGGGGCGGGTTCTCGGGTTCGACAGTCGTCAGCTCAATCGGGAGGATATTCCTCTCGATGGAGAGACCGGCAATTACCTCCAGCGCTTGTTCGACGCTGGATACCTTCAGGGGCTGACAGTTTCCCCGGCATCTCTCCCACGTCATTATCGGATCGATGAAACGCAGGTCGATATCGAGTCCCGCGTGCGGTCCTACCTTGCGGTGAATTGCTCATACTGCCATTCCGACCCGGCTGGGCTGAATCTCAGTGCGGCGGTGCCTTTGGATGCCACTCATCTGCTGAACTATCCAGATCAAGGACAGATCACCGTGACAGACCCGGCTCTGCGCCGCATCGCGCCGGGTTCGGTAGCGCATTCCAGCGTGCTGCAGCGCATGGCCGGTGCTCCCGGCTTCAATCGTATGCCGCCTCTTGCGTCCGCCGTGGTGGATGCCGCGGGTGTGGCGTTGGTTTCGGATTGGATTTTGAATTCCGCCAATTCAGCGCCGGTGTTCTCCGTGCCTGACGGGCAGGTATTCGTCATCGCTGCGGATGCCCGGCCGGGCACCATCATTGCGGATCTCCATGCCAGTGATCCGGACACGCCACGGGACAGCGTCACCCACGCGATTGCCGGAGGAAACCCGAATGGACTCTTTGCTCTGGATCCCGTGAGCGGCGTGCTTTCGGTGGCTGGAGATATCTCTTCGATTGGCAGCGGTCTGGTGCAGCTCATCATCACCGCATCGGACCATTTTGCGGGCAATCCCAAGGTCGCCACCCTGACGGTCCTGATCGATCCATCCGGGGTTAATGATCCACCTCGTTTCACCAGTCCGCTCCACTATTACATTCCTGCCACGCTCGCTGTGGGTGAGCGGGTGGGGCAGGTGACCGCGAGTGATCCGGAGCGGTCTCCGGTGACCTTGTCGGAATCCGGAGGTACATCGGCGGGGCGCTTTGTGTTGAACCCCTCTACTGGCCGAATCACGCGAGGAATGGGGACGGTTGTTGCCGGGGAGGTGTGGACCTTGGAAGTGACAGCCACGGATGGAAACAATCCACCCGCATCGACGAGCGCCACTATCAGCTTTCACATCACTCCAGCCGAGACAGTCTCAGATACCCCGCCCGCCGGATCGACGTTCTGGAACATCGATTTCCAGGGAGACGGTTCCAATACCGCTGCTTCGCAAACGACAACACCGGTGACGGCAACGCGGGGCGGAATGACTTGGAATGCTTTCCAAGTGAAAGCCTACTCCGGTGATCCGAGCGTCATGTCGGCGAACCCATCCATGCTGTTGCGTACCCACGAGGGGACTCAGACGCAGGTAGGCTTCCACATCTTCACCGACAATGATGCCAGCACTCCGATCGGGAGCGGCGTGTTTGGCTACAGCGGGCGCGCGGGAGGGGACAGTCTGACGGGGGACTATCTTCTGCTCTTGAATTCCAGCAGCGCCAACGGTCCGCTCCTCCACCAGTGGGAGATCACCGGTCTCACTCCAGGCTGGCAGTATGATCTGCTCATACAGGGCGGTTATGATGGTTCCACCGCCCGCGGGATCGCGTTCACCGTGGACACGGATGGTGATGGCGATCTCGCCGATGAAACTCCTCTCTATGTCCAGGCGAACGCCAATGCCGTGACGAACTCGGTCATGATCCGTTCAGTGGTGGCGGATAAAGATGGACGCATTTTCGGGCAGTCCTCACGCACTCCACCTGCCGGGCAAACATGGGGGGAGAGCAACTGGGCGGGGATTCAGATTCGTGCGGCGCAGAGCAGCCCGCCGGTATTCACTTCGAGTGGCCCGTTTTCCATTGTGGAGAACGCCGCGGCCTCATCGGTCGTGGGGGATCTTGCGGCCCGGGACCCGGAAGGCCTGACAGTGAGCTTTGCCATTACCAGCGGTAACGACCAAGGACTGTTCGCTCTCAATGCCTCGACGGGACGAATCAGCACAACCGCGCCCCTCGACTATGAGCGCGAGCCCGTGCATGTGCTGGAAGTGGAAGCGACGGATGGTGCGGGCGCTTCCACTGCCGTTACAGTTGTCATTCACGTGATCAATCTGCCGGATACCAATGCCGAGCTGGTAGGTGCATGGTTGACGGCGGCTGGTGGAGTTTTCCCGGGAGAGACTTCTGAAGCGGTGATCGGTTTCAACGCAGATCCGGATCACGATGGTATCCCGAATGCGTTTGAACGGCTCTTCGGCACAAATCCGAACCTCGCCGACGGGGGCGGATTTTGGAATATCCATTCGCAGGTGGAAGGTGGTAATCGATCGTTGTTCCTTGATGTTTCAGTGAACGCCTCCGCGGCGGATGAGTTGGCATTCCATGCGGAGGTGTCGGATGACTGCGAGCACTGGAGTATTGTACCGGGAGATCCACAAATTCTATCGGAGGCTAATGGTCGGCGCGTCTTGCGTTTCACGGATGTCATCCCGTGGCCCCGTGAGATTGGGCGTCGTTTCATCCGTCTGCGGATGAATGGCAGCGATCATCGCTGATGTCCGATTTCGATACGTCGAGGTGGACGGGCACCATGGAGCTATTCGGAGGAATGAGGCAGTTTCATGAAGCTCCATGAAACTCCGCTCCCCTCGCTTTCGATCAGGCTCAGGACTGCTGGTCGCAATAACCCTTTGTTGGTCGCTGGCGAACTCCAAGGTTGCTGCGGCCAATGTGTGGGACGGAGGAGGAGACGGCAACTGGGGGACGGGCTCGAATTGGGATGATGACAATGTGCCGGTGTTCCCGGTGGGCATCACCTTCAGCGGTGTCAATGGTTTGGCATCGAACAATGATCTGACCGGAATCACCGTCAGCGGGATCACCTTCAACTTGGGTGCAGGCACTTTCACACTCGGAGGAAATGCCTTCTCGCTGGGAGGAAACATCGTCAACAATTCGGGGAACCTACAGACGATCAACAATTCGATCGCTCTCACCGGAGCCCGCACGATTCAGACGGCTTCGGGAGATATTGCACTGAGCGGTGCCATTACGGGAGCCTTCGGTTTGATCAAGACCGGTTCGGGAAAACTCACGTTATCGGGCGTAGGTGGTACCTCGCAACTCGCGATCGGTGACGGCGCGTCAGGTGGTAGCACGGAGTTGAGCGGTGGAGCCTGGAGCCAGGCTGGCACCATCACCAATATGGGGCTGGTGGTGGGCAATGGAGCCGGAGGTTCCGGCTCACTGGTGGTTTCCGGCGGCACTCACACCTTCGGCGGAGACAACTATAGCAATGCCGTAAGAATCGGGACGACAACCGCGGCAGGTCAGACGGCGACCGGCAGCCTGACTGTTACGGGAGGTCTGGTGAAGGTGGGAACGACCGGGACTCTGGATGCATCGGTCAACTTGGGTACGCAGATCAGCGGAGGAGGCACAGCCACTGGCACGCTAGCCATCTCCGGTGGGGAGATGCAGATCGCGGGGCGTTTGCTGATGGGCGCGAACAACACAGCCAGCACCGCCACGGTGACGTTGTCCGGAACGGGCGTTCTGAATATGACCCGTTTGGGAACCAGTTCCGATCGAGGTCAGATACGGATGGGCTCAGGGGCGAGCACGGTCAATTTCAACGGCGGCACCTACATCGCATCAGGGCTCTATTCCGCGGATTCCACGACAAATTCGAATGTCTATTTCAACGGCAGCGAGATCCGTGTGAATGCCAGCGGTGGCAGCTTCGGCAATGGTGGAACCGCCAACTTCCGGATCGAATCGGGTGGCCTGATTTTCAATACGAACGGTTTCGATACCACCATCGGAACGGCCCTTAAGAACAGCCTCGGAACCACCGGAGCCTTCATGAAGAATGGTGCAGGCCAGCTTTCCCTCACCGCGGCGAACACCTACACCGGCACGACCACGGTCAATGATGGCACCCTGCGTTTCGCAGGTTCCGGTACGCTAGGGGCGAGTGCAGCCATCATCCTGCAGGCGGGCACGACGCTCCGGCTGGATCGCAGTGACTCGTTTGGCGACGCCTCGTCTTCACCCACGGTCACCGTGACAGCGAATGGTGGGGCTGTCATCACCAATGGAAATACCTTCAGCAACCTTTCGACTGTCACCCTGAACAACTCATCGCTGGTGGCTAACGGAGGGGCCAGCGCCACCTACCAAGCCTTCAAGCTTTCGGGGACGGTGACCGCCACCGGTAGTTCGGCCATCGGCGTGTCGGGCAGCCCGGGCAATGCCAATACCCAGATTCATCTGGGCGGCAATGCGGCGAATTCCCAGACGACATTCAAGGTCACCAACTCCACGGACACTCTCGCGGTCTCAGCCGTGCTGCGCAACGGAGTAACGGGTGTCTCGGGAGCGGTGGTGACCACCGGTCTTATCAAGACGGGCGCTGGAATGATGACGCTCTCCGGGGCGAATACCTATGGAGGCCCGACTTCCATCAGCGATGGCAAACTGGCTCTCACGGGTAGCGGATCCATCGCGAATTCATCCACGATCAATGTCGCATCAGGAGCCTTTCTGGATGTTTCGGGAACGGCTTCCACCTGGACACTGGGAGCTGTCCAGACGCTGGCAGGAAATGGCACCATTATCGGGAATGCGATTGTCTCGGGAACGGTTGCTGCTGGCAACAGCATCGGCTCATTGACCTTCTCCAACAGCATCACCTTGTTGGGCACGGTGAATGCGGAACTGGATGCCGGCGCGGTGACTGCGGACCTGGTGACCGCTGGCAACATCGCTTTCGGTGGCACCTTGAACGCCACGAATCTCAACGGCGCCTTTGCCGAAGGTCAGGTCTACAACCTGTTTGATTTCACTTCCGCGAGCGGAACGTTCGCCACGATCAATCTGCCCACGCTGGCGGATGGTCTGACGTGGGACACTTCGAATCTCTACACCCAGGGTTCCCTTTCGATCGTGCCGGAGCCTGCTCTTGGGTTCTGCGCGCCTGTTGCGCTGATGCTGTTTTTCAGCAAGCGCCGCCGCTCCCTCATCCTCTGACTGATTGCGTACCCAACCACCATGAAACCCAAATCCAGCAATTTGTTCTGCTGCCATCTGGCGGCTGTTTCCCTCGCACTCACCTGTGCCACCCATGCCGCCAATCTCTGGGATGGCGGTGGTGCGGATTCCAATTGGAATACCGCAGCCAACTGGGACAATGATACCGTCCCCACTTCTCCGGCGGCTTTGACCTTCGATGGGGGAGCCCAGCTTTCGAACAGCAACAATCTCACCGGATTCACGGCCAGCGGACTGACTTTCAATACGGGTGCCGGATCGTTTGCGATCAGCGGCAACACGTTGACGCTTGCGGGGGACATCGTGAACAATTCCACCTCCCTGCAGACCATCAATGCGGGACTCACCCTGACGGCTGCGCGCACGGTGAACGCGGCTTCCGGCAATATCGCTTTGGCCGGGCCGGTGACAGGTGCTTTCGGTTTGATCAAAACCGGTGCCGGCAAATTGACCCTCTCCGGTACTGGTGGAACCTCGCAGCTGTCGATTGGAAATGCGGCTGTGGGCGGGACGGTGGAGATCACCGGTGGTGCATGGACCCAATCCGGCTCCGTCGCCAGTGTCGGTTTGATCGTTGGAACGGGAAACAATGGTGCAGGAGCCCTCACCATCTCGGGAGGCACGCATACCTTCGGAGGGGATGGCTACAACAATGCCGTCCGCATCGGCACCGCACAGGGCAATACGGTGGCGACCACCGGCAGCATCACGGTCACTGGAGGGACGCTCAAGATCGGAACCACCGGTGCGCTGGATGCATCGGTGAATCTTGGGACCGCGATGAATACCGGATCTTCCAATGGAGCTCTGACCATTTCCGGAGGATCGGTCGAAGTGGGGCGACGAGTCTTGATGGGGGCCAATTCCACGACCAACCTCGCCAGTCTGACGATCTCCGGAACCGGCACTCTGAACATGGTCAGGACCGGATCCAATGCCGAGGGTGACCTTGGTATGGTGCGTCTGGGATCTGGAGCGACCACGGTCAATTTCGACGGTGGCACTTACATTGCTACCGGCTTCCACTCTTCCACCGCGACCAACACCTCGACGGTCAACTTCAACGGCACCGAGATTCGCGCGAATGCCTCTGGCGGAAGTTTCGGGAATGGTGGGGCGGCGGTGTTCCGCGTTCAGTCCGGTGGACTCGTATTCAACAGCAACGGCTTTAACTCGACGATTGCAAGCCCGCTCGTCAGCAGCCTGACCACCACTGGCAATCTGACGAAGAATGGAGCTGGCACACTCACACTGACCGCTGCGAACACCTTTACCGGTTCACTCAATGTAAACGCTGGAACCCTCGCCCTGACCACTGGAACAGTTCCGGTGACGGCCGTGGTGAATGTGGCGGACTCCGCTTCCTTGGTTACAAACAACTCCACGGGACGCACCTTCGGAGCCGTCACGTTGGGCAATGGTGCGGGCTGGTCGGGTCTTACAGGCGTGGCGGTGGGTTCGCCGCGGGCGACCGTGACGGGAGCTCTCGCCTTTGGTTCGTCCGCAGGTCCTGGGCGTATCGTTGAATGGCCCGATCTCGGTGGGTGGTGTTCAGGATGTCATCCAGGCAGGCAGCATTACCGGCAGCCCGGCTTTGACTGTGGACTTGGGTTCGGGGGCGCGTGGTACCTGCGACTGCGGCGATCAATGGTAACAAGGTGCAGGTCACCATCACTTCCCTCGGCGCATCCTTGGTCTGGAACAATGCGACTCTGAATGGCACGTGGGATCTCAACACATCCGCCAACTTCCTCAATGGTGCGTCCAACGATGTGTTCAAGAGCTATGACCAGGTGTTGTTCAATGACACCGTTGGCTCTGGAGCGAAAACCGTCATCGTGACCGGAGCTCTCCAGCCATCCTCCATGACGGTGGATAACTCGGACGGTGACTACACCTTCACCACCGGTACCATCACCGGTGGCTGTGCGCTGGTGAAATCCGGCTCCTCCAACCTGACCTTGTCAGTCGGGGGGAGCCATGCGGGCGGCACCACGATCAATGGGGGCATGCTCATTGTCACGAACTCCGCCGCGCTGGGAACCGGCGATGTGATACTGAACAATGCCGGTTCGGTTCTCAGCATCCGGGCCAATGACAGCTTCGGTCAGGCATCCGCAAATCCGACCGTGGTGGTCACCGCGAACAGTGGCACCACAGTCACGAACAGCGGTACCTTCACCACCTTCGGCACGCTCAATCTCAATGACGCGGCTCTGACGGCCAATGGTGGTGCGAGTGCAACCTATCAGGCTTTCAAGTTGCGGAATATCGTGAACGTTACCGGCAACTCGCTGATCAACGTGGCTGGCACTCCCAGCAACGCCAATGGGGCGGTCCATCTCGGTGCGGATACGGCTGGCAGCCAGACGACCTTCAATGTGGTGAACTCCACGGATACTCTCACCGTGTCCGCGGTGCTCCGGAACGGTGTCACCGGTCAGGTCGGCACGGCCGTGGTCTCGGGGCTCATCAAGACCGGGGCGGGGAAAATGACTGTTTCTGCGGCGAGCAGCTATACGGGAGACACCACGGTGAGTGCTGGAACGCTTTCGCTGGGGGCTGCCACGCTGGCAGACACGGCGGATGTCAGAATCGCTGCCGGTGCCACGCTTGAACTCACGCATGGGGTCACGGATACCATCGACGAACTCTACATCAACGGTGTGCAGCAAGCGACCGGCACGTGGGGCGGGCTTTCTTCAACGGCCTTGCACAAGACCGATCGGATCACCGGCTCCGGTATCCTCCAGGTGACCACGGGTCCGGCGGCTCTGGATTACGCGGCCTGGGCTTCCACCTACGGCCTTACGGCCGGCGTGAATGATGGCTTGGCGGATGATCCGGATGGAGACGGCAGGAACAATCTGGAAGAGTTCGCGTTCGATGGTCGTCCGCTTTCAGGAGCCACGGACTCGAATGTCGTGGCGAAGCTCGGTGCGGTTGGAAGCGAAAAGCTGCTCACCATCAGCCTCCCGGTGAGAGACGGCGCGATTTTCACCAGCATGAGCGGTTTGTTCGGACCCAGTGAATTGGTTTCAGCTCCGATCGACGGAGTGATCTATCACATCCAAGGCTCACTTGATCTCGTCGATTGGAACATGGTGGGTGTCCAGGAGTTGACCGGGCCGGATGCGGCGGCGCTCCAAGCAGAGTTGCCAACTCCTGATCCCGGTTGGAGCAAACGCACATTCTACATTCCGGGCTCCGACCCGACACAGGGCAATACCCGCGTCTTCATCCGCGCGACTCTGGAGACGCCCTGATTGGTTTTCCTGGGTAGTAATGCAATGAAGCAGAACCGGCCGGGCAACCGTCCGGTTCTCGCTTTTTGGTCGGCGGCTCAGTCCAACGAGTAGAGGCGGCGGAGTTCCGTCATGGTGCCGGTCAGGTCTGAATCGCCCAATGGCCGATCGAAGATCAGGAGGCGGGCGATTTCTCCGTCGAAGGATTCGTGACCGGGATGCTGGATTGCATCACGTTCCTGTCCTACGGCCATGCGGGATGGGTTTGCCTTGGCCTCCACCGGAAAGTCGGCGGATGCGATGGCCACAGGACGATCCACAAAGAGTTCGAGTTTCACTGTTTTGGTGCCACCGCCGAGACGTCCGGCGACGAGGTGGAACTTGCCGGGCTCCAGTTTCGGACCGATGACCTGCGGGTTGTTCGCGTCGAACCGACCAAAGGTGCGGCTGTTGCGTGCGCCGATCCAGAGGGTGTTGTCGTCATTGAAACAGCCCCAGAGGCCCTCGTATTTCTCACCATTGCGGAGATTGCCGAAAAACGAGTTCACGTCCTTCAAACCGGTGCGCTGGGGATAGGTGGCGATGATCGCAAACCAGGTGTGGCCATTGCCAGTGGTCAATGAATCGAAGGCATCCTCATCCAGGCAAACCAGTTCCTGCTGTTTGAAGGAGAGGGCGGGTTTGCCTCCGAGACCGGCGGCATGGGTGATCAGGAGCGGTCGACCGGAACCGGGTTCCTTGCGACCTTCATCGCGTTGGATGAACTCCTTCGCGTTCTTTTCGCCTGCGAGGCTGGTCCATTTTGAAACATGGCCTTCCGAATCGGCGGTTACCCCCCTCGATGCATCCAAGTCCAGGACGGGGGAGGCAGGTAGATCGGCCGATGCCGGCAGACAGGAGCAGAGCAGCAGGGTGAGAAACTGAGATCGGGATTTCATCACCGCAGTCTACGCTGCCGGAGAGGAACGATCATCGGATTGCCCGTTTCCGATATTCAGAAGTGGAGCAACCTTCAGACCTTGCAGGTAAATGCTGCTTCCAAGTAATGCTTGTCAGTCGAGCGACCGACATTGGCGAGGAAGAGGTCCATTTCTCCGAGCTCGGGGTGATGCAAGCGGTAGATGCCGTCTTCGCTGACGACGGTAGCAGGAGCAGCAAAGAGCAAGGTGAATGCGGCGTAATCCGATTTGCCGTCGGAAATCCGGCTTTCCGGGCTGATTTCGACCAAGGTGGCCGCAGTGGCCGGACGATCGTTCAGGGACAAGGAAAACCGGGTGTTCGCATAGGGGACGAAAGTGTCCCGCTTGAACGTGGCGGTAGGGGAGGGAGCTGTCCCGTCAGCAGGGCTGGTGGCTTGATCAACGGCCCGGGAAGTTCCTCCGGCAACCGTTCCTTTCGCCGGGAGCGAACCGGAAGAAGGGGCGGCGGGGAGGAAGTGCTTCAATCCGACGGCGGTACCGCCCACTCCAGCTGCCAGCGCGAGGAGGACATGCCGGCGTTTCAGTCCTTTGGTGGTGGAGTCGGGATTCGTCGTGTCCATGATTGACGGGATCTTGGCAGGAAAATGGCGGACTTTTTGTCGAAGATCAGATTGAATCCCCTCCGTAGGCGGGTTTCAGGATCGGCAGAGTGGCGAGCCGACCATTGCCCGGCAAACGATTTCATACTTTCTCGCTGCAACGAATCCAGAGTAAAATCGAACGCAACTGTCACAAAACTGTTCCCTCAAACGAGCTTACTTTGGCGCATAAGTAAAATGGCATCGACGTTGACTCCGGAGGGCGAACTGTTCTAGCAGAAGCCAGCCTCGTCGTTCAGGTTCCACCTACCTATCCACCATGTCCGAACCTTTTCTCTCGGAAATCCGCCTCATGAGCTTCGGCTTTGCTCCCAAGGGCTGGGCGTTATGCAACGGGCAGCTCCTGCCGATCAATCAGAACCAGGGACTTTTCTCTCTGCTGGGCACGACTTTCGGTGGCGATGGGCGGGTGAACTTCGGCCTCCCTGATCTGCAAGGCCGCACGCCGATTCATGTTGGTGGAGGGCATTCCCTGGGAGAACGCGGCGGCGAACAGGCGCACACGCTCTCGATCAGCGAGATTCCCACCCACACCCATGTGGTTCGGGGATCCTCGGTTGCCACGGGAGGTGTCGCCAATCCCACCAACGCTTTCCTTGGAGGCGGGAATAATGTCTACCATGCTCCTGCGAGCTTGACGGCGATGAATGCCAGCAGCGTCGCGAGTGTCGGTGGCAGTCAGGCGCATCTGAACATGCAGCCTTTCCTCGTCCTGAACTTCAGCATCGCACTGCAGGGCATTTTCCCATCTCCAACCTGAAACTTTTTCTGTTATGGCACAACCTTATGTCGGTGAGATCAGAATGTTCGGAGGCAATTTCGCCCCGGCGGGGTGGTTTTTTTGCGAGGGCCAATTGTTGCCCATCTCGGAATACGAAACCCTGTTCAATCTGATTGGAACGACCTACGGCGGAGATGGGCAGAGCACTTTCGCCTTGCCGGATCTGCGCGGTCGGCTTCCCGTCCACATGGGGAACGGATTCACTCTTGCGGAGACCGGCGGAGTTGAGGAAATCACCCTGACGGTGAGTCAGATTCCAGCGCATTCCCATCCTCTGTTGGCCTCCACGGCATCCGGCGACCAGATCTCGCCGGATGGAAATGTGCTCGCGAATTCACCGAATGTGACCCCTTATTTGAACGATGTGCCCGGGGCATCCTTGAATACCGGCGCCATTCAATCGGATGGAGGAAGTCAGCCGCACACGAATTTCCAACCTTATTTGTGTGTGGATTTCATCATCTCCCTGTTCGGGATTTTTCCGAGTCCTACGTAAGATCCTCCGCGGAGCCGAACACCTCATACCTTTCTACGATCATGGATCCCTTCGTCGCGGAAATCCGCATCTTTCCATTCAATTTCGCTCCCAAAGGCTGGGCGTGGTGCGATGGGCAATTGCTGCCCTTGTCGCAGAATACCGCGCTGTTTTCGTTGCTGGGCACCACCTATGGCGGCAATGGAAAATCCAATTTCGCACTTCCCGATCTCCAAGGCCGCGCGCCGATGCATCCGGGGCAAGGTCCAGGGCTGAGTCTTCATGATCTCGGTGAGACCGGCGGCAGTGATACCGTGACTTTGTTGGAGTCGGAGATCCCTTCACACTCACATGCGCTGCGCGTGAATACACAGGATCCCGCGGATACGAATGTCCCCAATCCGAATGCGGTCCTAGGCAAGACGACCGGCGGCAATCTCTATCAGGCGAGCAGCAATGTGAATCTCTCAGGGATGGCGCTGGCGCCAGCGGGGGGAGACCAGCCTCACAACAACCTGATGCCGTATCTGACCTTCTACTTCAATATCGCGCTGCAGGGAGTATTTCCGCCGCGTTGATCCCATGGCAGCCGGAATTTCCCCGTCGGACATTACTCTGCGGCCGGTTGCGGCTGGAGACGTGGATTTCATTCATTCCGTGTACGCCAGCACCCGGGAAGAGGAGTTGTCCCTGACCGATTGGACGGAGGAGAGAAAAGCGGAATTCTGCCGGATGCAATCTGAGGCGCAGGATTCCCATTATAGGACGTACTACCCGACTGCCGTCTATCTGGTCATCGAGAGATCGGGCATTCCCGTGGGGCGCCTGTATGTCGACCGGTGGAACGAGGGAGATCCGGGTGATGGATATCTCCCTGCTCCCGCCTTACCGGAATGCTGGTATCGGCACGTTTTTACTGGGCGGACTGCAGGAGGAGGCGCGTGAATCGAAGCGGATACTGAGTATCCATGTGGAACGGTTCAACCCGGCGCTGAGATTATATCAAAGACTTGGGTTTCACGTCGGAGAGGAGAAAGAAGTGTATCTTCTCCTTAACTGGGACCCGGGTGGAGTTAGTTGAAGATCGCTTCAAATTCGGAACCCTTCGGGCTGTCGGCATTTTGTACGATGAAGAGTTCCAGCGTCTGACCGTCGTGTAGGCGGATCTCATAGATTCCTTGAGGCAGACGCACTCCGGAGGCACCACGGAATGCCAGGGCGAAGGGATCGCGCAAGGCATCCGGCCGTCGATTGCCAAGGAGGGTCACTGCTTCCAAGGTCAACGTGAGAGGCCCTTGGGGCGTGAGAACTTCAAAGGAGCCTCCCTGCATTGCAGAGAAAAACGTGTGATCGAGAGCGTCCAGAGGAGGCATGCGGTCGTGCTGCCATGGACGAGCTCCGGACGCAAAGAAAATGGGAGGATTCCAGCGGCTTTTCCGGCCTCCGGGGAAGAGGAGCGCATGTCGGGTGACGGTTTTGTTCCGTGAGGGCGGGGAGGTTTGTGACAGATGGGGTAATAAGCACTTTTTTCCTGCAAAGAGATTGCTCCAAACGGTGGGGTTAGTTAAGCCTCAATACGTCTGTTGGACGCGCTGTGGACCGTTCCGCCGGTGCTTGTTGTTTCCTGGTGCTCCCGTTGTTCTCCCTTGTTTTGCCTGCCATGACCTCCAGTTCCCGCATTTTCCGAGCTGCCACGCGATCCGCGATCCTGATGATCGCCGTTGGTGGCTTCCCCGTCATGCTGCAGGCGGCGCCTCCAACCGGTCCGGTGATCACCGCGACGAAGGACGATGGCGTGCCGAGTGCAACGCGTAAGCTGAAGGGGGAGTCGGTCACCTATACCAACACGATTTCCAATACCGGGACTTCGGCCGCTTCCAACGTGCAGTTCGCCGATCCGGACGTCACGGATACCACCGTGGTTGCCGGTTCATTGAAGGCGACCCCGCTCGCGCTGGATGACACCTATCCGCAGACGGTCACGCCGAACATCGGCGTGGATTCTTCCCAAGGCAGCAACTTCAGCGTGGTGGCCAATGATTTCTGCGGCTACAACAACGGAAACGCCCTCACCACGGCCGATCTCACGATTTCCGCCTACGACGCCGCCAGTGCGAATGGCGGAACGGTGTCCATGGTGACCACCGGAGCCAATATCGGCAAATTCACCTATCAGCCCCCGGCTGGATTCACCGGAACGGATACGTTCACCTACACTCTCGATAACGGAGTGTCCGGTGGCACTACCACGAGCATCAAAGGCACTGTGTCCCTCTCGGTCAGTGGGACCGTGGTATGGTTCGTCAATGCGGCCACGGGGAATGACAGCACCGGAAAGGGCACGCTGGCCTCTCCATTCAAGACGATCCAGAAAGCAGCGACCACGGCGGCTGCGTCCAATTCGATTTTCGTTTACAGCGGTTCCTATACTGCAGTGGATGCCAATGGCATCTCTCTCAAAACATCCCAGGTTTTGTGGGGCCAAGGGGTTACAGGCGCGTCTTTCGATGCGGTTGTCCTCGGCAGCACCCCTGGAAGCGATTCCGCCGCGCGGCCAAGCATCGGAGGGAGCAAGCCAACGATTGGCAACACAACCACGGATGCCAATGTGATCACGCTGGCGGATGGAAATACGATCCGCGCTGTGGTGGTGAATTCCGCAGCCGGACTCGGCAAGGGGATCGTCGGAACGACTGCGATCGCCACAGTGAACACCGGCACGATCGGTGTCAGCGGAGATGTTTCCATTTCGGGATGCCCGGGTGGTGCGTTTTCTCTCACCGGCGGCAGTGGCGCGTTCAATGTAGGGGCCATCATCACCAACACCGCCAAGAAGTCCGTCTCCATCAGCGGCCGCACGGGAGGGACGATTGCCTTCAGTTCCGCAATCAGTGATACCGGGGAAGGCATCTCCCTGAGCAGCAATTCCGGAGCGACCATCAATTTCACCGGTGGCCTGGCCCTCACCACCTTCAGCGCAACCGGCGGTGGAACTGTCAGCGCAACCCAGGACAATTCAACGATCGTCAACACGCTTTCGGCGTCGACGGATACGGCCCTCAATGTTGCAAACACCACCATCGGTGCAACGGGCCTTACTTTCCGCAGCATCAGTTCCGGCTCCGGTGGCAGCACGAGCAATGTAGGCATCTCGCTGGTCTCCACCGGCAACTCCGGTAGCCTGACGGTGACCGGCAACGGTACCGCGGGAAGCGGCGGCACCATCCAACGCAAGGCGGGCGTGGACGGCCAGACCGGCAACGGCATCGGGATCTATCTTTCGAACACCAAGAACCCGTCGTTCCAGCGGATGCAGCTCAACGACTTCGCGAACTTTGCGATTCGTGGTTCCTCGGTGAACGGCCTGACCGTGGCCAATTGTGTGATCAACACCACCAGCGGTTGGAACGGTAGCAACGACGCGACACCCTACAACGAAGGCTCTGTTTCCTTCGACGAGTTGACTGGCGTGGTTTCCATTACCAATACGTCCATTGCCAATGGTTACGCGGACAACTTCCGGGTCAAGAACACCACCGGCTCTCTCAACCGCATCACCTTTGATACCGTCACCATCGGCGCGAACCAAAGCGGTGCCGCCGGGGACGGCAGTCAGGATCATGGCAATGACGGCATCACTATCGAGGCTCTCACCGGTGCGGCCACGATCAATGCGAGCATCCTGAACAGCACGTTCACCTCGTCCCGTGGCGACCTCCTCCAATTCTCCAACAACGGCACGGGCAGCTGCGATTTGATCCTCACGAACAACACGTTCACCAACAACTACACCCGCATTGCCACCGGTGGCGGCGGTGTGACGGTAACGTCCAGCGGAACGGCGGATTTCACCTACAATATTTCAGGCAACTCGTTCCGTGATGCGGTGGGTATGCGGTGGTGATCGCGCGTTCGAACAATGGCTCCAATTCGATGATCGGCACTTTTGCCAACAACAACATCGGTGTTTTGGCGGTTTCGGACTCGGGCTCCAAGGAAGGCGATGGGCTGAAGCTCCAATCGATCGGGCTGGGCACGTTCAAGGCCACGGTGACCGGCAATACGATCCGCCAGTATAACAACTCGGGCATCAACCTGACGGCAGGTGGCGGCGGTGCTGCTACCAGCGGGACCTACGAGGCAATTGTGAACAGCAATACGGTTGGGCCGCTTGGCACCAACACCAGCGCCGCTCAAGGGCAGGGGATCGCCCTCAACGGCGGAACCCAGCCAGGGGACACGTGGCAAATTTATCTCTCGATTGGCGGGAACGGAACCAACAAGAATACGGTCAACAACTGGATCTCTGCCTCCGCGCTCGATGACATCCGGGTTCGTCAGCGGCAATCGACCACCTTCCACCTCACGGCGGAAAATGGCACGATCGGATACAGCGGCGGCACGAGCGATATTACGGCGGTAGCTACCTTCCTAAGCACCTATAACACTGCGGCCCACTGCTCTGCGAGTGCCTCCGGTTCCGGTGGCGGTTTCACGAATGGAGCGCCACCGTTGCTGTTCATGCCCACGGAGGAAGGGGGGGGGAGCTCCGGCAGCTGTCTTGCCGCAAGCGTCTTCGCAAGTTGCAGAGGAAGAAATCACAAGCGGTCAACCTGCCGCTGTGGCCTCCTTGCCCCCATCATCCCTCACTGCCTCGACTTCTTCAGTGTCCTCGGCGGCGGATATCACCCAGTCTGAACTCGATGCCATCGTGAGCGATGCCATCGGGTGCTGGGAGGCCAGTGGCCTGACCTCCGAGCAGGTGGGCCTGTTGAAGGAATTGCGTTTTGAAATCAAGGATCTTCCTGCTCCCCGGCTGGGTGAAGCCGGACGCGATGTCATCCGTGTGAGTCGTAACGGTGGAGGCAACGGCTGGTTCGCCGGTTCCGATCCAAGTGCTTTCGGGAAGACCTTTTCCGCTACCCGCCATGGCAGCCTCCCGGGAGATGCCGCTGCCGGTTCGGTGGACCTTCTGACGACCGTGCTCCATGAGATGGGCCATGCGCTGGGCCTGGAAGATTCCTACCTCGCCCAGGATCGCGAGAGCATCATGTATGGCTACCTCACCCGTGGTGAGCGCCGTCTGCCCGCCAAGGGCCAGGCGGAAGGCGCCGTGCCACATGTGGATGGCGTCACCCACTTCCTCAGCGGTTCCCTGAATCCGATTACCATCCCGGTTCTCCCCGCTGGCAAGAGTGTGGTCATCACCTATCAGGTGACGATCAACAATAACATCACCGCCGGCCAGATCAGCAGCCAGGGCTCGGTGTCGGCCACCGGATTGACTGCGGTTTCGACCGATGATCCAAACGTCGTTGCACCAACAGATGCCACCGTGACATTGATCGGTATTCCGCCCCGGTCTTCACCAGCAACGACTCGACCACCTTCAAGGTAGGGACTGCCGGTAGCTTCAGCGTGACCGCCAGCGGTCAACCGGCTTCGTCGTTCTCGACCGCAGCACCCGGCCTGGTGGAGTGACTTTGGCCACGAACGGCACGCTTTCCGGCACGCCGACCGCTGGCTCCGGCGGGGTCTACACGCTCAACCTGGTGGCGAACAACGGCATCACGCCGAACGCCAATCAGACCTTCACCCTCACGGTGAACGAGGCCCCTTCGATCACCAGCGCCAATACCACCACCTTCACGACAGGTGCGGCTGAGTCCTTCACGATCACCACCGGCAGCAAGTATCCCGTCGCGACCACCCTCGGTCTTTCGGGAACGCTTCCTGCCGGTGT
>JASGJM010000032.1:0-13316 GCA_049840755.1 Luteolibacter sp. | reverse complement strand
CGGTCTTCCCAGAAGCCGTGATCTAGCTTCGTTCCGAGAATCCCAATCGCGACGCGCTTCATGGATAAAAGACTAGCGAAATAGCGAATAATCGAAAGTAAAAATCAGAGGCGCGCCCCTACCCGAAAAAATCGGAACATTTTTAATTCACTCATCACGAACTTATTAGAGCCCATATCGCGGGGAGTCGACACACCTTGGCACGGGCCATGCCAATACCTCTTTCGTCCGGCGCAACTCCCGGACAATCCCCACCATGGCCAATCGCACTCTCTTCCAGACCCTCCGTGGAGCCTTCGTTCCCCGCACCGATGCGATCAACGATGCCGCCGCTCCCGCCTACGCCCGCACCCCGCAGGCAGCCCTCGCCCAACTGGCCGCGACCGGTTCGCTGAACCGGACCTTCTACGCCAGCGCCGAGACCCAGCTCGACCGCGTGCTGGAAGCTGCGCAACAGGTGGATACCGATTTCCTCGCCCGCACCGCCCTCTATGCCCGCCGCCGCGCGTTCATGAAGGACATGCCGGCCCTGCTCTGCGCCGTACTCGCCACCCGCGATCTCGACCGGCTCATCGAGATCTTCCCACAGGTGATCGACAACGGCCGGATGCTCCGGACCTTCGTCCAGATCCTCCGTTCCGGTGTCACCGGGCGGAAGTCGCTCGGCTCCGCGCCGAAGCGTCTCGTCCGCCAGTGGCTCGAACGTGCCAGCGAGCGCCAGCTCATTGACGCCTCGATCGGCAATGCGCCGTCGCTGGCGGACATCGTGAAGATGATCCACCCGCGCCCGGCCGATCCGGCCCGCGAGGCGTTCTACGCCTGGTTGATCGGAAAGCCGTGGAATCCGGATGCCTTGCCCGCCGCGTTGCGCGCTTTCGAAGATTGGAAGCGCGACCGCACCGGCGAGATCCCGGAAGTGCCGTTCCAGATGCTCACCGCACAGGATCTCGGCGAAAAGGAATGGGCCGCCATCGCGCGGAAGGCCTCCTGGCAGACCACGCGGATGAATCTCAATACGTTCCTCCGCCACGGCCTCGCCAAGAATCCGGAGCTCATCCACCTGATCGCCAAGCGTCTCGCCGATCCGGATGCGGTCCGCCGCGCCCGAGTCTTCCCCTACCAGTTGCTGGTCGCCTTCATGAACGCTGCGGAGGAAATGCCTCACGTGATCAAAGAGGCGCTCCAGGACGCGATGGAAACCGCGCTCGCCAACGTGCCGGACATCGCCGGTCGGGTGGTCGTTTGCGCGGATGTATCGGGATCGATGCAGTGCTCCGTTACGGGTTACCAGCGCGGGGCATCTTCGAAGGTCCGCTGTGTGGACGTCGCCGGTCTCATTGCCGCCGCTTTCCTGCGCAAGAACCGGGACGCCCGCGTCCTACCCTTTGAGTGCGATGTCGTGAACCTGAAGCTCAATCCGCGCGACAGCGTCATGACCAATGCCGCCAAGCTCGCAAAGATCGGCGGAGGCGGAACGAACTGCTCGGCTCCGCTCCAGTTGCTCAACTCGGAGAAGGCCCAGGCGGATCTCGTCATCTATGTCTCGGACAACGAGTCGTGGATGGATGCCCGTCCGAACGGCCGCGGAACCGGGATGATGCACGAATGGACCCGCTTCAAGGAGCGGAATCCGGCCGCGCGTCTCGTCTGCATCGACCTGGTGCCGAACGTCAGCGTGCAGGCCCCGGACCGGAAGGACATCCTCAACATCGGTGGATTCAGCGACACCGTCTTCGACCTCGTCGCCGCCTTTGCGGCAGGCGCGGACGGAACGGACCACTGGATCTCTGAAATCGAAAAGCAACCCCTCAACACGCGCATGAAAATCGCATGACCCTTTGCCGACGCGGCGAATGCCGGTTGGGAATACATTCTCGAAAGCAGATTGCGGGTTCGAATCCCGTCGGGCTGATCAACCAGCCCGAAAGCCGATGGTAGGCACTATTCCCACCCCATCTTGCCGCCGCGTCGGCATCCCCTCTCCGCGAATGCCCGGAAGATTACATTTGGGACCGGTATGGCAGGTTCGGAAACGAGCCCAGGCGACCGGAATGTTCTTCCGCCAATCCTTGTCGTGGACCCTCTTTTCAACCTCCTATTTCAACTCACGCCGAATGCAGGCGGGACTACATGGTTAATGCGGGCCTCAAAATCCGCCCGGACTGAAAAGTCCGGAGGCGTCCCGCCGATTCTTGTCGGCACCTCTTTCGCGAATGCAGGAAAGATTACATTGATTCCAACGGTCGGCGGTTCGAGTCCGCCCCCGTTCCCTCGCAGGAACGGGTAGCTCAGGGGCAGAGCACTGGACCCGTCTCTTTCCGCTCCTTGTCGCGAATCTTCTCCTTTCAATCCCCTCACGCCGGATGCCGGCAGGACTACATCACCACGATAACACGAAGGTCGCGGGTTCGAATCCCGCCCTGGCGAGAGCCAGGTAGAGCAGTGGTAGCTCGTCGTGCCCGTTTGTCCTGCCACCTCCTTGCCGGCGCTTTCATTCCAAACACTCCGAACGGCGGATGCCGGTGGAACTACATCATTGGCTCATGACCAGGTCGCCGGTTCGATTCCGGCCCGGGCCACCATCGACGGTCCGGTAGCTCAGTGGATAGAGCGGGACGTTTCACCACCACCTTGCCGCCGTTTGATTCTCTCATCTGATGAACCAGGACCCCGAAACAACCGATCAAAGTCCGGAAGGATTCTTCGAGCTCGATGAATACCCACCCGACCGAGGTCGGCACAAACTCATGGGGAACGCGGAAGCATTTGTCCAACTCCGGGCGGCCATCGAGGACCTCCTCACAGGTGAAAGGAATGAGAGGCCCGTGGGAAATGCAGACATGAACATCGCCTCCATTCAAAGGATACTTCCCCTAACAGAACTTCAAATCAAGGAAGAGAAGAGAGCAGCCACCCTAGTGGAAACCGGTTGCGTCGCCGCAGTCGTCCTCATCCTCATCTTTGCCGTTTTCGGTTTTATCCATGCCGTGGAATTCATTGTCGCCCTTTTCAAATGACCCCTCTCCGTCATCCCTGCTCCTGCTGCGGTTACCGCACGCTGCCGCTCCCGGCGGGCGGGACGATGGAGATCTGCCCGGTCTGCTTCTGGGAAGATGTCGGGGATGGATGGCAAGTGCTTGATCTGCCATGGCTCGCCGATGCCCAAGCGGAATATATCCTCACGGGAGCTATCACTCCTTCCTTTCTTGATTCCGTCCGCGCTCCGTTACCGGAGGAACAACGTTCGGTTCATTGGCTCTCGGCCGAAGGAATGCGGGAGAGAACCATCCACTTCATCAATACCGCATTCGAGAAGGTCCTTCTCGGCGGCGGCATCAATCTCCGCCAACAACAGATCATCGATGACTGGGGCGCGGAGGAGGAAGTTGTTGCAGCAGCCTCGAAAGATCCATGCGCCCGGTGGCAGGATATTCCGGATGCTGCTTTGACAGCCCAGTTCGGACTCACGCTCACTTACCTGGATCAGGAATCCATCCGTTTTCATCTCCCGGCATTCATGCGATACATCCTGAGGCACTGGTCGATTGTTGATTCAGGAATCAGCTATCTGCTTTCAGATCTCGCTGGAGGCCCGGAATCCACAGACTATTTCGGGCAGAAATTCCACTCGCTGGATGAGAACCAGCGCCAGGCGGTGGCCGCCTTCCTTTGCTACTTCACACGTTACGATCATTGCGAGGCCCAGTCCGCAACCAAAGGGCTGGAAGCCGGATGGGATCGATGGCTTCCGGACTTCGTCCGCCTCGCCTATCTCTGACAATGATTCATTCCGACTCATTTCCACCATCCGTCACTCTCTCACTCCAACCATGAATTCCGATCGTCATCCCTGCTCCTGCTGCGGTTACCGCACGCTGCCGCTTCCGGCGGGCGGGACGATGGAGATCTGCCCGGTTTGCTTCTGGGAAGATGTCGGGGATGCCTGCTGGACGCATGGCCAGTTGCCCCTGGCGGAAGCGCAACGCGAGTTCCTGTCTCATGGCGCCGCTTCGCCGGAGTTTCAAAACAGCGTGCGTCCTCCTTTGCCAGAGGAGGCCCGTTCCGATCACTGGCTCTCACTGGAGGAGATGCGGCACAAGATCATCCGTTTCATCGAGGAAGCTTTTGCAAAGGTGCAGCTTGATGAAGGGATGAGCCTCGCCCAACAGGAGCTGCTCGACGACTGGCATACCGATGCCCAGTTCCAGGCGGCCGCAGCTCCTCCAACACTCCGCTGGGAGGAGATCTCCGATGACACCCTATCGCACCTGCGCTACCTCACCCTGAACTCACTCGATCCCGGTTCCATCCGATTCCATCTGCCAGCATTCCTGAGATTCACCCTGACAAGCGACCGGAACCGGAATCTCTGTCACAACCTGATCTTCTACGACCTTGAGAAGGGGCCGGAATCCACTGAAGGCGGGTTCCATCTCCTAACCAAATCTCAACGCGAATCGGTCGCCGCTTTCCTCTGCTTCTACGAACGACACGAACAAGGCGAAGCCAAGGAGGCCACCCAAGGACTCAAGGCAGGCTGGGACCAATGGATCCCCGATTTCGTCCGTATTGCTTACCTTTAATCCGACCCTCAATCCCACCCAAAATTCTCGAACGGCGGATGCCGGTAAAACTACATTGTTAAAGACAACCTGGTCGTCGGTTCAAATCCGACCCGGGCCACCATTGGAGGTCCGGTAGCTCAGTCAGGTAGAGCAGGAACGTTTCACCATTCCCTTGCCGCCTTCTTGTTCTTGAACCAATCCTCTCATGAATCCCGAGCGTTACCCCTGCCCCTGCTGCGGCTACCGCACGTATGCTCTCCCAAAAGGAGGCACGATGCAGATCTGCCCGGTTTGCTTCTGGGAAGACCTTCCTTCTGAAAAATTCAGATTCGGGGATCTGCCAGTCGAAACCGCCCAAAAGTGTTTCTTTGAAAAAGGCGCATGCGAGGAACGCTATCGAGATGCAGTCAGGGCACCCTTGAGTGAAGAGGCACGTTCTCCGGCCTGGCTTGCTTATGAAGATTTGCGTACCCAGATCATCGGATTCATCGAGTTTCACTTCAATAATGTCACCCGCGACGGCGGCACGACCTTGCACCAGATGGAAGTTCTCGATGATTATGGATCTGCCGAAGATCTCGCCGAAGCAGCCAAGCTGGATACCGAATCCACGTGGGAGGAAATTTCCGATCTCAAGCTCTCCAATTTCGCCTGCTCGATGGTGTTTCTGGATGCCAAAGGCTTCCGCTTCCATCTACCTGCTTTCATGCGGTTCACCTTGGCGAACTGGAAGGATGGAGCTGCCGTTTGCGAGAACATGGGTGTGATCTATGCGTTGAGCGCAGGTCCTCATGGCTTCCATCACGAGGTATTTGAAATTCTCTCCCACGCCCAGTTGGAAGCAACGGCATCCTTTCTCTGGTATATCGCCAACTCAAACGACTCTTTGGCCGAGGATGCTGAAAGCGGCCTCGCCTGTGGCTGGAACAAGTTCCTGCCGGATTTCGTCCGTCTTTTTTCTGAATCCTTTTCGAACTCCCTTTAATCCATGAACGTACACAAGACTGATGAAGCATTGGGCTTCATCCCCCTTCCGAATGATGCCGGCAAGCCGATCACCGTGGTCGGAACCGATGCGATCCGTGACAACTTCGATGCCACCTGTTTGCAGCAGGCGATCAATTCCCGTCTCGCTCCGGGCGTGACGGATGTGATTCTCAATCCGGACGGCCACGCCGGTTACGGCGCGCCGGTCGGTTGCGTGATGGTTTCGCCGACCCACATCTATCCGGGCCCGGTGGGCGTGGACATCAAGTGCTCCATGTCGCTGCTCCAGCTCGACATTCCCGAGGATGCGATCGTGGACAAGAAGGTCCGTCGCGCGCTGATCAATGCGATCATCGAGCGCACGCCGACCGGTGCGGGCCGCGGCCAGCGCACGGTGAAGAAAGCACGGCGGGTCGATCAGGCCACCGGCGTGCTGGCCGTGACGGAAGGTGCGACCACCCGTGTCTGCGAGGCTCTTGGCATCCCGCCGGAGTGGGCGGACCGCTGCGAGGACTCCACGCACTTCGGCCACAACGGGACCTACGATGCACTCCGTAACCGCCTCGATTTCATCCTCGCCTCCGGGCGGGTGCGGAACTTCGCGTCGAAGATCGAACAGCTCGGTTCGTACGGAGGTGGAAACCATTTCGGCGAGTGCGAGATCACCCGCCTGTCGGACCGCCCATCGATGCTCGCCGCAGCGGATACCTTCGGTCTGAAGGACGGCCATGTGTCGTTCCTCAGCCACTGTGGATCGCGCGGACTCGGCAACCTGCTCGCGCAGGGCCAGTTCAAGGATCTGGAACACAAGTTCCGCCAGTGGGCCACGCCGTTTCCGGCCGGTGACAAGCAGCTCGTTTACGCGCCGCTTGGAACTCCGGAGGCGGATGCCTATCTCGATGACATGGCCATCGGCGCGAACTTCGCGACGGTGAACCACCTGCTGATCAACTCGCTCGTGCTGGAGGCCTTCCAGGAAGTCCTGCCGGGCGCGAAAGGGCAGCTCGTCTACTTCATCTCGCACAACATCGCGCGGGAAGAAATCGTCGAGGGCAAGAAAGCCTGGGTCCACCGCAAGGGAGCAACCCGCGCGATCCCGGGCGGCCACTTCTCGCTGGCCGGAACGCCGTTCGCGGCCACCGGACATCCGATCCTGCTGCCGGGAAATCCACGCGATGGCTCGGTGGTGATGGTGGCGAAGGGTGGTGCCGAGCGCACCGCCTGGTCCGTCAACCACGGCGCCGGACGACAGATGGGACGAAAGCACGCGGCACGTACCGCTCGACCAGAAGTCGGTGGACGCGGACTTCGATGCCTCGGACATCCTCACCAACTGCCGACAGTATCCGATCGACGAGGCTCCGGACGCCTACAAGAACTTCCCCGAAGTGCTGCGAAGCGTCGAGGCCGCCGGTCTCGCCGAAACCGTCGCAAAGCTCCAGGCACGTTTCGTGATCAAGGACTCCGCGGAAGCAGATGACTGAGTGATCGATTATTTGACCACGGATTGCACGGATTCAACGGATGAAAGAGAGGAGCCGCAGATGACGCAGATTTCGCTGATGGATTGAAGAGAGGAGAGCCTGTTTTCGGATCCCTTTCTTCAATCTGCGTCATCTGCGAAATCTGCGGTCCATTTCTCTTTTCTCAAAAATCCGTTTAATCCGCGTAATCCGTGGACCCATTGCCTTCATAGGAATCAAGACTTTTTCAGAATGAGCAAACTCATCCAACTGGATGGCGGCGAAGGCGGCGGGCAGATGCTCCGCACCGCCCTTTCGCTGGCCATGATCACGGGACAGCCGTTCCGGATGACGAACATCCGTGGCAAACGTCCGCGCCCGGGGCTGATGCGCCAGCATCTGACCTGCGTGCGCGCGGCCATGGAGATCTCGGACGGCACCGCTGATGGCGCGGAAGCGGGCTCCACGGAGCTTGTGTTCCGCGCCGGGAAAGTACGGCCCGGATCTGTACCAATTCGCCATCGGCACGGCGGGCAGCACCGGGCTGTTGTTTCAGACCCTGCTGCCGGCGCTTTGGCATGCGGACGGCGAAAGCACTCTCACACTGGAAGGCGGCACCCACAACCCGATGGCTCCGCCGTTCGAGTTCCTCGACCGTGTGTTCCTGCCCGCCATCCGGCGGTTGGGCGCGGATGCCTCGTTGGAGCTCGGCCAGACTGGTTTCGCCCCGGCCGGAGGAGGTCGGATCACCGCCACCGTACGGCCATGCACCACCTTCGGCAAACTGGACCTGCATGACCGCGGAGAACCATTGGACCACTCGTTCACGGTCGTATCCCGCCGCCTCGGCGACCGGATTCCGGGACGGGTTTTGAAAGCCGCGGGCGATGTGCTTGATTGGCAGCAGCAGCATGTGGACATGCGGGAAAACGGCCCTGGCACGGGGATCTGCTTCCTGGTGGAGCATCGTTTCGAGCACGGGGCGGAACTTTGCTCTTCGTTCGGAGAGATGGGTGTGCTGGCGGAGAAGGTCGGCCACCGGGCTGCGAAGGCGATGCGGGATTTCATCGGCAGCCGTGCGGCGGTCGGCCTCCACCTCGCCGACCAGCTTCTTCTTCCCATGGCTCTCGCCGGAAGCGGTTCCTTCACCACGATGAAGCCGGACGATCACGTCCGCACCAACATCGCCGTGATCGAGCGCTTCCTGCCGGTGAAGTTCACCATCCGCGAAGCCGAGCGTGGATTGCGGGTGATTTCCTGCGACTGAGTTCCGCGCTCATTCCGCCGCAGGCCATTCCAGAGCGGCGATCGCCTTGTGGAAGCAGAAGCACAGGAACGCCACGGCCAAGGCTTCACCCGCAAGAAACCAGCCGAACCAGTTCCCTTCCCGCGCGAGATAGGCGATGCCTCCCAGCGCCAGCGCGCTGAACATGGCGAAGGTGAGCCGGAGTCCACGTCCGGCGGATTTGGCCTCCTCCACCGGCAGCGACAGCGGGATGGCCCTACCCACGGCTCCCGGCACCATCGCGTAGGCTGGCAAAGCGATGAATCCCGGCAGCAGCATCGGCAGATTCGCGATGCCTCCCGGCAGCAAGAAAACCGCCAGTGCTGCAAGCGCGATCGCGGTCGGCAACACCAGCAGCCACATCACCGCATGGCGTGCACCATGAATGAAGGGTGCAGGACCCTGGACCGGTGTCGCTCGGAAGAGATCGGTGGCCTGCCAGTGCTGGGAATATTGCAGCAAACCCAGCGCCATCATCGGCAGGATCGCGAGATAGCTGCCACTGATGACCATCGGCGTGCCGCCACTGCGGTAGATACCCTGCAGGGCGAAGATCAATGGCATCATCAACACCGGTGCGATGCCGGGATAAAGCCTCAGCTTGGTCTCGCGATCCCGGAGCATGTAGGCCGCCATCAGCCGGAATCCCTGACGGGTCAGAGGATCGCGCAGGCACCAGGACACTGGAGGCACTGTCATGATCCGCTCCACCCACGACCGGCGGCCACCGCTGCCGGGTCCGGAGGGACTTGCTTCATTGAGAATCTGGACTCCTTCCCCATAGGCATCCGCCAGCCGCCCAAAGGCCAGCCACGGCACGAGAAGCGTGAAGGCGATTGCCAGACTCGCGAGGCCAAGGCTGGAGGAAGTCATGTGCCCGGAGAGCGCTTCATCGAACCCGGCGAACCAAGCGGGCGGCAGCAGCCACATCCAGCCATGAATGGTCTGCTCACCCGGGATACGGTCGAGACGGATCAGCTGCGGCACCACCTGGCCGGCGAGCACCACACCGATGGCCATCACGATCTGTGACAGGGTCATCAGGTTCTCCAACCGTTCCCTGCCGAACCATCGCAAACAAAGTTGGTAGATCAACACCACGCCGCTGGCACACAGGATCGCCGTCATCGCCGTCGAGAGCATGTGCACCACGCCGAACAACGGCTGGGTGATGAATGCCGCGATCAGAGACGGGAGATTGAACGCCGCAGCCAACCACAGGGACACCTGCACCATCACGGAAACCTTCGCCCACAGCAGGACGCGCGGCTCCACCGGCCGGTGCAACAGAATCTCCGATTCCTCCTTGTTGAAGAGAATCTCTCCGGAGGAAGCCGCGATGAACATCCCCAGGAAGACGAAGGTCATGCCGTGGAGATAGAGTGATAGCGTGAAGGTCCCCTGCCCGCGCAGGAACAAGGGCATCAAGCCGAACAATGCATAGAACACCAACGTAAGCGCCAGTTTGCTGCCCACCGATCTTGGAACCGTTTCACGCCGGAGCCCGCGCGAGGAGCGGCCACGGAGGAAGAGTGTCAGATACAGCTTCCGCAGGACTTTCGCATTGGGAGGGAGATCGCTGCATGAGCGGAAGGTTTTCGCGAAGTCCTCGGCTTTCCGTTCCAGATCATTCCCGCCGGTGAGATCCGTGAAGAGACGTTCCAACGAGCGGGCGTGGTGAGCCTCCACCAGTTCCGCAGGAGCGCCGTCCACCTTGACCACTGCCCTTGTCGATGATGATCACGCGATCGCAGACACGCTCCACCACATCGAGGATGTGCGAACTGTAGACGATGGTTTTGCCCTCTGCGCGCAAGCGTCTGGATGAGCGCCTTGAAACCAACGGCTGCATTCGCATCCAGGCCATCCAGCGGTTCATCGAAGAACACGACCGGCGGGATTGTGCAGCAAGCGCGGCGGTGATGACCACCTTGCGGCGCATGCCTTTGGAATAGGCGCCCGAGCAATTTATCCGTAAGCGTCTCAAAACTGAGATCGAAGAAGTGCGATGAACTGTTTGATGCGCTGGCGTGCCGCGTCCTGGGGAATGCCATAGAGCGCGGCGACCATCTCCAGATATTCCAAGCCGGTCAGCGATTCGAACACCGCGCCCGACTCCGGCACAAAGCCGACGTTGCGTTTGACCGCAATCGGATCTCGGTGCAGCAGGTCATGACCGCAGATCGTGGCGCGTACCGGAGGTGGGCTCGAGCATGCCGGTGAGCATTTTCAGCGTGGTGGATTTGCCAGCGCCGTTGGGCCCCAGAAAGCCGACGATCTGCCCCGCCGCGGATATCGAAAGGAGAGGGAGTCGACTGCGCGTCTGGGTGCCGAACCGTTTGGTGAGTCCGCGGAGCGAGATCATCGCGGCGAGTTCTGCCTGCTCCGGGTTCCGGCGGCGATGATAAAGGAGACGCCCGTTTGGAAGTCAGAGCCGCCCTGCCCATGGGCGCTTGGCCTCCGTGATGTGGGGAGGACGCAGGTAGAGCGGCTGGGGTGCTTCCGCCGCCCAGCGCGCGCGTTCGCTCTCGGGCGAGCGCTGCCATGCCTCCCACAGCAGCCGGGCGGTGGGGATCTCGCGGGAGATCTCCAGTCCGGCGGGAAAGGGATCGCGGGCGGCGGTTTCAAAAGTCACGGCGGCCACTCCGGCCAGCTCACGGGAGAAGTGCTCACCATCGATCAATTCCGGTTCACGCGCCACACAGCCATCCTCCACCCGGGAAATCCAATAGCTGCCGCGGCGGGCATCCCCCACCACCATGCAGGCACCGGTTGCGACCGAGGGTGCGGCCAGAATCGAGGGCACCGCCACCACCGGACAACCGGCAGCGAGAGCCACGCCCTGCGCGGCCGCGATCCCCACCCGGGTTCCGCTGTAGCTGCCCGGGCCGCTGCCCACCAGCACCAGCCCGATGTCCTCCGGTGAGAGTCCGGCCATGAGCTCACCGAGAGGGCCGAAAAGCACCGCATTATGACTACGGTCGCTGCAAAATTCCCGCTCCGCCACCACTCCGCCCGGCCCGGCGAGGAGCAGCGAAGCAGTCGGGGCGGAGGTTTCGAAAACAAGCGTGTGGGAACCGGGCACGGGACGAGCTTAGGGTTCCACGGGTGAATGCCGCCAGCCCGATCCTCCACCCTTTAAATCTGCCTATTTCTTTAAATATCTTCGTTCATTTTGGAATGAATTCTGATCGTGAGAATGCTGTTCCGGGCGATGCTTTCTCCCTTGCGCCGAAACGTACGAACCGCTTTGTTCCGGGCGCTTCTTCGAACCATTTTCCCCAAAACCAATTCATCCCATGACCACCTACGCCAAAGGCCTTGAAGGCGTCATCGCCAACGAATCCGCCCTCAGCAACGTGGAGGGCGCTGAAGGCCGCCTCAGCTACCTCGGCTACGGGATCGATACCTTGGTGGAAAACTGCTCTTTCGAAGAAGTCACCTACCTCCTCCACAATGGCCGCCTCCCGAAGCAGGGCGAGCTGGATGCCTTGGAGAAGCGCCTGCGCAGCGACCGCGAACTGCCCGCCGGTGTGATCGATTTCCTCAAGACCGCGCCGAAGGATGCCTCTCCGATGGATGTGCTCCGCACCGCGGTCTCCATGCTGGGTCTCTACGACAAGCGCGCCACCATTGGTGAGCCCGATATCGCCAAGGACGCGGAAATCGCCCTCTCGCTGGTGGCGAAGACCCCGGTGATCGTAGCCGCCTACCACCGCTTCCGCCAGGGTCTGGAGCTGCCTCCGGTGCGTGAGGATCTCTCCGAAGCCGCCCACTTCCTCTATCTCATCACCGGCGAGGCCCCCTCCGAAGCCGCCACCCGCACGCTGGACGTGGCCTACACGCTCCACGCCGACCACGGCATGAACGCCTCCACGTTCTCCGCCCGCGTGACCATCGCCACCCTTTCCGACTTCTACTCCGCCATCACCTCCGCCATCGGCACCCTGAAGGGGCCGCTCCATGGCGGTGCCAATGAAGGCGTGATTCACATGCTCCAGGAGATCGGTGACCTCGACAAGGTGGATGACTACGTGGCCGGCAAGATGGCCCGGAAAGAAAAGATCATGGGCATCGGCCACCGCGTCTACAAGGTGCTCGATCCCCGCGCCCCGCACCTCCGCAAGCTGGCGATCCAGCTCACCGAGGAACTCGGCGAGCCGAAGTGGATCCAGATGTCCGAACGCATCGCGACGATCATGCGCGAGCAGAAGGGCCTCAATGCCAACGTCGATTTCTACTCGGCCACGGTTTACTACTCGCTGGGCATCCCGACCGATCTCTTCACCCCGATCTTCGCGATCGCCCGCACCGCCGGCTGGACCGCGCAGGTGCTGGAGCAGCTCCGCGACAACCGCCTCTACCGCCCGCTCACCCTCTACACGGGTCCGGTCGAACTAAAGGAAGTCGAACCGATCGCGGAGCGATAAGGAGCACCTCCAGCTCCAGCTCCAGCAAAACAGCAGACGAGCGATGGAGAATTTCTCCCGCTCGTCTTTTCTTTTCGCAGGCTTCGCTAGCTCCTTCCAGCCATCCGCTTCTGAGGTCGCGTCGCCGTGATCTCTGCGATCAGGCGGTGGAGCACGAGACGGTGATCAAGACCGGTGGTCACGAGCGCTTGGTCCGCCTTGAGGGTGGATTCCATCGCCTTGCGCAGACCGTCCAGCGTGAAGGCGGCGGCACCACGCAGCGCCAGGAAGATGGGATAGACGTTCACGCCGCCGGTCTTCTTCTGCGGCAGCCAGGCACGCTCGATTTCCGGGAGGCGATCGAGTGCTCCGGCGAAGGATTGGTAGTTGTTGGTCGGGACCTTCATGGTGTCCCCCACCACCTTCGCCATGAAGAGATTCCTCACCGTGGGGATGATCGAGGCGCGGATGATCGCGATCGCGCTGTCGCCTTGCTCAAGCTGTTGGTCGATCAAGGCGATCGCGCGGGCGGCGTCCCCTTTCTGGAGGGCGTTTCCGATCTCGCGAAGGTGCTGTTCGGATTCTATCGTGTTTCCCTATTAACCTT
>JASGJM010000031.1:0-104488 GCA_049840755.1 Luteolibacter sp. | reverse complement strand
TCCCTATGGGGTAAAATTTTGAGGCGCGGCGGCAAGCGCCACGGAACCGCAGACAGCCCTCGAAATGGGGCGGAAATGGAACAAATCACCACCGCAACATGCTCTGTTCCAAGCGTCTAACAGATGATGGCAAGGATCCCCGAATCCGCCCTCGCAAAGCGTGAAAATCCACGACTCAAAAGGCTGATCTCTGACTAGAATGCAGAGAAGAACTTGGCCGTGCCTCTCAAAGAGACTGCGAAGGGACATTCGCCCCCGCTCAAAGGTAGGGGCGTTTCAGGGAAAGTCCGGGGGAATTGATTCTCTCAATGGGGATCCTGCATGGACGTGCTGCGAGGAGCGGGCGGGAGAGGAAGATCCTGCGCTCTCGGCGAGAGCGCCCTACCTCCCCCTTCAAATCCCCTCCAAGGAGTAAGCCCCCTCAGAGGGTGTACCGAAACCCCTGAGAGCAACGTCTTCGTCCCAACGGGACGCCCCATACCAGCCCGGGGTTCACGACCCCGGGTCAGGTTCGGAGAGCGAGGTGCACCCTGAATGGGTGCCCCATGTGGGGAGCAGCTTTGGATGGAATGAAACGTTTCCCCTGCATGAGGCATGCCTTCAGCATGCGGAGAATCTGAGAAACGCCCACCTAGGGTCTGCGACCCTAGGCTGGTATGAGTCGTCCCTTCAGGACGAAGAAGGTCAGTCCCGCCTTTCGGGTAAATGGGCTCAAGTCCTGGAACTCATCTCCCCATTTCGTACACCCTCTCAGAAGTGAAGAAGCCCGACCATGAGCGGTCGGGCTTTTGCGTTCGAATGTTGGATTCCGACGGCGGGAGTCAGCCGCGATTGGCGATCTGCTTCCGGAATAGAGGCAACATTTCGGTTTCGATCCAGGCAAAGGCGGCGGCGAGGCCTTGCTCCCTGTAGAGTTTGCCGATGGATGCCTCCACACGGGTGGGATTGCCAAAGGCACTGAGGAAATCATTCGAAGTGAGACGGGTGAACCACACTCCATCCATGGTCTGCCGTTCTCTCAGCACGAATTCGCGGGCAAACAGGGCTAGAACGGCGTCCCCCACCCACGCACTCTCGCGCTCCAACCGGATTTCTTCGTCTTTACGGCTCACGGCGGCAGGATGCATGCCTCAAAGAGGACGCGCCAGTCTGTTTGCACGGTCCCGCTCGCGCTGGATTTTTTCCCGCAAGTGAGCTTCCGAGTCCCCATCCCAGTATCCGGGCTGGAGCTCCAGAAAGATGCTGGAATAGGGCAAGGCGGTGGTGGTGCGGACCACCAAGACATTGAAGGAGCGGTTCGCATCCTCCAAAAGGGTGAGAAGGGCCTCGTGATCGAGTTCCGTGGTTTCGCGGGAATGCAGAGCGACGCCGATCTTCTTACGAAGGTCATCAATGCCCGGGGCATAATCATTCTCCACAGAGCGAAGTTCCCGTGGAACATAGACGCGGGGCTTCACATGCTCGGTTTGCTCGATCGACCTGAGCACATAGTCCAACGCCTCGGGGATTTCCACCGGAGCGCTGACCTGACGGACCCCGGTGCGGCTATGAGCGGGAAACGAAGCCTCACTGATGACGATCCAATTCCGATAGCCGAGCTGGTTGACCTGAGTGCCGACCGCGCCCTTCCAATCGTTGGCCGGCTGCTGATCCATCGCACACCCGCTGACAGCCACCGCCATTACGGCTGCCAGGATGGATCGGGTGAAGCTCATTGGGTTGGAATTAAGCCCGCTGACCGGCGGCTGTCAACGGGCGGGCGGTTACATCAGCTGCGCACCGGCCTCGGCAAGCTCCGAACGCTCTCCACGGCTGAGGGCGACGTGAGCGGCGAAAGGTTGTCCCTTCAGGCGGTTGCGGGTGTAGACGAGGCCGTTGCTGCGGCTGTCCACGTAGGGATTGTCGATCTGAGCGGGATCGCCGACGAGGACGAGCTTCGAGCCCCGGGACATGCGGGTGACAATGGTCTTCGCTTCCTGCGGGGTGAGCTGCTGGGCCTCATCCAGGATAAAGAAGCGGTTCGGGATCGAGCGGCCGCGGATGTAGCAAAGGGCCTCGATTTCGAGGATGCCCTGGTCCATGAGGACTTCATAGGGCTTCTTGGCACCGGAATCGGGCGCATCTTTCTTCTGTTGCTTGCGGCGCGGACCGAGTGGGACGGCGGGACGCATCAGCAGGTCAAGGGCGTCGTGGATCGGCTGGAGCCAGGGACGCATCTTCTCATCGAGCGAGCCGGGCAGGTAGCCGAGCTGATCGCCCATGGCGACGACCGGGCGGCTGACGGTAAGGCCGTTGTACTTCCGGTTGAACATCTCATGGAGGCCTGCGGCGACGGCGACGAGGGTCTTGCCGGTACCGGCGTGGCCGTAGCAGGTGACGAGGGAGATGTCCGGATTGAGCAGGGCGTCGATCAGGCAGCGCTGGCCGAGGTTCATCGGCTTGAGCGACTGGCCGTCCGGGATCTTAAGCGCCTCGGGAAGCTGGAGGCGGAGGAAATGACCGCCGACACCGAGACGGGCCGGGATGGTCTGCTTTTCCCCGCAGCCGAGGAGGACGTATTCATTCACCGCCACCCCGAGCCAACGCTGCTCCTCAAGTTGAATCTCGCCGCCACTGGCGAAGCGCTGCAGCTCGGTGGCATCCACCTCGATACGACGGGTCTCGTAGTTCGAGACCTCGCGGACGTCCACCTTGTCATTGAGGTAGTCCTGGCACTCGATGCCCACGGCTCGGGCCTTGAGCTGCATGTTGATGTCCTTCGTGACGAGGACGACCGGGGAATTGTTGTGCTCCTTCAGCAGGAGGCAGGCAGCAAGGATGCGGTGATCGACGCGCTCGCGGTCCGGGAAGATCCGGTAGAAGCGGTTCAGCTCCTCACTGTTCTTGGGGCAGCTGGAGGGGTCATAAATGACGAGGCGAACCGTACCGCCGCCGGCATTGCTCACGCCCTGGGTCACCTTCTTGGCGCACGAGAACATCTCCGTGAGGCGCCGGTGGACACGGCGGGCATTGGCACCGCGCTCGGTCTGCTCGGACTTGAACTTGTCGAGCTCGGAGAGGACATCCACGAGCACGCAGAGGTGGTTGTCCTTGAACCGATCGAGGCAGGCGGGATCGTGGAGAAGGACGTTCGTATCGAGCACGAAGTTCTTCACCACCTGGGATGGGGCCTTCAGGCCGAAATCCACGGGCCTTGTTCCGTTCTGGGATGATCGCTTGCGGTTGTTGCCGTCGGGTTGGCTGTATTCGTCGAACATGGGGACCTGGGTGGATTCGTCGACACGCTGGATCATGGGATCGGAGGTGAGGGTTTCACGTGGCGGGTAACAGGAGGCGATGTCCCGGCCCGCCGCCGGTCATCTCCAAGCCGTGTAACAACGGCAGTCTGAGCAACCTTTTACTCAAGATAGCGCCAGTATCCCCCTCGTTGCCGATATGACAACATCATTCGAGGAGGTGCGGAGCCGTGAAGTACGACGGGTTCCGGAGTTTCGATTTTTATTAAAACGGCGCGGCAGACACCCACTCATTTCCAATATCCCGCCGGAATCCTTCGTGATGTTTTTTCAATTTGCGAAGCCCGACCGACTCAAACCGCGCTTTTCCAAAAAACAAAAAATTCACCCTAACAGCAGCTTCAGCAGCTCTCCGCGCCGGATTTTACCCAGCTCTCCCAGGGGTATCGACTCAACCACCTGCGGTGCAGCCACCCTTCGGAAGCCGGGAGCCGTTGCATTGTAGGCATTTAGAATCGAAGCGACAGATTCTCCGGCAAGGGAGCGAATGATCACGGGAACCAGCCGGTGACCGGCGCGCTCGTCCGCCACTGCCACAATCGCGAACGTTCCGTAGCTCAATACGCCACCGGACATTGCCAAAATCTCGCGCTCGACTGACTCCGGATCAACGAGTTCCCCTAGAATTTTCACGACGGAGTCCAGCCTGCCCAATGGGGTGATCCAGCGGCCTTCCACCTGAGCGCGATCGCCGGTCGCATGCCAGTCTCCCACCCTGGGGACCCAGCGATGGATTCCTTTCTCCACGATCACGGAACCACTGAAAAGCACCGCGCCGCTGACATGAAGACGGCCGTCTTCATCGGTGCGCGCGTTCCAAGCATCCAGCAGCGGAAGCGGAGCGTGTTGGTACGGTTGGTTTAGTATTTCCAGAGATTGGGTGGCGATCTGAGAGCCCGTCTCGGTCATGCCGTAGCTGGCGAGCACCGGCCAACCGAGATCCCGGGCAGCCCGGCCCAAAACATCCTCCATTCTTCCCCCGCCGACCACGATGGCGCGGAGGCACGGCGGACAGCGATATCCGCTGGTGACAAGATCATGAACCTGCGTGGGAACCAGCGAGACGTGGGTGACGCCCTGGCGGGCGATCCACTCTGGAAACCCGGACGGGTTCCATTTTCCATGTAGCTCCACACATCTACTGGCCGCCTCGTAGGTGCGGGCGGCGACACCGAAGCCGCCGACGTGATGAAGCGGCAGGGAGAGCCCCCAGCAGGAATCCTCGGTGACGCCGAGATGGCGGTTCACAACGGCGGCGGAGAGGAGCAGCGCTTGTTTCGAGAGGGCGATCCACTTCGGCGTGCCGGAGGAGCCGGAGGTCTGGAAAAGGACGTGGCCTTCGAGCTCGGGCACGCTCTGACACCATGCGGTGATCTCCGCATCGCCCATGGCGAGCGGACGCGGGTCGGTCCAGAAGGCCGGGTCGATCAGTCGAGTCGCGTCCATACGAGTTCGCCGAGAAGATCGTCGAAACCGAGGCCGATGCCACCGGGAGGTTGGAAGCCCGGTTTCCAATCGCCGAGGTATTCGGAGAACGGATTGGATTCGAACAGGTGGTGCGTTTGCAGGCCGCAGACACCGACCAAGCCGCGGAAGGTGAGGGCAAGCCGGGCGGCTTCCCATGCAGCGAAGGTCTGTCCGAAGGGATGATCCATGTAGCTGGTGACCACGACCTTGCAGCCGCGCTTGGCAGCGGCCTCACCGATCAGCCAGGGCTCATCGAGCGCGGGCTTCAGGACGAAGACCTGGGCGGCCTCACAATTCGGCGCGGCCTCGTGATCCACCGCCAGACGCACGCCGGTGGTTTGCTTGAGCGCGGTCCAGGTGGAATCGGCGTATGGGCACGGGTCCTCGACAAAATCGATCTTCCGGCGCACTTCGCGGTCGAGGCCGTTGAGGAAAGCACCCACCTGTTCCGAGGTGGCGGTCTCGTTGTAGTCGAGACGCCAGGAGAGTTTAGGAAACTCCGTGGCCATCGCGGTGAGGAAGGCGGCCTCCTTTTCGAAATCGCGTCCGGCTTTCAGCTTGATGGTTTCGAAGCCTGACTCAACAGCTGCGGCCACCATGGCGGCGTCCGACACCGTGAGCGTGGCGTGACTGGTGGGGATCTCCATGTCCTCGAAAAGCCACTCGCCATTGGCGCGGGAGATGCCGTCCATTTCCGCGCAGCGGATGGCGCGGCGAACGATCGGCCAGCGGCGTGCGCCTGCGAGATCCTCCAGGCACTTGTGGAGTGGAGGATCGCCGAGCTCCGGCCATGGATGGAGGCAGCCGTAACCCGCGCCGATGCGGATCAACACACCATCGAACTCCCGGCGGGCGGACACGGCATTGAGCCGCGCCTTGCTTTTCAGGCGGTAGCGGGAAATCCAGACGGGCGGATGGTCGTTGAGGATCATGAGCGCAGGGAGCAAGGAAGAGAGAAGAAACAAGGACAGGAATGTCCTTGCTCCCAGTCAAGGCGGGGCGACGGGCTGGAATACGGCACCGACATGGAAGGCGGCGGCAAAGAGGATGAGTTGCACACCGGCCATGGCAAGGTAGCGGTTATACGCTTTCCCCGGCATGGTGGTGAAAAGCCCGAAGAGAATCCGCATCCCCAGCAGAAATACCGGGGCGCTGGCGATCATCCACTGCACCTGGTGGAACAGGGCCCACACGATGCCGAGCAGGGCCGCTGCATTCACCTCCACCCACAAGATGCCCAAGGCGACCTTCGGACCAAACCGCACGGCCAGCGTGCGCTTGCCGGTGGTGGCATCCTCCTCGTGGTCACGGAGGTTGTTGATGGAAATCAGGACTGCGGAGAGCAGGCCGATCTGAGCGCCGAGCAGCAGCGCCTCACGCGGCCAGAGGCCGGTCTGCACGAACACGGTGCCGGTCACCGCCACGAAACCGAAAAACAAGATCACGAACAACTCCCCCAGCCCTCGGTAAGCCAGTGGCCACGGCCCGCCGGTGTAACCGTAGGCAAGGAACAGCGAAGGAAGGCCGATCGCCAGCATGATTGGGCCACGCGCGGCGATCAGCCCCACACCGCAGGCCGCGCCCAGCAGGAGAAACAGAGCAGCCCAGCCCATGACCGCCTTACGCGACATCAAGCCGCTGGAGGTGACCCGCACCGGACCGAGGCGCTTTTCGGTATCCGCGCCCTTCGCCGCATCGATGGCATCATTGAAGAAATTCGTGGCGATCTGAATGCAGATGGCCCCGGCAAGAGTGAGAAAGGCCAGCCAACCATCGAAGTGGCCGGTGAGCTTCCACGCCAGCACACAACCCACCCACACCGGCACGATCGCCGCGGGCAGGGTTTTCGGCCGAGCGGCCAGGATCACGGATTTCAGGGAAGTGGCGGGCACGGCGGCTGTTTACGGCACGGATTTTGCGATGGGAAGTCTGTGTCACCACCCGTGCCGGAGCAGGCACAAAAAAACGGCGGCCGACACGAAGCCGGACGCCGTTTCCAAAAAAAGCCGCTCAGGAGACGATTGGCAGCGGCTTAAGCCCCTTCCATGCACCGCGGGTGAAATCGGGGATGTCCATTGGCTGGCTGCCATTCGCCACCGATTGCGTGGAAAGCTGGAGAATGGAGGACCAGGCGGCGGCATCATACACCGTGCTGTCCGGGGTCTCGCCATCGCGGATGCACTCCAGGAGACGGATCATCATGACAGCATCCATGCCACCGTGGCCGCCGCCCTTCGCCGCAGCTTCCAGGCGCTTGATCAGCGGGTGCTTGAACTTCTCGCGCATGGTAGCGTAGTCGGCGTCCGAGAGCCATTCGTGGCCGCCCGCCGAGGCCTTGAGACCGTATTTCGAGGGCTCATCAATCGCCATGCGATCCGGGTAGCCGTAGAAGGTGCCGCCGGTTCCCGAGACCATATTGATGCGGCTGTAGGGACGCGGCGAGACGATGTCGTGCTGGACCATGATGCTGCGGCCCATTTCGGTCTGGATGATCGAGGTGTTCATGTCCCCGGTCACGTATTTCTCCGAGGCATGCTTGCCGCCATTCGGTTTCTTCTCATCGCGCCACTTGGTCAGGCCGCGCTCGGGAGAGGAGACCGAAACCAGGAACTTGAAGCGGTCACCGCGGTTGATGCCCATGTATTGGGCCACCGGGCCGAGACCGTGGGTCGGGTATAAGTTGCCGTTGTACTTCTTGTGATATTCGCGGCGCCAGTCGCCCTCGGTGCCCAGCTGGAAGAGCATTCCTCGGAGATTGTGAATGTAGGCGGCCTCGCCGTGGGTGAGTTCGCCGAGCACTCCCTCGCGCACCATGTTCAGGACCAACAGCTCGCTTTCACCGTAGCAGCAGTTCTCCAGCATCACGCAGTGGCGCTGAGTGCGCTCCGAGGTATCCACCAGATCCCAGCACTCCTTCAGCGTGACGGCGGCGGACACCTCGATAAAAGCGTGCTTGCCTGCCTTCATCATCGCGAGAGCCATCGGCACGTGCCATTCCCACGGGGTGGCAATCACGACGGCATCGACATCGTCGCGCTTCGCGATGGCTTCCCAAGCATTCTCGTCACCACAGATCACCACCGGATCCTTGCCGCTCTTCGCCTTCACCTTGCCAGCGGCACCGGCACAGCGGTCCTTGCGCAGGTCACAGACCACCGTCACCTCGGCGAAATCACAAAGCAGGGAGCTCTCCACGTGGGTCATGCCGCGGCTCAGGCCGATGACCGCAACCCGGACTTTCTCCAGACGCTTGGTCTTGAGCTCGTGGACCGGCTTTGCCCCGGCCATGCGGGCGGGAGCCTGGGGCTGCGCTGGAGAAGCAGCGGCAGCGGTGGAAACCGAACCCGCCAAGCCAAGGCCAAGGGCGGGAAGAGCAGCGGTGCGGAAAAAATCGCGGCGAGTGGTCATAGTGATCAGGTCAGATGGAACAGAAAGAACGAGGGTCGATACGTCCCAGAGATGAATCTCTTTCGCCCCCGTTCCTGACCACTATTCCCGGCTTTTTATCGCCGGGGCCACAAATCCTCCATCGAGGCCGGGGCAAGCCTCAAGGCACGCGTGGGAACTTCTTGAAGTCCGGCTTCCGCTTTTCGACGAAGGCCTGTTTGCCCTCCTTGGCTTCCTCGCTCATGTAGTAGAGCAGGGTCGCGTTTCCGGCGAGATCGAGCAGACCCATCTGGCCGTCGCAGTCGGCATTGAGAGCGGACTTCAGGCAGCGCAGGGCGAGCGGCGAGTGGGCGAGCATCTCGCGGCACCACTGGAGCGTTTCCTTTTCGAGATCGGCGAGCGGGACGACGGTATTGACGAGGCCCATGTCGAGCGCCTGCTGGGCGTCGTACTGGCGGCAGAGATACCAGATCTCGCGGGCCTTCTTCTGGCCGACGATGCGGGCGAGGTAGCTGGAGCCGAGGCCGCCATCGAAGCTGCCTACCTTCGGGCCGGTCTGGCCGAACGGGCATTGTCCGCCGCGATCGTGAGGTCGCAGACGACGTGCAGCACGTGGCCGCCACCGATGGCGTAGCCGGCGACCATCGCCACGACCGGCTTCGGCAGGCCGCGGATCTTCTTCTGCACGATCGAGAACGTTCAGGCGTGGCACGCCATCGCTGCCGACGTAGCCGGCGTGGCCGCGGACCTTCTGGTCGCCGCCGGAGCAGAAGGCATCCGGTCCTTCGCCGGTGAGGATGATCACGCCGACCTGCGGATCCTCATGGGCCATCTCGAAGGCAATGCAGCATCTCCTTCACCGTCTGCGGACGGAAGGCATTGCGGACCTCCGGGCGGTTGATGGTGATCTTGGCGATCTGGCCTTCATCCGTCGTTTCGTAACGGATGTCTTCGAATTCACGCACTGGAGTCCACATGGCGCGGGATTGTCTCCCTCCGGGGCCGGGGCTCAAGGGATTTCCAACCACTTGGGAAGGAGAACCACCAAAGGCACGAAAGGGTGAACGGCCGAAAGTCTCCTCTGATTTCGTGACCCTTCGTGTGTTTCGTGGTTAGCCGAGGGTCTGAAGCCATCGGGTAACGGCCTCGCGGAAACCCTCCGGATTCTCCCACGGCACCCGATGGCCGGAGTCCGGGACGACCGCCAAGCTCCCCTTGGGAAGGAGGGGCGCGGCACGTTCGGCGAGCGCTCGGAACTTGCCATCCTGCCCGCCGAAAACCCACAGGACCGGGATCTGAATCTCGGAAAGCCGTCCCAGAGCGACTCCTGGGCTCCCAGCGACCAATCGACGAAACTGCGTCCCACCTGACGCCGACGCTGGGCAAGCAACCGGCGGTCCGCCATCCCCGGATTCGCTCCACCGAGCACCGGCTGGGCATTCCATTCGGCGAGAAAATCAGGCCATTCGCCGGAGAGAGCCTTTGCGGCCCAGACAGCGTCGGATTCGCGACGGGCGGAGCGTTCCTCCGGGTTCTCGAGGCCGGGGTGGGCGGACACGATGATGGCGGCCTCCCACGGTGGATTGCTTCCAAGCAACGCGTGCAAGGCCAGCCGACCGCCCATCGAGTAGCCGAGCAGAACCTTCTTCCCGGTGGAACGGCGGGCCTCGTCATTGAGGGCACGGCCGAACTCCGGCATCGTCATCGGGCAGCAATCGAGGAACCGCCACAGGTCGACACGCTGGACCGCATGGCCGGGCACGGCGAAGCCCGACCAATCGGCCGCTTGGCCGACCGCTCCATGCAAACACCATATCGCTCCCTTCATCTGGCAGGTCTAGGTTCGGCTGCGGAAAGCCGCTGACAAGAACCGAATCCGGCGGCACTGAATGGCTACAATCTTCCCACTTCCCCGCCCCGGAGCCCCCTGATAGTCCCGTTCCATGAGCAACCCGTGTCCGAGCCCGATCCCAGGGCATTGGCAACTGCCGGATGCAATCCGGAACCGGCTCGGCGTCGAACCCGGCCGCCAGCGCGTGATGGACGAGGATAACCATCTGCTCCTCATTCTCCACGCACCACCTACACCCGAGGAAGACGAGCTCCGCCGAGCGATCCTGTTCTGGCAGGACCACGAGGATGAATGGGAAAGCCATCCGGAGGAAGGCGGGCGGGAGGCTCTTCGGAATCACCTCCAACGCTATGCTGACCTCGCCCATCGCCTGGACGACCAAGTGGAAGCAGCGAAGACGCCGCGCGACTTCTTCGAGGTGATGAAGCAGACGAACCCGCTGCTGCGGGCTGCCCGGAACCAACTCACCGTGCTGGAGGAGGCACGCTCCGCGCGGCCGGATTCGCGCTTCCTGATCGTGATGCGCGACCAGGCGGTGGCGATCGACCGGGCGATCGAACTGGTGGCTGCGGATGCGAAATCGGGCATGGACTTCACCATGGCGGAGAACGCGGAGCAGCAGGCGCAGTTCTCCTATGAGGCGGGCATCGAAGCTCGGCGGCTGAACCGACTGGTTGCGTTCTTTTTCCCGATCGCGACGCTGGTGGCGGTCTTCGGCATCAACAAGCCGGAGGACATCCTGCACATGCCGAGCTTCTGGGTGGTGCTGGCAGTGGGCGTGCTCGCGGGGTTCCTCGTGCTGTTCGTGCTTTCCCTGCGGATGAAGGCGAAGTGATCCGTTCAGGGAGCAAGGACATTCCTGTCCTTGTAGTGGAGAGTCGCTTATACGGAGCCCGCTCCGAGAAAGAAGGTTTGTTCAAACAAGGACAGGAATGTCCTTTCTCCCTGATCACACTTCCGCGGGCTCGGTTTTCTTTGCGCGCTTCTCTTTTTTCGCCGCCTTCGCTTCCTGCTTCAGGCGCTTTTGCTCGGCTTGATAGCGCTTCCAGTAGAAAGGCACCGCGAGCTGGCCGAAGAAGCTCTTCGGCATGGCCTCATGGATGCCGATGCGCACCGGCGGCCGGCGACGGGAATCATCGTAGTAGGTCCGGAAGATCAGATCCCACAGCACCAGATTCTCACCATAGTTCTTGTTCCCCTCCCGCAGATCCATCGAGTGGTGCCAGCGGTGAAGACCGGGAGTATTGAAGATGTAGTTCAACCACCCGAATTTCATCCGGATATTGCAATGGGTGAGGATGCCGATGAAGGCGGTGATGGCACCCACCCAGACGGTCACCGGTCCCGGCGCACCGGAGATCGCCACGCAAGGCACGGTGAAGAGCATGCTCTTGAAGGTATCGATGAAATGGAACCGGCCGGTATTGAAGAACCACAATTTCTTCGAACTATGATGCACGGCGTGGAAACGCCACAGCGGCATCCACTCGTGCGCAACCCGGTGCGCCCAATAGAGGCCGAACTCCGCCACCACCAATCCCAACGCCACTTGGAAGAACATCGGCCATTGGGAGGGCCACAGGCTGCTGCCCGGCTTGTCCCCCATCTGTGTTTGAATTCCGAGGACCGTTGCGGAAACTACCAGCACCTGGACTGAAAGCTTCGTCAGCAGCGTATGAGCGAGGTCAGGAATCTCCTGTCCATCCGATTCATGCCAATCTTCCTCATGCGGGCGGACCTTTTCCAGCACGAACAAGATCGCGGCGAGAATCAGATAGGTGATGTTGAACACCAGCGGTCCATGACCATGGGCCATGCCGAAGGCCATGGCCGTCACCGCTCCGCCGAACAGCAGTGGCCAAAGCGAATAATCGAGCAGAGTATCGAGTGTCTTCATCCGGTTTTCGGGGGAAGGAACAAAGCGAGGCGTATGCCAACCTGCCCCGCACGGCAAGTGCGGGGACTACGTAACTGCCAAACGCCGCCAATTCCGAAACACGTAACGATGTACGCATTTCAGGCCCGCCAGCATGATGGCAGACTTGAGAAACCGGCCCATCCCAACAACCGCCAGCGTGGTCGTACGCACGACACGGGTGCGTTCGCCATCCAGCGCTTCCAGCTCGAACGCTTCCTCGATGGAGGTCACGCAGGGCCGGAAATAGAGGTTGGTGTCCTCCATCTGAAAGCGCAGACACCGCGGTGCATCCCAACAGGTGATCCGCTGGTGGATGATCCCGCGATTGGAAACGCACTGGCGCTCCCGCCCGACTCCACCCTCCCCTTCCGGCAAGCGACACTCCACCGGCTTCGGAATGCCCAAGCGGAACGCACACGGGATCCGCGTATCCATCTTGGAGGAACAAAGCAGCGGCCACACCGCCTCGGGAGGCGCGTCGATCACACAGGCGGTGCGGATCTTTCTCACAAATAACGGGTCAGCCCCTCGACCGTCGCCGCGTCCAGCTTGCGAGCCAAGGCCACGGTGAGCGCGACAAGGTGCAGGTAGTCGTTCAGATCGATGACACTGTTGTGGGAGTGGATGTAGCGGGCAGGTACGCCGAGCACCACGCTGGGCACACCGCTGTTCGCGAGATGGAAGGAGCCAGCATCCGTGCCACCGCTGCGGCGGACGGTCACCTGATGGGGAATCCCCTCTTCCTTCGCCGTCTGGATCGCCAGATGGGCGAGCCGTGGGTTCATGATTGCGCTGGGGTCGAACATGCGGATCTGCACGCCACCGCCGAGACGTCCTTGGGATTCGGAACGAGCAAATCCGGGAGTGTCGTCCGCCGGAGGACCTTCCAGCACGATCGCCACATCTGGCTTGGCTTGGAAAGCCGCTGTCTTCGCGCCGCGCAGGCCCACTTCTTCCTGCACCGTGCCGGTGAGGATCAGTCGGTTCGGATGGCTCGACTGACTGAGAATGCGCCCAGCTTGGATGGTACCCGCCATGCCGACACGGTTGTCGAAGGCCTTGGCCATGAACCAGTCCTCCTTCGCCATCGGCGTGAAAAGCGACACTGGAGCGATCGGGTCACCCAGCGAGATGCCGAAGGATTCTTCCGCTTCTTTCCGGGAGGTCGCCCCCACGTCGATGAAAAGCTGATCGATGGTCATCACCTGGCGACGCTGGGCCTCCGGGAGGAAATGCGGAGGCTTCGAGCAGACCACGCCGATGATTTTCTCCCCGGAACGGGTGCGGATCTCCACCCGCTGGGAGAGCAGGCTGTGCTCCCACCATCCGCCGACGGTGACGAACTGGATAAAGCCATCCGGCGTGAAATTCTGCACCAGGAAGCCAATCTCATCCATGTGCCCGGCGATCATCACCCGCGGGCCGCTGCCGGTCTCACAGAACACCGAGCCATTCCGGTCGGTGGAGAGCTCTCCGCAGCTTTCCAGTTCATCCACGAAAATCGCCCGCACCTCGTCCTCGTGGCCCGGGACGGAATGGGCTTCGGTCAATTCCTTCAACAAGGACAAAGCATGGTCACGCACGGGATCGAGACTAGCCACCCCATCCGCCGATGCCAGAGGAAAGGATGACTGGAAAAACCCTTTGTCGTGAACGGCCATCGGGGGGAGAATGCCACCAATCCTGTGCATTTATTGCTCCGCTCCCTCCTGCTGTTTCTCTTCGTCACCGCCCGGGCGGAGGAATCCCCGCGCCAGTGGACGGACAGCAGCGGCCGTAGTTTCGAGGGCAGCTATGTCTCCACCACGGCAGAGAAAGTCTCCATCCGCCGGTCCGGTGATGGCAAGGTGTTCGAAGTCGAGCGCGCCAAACTCTCACAGCCGGACCGCGACTACATCACCGCCCTCGCAGAACGTCCGCCCGCGACCAAGGAGGAGCATGAGCGACCGGAAGGTCCGCCACCGGGCTTCCGCCCCCGCGGACGGATCGATGACATGCTGGCCGGTTACGACGAATCCAAGGCGAATTTCGGCGCCCCTTGGCCAAAGAATTCGGGAATTCCCAAACCACCTCCGATCACGGTCATCGAACAAAACGCGGCGGAGAAACGCTTCATCTACGAGTCCCCTCACTTCCGCATCCAGTGCGATGTGGCCCTCCTGCAGGATCTACCGGTAAAAATCGCCTCGATCCTGGAAGCGGGATTCCAAGCGCATCAGGATCTACCGTTCAACAACCGCCGCACCCGGGCTACGGCCGCACCGAAGCTGAAGGTGTTCCTCTACCGCACCATCGAGGACTTCCGCGCGGCCGGAGGACTCCCCGGCACCGTGGGCTCCTATCTGGCTTCCGGTGACCGCTTGTTGGTTCCGCTGGAGGGACTTGGCGTCAAAAAATCCGGTTCCGCATACGAGTTCGATTTCAGTGCCGGATTCCACAATGTCCTCCACGAACTCTGCCACCTGCTGTGGGCCGACATCGGCAACATGGCAGGCATCTGGATGAACGAGGGCTTCGCCGAATACATCTCCTGCGCGCCTTACGACAATCTGCGGTTCAATTTCGTAAGGCTGCCTGAAACCGCGCTCGAGTTTGCGATCGGCAGCAACAAGAAGCTCGCCAGCCGGTCTCTCGGCAAGGAGATCACAATGCCGCACCTGCAGGAGTTCATGAGCCAATCGCAACCGGAGTTCTACAAGGACCCGAACAAGAATTACGGGCTCGGGCTGCTGCTCGTCTGGTATTTCATCACCTTGGACGGCGATGGCTCCGGCGCGCGCTTCAAGGCAGCAATCAAAGCCTGCCAAGCCGGAGATCGTGATGAAGCGCGGCGGGCGCTGCTAGGAGGACGAGATTACTCCCAGCTTGAGAAGGAGTTTGCCACGGCGCTGCGGAACAAGGGCATTGCGGTGACGTTCCAATAGTCCGATACCTCCTCATCGCGGAATTCCACCGTCGCCTTTCGGCTTCCGGGAAGAGAAGATTTGATTTAGCAGGCTTCCATGCCGGAAGACATGGGCCAAAAATCGGAGATACAAGAGGTCACCCCCATTTTCTACCTGTTTACCGCAGGCGTCATCGCCATCGGTCTTTGGACATGGTGGGCAGTCGAGCACTACACCAATTGGAGGATAGGAGCCGCTGAGAGACTTGAGCCTATCCCCTATCTTGCTCCACTCATCGGCTCCTTCGCAGCTCTAATCTTTTGTCTCGGATGGTGGAGACGGGACGTTGGCATCAACAAGCATGGCATCGCCATTGATGCCGTGATCTCAACGCTCGGACGCACAGGCAGTGGCATGCAGGACGTTACTCTGGCCTACGAGATCGACGGAGCCCCATTCGTCAGCAAAAAAAGCCTATCCCAAGCAGTCATCGGAGGGAAAGTGACCGGGGACACGTTGGGAATCATCGTCGATACGCGAAACCCAAAACGTTTCATGGTCTCTTTGAAACCCAGGCAGAAGTGAAATAGCTCTCATTGGATTAGCGAGCCTATCAACGAATCGAGGAACACCTCTCCACGCGCCCCGGAACAAAGCAGTGGGGTAATGTGTGAACAGTAAAAAGGCACCGGTTTCCCGGTGCCTTTTGTTTGGAAGAAAAGAACGGGACAGGAATGTCCCTACTCCTTGGTTAGTGGCGGAAGTGGCGGTGACCGGTGAAGATCATGGCCATGCCGGCTTCGTCGGCAGCAGCGATGACTTCCTCGTCACGGATCGAGCCGCCGGGCTGGATGCAGGCGGTGGCGCCGGATTCGATCGCCGCCTTGAGGCCGTCGGCGAAGGGGAACATGGCGTCGGAGGCAACGATCGAGCCCTTCAGGCTGAGACCTGCTTCCTGAGCCTTCCATACCGCGATGCGGGAAGAGTCGACGCGGCTCATCTGGCCGGCACCGATGCCGAGGGTGCGATCGGAGTTCGCGTAGACGATGGCATTCGACTTCACGTGCTTCACCACGCGCCAGCCGAAGCGCATCGCGCGCATTTCCTCTTCCGTCGGCGGACGCTTGGTCACGACCTTGCTTTCGAGGTTGTCCAAACCGAGCGCGGTGTGGTCGCGGTCCATCACCATCAGGCCACCCGGGCAGGAACGGATCACCGGAGCGTTCTTCGCGGCGAGATAGGCGTCGTTGATTTTCATCAGACGCAGGTTCTTCTTCTTCTGAAGAATCGCGCGAGCCTCGGCTTCGAATTCCGGAGCAATGATGACGTCGGTGAAAATCTCGGAAATCACGCGGGCGAGACCTTCCGTGAGCGGACGGTTGCAGACGATCACACCACCGAAGGGAGCCTGACGGTCGGTTTCGAAGGCCTTCTGCCAGGCAATGCGCAGGTCTTCATCGTCCTGGCCCACGCCGCAGGGGTTGGTGTGCTTCAGGATCGCCACCGTCGGGCGCACGAAGTCGAGGATCAGGTCAGCCGCAGCCTCGATGTCGAGGATGTTGGTGTAGCTCAGCTCCTTGCCCTGGATTTGGCTGAAGCAGCTACGGAAGTCCCCGTAGAGCGAGCACTTCTGGTGCGGATTGTCACCGTAGCGCAGCTCCTGCTCGAGCGGCAGGCTGACGGTGAAGTTGGTGCGGGACATCTCATTGGACTGGCCCAGGAAATTGGTGATCGCGGAGTCGTAGGACGAGGTGCGGAGGAAGACTTTCACCGCCAGTTCCTGGCGCAGTCCGCGGGTGGTGTCGCCCTTGTTCTCCTTCATCTCCTCGATGACGCGGCCGTAGTCGGAGGGATCGGTAACGACAGTGACGCTGGCGTAGTTCTTCGCCGCGCTGCGGAGCATCGATGGGCCGCCAATGTCGATGTTCTCGATCGCGTCCTCAAGGGTCACATCGGCCTTGGCGATGGTTTCCTCGAACGGGTAGAGGTTCACCACCACGAGATCGATCGGAGGAATGTCGTGCTGCTTCGCCTGGGAAACGTGCTCCTTGTCATCGCGACGATGAAGAAGGCCGCCGTGAACCTTCGGGTGGAGGGTTTTGACGCGGCCGTCGAAAAGTTCCGGGGCGCCGGTGTAATCGGACACGTCGGTCACCGGCAGGCCGGCATCGCGCAGGGCCTTCGAGGTGCCGCCGGTGGAGAGCAGTTGCACGCCCATGGCGTCCAGCTCTTTGGCGAATTCGGCGAGACCGGTCTTGTCGGAGACGGAGAGGAGGGCGCGGGTGATCGGCATGGCGGTGGCGCGTGTTTGGCGACGCGGACCACCCCGGTAATGGACCGCCCGGACTGGGGCAAGCCCGGAATCGGGGAGGTATGGGTAACCTGCTCGAGATGAGCAGCTTGACGGATCGCAATGGAAACCCGGGTTCTAACGGGCGTTTGGAAAATCGCGGTTCCCCCTCACCCGAGCGCCACCACTCTTTGCCTCAATTCCCCCAGCCCCTCGATGCCGCATTCCACCGCATCTCCGGGAACCAGATAGCGCGGGATTTCCATCCCCATCGCCACCCCGCTCGGCGTGCCGGTGGCGATCACGTCTCCAGGCAGGAGAGTCATGAAACGGCTGATGTAGCTAATGAGATAGGGCACACGGAACATCATGTCTCCAGTCCAGCCATTCTGGCGAATCTCGGTATTCACCTTGCACCACAGGCGCAGGCCGTGCGGATCCGCCACCTCGTCCGAAGTGACCAAGCAAGGGCCCATCGGCCCGAAGGTGTCAGCGCTCTTGCCCTTCATCCACTGGCCGCCCATCTCCTTTTGGAATGCGCGTTCGGAATAGTCGCAGAAGACCGAATACCCGGCGATGCAATCAAGCGCCTCGATTTCATCGACATAGGAAGCGGTGGAGCCGATCACGACCGCCAACTCGACTTCATAGTCCAGCTTCTCCGAGCCACGTGGCCGCACCACATCGTCATTCGGCCCGGCCCAGCAGGTGGTGGCCTTCATGAACAAAATCGGCTCGGTGGGAATGCCTTCTCCGAACTCCTTGGCATGATCGAGGTAGTTCTTGCCCACGCACACGATCTTGGAAGGCCGGTTGATCGGCGGGCCGAGGCGTGCGTCCGGTGGAATTTCGACTCCACCCGGGCATCCCTCTTTCACCCACTCCGCCAGCGACTCCACGCCACCCAGCGCAAAGAAAGCTTCATCGTAGTCCGCGAATTCACCGCTGGTATCCATCCGCCGGCCATCCGGCAGCAGCACTCCCGGCTCCTCGCGACCCGGCTCCCCGAAACGTATCAGACGCATTCCTGACCTCTACGCCAAGTTGGCGGCTCTCTCACGTGAAAAATGTCAGATTCTCAGCCCTCAAGGCCCCGCTCCACCGCACCATCGCGCAAAGGTCCACATCCGCACGGCTGAGCAGATTTCCACATCGGCACCATCGCCAACATCGAGATGCCGAGCACCGTGATGAAGCCCCCTACCATCACCATGTATACGTTGGAGAGCACCCACGGGCGGGTCTCCAACACGCAGAAAGCCGGGTCTGCCGGGTCGTGATAAACCGTCACGCTGGCACCTTGGGGGAAGCGCCCCTCATATTGGTTCATCCGCGCGTGACGCATACGTGAACTTCCCGGAAAGATCTCCGTGCCAACGTAGTCACGACCCTCAACCTGATAGGCATACTCAAGGGTGTAGCCGTAGATATCTCCTTCCGCGTCTTCGTATTTCGAGAGTTGAGCCCTGATGATTTTGCCGGCTGCTCTCGGCCAGAATCGTGCACGCCGGAGCGTCCTCACGTTCTTCAACCCACGCAGCAGCAACCAAAGTCCGAACGGCGTGAAAACCACTCCGACGAAAAGAAACATCCCTGCCGCCCCACTCATTTCACTCCTTGTACGGTTTCGCCCACTCCGGCAGCTTCTCCTCGTAGGCCTTCACCTCTCCAACCACTGAGCCATCCGCACGAAGAAATCGTTGGACCGTCGCGGGACCATGCGAACCCCGCGACTTCACCACTACATGCTTCCCATCCGCCTCGAACGCCCATTCTTCGATGAACGCCATGGCCGAGGAAATACGCACCGTCACCTTGCCATGATCGCAGAGGACGAGGCGTGAGCCGATCGGAGTGCCGCGGTCATTGGTGGCGAGTTCACCGGTGCCCGGTTTCCCACAATCCACCCAGCCGACCACACTATCCGCCGCGACCCTCGGCATCGTGGCTGTCGCCTGTTTCGTCCAGTGGTCCTTGCTCTTATCCCCATAGGTGACTTCCACGTTACCAACCGGATCACCGCTCCAATCCGGCAGCTTCCGTGCATCGACGATCGCTGCGGAAACGGGCTTCTTGGTGGCTTCCGCTCCCGTCTGATCCGCGTGGAGAAGCGGACTGCCTGATAGCATGGTCAACGCCAGGAAAAGGATCGAGCGCATGAGGATCTTGTATCCAACAACACACTTCAGAGCACTTCCAAACTGACGTATATTTTCGACGAACTGCTCTATCTCCCCCTTCTGGCATTGCTTGCGGGTAGAGGAATTCTCCCATTAAGGTAAGGCATGCTTTCCTTGACGAAGGTCGGTCTGATCGCAGCCTGTCTGACGTGCGCGGCATGTTCGACATCGGGTTTTTCAGCCAAAGCCGCCGATCGAGCCAAATTCAAGGAGCTGACCTCGGGACAAAGTTCGCCGATCTCGCGTCAACGCATCGCCAAAGCCTTTCCCGCAGCGAATAGCCACGGCACCATGCCCGGCTTCTATCGCAATCCTTTCCCGGTGGCCATTGTATGGCCTGAAGCAGGGGAAGGATGGAAGCTGCCGAGTGGATTGATCCTGGAAGCCCGTTGTACCTCCCGACCCTACAAAGTCTCCGTCCTGATGAGAAATCGGGGAGAGTGGTCCCTCGTATCGGTCAGCGATGCGACCGGGCTCTATCTTACAGATGCCCGGGGCCGCCTGCTCGAATTCTGGTCCTTAGATCGTACAGAAAAACTGCCATGGGATCTCGATCCGCAGAACCCATGGCGAGCTTATCTGCGACAGGAGCAAAGACGGCAACGAACCGCCTTCGCCCCCCATTCGAAGCCCCGGTAAAAAGCTCAGCGCTTCTTCCGGAGGAAGGGCGGGATATCGAGGTCTTCGCCGTCGAAGACATTCGGGGACTCCCCTTCGAAACGACCGCGCGGGCCACCTTCGAAAGAAAGCTCACCTTGTCCAGCCGGTGCTTTCGCCCGCAGCTTGAGCGGCTCGGGCGGCGTCAGTTGAGGATGAAGCTCCTCCTCCGGCTCCTCGATCTTCGCAACCACCGGTTCCGATTCGGAATAGGTCGGCTCATCGTGCAGCCAATCCGGCTCCACCTCTTCAAGATCAAGGGGCTCGGGATGGTGTGCGAACGTGAATGGATTGTCGTGCTCGAATTCCTCTTCTTCCCGCACCGGCGGCTTCGCTGGGAGCGGCGGCGGCACCAAGGCCGGCTCCTCCGCCACCACGATCGTCTCGGGCTCTTCTTCCTCAAACTCCGGCTCGATCTGCACAGGCTCCGGAATGACCGGCTCAGGCGCGGGCTTCGGCTTCAATTCCACCACCTCCAGCTTTCGCTGCACCACCGGGACGGATTCCGCGAACGGACGATCGTCGAACAACGAGGCAGGAGCCGCGGCGACAGGCTTGGAAACTACCTCCGGTTGGCGGGGCTTCTCAACCGGCTTTTCCACCGGACGCTCGACGGGCTTCCGCACCGGTTCTTCGGCCAATACAGGCCCGCGCACCGGCTCTTTCACCACCTCGCGCACCGGCGGCTGGACGGCCACGACGACTGGCTCGGCGAGCACCGGGGCGACCTTCTTCGGCGGCGCTGGAGCCACGAAGCTGTCGGAAGGTTCCATCACCGGCTCCTCGGAAGCACGGGTCAGTGAATCACGCGGACCACTCACCAGCGAATCCTCCGGCAGCGCACTGATGAGCGTGATGCTCAGGCTGTCTCCCATGGATGGGTCGACCGCCGCACCAAACAGCACGTGGGCACGCTCCGGCACGAACTTCTGCAAGCGCTGCATCAGCAGCTCGATTTCATAAAGGGTCAGATCCTCGCCACCGCAGAGGTGGACGAGCACGGTGCGGGCCTCCTTGAGCAGCGATCCTTGGTCGAGCAAGGGGCTGGCCAGCACATTGCGAAGCGCGCGGCTGGCGCGGTCCTTGCCTTGGGCGATGCCGGAGCCGAAGAGGCAACGGGAGCGGGTAGTCCGCAGCGCGCTCATCAGGTCATCGAGACCCACATTGATCAGGCCCGGACGAACCACCAGACGGATGACCGCCTTGATCGACTCGGAGATCATGCGATCCGCAGCAGCGAAGGCTTCGTGAATGCCTTGCTTGGCGAGGACCAGTTCGCCCATGCGGTTGTTGTCGAAGGTGACCAGTGCATTCGAAAGCACGGCCAGTTCATTGAGTGCGGTCTCCGCCTGTTCGCGGCGGCGGCGGCCTTCGAAGGCGAAGGGCATGGTGGCGAACACCACCACGAAAGCCCCCTCTTCACGAGCGATGCGGGTCAGGATCGGCGCCGCACCGGAACCGGTGCCGCCGCCCAAACCCGCGCAAAGGAAGACGATGCGGCGGCCCTTCAGCGAGGCGCGGATTTCATCCTCCGCTTCCAGAATCGCCTGATGGCCCAGATCGGGATCCCCACCGGAACCGAGGCCCTTTGTCAGATTGCGACCGAGTTGGATCTTCTCTCCTGCCACACAGGCGGAGAGCGTGCGGATATCGGTATTGAGGGCCAGCAGCTCGGCACCTTCGAGGCCGTCGAGGGCCACGCGCTCGAGCATGTTCGCGCCGGCACCACCGAGGCCCACGATCTTCACGGAGGAAGTCGGAATGGTGGTCTGAGGTTCGCGGGAATAAGAAATCATGAGAGTAAGGGATGGGGAGCGGGGTTCCGCCGCGGGCGATGTGGGAGAGGCTTAGCAGGATTTACCAGGAATCACAGAAAAGGTCTTTAGAATGTCATGAATGATTGAATTCCAACATTCCGAGTTACCCAATTTTGCGCCGGTTTCCGGGGTTCTGTCAAAAAAGGAGTGAGGGACTATCAACGGCCAAAGGGCCAGAGCGCACGACCGATGCGGCCGAAGAAGCCGGGTGTGGCCACCCGCTCGGCATCCAGCACCTGGGCATAGCGGATGAGACCGAGAGCGGTGGTGTATTGCGGATCCTTGAAGCTGGACTGGATGCCGCTGACTTCCGGCGGCTCCGGGCGATAGATGTCGCGGCCGAACACATCGAACGCCAGTTCACCGAATCCGCGCATGAGGCTGGTGCCGCCAGACAGGAAAATCCCGGTGCCGATGCGCTCGACCGAGCCTTCCGGCAACCGGCGCTTCACCAAGCGGAGGGTTTCCTCCAGACGCTGGCGGATCACTTCATTGAGCACCTGGCGGCGCACTTCAGCCTCGGCGAAGCCTTTTTCATCAATGACTTTCACCGAACCCACCGAACGTGCCGGATCTGCGGAAGCATCCCCTTCCTTCACCTTCAGACCCTCGGCCTTGGTGAAGGGCAGGCCGGTCACCAGATGGATGTCATTGGTAATGTGGTCGCCGCCGACCGGGATGCTGCCGGAGGCTGCAATCGAGCCACCCAGATAGAGTGCGTAGTCGGTGGTGCCGCCGCCGATATCGATCACCAGCGCACCACGCTCACGATCTTCCCGGGAAAGGGCGACCTGCGCCACCGCGATGGGAGCGAAGACGACATCATCGACATCCAAGGGCATCTCACGGACGCATTTGATGCTGTTCTGGATACGGGTGCCGATGCCGTGGATGACATGGAAGTCCGCCTCCACCGTGCGGCCGAAGAGGCCCACCGGGCTGGTCGCCTGCTCCAGCCCATCGAGACGGAACTGGCGGACGATGCTATGAAGATAGACGTGATCGGGCGGAATGTGGACCTCACGGGCGATGTCCTTCGCTTCCTCGACATGTTCCGGTGCGACCTGCTGCTCACCTTCCGGCAGGCGGAAGGTTCCGAGATTGTTTTCACCCACAATGTGGGAACCGGTGACGGAGAGGAACACGCTGCCGATTTCGACATCGCTGGCGTCCTCCGCTTTCACCAGCGCGTCCTTCACGCAGGCACGGGCCTGGGGAAAATCGTAGATCTCACCCTTCCGCACGCCGGCGGACTTGGTCATGCCCACGCCGAGGATTTTCACCGCGCCGTCGGACTTCACCTCGCCGACGACCATACAGGTCTTGCTGGTTCCGATTTCGAGTCCGACGTGGATTTTCGTGCGAGGCATTGGGGCGGTGGAAAGCGTGTGGGGCGGTCAGTTCCGATTGAGCAAGGACTTGAGATCCTTGGAGCGGCGGTCGTTCCGGATATCCTCCTTGGTCGGCTCCGGCACCGGGGTGGCGCGCGGGGGAACCGGTTCCTCGCGGAGGGTAATGGGAATGTTTCGCTGCGGAATCAGGCTGATCGTGGCGATCCCGTAACCCTCGCGTGACGCGTGATCAAGCGCGGTGACAAAATCCGCGATCTGCCGCGTCTGATTGTCGAATCCGAAGGTCGCGATGGTGCCGCTGCGGGTGGTCATCTGCACCGACCAGGCATTCGCCTGCTCGATACGATCGATCCAACGGACCGCCTGCGGATCCGCCGCCACCGCCACGGCGAGCAGACGGAAGCAGCGCTCGATCTCCGGATGCTTCAGCGTCTGCCCGGCGATCAACAGGGATTCATCCTTCTTCGGCACCATGACCACCGGCAAGTCACGTGCATCCTCCCACTGGAGGGCCGGACAGGTGTAGGTCATCCCACCGGCATCCACCAGCAGTCCCCCTTCCTTGCGGACGACGGCAGGATCGGAACCACTGACTGCAATCCATGCCTTCGGCGTACGGGCACTGATATTCACCACCAAGGTGGATGGCAGATGGCGCTCCACGGTCACGGCGGCAATATCTGGCCGGGCGGCGAGCCGGTCATGGATCCGATCGATATCCAGTTTGAAGAGATTCGCATTCAGGTCGATCTCCGCAGCGGCCACAAGACCCGCCTCATCCAGCACCTTGTTGGAATTCAGAGACAACTGGCGGAGCTGGAACTCCGGATTGCGGAGAAATGCCCGCTGAACTCCATACCAGCCGCCATAGCCGAGCCCGCCCAACAGAGCCAGAATCACCACCAGCTTCGCGCTTTTCCCACAGGCACGCAGGAATCCGAACCACGCAATGCGCGGCGACATGACACGCACTTCCAGCCGCTTCATGCGGGAATTCTGGCGGGAATTGGTCGTGCGGCGCTTCATTATGGTCGGAAACACTTGAAGGTTAATGATCGTTTACAAAAAAGTCGAGGACCGGGGTGGGGAAACGGGAAATTTCGGATAGTCCCGAGCGCTTTTTCTCATCCCCCGCTCCGCAGCAGATCCAGCGGCGGTTGTTTCGCCACTCCCCTCCCCAGCGCCAACCCTCCGACTACGGCGAGTCCGGTGGTGGCCAGAAGCGCCGAAATCAGCACGATCGGGCTCGGCCATGGCGAAGTCTTGAAAACCAAAATGGCCAGCGCCGCATTCGCCGCCACCGCCAACACCAGACCGGTAATCGCCGAGAGGACGCCGAGAGTGGCATACTCGGTGAAGAGAATGACCCGCACCTGCCGGGCGGATGCACCGAGAGTCCGCAACAGCGCGCTTTCCCTCAGCCGCAGGTCGCGACCATTGAGCAGGGTGCCTGCTAGAATCGGCAGCGCCGCCAGCACGGTGAACCCGGCGAGCACCCTCACCACCGTAGAGATCTTCGTGAGAATGCCGCGCACGGTTTCCAGCACCACAGTAAGATCGATGGCCGAGACGTTCGGGTATTTCTTCACCATCTCGCGCTGGAGTTCTCCGGATGACGAGGCCGCCGGGACCCGTGTGGTGATGACGTGGAACCCCGGCGCGTCTTCCAGCACACCGGGCGTGAAGACCATGAAGAAGTTCAGATTGAAGCGGCTCCAGTCCACCTTGCGGAGGCTGGTCACACGGGCTTTCACCGGGATGCCCTGGACATCCACCGTCATCTCATCCCCCACGGCCACGCCCAAGTCCTTGGCGATCTGCTCCTCCAGCGACAAAGGCACCGGCTGGTCCGGGCCCTCGGTCCGGGTTTTCCATTCTCCCGCCACAATCGTCTCCGTGGTATTGAGCTTATCCCGATAGGTGGAGCGGAACTCCCGACGGATCGCCCATTTGGGGACCGCTTTCTGAGCTTCAAGTTCACGCACCGGCACGCCACGAATCGATTGGATGCGCATCGTGACCATCGGCGCGCTTTCGAGCACAGGCAGCTTCTGGGCTGTGAGCAGATCTCGGACGCCAGCCTCCTGATCAGGCTGCACATCCACCAGATAGAGGTTCGGGCTTTCTTCGAACTGCTTCAGCTCCAGCCGTTGGTTGATGAGGTTTCCGACCAACAGCACGGTCACGAGCAGGAAAGTTCCGAGCCCCAGTGAAAGCAGGAACAGCAAGGTCTGATTGCGCGGGCGGTGGAGGTTCGAAATCCCCTGTCGCAAGAGATACGGCCAGGACGACCGCACCAACCGCCGGGTGACCACCACCAGCAGTTTCGCCACTCCGACCAATACTCCGAAGGCGACAGCCAAACCTGCGATAAGTCCCAAGGCACGCCGCCAATGATCGTCATTGAGGCGGGCAACCAACACCAGAAGCCCCGCCAGCAGCACATACACCGGCCACGCCCTCCAGCCTCCCGCACGGGCGAGGACCGCGCCATCGCGCAAGGTCGCAGCGGGCGAGATACCATGAATTCGCAGCAACGGCAGCAAGGCGAAGCCACAGCAGACCGCCAGGCCTGTGGCGGCGGTTAGAGCTACGATCCGCCATTCCGGAGAAGCATCGATCGCGATCGGCAGGCTGTCATGAAAAGCCGTGATCACTCCCATGTGCAGCGCCATACCAATGGCCGCCCCGGAAAGCGCCCCGATCAAACCAAGCGCAAGAGCCTGGGCAAAATAGATGCCAAATGCCAGATGCCCGGGGCAACCGAGGCAGCGCAGGATCGCAACCGTCGGGCCACGCCGCATGACATGGGCATGCACCGCGGCCGCCACTCCAATGGCTCCCAAAACCAGCGATGCCAGCGCGAGGATACCGAGGAAGCGTTGGAAATTCTCCAAGGCATCGCCCAGTGTTTCCCTGCGATCTTCGGCCGATTCGATGCGCATGGAAGTGTCTGGAAACCGGTCGCGCAGCGATTCCTTCAGCTTCCGCACGTTCACTCCGGGAGGCAGCTCCAGGTGCAGGGCGCGGGTGCTCATGCTGGTGGTGCCGAGCAATCCCGTCTGCTCCAAGTCGGCAGGCCTCACATAGGCCTCCGGAGCGAAGGCTCCGAAGCGACCACTGCGCGGAGCCGCTTTTTTCACCACGCCAAGAATCGGCAGTTCCAAAGAACCGAGCTTCACCTTGTCCCCCACCTTCGCTTGGAATTGATCGAGCAGGGCTGGCTCCAACAACACCCCACCCGTCTCCTGCAATCTCTGCCAGGCATCCGCAGGCTCGGTTTCCACCTTGCCATAGAAAGGATAGCCGCCTCCCAGCGCCCGCACCTGCACCAGCCGCGCCGAATCAGCGGATGCGAAATACAGCATGGAGGAGAAACTGGTTTCGTCGCCCGCGCGCTTCGCTTTGGCGGTGAGATCCGCCACCACATCGGCCGGAATGGGCTGACGCGATGACACCATCAGGTCCGATCCGAGCAGCGATTTCGCCTGGGTATCGATACCCGTCTGAACGCTTGCCTTCAGCGAGTGAATCGCCGTCAGCGCAGCAATCCCCGCTACAATGGCGAGCGAGAAAATGGCAAGCCGTGCCCGCTGGGTGCGGCTGTCCCGCCACGCCATGCGCCAGGTCCAAGGATGAAACAGCGCACCCAACAGGGTCCGCGGCAGCGGTCGGGAGGAGTCAGCGGGCATGCTCCTCCTCCCCAATGATCGCTCCGCCACCCATCTTGATCACCCGCCGCGCCTTGGCCGCCAGCGAGGGATCATGCGTCACCAGCACCAGCGCGGTGCCAGCCTCACGGTTCAGCCGGAACAGCATCTCCACGATCGGGCCGCTGGTCTCGGCATCGAGATTACCGGTCGGTTCATCGGCGAAGAGGATCTTGGGACGGTGGATGAACGCCCGCGCAAGAGCCACGCGCTGCTGTTCGCCACCGGAGAGCTGGAGCGGATAATGGTCCAACCGCTCGCCAAGGCCAACCTGCTTGAGAAGCTCCACCGCATCCTGCTGCCGTCCCGTCTCACCGCGCAGCTCCAATGGCACGAGCACGTTTTCCAAGGCGGTGAGCGTGGGAATGAGTTGGAAATTCTGGAACACGAAACCCACCAACCGGTTGCGCAGGGCCGCACGGGCGTCCTGATCGAGAGCATCCAACGGTTGCCCGTCGATCTTCACGGTCCCGGCGCTGGCATCATCGAGTCCCGCGCACAGACCGAGCAAGGTGGTCTTTCCGCTGCCGGAGGGTCCGATGATCGCGCACGTATCTCCCGCTTCCAACGTGAGATCGATGTCGCGCAGCACCGTGAGTTCGTGGCCACCGTTCTGATAGGTCTTCCGCAACGAACGGACCTCCAGAATGGGCCGGTTGACGGTGTCCGCATCCGTGCCTACGCTGGCCAATGCGGTGGTTGAAACGGCTGGGTCGGAAATCGGCGGCGTCATGGAGGGTTCTCGCGCTGGGGTTGCTGGGATCGTGCGCCGGACTATGGGCTGCGGATGAGCCGAAAGCAAATGGCACGCCGAAATCGCCGGGCCGTATCGTGATTCTCGGTGACAGCATCACCGCGGGCTACGGACTGGATGATCCCGAAGCCGCCTATCCCGCAGTCCTGCAAAAGAAAGTGGAGGCCGCGAAGCTCCCCTACACCATCGTCAATGCCGGGGTGAGCGGTGACACGACCTCCGGTGGCCTGCGTCGCATCAAGTGGGTGCTCGCCAATGGTGCGGATGTGCTGGTCATCGCCCTCGGTGGCAATGACGGCCTGCGCGGCATCCAACCGAAGCAGACGGAGGAAAATCTAACCGCCATCATCACCCAGGCCCGAGAGAGGTCCCCGGCATCACCATCGTCCTCGCCGGCATGCAGATGCCCGGGAACATGGGACCGGACTACACGACCAGTTTCCGAGAAGTCTTCCCGAAGGTCGCCAAGGACAAGGAAGCCAAGCTCATTCCTTTCCTCATCGAAGGCGTGGGCGGCGACCCCAAGCTCAACCAGGCAGACCAGATTCACCCCACCGCGGAGGGACAGAAGATCGTCGCGGAGAACGTATGGAAGGTGTTGGAGCCGGTGTTGAAGGAGCGGGAGAAGAAGTAGTGCTTCGAAGCATGGCCCCAAATTCATGCAACCGATGATGCATGGAGAAATGGGCGCTTTCCATTCCAGCCCTGTCAGGGGCGGCGCTCTTCCAGCCGGGGCGCGCAAGCCCCCGGACCAAAATGCGATGATATTCCAAGTCCCGGATGGGACGACGCTGCCTGCGCTCACACGGGACTCATCACCATTCCGGCGATTTACAATCGAACGGAACTCTTCCCACGCGGAACAACTCTCGGTCATGGACCATGCTTCGGCCTCCGATGCGTCGCCCCTCACGGGGCTTCAATCTTCTCGCGCTCTTGACCCGGGGCTTGCGCACCCCGGCTGGAAGAGCGCCGCCCCTAACGGGGCTGGAATGAGAAAGACACGATCAGAAGACACGATCCTCCCCCACTGCATACGTTACCCTTCTCTTTTCGTATTCCTTCGTGTTTTTCGTGGTTCCCACTTCTCGCGACAGCTTCCTTCCTCTGCATTCTCCAGACATATCACCGGTAACGCACCACTACTTCGGCACGCTCCCGATGAAGTCTCTTGAGCCGGATATTCCTGCCCTTCGAAGCGGCCTGCTTCTCCAATGCCGAGATCTGTTCGTCCAACCGGGCCAGCTTCCCGATCCCCATGAGCCGCCTTCTTGGCAGCCACTCCGCAGCATCCCGCTCCACCTTCACAGCGAGCTCTCGCCAACCATCATCATCCGTCTTCCGCGGTATCCGCCAGCGCCTGCTCAGCTCCCACAATCCTCCCTGGCACAGCGGGCAACGCAGCTCCGTGACCAAGCCGAAAGCCGCCTCCGCCCTGCGCGCCCAGCGGCATGAAACACAGATGTAGGTGCGGGAGGACATGATCTCAAACGGCATTGCTCTGGCGCGCGGCCAGCTCTTCCGGAGAGAGAATCCGGCGGAAAGTCAGGCTGATGCGGGGCCCTGCCGCCGGATCTTTCTTCACCGCATGCATCCAATGAGCTTGGGTGAGCTGCGTCATATAAAACAGCGATCCGTGAGGCATAGGACACGGTACGAACCGCGTAGGCTCGGCGATGTTCCGGAATGTGAGTTCACGCTCCGCCCCCAGCGACACAATTGCGACGCCGGTTCCCTCCGCAAGATTGTAGGTGGCATCCGAGTGGAACCCCATGCTGGAATTCCCGCTCTCGTAATAGTTGAGCAGGCAATTCGTCGCCCGGAAACCCAGCTCCCGCTCGATCTCCCCGCACAAGGCCTCCAGGCGGGGCGGCATCGGCACCACCTCGTAATCCACACCGGAGTCATCGTAAGTCTGTCCGAAACAGGCGGTCTTCCGGGATTTCATCCGTTCGTCCCACGCCACTTCACGGCACAGATCATCGAACAGCCGCGTCGCCGCAGCCGGATCAAGGAAACCCGGCAGGATCGATGCCTCGGGTTCAATCTCGATGTGGGACATGGGAATCTCCCTAGCAGGCCCTCCATTTCCTCGTAAAGCCTTGGGAGCCATCATTTTCCCCGTTTCCTTCCCAAATTTCCTTTACACTTTTCTCAAAAGCCCAAATCCGCCCATAATCCGCCGCATGCCCACCGTCGCCATCGTCGGACGCCCGAATGTCGGGAAATCCGCGCTCTTCAACCGCCTCGCCGGGCGGAAAATCGCCATCGTCCACGACCAGCCGGGCGTCACGCGGGATCGCATTTCCGCGCCCTGCAAGGCGACGCCAACGGCCTGCACCATCATCGATACCGGCGGTATCGGCGCATCCCTCGATGACGGCTTCGCCGACCAGGTGGCGATCGAGGCGGACATCGCGATGCAAACCGCGGACCTGATCCTCTTCATCGTGGACGCCCATGAGGGCCTCACTCCCATCGACCAAGCGCTTGCCCAGAAGCTCCGCAAGGCCAAGCCGCCCGTCCGCCTGGTGCTGAACAAGGTTGACCACGAGAAGCACGAGAACGTCTTCGGCGACTTTGCACGGCTCGGTCTTGGCGCAGGCATCCACGTCTCCGCCGAGCACGGCCGCAACGTCGGCGCATTGGTGGACGTCATCGAGGAAGTCATCGCCCCGCTGGCCAAGGAAGTCGAAGCCGAGGCGGAGGTCGCGGAAGCGGTGGGCATCAAGCTCGCCATCGTCGGCAAGCCGAACGCGGGCAAGTCTTCCCTCATCAACGCCATCCTCAAGGACGAGCGCACCATCGTCAGCGAAATCGCCGGCACCACCCGCGATGCCGTTGACCTCCCCTATCAGTTCGCCGGGGAAAACTTCACCCTCATCGATACCGCGGGCCTGCGTCCGCGCGGCAAGCGCGACTCCTCCGTGGAGGTCTTCTCCGCCATGCGCACCGAGAAGGCGATCCGCCGCAGCGACCTGTGCGTGCTCGTCATCGACCTCGCCGCCGGGATCTCCGCGATGGACCGCAAGATCGCCCAGCTCATCATGGAGGAGAAAAAGCCCTGCCTGATCGTGCTGAACAAGTTCGACCTCTATCATCCGGACGCCCCGCGTGGCGCCCGCTTGGAAGAAGCCACCGAGCACGTCCGCCGCGAGCTGTTCTTCCTCGCCTACGCCCCCTTCGTCGCCACCTCGGCAAAGAAAGGCCAGGCCGTTGACCACGTGCTGAAGGAAGCCCTCAAGATCCGCGACAAGGCCCAGAACCTTCCCGGCACCGGCGTCCTCAACCGCATCCTGCACCAGGCATTCGAAATGAACCCGCCGGGCAGCGACCGCAAGTCCGGCAAGCGACTCAAGCTCTACTACGCCACCACCGCGCTGAACGAAAAATACAGCGTCATCCCGGTGCCGACCCTCGTCCTGTTCGTGAACGACAAGAAGCTCATGGCCACCAGCTACGAGCAGTATCTCACCAACCGCTACCGCGAAAAGCACCCCGCCCCCGGCATCCCGGTGGTCTTCTCCGTGCGCTCGCGCGACCGGAGGGATCTGAAGAAAGACGAGAGGTAGCCTTCAGGAGTGAGAAACCACGAAAGGCACGAAATTTCACGAAAATGGAAGAGGCTGGGTTGCTGCTCAAAGAGGAGGTCGGGCTGATTTTGGATGCCGCCATCGAAGTTCATCGGGTTTTGGGCCATGGACTGCTTGAGAAGCCGTATGAAAACGCCTTGGTTCGCGAACTCGAACTCCGCGGTATTCCGTTCCAGCAACAGCCTCGCTATCCAGTCGATTACAAGGGTGTTCGGGTGGGGGAATTCGTTCCCGATCTCGTGGTTCTCCAATCGATCGTCGTAGACACAAAGACGATCGAACGCATTACCACCCACGAAGTCGGCCAAATGCTCAACTACCTCCGCATCAACGGCCTGCGTGTCGGCGTGATCCTCAATTTTAAGAACCAAAAGATCGAGATCCGGAGAATCGTTCTCTAACTCCATCCCAATAGAAGCCACCTCCCCAACCCGCCTGGAAGTCCCTGACACCAAACTTTCGTGTCCTTTCGTGATTTTCGTGGTTCACCTTCTCCAAGCCCATGCCGCTGCTCGACGTCAAAAACCTCTCCACCCGCTTCCACACCCGCAATGGCGTCGTCCATGCAGTGGAGGATGTTTCGTTCTCCGTGGACGCGGGCAAGACCCTCGGCATCGTCGGTGAGTCCGGCTCGGGGAAATCCGTCACCTGCTATTCGCTGCTCGGTCTGATTCCCCAGCCTCCGGGCCGCATCCATTCCGGCACGGCGATGTTCGATGGCATCGACCTGCTCAAGGCCTCCGAGAAGCAACTCCTCAAGATCCGCGGCAAGCGCATCTCGATGATCTTCCAAGACCCCATGACCTCGCTGAATCCTTACATGAAAGTCAGCGACCAGCTCATGGAACCGCTCGCCCTGCATGAAGGCATCAAGGGCAAGGCCGCGCTCGACCGCGCAATCCAGTCGCTCGCCGAGGTCGGCATCCACGAGCCGGAAAAACGGGTCCACAGCTACCCGCACGAATTCTCCGGCGGCATGCGCCAGCGCGTGATGATCGCCATGGCCCTCATCACCCGCCCCGAGCTGCTGATCTGCGATGAGCCGACGACCGCACTCGACGTGACCGTGCAGAAGCAAGTGCTCGACCTGATCCGCGAGCGCCAGCGCGATCTCGGCACGGCCGTGGTCTTCATTACCCACGATCTTGCCGTGGTCTCGGAGATGTGCGACCACATCAATGTGATGTACGCCGGTCGCGTGGTGGAAAGCGCCACCAAGGAAGACCTCTTCAAGCACCCGCGCCACGCCTACACGCGCAGCCTGCTCAAATCGATCCCGGCTTCCCATCCGAAGGGCGATCCGCTCTACACCATCGCCGGCCTGCCACCGGATCTCACCCGTCCGCCCGTCGGGTGCGCCTTCCAACCGCGCAACCGCATCGGCAAGCCCGAGCTCTGCCTCACCGACCGCCATCCCGCTCTGACGGAGATCACCCCCGGCCACTTCGTCCAGAACTGCCCCGGGTGTCTGGCTTGAAGAAGTCGCACACGTTTTCAACTTGTGAGTGCTGGCGGTTCGTCGCCATGGAAAAACCGCGATCCTACCCAACAGCACGCTCGCCATCCTTCTCCTCCTCCATCTCTTCCCACGCACAAGTTGAAACCTTGTGCGACTTCCCATGTCCCCCACCACCGCTGCGATTTGCTCACTGACCGTTGCGGTTGCCGTGTCCCTTCTTCTGGCACGGCGTGTCGACAAGATCGCTCCTCCCAATCGGAAACGGTGGCGGCTCGGAGTGGCCATCCTGCTGACTCTGCTGTGCCTGCCCGGCCTGTGGTTCAGCGCCTACTATCTCCATATCTTTCCTGAGACCAAGCTGCTCTACGACCTGCGGGCACAACCGCTCTCGGAATGGTGGCTGGCCTTGTTCCTGCCCGCTGCGGTGGCATGGAGCACTTTCGTCCCCCGTGTGATTGCCGTGGCCGCCTACGGGATCGCCATCGCAGGAATGCTGCCGCCTTTCATCAAACCAATCCTCCGGCCCTTGGATCAAACCAAGCTGGCCGGACGATGGATTGACGATGCCTGCATCCAGTCAACCGAATCCACCTGCGGCCCTGCCAGTGCCGCGACCGTGCTGCGTTTCCTCGGCGACAAAACCGCCACGGAAAGAGACCTCGCCCGCCGTGGATGGTCCACCGCCAGCGGCACCGAAGCCTGGCATCTCGCCCGCGCCCTGCGCCGCCGCGGCCGCACCGTGGATTTCGAGTTCAAGGGCCTGCCCTCACCTGATCACCTTCCCGGAGTCATGGGCATGAGCGTCGCTGGGAACGGCCACTTCGTCGCCCTGCTGAAATGCGAGGGCGATCAATGGACCATCGCCGATCCCTTGGTGGGCATGGAGGTCATCAGCCGCCAGGATCTGGAAAAACGGGAGATCTCACCGTTCTTCATGCGGATCCGTTGAACTCAGGAGCGCATCACGCGCTCCTGCATTCCAAGGCCATTCTTCAAGCACGGAGCTTGAGGGAAATTTCCGCGATGCGGATGCAGAGTTCGTCGAAAGGAATGCCTGCGGCAGCAGCGGACTTCGGCATCAGGCTGGTTTCGGTCATGCCGGGAATGGTGTTCGACTCCAGCACGAAGGGGCGGTTCTCCGCATCCAGCAGCACGTCCACGCGGGAGTAAACTTCGATACCCAGCGAGCGGTGTGCGGCGAGCGCCGCGTCCTGCACGGCCTTGGTGGTGGCTTCATCGAGATCAGCGGGGCAGTAATAATCACTGCCCACACCGCCGCTCAGCCACGGATACTTATTGGCCATGTCATAGAAGCCGGAGCGCGGAGCGATGTGGACGATCGGCAGCGCCTGATCGTCGAAGATGCCGACGGTGAGTTCCTTCCCTTCGATGAACTGCTCGACGAGAATGTCATTGCCATACGTGGCGGCGTCTTCCATCGCCGCCTGGGCATCGGCCTGATCGCGGACGATATGGACTCCCACGCTCGATCCTTCACGCGGCGGCTTGACCACGAACGGGGCGGTCATCTGCGGCAGCTTCGGACCATTCGACACATCCACGATCTCGGACAGCGGGGTCGGCACATGGTGGGAAAGGAACAGAGCCTTGGCCTTGTTCTTGTCGAAGGCAAGACGGCTGCTCTTCGAGCCCGCGCCCGTGTAAGGGACGCCCTTTGCTTCCAAAATATCCTGAAGCTGGCCATCCTCGCCGAAAGTGCCGTGGATGACGTTGAAGGCGAGGCCGGTTCCTTCCGGGAGGTTCACCTCATGACCGGTGACGTCCACGCCCACGGCATTGAGGCCGCGGGCTTGAAGGGCCTTGAGCACGGCCTTGCCGGATGCCAGTGAAACATCGCGCTCGGAACCGGGACCGCCCATCAGGACGGCGATGAGAAGATTGGGATCGATCATAGGTCAGAAAGTGAATTCGTCTTCGCCGAGAATCTTCACCTCGGGTTCGAGTTCCACGCCACGGGCGGCGCGGGCTTCGGCACGGATGGTTTCGATCAGGCCGAGCACATCACCGGCGGCGGCACCGCCACGGTTGACGATGAAGTTGCCATGGACCTCGGAGACCTCGGCCTTGCCATTGGTGGAGCCTTTGAAACCGAGCTCGTCCACCAGCTTGCCTGCGGGAGTGGTTTCCGGATTTTTAAAGATACAGCCTGCGCTGGCAGCCACCGGTTGGGAGACGCGGCGTTTGGCGCGCGATGCATCCCAGCGTTCCTTGATGCGCTCCGCTTGATCCGGCTCGCCCTTGAAAGTCGCTTGCAGCGCGAAGTTGCGGCGCAGCTCCGGCACGTTGCGATACTGGGCGACGATCTCGGAACGCGTGCGGGTACGGATCACGCCGTCTTCATCGAGGAAGGTCACGCTCACCACCTGATCGAAGGTCTCGGTGCCCATCGCACCCGCGTTCATGCGCAGCGCACCGCCGACATTGCCGGGAATGCCTTCCATCCACTCAAAGCCGCCGATGCCCGCGTCTCCCGCAAAGCTGGCGAGCTTCTTCAAGCGCACACCTGCTCCCACGGTGATGAGGCCGTCCTTCACGCTGAGTGCGGAAAACACACCGCCTTCCGGATGAATCACTGCGCCGCGGATACCGCCATCGCGGACCAACAGATTCGAACCACGGCCGACCACACGCACCGCGATATTACGATCACGGCAGTAGTTCACCAGCGCACCGAAGGCCTCGAAAGTATGAGGCTCCAGCCAGAACTGCGCCGGGCCGCCGACAAGCATGGTGGTGTGGCGCTTCATCGGCTCATAAAGGCTGCCGTCCATGTCGCCCTTCGGGGCGAGAGCCAGCATTTCCTCAAGCGTCTTGAGATCCTTCGCGATACGGGTGCCTGCCTCGTGGACATTGCCTGCGCCGAGAGTGATGAGCAGATCGCCGTCTTCCAACGCATTGCCTACCGCATGATGGGCAGTGGCGAGGTCCGGGGCGGAGGTGACCTTCACATCGCCATGGCGCTTCATCGCCTCCACCAGCGTCTCGCCGGAGACCCCAGGAATGGGCAGCTCGCTGGCGGGATAAACATCGGAAATGAACACCCGGTCCGCGGCCTGGAGCGCCTTGCCGAAGTCATCAGCCAGCGCCTGGGTGCGGGTGTAGCGGTGCGGCTGGAACAACACCACGATCCGGCCTGGATTGAGCGAACGCGCGGTTTGCAGCGTGGCTGCCAGCTCGGATGGATGGTGGCCGTAGTCGTCCACGATCCGGTAGTGCTTTGAGAGATACTTGGTTTCGAAACGGCGCTTCGCCCCGGCGAAGGTGGCCAGCGCGCGGGACACCAGCGCGAAGTCCGCGCCACAGCCGTCCGCCAACGCGATCGCAGCCAACGCATTCAGCACATTGTGGCGACCGGGAATACCGAGCTCCACTCCGCCGAGGACCTCGCCACGGCGGATCACGGTGAAGGCGCTCGCGCCACGCAGTTCGCGGACATCGACGGCGGTGTAATCCGCATCGCTCCAACCGTAAGACACGCCGTTCGGATGCGCGCCGCAGTGCTCGGCGGCCACCGGATCTTCCTTACAATAGACCACGCGTCCCGTGGTCTGGGACATCATGGTGCCGAAGACCTCCTTGATGTGATCCAGATCGCGGTAGAAATCGAGGTGCTCGGCTTCGATGTTCAGCACCACGCAGTGCTCCGGATGATAGAGCGCCAAGGTGCCATCGCTTTCATCGCCCTCGGCGACCATGTGCTCCCCTTCCTCGGACCAGCGGGCGTTCGCGCCGAGGATCGGAATTTCCGCACCGACGTAGTGACAGGGATCGAGCCGCGCCTCACGCAGGATGTGCGCGGTCATGGACGAGGTGGTCGTCTTGCCGTGGGTGCCGGAAATGACGATGCCCTTCTTGGTGTGGAGAATCGCGGCCAGACATTCGGCGCGGCGCAGCAGCGGGATGCCCGCGGCATGGGCGGCCGCGCGGGCCGGATTCTCCGGGCGGATGGCGGAGGAATAAACCACGATGTCCGCACCATGCACGGATTCCGCGGTGTGCGGGCAGGAGAACTGGAGGCCGAGCGTCTGCATGCGCTCGGTTTCATCGGACGTCACCCGGTCCGAGCCGCTGACCTTGTGGCCCATGCCAAGCAGCAGCAGCGCCAGACCACTCATGCCTGAGCCCGCGACGCCGATGAGGTGAATGTTCAGCGGGCGGGAACGGTCGGTCAGGCGCTGGCGGAGATCGGTCATGGAGTCAGTGGAGAGTCGCTTCGATGGCGTCGCAGATCCGGGCGGAAGCATCCGGGGTGTCGAGCGCGCGAGCGGCTTGTGCCATGCGCTCGCGCGTTTGCAAGTCGTTGAGGATGCCGGAGGCAAGGTTTGCCAATTTCTCCGCGTTCAGATCGCGTTCGTGGACCAGTTCGGCGGCCCCGGCGTTCGAGAACACCTCGGCATTGCGGATCTGGTGATCGTCCGCGGAATACGGAAACGGAACCAAGATCGACGGCAGGCCCGCGTGTGCGACCTCGGTCAGGCTGGAGGCCCCGGAGCGAGCGAGGATCAGATCGGACGCGGCGTAGGCGAGGGCCATCTTGTCGCAGAAACCCACCACCACGTAACCCTCGCGGCCCGCCACGGTGGCTTTCACGCGGTCGAAATCGAGCGTCCCGGCAATGTGCAGCACCTGGATTCCTGCGGGCAGTTTCGAGGAACTCTCTGCCGCCAGATCATTGAGGCGCTTGGCCCCTTGGCTGCCGCCCATGACCAGCAGAACCGGGCGGGACGGATCAAGCCCGAAGGCCGCCGCGCCCTCGGCACGGCTCGGTAGGTTCACCATTTCCGCGCGGACCGGCGTGCCGGTGACGACAGTGTCGCGGTTCGCGAAAAACGGTTTTCCCTCCTTCACGCCGAGGAAGACCCGGGTGCAGAAGCGGCTGGTGAGGATGTTCGCACGGCCCGGCCGGGCGTTCGAATCGTGGACGAAGGTCTTTAGGCCCAGCCGATGGCCGGCATAGACCGGCGGCAGCGAGGTGAAGCCGCCCATGCCCAGCACGACATCCGCCCGATGCTGCTTGAGCAGGCGCTTGCAGGTCCCGGCGGTTTTCCACAACCGCCACAGGAACGGGATCATCTTCGGCGACAGCGTCTTCGGCTTGGCCACCGCCTCGACGGTTTCGAAGCGCAGATCGCCGTATTTCGCGGAGGCCTCGCGGTCCACGGACTTCTTGGAAATCAACAACATCACATCGTGACCACGGGCCTTCAAGGTCTCCGCCACCGCGATGCCGGGGAACAAATGGCCACCCGTGCCACCACACGCGATCACGACCTTCAGGGACTTCGACACAGTGCTGCTACTGGGGAAAAAGATCTCCGCGCGGTCCGGATCGCCCCCATGTGGAACACCCGCCGCGCCCGGCCGGATTAAGGGAATTTCCCAACAATCGGGCAATGGTGAAAACGAGGATTCGGCAGGGAACCCTCCGGGAACACCCGTCCGGTGACGAACCATTCACCTCCCACGGCAGGCCATTCATGATGGCTTAATGAAGCGACCTTTATTGTTAGGCGCCATGAACACCCTTGCCTTCCCCGCTTTCATCGCGCTGACCCTGAGCGCGATCGCCCCCTCTACCTCCGCTGCGTCGTTCTACTGGGACGGCACCGACAGCACTTCCGCCGCCAATGGCGGCGCGGGGACTTGGGACACCAGCACCTTGAACTGGGACACCGCCAATAGCGGGGGCTCGAATATCGCGTGGGGAGAACACCACCGGTGATGCCGCGATTTTCGGAGGCGCGTCTGGCACGGTCACCCTCGTCACCGCAGGCACTCCCGGTGGAACGCTCACGCTGGGCGGGATCTACATCAACAGCGGGAATTATGTGATCGGCAACGTCGCAGGGAACGGGACGCTCGATTTCGGCAGCTCGACCGGTGTGATCGACACCACGGTCCAAGCATCCAATATTTCCTCCACCATCAACAGCAACCTCGCCGGCAGCGGTTCCCCTGGCGTGACGATTGCGGCAAATGGTGACCTTTCCGCCACCGGCGGCGGATCGAATGGAAAGCTCACCCTCGCGGGGACCAACACCGGAATCACCAGCGGCATGACCATCACCTCCGGCCTAGTCAACTTCAGCAGCACGGCGGCGGCGGGCAGTGGCACTCTCACCCTCAATGGCGGTGGCATCGTGAGCTCCAACTCGGGAACCCTCACCCTCACGAATCCCGTCTCCTTGGTTGGCACCAGCGTGCTGCGGACCTACGGCGCAAACACGATGGTCCTGAGCGGAGTAATCAGCGGCAGCGGCACCTTGTTCAAGACCGATGGCGGGGCACTCACTCCCAGTGGCGCAAACACCTACACCGGCCAGACCAAGATCGGGGCCGGCTCGATCAATGTGGCCACTTTCAACAGCGTGAACGGCGGCACGCCCTTGCTCGCCACCAGCTCCCTGGGTGCGCCCACCACCGTGGCAAACGGGACGATCGTGCTCGGCAGCGGTACCAGCCCGGGATCACTGACTTACATCGGCGGCGGCGAAACCACCGACCGCATGTTGGAAATCGCGAGCACCAACATCGGGCCGACCTTCAGCGCGGGAGGCAGCGGATTGATGAAGATCACCGGTGCATGCTCCATGACCGGCATCGGCAGCAAAACCATCACTCTGCAGGGCGCCAACATGGGCGAACTCGCCGGGGCAATCGGCGACAGCGGCACCTCCGGCAATACGATCACGACGGCGGCCTTCTCCAGCGGCGCGACCAGCGTGACCCTCGCCTCCGTAGACGGAGTGAGCGTGGGAAGTTCGATTGCCGGCACCGGCATCGGCACGGGCACCACCGTCACTGCCATCAATACCAGCACCCGTGTGGTGACCATCAGCCCGGCGGCCACCGGCGCAGGCACCAACGGCCAGACGATGACGGTGGCCGGAGTGGTGAACGTCACATCGATCGTCAAGAGCGGCAGCGGCAGCAACAGCATCTGGGCACTCAGCGGCGCGAGCACCTACACCGGCCAGACGAAGATCAATGGCGGCATGCTTTCCGCCACCTCGCTGAACAGCGTGAACGGCGGCACGCCCCTGCTCGCCGCCAGCGCGCTGGGCGCTCCCACCTCGGTGGCGAATGGCACCATCGCCCTCGGGGCGAGCACCACCGGTGGCGTGCTCAACTACACCGGCACCGGGGAAACAAGCGACCGTGTGCTGGACATGTCGGGCACCACCGCAGCTCCAGGCGTGAACCAGTCCGGCACCGGACTGGTGAAATTCACGTCCAATATCACCAGCAGCGGCGTGGGCAGCAAGGTGTTCACCCTCGGCGGATCCACCACCGGCACCGGGGAGATCAGCGGTGTCATCGCAGACGGTCTGTCCGGCACCACCCAGATGATCAGTGGCATCTCCAGCGGCAGCACCACGGTCACCCTGTCCTCCGTGGACGGCGTGACGGTGGGCAGCACGATTTCCGGCACCGGCTTCTCCGCAGGAACCACGATCACCGCGATCAATACCACCACCCGCGTGGTGACCTTCTCACCATCAGCCTCCGGCGCTGGCAACAACGGCCAGCTTGTAACGGTTTCCGGTGTGGTGAACCTCACCTCGATCTCGAAGACCAACAGCGGCACCTGGACCCTTTCCGGCGCGAACACCTTCACCGGCCCCACCTCCATCATCGGCGGCGTGCTGGTCTTTCCGAAACCGGCATCGCTCTACCAGGGAAATTCCGCCGCCTGGACCGCCGCCAACATCGGGGTGAACTCCGGATGCACGCTGGGGATCAATGTGGGTGGCAGCGGTGAGTTCACTGCCTCGGACATCGCCTACTTCGATGCGCTCGGCACCTCCACCGGCGGCTTGAAAACCGGGGCCTATCTCGGCCTCGATACCACCAACGCAGGAGGCTCGTTCACCTACTCCGGCAATCTCATCAATGCGGGAGTCTCCACCGCGACCGGTCTGGCCAAGCTCGGCACCGGCACGCTCGTGCTCACCGGCACGAACACCTACAGCGGCGGCACCCGCATCGATGGCGGCACGCTGTCCATCCCCGCCCTCTCCTCGCTGCCCACCTCAGGCACCGTCACGGTGAACAGCGCGGGCACCCTGGCACTCGCGGATGCCTACACCTACGGTCAGTCCATTTCCGGCAGTGGCAAGATCACCGTGGCCACCCCCACCGGCAGCAACAGCACCGTGCTCACCGGTTCGCTCGGCAGCTTCACTGGCACGATCGAGATCGCTCCCGCCACCACCGGCGGGAAGCTGCAGATCGCGCCCGGTGCCCAGACCTCCATGCCTTCATCCACCGCCACCATCAAAGTGCTCGCGGGAGGCACCCTCTATCTGAGCTCCGGCCTGATTCAAAACGCGGCGGTGTCCCTCTATGGCGGAAGCACCGGCGAAGCATTCGGACAGCTCCGGGTGGAAAGCGGCATCCAAGCCGGCGCGGTCACCCTGAAGACCAACTCCACCATCGGTGCGCAGAACGCCGCCGGCACGATCAGCGGCGCGATCGGAGACGAGGGCAACAGCTTCGGCATCACCAAGCAAGGCATCCAGCAACTCGCCCTCACCGGGGCGAACACTTACACCGGCCCCACCATCGTGACGGCGGGCAACCTGAAGGCGAATTCCTTCAACAGTGTGGTCGGCGGCACCGCCACCAGCAGTCTCGGCGCTCCCACCACGGTGGCGAACGGGACGATCTCGCTCGGAGACACCACGACGACCGCCACATTGGGCTACGGCGGCACGGGCGAAACCACCGACCGCGTGATCAATCTCGCAGGCACCACCGGCGGCGGCACGCTGGATCAGGGCGGCACCGGTCTCCTGAAATTCACCAGCGCCCTCACCGCCACCGGAGTGGGAGCGAAAACCCTGACGCTCCAGGGTGCTGGCACCGGTGAATTCGCGGGAGCCATCGGGAATGGCAGCGGCACCACCGCGGTCACCAAGACCGGCAGCGGCATCTGGACGATCTCCGGAGCAAACACCTACAGCGGTTCAACAAGCGTGAACGGCGGCATCCTGGTATTTGCGAATGCCGGGGCAATCCCCGGATCGAGCCGGAACATCAGCACTTCCAGCAACGGCGCGGTCGCCTTCGACTACAATGTCTCCCTCCAAACCCTGCTCACCACCCGCATCATCGCGGCCTCCACCGGTGGCCTGGCCCTGACCGCCAACAACAACCTCTCGGAAAACCTCGACTTCAATGCCGCCGGTTACGCCGGTTACCTCGGCGCGAAGGACAACGTCACCTACACCGGCACGCTCACGTCCAACGGCGGCAACGTACGGCTCGGCAACCAGAGCGGAGGCATGCTCACGATGGCCGGGGCCAACATCGTCACCGGCTCGAACAACCTTTCGATCAACGGCAGCGTGACCTTCACCCAGCCGCAGACCTACACCGGCACCACCACCTTCACCACCAACACCGGCACCTTCAATGGCGGCGGCTCGGTGATCGATCTCAGCAAGGTGACCTTCAGTGCCGGGGGCACCTTCACCAATCTCAACTTCACCGGCAGCGCCACCTTGACCAAGTCGAACACCTCGACGGTCACGCTCGACAGTGCGAACAGCTTCACCGGTGGCACGGCGTTCTCCCAGGGACTGCTGATCCTTTCGAACAATGCCGCCCTCGGCACCGGTGCGGTGACACTTGCCACCACCGGTTCGAACGTGGCCCGCATCCAGATCACCAACGGAGTCAACATCGGCAACACGCTCAATCTCGGAGCGAACACCGGCGTCAGCGGCCGTGGCGATCTGGAAATCAACAACACCAACTCCACCGCCACCTGGTCCGGCCCGATCAACATCACCGCGAGCCCGACGAACGGCGGCCACTTCTACACGGACGCCACCTCCACGCTCACGGTTTCCGGGGCGATCACCAGCACGGTGCCCATCAGCTTCCGTGCGGGCAACTTCATCATCCCTTCCGCCTCCAGCAGCAGCTACACTTCCATCTTCATCTCCGGTGCTTTGAAAATCGGCAGCAACGATGCGCTCGTAACCACCGCGGACGTCACGCTCGGCAGCTCCGCCGCCACCACGCTCGATCTGAACGGCTACAACCAGACGATGGCCACAGTGACCAAGAGCACGAATGCCGCCACCATCACCAACACGGCGGCCACCGCTTCCGTGCTGACCATCAACAACGCCAGCGTCAGCTCCTACACGGGCGTGATCACCAATGGTATCGGCGGCGTTTCGCTGGTGAAGAATGGCGCAGGCGATCTGACCCTCGGCGGCACGAACACCTACACCGGCGATACCACCGTCAACGCGGGCACCTTGATCCTCGGCGCTTCCACCCTGGCGGACAGCTCGACGGTGAAAATCGCGAGCGGCGCGAAGCTCAATATCACCACCGCCTCGGATACGGTCACCCAGTTGTTCCTCGATGGCGTGCAGGTCTCCTCCGGCACCTACGGTGCGACCGGCTCCGGAGCCACCAACATCGACAACACCCACTTCTCCGGCACCGGCAAACTCACCGTACTCAGCGGCTCCGCCGCCTACACCGCATGGGCCTCCCTCAAGGGCATGACCACGGCGACCATGGCCACCTCCTCCGATCCGGACAATGACGGCGCAATCAACTTCCTTGAGTTCGCCTGCGATGGCACGCCTGCCAACGGCTCCTCCGACAACCGCATCGTGACGAAAGTCGCGACCGTGGGTGGCGTGAAGGTGCTCACGATCACGCTGCCGATCCGCACCGGCGCGAGCTTCTCGGGCACCACCGAACAGGTATCCACCACGATCAATGGAATCATCTACCGCATCCAGGGCGGAACCGATCTGACCTCTTGGAATGGGGTGGTCGCGGAAGTGCCGCTTGCAGACCGGGCCGCCGTTCAATCCGGAATCGCCTCGCCGGAATCCGGGTGGACCAACCGCTCGTTTTACCTCACCGGCACCGCCCAAATCCACGCTTTCCTCCGCGCCAAGGTGCAGGAAGCGCCGTAATCGGCGGAAAGAGCATTGATCGCGGGCGCTGGGTCGTGGAAAACACCGGTCCCGCCCGTGATTCCCCGCCTCGAAACCGTTGACATCGTCCTGCCTCTCGATTCTTCCGAGGACGAGGCCGCGTGGAAAGCCGCCGCTGCCGAGAAACTCGGCGTGGCGGCCGAACGCATCGGAGAGGCGCGGCTGCGGAAGCATTCGATCGATGCCCGCCACCGCCGGGTAAAGGTGCAACTCCGCCTGGATGTCTCCATCGACGGGCCTCTGCCGGAAGAAATCACTCCGGAATGGCGCTCCCCCTCTCTGCCTGCTGCTGCGAAGACCGTCGTCATCGTCGGAGCAGGTCCGGCGGGACTTTTCGCCGCCTTGCGCTGCTTGGAACTCGGGATGAAGCCGATCGTGCTGGAGCGCGGCAAGGACGCCAGCGCGCGGCGGTTCGACCTCGCCCCGATCCTACGTGAAGGCCGGGTGGTGGAAGATTCGAACTACTGCTTCGGAGAAGGCGGCGCGGGCACGTTCTCGGACGGCAAGCTTTACACCCGCGCAACCAAGCGCGGACCGGTGGCGAAGGTGTATGAGGTCCTCGTCGCCCACGGTGCACCGCCAAAGATTCTCACGGACGCCCATCCGCACGTCGGTTCGAATCTGCTGCCGAATGTGGTGAAGGCGATCCGCACTTCCGTGATCGCCGCCGGAGGTGAGGTGCGCTTCCTCACACGCGTCACCGATTTCATCATCGAAGGCGGCCGCATGAAGGCCGTAATCACGCAGGACGGACAGGAGATCGCAGCGGATGCGGTGATCCTCGCGACGGGTCACTCGGCACGCGATATCTACAAGCTGCTCGCGGCGAAACAGGTGCTGATGGAAGCGAAGCCCTTCGCGGTCGGTTTCCGTATCGAGCATCCGCAACCATTCGTCGATCGCATCCAGTATCACCTCCACCAGGATGAGCCGCGTCCGGATCTTCTCCCCGCCGCTCGCTATCGTCTCGCGACGAAGATCCGCGGCCGTGGTGTGCATTCCTTCTGCATGTGTCCTGGTGGTTGGATCGTGCCCGCCGCCACCGAAAATGACGAGGTGGTGGTGAACGGCATGAGCCTCGCCCGCCGCGACTCCCCATTCGCGAACTCCGGCATGGTGGTCACCGTGGAGCCGGAGGATGTGAAGCGCTTCGAGAAGGAGCACGGCGTGCTCGCAGGCATCGCCTATCAGAAGGAACTCGAGCGCACCGCGAAGATCGCGGGCGGCGGTGGACAGGTAGCACCGGGCCAACGCGTGCCCGACTTCCTCGCGGGCAAGATTTCCGCGGACCTGCCGGAGATGAGTTATTTCCCCGGTGCGAAATCCGCGCCTCTGCATGAGTTGTTACCGCAAGGCATCACCAGCCGCATGCGCGAAGGACTGCGGCTCTTCGGCAGCCAGATGCACGGCTACACCAGCAGCCAGGGGCTTCTGTTAGGATTCGAGACGCGCACCAGTTCGCCCGTGCGCATCCCACGGCGCGACGATACCTTGGAGCATCCGGAGATCGCAGGCCTCTTCCCCTGCGGCGAAGGCGCGGGTTACGCCGGCGGCATCGTCAGCGCCGCCATGGACGGCATGCGCTGCGCCGAGGCGGTGGCAGGCTGAAGATCTTTAGCCGCAAAAAGGCTCAAAAAGGACGCAAAAATTTCGTCCGCAGATCTCTTCCTTTTGCGTTTTTCTGCGCCTCTTTGCGGCTGAAAATCAAATCCCTGTCATTTCGCACGTTCGATTTCCATTTGACATGCAACCAAATGGTTGCCTATTTTCCCGGTAGATGGACGCGGTATTCAAAGCCTTGGCCGATGAAAGCCGCCGCACCCTGCTCGATGTGCTGTATCGGGACAACGGCCTGTCACTCGGCCGCCTGTGCCAGCACCTCGACATGACGCGGCAGGCGGTGACCAAGCACCTCGCCATTCTCGAAGCGGCCAATCTCGTCACGACCGTCCGGCACGGACGCGAGAAGCTGCACTATCTCAATCCGGTGCCGCTGCAGGAGATCCACGCGCGCTGGATCGAAAAATACGAACGCCCGCGCCTCAAGGCGCTCGGTGATCTGAAGCGATATCTCGAAAACGACGACAAATCCTAACCCCACACCACCATGGAAAAGCCACAGTTCGTTTACACCACCTACATCCGTTCCACACCTGAGAAGGTATGGGAGGCGATCACCAAGCCGGAATTCGCCCGCCAATATTGGGGCGGAAACGGCAATCACTCCGATTGGGAACCCGGCTCGAAGTGGGAGCACGTCTCCGAAGCCAAAGGCAAGGCCCACATCGTCGGAGAAGTGCTCGAAAGCGATCCGCCGAAGCGCCTCGTGCTGAGCTGGATCGATCCCGACGACACCACGGACCGTTCCAAGGTCACGCTGGAACTCGAACCCACCCAGGACATGGTGCGGCTCACCGTGATCCACGGTGAATTCGAAGCCGATACCAGCATGCTCAACGACATCTCCGGTGGTTGGCCGAAGGTGCTCTCCAGCCTCAAATCCTGGTTGGAAACCGGCATCCCATTGCAGATCGGCTGCAAGCAATCGTGCGCGGAGTAACCCCTCCCCGCTCAATCAAACCCCGGCACGCCCCGCAAGTTTGGTGGCGGCCGGGGTTTTGCGCGTGAATTATCCATGCCGCTGCGTTTGGAATCCTGAATGGAAATTGGAGTGGCAGGCCATGGCTGATACCGGCTAGAACGGTGTCGTATGGCTGATTGGTGGCAAGCACTCGATGGAATGGCGCGGTTCTTCTGGATCGTGGCCATCGGGGCGAGCTTGTTCCAGCTCCTGCTGTTCGCGGGATCGCTGTTCATGGGCCATGAGTTCGATCATGGCGGTGCGGATGCACACGGCGGCAGCGCGGCGGAGGGTGTGAAGATCCTCTCGGTCCGCGCGATCACCGCGTTCCTCGTCGGCTTCGGCTGGTGCGGCGCACTGCTCATGGGCAGCGGCTGGTCGATCCTACTGACCATGCTTCTTGCGATCGTCGTCGGCTCGATTTTCATGGCGATGATCTTCTTCATCATGCGCCTGCTGGTTTCGCTGAAGGCGGATGGGACGCTCGACTACTGGAACGCCGTCGGTCAATCCGGCCATGTCTACGTGACCATTCCTGCCCATCGCTCCGGCGAGGGCCAAGTGGAGGTGTTGTTCCAAGGCCGCCTGGTAACCGCAAGCGCCATCACGGATGCGGATGAGCCGCTCGCGCCACGCACGCCGGTGCTGATCCACTCGGTGGAGGGCCAGACCACCCTTGTCGTTTCCCCCGCCCGTTAGATTACGATTTTCCCAAGACTCATAGAAAACACACCACATGCCAGCCATACCCATCCCCATTCTCGCGGAGGTCCCCACCGCGCTGATCCTGATCTTCATCCTCGTCATCATCGGCTTCGGCACGCTGATGTTCATCGCCAGCCGCTACCGCCGCTGTCCGTCCGACCGCGTGCTGGTCGTCTACGGTAAGGTGGGTGGCCAGAAATCGGCGCGCTGCTATCACGGTGGTGCGTCCTTCGTGTGGCCGGTGATCCAGGACTACGCCTACCTGAGCCTCACGCCGATCCCGATCGACATCCAGCTCCGCGGCGCGCTGTCCCAGCAGAACATCCGCGTCAACACGCCCTCCACCTTCACCGTCGGCATCAGCACCGAGCCCGGTGTGATGGAAAACGCCGCCGAGCGTTTGCTGGGCCAGAACATGGGCCAGATCCAGGAACTCGCGAAGGACATCATCTTCGGCCAGATGCGCGTGGTGATCGCCACCATGCCCATCGAGGAGATCAATGCGGACCGCGACAAGCTGATCGCGAACATCGCCAACGGTGTGGAAGTCGAGCTCCGCAAGGTCGGTCTGCGTCTCATCAACGTGAACGTCCAGGACATCACGGACGAATCCGGTTATATCGACGCCCTCGGCCGTGAAGCCGCCGCCCGCGCCATCAACGAGGCGAAGGTCAAGGTCTCCCAACAGGAGCGTGACGGTGACATCGGTTCCGCCGAAGCCGAGCGTGAAAAGCGTATCTCCGTGGCAGCCGCCCAGGCACTGGCCGTGAAGGGGGAAAACGAAGCCGCCGTCCAGATCGCCAACTCGAATGCCGCGCGTCGTGAACGCGAGGCCGAGGCCACCCGTCTTGCCATCGCCGCAGAAAAGGTCGCTTCTGCAAAGGCCCTTGAAGAAGCCTACGCCTCCGAAGAATCCGCCGAGCGCCAGCGCGCCAAGCGTGACGAAGCCACCCAGATGGCGACCATCATCGTGCAGGCCGAGATCGAGAAGAAGAAGATCGAAGTGCTTGCCGAGGCCGAGAAGAACCGCGTGCGTCTCGCCGCCGAAGCGGAGCGCTTGAAGATCGAGCTCCAGGCGGAAGCCGAGAAACGCCGTATCGAACTCGTCGCCGCCGCGGAAGGTGAGCGCCAGCGCCTCATTCAGCAAGGTGAGGCCGATGGTCTCAAGGCCGTCATGGAAGCGCAGGCACAAGGTACTCTGGCCCAGCTCCAAGCGAAAGCGGATGGCTTCCGCGCGATCGTGGTGGCATCCGGCGGAGCCGAGCAGGCCGCCCAGCTCATGGTCACCGAGCAGCTTCCGAAGTTGGTGGAGGAACAGGTCAAGGCCGTCTCCAATCTCAAGATCGACAAGGTCACGGTCTGGGACAGCGGTGCGAACGGTGCCGATGGCAAAACCAGCACCGCCGGTTTCCTTTCCGGCCTCGCCGGGTCGATCCCGCCGCTGCACGACCTTGCGAAAAACGCGGGCGTCCAGCTTCCGGCCTACCTTGGCAAGCCTGCGGAAACACCCGCGCCTCGCTCCACGAAATTCCCTGAAACGCCGGTGACGCCTCCCACCGACGTCAACGAAGCTCTCTGAACCCGGTTTTCTCCCCCGAAGGCCCGCTCCGCACGCCGGAGCGGGCCTTTTTCGTCTCTCGTGACGGCGTTGGATTCGGGAGAAAAAATGTCCCTTCCCCGGCGCTGAAAGACAGTATCCTTCCGTCATGCGTCTGCTCCGCCATCTCCCTCTCCTGAGTCTTCTGCCAGTCCTCGCCCTGGCTGATGAACCGGTCCGCAAATGGACCGATGCCACCGGCCGCAGCTTCGAAGGCTCCTATGTCTCCGCCACCGACGCCAAGGTGACCATCAAACGTGCGGACGGAAAGGTGTTCGAGGTGGAACGCACACGACTCTCCAAGGAGGACCAAGACTATCTCACGACCGCGGCGAAGTCATCCACACCCACCGCCTCCGCCGGAGCCACGCCGAAATTCGATCCGCTCGACTACCGCGCCCACATGTTGGACGGCTACGATGGTTCCGCTCCGAATTTCAAAGCTCCGTGGCCGAAGGACGCCGGCGTGGACAAGGAACCGGAGATCACCACCATCGAGGAGAATACCGGTGAAAAGCGCTACATCTACGAAAGCCCCCACTTCCGCTTCGAGAGCAACGTGGGGCTGACCCGCAACCTGATCTCCAAAGTCGCGCTGATGTTCGAGGCCTGCTATCAGATGCATCACGACATCCCGCTGAATAACCGGCGCACCCGCTCGCCGAAAGCACCGAAGCTGAAGGCGTTCCTCTTCGAAACCATGGCGGAGGTACCACACCGCCGGTGGTCCTCAAGGCAGCTCCGGCGTTTACATGAGCCAGGGCGACAAGTTCCTGGTGCCGCTGGAAGGCCTTGGAGTGAAGAAACTGGGCTCCAACTACACCTTCGACTACAGCGGAAATTTCCACACCGTCTATCACGAGGTGACCCACCAGCTCTGGGCGGATCTGGGCGACTATGCCGGGATCTGGATGATCGAGGGGTTCGCGGAGTTCATGGCCAGCGCTCCCTATAGCAATGGAAAGTTCTCCTTCATCAAGCAGCCGTCCTACGCCTTGGAATACGCCACCGGCTTCGGCAAGAAGGACAGCGGCGGCCGCGATCTCGGCAAGGAATTCGCGATGCCGCACCTCAAGGAGATCATGAACTGGTCGCAGCCCCAGTTCTACGCCAATGGCAACAAGAACTACGGCCTCGGCATGTTGCTCGTTTACTACTTCGTGCTGATGGACGGAGATGGTACCGGCGCGCGGTTCAAGGACTGCATCCAGGCCTGCCAGGAAGGCAAATCACAGGCCCAGGCTCTTCAGGTCCTATTGGGTGACCGCAGTTACGAGGATCTGGAGAAGGACGTCGCCACGGCCTTCAAGAAAAAGGGCATCAAGATCACCTTCCAATAACACCCTGCCCGGAGCAGCCGGTCTCGCCTTTTCACAAAAAAGCCGGAGCCCATGACGGACTCCGGCGTTTTTGAAATCGAGGGAGCTCCGGGGCTCAGATGTCGCGGCGGCCGGAGTTGGACATTTTCCAAATCGGGCCCTGTGCGTCGAACGGAGGAGCATTGTCCTTACCCTTGCCGTCCGGCAGGCCACCGTCCGTGCGGAAAACCGGCAGGATGGGAGCGCCGGTCGACGCCTTCTGGTAAGTCGCACCCTCTTCCTCGATCATCAGCGCCGCACCGAACAAACCGCCCGGCACCTCGCTGATCAGGATTTCAATCGGGTAGGTGGAGCCGGCGGACACTTCGAACGCAGGACCGACAGCAACACCGCCGAGCGCCTTGTTCCAGTTCTGAGTGGTATCATACTGATACATGGTGATGGGGATACGCATCGCACCACCACGGACGATGCGCTCGACCTCGCGGTCTTCCTTCTTGCCCTGCAGCACGTCCACCTTGCCCGGCACATAGAGCGCCGTGGTGCCCTGGGTGTAGCCGTGGTCGAAGACGTTCTTCTTGTTGAAGCGCACCACCAGCACGTCGTCACCAGCGCCGACGAAGTGGAACTTGCCGGACTTCGGCGCCACCACGTTGCCGCGGTAGATGACGATCCAGCGGCTCGGTTGCACTTCCTTCTCGCACTTGAATGCGGCGGGTGCGCCTTCTGCGGACATCACCGGAATGTAGACGCGGGTTTGATAAAGCTTCTGGCTGGCCTGGAAGTATTTGTTCTCCAGAGAGCGCTCGTTCCAGCCCTGGCTGGTGAAGTCCTTGATCACGTCGCGGAGCTTCTCGGGAGTCATCCCGGTTTCCTTGCGCTTCGGGTCCTGCTTGGTGTCGTAGAAGACGCCGACCATTGCGTTCGCGTTCGGATCAATCATGCCGAACGGGCTCATCGCGCCGCTGCCACCGCCCAGACCGGGGCCCATGCCATTGCCGAAACCCCTGCCCTGGCCATCACCACGGCCACCACCGGAACCACTGCCACCCAGACCGCCGGAAAGACCGCCGCTGGTCAAGGAGCCCACCGAAGACATCGAGGATGCTTCGTCCGGCTCCGGCAGGGTGAAGCTGCTCGAGACGCCCTTGGCCGCCATGCGTGGCGCGTTCGGGTTCGTCATCGTGGCGCGCTGCTTCTTATTACTGATTTCCTTCACGCCTGGAGAACCACCACCGCCGCCGGAGGGCATGAAATCCGGATCAGGCTCCTTGTTCGGGATCACCTGGAAAATCCACACCACGCCGATCGAAAGCAGGATGGCGTGGACAATGATGGAAATGGAAAGCGATCCGCCTCCGAGTTTTTTCCAGAAGGAGGGTTTGTTTTCCTCGACCGGATGACTCGCGTGGAGATTCGGGTCGTAATACTGATGGTCTTCCTGGAATTGGTCCATGATGGGCTGGGTTTCAGAGATGGGTAACGCGCGACAGAGGGGAATTCACTAGAAAAAGCGGCGCGGGGGAAACGATTTTTTTCTCCCTGCCGGATAAGATTCAGATGCCGGGGCGGGGTGTCCCGTTGACCCGCTTCCAAACGGAACCATTTGGATCATAGGGAGGTGCGTTGTCCGCCTTGGTGGCTTCCGGTCGGCTCTCATCGAGGCGGAACAGAGGCAGGATCGGGGAGCCGGTGGACGCTTTGGGATAGGTGGCACCACTCTTTTCGATCAACAAAGAGGCCCCGAACAACCCTCCCGGCACCTCGCTGATGAGGATTTCCAATGGGTATTCACGACCTGCCGTGACCTCAAACTCCGGACCCACTGCCAACCCGCCGATGGACTGGTTCCAGTTCCGGGTGGTATCGTATTGGTAAAAATTGACCGGCATCTTCATCGCGCCGTTGCGGACGATTTTCTCCACGTCCCGGTCCTCCTTCCGTCCGGCGAGCACGTCCGTCATCCCCGGTACGTAGAGCCCGGTGGTGCCTTGGGTGAAACCGTGATCGAACACGTTCTGATTGTTGAAGCGCACCACCAGCACATCATCCCCGGCTCCGACGAAACGGAACTTTCCGGACTCCGGCGAGCTGACAGTTCCCCGGTAGAGGACGATCCATCGGCTCGGTTGCACTTCCGGACCGCAGCCGAACGCCGCCGGAGCCGCATTCGCGGACATCTCCGGAATGTAGAGCCGGGTCTGATATAGCGTCTTGGGCGCCTTGTAATACTTCGAGGCCAGCGAACGCTCGTTCCAGCCGCGGGTGGTGAAGTCCTTGATCACCTCACGGAGCTTGTCCGGAGTCATGCCGGTTTCCTTGCCACGTGGATCGAGCTTGGTGTCGTAAAACGTTCCGACGAGGGAGTTCGCGTCCGGATCCGGGATGCCGAAGACCTTGTTGCCGGAATCGCCCATGGCTTTGAACGCGGTTGGGAAATTGCCGGGCCCATTCCTCCCGGGCCCGTTCCCTATCGTTCCGATGGTGGGCCGGAGAGAATCCGCACCATTACTGATGCTGGCCAAACCGGCTACCCCTATGGAATCCGGAATATTGATCTCTCCCGCCACTCCTTGAACCGTAATTTTTGAGATCGGAGTGCCCCTCGCCGTTTTGCGCTGCTCCGCCTGGCTGAGGGCACCTTTGCTCCCGGACGATCCACCTCCCGGCGGAGGAGCAACATTCATCTCCGGCTGGTGAGGGATCACCTGGAAGACCCACACTACCCCAACGGCCAGTAGAATGGCGTGGACGATCAGTGAGACCGAGAGCGAGCCACCACCGAGTTTTCCCCAGAAAGAGGGGCGGCGGGGGGCGGAAAAATCATCGGGAGCTTGCATGAGGTCGGGTTTCAAAAGGCAGACACCCGGCCCGTGGATTCCTTAGGAACTATTTTCCATCATTCTCAAAGGCGGCATTTGTATCGCGATCCCCCTATTTCCTGCCTCACTTCGTCGTATCCAACTTCACCGGGTGGGCTCCAATCGCCCTCTGGAGGTCGGGAAGTTCGATCGCCTCAAGATCCGTGTCAGGGGGAATTTCGAGATCCAGTTTTTCCACGCTCCCATCGTCATGGAGATGGATGTGCCAAACGTGCTTCTCCCGCAGGAATTCCCTCCCATTCAACAACTCAGAGAGACGGATACGATTCTTCCCTATATTGAACGTCTGCTGCGCTCCGTCGAAAGAGCACGGCTCATGGAGATGCCTTTCTTTCGACACCAACACTCCGATCTGGGCACCGGATTCAAAATGAAGCGGAACGTAGAACCATCCATTCCGATCTCCGGACGGAAATGCGGACCACGCTCCCCGCTGGTTGACTCCATGGAAGTCCCGACGGATCGAAATGGAATACCAGACGCCAGCGCCTAGAAGGATCCCGAAAACCGCCAGCAGGAACCAGACATGGCGGCACTTCATTGAAGGGAGCGGATGGAGAGGTGGTTTCAGCCCAGCGCCAGCTTCCGCCCGCTCTCGTCCACGCTGACAAACGTCACCCGCGTGGAGAAAATCGGGTCCGGCTTCCCCTTCCCGTCCCGCACGGTCACCGCATAGGTCACGCTGGTGGTCCCGATGCGGGCGCGCTCACAATGGATGGCGAGAATGGTACCCTCCTTCACGGAATGATGGAACTCCACCTTGTCCATTCCCACCGTGACGAACTTTGCCGCCGGGTAATCGAGCGAGGCCGCGATCCACGAGGCCTCGTCCACCCACGCCAGCAACCGCCCGCCGAACAGGAACCCGTATTGGTTCAGGTCCTCCGGAAGGATCAGCCGGTGGGTTTCCATGGCGGTCGTTTTACCAGCGCTTGCGTTTGCCCTCACGATACAGCGCGGCATCGAACGACCACGCACCCGCTCCGCTGAGGATCAGCACCACGCAGGGCAGCAGGTAGAGAAGAGCCAGCTCCTTGGCTCCATGATCATTGCCGGGATTGAACCACGTCCCCTGCGCATGGGCGTAAAACGCGGCCACCACCATCGTGAAGCCGAGCATGAACGCCGCCGGTCGGGTCAAAAGGCCCAGCACCAGCAGGGCGGAACCCACCACCTCCGCACCGATCGCGCAAATCAGGCTGATGTTCGGATTCAGATGCTCAAACGGCCAGATCGCCGGAGACCGCCATTTGCCGGAATCCAGCATGGCCTGATAAGCATGCAGCTTCGGCAGCCCATGGCCCAGCAGCATCATCAAGCCCGCGCTCACGCGCAGGACAAACAGACCGAGGGAGGCGGTGCCATCGCGGGTGCCGCAATCGAAGAAGAATTTTTTCATGCCTGAGGTTCAGCCGGCTTCTTGGGCTCGATGATGACGCGCTTGAGACGGTCTTCACCGTCGGGAGAATGGGAGACCACGTCTTCGTTGCCAATCAAGGCATTGTGGACCAAACGGCGGTAGTAGGCGTTCAGCGGGCGCATTTTGAAAGTCTTGCCGGTGGCCTTCACCCGTTCGGCGATTCCGCGGACCTCCGTGACGAGGCGGTCCTCCTGGATCGAGCGGAAGTGCTCACAATCCACTTTCACACGCTCGGCCTTGGGGAAATGGCGGCGCAGGATGCGGTTCACCAGATACTGGATGTCATCCAGACGCTCTCCGTCCTCACCGATCAGGAGCGCTTTCTCGCTGGTATTGACCTGCAGGCACGGGCCGTCATCGGTTTGCTGGATCTCGATGGTCGCGCTGAACCCGAGATGGCCCAGCATCGAATCGAGAATCTTTTTGGATGCGTCCACCGGAGTCATGAGTCGAATCTAACGAGATGCCGCCGTCCGGCATAGACTTTTTGGACAGGTCTTGTCATTTCGCCGGTTGCTGGCTCTCCAGCCACACCGAGATCGACTCGGCCACCGCCTTCAGGCGGTCCTTCTCTGCGTCGGAAAATTCGTGCGGCTCCACCATTCCCACCCCCAGCGTGCCGATCACCCGGCCGTCTTCCTTGGAAAACACCGGCACGGCCAACGATCCGGAGACCTGGGTCTTCTGGGCGTCCGGCTTGGCGATTCCCCCCAGATCCTGCTGGAGATTGCAGAGCTCCACCGGCTCCTGGGTCGCGGCGGCCACCCCGGCAATCCCCTTGCCAAAGGGGATTTTGGAAATCCGCTCCACCAGGAACGCCGGCACACCGACCTGGGTCACCAGCGTCAACATCTGCCCCGCGCCATCCGCGCGATGCAGGGTGCCGGTCTGGCAGTTGAAATCGGCCAGAATCCCATTCATCCACGCCCGCGGGTCCAAATATTCCATTCGCATGGAAACATCCTAGCTGGCCCGGAGAGGCACGCAACTTCGGAGCTACTTGAGCTACGCCCCAAGCTTCTGGCCTGCCGGCGAAAATCGCGCCAGACAGGACCGCGATCAGCCATCGAAGTAAACGACTTCGCTCCTCGGATTGGCATGATTTGCGTAGTCGATATCCGCAGGCAAAAAGAACGAGCGGGAATCCCTCGGCACAAAAGTCAACGTGCCTCCCTCAACAAGCCATGGATACAATCCGACAAGTTGGAATATCTCGTCATAACCATATCCAGGCCACTTGGCGAACATCAACGACTTCTGTCCACCACCTGGCATGTTCACAGCAAGAGGCATGGACCCCCTCCGGGCATGCCAGACATAGGCTTTCATCAACTTTTTTACCGGAATCCCTCCCATCGCCCCGAAGTGCCCCCCGAGAATCGGGCGATAGCGGACATCACTCGCGGGTTCATGGTTATAATATCCGGGCACCCGCCATAGACCCAGCCCCATTCGGTGCATCACACGGGTCCGCTCGATCTCAAGATCAGATAAGCCCACCCGGTCTGCATCCAACATCGTGACGAGAGCGGAGTCCTCCAGAGCTAAAAATCTCCAGAACCCTCCGGGGGAATAGCGGATCGACGGGCTCTTCATCAGATAAACCTCCCACCCCGCTTCAACCAGATCGTCGACCAGAAACTCCAGATCGCTGGCCAGATAGGCCCGAAATTCCACGTCAGGATTGCGTGCCATTTGCTCCGGCCCCGCGGCCAACATGGGTTCGATGTAGCTTTCCCACGGGTCGAAGCGCTTGATCAGCCCCATTCTCCGGGCATGAACCAGCCTCTCCCGCGTGGGTGTCGGCAGATCGGGATCATCGGCCCCCACATGTTTCCAGAATACGGTGGCGGCTGCTATGTGATGACAACCCTGCCTCGGATCAGGTTTCGTCCTTCCGCTGGAAATAATGCGATCCACACCGAACCACTCTTCAAGCTCCCCGTTTTCTTCGGCGGTCGCTGAGGCTTCGAATGCCTCCAGCATTTCTTCGCCGAGGATAGGAAACATGTCAGCCCAATTCATATCCTGAACCGATCAGAACGCCAATCGACGATCAAGCAGGAACCTTTATGGCCGAATATGATGCCACGCCTACTCCTTCACCGTAACATCCAAACAAAAATAACATCTCCAACAGATTTATAGTTTGACCCAAAAAGACCCTATCGATAGGCCATTCCAGTCTACCACGAATGGGGAATAGTTATCCGGAAATCCCACACGCCAATTCCCGATTCACAGCAAGCAGCATTCCCTCCGGCGGGCGGAACCGCCCTTAGCTACGCGCCGTTCGAGTCAGACTCAAACTCCAATCCAAGCCCTCAAGGCATGACAAATCCACATCCATCAAGTCAGGAAAATATCAGCCCGGAAGCCAATCCGTCACGGAGAGCCTTCCTCAAGAGAAGTTCGTTCGCCACCGTGCTCGCCAGCTCGCCGGGAATTCTCGGCGGTCTCATCAGCGCGGCCGGTGCCGGTGTGGCCCAAGCCATCACGACAGGCGGCGGCACCACCCAGAAGACCTACCGCATGAAATGCACCGCTCCGGCGGCCTATGATGGCACCGGCGCTGGAGACGAATACATGATCCAGGACCTGGACAGCAGCGGAAACCCCACCGGAACGAAGGTGTCCATCAAGGCGATGGAGCCTCATTCAAATATCCAGAACGGAGATTACGTGACGAACGGCTTCACGACATCCGCGCGAGTGAAGATCACCCAATACGATAGCACCGGGGCGGAGGATACAACGCAATCGCAAAACCCGATCACCGGCACCGTCGCCACTTTCACCGCACAGCTCACCCCGAATAACCACTCTCCGAACATCAGCGTGGGGACTCCGGCGACGGCACCCGTCGTCAAGGAGATCAATGACGTTCGCATCGGCAGCGAGACCTGGAGGATCAAGCTGTACACCACCTACGACACCCCCCTGACTGGAAATGGAACGGCATCCGTGACCACCAAGGTGCACTCAAAGGTGGAAATCTATCCACCCGCCGGTGTCACCGCCAAGATCAACGGGAATACCGTGACCACCGCGACACCCTATGTCTCCGAAAAGACCGTGGACATCACCATCGTGTCGGAAGAGATCGTCGGCACGACGGCCCCCGAGACCACCGTCCCCCCCGAGACCACCGTCCCCCCCGAAACCACCGTCCCCCCCGAAACCACCGTCCCCCCCGAAACCACCGTCCCCCCCGAAACCACCGTCGCCCCCTGAAGCGGGAGTTCGACCGGCATGAATCATCTTGCACGGTTTCGCCACGCGACTACCGTGCAAGCTTGTTTCGGAACCAGAACCACTTGAAGGGAAATGATCAAAAAATCGCCGTTTGCGATATCTGCCGGGTTCATCCTGATCATTGCCGGAGTCTGGCTGGTCTCCTGGTTGACCGGATCGAAATCCACCCGCCCCAAGGAGCCTGACATAACTCCCTTGGCCGCGAAGCCGGTCGCCCGGCCCTCTTTCCGCGAGAGCGCGGCGTCGCTTCTGGCAGGCAAGGACCGGAAGGCGGCGATCAAAAAATTCAAGCAGAGCCAACTGGAGCTCGCCCGCCAGGGGAAATTGACGAGCGCGGACATCATCAGCCGGTTCAAGGAATTCAAAGAGGCGGGAGCCTCGGAGGAGGAATTGGAAGATCTGGCGGAATTCTTCAGGGGCGAGTGTCAGGCCCTCATGAATGCCGAGGCTTACCTAACCATGGTCGCAGACTTGGATTCGGGACAGACCAAGACGAGGCTGCTCCAAACCGCCTACAATAAGGCGAAACCCTCCGATCTTCCGGTTCTGCTCGGAGCGCTCAAGAACTGGAATCTGGCGGATCAGCTCCAGTACGCTGACTCGGCTTTGAGGAATGCGTTCACACCGAAGAGCGAAGCGGAGGTCACTCACATGATCCTGAGCCTGGATGAAGCCTCGGCCAGCGATGTGGAAAAACGCCGTTATCATATCATGATGGTCAGGTTTGTGTCGGATTATATTGCCGACAACAACGAGGCTTGGAAAAGCATCCCGTATGCCTCGATGGTTCAAGCCATGGGACTGTCGAATGATGAAAATCGGGCTGCATCGGACGGAGGATCGGGTAACGAAGATCTGGCCGCATCTTACGCGGGAAAGTTCCTCGGCCATGGAGAGCAGGAGCAGCTCGCCGCCATGCTCGCCGGGAAGGATGACCGGCAGAGATCGTCGTTTTTAAGGACGGCCATGACCCGGGCCGGAGGGCTGGATTCCGCTACAGCGGCTTGGATCAAGTCGGTCGTGCCTCCCGAGGATATGTTGCAATACAACGACCTGCCGGGTCTTATCCAGCAGGTCGAGATCAAGGAAGGTGCCGAGGCAGCCCGCAAGTTCGTCGAGGATCACCTGAGCGAGGAGGAGAAAAAGGTGCTCCCCAAGCAACGTCCATGACGGATCTCCCTACTTCGAAAGCGGCTTGGAGGACGTGGATATCCGTCATGGCGGGAATCTGCGTGGTCGGCTTGGTCTCATGCGAGCAGAAGAAAAACGAAGCCGGGCCGGAAGCCCCCTCGTATGGGGCCCGTCCGGAATCCCGGAAGCAGAATCGCTCAGCCAGACTCACGGACCTGCTCCAGCAGTCCGCCATTCCCGGCCCCGACGGCGGGCGGGCCGCCAACGCCATGATAGCGAACCTCCTTGCAGAGGCGATCCACAACCACGACGAGGCCGAATTTCGGGAACTGGTGGGGAAGTTCGACAAGGAACTCTTCGGCAGCCGACAGGATATCGGTGTGGCCTTGGCGGACTCATTGAAACCGGATGAATGGAACGAGGCGCTCAACCTTCTGGGCGACCTGCGCTCCGCGGACGGATTGCAGGTGGCCGCCGGTCTTGCCGCCAAGAGCCTGATTCTGGCCCCGGGTCGCGGAGAGGAGCTTCTTCAATCGAAGGCCTTTTCCAGTTTCACGGGAGGAGTCACCGGCGATCCCAGGAATCTGGTGTGGACTCAAATCGGCCTGCTCCTGGTCGAAGATGGCAAGAACACCAACCTCCAGCAGATCCTCGCCATGGCTTCGCCCTTAGATGCGAGCGGACGCAAATCCTCACAATCGCCACTGGCTTATCTCTCAAGTGGCCTGTCCATCAAACTCGCCCTGAATATGAAGGCCGGGGACTCCGATTCGCTGCGCGAATTCGGGATGTTGTTTCCAGAAGCTATCCGGGTGGATGTGATCGGCCATGTCCTGAATTCCTCCGGAGTCAAGTTCGATGCAAACAACCTGCCCGTCGTCCAGGCTGTGCTAGACAACATGAAATCCACCCCCGGATTCACCGCTGAGAACTATTTCAATCTCGGCACCAATATGTCCCGGGATGTTTTTGAGAAAGTCCTGCTCCAGGACCCGGCGTTGGAAAGCTCCGACCAGTTGAAGCAAACCGTGAAAGGCTGGGTTTCCATTCGGCCGAAGTCCTCCGTCGAGCTGGTGCTGAAGACCGGCAGGCAGGATCTTCTGCGCCCGGCCTTCTCGCAGTGGATGGACAAGGACTCCATGGAAGCCTCGCAATGGTTGCGCAATCAGCCTGCCGGACAATCGAGAGACCTTTGCGTGGAGGAACTGTGCGTGTATCTCTCGGGCACTGACTCCAGGACCGAGGCCGCCAGTTGGCTCTCCGAGCTGCCTCCCGACAAGCAAGACGCACTCAAGAAAAAATACCGCTTTGAATGACCACACTTGCACGGCATCACGTCGTCCAGTGCCCCAGGATCATCTGAATCTATCGGGACACGCGAGAAAGGGTAACGCGGTTTGTGACCCTTGCTTTGGAGCCGGATCTTGTCATGCCATGCAGACATGATGACCTTAATGGACACTCCCTTGTTTGGTCCTGCCTCCGATCGGGCAACTCGGGAAACATCAAACCGCACATGATCCGAATTTTTCTCACGGCTGATAGGAACGATCTGGAGGCCACCTCATCCTTGCTCGCGAGCATTATGAGGAGGACTCGCAATCCCGTGCACGTTCGGATCGGTTGCCTGGATTTCGCGCCAAAATCCTTCACTGCCGGATCCCTTTCAGTGGAATTCATCCCCGTGTCTGCCGGTGGAACTTCTTCCGGCCCCGGCGAACCATATGGATGTCAGATCTTGGATCGCTTCACGTCGGATTGGGGGAAGTTCCTTTTCCTGAATGGTCCGCAACTCGTATTTTGCGACCTATCGGCGATCGTTGATCGAGCCTCTCCTGTTAAATTGGATTCAAAAACCAGCTACCAGGAGCCTCCCCTGCCCTTGGACTCAGGTGTCTGGCTGGTCTCGAATGAGACCTCGGGCCGCCTTGATCCTCTCGAAGGCTTAATCCACAGCAGTGAATTGCCTCTGAGCCGTTCGCCCGAAACAATCGTCTGTTGGAAGAGAAAGGAACGCCCCTGGAAAAAGGATCAGGGCGGAGTTCAAGGCTCGGGTCTTTGGGACAGTGAAAAAACATCCTGGGAGTGCCTCCGCATGGGCCAATGGGAAAAGCCTCTGATATTGGAGATCGAGCCGGGCAATCTTGCAAGAGCCGTCGATCTCGCGGAACGTGGATGGAAAGTTCTGATCGAGGATCGGAGGGGGGTGTTGAAAAAAGCAGCACCCGCTCTCCCCGATCTTGAGGTTCTACAGGCCCTTCCTTCGGAGAAAGTCCGTTCAGAAGTAATCAGATTCGGCTCCAGCCCGGAAGGTCCTGAACCCGGTCTGCTGGAAGGAGTGGCTTCTTGGCTGAAGAGGACCAACTACCATCCTTCCCACGTCATACTTGGTGGCCCGGTGTCCACCGGAGAAGTGAAAAAGCTGAAAGCTCGCGGTTACACCCAGGTCGCCACTCTGGAGCAGGGCACTTGGCAAAAAGGAGGACAGGATCCAACCACTTTGGATTATCGGAGTTTCGAACCGATGGGAGATGCCGAACGCGATGACGACACCCTATTCGTGGGAGCGGGCTGGGACGCGTATTTTCTCCACGACAAAAGCGGCTTCCCGACGAATGAACCAGCTCCAGCCGACGGCGATGTGGTGATACGCAAGAGCAGGATTGGAGAATCCGTCGCGGACGATGCTGTCGCACCGAGCCGCCAACTCTCCGCCCGGGCATCCGCTTGGCGTCAGCAGCTGGACGAGAACGGACATGTGTCACAGACAATCAGGCCGATCAACATCGTGCTCCATGGAGATCACACGCTCATGATCCCCATGGCGGTCACGATCCACAGTATCGTGAGAAGAACACGCCATCCGGTGCATGTCCGGTGCTATTTCAGAGGCGAGCCTCCCGAGGATTTCCATGCCGCAAACCTCCTCGTGGAATTCGTGAAGATCTGCCCCTCGAAAATCGCCGCAAGCGCGGCGTCCTACGACAATCTGGAAATCCTGCAGGATCATCCCCACGAGTGGGACCGGTGCTGGCTCTTCGATTCCGATCACCTCATGATGGCGGATCCCGCCTCCATCTATTTCAATGACATGGAAGGACACTTGGTCATGGCTTCCACGATCGGAATCAAATTGGGCACGTGTTGGAATATCAATGACCCGAGCCGGGAAAGTGAGATTTACTCGCCTTGCTCGATCTTGAACTTGGAGGAAACGAGGCGGGTCGATACTTGGCGGAAAATCGACGAACTGCGTGCGTTCCAAAACAATGGCCACTATTCGTTTGTCGTGGCAACAGGAGGAGCGCTACGAGTGTTGCCGCAACGTTGGGGACGAAGTGTCTATGTTAACGATATCGACAACGATTATCGCGAGCTCTTCCCTGATGTCTTACGTCCGGAAAAAGACTGGTTCGAGAATTTCGGTTTGCTCAATTTTTCTTACGGACCCAAGCCTTGGACGACTGGAGGAATTTCCCCTTCTGATCCACGCGTACGCGAGAGAATCTGGTTCAAAGAATATTCCACTTGGGATAAATTGAGAGACGGAGACTGGTGCCCGCCTGACGGATGCTCGATTCTACCTCTTGGGATTGAGGCAATTTGAGATCACTCCAAAAACCCAGTTCCACTCCTCGTCTTGGAGATTCCCGCCATGGGATACAGGCGAAAACACCGGCGGATGACTTGGAACTTGGCACCCGCCGCCGCCCCCCGCGATTCTCCGGCCGTGGAATCCTACGGCACCCTCCCTGACGGCCGCGAAGCCGGTCTCTTCACTCTCGTGAACTCCCATGGCCTGCGCGCTCGCGTGACTGACTTCGGTGCCACACTGGTGTCCGTGGAAACCCCGGACCGCGAGGGCAACATCGCCCCGATCACGCTCGGCTTTGACACACTCGACGGCTGGGTGAAGGACGATTGCTATCTGGGTGCCACCGTCGGGCGTTTCGGCAACCGCATCCGCGATGGCAAATTCACGCTGGAGGGCACGGAATACACCCTCGCCACCAACAACACCCCGGGCGGCATCCCCTGCCACCTGCACGGCGGAAACGTGGGCTTCAACAAACGCCTGTGGGATGCGCTCCCCTCCGCAGATGGCCACTCGGTGACTTTCACCTACCATTCACCCGATGGCGAAGAGGGCTATCCCGGCAACCTCATCGCCCGGGTCACCTACACCCTCACCGAGAACAACGAACTGATCTGGGAAGTGGAGGCCACCACCGATGCCCCCACTCCTCTCAACATGGTGCACCACACCTATTGGAACCTGAGTGGAGACCTTTCGGCCCAGATCACGGATCACCTGCTGGCGCTGGATGCGGATACCTTCCTGCCAACGGATTCCGGCCTGATCCCCACTGGTGAGAAGGCCGCCGTGGACGGCACTCCAATGGATTTCAAGGAACCACACCTCATCGGCGAGCGGATCGGGGCCGACTTCGAGCCGCTGCACCTTGCCGGTGGCTATGACCACTGCTGGGTGGTCAATGGCGAAGCCGGCACGCTCCGGCACGCCGCCCGCGTCACCCATTCCAGCACAGGCCGCGTGATGGAAGTTCTCACCGATCAGCCGGGCATCCAGTTCTACGCGGGCAATTTCCTACCAAACTACCGGACCGGGTTGTGCCTGGAGACCCAGAATTTCCCCGATGCGCCCAATCAACCCGGCTTTCCGAACAGCATCCTCCGTCCGGGCGAGACCTATCGCCACGTGATGGTCCATCGCTTTGGAGTGGAATAGCCGTTGGAATGCCCTAGCCTTCCTTCCCATGCAGATGTCGTTCGGTATCTGGTTTGCGATCGGCTTTGTGGCCTATGGCGCTATCGGCGTAGCTCTCACCACCTGGCGGCGCAATCGCCATCTCCGGATGCTGGCTGCCAACCGGAGCGAAGAATCCATCTGCCAGTTCGTCCGATCATTGGATTACCGGTCTCTGGATACCAAGGTGATCCGGGCGGTGTATGAGTCTCTGGGCGAGTGGTGCTCCAACGGCCACAATCGTCATCGTCCTTTCCCCATCCGCACGACAGACACCCTGCTGGGTGATCTCAAGCTGGACGATGAGGATTTGATCGAAGTGATCGGAGACGTCGCCGAGCGATGCAAGGTATCGCTGGATCACTGTGAGCAAAACCCCTGGTACCACCGGGTGGACACGGCCGGAGATCTGGTTCATTTCCTCTGCGCCCAACCGAAACAGCCCCTCTGGCCCGCATGTTAGTGATCCTCCTTGTCGCGTTCATCGCCTCCGGCAAGTTTGCCAAAACAGCCGTTACCAAAGGAGCGGATCCCCGCCAAGCCGCCCGCTACCCGTGGGCCAGCGGGCTGATCGTCTTGATCACCGGTTTCCTGCTCAGTCTCGGGTTCAACTTCGTATTCGAGTGGCTTCACGCCACCCCGAGATTCGCCGCTTCCTTTTCGTGGGGGCTGAATCTCTTTGTACTCGGGGTGTATTTCCTCCTCATCTCCCGGGCTTGGAAAAGCCTGAAGGCCCTCCCGGATCGGAAGAGCCGCTCGTTATCCTGAGGCGCTGGAGGTGGCCAAGATTGAGATCCTCCCCTATCGGTTCGAGCTCCCATTCTCAGAGACAAATCTTGGAAGAAAAATCCCCAGAAGTATTTTTGCGACATTTCAGGCACCATGGCGATTGAGTCTCAACGGGCGGGATTTTCGAAATTGGCGAAATAGTTCACGGAATGCTCCAACTCCATGAATCCCAATCACCCGATCCAGCCCGGCGAATGAACGGCATTCTTGACTCCAACAGGGGGAATTCGCAGCCTCCCCAGCATGTTGCTTTATTCAATTGAAAGCTTGGCCACCATTGGAGGCATGGTGGCCAGTTTCGCGGACGCACAGGGTGCGGGCCTTCACCCCATCGACTACAGCATCCTTGCGATCTACCTCGTCTTCGTGATCGGGATCGGGTTTGCCCTCAAACGATACACCAAGAGCGCGGAGGACTTCTTCCTTTCCGGCCGCTCGATTCCAGGCTGGGTCACGGGGCTGGCGTTCATCTCGGCGAACCTCGGTGCGCAGGAGTTGATCGGCATGGCCGCCTCCGGCGCGGAATACGGCATCATGACCTCCCATTTCTACTGGGTGGGCGCCATTCCGGCGATGGTCTTCCTCGGTATCTTCATGATGCCGATGTATTACGGTTCGAAGGCTCGATCCGTGCCGGAGTACCTCAAAATGCGCTATGACGAGCGCACCCGCACCTTCAATTCCATCTCGTTCGCGTTCATGACGATCTTCTCCTCGGGGATCTCGATGCACGCACTCGCAGATCTGCTCAATACCCTGCTGGGCTGGAACTACACTCTCTCGCTCGTAATCACTTCCGCCATCGTTCTGGCCTACGTGCTGAAGGGCGGATTGAGCTCCGCCATCTACAACGAAGTGCTTCAGTTCTTCATGATCGTACTCGGCATCGCGCCGCTTGCCTTCATCGCTCTCAAAGACGTCGGCGGTTGGGAAGGACTGGTCCACAAGATTGGAGCACTCGGACCAGCTGAAGCCGGTCGCATGCATTCGTGGGCACAGACCGGAGGCACCGAAAATCCGCTCGGCGTGCCTTGGTATGGCATTCTCTTCGGCCTCGGCTTCGTCCTCTCCTTCGGCTACTGGTGCACCAACTTCGCCGAGGTCCAGCGTGCGCTCGCCGCGAACTCGATGGGCGCCGCACGCCGCACGCCGATCATCGGAGCGATCCCGAAGATGCTTTTCCCGGCAATCGTCATCCTGCCCGGCATGATCGCCTACGGCCTGACCAGCGACCATGTCGCCGGTGGCTACTCGATCCCACTGAAGTTGAACGAAACGACGCAGCTGATGGAGACCAACTACAATCAGGTCCTGCCATCGATGATCTTCCACTATTTCCCGAACGGCCTGCTCGGTCTCGCGCTCACCGCGCTGATGGCCTCGTTCATGTCCGGTATGGCTGCGAACGTCACGGCGTTCAACACCGTGTGGACCTACGACATCTACCAGCACAACTTTGGCAAGGGTAAGACCGATGCCGATCTTCTCCGAATGGGCAAGCTCGCCACCGTGGTCGGCATCGTCCTCGCCATCGGCTGTGCGTTCGTGGCGGCGAAGTATAACAACATCATGTCGATCCTCCAGCTGGTCTTCGGATTCGTGAACGCTCCGCTGTTCGCGACCTTCCTGCTGGGCATGTTCACCCGCCGCTCGAACAACACCGGTTCGTTCTGGGGTCTGGTGACCGGCACCACCACCGCGGTCCTGTTCCACGGCCTTTGCTTCGCCACGGGCAACGCGGCAGGCGTCAAGGGCGGTTGGATCAAACCGATGATCGAGTTCCCGAAGGAAATGTCCCAGGGTTTCTGGGTCGCCATCGTGGCTTTCAGCGTGACCTTCATCGTCAATGCCGTGCTCTCCCTGGCCACCCAACGGAACAAGTCCGACGACGAACTCCGCGGTCTGGTCTACTCCCTCACCGAAAAGCACGACTATTCCAAGGACTCGTGGATCGCCCGCCCGGCGGTCCTCGGCTCTTTCGTGATGGTTGCCGCTCTCGTGCTCAACTGGCTGTTCTGGTAAACCCTTCAAATCCAATTTCCCATGGACCTTCGACTTCCAATCGGCCTCGTCTTCACCATCTACGGCCTCCTCCTGACACTCTACGGTTTCTTCACCAAGGGTGACGCGATGTATGCCAAATCGCTGAACATGAACATCAACCTCAGTTGGGGCGGTTTCCTCCTGCTCTTCGGCCTGGTGATGCTGTTCTTCGCAAAACGGGGCAAAAAAGCCTGACCCCCGCCGTCGCCTTCCCGATGCCCCGCCGGCCCTTGCGCCAGCGGGGCATTTTCGTTTCAGAAGCGATGGAAATCTTCTCCCAAAGTCCCCCATCTCCACTCATCCTGCCATCGCCATGCGACTCGCCGCCCTGCTTGCTCTCGCCGCCTCGCCCTTACTTGTTGCCGCTGCTCCGGATTGGGAAAATCCTGCGGTTTTTGAACGCAACCGGCTGCCCGCCCGGGCAACAACCACGCCATTTCCGGACCGTGAATCCGCGCTGACAAAAGCCCGCACCGACTCCCCATGGAGGCAATCGCTCAATGGTCCATGGAAGTTCCACTACACGGGCAATCTGGAGGGAATTCCGGCAGGCTTCGAGAAGCCCGCATTCGACATCGCCGGATGGAAAGAAATCCCCGTGCCTTCCAACTGGCAGCTGAAGGGCTACGGCATTCCAATTTATCCCGGCACCACCTACCCCTTCGCGAATCACCCACCGAAGGTGACGGACGAGCCTCCTGCCAACTACACCAACCATCCAACAGAGAGCCGCCATCCGGTGGGAAGCTACCGGCGCAGCTTCACCCTTCCCGCGGATTGGCAGGACCGCCGCACGATGATCGCCTTCGACGGGGTCGATTCCGCATTCGACCTCTGGATCAACGGCGAGAAAGCCGGTTACTCTGAAGACTCTCGTACTACTTCTCAATTCGACATCACCGCGCTGGTGAAGCCCGGTGAAAACACCGTGGCCGTTCAAGTGCACCAATATTCGGATGGCAGCTATCTGGAATCCCAGGACACGTGGAAGCTCAGTGGCATCTACCGCGACGTCTATCTGATTTCAGCACCCCAGGTCGAACTGGCCGATCATCTGCTGATCGCGGGCCTGGCGGAATCGGGGAAAGGCACGCTCGATTTTTCAGGAATTGTCAAAAACCACGAGAATGCCCCACGCAAGGCGAAGGTCTCCATCGAGATCCTATCCGCCGATGGCAATGTCCTCACCCGGCAGGAGAAGCTGTGCGATCTAGCTGCCAGCGAACAAACCTCCATCCAGATTCAGGCGTCCAATCTCACGGTGATGCCGTGGTCTGCGGAACAACCGACCCGCTATTCCTACATCGTCACTCTTTCCGATGAGTCCGGCAAAGTGCTGGCCTGCCATTCGGGAAAGACCGGTTTCCGCCGTGATGAGATCAAGAACGGCAAACTCCTTCACAACGGTCAACCGGTGGTGATCAAGGGCGTGATCCGCCACGATCACACGCTGACCACAGGACACGTCATGGGGGAGGAGGAGCTCCGCGCGGAAGTCCTGATGATGAAACGGGCGAATCTCAATGCCGTCCGTACCGGCAACATCCCACCTGATCCACGGTTCCTCAATCTCTGCGATGAGTTCGGCCTCTATGTTTTTGACGAACCCAATCTCGATACGCGCGGCAGCCTGCCGGATGACAAGATCACTGCTTCGCCAGAATGGAAAGAAGCACGGCTCGATCGTGTGAAGAATCTGGTTACCCGCGATCAGAACCATCCCTCCATAGTCGCGTGGTCTGTCTCCGGGGACGATCTATCCTCCTGGCTGGATGAACATGCTGCTTCACGGCCGAACAGTGGTTCCAAAGCTGAGATCTTCCATGAACGCCCCATCCGCGTGTTCGGGAACAGCAGTCTCGCTACATGGAACAGCTCCCCCAACCGACAGGGTGGATTCATTGGAAATTGGAAGGACGAGCTGCTGATCCGGAAGCAGGAAAATCCCTCCGCACAGTCCGGCACTGCACGCGTCGTTCTTTCCTACGGCGGAGATTTCGGAGACCAGCCGAATGCGGGCTCGCAGTGTGCCTCAGGCATGCTAGGCACCGTGCTGACCCTCACCCCGACGTTCGAGGAAGCAAAGAAGGCGTTCCAGGAAATCACCACCACGCTGATTGAGGGAACGGGACCGGTGGTGAAGATCAAGGTCGTCAATGATCGTTTCTTCACCCCCCTCTCCGATGTGAAGGGCAGCTGGAAACTGCTCAAGGATGGCAAGGACATTGCCCAGGGAGATCTCCCGCTTCAGGCCATTGCCGCACGCCAAAGCCAGGAATTTTCCATTCCCACCAATGTCACTCCTGATGCCTCCGGTGAATACATTCTCCGCTTCCGTTACGACCTGACTGCGGAAAACGCTTGGTATTCCGCAGGCATGCCAATCGCATGGGCCGAAGTCCCGCTGCCGTGGGGGAAACGCGTTCCGGCAGTCCCGCGTGTCTCCGAAAGCGCGGCCGCCGCCGCCCCGCATGGTGAACGCATGCGAGCCACCGACCCCGCCATCGAGACAACCACCCAATTGTTGATTACGGCGAACGACAACGCAATCGTGTTCGATAAGGTCGGCGGCAAAATCCTCTCTTGGAAAAGATCCGGGGAAGAACTCCTGCTCTCCCCGCTGCATTTGGATTTCTGGCGTATCCCCACTCAGGTCGACAAGATTCTCGGGCTCGACAAAAAGTCCGCGATTTGGCGCGAGGCAGGAGCAAAAGCGACCGTTGCCGAGTTGAATACCAAGCAAGTTGGCAATGATGTCGTCATCACCTCTCTCATGCGAATCCCCGCGGGCAACAGCACCGCGAATGTCACCTGGAAATTCACAGGAGCAGGCGAGGTCGCAGCAGACGTCACCTTCCAGCCCGACGCGACCCAGCCGGAGCTTCCCCGTATCGGTTTCACCTGTGCGGTCAGCCCGGGTCTGGTCAATTGGACCTGGTTTGGCAAAGGCCCCCACGACAACTACGTGGATCGCAATCAAGGCACTTGGACCACCACACACACCGGCCTGATTCCCACCCTGCTTTCCCGTTATCCGATACCGCAGGAATCAGGAAACCGCACCGATGTCCGGTGGTCCACATTTGACAGCCCGGCAGGAGGCAATGGTCTGCGGGTGGACGCCACCGGCGAATCCCTGCTGGAAATCTCCGCTCTGCACGGAGTTCCCGGCGACTACGAAGCAGCCACCCACTTGGCCGACCTTCCAAAACCCGACAAGCTCACGCTGCACCTGGACCATCGCCAAAGGGGACTGGGCTCTCCCGATGGTGCCGACACCTCCCACCGCCTGACTACGGACAAAGTTTATCACTGGTCCTTCCTCCTCGGAACCTTCCGCAAGCAGCCCCCACCTGCCGCGACTCAAGGTCCGATGCCCCGGCGCCTGCCGCCACCGGGAGTCCCTCCTCTGCCAATCCCACCGGCAGCCCCTAATCCCCCCTCCACTGGAACACCTGCGCCGCCCGCAAAACCCACTTCTGCACCCGGCAGGTGATTTCCCGAGCCCGGCCGCAATTTGCCATTCCTACCGGCGCTCCCTCCCGCTATTCCTTGTCCCTCTCATGCTCCAATTGAACGAACCCCTTGCCGATCTCGTGGCGGATGCCGCTACCGGACTGCACCGCAGTTTCGGCACCGAACCTTCCGTGATCGCCGCCGCTCCCGGTCGTGTGAACCTGATCGGTGAACACATCGATTACTGCGATGGTTTCGTTCTGCCATTCGCCATCGACCGCTATATTGTCATCGCCGCCGCCCTCAATGGCACCGGGGAAGCCCGCATTGCCACTTCCCACGGCAGCGGCATCGCGACCTTCCCCGTGGATCGTCCTCAGGTGGAGGGAGAGCCCCAATGGGCGAACTACCTGCGTGGCGTGGTGCAAGGCTTCCAACTGCGTGGGCATCATATCCCGGGCTTCGATGCCTATATCGTATCCTCCGTGCCAGGTGGCGCGGGACTTTCCTCTTCCGCAGCGCTCGAATGCGCCACCGCCACTCTCCTGGAAGGCTTGCTGGATACCGTGCTCGACACCCGGGAAAAGGCGCTGCTCTGCCAGAAGGCCGAGCACGATTTCGCCCATGTCCCCTGCGGCATCATGGACCAGTTCGCCTCCGCATTCGGTAAGACGAACCGTTTGGTGCTGATCGACTGCATGACCGGCGAGCCGGAACTGGTGCCGTTTGAGAATCCTGACCTCACCGTCATCATCGCGAATACCACCGTCCATCACCAGCTCTCGGATGGCGGCTATGCCTCCCGCCGCAAGAACACCGAAGACGGCCTGGCCATCATCGGCAAGGCCTCATGGCGCGACGTCACCATGGCGGATGTGGACGCCGTATGGGACCAGCTCGGTGATCCGGTGAACCGCCGCGCCCGCCACGTGGTCAGCGAAATCGCCCGCACCCGCGAAGCAGCTTCCGCTCTTTCCCGCAATGACTTTGAAGCCCTCGGACCGCTCATGGCTGCCAGCCACGATTCCCTCCGCGATGACTTCGAAGTGTCGTGCAAGGAGCTCGACCTGATGGTGGACATCGCCCGCCAGATCGGCCGCAGTGGTGGTGTGATCGGTGCCCGTATGACCGGCGGCGGCTTCGGCGGCTCTACGGTCACGCTTTGCGAATCCGGCAAGGCCAAGGAAATCGCCACCACCCTTCGCGAGCGCTACCTCGCCGAAACCGGTCTCGATCCACAGATCTTCGCCTCGCGCCCATCGCAAGGCGCACATCTGATCGGGCGCGTGGGCTGAATGCTTGTTAACTTTCCACAGGGCGGCCGTATGCCATGGCCGCCCTGTTTCGTTGTTAATTCATTTCCCCGGCATCACGCTGTTCGTGGTCCAGTCCCATACGGGACGTGTCGAGCCATCGCCCATGGTCACACCCTCCCGACTCAGCGGATGGATTCCTTCGCACCCATCTTCCCGGGTGGCGATGGAGCGGATAGGCAGTTCTGACACTGGAAGCACCTCTGCCTTGGTCGAGATGCCATCCCCATCGGCATCCGTCCAAACCGCAAGGCCATCGAGTTCCGCACCGCTGAGCATGCCATCGTGGTTTTCGTCCAGCATCGCCAGCGCACGGAAACCATTCTCCCAGAAGATCCCCCAGGTGTAGGTGCCGAAGAGCTGCTTCCCATCCCGGATCCCCCCCTCATGCGCCGGGTCCCAAACCAGCACAGCGGTGGAAGCACTCACCCATGGCCATGGGTCCTTCCTGCCGAACCCCGCCAAGTCGAATTCCACCTTTCTGTCCGGCTCCAGCAAGGAAGTGATCGATCGGACGGCAGGATCCATCGAAAACACGATCGGAGTGATCGGGCCCATCGGCAGACCCTCCAATGTTTCCAACTGTTTTCGAACCTCAGCTGCCTTTGGATCTTCCGGAAGAAGCTTCAAGTAGGCCTGCCCCGCTTCATGACTGACGAGATCGCTCAACCCGAGGAGAGGTTTGCTTTTGGACGCGGCATCCTTGGCCTTCGCCAGTGAAAAAGCCCGGTAGAATTCCTCCCCCCGGACCTTGACCGGCTCCACCTCCGGGAGGTCCTTCACGCCAGCCTTCACCAAAGCAGGTTGTTCCTCCGCATATTGCTGAAAAAGGGATGCCTTTCCCAATTGGTAAAGCGCGTTGTCCGGAGCGAGAGCCACCGCTTTGTCAAACTCGCTCCGGGCCGTGCGCAAATGACGCAGCAACTCTTCGGGAGAAGGCACCGGAGGTGTCCAGTTCTCGGCTTTCATCTCCTCCACGATCGCATTGAATGTGGCCAGATAAGCAGTCCGCTCATCCCCCATCGGCACCTCGGTCAATCCCAGCTTCTTGAGCGTGCGAACCTGGGCCTCCTGCTTCAGAATGAACGTGTAATCGGTTCTCGCTCCACCACCGCGATAGAGACTCGGCAAGCCGACCTGATCGGGAGTCCACCCCGCAGTCGCCAGGGATGCAGCCTTGCTCACAAAGGCGAGATAATGGATCCGGGCCGACACATACCACCCGTTCGCGTCGTTCGGATGAGCCGTGGTATAAGCGTCCGCGCTCTTTTCCAAGGTGGCCACCGGCACCATGAGCGGAGGAGCGAACATTCCGGACGCGGAACCGGCGGCAACGAGCAGCGATAACAGGACTGGGATCTTCATGGCATGCGGAGAATCCGTCAGGATGACACGCCGGGCAATGGATTCTTGGATTTTTCCTCCATGCCCGGCGGCAGGCCACGAATGGCGATCCGTTCAATTCTCCGCCGCCTTCAAACGCGCGAACAACTTCCCACCCACCGCATTGGCAGCCGGGATCACCACCGTCACCTGATTCGTTGAAGGCGTGTTCAAATAAACCGCGGGATTCGATCCGCTGGGCGGAACATTCACCGTTCCGATGCCAATCGAGTGGGCGAAGCCATCCGATAGATCGGTATCCCATTCCACCACGAGATCCGCCACTCCGATCGAGTCCGGGTTGCGGTTGAATACGAAGTTGAGGTCCCCCCCGACATCAAGCGTTGCCATCGGAACCACACTTGCGCTGGAGGCCTTCGGGTCACCACCGAGAATCCACTCCAGCCCGTTCTTGATCCCATCGTGATCCGGATCCGCATCGAACGCGGCGTCCGCGCCGGAGAGACTGAAGGAAGCCGTCCACGTATCATAGGCCGTCCCTGTGACCGTGAGTTGCAGATTGTTTCCAGACACCGCCAATGATCCGGAGACACCGGAGGGCAGATTGACCGTCGCGGGCGTCCCCGTGATACCGCCATTCGCCGTGGCGAGAACATAGGTGCCCGGCGCAACGGTGCCGGCCGCAGACAGATCGATGATGGTGCCTGACTCCAGCGTGAGTGAGCCGGTAATCGTCCGGGTGACCTGGCTTGCGGCCAAGGAAGCGACAGCAAATGCCTGATGGCCGCCGGTCCGCACCGTGACACTGCCACCGATCGCTCCCGCCCCACCAAGGGTGGCTCCGCTCTTCACCTCCACCGCCGTGTTGGCCAGCGAACCATCGACGATCAACTTGCCCGCGTTGATCGTGGTCGCGCCGGTGTAGGTATTGGCTCCTGCCAGACTCCAGAGACCGGTGCCGTTCTTCGTGAGAGCACCCGTGCCGCTGAATACCTTGTTGAAGTGCCCGCTGCCCTCACCCGCGAGTGTCAGAGGAGGATTGGAATTGTAGACCGGAAGCAGGACTCCGGTGCCTGCCGACAGCGTCCAATCCGCTCCGGCCGCCGCCTCCAACGTCACGCCACCCGCATTCACCGTGAACCCGCGGTTGTAGGAGGTGGTCCCGAACATGCGGATCGTCGCGCCATTCGAGATGATCGAAGTATTGTTCGCCGACAAGCCACCGAGAGAGGTCGTGTGCGCCGTGGTTTGATCGTAGCCCCAATTCTGGAGTTCGAGCACGGTTCCCGCCGCGAGAGTCACCACGCTGGTATTGTAAGCATTGGCGAAAACGGTGCCGTTCCCGGTCACGCTCAAAGTGCCCGCATTGACGGTGATGCCGCCCGTGCTGTTGCTGATGCCACTGAGCAAAAGCTTGCCCGAACCCAGCTTGATCCAGGTCGCGGAGCCACCAATGGAACCCGAGAGTTCCACGTTGTTGGCGTTGGTGTTGATACTGTCGCTGCCGGTGTTGATGGTGATGTTGTTCGGAAGCGTGATCGGGTTCGTGAAGCGCACGTTGCCGTTGGTAGTATTGGCATTGGTCTGCACGAACAACGAAGCGGAGCCGAGCGCATCGGCGGTGGCGAGTGTCACGCATCCGCGGTTCAAGCGCACCTGCCCGGCCAGCGTGTTGTGTCCGCTCAGAACGAAATGGGTGGTGGAGTCACCTGAGGTCGGACTGTCGAGCTGGAGAACGGTGTTGGCACCGCCCCCGCTGATCACTCCACTGAGTTCCAGAGTGCCCGTCGTGGTCTTTTGAAGCGCGTAGTAGCTGGTCGTGGCAGCATTCGGCAGCACCATGTTGTTGGGCACGGTCAGATCTCCGGTGCCCGTCATCGCAAGAAAGGGAGCCGCGCCGGAGGCATAGGCCGCCCCATAGAGGGTATTCGCCCCTGCCGTGATCGCTCCAGTTCCCAGATTGGTGGCGTTGGTCGCATTGACCCGTCCGGCGTTGATGGTCAGGCCACCGGCGAAGGTATTCGCGCCGGAAAGCACCAGCGTTCCCGTGCCCAGCTTCATCACCGGCGTGCTGGAATTGTCAGCGATCGCCGAGGCAATGGTGAGAGTGCTCGAGGCATTGGCATTCACCAGCGTCAGCGTGCCACCCGATGGAGCCTGGAGAGTGCCCCCGGTGATGGTGGAGACGTTGCCCCCTACCGAGGGAGTCACGATCACCCCTTTGCCAAGCGTCGTGGTCCCGCTCAAGGTCACGATGCGGGCGGCGGCATCCTGGAAGGTGATGCCATCGATGGAGATAGCCCCCACCGATCCGGTGAAAGCGGCACCCGTGGTGGTGTATTGCGTGGCTCCGGAGACCCACGTGGAGAGGTTCGTGCCGGTGGAATTCCGGTCGCTGCCCGGCACAAGGAGATTGCTGGAATCGGTCGCAGCAAAGGTGCCGTTGTAATGGATGGCGGGCAGGAACGTGGTGCTTGGAGTCGTGCCCGGCAGCTTCACCTGCGCAAGACCGGTACCGGAGCTGGTCACAGTGAGGATGTAAGGACCGGGATTGAAAGTGCCCGTGTCATTGCCGGAGAAATCGAGGGTCAGATAACGCCCTGAGACGGTGTCTGCGGCGATCGTTCCATTGCCGGAAAGCGTCAGCCCCTTCACCACCTGTGCCGTGTTGTCACCGAGGTTTCCGGAGAACCGAACCGTCGCGGTTCCCAGCGTGAGCGGGGCATCCATCGAGAGCTTGTTGGTGTTGGTGCCGCTGTAGTCGAGAGTGAGCGTTCCTCCGCTGACGGAGGTACCGCCGGTGACGCTGTTGGTGCCGGAGAGAACGATTGTGCCGCCACCCGCTTTGCTCAGGATCTTCGGGCCGCCGCTTTCCCCGATGTCACCAGAAATGGTGGCGGTTCCGAGATTGCTCCCGAAGAAGGCGTCTCCAGCCCCGGTGATCGCACCGGTCAAAGTCACCGGGCCGCTCCAAATCGCGTTGTTCTCCAGACGGAGCTGTCCGAGTGATTCACCGGTGTCTCCGCCTTCCAGGTTGATTGCGGCGGCGTAATTGAGGGCGATGGGCTGATAGAGGGAGCTGTTTGCCTTCAAATTCACCGTGGCCCCGGCAGGGAAACCGCCGACGGTGCTGGGGAAATTGGCCTTGCCGCTGCCAGCCGCTTGGGAAACCCCCACGTTGATGGTTCCGGTGAACCCGGAAAGGCTGCCCGCCGCAGTCCCCACCGTCGCAGTCGTAGTACCGGCACCGAGTGAGACATTGATGGTCGCAGTGCCGGTCAGATTTCCCAACGCGTAGGTCGTGGCCGCAGTGTTGGTCAGGTTCAGCGTGTAACCGGGAACCGTGAACTGGGTGCTGCCCACCGTAATGGCCGTCCCCAAGGTGACCGTGCCCGGAGTGCCACCAAAGATCGCGGAATCCGCCGCTGTGAAAGCCGCCACTGCAGCAGTGGCATCCGTTCCGTCATCCGCACCAACCCCAGTGGTGTCCCAGAATGTACTGGTGGCATCCCATGCACCGCTGCCACCGAGCCCTGCGGACGCGCCATTCACGTCCCACTGATAAGTCGCGGCGGATGCGCCAAAGGGTGCCGCAAGCAGCATCCACACGGCCAAAGAACCCGATTTCCGGAGAAATCCCAAAAATTGAGGGGAGGAAAAAAGTTTCATAAAGAACAACTATGGAACACTCAAATAAACACAAAGCCCCCCAAGTCAATGAATTTGAAAGTGACAGTGTCGCCACAGCCTCCGGGCAAAAATCGCCAATACGCCATGCAACTGTTCGATTTCCAGCGTGCCAGTCCGCTCGACAATGGATGCCGTGACTTCCAATCTCACGGCCATCACCCGCTCACATGCCTGCCACCGCCAATCGTCTCAATGTCTTCACCGAATCCGTGATCCGCGGCACGACGCGGCTGGCGAACCAGCATGGAGCGATCAACCTGTCGCAGGGATTTCCGGATTTCGATCCGCCGGAGCCGTTGTTGGCAGGTTTGGAAAAAGCCACGCGCGGCCCCCATCACCAGTATGCGATGACCTGGGGTGCCCCCCGCTTCCGGGACGCCCTCGCGCGGAAGATCTCCCGCTTCACCGGCATGGAGGTCGATCCGGACCGCCATCTGGTGGTGACCTGTGGCAGCACCGAAGCGATGATGGTGGCGATGATGACGGCCTGCAATCCGGGGGATCGGGTCATCGTCTTCTCCCCCTTTTACGAGAACTACGCAGCCGATGCCATTCTCTGCGGCGCGGAGCCGATCTACGTGCCGTTGCGTCTTCCGGACTTCCACTTCGATGCGGAAGAACTCGCCCGCGCCTTCAAGCTCAAGCCGAAGGCCATCGTCGTGTGCAATCCCTCCAACCCGACCGGCAAGGTCTTCACCCGCGAGGAGCTGATGACCATCCTACGTCTCGCGGAAGAGCACGATACCTTTGTCATCACGGACGAACCCTACGAGCACATCGTGTTCGCCCCGCATGAGCATGTGTATTTCTCCGCACTGCCCGGAGCCGCGGAGCGGACGATCACGTGCAATTCACTGTCCAAGACCTACTCCATCACCGGCTGGCGGCTGGGCTATGTCCATGCCGCGCCGGAGGTGATCGCGCAGGCGCGGAAAGTGCATGACTTCCTCACCGTGGGAGCCGCCGCGCCCTTGCAGGAAGCAGCTGTTGCAGGTTTGGAACTCCCGGACAGCTACTACGCCGGACTGAAGCATCTCTACACGCGGAAGCGGGACATCTTCCTGGATTACCTGCGCCGTACCGGACTGCCCTTCACCGAGCCACACGGTGCCTACTTCACCTTGGTGGACATTTCCTCACTTGGTTTTGCTCATGACAGCGAAGCCTCGGAATGGCTCATCAAGGAGATCGGGGTGGCCGGGGTGGCGGGTTCGAGTTTCTTCCGCGAACCCGTGAACCATCTCATCCGGTTCCATTTCGCGAAAAACGAAGAGACGCTGCACGCGGCCGGCGAGCGCCTTCTCCATCTGAAGCGGTAAGTGGGAGCGGAATCCCGCGTGACCCAAAGACAGCCGGGAGCGATCTCCCCCCGGAGCGTCCCGGGTGCCCGGTGGGCCGCATGAACGGACTCCACCCCCGCCTAAACATCGGTCAGCGGCAGAGGAAGTAAATCGCCAATGCAAAGGTGCCGATCCACACCGCCCCGATGTGCGCGACGCCAAAGGAGCGCGCGCCGGGCGTTTCCGCCGGATCATCGCGGTGCGGTCCGAAGAGGACATTGTAGCGAACCACCAGCCAGCCACCAAGAAGGGTCCAGGCAAATAGGAAAAGAACAATGGCGGTTTTCAGCAGGACGATCATGACGTGTGTCGGTTGACGGAGGTATTCTGATCCCGGTTCTTCAATCGATACAGATACAGCGAATCAAATTGTATTGCAGTACAGTTTCAGAGAGCGATCGTTGTGCCGGTCATGGAGCACACCCGCTACGAAACACTGGCCAACCGCCTCGCGGAACTGATCCGCGGCGGCACCTTCGCAGCCGGTGAAAGGATGCCCTCCGTGCGCCAGAGCAGCCGCGAGCACCGGGTCAGCATCTCCACCGTGATCGAGGCCTACCGACGGTTGGAAGACACCGGCTTGATCGAGGCACGGCCCCGTTCCGGTTACTACGTGAAGGCACCCTCGCTGTCCGCAGCCCGCCTTCCCTCCATCGCCACCCACGCCAGGAGACCCGTCCATATCGAGCGAGCCTCCTTGTTCGAGGCACTGATGGACACCGTCGCCGATCCCGGCGTGGTCCCCTTCGCGGCCGCCGCTCCGGATGACTCGATCATCCCCAAAGCGAAGCTCGCCTCGATCTCGAACGCGATTTTCCGCAAGCACGGTGGAGCAGCGCTCCGCTATACCCTGCCTCCCGGCCGCCGTGAACTGCGGGTGGCCATTTCCAAGCGTCTGCTCGGAGCGGGCATCAAGGCCTCTCCGGACGAGATCATCACCACCCATGGTGCCACCGAAGCCCTCTTGCTCGCGCTGCGGGCCACCACCAAACGCGGCGACCTGGTGGCGGTGGAAACCCCGACCTACTTCGGCATCCTGCATCTGCTCCGGGATCTGGGCCTGCGTGCGATCGAGATTCCGGTAAGTCCTCACGAGGGCTTCCTGGTGGATGCTTTCGAAGCCACGCTGAAGAAGCACCGCGTGGCCGCCTGTGTGGTGCAGCCGGATTTCCACAATCCCATCGGCGGCCGGATGCCAACAGCGGAGAAGAAACGCCTCGCCCGGCTCTCCGAGACGCAGGGTTTCACAATCATCGAAGACGATGTCTATGGCGAACTCGGCCACGACGGCATCCGCCATTCTTCCATCTCCCTCCACGGCGGCCGCGTGATTCACATCGGCGCGGTTTCCAAAACACTCGCCCCCGGACTCCGGGTCGGTTGGTTGGTGCCCGGTCCTCACTTCTCCGAGATCAAGCGGCTGAAGAGCATCCAGTGCCCATGGAATGCCACGCTCTCGGAACTGATGGTCGCGGAGTTTCTTGAAGCCGGAGGCTACGACCGACATTTGCGCCGCATCCGCCAGCTGTATGCCGTGCAATGCGCGCGCATGCGGCAGGCCGTGATCGAGGCCTTCCCGGGCACCAGCCGTGTGAATCAACCCCAGGGTGGTTTCGTGCTGTGGGTCGAAATGCCCGCCGGATTCGATGCGGAGGACTTCGCCGTCAAAGCCATGGAAGAACGCATCAGCCTGGTCCCCGGGCCGGTCTTCTCCGCCTCCGGAGGCCTGCGCAACTGCTTCCGCCTGAGCTGCGGTTTTGCATTCAATGAACGGACGCTGGATGCGATCCGGCTGTTGGGAAAAATCGCCGGAAAATAGGATCCCGGCGTCAACCCGTTTCCTACCGAAAGATCATCGGCTGAAAGACGCTTTGATCTTGTCTCCGCCCCACCATGCCGCAGGTTAGACGACAACCGAAACCCCACCCTGATTTCATCGCATGTCCGATCTGCTCATCCGTAACGGTATCCCTCTATCACTCGCTTTTGGAGCGCTCGGACTGGGCGCGGCAGTTGTCCTGATCCGATCGATTCTATCCGCATCGGATGGAAATGAGGCCATGAGATCGATCGCCGGCGCGATCCAGGCCGGGGCCAAGGCCTACCTCAACCGTCAGGTCGGGGCCGTCAGCATGATCGCCGTGATCATGTTCATCGCCATCGGCTTGCTGCGGGATTGGACCACTGCTGGCGGGTTCGTGATCGGGGCCGTCTGCTCGCTGATCGCCGGCTACATCGGCATGACCATCGCGGTGCGCGCGAACGTAAGAACGGCACAGGCGGCTTCCGTCGGCTCCCACCCGGCGCTCAAAGTCGCATTCAGCGGCGGAGCCGTGACCGGCCTGCTGGTGGTGGCGCTCGGGCTGCTCTCTGTCGGAGGTTTCTACCTGACCGTGCTGAAGGTGTCCGGCAATCCGAAGACCGCCATCGATTCGCTCATCGGGCTCGCGCTCGGCAGTTCACTCATCAGTGTCTTCGCCCGTCTCGGTGGCGGCATCTACACCAAGGCCGCCGATGTGGGCGCGGATCTCGTCGGCAAGGTCGAACAGAACCTGCAGGAAGACGATCCTCGCAACCCGGCCACGGTGGCGGACAACGTGGGCGACAATGTCGGCGATTGCGCGGGCATGGCCGCGGACGTGTTCGAAACCTACGCCGTCTCACTCATCGGCGGCGTGTTGGTCGGCCATCTGGTCAGCCCGGAAAGCCTCGCAGCGCTGTCCTATCCCTTCGTGATCTGCGGCATCTCCATCGTGGGCGCGGTGCTGGGGGTTCTGTATGTGAATCTCTTCAAGCAGGGAGCCACCCGCGCCCTGTTGGGAGGAGTTGGCATCAGCGGTCTGTTCTCCGCGCTACTCCTCTATCCCGCCACCCGCGCGATGTTCCCGGAGGGACTCACGGTCGCCGGCACGGTGGTATCCTCCGCCGCCCTCTACGGCTGCATCCTCGCAGGCATCGTCCTGACCTTCGCTTCGGTATGGATCACCAACTACTATACCTCTACGGAATACGGCCCGGTACGCCGCATCGCCGCCGCCTCCGAGACCGGTCACGGCACCAATGTCATCGCCGGTCTTTCCGTGGGCAATCACGCCACCGTCCTGCCGGTTCTTCTGATCTGCGCGGGCATCTGGTGCTGCCATGAATGGGCCGGCCTCTACGGCATCGCCATCGCCGTGGTTTCCATGCTCAGCCTGTCCGGCATCATCATCTCGCTCGATGCCTTCGGACCGATCACCGACAACGCCGGTGGCATCGCCGTGATGAGCGGACTGGAACCCGGCGTGCGCAAGGTCACCGATGAACTCGATGCCGTGGGCAACACCATGAAGGCCGTGACCAAGGGCTACGCCATCGCCTCCGCCGGTCTCGCTGCGATGGTCCTCTTCGGTTCCTACGTCGAGGAACTCAAAGCCCACCTCCCGGGGCAGGCCTTCCACTTCGACCTCACCGATCCCAAGATCATGATCGGCCTCTTCATCGGAGGCATGCTGCCGTTCCTCTTCACCGCCTTCGCGATGGACGCCGTGGGAAGCGCCGCCGGAGCTGTGGTCCATGAAGTGCGCCGCCAACTGGGCCTCAAGCCGGGGATTCTCAACGGAACCGAAACTCCCGAATACGGCCAGTGCGTGGACATCGTCACCAAGGCCGCGCTGCGCCAGATGATCCTCCCCGCCCTGCTGCCGCTCGTCTTCGTGGTAGCCGTGGCCGCCATCCCGGGCCTCGGCAAGGAAGCACTCGGTGGTATGCTAGTCGGCACCATCGTCACCGGTCTGTTCGTCGGCATCTCCATGACCTCCGCCGGTGGAGCCTGGGACAATGCGAAGAGGTACGTGGAGGACGGTCATCGACGGTGGCAAAGGCAGCGAGACCCACAAGGCGGCCGTCACCGGAGACACCGTGGGTGATCCCTACAAGGATACCGCCGGTCCGGCCGTGAACCCGATGATCAAGGTGGTCAACATCCTCGCCATCCTGATCATCCCGATCCTCTTCAAATGAACGACTGTGGGCGGCACCATCCGCCCGCGGATTCCTCACGCCGTTCCCAACAACCACTTCAACGAGGGATTGAGGTTCCCCGGTTGCCAGGCGATCACCGTTTCGATCTTCGGAGCATTCACCAGCGGCACAAAGGAGACGTTCGCGACTGCCAGTTTCTTCATCGACTCCGGCACCAGCGCGACGCCGACCTCTTCCGCCACGAGACTCACAAGGGTCTGCTGGAGTTGTGCCTCCAACCGGATCACCGGAACGGCACCTCCGGCTCGGAACCATCCGGTGATCGCCTCCCGGAGTGAGGAGGAAGCGTCTTCGGACGCGGCGATCAGTCCTTCATTCCGGAGATCCTTCACCCGCACACCCGCCCGATCGGCGAGCGGGTGGCACTCCGGCACTGCGAAGCACAGGCTCTCACGGTGGATCACCCGGTGTTCCAATCCTTTGATCCGACCGGGGAAGAACAGGATGCCCGCATCGAATTCACCGGCCAGGATGGCATCCGGCAAGGCGCTCGGGAGTGTCTCGCGCAGGTGGAGTTTGATCTCCGGATAGGTCGCCATGAATTTGCGGGCGAGAGCGGGCACGACGGTGAACGCCGCGTGCATCATGAACCCCACCCGGAGCTCCCCGATCTCACCCGCTTGTGTGCGGCGCGCATTCTCGCACGCTTGATCGAAAGCCGTCAGGATCGCCCGTGCATCTTCCAGAAAACGCTGTCCGGCATGGGTCAGGCGGGTGTGCCGGTTGTCACGCTCGAGCAACTGCACGCCCAAGGATTTCTCAAGCGCCGCGATCTGGCGGCTGAGCGGAGGCTGGCTCAGATGGAGGCGCTCAGCCGCGCGGCCGAAATGCAGAGTTTCAGCCAAGGTCACGAAATAACGCAGTTGCCGCAAATCCGCCATGATACGGAAAAGGTATCAATTCACCTGAAAACTAGCATTAGAAGGAATCGAATCAAGCTGCCATGCTGGACCGGATCGCCCCCGCTCCAGCCATGATCTCCACCCTGCTCACCATCCTCCCCGTCTTCGCATTGATTTTCATCGGGTGGTGCGTCCGCCGCCGCGGACTGCTGGGACCACACGCCACGGGAGAGCTGAACCGTTTCGTGGTCTACCTTGCCCTGCCGGCCTTGCTTTTCGATATCGTCTCCCGTGCGCGGCTCTCAGAGATCTGGCAACCCGGATTCATCGCCACCTTCGGACTGAGTTGCTTTCTACTGTTCGCGTTGACGCTGGCATTCCGTTGGTGGCGTTCCAAGCATCTGGCGGACTCGGCCATCGATGCTCTTGGGGCGGCCTATGCCAACACCGGCTTTCTCGGCTTTCCGCTCGCGCTGGCCGTCTTCGGGCCGGAGGCCATGGCACCCACCCTGATCGCCACGATCCTCACCGTCTGCGCGATCTTCGCCGTAGCCATCGTGGCCATTGAAGTCGGTCTCCAGAAGGAGCAGCGGTTGGGCAGATTGGCATGGAAGACCTCCGGATCCCTCGCCCGCAATCCGTTGTTGTTGGCTCCTCTTTTGGGAGCGGTGTTTCCCATTTTCGAGTTGCCCGTCCCAGCCGCCATCGGCTCTCTGGCAAAGCTGTTGGGCGGAGCCGCGTCCCCCTGCGCCCTTGTGGGGCTGGGTTTGTTTCTCGCTGAAAAGCGGCAAGTAGAGAGCCACCAGTGTGGACCCGCAACCGTGCTGATCGCATGCAAGCTGCTGGTCCAACCCTTGGCCGCGTGGTGGCTCGCCACCCAGGTGTTCCGCCTGCCCGGAACGCTGCCTCAGCAAGCGGTGCTGCTGGCCGCCCTGCCGACGGGCACAGGACCCTTCATGCTCGCGGAATTCTACCACCGCCATGCCGCGATGACATCCAGGATCATCATCGTATCCACCGCGCTCTCGGTGATGACACTGGCAATCTACATCACCTACGGCATCCGGTGATTTGACGGCCTCCGAACCGTGCAAATTGCTTCATCTTTCCCAACGATTCATCTGCCGAAAGCATATTGGGTTGCATCCAACATTCAGAGGCAGTCTCCCCTAACGAACAGATCACCCAAACGAGCCGACATCGTCGCCATACCTTCCCCCATCTTGCATTCCGCGAATCGCAAATCGCATCCCACGGTAGCGCGATGCAATCGCGATTGCCCTTGATGCGGATCGAAAAACGGCCGGTGGCTGTGGTTACAAATGAGATGCTGTTGATTCTCCTAGGAATGTGGAAGCATCCGCCGGTTTGGCACGCGGCCTGCGATGGATTTGCGAAAATCCGGGCAGCCGAGTGGGCTGCCCTTTTCACAAGATCAACCTCCAACAAGTGCACGCCATGCCCATGACAGAACGCCTCACGGATCTCTGGATCGAGCAGCTGAAGAATCTCCATAGTTTGGAGGTCCAGCTTGCAAAGGCACTGCCAGCCATGGCCCGAACTGCGGAGCGCGACGAGGTGCGGGGGTTTCTGCTCCACCACCGTGTCCGCGCCAAGGCCCACGCCGCGATGTTGGAAGAAATCCTCGCCGATCTCGATGAGGCTCCCGGCGGGGTGACTTGCGCCGCCATGGAGCGCTTGGTCACAGAGTGGACGCCTTCGGACGATATTGAATTGCTCCGCACGGTGCGCCGCGGTGTTCATCAGGAAATCGAGCGCCTTGCAAAGGCCGTCAACGGCGCGCGTGTCCTCGGATACGATGACGCGGCGGAACAACTCTGCGCCGCCATGGAGGAAGAGCAATACGAGGACGCTTCACTCGCGAAGCTCGGCCGTCGCATCCACGGCCACGCCAGCCGCTATGCGGCGGCGTGACGCCACGCTGAAAGCCTGCGAGCGCGGTCAGTCGAGAGGCTCGCTGCGCAAGCGGAGCGCATTGCCGATCACCGAGACACTACTGAGAGCCATAGCCGCGCCAGCCACCATCGGATTCAAAAGCCAACCGGTGAGGGGATAGAAGACGCCAGCTGCAACCGGCACTCCGATCGCATTGTAGAGGAAGGCGAAGAACAGGTTCTGCCGGATATTCTTCATCACCGTTCGGCTGAGGCTGAGAGCCCGGACGATCCCACGGAGATCCCCTTTCACCAAAGTCATACCTGCACTCTGGATCGCCACATCCGTGCCGGTTCCCATCGCGATACCCACGTCTGCTTCCGCCAGAGCGGGAGCATCGTTGATCCCATCCCCGGCCATGGCCACGATCTCTCCGGAAGCCTGCAGCTCACGAATGATCCGGTGTTTGTCGGACGGGCTGAGCTCCGCCCGCACGTCATCAATCCCCAGTTCACCTCCCACCTTTTTGGCAGTGGCTTCGTTGTCTCCGGTCAACATCATCACCTTGAGCCCCATCTCATGTAGGGATCTGACCGCTTGAGGGGTGGATTTCTTGATGGGATCCGCCACCGCGATGAACCCGGCAACCTGATCGGCTTCCGAAATCCAGATCACGGTGCAAGCGCGTGCCTGAAGCTCGCTCGAAGCTTGCAACAGTTCCGCCGGAAGCGCCGCGACCTCCTTTTCAATCCACGCGGGTTTCCCCACCCGCACGATCTTTCCTTGGATCGTCCCGGTGATCCCCGCCCCTGTCACCGAGTCGAAGCCGGACACCTCCGGAAGCATGAGGCGGCGGTTCTTGGCAGCCTCCACAATGGCATGAGCCAGCGGATGTTCGCTCATGGCCTCCACCGCGGCGGCGATGGCCAGAAGCTCATCCTCTGAAGCAGGTCCTGCACTTCGGATTTCCTCCACCGCCGGACGCCCCTCTGTCAGGGTCCCGGTTTTGTCGGTCACCAGGCAGGTAACCTTCTCCGCCCGCTCCAAGGCTGCGGCATCACGGACCAGAACACCAAGCCGGGCGCCTCGACCGACACCGACCATGATCGACATGGGAGTGGCTAGCCCCAGCGCGCACGGACACGCGATGATCAGAACGGCCACGCTGTTGGCGATGGCGTACGCAAGCCGTGGCTCGGGGCCCCAGATGGTCCATCCCACGAAAGTCAGCAGGGCAATCGCAATGACCGTCGGCACGAACCAGCTCGAAACCTGATCCGCCAGACGCTGGATCGGAGCCCGGCTCCGCTGGGCATCGCCCACCATGTGGACGATCTGGGAAAGCAGGGTATCCGCTCCGATTTTCTCCGCCTTCATGAGAAAGGCCCCGGTTTGATTCACCGTCGCACCGACCACGTGATCTCCGGTTCGTTTTGCCACCGGGAGCGGCTCACCCGTAATCATCGATTCATCCACATTGCTGCTGCCCTCGACGATCGAGCCATCGACTGGAATCTTCTCCCCGGGTTTCACACGCAGGATGTCTCCAAGCTGGATCTGATCGAGCGGCACCTCTTCTTCCACACCCCCGACCACCCTCCGCGCGGTCTTTGCGGCAAGCCCGAGAAGGGCCTGAAGCGCCTGACCGGTTTTACTGCGGGCCCGTGCTTCCAACCACTGGCCGAGAATCACCAGAGTCGTCACCACTGCGGCAGCTTCGAAGTAGATCGCCACCATGCCACCATGATGGAGGGCGTGGGGGAACAGGCCCGGAAACAAAACCGCAACCGCGCTATACAACCATGCGGAGCCCACGCCCAAAGCGATCAGCGTGAACATGTTCAGGCTGCGGTTCAAAATCGATCGCCAGGCCTTGGCAAAGAGGAAGCCGCCGGCCCCCATCACGACCACGCCCGAAAGCACGAATTGAATCCAGCTTGAGACCGTGGGAGTGACCGGCAGTTTGCCGACAAAGACCATCTCCCCCATCGCCAGAAGGAATACCGGCAGCGAAAGCAACGCACTGATCCACAGCTTGGTTCTCAGCCCGGCGGCTTCCTGATCCTCGTCGCTCTCGTCCGCCATCTCGGACTTCGGTTCAAGCCGCATCCCGCACTTGGGGCAGTCCCCGGGATGATCCTGCACCACCTCCGGATGCATCGGACAGGTGTAGAGGATTTTTCCCGATGCTCTCCACAAAGGGTTCCGTTCCAATGCCATTCCACACCGGGGGCAGTCACCCGGCTTGTCCGATTCGACGCCCAGGCACATCGGGCAGTAATATTTTGCCGTGCTTGATGGTGCGGACTCCGTCCCGCCACCATGATGACAATTTGAATGGTCGTGCTTCATGGCATCCCTCGTTCAATAGGCCTTCTCCACCTGCCCTCTTCTGCGGGCAACCGTGTTTCGTCGCGCGTTTCCGCCTGCTCCATGCCGCGTCACACGCACCGGACCTGATAACGGAAAACCGGCGATTCATCTACGCCGGGCATCCACCGAAGGCAAGTTCCCTCGGCAATCGGAGCAAGAAGGCCGGGTTCAGCAATGGCAACCCGGTCCCCGATCAACCCACACAACCGAGCCCTCACAAACCTCCTTTCCATGTCCGTGCTTTTCATCCTTGAAACATACCAACTGGTTGGCATGTTCAACGCATGAGCCGCCGCCCGCGTGATCCTTCGGCCACCCGCAACGCCGTTTTGCAGGCTTCCTACGACGAGTTTTATCGCAACGGCTTCCAGGGCGGCAGCCTCAACCAGATCGTGGAACGGGCAGAACTGACCAAGGGAGCCCTCTTCCATCACTTCCCGGACAAAGCCGCGCTCGCCATCGCCTTGGTGGACGAACGGTTTTTCCCGGCGCTGGAGGAGCGCTGGTTCCAGCCACTCCGTGAGACCGCTGATCCCGTCACCACGCTCCGCGATTTGATCCGAGGACACGTCGCGAGGATCGAAAAAGAAGGCCCTGGAGGCTTTCTTTTTCATGGCTGTCCGATCGCCAATCTGGCCACCGAAATGGCCCCTTTGGATGACGTCCTGCGTGGAAAATTGGACGCCCTTTATGCAGCCTGGCGGAGGGCTATTTCCGAGGCTCTGGAGCAGGGGCAGCGCGCGGGAATCGTGCATGGTTCGATCGATCCCGCTGCCGAAGCGATTTTCATCGTGGCCAGCCTGACAGGCACCGCCACCCAAGCCAAAACCGCCCGTGATTTCGGGATCTTCCGCTTCATGCTCAAAGCTTTGGAAGGTTATCTTGAAACCTTGCACGCTCCTTTGAAATGAAGGATTCAATCAATTGATCCTACATTTCACTCACCGCAATTCACAGGTTATCAACAAGATATCCGGCGGAAATTCAACCTGTTTTCGCAAGGTTATGCCCAGCTTGTTCATCGATTTCTCACAAGTTTTTCGCAGGCTTGCTAACCAGTTGTGAGCAGCTTCTTCGGAAGCTCTTCACAGCATTATCCACCTATTATGCACAGGTTTTCCACCTCAGAATTCACCTGTTATCCGCAGATTATTCACAACGATTTTAACCGGTTATTAGCGGGTTTTTCACATCGAAGAATGGCGAAAAATGAGGATCAAAACTGAGTCACTGGCCGCGCCGGGAGCGGGACTGCCGACCGTCGAGGGATGGCTGGAGAGGCATATCCATTTTCCGCGCTTCGTCCGGAGAACGACGATCGTGGAGGCGACGGAAAGATTCGTCGCCGACGGGAGGTGGATCGTGGAGAGAGTCCGGGTGCTGGAGCCGGAGCAGCAACGGACCCCGGTGAGAATCGGACGACTGAGCGGGATGGAGGACAGCTCGCGGGAGTGGTCGCCGCTGATGGTGGTTGAGCATCTGCTGATGACCGGCCCGGGGATGCTCGGCGCGGCGAAGATGCTCTCCGCCGGAATCGTCCCCCAACGGAAGGTCAGCACCGCCGCCGTCAAACCGAAGGGAGAATCCGGCCCGGAAATCCTGGATCGTTTCGAGCAGCTGCTCGACGGCTACTCATCGGAGGTCGCCGGATTGACCTTCCCCGATGAGCCGAAATTCCCCCACCCGTGGTTCGGCCCCCTCCACGCACGGCGATGGGTCATGCTGAATACCTACCATCAGGCGCTGCACCGGAGGCAGCTGGAGAAGATCGTGGAGGCGATGTAGCGCAAGTTTTCAACTTGCGGCCGCGAGCAGCCGACTGGTCCGCCACGGCACGGAATGTTTGAAAAAGGCAAACGACAGGCTCGTTGAACAAGATGACCGGTGGGAAACCTTGGAGTTCCCCCATACGCAAGTTGAAAACTTGCTCTACTACTTCCCCTTCCCGCCGCCGAGCTTGCAGACCCGCTTGTAGTGCGGAGCCTCCACAGGAGTGATGGAAAGGCGGGTGCCCTTTTGGAGAATCACCATGCCTTGGAGCGCGTCATCCTCCTTCATCTCCTGGAGTGGGACGTAGGTCGGGAACTTTTCCACGAACTCGAAATCCCGCAGCCACCAGCGCGGATTCTCCTTCGTCGCCTTCGGATCGAAATACTCGCTGGCCTCATCGAACTGGGTGGGGTCCGGGTAGGCATCCCCCACCACGCGGGCGATCCCGGCCACCCCCGGCGGCACGGCGTTGGAATGATAGAACAGCGCGAGGTCGCCTGGCTTCATGTCCTTCCACATCGAGTTCCTTGCCTGGTAGTTCCGGACACCGGACCACGGCTCCTGTTTCACGGCAGCCAGATGGTCGATGGAGAAGACGTCGGGCTCGGACTTGATCAACCAGTGGCGCATGGGCGGGAGGATGGACCCAAGTGGCGGCCGATCTCAAGACCCGGGAACCCGGAACAGCAGAATTCCACCGCTATCTATATAGGCAGGCACGTGGCGACGGACGGATTGGAACTTGCATGTTGTCCGCCGCCGCCTCCGAATGCCTCCAATGTCCACCCCGCGTGTCAAAACCATCGCGTCGATCACCGTCGGCGAGTTTTTCGAGCGCCATGCCGAAGTGCTCGGCCTGTCGCTGCATGGCGAGAGCCACGGCTTCGACCGCCTGATCAGCGAACCCGCGATCAACCGTCCGGGTCTGGCACTGGCAGGATTCTTCTCCTACTTCGCGCGGAAGCGGATCCAGGTCTTCGGCAACTCCGAGCTCGCCTATTTGAAGAAGCTGCCGGACCCGATGCGTGCCGACCGTTTCCGCCGGATCTGCGACCGGGACATCCCGTGCATCGTGGTGGCCCGTGGAGCGACGCTGGGCGAGGACCTGATGGCAGTGGCCAAGGAGCACCACATTCCGGTTTTCGGCACCTCGCAGGTGACCATGAAGTTCCTCAATGCGGCCACCATCCGGCTGGAGCACGACTTCGGCCCCAGCGTGACCATGCACGGCTGCATGGTGGACATGCGCGGCATCGGCGTGATGATCGTCGGCAAGAGCGGCTCAGGCAAAAGCGAAACCGCCGTCGGTCTGCTGGAACGCGGCGCCGCGCTGGTGGCGGATGACATGGTGCGGCTGAAGCTGGTGGGCGGTGAGCTGATCGCCACCGCACCCGATCTCTCGCGCGGCTACATGGAAATCCGCGGCATCGGCATCATCAATGCGGCCAACCTTTACGGTCTCGCCTCGATCCGCCCGGACAAGCGTCTTGATCTGGTGGTGACGCTCAAACCCCACGCCGACCTCAACGAGGTCGACCGCCTGGGGCTTCAAACGAAAACCTACGAAATCCTCGGCCAACACATCCCGCATGTGGAAATCCCGGTGGCTCCAGGCCGCGATACCGCCCGCATGGTAACCATCGCCGCACTGGACCAACAGCTCCGCCGTCTGGGCTATAATATGGCAGACGAGTTCAACCAGAAGCTGCTCAATCACATGGCGGGTGGCTTCTAAGGGCATGAATGCCGTGGAGCGATTCGTTGCGGAGCTGGATGAGGAAAGGCCGCTCTTCCGGATCCTACCCATCTCCGGCTCATTGGATGACGGATTCGTCGTCACGGAGAATCACACCCGTTGGCAATTGGTGGGCCGGGCTTTGCAGATGCTTCCGTTTGCAGCATTCGGAGGGACTTTGCTGGGAATCGCTCTGATCCACGTCGGGCCGGTTTCCTGGCTCCTGTTTTCCCCGTTCCTCGTCGGGTTCGGGGTATTTGCGCTCCGCCGCCTGACCCGCCGCTATTTCCACTTCGACCTCCGGGCGAGGCGGCTGGAAGTGCGGCGAAAAGCCGGTCGATTCACCCTGTGGCGGAAACGCCTGCCGCTGGCGGGCTTCGATCACGTCCATTTCATGGCCTTCCGATCGAAAGGACCAACCCGCCACCTCGTCAGCCTGCGAGGGAACATGAAGCTGGTGAACCTATTGGATTCCCAGCGGCGCGACGACTCCGTGAACTTCGCGAATTGGCTCGACCGGGCACTTGGCCTGCCCGTCAAAGGTGTCCCGGAGAACACGCCGCACCCGGCTCCGTAGATCCTCTCACCCGGGGGCTCATTTTTCCCTTGGAGTCTCCCGGACGGGCTCCATACACTCCGCCCGTCGCCGTTCCCGGCGTCCCACCCTCCATGGCTCGCAAAGACTTCACCATCATCAACAAGCTCGGCATCCACGCCCGGCCTGCGGCCCAGTTCGTGAAAACCTCGAACCGGTTCCAGTCGGACATCCGCGTCGAGAAGGATGGCGAGGAAGTCGACGGCAAGAGCATCATGGGCCTGATGATGCTGGCCGCCGGCCACGGATCGGTCATCGCCGTGACCGCCGAAGGCCCGGACGCCGAAGCCGCCTTGGAAGCGATCGCCGACCTGATCTCCCGCAAGTTCGAGGAGGATTGAAGGTTCCTTCAGGTTGCGAAGCCTCACTTCACCACGGGCCACGCCATTGCGCGCCCCTGCTCATCCCCGTGCTTGCACTGCATGCACGGGGTTTTTGATTACCGCCAGTAACGACAAAGAGCAGGGACATTCTTGTCCCGTTTCTTATCTCATTCAGTCTTCTGTCTCCGCGGGACTGCGTGCAGCAGGATGCCGCTGATGATAACAGCCAGCCCGGCAATCCCAAAAGCATCCGGCGGGCGGATGCCGATCAGGATCGCCTCGAACAAAAGCGTGAACAGGATTTCCGCCGCTTGGGTAGCCTCCACCGCGGCCAGTGCCTCGGGATCACGGCTCACCAACTGGGCGGCGGCATAAAACACAGGCGTGGCAATGACCCCGCAAACCGCCACCACCAGTGATCCGGTAAGTTGCTCGGGAGGCGGCCATCCGGAGCGGAAATAGCCCCAAACGCACAGGGCCAACCAACCCGGCAAACTGCCCACCGTAAGGGCGGTGAGACGGATCACCGCATCCGGTCGCAGTTGCCGCTTCTCCATGAGCTGCATGCTCATCCGGTTTCCGATCGGGTGCGCCGTAGCGCTGGCGAGCACCAACAGCAGCCCCCACAGCACCGAACGCCAGTTCATCGAACGGGCCTCCCCCACCTGGAGCAACATCACCCCCACCACGATCAGCGTGCTGTAGACCAGCGCCCGGCGCGGAATATGTCGGCGATGGTCGTTATAGAGAAAGGGTGCGAGCACGATGCCGATCACGATCGCCACCGGCCAGGAACCCGCCACTACCCACGCAGGGGAAATGGCGCAGGCTGCCACCAGCGGCCCATAGAACAGTCCGCACCCCACCGTCCCCCATCCAATCCAGCCGAGCGGCGCGGCGCTCCACGCGTCCCGGAATTCACCCCATTTCCCGCGGGCCACGAGGATACCGAAAAGCATCGGCAGCATCATCAGGAATCGCAGCGCGGCGGTCCACGCCCAGTGGCCATGGGCTTCCGCCATCTGCCGGCTGAGCACGAAGCTGACGGAGAAAAACGCCGCCGCCACCATGCCGAGGCCGAGCGCCCGCCACAAACGGGATGGGGACGAGTGCGAATTCATCCCGGATCAACAGCCATGCGGGTGCGCTCTTGATGATGGCGTTTACAGGCATCGCCGAAGGCTTGGAGCACCTTCAACGAATCTTCCCGATCTTGGGGCCGCCACTCCGGATGCCATTGCACCGCGAGATTGAAGCCCTTCGCCGAGGGACAAGTGAACGCCTCGACCAAGCCATCCGGCGCATACGCTTCCGCGCGGAGTGGAGGAGCGAGACGATTGACGCCTTGTCCGTGCACGGAATTCACCTCGGTTTCCGTTTTTCCCAAAATGCCTTCGAGCACCCCGCCCGGCGTGATGGAGACGGGATGAGAGATGGCGTAGCGCTTCTCCAGCGTGTCCGCCTCATTGGGCCGGTGATCCGCAAGCCCGGGCACTTCATGAACGGCTTGGTGCAGACTGCCACCCAGCGCCACATTCATCTCCTGATAGCCACGGCAAATGCCGAAGACGGGGATTCCGTGTTCCAACGCCAACCGTATCAACGGCAGCGTCCACGCATCACGATCGGCGTCCTGCGGCAGCGAGGGGTCATGGACCTCCTCACCGTAGTGGGAAGGATGGACATTCGAGGGCGAGCCATTGAAGAGAATCCCATCCGCCACCGCGAGCAGGGTGGAAAAATCACCGCCCGCCGCCTCCGGCACGATCAAGGCCTGGCATCCGACCCGTGTGAGCGCCTCGATGTAATTGTTGCGGATGGTGTAGGTGGGGAAGCCATCGAGCTCCCGCTTGCAGGAAGCGATCAAAACCACCGGACGGACGGATGAGACGGACGCACTCATGATCAAAAGAAACGACGCAGAACGATCTGCCGCCAGCGAACCAGCGGAAGACCGCCGGAGCAACCGGTTTCGGCGCTCCAGCAGGAATCGGAATGAAAAAAACCACCTCGCTGAAAAGTGCGTCAGGAATTGATCACCAAGGACATCAGCCACCCTTCGGATTCTTCTTTCACGCCTCCCCGGACCACCTCATGATCCGTCCGAAGCATGGCAGACACCGCAGTTGAACCGGAAGTCATCTATCAGGGGATTCCCGCGTCGCCGGGGATCGCCATCGGTCCACTGCATGTGATGGCCCGCGGCTTTTCCGCGCCGGAGGTTTACGAGATCCAGGAATCCGATATCCCGCGCGAGCAGGAGCGTTTCCATGAGGCCCTCGAGGTCACCAAGCGCCAGCTCGCCGAGCTCCAGCAGCGGCTGGAGTCCCTGTCCGGTGGCAAGGAGAGCGATATCTTCGAGGCCCACCAGATGCTGTTGGAAGACCGCGCCGTGGTGGACCGCGTGGCGGAAGCCATCGCCGACCGCTGCCAGAACGCCGAGTATGCGTTCTACGCGATCATGCAGAACTTCCTGGAGGCGATGCGTCGCATCCCGGACCCGTATTTGCGCGAACGCACCGCGGACATCGAGGATGTCTGCCAGCGCGTGCTCCGGAATTTCAAGGCGGAGGAGAGCGAGGTCCGCCACGTCGCCCCGTCCGATGGCCAGCACATCCTGGTGGCCTACGATTTCACGCCGTCCGACACGGCGGCCATGAACCGCCGCCACATCCTCGGCTTTGCCGCGGAGCTGGGCAGTGTGAACTCCCACACGGCCATCCTCGCCCGCGCGCTCGGCATCCCCGCCGTACTCGGCTTGGACGGCACGGTCATCGATCTCCAGACGCTGACTCCCGGTATTCTGGATGGCTATGCCGGCAAGCTGATCCTCCACCCCTCCGCCGAAACCCTGGCCCGCTACCAGGCCCTCAGCGCGGAGAAGGCGAAGGTTCGCAGCGCGCTGGAAGCCATGAAAGGCGCAGCCACCGATACCACGGACGGACGCGCGATCACGCTTTCCGCGAACGTGGAGCTCATCGATGAACTGCCGTTGGTGAAGCGCAGCGGAGCAAAAGGCATCGGCCTCTACCGCACCGAATTCCTCCTGCTCAACGGGGAGGAAATGCCGGATGAAACCCAGCAGGCGGACGTTTACACCAAGCTCGCGAAGGAACTTTCCCCGCACACCGTGATCGTCCGCACGCTGGACGCTGGTGGTGACAAGTTGCCGGTGGAGCCGCTCACCGATCCGGAGCCGAACCCCTTCCTCGGTTGGCGAGGCATCCGCGTCTCGCTTTCGCGCCCGGCGATGTTCAAGGACCAGCTGCGCGCCATCCTGCGTGCCAGCGCCCACGGCAAGATCGCGGTGATGTTCCCGCTGGTCTCCGGTCTTTCCGAGGTGAAGCGCGCCCGCACCATCCTGCGCGAGTGCATGGATGAGTTCGACAAGGCCAGCATCCCCTTCAACCCCGACCTGCCGGTGGGCGTGATGATCGAGGTGCCCAGCGCCGCCGTCTGCGCCGACCTGCTCGCGCCGGAAGTGGACTTCTTCTCGATCGGCACCAATGACCTGATCCAGTACACCGTCGCGGTGGACCGCGTGAATCCGCACGTGGCGGATCTCTATCGTCCCACCCACCCCGCCGTCATCCGTCTCATCAAGAAGACCATTGATGCGGGCAACGACCACGGCATCTGGACCGGCGTCTGCGGTGAAATGGCCGGTGACATCCGCCTCACACCGCTTCTCATCGGACTCGGTGTCGAGGAACTTTCCGTCGGTCCGCATCAGGTTCCGCGCGTCGGCCAAGCCGTGCGCTCCCTCAGCCACGCCGAGTGCGCCGCGATGTCGGACGAGGCGCTGAAGAAAGCGCACAGCTACGAAATCCTCGGACTGTCGTTGTCGCTGGCGCGGAAGTACTACGGAAATCTGTTGGATTGATAGGTGCCATGATCAGCACGCTTTTCGCATGAACTCCCTCTTTGTCATCGCCCCCTATAAATTTGAAGGGATGTGGGTCTTTGATGATTCCGCCGTCGATTTGCGGCAGGAGCCATTTGTCAGCGGAGCGGACACGATCATCGACATGCTCACGCAGTCCATTCCGAACGCGGCGAAAGGATTCCGGCTCGTATTTTCCGCCCAACCGTTCCCCGGTTACGATGCCCGCTTCGTCTGGAATCGTCCGGAGATGGGCGGCAACTGGTATACGTGGCCGGAGGGAGATACCGAAGGTTGGCTCTGCCCGGCGCTGTTCAAATACTTCGAAACCGCTCCGGCGGAGATCTACGTGAAGGCGTCTGCGAAGTAGCTCCCCCATTCCCTCCTTTTCGAGTTCCCGGAGTTCAATCGTTTATTAAAACCGGCCAGCACTCTCCTTGCTGCCCCCTGTACCATGACGCTCCATACCTACGAGAGACGTCTACGGTTCGCGAGAGGCTTGCTGATGCTTTCAGTGGCGATAGCCGTGGTGGCATGGTTCTTGCCGGGAGAGCAGGTAATCTATCGAGGTTACGAAAAACACTCCATCGGAAGCATGCTTAGCGCGGTCCTATTCGGCCTCGCTCCAGACATCTCTTGGTCCCTTAGGAATGTTGTGATCGCCAAATTGGCAGCCTTGATTCTGATCGGACTGAATCTGCTGGGTGCGGGTTTCTGTGCCCGTTGGTTGGCGAAATCCCAGCTTTTAAAGTGGATCTGGATCGCCACCTCCGTGGGATTCGTCGCCACTATGATCCTCGGCTGGTGGCGAGGGCAGATCGCCTATTTCATCGTAGGTTTTCCTCCTTACCAAGAGCCCCAGCACCTGCGTTTCCTCATGGGCTTTCATTTTTCGTGCGCTGCCATCTTTTTGCATCTCCTCGGTCTGGCCTTGATCCCGTCTCTCCGAGGTGGGGACACCATCCGGCCAGAACAAAGTAGTGCGTGACTTCTAACTTCTTCCTTTGCGCCTCCGCCGCTTTGCGTGAATGCTCCGGGCGTGAAACTTTTCGACCTCGCCCGCGAACACGCTCTGATCAATACCACCGCGTCCACGCTGGGCTGGGATCAGGAAACCTATCTGCCGGAATCGGCCCACCCCTTCCGCGCCAGCCAGCTCTCCTGGCTCGCAGGAAAGGCGCACCAGCTTTCCACCTCGGAAGAATGGCAGCGTTCGCTGGAAGAAGCGGAGAATTCAAACAAAGGAGACGATGTCGTCCTGACCGCGAACCTGCGGGAAATGAGACGCCAGTTCGACCGCGCGACCAAGCTTCCCGTGGACCTTGTGACCCGCCAGTCCGAAGCCACCTCCATGGGCAAGCACGCGTGGGTTTCCGCTCGCCGGGATTCGGACTTCGCCTCCTTCGCACCTCACCTCGAAACACTCGTCTCACTGGCCCGTGAAAAGGCCGACCTGTGGGGCTACGCCTCGGAGCCCTACGACGCGCTGTTGGATACCTACGAGCGGGGCAGCAACGCCGCCACCATCGCCACCTTGTTCGACACGCTGCGTCCACAGCTGATCAACATCGGCAATCTCGCGGTGGCGAACTCGGAGATCCGCAATGCCAAGCTGCCGGCAGGTCCCTATCCCATCGAGCAGCAGCAGCGTTTCAACGCGGCGATCGCAGAATCCCTCGGCTTCGATTTGAACGCCGGCCGCATCGATACCACCGCACATCCCTTCTGCACCACGCTGGGTCCACGGGATGTCCGCCTGACCACCCGCTACGATCTTGAGGACTTCACCTCCTCCCTGCTCGGTGTCATGCACGAGGCTGGCCACGGTCTCTATGAACAGGGCCTGCCAGAGGGAGATGTCGGCCTGCCATCCGGTGATTCGGTTTCCCTCGGCATCCACGAATCGCAGTCCCGTCTGTGGGAAAACCACGTGGGCCGCTCCCAGGCCTTCTGGGAACGCTGGTTCCCATTCGCGGTGGAGTGTTTCCCCCAGCTTGGCGCGCTCTCGCTGGATGACTTCCTCGCCGTAATCCGGCGTGCGGAAAAATCCTTCATCCGCGTGGAGGCGGATGAGGCGACCTACGATCTGCACATCCTCCTGCGCTTCGATCTGGAACGGCGGCTGATCTCCGGCGATCTCGCCGTGAAGGATCTGCCCGCCGCTTGGAATGAGGCCTTCTCCAGCTACTTCGGCATGACTCCACCGGATGACAGCCATGGTTGCCTTCAGGACATCCACTGGTCGATGGGCAGCTTCGGCTACTTCTCCACCTACACGCTGGGCAATCTCAATGCCGCACAGCTTTTCGCCACCGCCGCTGCGGAGCCAACGGTCGCCGCCGGCCTCGCCAAGGCCGAATACAAGCCGCTGCTTGCGTGGCTTCGCACGAACATCCACTCCCACGGCGGCACCTATGATCCGGCCGTGCTGATCGAGAAAGCAACCGGCGCGCCGCCATCCGCAGACGCCCACCTGTCCCATCTCTTCGCCCGCTACTGCGCTTCCGCGATTTGATCCCATGTTCATCGTCATCGAAGGCATCGACGGCACCGGGAAGTCCACCCAGGCCCGGCAACTGGCGGAATGGTTCCGCGAGCAGGGGCGTGAGGTGGTGCTGGATTTCGAACCCACCCGCGGCCCCCACGGCATGAAGCTGCGGGAGAGCTTCACCGGCGGCCGCCTCGCCCCGGAGGAAGAACTCGCCTTGTTCATCGCCGATCGCGAGGAGCATGTCGCACAGGTCATCACGCCTTCATTGGCTGCGGGAAAAGTGGTGATTCTCGATCGCTACTATTTCTCCAACATGGCGTATCAAGGTGCGATCGGCTTTGACCCTCAGGAGATCCGCCGCCGCAACGAAGTCTTCGCTCCTCTGCCGGACATCCTCTTCATCCTCGATCTCGATACGGACATCGCGCTCGCGCGCATCGGTGGCCGTGGGGATGAAACGAATGAATTCGAAAAACGCGAGGACCTCGAACGCTGCCGCGGGATTTTTCTCTCCCTCAAGGGTGAGCCATTCGTGCGGGTGATCGATGCCTCGAAGCCGATGAATGAGGTGCAGGAGCAAATGCGCCGCGAAGCAACGAAGTAGTTTTCTTCGGCAGGATTGCTCACCAACGCGTGATACCTTACCTTTATCGCAGCTGTACTCGGAGCCACTCCTTGAACGTGCCGTCCGCTCCGGGGTGGCCGATCATGTCCGGTCGCTCGGCGAGGAAAGCCTGATAGCTGTATTGAGGATAGAGATCCTTCGCAAAACCAAGGTTCACCGAGCCTCCGTTGCCAGATGATCTCCGCCAATAACGGAGCATGGTAACGCAGGCGCTCCATCCAACGAGGAACGGCAAGCCTCCGATGATAGGCGGCAGGGTGAAGTTCGCCGAAGAGCCAACGAAAATGCCAAAGACACCGAGCACCATCAGCAACCCGCCGATCGGAATGCTCACCACGGCACAGATTTTGTCGAAAGAGGTCATCGTCTACTCCCCGAGGTAAAACGGACGCGCCGATCTTGTCACGTGGACAAGCCGGACCATTTTCCCATCGCCAATACTCCTCAAGCTTTCCCAACCGGTAGGGAGATCCCATGGATGGATTGCTCCTCTCCAAACCGGATCACGGTTCGCTCCAGCTTCATGCCCACGCGTGCCAACAAGCGCATGGATTTCACGTTCCGGGATTGGGTTTCCGCCACCAGGCGATCGAGCCCGAGAACCGACGCCGCATGCTTCAGCACCAGCCGCAAGGCCTCCGTCGCATGGCCGTGCCCTTGGTGCCGGGGCAACAGGGCATAGGAAACCTCCGTGTCCTCGCCGTCATGATGGGGATGAAGAGAGATGATTCCGAGAAACGCGTCATCGCCCACCCGACGGATCGCCCATTCCACCTCTCCCGTGGTGCCTGAAATATGGGCGAGAGCTCTCCGTTCTGCATTCGCTGGCTCCACAGGGCCTCCCAAAAACTCCCTCACTCCAGGATCGGTATCCAATGCGATCAGATCAGACAGATCATCAGGACCAAACAATCCCAGATAGCAGGAAGACCGCATGGTTACTGGACGGCAAGAGCTGAACGCTTCTTCCACGCATCGAGGGCATAAACTCCGATCGCCAGCCAGACGAAGCTGAACGAGGTCAAGCGCAGCGACGACATCGGTTCGTGATAGACCAGCCACCCGATGAGGAATTGAAGGGTGGGCGCGAGGAACTGGAGCACTCCCAACGTGGTGAGCCGGATTGTGCGGGTCGCGTAACCGAAGAAGAACAACGGCGTGGCGGTGGCGGCACCGGAGATGATCACCAGCCACGCATGCGGCCAGGTGCCGCCGAAGGATTCCGGGAGAGAGGGTGAGCGCCACACCAGCCAACCGAGCGCGATCGGAGCCAGCAGCATCGTTTCCAAAGTGAGTCCGCTGAGCGAGCCAAGCGGTGCCACCTTCCGCACCACGGCGTAGAGGGCGAAGGTGAGGGCGATCACCAGCGTGATCCACGGGAAACCATTCACTGCCGGGATCTGGAAGCAAAGCCCCAGCAACGCCAGACCGATCGCAGTCAGCTGCCAACGGTTGTGCCTTTCACCGAACCAGAGCGTGCCGAAGAGCATGTTCAGGAACGGATTGAGATAGTAGCCGAGCGCCACCTCGATCACATGGTCGTGGAGCGTGGCCCACACGTAGAGCAGCCAGTTCGAGGACAGCATCAGACCGGACAGGGCATGCCAGCCATAGGCGCGCGGTTGCCGGAGGCCGCTGAAAAACTCCCCGCGTTGTCTCGAAAACCCCACCAATGGCAGCAGCAGGACCAGCGACCAAAGCGTGCGCTGGGCCACGATCGAGACCGGCGGCAGGAAGGCGAGATGCTTCCAATACACCGGCAGAACGCCCCATAGGAAAAACGCGATGAGCGCGGCGAAAACTCCGGAGCGGGTGCGGTCCACGCCCGGAGAAAAGGCGCTCGGAGCGCTTCTGGCAAATTTCGATTTCCGGAACCGCCGTTTCACCTCTATTCCTCAGGCGTGTCCCGCCTGTCGATCCCGCAATACGCCATGGCGCTTGCCCATGTGGCCAGCCTGCGCTCGGAAGATCCTTACCGGAAGGTCGGGGCCGCCGCGCTCGATTTCGACAACCGCGTGATCGGCACCGCCTACAACGGCCTCGCTCCGGGCTTCGACGCTCCCGAGGGCTTCTGGGACGACCGCGAAGCGCGCCAAAAGTTCATGCTGCACGCGGAGATCAACCTTTGCAGCCTGTTCCGCCGCGGCGAGGCGAAGATCGTGGCCACCACCACGATGCCCTGCACCGCCTGCATGCAGACGCTCTGCGCCTACGGCATCAAGGAGATCTACTATCGGGAGGTTTACCACGCCTCCGATGCGCCTCTGATCGCGCAGCTTTACGGAATCAAGCTGGAGCAGGTGACGGAGTTTCCGCTGGGGTAGCGGCTTCGCCGAGACGCAAGAATCCAGAGCCCAGAACCCAGAGAAGAGGAAAAGAGCTAGCAAGCCGCTTCACTCATCCAACGACCGTCCACAACGAGGGCAAAAACGGATTCCGGGAGAGACTTGAAGCATCGCGCCGTCTTGTCCCCCTGCCAGGTTGCCGATCCGCTCTTGGCAGTGCTGGCAACGCCCGCCCCGCATGAGGAAGCCTCCGCTTGCAATCATGCCGAAGCCGATCAGAGCCATCCAAGCGGATACCCCCTTTCCCGAGCCAGCAGCACCGAATGCAAAAAGGGCCGCTCCGATGAGCACCAGTGTCACACCTCGCCGCCGGCATTGATTGAGATGTTCCCGGGTAGTCATGGCAGGACTTCTACTTGGACAGGTAGCCTTAAACACCGAGGAGTCATTTCGCTCGTCTTCTTCTCCTCTGGACTCCGGATTCTGGACTCTGGATTCTCGTGCGCCGATTCCATTTTCGCCGCATTCTCCCAATTGCGTGACGCCGATCGGGCCCTAACATGGCGCGATCATGAAAACGTGGCACTACCACTCCGCCTCCGGCAGCACCGCCTCCACTTCCGAGGAAAATCTCAACGAGCTCATCGAATCCGGCGCCATCACCGCTGCCACCGTGGTATGGACGGAGGGGATGATCGGCTGGGAACCGGCGGCGAAGGTCCTGCCTGATCTTTTCAAGGCCGCCGCGGTTCCTCCGCCACTGCCACCAGGCGGGGCCTCCCGTGCCGGCAAGCGTTCCCATGAAATCGACTACGAGATCCACGGAGAATCGATCCAAATGGTGGAGATCGAGCTCGATCCGAATGAGACCGTGATCGCCGAGGCCGGAGCCATGAACTACATGGAGGACGGTATCGCTTTCGAAACCAAGATGGGCGACGGCTCCACGCCGGACAGCGGCTTCATGGGCAAGCTGATGGCGGTGGGCAAACGCGCGCTCACCGGCGAGTCGATCTTCATGACCCACTTCACCAATCGGGGTGCGGGCAAGAAGAAGGTCACCTTCGCAGCCCCCTACCCCGGCACGGTGGTGCCGGTGGACCTCTCCACCCTCGGAGGCGAACTGCTTTGCGAAAAAGACGCCTTCCTGTGTTCCGCGCTCGGGACGCAGGTCGGGATCGCCTTCAACAAGAAGCTCGGGGCAGGCCTCTTCGGCGGCGAGGGATTCATCCTCCAGCGCCTGCAGGGCGATGGCATGGCCTTCGTGCACGCCGGCGGCACGGTCATCCGGAAGGAGCTGAAGGGAGAGAAGCTGTTTGTCGACACAGGCTGCCTGGTGGCCTTCACCAACGGCATTCAGTACCGACATCCAGCGCGCAGGAAATCTCAAGTCGATGGTCTTCGGCGGCGAGGGCCTGTTCCTCGCCACCCTGCAGGGTCACGGCACGGTCTGGCTCCAGAGCATGCCACTCTCCCGCCTCGCCCAGCGCATCACGGGGATGTACTCGGCGGGCAAAGGAGAAGGATCGGTGCTCGGCGGCCTGGGCAACCTTTTCGGTGACTGACCTGTGTTACCTGCGGTGGAAGATCTGGGAGAGCTTCATCTCCCAGACGTGCAGGTACGGATGCGCTCCGTGCCTGTCTTCCGCGTAGAAGGCGGAGTAGGCCACACCCGCGATCCATGCCGCAGGAACGAGGATGAGGGACAGACCCACGGTGGCGATCGCCAGCCAGAGGGCGACAAATACCATCATGGCATTGCCGACGATGAGAATCGTCAGTCCGTCCAGATAGTGGTGCTTGTAGAGGTGTCCCAGACCCGGGATCACGCTGAGCAACACCGCGATTTTATTGCGATCCACCGACCGCCAAGCGTCGAAGAGCTCTTTCATGACCATAAAGGGCTTTCTGCCCTGTATCACGCTTGCACATGCAAATCACCGAGGCAAGCCCGGAGGCTCGTTATAACGGCGAATGGCTGCGTTGACAGAACTGCCTCTGCATCTGCATGGATCTTCACCCCATGAAATTCTACATCCGCTCTTCCGATTCCGGCGATATCCGCGGCCCCTTTACCCGGGAGGAAATCAAGGCCCAACTGCCGCGTGAAATCGACCGCCAGCCATGGATGGCCTTGGCCGACCGGGATGTTCGCCGGGAAAACCTCCCGCAATCCAAAGGCTGGGTGCCGCTGGCCGCGTTGTTCCCAAGGATCGACACCGTTCCCGAAGCCAACTCACACGCTCCTGAAACCAAATCTCGTTACGAATCGGAACGGTTCTGGGTCGATCTGCTCTCACGCTGCGTGATCCTGTATACCTTCGGGAACGCCCTGTATCAGCTCTATCTTGCCAACGAAATACACTCCTTTGCTCCCGTCTGGTCGGCCATCGGAACGGTCATCATCGGCTGCCTTGGAGCATTGGGAGTCCGGTATTTGATCTATATGGTCGCGGATATCGCAGACGCCCAACAGGAGCGTCTGGAGAAGGCACGTCGGAACGGGTAATTCCACTGACATCCCCGCGCTTGCCGGGTTGGAAATCCTCTCCCACCCTGTGGCATGCGTTTCGGTTCCGGGCATCTGGCCTACTGCACCAATATCCACCCTGCGGAAAGCTGGGCGGACACCTTCACGGCGATCTCCACGCACACGATGGCGGTGCGGGATGCGGTCGGCTCAAAGGACCAGCCCTACGCCATCGGCCTGCGTCTGGCGGCCCGTGCGGCGCAAGAGCTGCTGGAAGGAACGCATCTGGAGGACTTCAAGCGCTGGCTGGCGTCCGAGAACGCCTACGTCTTCACCATCAACGGCTTTCCTTACGGGGATTTCCACACCACCCGGGTGAAAGAGAGGGTGTTCCAACCGGACTGGACCACCCGTGAGCGGCTCGACTACACGAAGAATCTCTTCAACATTCTCGCCGCCATCCTGCCGGAAGGGGTCGATGGCTCGGTGTCCACCCTGCCCGGTTCGCACAAGACCTTCCACGCGGAAGAGACCCCGATCTTCGCCCATCTGGAAGAGCTGGCCCTGTTCCTGGACGATCTCTCGGACAGAACCGGCCACGACCTTCATCTCGGTCTGGAGCCGGAACCGCTGGGGCATTTCGAGAACACCGGGGAAACGCTGCGTTTCTTCGAGCGGATGAAGACCGTTTCCCCCGATCCCGCCCGGCTGCTGCGGCGGCTCGGGATCAACTACGATGCCTGCCACTTCGCGCTCCAATACGAGGATGCCCGTACTTCTTTGGACGCGCTGGTGGCGGCAGGGCTGCGGATTTCCAAAATCCACCTCTCCTCGGCGGTCGCACTGGATCCGCGTAACCCGGAAGCCGTCACGGCTCTGGCCGCCTTCGATGAGCCGATCTACTTCCACCAGGTGCTGGCACGAGAGCCGGATGGCTCGATCCAACGATTCGTCGACCTGCCGGATGCTCTGGCCGCACTGCAAGCGGACGGCACCGCTGCGGAAGAATGGCGGGTGCATTTCCACATCCCGCTGGATGCCGAGCCCGTGCCGCCGCTGCGCTCCACCCACCAGCAGGTTCGCGATGTATTGGCCTGGCGGCGGGATCATCCGGACACCTGCACCCATTACGAAATCGAAACCTACACCTGGGGCGTACTGCCTCAGTCACTCCACCGTCCGGTGGTGGAGCAGATCGCCGCGGAATACCGCTGGGTCCTGGGAGAATGCTAAAAGCCACCCAACGGAATGAATTCGAAACTCCATGGCTGGCTAGCCACCGCGCGCATCGCGAACGTCCCGAGCGTCGTCTCCAATGTCTGGCTCGGCATCGCGCTGGGGATCTGGTTGCACGGGGTCGATGATCCCCGCCTCCTCATGATCAAGGGTGCGGTGCTGGCGCTGGCCGGTGTGCTGCTCTACATCGGCGGAAACTTTTTCAATGACTGGCACGACCGCGAGTGGGACGCGAAACACCGCCCCGAGCGCGCCCTGCCAAGCGGCCTCTTCACCCCGCTGTCCTATCAACTCCGCGCCATCCGGTTCATCGCCCTCGGGGTGATCGCCGCCTTTCTGATCAGTTGGCTCTGCGCGGCAGTGGCCGCGGTGATCGCGGGTCTGATCGTGATCTACACCGTCTGGCACAAGAAGGCGGTCTGGCCAGTGATTCCGATGGGCCTGTGCCGCGCATTGCTGCCGGTGATGGGCTTCCTGGCGGTGATGGTGGACACCACCAAGCCCCATCCTTTCACCCTGAGCACCCACGCCTGGAGCCTGATCGCGGTCCATGCCGCCGGTCTGCTGTGCTACATCATGGGGCTGTCCTTGAATGCCCGCTACGAGAGCATCCCGAATCCGCCTGCGGCCTCGAAATGGATCGCCCGCGTCCTGCTGTTCATGCCGGTATTGACGATCGGCGGCTGGTGGCTGCGCA